>CAKRFN010000007.1 GCA_934320655.1 uncultured Eubacterium sp.
TACTCATTTTCTCGCCGTTCTCGCCGAGAATCATGCCGTGGGACGTACGCTTCTGGTAAGGCTCGGGAGTATTGACAACGCCCTCGTCATACAGGAACTTGTGCCAGAAACGGGAATACAGCAGATGCAGGGTTGTATGCTCCATACCGCCGTTGTACCAGTCTACGGGCATCCAG
The DNA here is from genome assembly GCA_934320655.1 of uncultured Eubacterium sp. GTDB lineage: Bacteria > Bacillota > Clostridia > Lachnospirales > Lachnospiraceae > W0P33-017. Next base: position 177 of record CAKRFN010000007.1, read on the forward strand.
TATTTTAATGCCTCGGGACTCGCCAGTGCCTCATCATTGTTCGGATCTGTATAGCGCAGGAAATACCACGAAGATCCCGCCCACTGGGGCATCGTATCGGTCTCACGCTTTGCAGGACCTCCACAACAGGGACAGGTCGTATTGACCCATTCGGTCATCGCTGCCAGCGGTGACTCACCGTTGTCGGTCGGCATATAGCTGTCTACCTCAGGTAACAGCAGCGGCAGCTCGCTCTCGTCGATCGGCACATATCCGCACTTTTCACAGAATACGATCGGGATCGGCTCACCCCAGTAGCGCTGGCGTGAGAATACCCAGTCACGCAGCTTGTAATTTGTCTTTGCGGTTCCGAGCTTGTTTTCCTCTAAGAATGCAATCATTTTTTCCTTTGCATCCTTGACCTCAAGTCCGTTTAAGAAATCAGAATTGATCAGCACGCCGGTCGCCACATCCGTAAATGCAGCCTCATTGACATCTACTTCCTCGCCGTTTTTCGCTACAACCTGAATGATCGGAAGATTGAATTTCTTTGCAAACTCCCAGTCACGCTCATCATGTGCGGGAACCGCCATGATCGCACCGGTACCATAGCTCATCAGCACGTAATCGGATACCCAGATCGGTACTTCTTTTCCATTGACCGGATTGACCGCTGTCAGTCCGTCGATCTGCACACCGGTCTTGTCCTTTGCAAGCTCTGCGCGCTCAAAATCAGACTTTTTAGAAGCCTGCTCACGATAGGCCTCGATCTCATCCCAGTTCTTGATCTCATCCTTAAACTGATCCAGATACGGGTGCTCCGGAGATACAACCATATAGGTAACACCAAATAAAGTATCGCAGCGTGTCGTATAGATGCGCAGCTTTTCGTCTTTTCCCTTGATTGAGAAATCGACCTCCGCACCGGTCGAACGTCCGATCCAGTTTTTCTGCTGAACCTTGACACGCTCAATATAATCCACATCATTCAGACCCTCAATCAGCTTGTCCGCATACTCGGTGATCTTTAACATCCACTCGCTCTTGACCTTGCGGACAACCTCGGAGCCACAGCGCTCACACACGCCGTTGACCACTTCCTCGTTTGCCAGACCTACCTTGCAGGAGGTACACCAGTTGATCGGCATCTCCTTTTTGTATGCCAGACCAGCCTTGAACAGCTTGAGGAAAATCCACTGTGTCCATTTATAATACTTCGGGTCGGTCGTGTTGATCTCACGATCCCAATCGAAGGAATAGCCAAGGGAATGAAGCTGTGCCTTGAAGCGTGCAACGTTGTTCTCGGTCACGATACGGGGGTGGATCTTGTTTTTGATTGCATAGTTTTCTGTCGGCAGTCCGAACGCATCCCATCCCATCGGATACAGTACATTATATCCCTGCATTCTGCGCTTGCGGGCTACAATGTCGAGCGCCGTATACGGTCTCGGATGTCCTACATGAAGACCCTGGCCTGACGGATACGGAAATTCGACAAGTGCATAATACTTCGGCTTGCTGTAATCATCGGTTGCAGCAAATGCTTTCTCGTCATCCCATACCTTCTGCCACTTCGGTTCTACTACCTTGTGATTGTAAAGTTTTGCCATAAAAGCAGCCTCCTAAATAGATATATCATTTGATGTCAATAATACGTCAATAGCGGATTCCACCCAAAGGTGAAATCCGCCACACATTTTATACTAAAAACACCTTTCAGTATGTATTAGTTGTTGATCAGCTTGTCACTCTCGTTGTTCCAGCTATACAGCTTACGGATCTCAGAACCAACCTTCTCTGAAGGATGCTCTGAAGCCAGCTTACGCATAGCCTTGAAGTGTACCTGACGTCCTGCGGGAGACATATCTAATAAGAACTCCTTCGCAAAAGTACCATCCTGAATATCGGAAAGGATCTGCTTCATAGCCTTCTTTGTATCTGCTGTAACGATCTTCGGTCCGGTTACATAATCGCCGTACTCAGCGGTATTAGAGATAGAGTATCTCATTCCTGCGAAACCTGACTGATAGATCAGATCTACGATCAGCTTCATCTCATGGATGCACTCGAAGTATGCATTTCTCGGATCGTATCCAGCCTCGCATAAGGTCTCGAAACCAGCCTGCATCAATGCGCATACACCACCGCAGAGAACTGCCTGCTCACCAAAGAGGTCTGTCTCTGTCTCGGTACGGAAGGTAGTCTCTAAGACTCCAGCTCTTGCTCCGCCGATACCTAATGCATATGCAAGTGCCATGTCAAGTGCCTTACCTGTTGCATCCTGCTCTACTGCTACCAGACAAGGAGTTCCCTTACCAGCCTGGTACTCAGAACGTACGGTATGTCCCGGTGCCTTCGGTGCGATCATAGTAACATCAACATCCTTCGGGGGCTTGATGCATCCGAAATGGATATTGAAACCATGAGCGAACATTAACATATTTCCTGCCTCAAGGTTGGGCTCGATGTCCTTCTTGTACATATCAGCCTGTAACTCATCGTTGATCAGGATCATGATGATGTCAGCCTTCTTTGCAGCCTCTGCTGCTACATATACTTCAAATCCCTGCTCCTCAGCTTTCTTCCATGACTTGCTGCCCTCATACAGTCCGATGATAACGTTGCATCCAGACTCCTTTAAGTTCAATGCATGAGCATGTCCCTGACTGCCGTAACCGATGATGGCGATTGTCTTTCCATCCAGTAAAGAAAGGTTACAGTCTTCCTGATAAAAAATTCTTGCCTGTGATTCCATTGTTAGTTGCCTCCTGTTTTTTAGTCTAAATATGTAACATCCGCGGACCCGCGGGTAAGTCCTGTAATGCCCGTCCTGGCCAGCTCTAAGACCTCATAGCCTGTGAGCAGATCCAAAAAAGCCTCCAGCTTTGCCTGTTGCCCGGTCAGTTCAATCACCATAGAGTCGTTGGTCACATCCACAATCTTTCCGCGGAAAATGTCTGTCACATTCATCACTGCCTGACGCTCTGTATCTTTTGCACGGATCTTGACGAGGATCAATTCCCTGGTCACGGACAATTCCTGATCCAGTACCTTGATATCCAGTACATCCTCCAGCTTTTCAAGCTGCTTTCTAATCTGATCCAACACGAGCTCGTCCCCTGTACTCACGATCGTGATACGTGTAAATCTGGGGTCAGCCGTCACTCCGGCAGAAAAACTATCGATATTGTAGCCTCTGCGGCTGAACAGTCCGGATATATGACTGGTCACACCAGCTGTGTTTTCTACGAGCAATGATAAAATCTGCTTTCTCATCTTACATCTTCCTCTTGTGGTCTCCCACTCTCTATTTTCTGGCTTTTTTTATTCTAGCATATCTGATTGTTTTGTCAACACTTTAGTTTAACCTACTGCATACGCCTCATCAGTTGAATATACAGAGAATCCTTTTTCTTCGAGCGTTTTGACTGCCTTGCCAATATCCCTGGTCTTCAATACCGCAGATGCGTCCGCACCGTTTGCAAATGCATACATGTATTCAACATTGACCTGTGCATCTTCAAGTGCTTTCATTGCCTTATATAAAGATCCGACCGCATGCGGCACACGGATACAGATCACGTCTGTCAGCATTGCCGATACGCTTTTTTCCTTCAGCACACGCTGTGCCTTTTCGGGATCGGATACGATCATACGGAGCATACCATACTCGCTCGTATCTGCCAGACTCGTCGCTACCACATTGATATCATTGGTTGCCAATATTTCAAGCACATCCTTGATACGTCCCTCTCTGTTTTCAAGAAAAACGGATAACTGTTTTACGATCATATGATACCTCCTTTTAGTTTAAACCACGGTTATCGATGACACGCTTTGCTTTTCCTTCGCTTCGCTGGATCGTCATCGGCTCAACCAGCTTGACAACAACAGAAATACCCAGTGCCTGCTTCAGACGTGCACCGACTTCTTTCTTTAACGCATCCAGCTTTCCGATCTCGTCTGAGAATACACCTTCATTGACCTCTACCATGACGGTGAGGATATCGGCATTGTTCGCGCGGTCTACAACCATCAGGTAATGGTTGGAGATATCTCCTCCCATTGACAGCAGCACGGTCTCAACCTGTGTCGGGAATACATTGACACCGCGGATGACCTTCATATCGTCGGTACGTCCCTTGAACTTGCTGATACGTGGTGTCGTTCTGCCGCACGCACAGGTACTGTGATCGATGCTTGTCAGATCCTTCGTGCGGTAACGGAGTAACGGCATACCTTCTTTTTCCAGTGTCGTAAATACGAGCTCTCCGAGTTCTCCGTCTGCGACTGCCTCATGTGTCACGGGGTCGAGCACTTCCGGATAGAAGAAATCGTGGTTGATATGTAAGCCGTTATGATGCTGACAGTCCTGCGCCACGCCGGGACCGGTGATCTCGCACAATCCGTAAATATCAAAGCACTCGATGCCAAGCAGCTCCTCGATCTTGCCGCGCATCTTCTCTGTCCACGGCTCTGCGCCGTGAATGCCGACCTTTAGCTTCATCGCATCGGTCTTACCTGCCGCTTTGATCGCCTCTCCGAGATTCAGTGCATAGGACGGTGTACACATCAGTGCGGTTGCCTCCAGATCTTCCATGACCATGATCTGGCGCTGGGTGTTGCCGGCTGACATCGGCACTGCCATTGCTCCGATGCGCTGTGCGCCGAAATCGGCTCCCAATCCTCCGGTAAACAGGCCGTAACCGTAGCATACATGGACAATATCTTCTCTTGTAAGACCTGCCATCGTCATACAGCGTCCGATGCTCTCTGCCCACACCTCAACATCACGTTTTGTATAGCCGACGATCGTGAGTTTTCCGGTTGTACCTGATGTGCCCTGTACACGAACGATCTCTGATTTGGGCACTGCCCAGAATCCGGACGGATAGTTTTCTCTCAGGTCATCCTTTGTCGTAAACGGCAGCTTGACGATATCCTCAATTCCTTTGATATCGCCCGGCTCTACGCCGAGTTCTTTCATTTTCTTCGTATAAAAAGGGACATTTTCGTAGCAGCGTTTCACGACTGCCTTTAATTTCTCTCCCTGAAGCGCAGCCATCTCGTCTGCACTCATGCACTCAAATTCAGGGCTTAAAATCAGTTCCTTGTGTGCCATATTATTTCTTCTCCTTGTAATATTTTTCCTATAGGCCGCAGCTACCGCAAGCATACTGCCTGCACCTGTCTCCTGCCTTCATGCACAGCAGGCTGACCGCGTGAGTTGTCCTGTCAGGCCGTTTATGCGACGGGTTCACGTGGAGATACCGCTCCATAACCAGTCACACGGCAGCAGAGAAAAGCTGGTCTTGCTTTTCCTCTGTGCCGCCCCGCGTGATTTACCCGGGAGCAGAACCGGATGACAGGACACCTGCGCGGTTGGCTTGCGTCCTCGCAGCCAGAAATGTCCTCACAACCGTTTATGCGCCGTATCCCGCATCAAATGCAGCCTTATTCACATCAATTGTTTTCGGCGGCACCGTATGCTCAATCACGCTGTACCACTGCTCCTTGGAGAAGTCCATATGTCTGGCTGCCATTCCGAGTACAACGAGGTTCGATACCTTGGAGTTGCCCAGCTTCTTTGCCTCCTCGGTCGCATCGATGGAATATACAGTCACATCCTTTTCGAGATCTTCTAAAATGTGATCCGGGTATTCTGCTGCCCCGATAATGACAGGCATCGGATCGATGCGCCAGTCGTTTGCGATCAGCACGCCATCTTTTTTCAGGAAATGGCGGTAACGCAGTGCCTCGAGACGCTCAAATGCAATGATGACATCTGCCTGTCCTTCTTCGACGATCGGCTCTGCCACTTTCTCGCCGTAGCGCACATAAGTAACCACGCTGCCTCCGCGCTGCGACATACCGTGTACTTCCGAAATCTTTACATCAAATCCATTCTCTAAGGCAAGTCCGCCTAAGATGCGGCTGGTGAGCAGTGTTCCCTGTCCACCTACGCCTACGATCATTATACTCTTTGTCTCACTCATCCTACTCACCCACTTTCTCGATTGCCTGGAATTTGCACAACTGCTCACATAATCCGCAGCCGGTACACATCGTATCGTCGATGCGGACTGTTCCGTCTGCCTGTCTGCTGATCGCAGGGCATCCGGGCTTTAAGCACATGCCGCACTTCTTACACTTGTCAGAAAGTGACACATAAACAGGCTTTTTGCGCTTATCCAGCAATACACAGGGGGTCTTTGTGATGATCACGTGGATCTCATCGCTCTCATTGGCTGCCTTGATCTCACGCTCTAAGCTCTCCAGATCAAACGCATTGATCTCCTGTACATGCTTGACACCGAGTGCCTCACACAGCCTGACGAGATTTACCGCATTGGTCGGCTCCTTCTGCAAGGTCCATCCGGTCGCTGCATGATCCTGATGTCCGGTCATACCTGTGGTAGAGTTATCTAAAATGATAACCGTTCCGGTCGCTTTGTTATAAACCATATTCATAAGCGAATTTACACCGGTATGCAGGAATGTCGAATCACCGATCACGGCGACCCAGTTCTTTTTGAACTCCCTGCCTGCCGCTTTCTCGATACCGTGCATACTGCTGATGCTGGCACCCATACAGATTGTTGAATCAACGACTGCGAGCGGCGCAACCGCACCAAGCGTATAACATCCGATATCTCCGGCTGCATGGATACCGAGTTTCTTTAATATGTAGTAAACGCTTCTGTGCGGGCATCCGGGGCAGAGAATCGGCGGACGGTTGGGCACCTGTGCCGGTGTCTTTGCATCCACAGTCTCACCTAAGATGCGCTCACGCAGCAGGTTTGCACTGTACTCGCCGAGCAGTGTAAAGCACTCCTTACCCTTGCAGGCGATACCCATTGCACGCACCTGTGTCTCAATGACGGGATCAAGCTCTTCTACGATATATAATTCCTCTACCTGTGCGGCAAAATCTGCGATCAGCTTTGCCGGTAACGGATGAACCATACCTAACTTCAATACGGACGCATCCGGCAGCGCCTCACGCACATACTGGTACGGGATACCGCTCGTGATGACACCGATCTTTTTGTCACGCATCTCTACGCGGTTGACCGGCAGTGTGTTTGCCGCCTCGGCAAGCTCTGCCATTTTCTCCTCGATCACACCGTGGCGCGCCTTTGCCATCGCGGGCATCATGACACGCTTGGCAATATTTTTCTCATACGGAATCAGCTCGCGCTCCACGCGGTCTTCTAATTCAACCGTACTCTGTGAATGCGCCAGTCTGGTCGTCGTGCGCAGAATAAACGGACGGTCAAACTGCTCACTGTAATCAAATGCGAGCTTCATGAACTCCTTTGCCTCTCCACTGTCAGACGGCTCGAGTACCGGCACATGTGCTGCACGTGCCACCATGCGTGTATCCTGCTCGTTCTGTGAGCTGTACAGTCCAGGATCATCCGCGACAACAAGCACCAGTCCGCCGGTCACACCCATGTAGGATACTGTGTACAACGGATCGGATGCCACGTTTAATCCGACATGCTTCATACATGCCATCGCTCTGGCTCCCGCCATGCTCGCACCGATCGCTACCTCTGTTGCTACCTTCTCATTCGGAGACCACTCTGCATACAACTCATCCTTGTACTGTACGAGCGCCTCACTAATCTCTGTACTCGGAGTACCCGGATACGCTGCCGATACGCGTACGCCTGCCTCATAAGCACCGCGGGCGATCGCTTCATTTCCGAGCATCATTACTTTCTTACCCATTTCTTTTCTCCTTTAACGCTTTAGTGAATTACATAATTAACCTCATTATATAAGAAAATCTCTCATTATGCAACACCAGAAAATGCCGTATCATACAGTGGTGGTAGCAGATTTTGCCGATTTGGAATGCGAAGTATCGGCAAAATCCGTCAATGGAACGAGGTACAAGTGAGCAGTAACGCAACTTGCGGGTATATAATCCGCAAATTATATACCCGCAAGTTTTTTCAATATTTAATTTTATTTAATTGCTGTAGATACTTCCACAAATCCTGCTGCATAGGGTGCTACTGCATACGGATCTGCATAGAAGACTGCCTTGCCGTTATTCTTTACATAGAATGCATTGTTAAAGTCTACACTCTTCAGATTTTTCTGCAATGTAGCACGGACATCATCGCTTGCATAGAAATAGTCTGCCGCATTCTTGCCCGCTTTGTCGCATTTTTTCAGATAGAGATTCTTTACTTTCTGGTTGAGCTTTACTTTGCTGATACCGAACAGCTTAGCTGCTGTGAGTTTTTCTCCGGTCTGTGCATTAAATGTCAGGCACTTGCGGTACGGCTGTCCGTGTGCACCGCCTGTGAACAGATATCCCGTGAGTACCACGCTGAAATACTTGTCATTGTTTGCCTTGATCTGGCAGGCAATTGAATCTCCATATGTCCAGCCGATCTCATTGCCATCCTTTTTCGCTTGTTTAAGCGTGTCTGCATAATCTTTCTTATAAGTCTTAGAGTCCTTATCCCACTGGCTGACGATCTCTTTTTTTTCTTTCGCCAATGCCTGATTAATCTTTTTTGCACTTGCAGAATCACCTTTGATCTGCGGGAACTTTGCCTTTACTGAAAAATACGTTGTTCCATCATCAAGCGTATAATTCTTGTCGTAGCTGACCTTTTCCACCTGATAATTGTCCTTCACTGCTGCCTTTGCCGGCTGTGCGGATACTGTCCATGTACCTGCGATCATAGCTGCTGCGAGTGCCAGTGCGCCCATTCTTTTGAATACATTTTTTGCTTTCATTATTTTCTTCCTCCTTTGATGAATAGCTCTTGAACTACCGTTCTATCTACAATGACACGGATTCTTGCAGCTGGTTTCATAAAATTTCATTTTTTTCTATTTTTATCCACAACTTTTTATATACCGCCCCCAGCGGCTACGCCCGGCAGGGCTCACAGCCCTGTACTTCCAATATAATTGATCGCATCTGCATATAACAGATCTGTTCCGATAAATTCCTTGTTTTCCGGCGCATAGATAAAGTCCGTCGCACGGTACAATGCAGTCCGCACATCCCGAAGCACAATATGCAGCTTCTCCTGTGCATCAATCCATACATCTGCCTCCGGCACTCCGAGCTGAACCATCTCATCAAACAATACATAGGATTCCTCACCGGAAACAGCCTGTATCATAAAATGCCCTCTGTCATCCAGCGCCAGCTCACCATCCGACAGCATATCCTCCTGAACCAAAACCTGAAGCTCCCATTCAGCTTCTTTATATAGGAAAGAGCAGGATCGGTAGCAGGTCATGCCATCCAAAGCTGTCTCTGACAGACCGATTCTGATCTGTTCTTTTGAAGTGTCTTCTGTTTCTGTGGCTTCCTCTGGTTCCGTTGTTCCTGACGGCTGCGCTTTTTTCTCTGCTTCTGTTGCGTCTGACGGTTGCGCTTCTGCCTGATCTATACTGCTTTCTACTCTGCTTTCCTCCGGTTCTTTGGCATCATCTGTCTGCTGCTTCTGACAACCGGAAATAGCCATTGAAAAACCTGCCACTAATAAAATCATCGGTAACACATGCTTCTTCATACTCATTCCCCCCTTCGTTTCACACCGTTTTCACGGTAAAACTGTTCCTTCTTCTCATACATTCGCGCATCCGCAGCCTTAGACGCATCAGCCATACTGTCCCATCTTTGTTCAAAGCTGCAGACATATCCATAGGATATCGTCATGGAATCGATCAGTTCTCCCTTCCAGCCCTCCACACAATGGTCAAATTCCCTGAGCAGAGCTTCCAATTGCTGTATCTGTCCGGTGAGTATCACAACAAACTCATCTCCGCCGATTCGGTATACCTTCCCACATTCATGGAAACAGCTTTTCATGCAATCTGCAGCAGCGCAGATCAGTTCGTCTCCCGCCGCATGTCCAAAAGAATCATTTGCACGCTTTAATCCATTCAGATCCATAGAAATATATACCCATTCCGACGCCGGATCGAGCTGTTTCATATCTGCTTCATAGGCACGCCTGTTCAGGCACCGGGTCAATTCATCCGTATTGGATGTATAGATCAGCTTTTCTTTTTCATATTTTTCTTTCATTATTTGAGACAAACATCTCCTTCTGATTGTCCGGATCGATCACAATCCCTATTTCATCCAGTGTTTTTCCTCTTTGCCTCCTATTGGTAGCTCCCTCGATCACCTTGCTTTGTGCATCTGCCACAAATATCTCCATACCCTCATATACAGGCATATCAGCCACTACCCTTGACGTATTATTCTGTTTGATCTCTTTGAGCAGGCGCTTTGGCTCGATACCTACCTGTATCATTTTCGTCCCATCTTCATTCCAGGTGATCGCGTACATCATTTTTTTGCCTTCTGCAGTATTCGGAGTAATATCCTGACACATTGTCAGCTCCTTATCCGTAAGCATCGGTTTAAAATATTGCATCTGTTCTCCGGAATCAAAGGTGTAACCAAAATATTTTGGCAGGGAGCCGCTATAAATGCGGCCGCTCTCATCAAACAGATGGATTTCATCAATCGACATCTCATCCGCTATCTTTATCAATTCGGCGACATCATGTTCCACCTGAGGCTTCGCATCCACAATGTATGACACGAACTTGGCTCTAACGATATAATCGTCCTTTAGCGATTGGATGAGTTCTGATCTGTTCTCCTCATTTTTATTGAGCACAGTGACTACACGGTCAACAAGCACCTTGGAGGTACGGTATGCATTTTTATCATTCACATATTTTAAAATACAGGCTTCCAGCAGCAGTGCCACAACTATGATGAGGAAACCCCGGATAACAACTCTTTTCTTCTTCATGTTCACATTGTACCATATACGACTCTATTCTCACAGCCCCATGTTACCGGTTTGCATAGTTTAACAGCAGCACAAGTATGAGCATATGCACCGGATAAAACGCATAACAGATATATTGGAAGGTCTTACTATGATATCCCTGCCGTCCGCGGTAGAGCCAGATCGGAAGCAGTGCCAGAAGCGCCAGTCCCTGCTGACAGAATTCTATATCCATTCCGAACAGACGCACCGGATACATCAGTCCGCCCAGCATTTTCACATTTACCCAGTAGAGTGCCAGTATCTGTCCGAACAGACACCACCATTTCCGTCCTCTGAAAAAATAGAAAATAAATACAGTCAATACACCGGCACCATAATAATCTACCATGCCTAGCGTTCCAAGCACACTTCCCAGTATCACAACGATCACACACACCGCCACATACGCCCAGGTTTTTTGTTTTTTGCGCACGGTTTCCATCAGATGAATGCCTGCCAGACCAAGCAAAAATGTCCAGATCACATTTTGATGAACCGGATAAAACCATGTTCCGCCATACATCAGATCAAACGGTATTTCTGACAGAAGCGCAAACACCAGCAATCGCTGTGCATACTTTTTAACGCTATGCGTATGAAAATATCCCTCTACCACCATAAATGCAAATATAGGGAACGCGATCCTTCCTACACAGGTCAACCAGTCCTGTGCCGGCAAAAGCGTTGCCCAGAGATGATCCATCAGCATAAACACCATGGCTATCACATGAAGCGCCGCTGTGCTGATGTCCAGACACTTTGATTTTTCTATAGATACATTCGTTTCATTCATTGACATACAGTCACTCCCCTGCCCTATCAAATTATCAATCTACCTGACCACGACCAGAACCACCGCATAACAGCCATTTGTTGCATACACATACACAACCGCACGACCCTTACCAACAGCTTTTATACGACCGTTTTCATCTACTGTGGCAACCGAAATGTCAGAGGATTCGTAACGCAGTGTATTATGAAAGTTCTGTCTGAGTCCACTCCGGTCTACGACCGGCCGGATCGTATATGAACCACCGGCAGTCATTGTCACATCCGGCGTTTTCACATCTACCTGCCGGATATATCCATATGTGCCACCGCTGGTCGGCGCATGTGCAGCCCTGGAGCGTACCAGATATGTCTTGCGTCCGTTTTTGATCTGATACGCACGCACGGCAAATTTATAATACGTGTTTTTCTTCAATCCGGTGCACATCCATGCCGTCAGCGTCGGTGCCCCCAGATCTGTAATCTGTGTGACCCTGTAGCGTTTTCCCTTTGCATTACAACGTGCCCCATATAACTCATAGCCATCTGCATCCTTGACAACATTCCATGAAAGACGGATCTCATGCAGATCTGTCTTTGTCACCTGAAGCTGCAGCGTATGATAGTCCTTCTGTTCGCCATCCGCCAGTTCCGGCAGACCATACAGGTCATCATCCGAGAAATCCTGTGGTAACGTCTCATTATTTTTTCCCAGTTTCTCATAGGAATCCTGCTCTACGGCTGTCGTTGTACGCGCCACTGCCGGCTCCGGCATCGCAGTCAATGCCAGCACAAATGCGAACAACAGCCAGCCACGTTTTATCATCTTATCTTTATCTATCTTATCTCTATACATCTTATCCTCTCTCCCGTCAACGCATCGTAAACAAATCGGCAAAACCGGTTGCATCAAAGATATTCTGCACCTGTTCGGTCGTCTGTGACACCGTCATGATCCCCTGCAGATTCATCCGTCTCTGCGCTTCGAGCAGAACACGCAGCCCGGCTGAAGAGATGTATTCTAACCTGCGGATATCCAGATTCAATTCATGCAATCCGTAAAAAGATTGTGCCAGTTCTTCTGCAACCAGCCGCGATGCTGCCGTGTCAAGACGCCCCTCCAGCGTGACATCCAATACATCGCCGAAGCGTTCCTTGCGAATCACCATATCGTCTGCTCCTCTCTGCCTGTTCTATCTTTTTCAAAATGTATATCAATCGCCTGATTCTATACACTATCATATAATAGTAACACGGACAAAAGATAGACAAAACCGTGTAAAATAAAAAAGAAGCCTTGATAATTTTTATAATTTCAAAGCTCCTCTCCGTGTTCAAACGGAATCCGGATCAGGACAAGCGTGCCCTTTCCTTTTCCTGAACTGATGCTCACCGTCCCCCGGCACATACCCCACAGGCGCTTACGCACATTCTCGATACCGATGCTCTCGTGATCCTGTTCCTGCCTCGTCAGATACGTTGTCACATCGAATCCGATTCCATCATCCGTGATCATGATCTCATGCGCCTGCTCCCCGGCTCTTGTGCGGATCGAAAGCGTGCCACCCTCATCGGCCTTCGCAAGCCCGTGGGCAACCGCATTTTCCACGAACGGCTCTAAGGTCATTGGCGGAAGCATATAACCATTATCTTCGATATCATATACAATATTCAGCTCGTCTCCCATCCGCAGCTTTTCCAATGAGAGATATCTCTGCACCAGATCCAGTTCGCGATCTAATGGAACAAGTGCCCTACTCGTAAGCGAATCCAGATTGCCGCGCAGATAACGTGAAAAATCATAGAGTGCTTTTTTGGCTGCAGCCGCATCCTTGTCACACAGATAGGTGATCGTGTTGAGTACATTGTACATAAAATGAGGCTTGATCTGCGAAAGCACCATCTGTATTTTCATGTCACTCAGCTCACGTTCCTTTTGAATGAGCTGCCTCGTCTGCCGTAAGGCATCCACGGTAAACAGACACATCAGAGATATCGTATTCGTTGTCTGCAGCAGCGAGATTCCATAGAAAAATAACTGCCAGACCAGCGCAGCCACCGGCATGAGCAGGTAGACATATAATACGATCAGCTTATCCTTCTCAAAGCATCTGCGATGCCTTGTCAGCATCAGCACCTCCTGTATCATACCGATCAGTGCTAAAATATGTGACAGTAAAAACCAGTCACCGCGCGTATACATGTTTGCTCCATCAATCCGGTACAGCAGTGGGTAAAACTGTGTAGCCAGCGTGAGCAGGATACCTGCTCCCGAAAGTCCGCATGCTATCCAAAGCTCGATCCAGTGCTCATGTTTCTTTTTGATATAAGAGCACAAATAACCGGTCGATATGATGAGCAGCAGATAGTTCACGATGAACACCCCTGCATTGCTGATACGCACCAGATAATATCCTGCCTGCGTGTCACTGCCCCGGAAGATCCATGCGACTGCATCAGACAGCAGCTCCAATGCCTGTGCCAGAAACAGCCCTGTCAGCCACATCCGCCTGTTCTGGTTTGCGCCTGATGCAATATAACCGATCGTTGCCGCCATGAGACAGAATAAAATTCCCCATACTTCAAATGCAACGTTTACCTGCCAATTCAAAAACATCCGTATGCCTCCAGACTCACCTTTTCGATTCCGATACACAACTGATACGTTCGATGCTGTCCGCACCGCCTGTATTACTCATGACCCTCCAGATTTTTGCGGAATTCGTATTCCAGACTGCCATGCGTGATCTCCGCCCAGCTGTACTGTGTCATATACTCTCCACGGTACGCATTGATCGCATACGGCTTTCCCGCGATCCAGTCATAATAATCGCAGTCGATCACATCCGTATTGATCCCGCAGCCGCCCCATTTGCTGACAAATACCTCTCCGCAGCCGGACTCCTCCAACACGTTCTGCAAGTCCTTGCGGATCTTCTGGATATACGACAAATGCGGCTCATCACTCTCCCACAGGACACTCATCAGCTCCTTGTTGCTACAGACAGCGCCCTCCCTGTCAATCAGATAGGCAAACAGCTCCTTTGTCTTGCTGTAGCGAAAAGACAGCGGTTCGCCGTCCACATACACTTCAAAATTGCCGAACGTGCGCGCCTGCAGCTTATTTCCGTTCTGTAGCTGAACCGGATGCCTGAGGTTCTCCAGCTCCTCCTCAATCTGCTCCGTAGACACAGGCTTGAGCAGATAACCGCTCGCATGGAGCGAAAACGCCTCTGTGCTGTACTCGCTGTACCCGGTTGTAAAAATAATATTCGTCTGCGGATACAGACGCTTGATCCGCTTTGCCAGCGTGATCCCGTCCATCTCACGCATCTCAATATCCAAAAATGCGATCTCACACGGCTGTTCCCTGACCGCTGCCAGCGCCTCCGACGGTTTGCGGAATGCAAGGATCTGTGCCTCCGGCAATACCTGCCCGAGCTGCTCCACGATCGCTGCCAGCGCCAGCTTTTCATCATCTACTGCTAATATCGTCATCGTCTTTCTACTCTCTCTTACAGTCCGATCTGTGATGCATACGGCTCAAAGTCCGCACGTGTAAATACCTTTCCGGTCTTTACAAACTCGTATTTGATCGCCTGTAAATAATGCTTCATATGTACCTCTTTGCCGTCTCCGTCTGCCGCAGCAAGGAACGCTGCGTTTAAGATGCAGTTCTTGATATTACCTCCGGCAAACTCGAATTTTTCTGCCAGGAAACGGATATCGACATCCTCGGCGAGCGGTGTCGTCTTCGGGATCGTGGTGCGCCAGAGCATCTCGCGCGTATCCGGATTCGGGAACTGGAATTCGACGATATATTTCATACGTCTAAAGAACGCCGGATCGATATTGTGCTTGTAGTTGGTCGCCAGCACACACACGCCGTCGTATGCTTCCATCTCCTGTAACAGCAATGCCGTTTTATTATTATTCGATGACTGGTTGGAACCGCCGTCATCGGATCGCTTTGCAAAGATCGTATCACACTCGTCGAAGAACAATACGACGTTACATTTCTTTGCCTCACGGAAAATCATGGACAATGATTTTTCGGTCTCACCGACGTATTTATCTACGACCTTTGAGATATCCACGCGGTACAGCTCCAGATTCAGCTCATGTGCAAGTACCTGTGCCATCATGGATTTACCGGTACCGGGAGCACCGAACAACAGCACGGTCAGTCCGCGTCCATACGGGTATTTCTTCATATAGTTCCAGTCATCATAGACTTTATTTTTAAAGTTCATCTGCTCGATCGCATGCGTGATCGTCTCGCGCTGATCCTCGTTCATGACGATATCCTCAAATCCGAACTTCGCCTCGACTCTCGTCGCCTTCTGGCTCAGCTCCGTGGACATCTGGTTATTACATCCGGTAAACAGTGCGGATCTCGGGATCAGGATCTCCTTATTCATCGTCGCAAGGCTTCTCGCAAACTTCAATGCATCCTTGATCTTTCCGGGGGTGAACAGGAATTTGATCGTCATTTCCTCCAGATCACAGTCCTCCCCGAGTGCATAATCCTTTGCATAATAGTTCCAGCACGCCAGACGCTCCTCAAAGGTCGGTGTCTTTAACTCCAGCGTCGTGATCTCTTCCCTTGTGATCTCCTTGAAGTTCATCGACTCCTTGCTCAGCGCAAATACCATGATGCCCTTCGAGGTCAGCTTGGAAAATGCCAGATCCATATAGCCCTGGAATTTTTCTTTTTCTTCTTCGCGGTAGGTCAGCTCCTCGAGCACACAGCAGGCATTCGTCAGAATACACTCCCTCGTCACCGCCCACAGCGCCCGGTCCACAAACTGGTAATCATAGGAAAAGAGCTTTTTACAGTTGATCGCCACCGCACGCATATCGTTCTTGCGGCAGAAATGCTTGACGAAAAACTTCTTGCCGCTTCCCTCGTCTCCAAAATATGCGAAGATACGCACGCCCTCGTTGTAGGAGATCTCCATCGCCTCAAGCACGCCCGCATTTGCCATGATCGGGTCAAGCTCTTTATCGTCCGTCAGCATATGTAAAAACTGGATATAGCTCTCATCCACGCGCAGCGGATCCCGTCCGAACAGGAAGTCAATGATACGCTTATCCGGTGAAACAAACGTAGAAAACGGCATATTTTTCTGCATCTGCAAATCAAGCACCGGAAGGAGCTGCTCTAAGCAGACAGACATCTCACTGTAAGCACCCGTGATCGAAAATTCCTTGCCATAATAGAGCTTGGCTGCGGATTCGATCGTCGGCGCGGACATATTGCCGTTCTCGTTGATCACCTGATAGATACCAGCGTAGCTGGTCTGTGTCGACGACAAAATGCCGCAGACCAGACAGAAAATCGTAAACGGCTCATAGCCCAGCTTTTTACACACTTCGTAAAACGGCAGCGAAACACCCGCGGCTAACGTCACCTCCGCGCGTTCGCTCAGATGCTCGATCTTCTCCCTTGTACTGAACTGTTTTGCCTTCTGGCGCATCATGTACTCGATGCGCTCCGCATCCATCTGTTGTTCTCCGTCCGGGCTGCCGGCTAACGCATCACCGAAATCACTGCCGCCAAACAGGTCATCGCCGTCCATGTCTCCAAAGAGATCATCCAGAAAATCATCATCCGCTCCGGCGGTTTCCTCCGCTTCGTCGATCTCGGTTCCCGTGAAATAATCCTCGCCCTTCTCGGACATTTTCAGATAGAACTTCGACACCTGCTCCTTACACAGATCATGTGCGATCTCGATATCGGGATAGAGCACGTTTTTATATCCGCCCTGCTCATTGGCAAATACCGATTTCATTTCCTCGATATAGGTATCCATACTGTCATTGACGACCGCAAACATACATGTCATATAATCGTTGTAGCTGTTGAAGGGCTTTTTGGCGATCATCGCCAAATCGATCTTCGTATTTTCACTTGCTTTCATAGTCATCACTCCCTCGCTCTTGTATTCAGTCACCCACGTTTACTTCTATCATGATTCAGAGTCTAGCGCTTATCTCCGGTGTGGAAAATCGCCTGACGGTCAAACACACTCGGTGCGACATGAAAGGAATCATCACCGATCCGGTCATAGGTATGGCTGCGCTCATTGATAAACGCAGATTTTGGTCTCTGCATATAAGTCATTGTCTCCTCGTCCTCATCCAGAGCGGCACGCGCCCGACGCTTGGCGATCAGGTCACGGTTTGCCTTATCCAGTCTCTCTGATAATCCCATTCTCTGTTCCTCCTACACGATTTTTCTAAAATGAACCCTATTTTTTTTCAGTTCCATGTGTTATGATTACACCATCATTATCTAAGAAAGAAGGTTCTATACTATGTCAAACGGACAAAAAACGCTCTTGGGTTGTTCGATCCTGTCTTACCTGCTTGTATTGTACAGTTTCTTTCGTTTTGATCTATGGCTGATTCTCATTTTCTTTATTATCCACAGCCTCGTTCTCCTGTCACTCGCTTTCCTGTTCTGGAGGAGCAATCTGGAGGACAACGATCTGATCGAGCAGCAGGCAAAATACCAGAAACGCGCGATCGAAAATGAAAAACGTGCCGAAGAACTGAACGATAAACTGGCTGCCCAGACCAGACTCTCGGCTGCTAAAGATGCCGAGCTGACCACTGCAAGATCCCGCATTGCTGAGCTGGAGCAGCAGGTAAGCGAGCTGCAAAATACCCAGATGGAACGCGCGATCGAAGTACAGACGATACTCGCCGACCGCGACGAAGCAGAAAGCCGCGAATACGAGGCACTGCTCCCGCCGATCGAACCGGACGAAAGCCCGAATGAAACGATCAACATTCTCCAGATCGCTCAGGATACGATCAGTGAGTTATCTTCATTTGCCGATGCCGCAGAGATCAAGATCCTGCTCTCCGCACCGGAAAACGATCTGCTCGTCAAAGCCAACAAGGGCAGGCTGCGCATCCTTTTCCGCAATATCATCGATAACTCGATCAAATATATGCGCCGCTCCGGTACTCTGATCATCACGATCTCCAATATCGGAGACGATATCTTTATCGTACTTAAGGACAACGGAAACGGACTGTCCGAGCATGAGACCAAACATATCTTTGAGCTGAATTATCAGGGTTCCAACCGCATCAGTGGAAACGGTCTCGGTCTGACACAGGCAAAAGCGATCGTCGATTACTACGGCGGCAGCATCTACGCAAAAAGTATGATCGGCAGAGGCATGGGTATCTATATCCAGCTTCCCACAACCTAAGGAGGCGACTGCACCATGAAGAAAAATCACATGCTGTTTACCGTCCTGTTTCTCATCTATGCCGGTGCCGGCGTGATCTCGCTCGTCGCATTCGGCGTGAACGGTTCTTATCTGAGCCACAAACAGGAAACACCGGTCGCCGCTGCCGCGGAGCCGGGCATATCCGCAGATCCCATCGAAGAACCCGCGGAACAACCTGCGGATGATCCGGTTGAAGATTCAACTGACAACCTGACACCCGACACACCAGACTCTGAGCCGGCAGCTCCCGTACAGGAGCCTGCGGAAAATCCCGAAACCCCTGATCCGGTAACCGAACCGGCGGATGAGACGGATACTTCCGATAGCGAAGAAGCTGCGGAGCCGGAAAAGACCTACTACGCATTCACGGTCATCGATGGTGTCACCAACGTGCGTATCCGTGAAACAGACGCGCGCGATTCCAATACCGTCAGCCATATCGATGGTGGCAAATCCGGTTATGTGCTCGAAAAGGGCGATCGCCGTTCCAAAATTCTCACGAAGAAAGGAACCGTCGGATATATTTACAACGAATATCTCACGTTTTCCGAAATCCCGAAAGACGAATTTCCGGAGGAATACCGCTAATGCGGTATTCCTTTTTATTCTTTTCTCACTTTTTTATTCTTCTGTCTCCGGCTGTGCCGGTTCGATATTTTTCTCCAGCGTCAATATATTGCAGCCGTTCTCATAACGGTATTCGACGCGGTCCATGCTCTGCTTAACCATATAGATGCCAAGACCTCCGATATCCCGCTCCTCTGCGGATAATGTGATATCGGGATCTGCCTTTGCCAGAGGATTGTACGGTACACCGCGGTCCTGAAAGGTCACCTGACAGCTTTTCGGATCCTGCTTGATATCCAGATTGATGACCGCTTCCCCGCTCTTTCCTCCGTATGCATAGTGTGCAATATTTACAAATATTTCTTCTACAGCTACGAGCATAATCGATTTAATCACTTCCGGACACTCATTTGCATCCAGTTGTTTTTCGATCGCGTCGAGCACTGTATATAAAGTGTCATCACTTGCCTGAAGTCGTAATTCTTCCATTGCTCGTTCCCCTTCCTCAGTTATTTATACTCAAATACCAGCATCGTAATATCATCAAACTGTTCTGCCTCCCCGACAAACGTGTCGATATCACTGCGCACCGCTGTCAGCATCTGCGGCAGCGGCAGTCTGCCGTTTCTGCCCAGACTCTCTAACAGACGATCCTCTCCGAACAGCTCATGTTCGGTGTTCTGCGCCTCTGTCACGCCATCCGTGTACAGGAAGATCCGTGCGCCGTGCTGTAACTGTAACGTTTCACTCGCATACGGAATGCCCTCCATACCGGCGAGCACGAAGCCGGGCTTTGCATGAATCCACTCATAGTTCTCGTTATTCATCAGCAGCTGCGGATTGTGTCCGGCATTGACATACTCAAAGCTGCCCGTGCTGACTGTGAGCACGCCCATCCATGAGGTGACAAACATGCCCTCCTCATTGCCCTCGCACAACTGGTTATTCACCTTGTAGAATACATCGTCGAGCGACTCCTGATTGAGTGTGTGATTCTTGATCAGCGTCTTTGCGATGACCATGAACAGCGCCGCCGGTACACCCTTGCTGGATACATCTGCGATCACGATCGCCAGATGGTCATCATCAATCATAAAGAAATCGTAGAAATCTCCACCTACTTCCTTTGCCGGGTCCATCTGCGCATACACATCAAACTCGCTGCGCCCCGGAAATGCCGGGAAGATCTTCGGCAGCATATCCGCCTGAATCTTGGTCGCAACGTTTAACTCCGCACCGATACGCTCCTTTTCCGCGGTGATCTCGGTAATGTTGGCGATGTACTCCTTCATTTTCTCGGTCATTTCAAGGAATGCACCCGCTAAAATCGCCGTCTCATCCATCTTATTTTTAAACTCCCACTGGAAGTCCCAATTTTCCCCGTCATACTTGCTCACACTGTCCGTCAAAAGCTGGATCGGCTTTACAATATGGCTGCTGAGCAGGAATGCCGCCAGTGCCACCAAAAGACAGAAGATCACTAAAGTAATCTCCAGTGTGATGAGCGATACATGGATCGTGTACTCCATGCTGTCTACTGACTGTTTTGCGCTCACATCCATCTGTGCAAGCAGCTCGTTGGTCGGTGTCAGCACCTCCTCCTCACCGAGTACCGTGAGGAATCCCCAGCCGACGGTCGTCATCGGTGCATAGGCGATGTAATAGTTCTCTCCATCCATCTCCAGCTTGGTGATACCGCTGCTGCCCGCAAGTGCGCTGCGTACGATGCCACCGAGTGCTATGTTATCTGTAAAACGCAGATCCGTCTCCGTATCTGTGCTAACCATCAGTTCTCCTTCATCCTTTGGTGAAAAGATCACCTGACCATCCTGATTGATGATACATGCATAGCCCGCAGTTCCCAGCCGGATATCAGAAACAAGCTTCTCGATATTAGACAGATACATACCCGCGCCTGCGACTCCGATAAATTGATCATCTACATAGACCGGCACACCGCACATGATACCGGTGCCCTCCGTATGCGCATCCCTGCTCACCGGTGTAAAGTACGTTGTTCCGCTCTCCTTTGCGCCGATATACCACGGGCGCGTATCTGCCTCATACGGCAGGATCTGACCGTCTGCATCGAACTTGGAACCGGCGATATAGTCCGCCTGAATGAGCACACCCGGCTCGACTGCCACATAGTCGGATGCCATATTTTCAAAGTTGTTATTCACCTCGTAGAGTGTCTCCTGCAGATTGCCGAGCAGCCCGATCCGCTTTGCCACTACAGGATCATTGAGATTCGTCACGGATGCAGAGTGCAGAAACTGCACGCTCAGCTCACCGTCATTGGCGGCATCCGGCAATGGAATCTCACGCGATGTATACGCATCCGGATTTGAAAACAGATCTTCCGTCACGTTGGCAAGCATCACCACCTGATTTTCAAGCTCCTCAAATTTGGCATCCGCCAGCCTCGCGTTACAGTCCGTCACATTGAGCATCCGCTGACGAAGCTGTCCGGTCATGGATGACGCAGACATGTCACCAGCGATCTCCGCAAACTCATCGTTCGCCTGCACCGCACGGTCAGTCAGCCGGTTCATCTGAACCGTCATGATTGCCCCTACTGTCAGTGTAACCAGTATTACACTCCCCACACATATTGCTATAATTTTTCTCCGAAGACTCATACTCTCTCCCTCTCCTCATAAAACTGCTGAATCTGTTCTCGAACGCGCTCAAACTCCTCTGTCAGTACATAATCCTCCATGCAAAGCTCCAGATCTCCGCACCACTGCATATAAAACTGCTCGGTCTGCGCACATGCCGCCTTTAAGCCGGTAAAGAAAAATCCCATGTGATGCAGCACCTCATATTCTGCAATCGCATAACCGCTGTCCGCCGACAATGTGATCTGATACGTCCAGCACGGCTGCTCCCTGTGGAGTGCCATGATCTGTGTGATCTGATCTTCCAGATCCGCGCCGCTTTGCAGAATGCGGATCAGCACCGTCCGCTGCAACTCATCGGTCGTCACATCCAGCTTCGCCGGTGTCTGCGGCAGCTCCTTTCGGTCAAAGCAGAGCGTATAGCTCATACCGAGCCGTTCATAGCAGTCCGATATATAATCCCCCAATACCTGTGGCACATAGACCGTTCCGGCATCCTTCTTTTGCACCGGCAGGATCATCACGCCCTCGGAATGCTTCGGGCAACGTCCCTTCGGATAGCTGTTCTGCATCTTTTCTGCCAGAAAACTGCCCAACCGGAAACCGGTCGGAATCATCCCCTGCGCCCCGCACACCTTCTGGGTGATCGGATGGAACGTCACCGCATGCACAAACAACGCACGCGGCTGCATCTGTTTTGCAAGTGCAAACGTATAAAGCACAAGCTCCTCCGCCAGTCCGTAGCCGCGATACCGGACTCTGAAAATCTGCGAAGCGGGCTCTATAAAATCATCCCCCTGCTCGGTAAACAGGGCAAAGATCTCCATGCCCGCGATCTCTCCGTCTGTCTCCGCGACAAAAAATACATAGTGATCGCCAAGCGCTTTTTCCCTCAGTTTGTTCTCATCATAAAAATCCCGTTTGAAATAGCTGTCCCCATACTCATCCCGGATACATGCAATCATGCCTTTCTCATCCCCCGGTGCAAACGGACGCATCGTAAACAGCCGTTTCTCCCCGGTACGGGTATTGCACAACTCCTTTGTCAGCTCCGGAAATTCAATGTTTGTCTTTGAAAGCATATGTATAAACTCCTCATTACAAGATTACAACCAGATTATTCACGCCGAGTGTCCGCCGGAATGTCACTGATTTTGCCGCCTCCGTAATCATGCGCATGCCAAGCGACTCATCCATCAGCAGCTCTTCCTCACTCATATTCTGCACGCGTTTCTGATACTCTGCGACCGGATCATAGATCCTGCCGCCGCAGCGGATACGAAGAAGTACCTCCTCCTTGCTGCACAGAATACGCACATCCGCATACATGTCTTCATTTTCCTCAAAGCAGTGCTCATTGACGAGCACCAGCATCTCCTCAAGTGCCAGCGGAAGCATCATCTCATAGCGCGGATCCATCTCCTGCTGTTCGCAGAATTCACTCATGCGCGCCGATGCCGTCACAGCGCCCTCGGCGCTGCCCGGAACCGAAAATGAGATATAGTTTTCATCCTCCTGCCGCCGCAGCAGCAGGATGCCCTCCAGCTTCGGATTCTTTTTGCATATGATACGCGTGAGCACAACATCGACTGCCAGTGTCGCAAGCTCTCCGAGCACAAATGCCGCCAGCATCCACTGTGCCGCCCCTGCCTGTACGAACAGCCATGCAAACAGCGCCACAAATCCGAACGAGCGCAAAAACGTCAGAACCGATGCAAGTGAACCCTGTCCGATCGTCGTATAGTGGAAGGTCAGATCGGTAACAACCGCCGCCGGAATGAGGCTGAGCATCATAAAACAGATGGCAGCCGCCGTGCGGATGACCAGTGTGTAGGATGTGATACCGAATGCACGTGCCAGCGGAATACTGCACGCACCTACCAGCACGAACAGACCGCCCATCAGAATCAGTGCGTAGCGCACAGCACTTTTCATCAGCATCCGGATACTCGTATCATCCTTTTCCCCGTAAAATACACCGACCAGCGGTGCGACCGCCTGCCCCGCGCCTGCGACAAACGCCATCGCGAAATTGAGTACCGAGCATGCAACGGCAAACATACTGGCTCCATCCGAGCCGAGCGCCTCTAACACCAGACCGTTCAGCACGATCGTCCGCAGCATGTTACACAGGTTGTTGAGCGCCGCTGCCGCTCCAACACGGCAGATCTGTAAGCTGTCGCGCAGCGGATGTGTAATCGCACCGAAGCGGATCTGCCTGCCCTTTCCGAAAATCAATATTCCCATGCCGACCGCATCCGCGATCGCCGTGCTGAGCACCACCGCAAGACCGACACCCATCAGCCCCAGTCCCAGCCGGTAAAAAATGAGCACGAAAATCACATCCAAAACGCCCATCGCGCCGAAAATCAGCATCGAATACTGTCCCCGCCCGTCGACTCGCAAAAAATTAAACGGATAATACATCAGCGTCGTAAACACGCCGCCAAGCAGCATCACACGCCCATAAGCGGCAGCGATGTGATACCATTCACCCCGCGCTCCCAGAATGCCTAAAAACGGCCGGAAAAAGAAAATGCCTACTACCGAGAAAATGATAGGTACGACAACAGACAGGAGCAGAGCGAGTGACGCATAGGCACCGACCTGTGCGTCCGCTTCCTTTCCCATCGCAATCGATACACTGGTAGAGCTGCCAATACTGATCAGACAGCCGAACATGGCAAATATAAACGTGACCGGATTGATCAGGTTCATCGCCGCCAGTGCCTCTTTCCCATACATATTTCCCGTCAGAAGGCTATTTACAAATGTAATCATCGTAGTTCCCAGAATCGAAATGATCGTGGGAGCGAGATATTTTCTCAGGGTATGCTTTACAAAATAATTGTTATTCTCAAGTTCTGCCATAGTACCCTTTTTGCTTTTCCTGATTTCACTATTCAATCGTCAAAATACCGCTGAAGCCCGACATCTGAAATACCTGACTCACTGCATCAGGCACATGGATCAGTGTCATGCTGCCACCCTTTGAATTCGCAGTCTTCTGTCCGATCAGAAGCGCACGCAGTCCTGCACTGGAAACATACGCTACCTGACTAAAATCCAGTACCAGCTTATTTCCTTTCTGAAATGCCTGTAAAATCGCATTCTGGAGCTGGGGACTGGTCGTGGTGTCCACACGTCCCTCGATCTGAATCTGGATCACATCTCCTGCTCTTGTCTCTGATATGTTCATATTACTTCATCCTTCCTCTTTTCCTTTTATTTTGCCAAAATACGGCGTTTTTTTCTATCTTCTATTATAGCGAATTTGGGAAGAAAGGCAATTCATTTTTTATTCCTTTGTCAATTATAACTACCTTACACAAGTGTTACCACTCCGTCCATAATCTGTTCTTCATCCAGATTGCCGTTCTCCACCTCAAATACCCGCGCATTCATATCCAGATAATTGTGTGAGTCGAGCACGCCGTCGGATTTCAGATGCACAATATGGATCCGGCTGCGGATCGGCTTGAACTGGTCGATTAAGTACATGAGCTGCGATTTGACCAGATCGGATACCGGCTGGCTGACAAGCATGGTCACATCATAGATGCTGTTTCCATACAACTCCGCCAGATCCTCCCGGTTCACACTGCTCATATAGTCTTGCATCACATTCCGCTCGAGGATCAGTACCTCCTCGCCGAGCACAATCTGTGCGATCCTGCCAATCGCCCGTTTCGTGCCCTTCATGCGGTTCAGCGCATACGCCTCTCGCACAAGCGCCCGCAGTACCTGCTCATCACGGATATCGCAGTCCAGATCGATGCCGAGCCACTTGCCGTAAGTATTTAATAATTGTACCGGACAGGTATCCACATCCAGCAGCTCCGGTAAATGCTCGATATCCTGCTGGAAATCATTGTAGATACTTGAAAAAATCGACAGATACCGGTGGAAAAAGCTGCCACGCTCCCTGTATACCTCCGGAAACGTCTGCATAAAATTATCTCCGCCCCGGTCTGCCCGGATCTGTTTTACAAATCCTGTGCCTTCCCCGATAAATTCTATCACAAAATAGAGATAACGCCCTTTTTGCTCATACATCAGTATATCGTTGTGGTTGACATGCTTTGCCGCCTCCACACGTGTGAAAAATTCGCGCTTTAACGTCGGTGACTCGTCCGGATCACACAGAAAATCGTCGATCCGCGTCAGCTCGCCCTCCCGGTAAAACATCGTCTCGTTGAGCGCCCGCACATAGACGTAGCAGGTCATATTCTCCGGATACTGTGTGTCAAACGAGAGTCTGCCCCAACTGCCGTCATTCGCCGCGCAGTCCAGTGCCCGCACACAGATCGCATGATATGCCTCATGCTCATTCATCACGAGCGTGCCGTCCTGCTCCATCGTAAAGCCGACGGTCAGACCTTTCTCCAACCGATTTTTTTTAATGGAATAACATATACCAGCCATCGGATTCCCCCTTACCTGTTACTTGACATGAACATCGATCTCTAACGAGATCGTTCCCGGATACAGCAGACAGTTAAGCGCCGGATAGATATCGGTCTCCTTGAGCTTCGCCTGATTGCTGTGCTGCGGCTGCATTGATAACGCATAGACAAACTCTACACACTCCAAATCCTCGATCGCATGGAACACCTCATTAAACCGCAGGACATCACCGAAATTTTTGTCCGAGTGAACATAATCGATCTGTTCACGGATGACCCGCTCGATCTGTTCCCTGCAATTTTTGTAGACCGGCTTGACATAGACCGTGCCTCTCACATTGACCGGCTCATAGACTGGCGGGATGATCTCGATGCGCGTCGTGAGCAGTCTGCGATTCTCTAACTCCTGCTCGATGATCTCGCGGTAGGTATCGGACAGGCGCGGATGCTCCTCGTCCGTTCCGGGCTTGACGGCGATGCGCACACGATTGTGCTCCTCGTCCATGTCCGCCTTCACCTTATGGATACACAACTGCGGTGTCCGCTTCACAATCGTCTCATAATCTGCCGCTGTGACTGCCGTGTAGGGCGTATACAGATCATCGACAAACCGTTTTCTGACCTCCGGAATGCGCTCCCTGAAGCATCCACCCGTGCCTGCTCCCGGATTGCTGAACCGAATGTCTGACGGCACATGCTTTGTCGTAAAGACGCTGCCGCTGCGGATATTTCCCTCCGGGCCATTCGTGATAGCACAGCCCGCAATAAACAACTGTGCACCGATGAAATCACCGGCATCCTCGATGCAGACCGTTCCGTCGTTTTCGTACAGATGGTAGTACAGATTGCCTTCCTCCTCGCGCTCGGGACGGACAAAATCGTACACCGGCTCACCGTTTTCATCCAGACGCTTCGCGATGATCGAAAAGGAATCCGCCACCACATGCTTCACCGGCAGCTTCAACGTCTGATTGTCATAGCCGAGCACCGTTCCGATCGTATAGCTGCGCATCATTTCCTCGGTATAAGCGACGATACGGATCGCATTTTTCACCTTTTCCGGCGCATATCCGTGTCGTTTTTTGTCGAACGAATAGATATGCATGCCATAACCCTCCTGCAGCAGATCATAATAGCGCCCCTGCGCATCCGGCGACTGCGCGTACTCATACTTGCGGTACGAGCCGCCCTTTTCCTCCCGCGCGTAGACATGTACATAGCCTTCCTCTGCGAGATCGCTGAACAGTCTGACGTTTCCCGGCTTGTGGAACGTCGTGCAGGTGCTGAGTGTCTTTTTCTGCCATACTTCAAACAGAAAGCCTTGTACCTCGATCAGCTTCGGCCGCACATCATAGTCTGCACGTGTCAATGTCGCACGGATAACATATGCAGGTGTTTCGAGCTCCTCATACAAGGCGGCTGCCTCCTGCGGCAGACGGATACGCACCTCGCCGCTCATCAGAAAGCAGTTCGAATAATCCCTCACCGGCACCTCGACAAAGCCCTGCTCCGTATAGCACTCCCATTTCATCTGTGCAAACGTATTGCGCCCTTTTTCCGGAAAATCGTTCCGGTTGTAGCGGTCTGCCACGTGGATATATAAAATCAGTTCCTCCCCCGGCTCCGGCAGTGCGTTTGCGCAAAAATACACACTGTCCCCGACCTTCGGATATTCCCCAAACACAAAGCCCGGCACCTTGATCTCTTTCTCACACAGATAGCTGTAATTATAATCGGTTCCGTCCCGTCTGCCGTAAATACCGGTCAGATGTCCGGTGTTAAGGAGCGTCACACGGTTCGTCTCAAAACACAGCTCCCCGATCTGAAACTGCTGGTTCGCCGGCAGGTACACCGGCTCCTTTACATTTTCTGCGGACAGCAGCAGTCTCGCACATCTGCCCTTGCGCGCCTGAAACCCGACGAGGCGCAGCAGGTTCTGCAAAATCGGTGCGGTGACCTGATCGATCATATCCGCCTGCAATGTCTCGAATGCGGTCAGACTCTCGAGTATCGTGATACCGGGGTCTGATGCATTGAAGTTCGTCCACTCGTCCGTATACAGAGGGATCTGCGTCAGCGCTTCGTTATAACGTTCATCAAATGTTTTCTTTTTCAAATTTTTACTGTTTAACATTTGCCATTCTCCCCCGTCTACTGCTCATCGACCATCAAATGAACCCGATGTGATCCGCTGCGGCATACCATAAACGGATTTTCCTGCACCTGTGCAAGCTCCGTCTCATGCGTTCCGGATTCGTCCGTATAGTGTGCGATCAGCAGCAGCCTGCGCACGATCGCCTTGCTCTTTAATACATTCAGCTTCATCAGAAGCTGGTTCTCCTTCGGCATCACACCGATCTTCCAGCCGATGCCGTTCTCACTCTCGACCGGATCGAGATATTGTCTGAGGCAGTTCTGCAGCTCGTTCTGGATCTCAAAGCTGTCCTCCATCTGTACGCTCTTTGCCCAGATATCCACGCAGACATCGACGAAAATCGGCTCTACGATGTGGATGTGATCCGGCGAGATCGTCAGCTCACACGACTGCATCAGATATTTTTTCAGGTTATCCGCGAGATTGTGAAACGTATAGCTGCCCGCGCGGTAATCCTTTAACAGCACAACAAATGTAACCGCATCCGGATCCTCCGCTCCGTCGATCCGTCTGCCCGTGACACAATGTACCTGTGCGATCGTATCGGAATATGCCAGAATCTCCCGCTCGTAATCGCTGATCGACACGAGACGTTTTCTGGATCTTAAAATGTTAGCTCCGCGCGCCAGCGCGCTCTCCAGAGTCTCCATGTTACTGCCGCCGTATGCCTTGAACGGATTGCTGACGGTATTTAAAAACATAAACTGTGCACGCGCTTCGTTGATCGCGCCCTTGCCGACATTTCCAAGCTGTCCGTCACAGCAGCGGATGCGCACCTTGAATGCCACATCATCCGTGACGCGTGGCACATCAATATGCAGCCCATCGCCGAAGATCAGGCGGTTGTTCATGCGGTCTAACACATAGCCGCGCTCATGCTGCCCGTCATCGAGCCGTTCGAGTTCTTCCCATTTCACATAAAACGCGGAGATTTCGCCGCGCATATCATATTCTGCACGCACCTGATCAGGCATCACATGCAGCAGGTGCTGCATCTGTTTTGCAGTGCGGCGGTCACGCTCATTGACCCACACATCCACATCTAAAATGTGATCCGTGCCGAGCATAAAATACATATTCGGAAGTACCTCGTCAAGATAAAAGTCCTGCTCCGCCCTTGTCACGATATTTTCTACCTGTACGGCATTCAGCCGTACATCATTGATCCGCGGAAGCATATCCTCCGGCTCATCCTCGCGTCTGATCCGGCTGCGCGTGATGCGGATCCAGTACATCTGCTTATTTTCAATTACGAGCGGTGCCTGATCCGACTGCGGCATGAAAATGACTGTTCCGGTTCTCGTGAAATTCGAGGTGTGATCCACGACCTTCATCTGGCGGAAGCCGCCGCGCGTGCTGTATTCGAACTTACACCGCAGCCCGTCGTAATAATTGCCCTCCGCAATGTCAAAATACAGGCTGACCGGTCCGCGGTCCATGCGGTTTTTAAAGCCCAGATACAGGGCATCATCGCTGTAAAGCCCGACTCCGAACGCCACAAACGGGCGGTGCTCCTTGAGCAGCTTTGTACAGTCGATCTTTCGCGTCGTGTTGACTGCGACGAGCTTCTGCGGCTCTACAGAATGTTCTTTATAGCAATAGGATATCTTCAAATCCTTAATATGCGGATAATGGTGGATGCTCGGACGCATATAGCAGTTGTCGGATTTTAACAGCTGGATGCGCAGCACACGACCCTCATACGCGCCGCTGGCTGTCGTCTCCCAATCAGACGGACACACAAACTCCAGCTCATATCTGCCCTTTTTATCCTGCATGAAAAGCTGTCTGTATTCCTGACGGCACTCGAGCTTTTTCCAGCCGATTCCATTAAAGTATTCGATCGAAATCTCCTCCGCGTACACATCCGCCGGCATATCGGTATAGACCACGCGCGGCTTGCGCTTGATGATCTTTAAATCGTCCTGTTCCTGACGCTTGGTCAGCTCCACCATATGCTCGGGATAAGTCACATCAAAGGAAATCGTGACGACTGCACCCGATTTTGCAAAATAATTGTCGTGTCCGATATAGCACTCCTGATAGAGCGCCAGCGTATCCCCAAACAGATCAAACGACTGCACATCGAGATCCGTCGTTCCGTTATTCACAGACTCCGGCATCTGCTCCTTGCCCTCGGAAGAAAAGGCAATTTGTGAAATCGCATAGTTTTCCGTCACAGGCTCCTGTGTGTCAAGGACGATGAGCTGATACTCGCGCCCATCAACCATCAGCGTGTCAACCGAGGGATCTGCCGCGTCCTTGCGCAGACAAAACGTCTCCCCGTCACCCAGCTGTGCCACCTGTGTATACGGATGAAGCTCTCCGGCTCCGTAATAGCTGAACCGGTATCTGCCCGACCGGATCTGTTCTAACAGCTTTGCATCTCCCGCTATGCGCACATACAGCGGATTATCTGCGGTGTCAAAGGCACTCTCGTGGTAGAACAGCAGCGCATTTTTTGAAATATTTGCCTCTTTTCCGAACAGGCGAAACGGCTGTATCCGCAGCGCCACCGGCTGCTCCGATGCCTCATAGGAATATGTATCACCGACTGCCTCCTCCGCCTGTGTGTTCGGCGGGATCAGCTCCGGCACCTGATAACTGCCGAGCAGCGGCATGACATAGCCCTCTCTGCCCCTTGTCATAAACGCAGTCGAAAATACCGCATTGGACACGTAAATACTGTTCGATGTCTCAAAAACGACCGGATCTTCCCCGTCCTCCACCTGTGAGAGCAACTGTGTCCCGCGCGGGATCTCCACGCCGGGGACAGTGTCATTGACCAGATCAAACAAAACGAGCGCACTCGCAGGCTTTGCCGGCAGCAATGAAATATCCAGCATATTGACAAACTCGGTATGATATTTTTCGATGACCTCGTTGTACATGGCGATATTATCACTCATCTGTCCCGCAAAGATCTTCGCGATCGTCACACCGATATCCGGATCATCCTTGGAATAATGCCATTCCGGTGTGTAAGACTTCGCCAGTTCTATGATTTTCTTCTCAATATCGGTCTCTGTTCTCGGATCAATCTGAACGTCAGGCACGATTCTGTCAGAATCATTACTGCTCATCCTGCTCACGCTCGCTGTCATATTGTTCTGATTCATACTGCTCTGGCTCATACGCTTCTTCCTCTACCTCTGCATTTAAATAAAATGGAAATACCAGGTTATCTCTCTGATTTGTCTCACTCACAACGTAATCAATATTTACAATCAGACATCCATCCTTTGTCTGGGTGTCGGTTGTAATCTCCACGTCACCCACACGCGGTTCCTGCGTCAGGATCTGCTCTGTAAGATCACGTTTCATCATATTGAGTTCCGTAATGTTTGTATCCATAAAGGTATATGACATCAGGTTGCTGCCATATCCCGGTCTGGCAAAACGCTCCGTCCGCTGTGTCATCAGGATCAGATAGATGGACTCCTTGACACTCTGCTCCGCCGAGGAAGTCATAAACCTGCCTGTCGCTTCATTAATCTGTGGTGGAAACTTCATACCGCTTCCCAGAAATTTTTTATCCGGCATATGAGATACTCCTTTCTGCCACTTAACCGATCTTGATCGGCTTTCCTTCTACCGTTATCGGTCCGTTGCTTGAGACTGATGCTTTGGCTGTGCCCTCCAGCTTGGTTGTCGCACCGCTGACCTCAAAGGTTTTTAGTGCCTCCTGCTTGATATTGTTCGTCGCACTCACACGGAAATCCTTTGTTTTCAGTTCTGTCACACCACTGGTGCCGTTCATGATCAGTTCAATCTGGTCTCCGACCTTGACCGTCAGCTTTGATGCAGCTAACACTTCCATCTGTCCATTCATCGTATCCATCGTGATCTTATTTTCACCATTTGGATCTGTGATCGTGATCTTATGCTTGGCATTGTCGAGCGTGATACTGTGCTCGGTACCCTGCGATTTTCCCGCTGTCCGGATCGTGATCTTGTCTTTTGTACCGTCACCCTCCTGATCCTCAAACTCGATCGCATTGCCGTTATGTGTCACAATCCGTTTGTTCGTATTCGGCTGGTCAGCCGTCTGATTTAAAAACATGTCTGAGGACTTGGACACACAGCCGATCACATATGGCCGTTCAATATTGCCCTGCTCAAAGGCAACCAGTACCTGATCGCCGATCTCAGGCATAAAAAAGATCCCCCATTTGGAGCCGCCATACGGCATCGCCAGTCTCGCCCAGCGCAGCTGGTTTCCCTCGTCCCTCGATGGCAGCGACACACACAGTCTGCCCGGCATCGTGTTGTCATAATTCTGCGCCACCGTCCCTATGACAACACCGAGCACCCGGTTGTCTCCCGTCTCGGTTTTCGTTGTCTGTTTTTCTGCAATATCATCAATAATATCAAATAATCCCATACTCTGTCATTCCTCCGGATCCATTCTGAAAGAATCCTGCCACTATAGCATCTGCCCTAAGATGCCCGTGGCACCTCCCGCCAGATCATCCATCTGCGCAAACGCATCATCTGCCGCATCCATTGCACTGTTCACCGTATCCATGACACCACCCAGCGCACCGCCGAGCAATCCGCCACTGCTGCTTCCACCGGAATAGGATCCACCAAGCCCTGCTGCCTTGGCAGTGATCCTTGTAATAAATCCACGTTCACTGTCTAAGGTATGTCTGACACTCACAATGTAAAACAGATTGTTGACCGGATCCCCCATATCTACCAGTTTCACAAAACGTCCGACAACCAGATCCGGCAGCCCGATAAACTCTGCCTCAAGCGTTCCATAACGGTAGGCAATGTCCTCTGCCAGATACGCAGCCCGGTAACCGGCTTCCTTCTTGCTATCTGCTGTCGGATCAATATAGATCATCGATGAATTGTTAATGAGCCTGGATGCATATCTGCCTTTGGACAGCTTATTTTTCATCTTGACAGAACTCGTAATCTGCGATGCCTTTCCGACATCTGTGCTGCGTACCTCTACCTCACCGACCAGCCCGGTCACATTATATTCCACATCTACATTTCTCATGCCGGTCGCCGGGGACAATTCCATCAGCACATCCTTGTAATTCTTGGCTTTCCTGAAATATACATTTCCCGCACTGACAAAAAATTCATAATTATATTTTTTTGCCGCTTTTACAACGAATTCATAATCGCTCTCAGCGACCATCTCCACCGTCTTATCGGTTGCAGAGCCTGACATGCCGGAAGCTGACCCAAGCATTCCAGAGATACCACCCCCTGCCGATGTCAGATCTGACAGCCCGCCGGTTCCGGCAATATCTGTGGCAGATCCGCCCGGCGCGGATGCCGTATTGTTCTTGTCCGGCGTATCTGCGATCGTGAGGCTCTTGATCACACCCCGGTTTTTCATCTCTGTATAGACCTGCGAGTTGAAGATCTCCTGCACACCATCGGAATAGCTCATTGCCATGAGCTGCTTAGAATAACAGTTCGCCATCATAATCCCCTTGATATCCATACAGTTTACACGGATACCCGGATTCTCGCCCTCCTGAAAAAAGAAGTTCACATGTGAGATAAACCCGCAGAACACTTCCTTGACAACCGTACCATATCCGATACAGATCGACACCTGTGCACCGAGCATCACATATTTTTTGACACGTTTATACTCAAACGCACACGTATTCGTATTGTACGCACCGTAGATCACAAAGGATGCGATGCCTGCCTCATATCCACTCGTGCTCTCAATCTCCAGATCGCCAACCATCAGCCCGGTCTTGGACTTATCAATCTCGTTCCCCTCTACGGTAACAAGTACAAGTGGATTGAAAAAATTGTCATATTCTTTTTTCAAGTCTTCAAAATTAATCTGTGCTGCCATATCTATATCCTTTTATGCAGATGCAGTCATCTGCCAATTATTTTCCAATATTAAGCAGGCTTCCCACCTTCTGTCCGGCATTAACAAGACTATTGCTGCCTGCCCCAAATGCACTATTATATGCCTTCTGCCAGGAACCGAGACTATGCGGATTCACATTCTGGTCTGCACAGATGAGAGATAGCTGTACAACTGCACGCACCGGTTCGCCGGACGTGTTAAACATCGTATACTGCGATGCCACACGGTTGAGTACGCCCTCATAACTCATATCAGCCCAGTTAAATGTGATACACCGCGTGTAAGGTGACCGCAGCGCTGCAATCAGTCCCTCAACCTCCTGCTGTACGGTTAGTTTTGTCTTTTTCGACGCTGCCTTTACCGTATTTTTAACTACGGACCGTGCCAGTTCAGAGGCTGCTATGTTCGTCTTTGCACTTAAAAAGCTGTCACTCGGATCCATACGGTCAAACAGGAGCTTCACGGTCAGCTTGATGTGTACCGGCACCGGCATCATCGCAATGTTCGAAGAGACATTCTTTGACTGATCCCCGGGATTATTATATGCAGTCGTCGCCATACGGCCGCCTCCATGGCCCTCAATAGTCAGTTCATTGGGGTTAAACTGTACCTCAAACTTCTTTTTTGTCCCTTTGAAATCTTTCAATTCCCGATACATCCATTCACTGCTCAGCTTTTCAAACGTATCCAGTGCATTCCCTGAAAACATACTCAGATATCTGTCTCTGGCCTCCGGTGTAATTGCTGCCTTGGAATTTGACCCCGGGACAGTCTTTACAGTTGCAGTCTGGATGCCCCTCAGATCCAGAATCTCTAAAATTGCTTTTTCATTTTTAAAAAAATTAGCTACGCCCATTCGTCTACCCTGCTTTTCCTGATTTCCTGTTCATTCGGAGCTTACAGATTCAAGTTCAAAACCGAATTGTTTATGATGCCGGCTCCCTTGTTTCCTGCTTTGGTCAATGATGACAGCCCGGAATCCCCGAATGCTGTTGTAAACGCCTTATCCCAATACTTATTCTCATATTTTGCCGCCGGATCTTCTGACTGGCGGATCGTAAGCTGGATCTCGCCCCGCACCGGACTGCCCACAGTGTTGAACATCGTATAATGCGAGTTCACGCTGCAAAGTTCCCCCCGAAAACACATCTTTGCCCAGAAAAACAGGACATTTCTCGTGTAAGTTCTCGTCAGCAGTGACATGATACCGTCCATCTGCGGTTTTACCGAATATCCATCTTTTAACGTGTTTGCAATATCCATACCCCATCCGACTGCATTCCCGATATTAGGTGCCAGATTGGACATCATAAACGAATCATAGACATTGACCGCATCAAACAATAGCTGTACAGTCATGGTCGTCGCCTCCGGCTCATAGTTCTGGCGCAGCTGGTTTG
The DNA here is from genome assembly GCA_934320655.1 of uncultured Eubacterium sp. Classification (GTDB taxonomy): domain Bacteria; phylum Bacillota; class Clostridia; order Lachnospirales; family Lachnospiraceae; genus W0P33-017. The sequence continues at coordinate 36,021 of CAKRFN010000007.1, forward strand.
TACTGGCATCCCCCATATTGCCTGCCGAAAAATTCATCTGTGTGCCGGCAACTGTCTCCAGATAAATACTGGACGGATTATACTGCACCTCCAGCGCGAGATAATTTTTGCTATGTATCGTTTTTGTCGTATTTCTTCTAGCCAGATTCTTAAAGGACTCCATAATTCCCTGACCGCTGCCCTCCCCAATCAGAGCTATGCGCAGCTCATCCGAATTTTTGATTGCCTGTTCAACCGTCAGGTTTTTGTCTTTGCTGATATCCGGCACACACAGGATCGCTTTTGGTATATTTCCGGTCACCTGATTTGCCGTTTTTTTCAAATCCCCCAACAGATTTGCGCCTAATCCCATCTGTCATCCTTCCTTTGCTCTAAAGATCAATATCCGCGTCTGCGTTTTTCTGCCTCCAGACGCTTTTCCAATTTATGATAAATCTTCTCCGAGAGTGCGCCCAGCTCCCGCTGTACGCCCTGACGGACAAGCTCACTGACATTCTCTGTCTGTTCCATGATCTGCTGCGTATTGACATTTGTAAACTGCCGCTGCGTCGTATCATAGTTTGTAACTGATTCGTTCTGTGTATGAACCGTGTGCGTCTGTGTCCGGTTCTGCTCGATCAACTGCCGGATCTCTTCCTCGTCCAGTTGCTGCTCCTGGCTGCGGTGTACGAGTGTCACATCCGTGCGCTGATCCTCGTAGACCTGCTTCGTCTGCGGTTTTTCCGATGTCCGCTCCTGCCAGCGGTCGATGACCTCTCGCGTCTGCTCCTGTATTCTTTCCTGCTGTCTGTGTACCAGCTCGGTCTGCTCCTGAACGACCTGCGCCTCATGCAGATCCCGGACGAGCACTCCGATATCATCGGTCACACCTTCCATCTGGCGGCGCACCTGCTGCGGTGCCTCCAGATATTCGCGCACGGTCTCATATACCTCTCTCGTCTGCTCCGGCAGCAGCTTCATCGCATGTGCCAGCTTCTCCTGCTGCGCCTGATGCTGCTGTGCGCCCTCCGCCTGAAGCTGCTCGAGCAATTCTGCCGGATGCTCCAGTGCCATCAGGCTTTCACGCCGCATCTGTTCGGGGCTGCGCGTCTCCTTCGGACTCTCTAACGACTCACGGATGCCCTCCATCATCTGGATATATTTACTCTGGTTATTGATATTCTCCCGATTGATCCGTGACAGCTCCTGCTCCACGGATGAGAGATCCCGCTGATCGATATTCTGTGTCTGCTCATGGATGCTGTGATCCGCATACACATTCTGCTCGGACAATTCTGTCTGAAGCTGTGTCTGCGACAGTTGCTCCGTCACATTCACATCCGGTGGCTGTGCACCATCCGCATGCTCCTCCTGTGCCCTTGCAGCCGTCCGTGCGATCGTTTCCCGGATGCCTTCTACGGTCTGCCGATAGCGGTTCTGTACCTCTGTATGCTCCTGATGCTGTTGTGTCGTATTGATATAATCTGTCTGGTGTTGTGAGCCAGACATCTGTTGTGTCTGTTCGACATAAGTTTCTTCCTGCAGCAGATCTCCCTGCCGATGCTCAATATTCGTCTGCCGCATCTGTGGCTGTGTATACTGCTCATTTTTTGACTGGTAGAGCTGCTGCTCGATCATATGACGTAATATCGGACTATTGATCTGCTCCAGCTGTACATTGTGCTGATCCAGCAGCCGTCTGACGATCTGGCTGGAGTGGTCATCATAATAATTTATCCGGTTCAGCTGTTCGATCTGTTCAATCAGCTGCTGCTCATCCATCTGCCCGATCATCCGGTTTACCAGATTGCGGTTATTGATATCCTGATACAGCAGCTCATTGACTGTCTGGTACTGATCTGATCCCCGCTGTTCAAACAGCCGGTTTAAAATATCAATCTCCTGTCTGCGAAGCTCCTGATGCTGTGATACGGACAACTGCCCGATCGTCTGATTGGTCTGGTAACGGCTGCTCATGCTGTTTTCGATGCGCTGCATCGTATTTTCCGCATTCTGGTAAAAAGCCCGCTCCATATGATACCAGTTCTCTACACGGTTATTTTGATGTTCCTCATGGTTCCGGTATATGTTACCGACCAGATCCAACAGCACCGCCGAGCTGACCTGTGTCAGGACATTCTGCTCGTTGATCTGTTCCTCAGATAACTGCTGGTTTTCATAATAATTTTCTTGTCGGTAAATGAGCGGTGTTTCTTCGCCACGTGCTGCATTTTTCAGTTTCTGCAGCAGAATCTGCTGTGCCAGACCGTATTGCTCTGACACCTGAAGCTGCGTATTGGTAATATTCCGGTCGCCTTGCCTGCGGCTGCTGAAGTTCTGTATGATCTGATAGACCGCAGCCGTCTGCAGACGGTTTAAAATATCTTCATGCAGATGCAGCGTCTGCGACTGGTCGGTATGCGCCTCGGTACTCTGCGCGGTGACCTGCTCGCTGTGATAGTTCTCTACCAGCTGTCTCAATTCACCGGCATAATTCCAATACAGATTGATCAGCTGATCCGTCTGATTCTGTTCTTCTTTGACCAGCCGCACCTGCTTCATGAATTCATCCACACGGTGGATTCCGATCTTTTGCAGAATATCTGTGATGTACACACGATCCTGATAGGTCAGGTGCGCCGACTCGCTGATCATCATACGGTTAATCAGGTTATTCAACACATCCAGCTTATTTTCCTGCTGTACATGTACATTCGTCTGCTGGAAAATATTTGTCTGTTCTTCACCGCCAAAGAAATACTCCGGTGGTGTCGTCACCACATGGAGCAGATCCTCCGGATTCAGCTTACTGGTCATCATCGTATACGGATCCGCAATCCGGTGATAAAACCCCTCATGCATGGAAGATCCGGGTGTTTTACATTTTAATTCAATTGGTGCTGTAATGGTCAACATCCCGATTCCTCCTTCTCCTTAATATTCTGTATGACCCATGCCTATCTCTTATTTTTCAGGAAAGCAGCGACATCCACTGCGCTGCGCGTTTTCGGCCACTGTCTGGCCTTTGCCTGCATCGCGGGTTTCCGCAATTCATTCTGGTTTGTGATGGCACTCGCTTTCACCGTCCCTGAATACGACTTTAATGATGCGGAACCGTTGATAAAATACCTGCGTTGGTTTTTAGCCGGTGCCATCTGTTTTTTTTCTGCGCCGCCCTGTCTGGGCTCGACTGCCTTCATCTTGGGGATTTTCGCACCGCCCTTGCGTGCCGCTGCCTCAAGCTCCTTTTTGCTCTTTTCGTCTTGGGGTAGTGCCGCACTGCGCTCGACCTTTCCTGTATAGTCCTTCCTGCTCTTGGAACCTTCCATAAAATATCTGCGCTGTCCGCCTGCCGGCTTCATCTCTGGAATTTTCGCTCCACCCTTGCGAGGCTCGACTGCCTTCATTTCCCGAATATCTGCTCCACCCTTGCGTGCCGCTTCCTCAAGCTCACTCTTACGCTTTTCATCTGCGATCAATGCGGCGCTGTAGGTACGTGTTCCCTTATAATCCTTATGCCCCTTGGACTCCTTCGGGAAATACATTCTTGCATTTTTTTCCAATTCTGCCTTGCGCTTTTCTTCTTTGGAAACCGCCGCGCTGCGCTCAATCGTTCCTGTATAATCCTTTTTGCTTTTGGAGCCTTCGATAAAATATCTGCGCTGTCCGCGTGCCGCCTTCATTTCTGGAATCTTTGCACCACCCTTGCGAGGCTCGACTGCTTTCATTTCAGGGATCTTCGCGCCTCCCTTACGCGGTTTCACCGCTTTCATTTCCGGGATCTTCGCACCTCCCTCACGCGGCTCAACCGCCTTCATTTCGGGGATATTCGCACCACCCTCACGTGCGCGTTTTTCCATTTCCTCACGGCTCAGCTCGTCTTTATTGACAATCGCACTCTTGCCGCTCCTGCCCTTATAACCGGACAATGACTTCCCACCCGGCATAAAGAAACGCTTTGCTGCTTTTTCTCGTTCAGAGATCGGTGCCATCTCATTTGTCGTTGCAATTCCCCGATCGTCCGAAATTTTAATTTTTGTGACCTTCTTGCCCTTATAATCATACACATGCTCCGGAATATCCTTGACATTCTTATCCACATACATGCGGGCACGTTCTTCGAGCTCCTGCTTTGTCAGCTCGTTGATTCCGTAGTTTGTACGCTTTGCGTTCTTAAGCTCGGCGTCACGCTCCATGTTTGCATGATCTTTTTTCATGCTCCATGCCTTGCGTTTAGACCTGGTCGACGGATTATCCACACATAACATTTCCCGATATGCGATCGTCGTTGTCTCCACAAGCAGACCGGAGCGCTCGGCACTCAGTTCCCCGAAATCCTTTGCGATGACCGTACATCCGGTAAACGTGTAGACGCGCTGCATGGAATCGGCAAGATCCAACACCTCGCCATTCCCCACATAACGGCTCACCTGCAGCAGTACCGGCAGAATCAGATCTGTGCCGAGTGCCAGCGGATCAAACATATCGATGCCGACATAGCGCTCCACCTGAAACGTCATCGGCTTGCTGATCGGCTTGCGCAGCATATGTACATAATCATTCAATCCGCCCTCCTGCAATGTCTCATACTCGTTCTCGCGATGAAATACGTGTACGGACTTGCAGGGCAGATTATAGACGCCCTCAACCTGAAGGGTAAAATTATAATTAACAAGCGGTGTCAGTCCCTGATTGGATGTCATATCCCAATCCAGTCCGTCACCCCAGCTTGTGCCACCACTATAACTTGCCATAGATTTCCTTCCTCTCACAGTCTGTCAGTACCATCATCAGATTCTTAACCCGGTATTTATCGATCCGGCTTCATATCTAAAATACTCTTTTCCTTCGATTTTTTGGAGGGATTCAAGCTCTTATTTATCTCAGAAATCTCACTGCACCACTGCCTGCGGCTCGTATGATCCAGCTTCATGACTTCATCCATGCCCCAGTGAAAATAATACGAGATAAAAGACATTTCCCGATAAAGCTCCTCTTTCGGATACAGCTTTATCCCTCCTCGGTAAAATTTAACGGTACCTGAAAGATCTCGCCGCACTCCGGACATACACATTCCATCATCGGCGGTTCAATATCATTGATTCTCTGATACATATCCTGTAAAAATGCAAGATCTGCCGTAAACAGCTTTTCGATGATATTCACTCCGACCATCGGCACACCTTCCAGCTCGGTAATCACCTTGCTCAGAATCACGATCGTCAGATAAGACGGATTGCTGAGCACACGCGGATCACGTGTTGCGCTGATCTCGTCACCGGCAGTCGCCAGACGCATTTTTCCGTTGCGGTGAAGCTCGCCGTTACCATCCATATAGCCCTTCGGCAGTGTAAATTCAAATACTGTTTCCATATCTTTGACCCTCTCTTTATGCTTCTTAGATTCCTTCACTCTGTCATCAGATTCCCCGCCAAAACGAAACCTGCCATTGCATTTTCACCTTGGCGGGAAACCTGCGTATTGCAGGTCTCCCTATGCGCCAACGCGCCGTAAAACAAATCCTAGTTGGGGATAATTAACTCCTCATAAGCCAGTTCTACAGACTCGATTGCAACATCACTGGTCTTTGCATCCAGATCCGGAGCTGTATACTTGGTTACCCATGCATTGCTTAATACCCATACACGTGTACCTGTGATCGTCTCCTGCTTTGTCTGGGGTGCACCGCCGTTGATATCGATCATCTCGATCTGTACGTTGTTACGGGGCATCTCACCACGAACCTCGCTGACACATTCCTGAATCCATGTCTTGAAAGCGCTGTCCAGTGTGTATCCAAACTTTAAGGTTACATTTCCATGTTTTACAAGTCCGGGGATCTTTACAGGAGCAAGGCTGTTCGCATTGCCCTGACGGAACTCGATCACATCAACCGTTGCTTCCACGCCGGTCACCTCACTGAATGCTGCGGTTCCGCTCACACCGTCAACGGTAACGAGGAAGTTCATTTTAGTCAACGGATATGCAAGTTGTTTTCCATTGCTTTCATATGTTGCCATAAGTTATCTCTCCTTTTCTTTTACTCGTTATAACTGCTCAGTTCCTTCACAGTTTCGCTTATTCTATTCTTCTGCCTCTCCACCAGCTTCTGCTGTATGCTGTGTCACGCGGAAGATCACGAACTCAGCGGGGCGTGAAGGTGCGATACCGATGTTGCAGATCAGTCTGCCGTTCATGATATCGTCACGGCTCATCGTAGAAGGTCCGATCTCTACGAAGTAAGCCTCTGATGCTGAGTTTCCTGCAAGCATTCCGGTTCTCCACATTCCATCGAGGAATGATGAAATTGTCATGCTGACTCTCTGCCACAAAGTAGCATCGTTGGGCTCGAATACGACCCAGTTGGTGTTTGCCTTGATGCTCTCCTCCACATAGATAAAGAGACGGCGGACATTGATGTACTTGAATGCACTGTTGCTGCTGGCAGTCTTTGCGCCCCAGATACGGATGCCCTGTCCCGGGAATGAACGGATCAGGTTGACTCCCTCGGGATTTAAGATATCCTGCTCTGCCTTTGTATAATTGGTCTTTAATCCGGTACAGAAAATTGTCTCGTTCGCCGGAGCCTTATGTACGCCACGGTTGACATCTGTTCTGGAGTATACACCGAGAACTGCTCCTGAAGGCGGTACAAAATCAGGCTTTCCGGATGCACGGTCAAATACCTGGATCCAGGGATGATACATTGCTGCATAAGTAGAATCGATCATATTTCTGTAATCGATCAGGTCTTTGGTCTTGTACAGATCCTTCGGCATATCGATGACTGCCACACGGCTCTTTAAGCTCTCGCAATGTCCGACAAGTGCTACGATCACTTCCGGAATCGTCACGCCGGGTACTGCCATCATGCTGACATATTCATTCTCAAGGAAAGACTGGATACCGGTACGCTTGCCGGGGCCACCGTCTTCTCCGATAAATGTAGCAGCGTTTACTTTTGCGATCGTGCCATCGCTGCCGCCCTCAAGTGTGATCATGCCGCTGGTCTGTCCCTCACCGAGAATTGCCTCGACCGGATTGCCGATCGTGCTCATCGGTGCTACAGTTACCTTTACAAGCTCACTGGCAGCCAGCTTTGTGCCAATATAATTGGGTGAGGTAATGTTGAAGCTCAGCTCTGTATATACCTCTGCCTCGTCATTATAACGGACACTTGCGTCAACAGTTACCAGATATGCAACTGTCTTCGGAAGTAAAGCGTCGTCTACAACCTTTCCGGTGAAAGGCTGCTCAAATACAACTGCGTTGTCAAAAATGGATTTGATCTTGTTGTACTCATCGCCGACTACTACGAGATCTCCCTCGCGGAAGCCCTCGACGCTCTTTGCGATATAGCCCTCGCCTGCTTCAGCGACGAGCTGCATTTTCTTCTTGGTTACAGTGTTGAAGCTGATCTGGATACGGTTGCCCCACTTACCTTCGTTGGCAGCCTCTACGGTCAGGATGCCTGCAGTCTTAGCTGCGGACTTTGCATCTGCCGGTACGACACGTGATACGAAACATCTGGTTCCGCCGTTTGCGAAAAACTGCTCTACGCTGTTTGCCAGATAACGGTACTCACCGTGTGTAAACTCGCTTAAAAATCCACCAAACTGCTTGGTAAAGCTCTTAAAACTTGTGACAAAGGAAGGTGCTCCGATGGACGGTCCTTTTTCTGCCAGTCCGACAAAACCTGCAGTACTTGTTCCTACTCCTTCAATGCTTCTGGGGGAATTATCATACTCCTCCACATATACGCCAGGTGACAAATATTCAGCCATTGTATATTTCTCCTTTCATTTTTACATTTGAAATTCATTCATGTTTGTGTGTACTTATTTCGTACTTACCATCATCTGTCCCGGATAGGTCACTTGGATCGTTCCCGCTCCGTTGGTACAGACGCATTTGCAATCACTCGTCAGACAGGGCTTTCCGCCGATCAGAGTCGCCGGTGCTGTAGGTATCCACATACCTGCCGTCATCGGCATACACGGCTGTGGGGTCAGCACTCCGAGCGCTGCGGCTGTTGCCGCCGCCACCTGCGGATTCGCCAGTGATGTACACATCCCAAAGGGTTGTATATTCACCATTCCCTGTGCATCCTGTATCGTTGCAGCCGGCTGGCCACCGACGATGCACGTTGCCTGCGATGTGACTTTCAGGTTCGATGGTGCCACTCCAAACGGACACGATAACACCGCACCTGTAACTACGATTTCTCCCATATCTCCGCTCCTTACCGCAATTCATTTTCTGTGCACTGATGAAAATCCACTACCTGAAATCTGTCCTCCCCGTTCACACGGTATCGGACCAGATATTCTATGACCAGTGCATCATCCCTGACGCGAAGTAAATAGCTGCCGTCCGGTGATACGTTTCCAAATACCACGCGGGCGATGGGCGAATTTACTGTGAATGTCTCCTTTAACGGTTCTTTGAGTTTCACCATATTCGGCGGCACTTCTTCAACTACTTCGAAATGCTCGTAATGTGCGCGATCCTCGCTGATCAATCCGTAGTGGACATTCTCCATGCTCAGCCTGCCTCTCGCCAAAAACAGCTTCAACATGCATTTCTTCTCGTTGAACTCGCTGTAGCAAAGATTCGACTGTGAGAGGCTGACTGCCTCAATTTCCTCCAGGCCTTGAAGTGTACCGGTAAGTGAGCAGAGACGTTCTCCCTTTGCGAGTTTCTCTGACGGTATCAGGAACACTTGCTTTAGAGGCACCACCTTATCCAGCTTTTCATACTGTACGTCTATCACGGCATCCTCGTAGCCATACACCTTCAGCGTCAGGGTGTTATCCCCGCGCCCGGTATTGATAAAGACGAAATTACCGCCGCCTCTCGGAATCGGCCAGCACTGTTTGCCTTTGATGAAAAAACGTACATCCTGTTCCTCCACTGCCGCTCCGGTTGTCGTATCGACAAGCTGGATGACAAGGTCAAGCCTGTGGCGGATCGTTGATGCTTCTTCCACTTATACTCACTCCCTCCCTTCTCCTGTAATGTGCAGTCCGAACGTTGCCTCCGCAACGCGAGGTGTATTGATAATCACCTCACTGGACAGGAATACGGGTGCCGCCTTGTAAAACAGGCTGATCTGATAAGGCTTGTTGATCGCCTGCCACACCCGGACCTTTTCCTCCAGACTTATCTTCGCCTGAGATAGCACGATCGGAGGTTCTTGTGTGTCCAGCCATGTCTGCAGCTGATTTGGAAGGACGGAACTGTTGTCATTGACAATCTGTGCAACCCTTCCGATAATCTTTTGTATATCCGGCGCCTTGAGTCCCATCTGGGAGGAGCCGTTGATAAATACCATATAGTATAAGCCATATGGTCTTGGCGGTTTTTGTAACTGCACCTGACCTCTTTGCATGTAAGGCCGCTGCGTAACATCACTCTCTTCTCTCACATCATACAGATACAGTCCGACGATATAGTCTACATCCTGGTCTGCCGGAGAAGATATCTCTATATTGTTCGGCGAGGGAATCGGCTCCGGACACATTTTCTCTCTCAGTGTCCGGACGATATATGCACTCACATCCGATATAATTGTATAATCTGCCATTTCGTCACCTCTTAAAAACGTTTGCCATCACACATTCCGTCACGACTGACCGGTCAACGTATTGTATAGCTGGTCTGCCTGCTCTCCGACTTTCTTGTTCACGCAGGCACTGTAGTTTGTATCGGCAATGTACTCTGCCTCGCAGCCAAAATAGGTCTTTGCTGTACCCTCATCAATATACGGTACGGTCTGGAATTCCACCTTGTACCGGTCGATGGACTGGGTCGTCATATCTGCAAACGTCACTACCCGTGCTCCGACGCGGAACCGGTAAGAAGTTGCTCCGTATGTCATGGTCGCTTCCTCCCGGAAGTCACTGTATACATATCTGTATGGCGTAACCACTCTGTTTCCGATGATCGCGAGCGAGATATACTCTGTTTCTGAATGACCGCTCAGCTTTGCATATACATACGGGCTGTTCTCAGATACACAGTTTGTAATAAACTGCTTTGCAAGCGACTTCGCGTTGACATTGCTGTAATTATCATACAGACGATCCATTGCCACAGCAGCGGCGATCTTGCCGTCTGCACCCAGCTCGCTGAAGGGAGCTCCCAATACCTGCTCAATCGCATTTGTCAGCATCTGTTCACTCATCGTCGCAGGATTCGTTGCACTGCTTCCGCTGCCGCTTCCAGTTCCACTGCCAGTTCCTGTACCGTTTCCGTTTCCGCTGCCACTGCCAGTTCCTGTACCGGTGCCGTTTCCGTCTCCGCTTCCAGTTCCTGTGCCGGTGCCGCTTCCGTCTCCGCTTCCAGTTCCTGTGCCGCTTCCGTCTCCGCTTCCAGTTCCTGTGCCGGTGCCGCTTCCGTCTCCGCTTCCAGTTCCTGTGCCGCTTCCGTCTCCGCTTCCAGTTCCTGTGCCGGTGCCGCTTCCGTCTCCACTTCCGTTCCCATCTCCGGTGCCGGTTCCACTTCCACTTCCGTTTCCATCTCCGGTGCCGGTTCCACTTCCATTTCCGCTTCCATCTCCGGTGCCGGTTCCACTTCCGTTTCCGTCTCCACTTCCGTTTCCATCTCCGGTGCCGGTTCCGTTCCCATCTCCGGTGCCGGTTCCACTTCCACTTCCACTTCCGTCTCCGGATGTACTTGCATTTGCCTGGTCATGCAGGCTGCTCTCCTTGCTGGCTCCGATTGCCTCGTCAATCTTCTTGCCCCATTTTTCCTGATCCGATGCACTCAGGCTGGAATCACCCAACGCATCCTTGATCTGTAACAGTGCATTTTCTGCACCGAGCGTACCAAGCATATCCAGCGTATTATCCAATCCGTCCGTGATACCGGAATTCAAGGCACTCATTGCCTGCTGTTTTAACTTCTCAATATCACTCAACAGTCCATTCTGTCCGAGTGCAACCTGTGCGGCAGCTTTCTCTGCCTCTGTCGCTGTGTCGGAATTGATAATCTCATTCAGCCGCGTCTCCTCAGCAGCGATCTTATCACTTGTGTCTTTGATCAGCTCCGCATACTGTGCGGCCAGATCCAGATTATCCTCATCCAGTGCATCCTGCTGTTTCTCCTGATAATCAGCCAGCAGATCCTTCAACCGGTCAAGCTCTGACATCAGGCTTGCATCAGAATTTACGACGTTTTGTGCCAGCGTCCGCAGCCACTCAATATGTGCTGTGAGCACTTCCTTTGCGCTATTTGCAAAGTCATCGTTTTTAATATTTTTTTCCTGCTCCTGTGCCCATGTAATGCGCTCATACACGTAGTTCAATGCATCGGAGGATGACATGCGCTCCTTCTTTGCAGTAATCATGGATTCCAGATCTGTACGTGCAATTTCCACATCCGTCTTATCATTATCAAGGATGCCCTTTTTGACTGCATCGCTTTGATTTTTCGCTGCGGCATCCTGATATTCCGCAGATACACCTTTACTCAGCTGACCGGTAAAGCCGCTCTCCGCACTCGGCAGGAACTCGTCATCAATCAGCTTTAATTCTCCCTCCGCATCTCCTACCACGCCATTTTCAATATTCTGCGCATACTTGATACTGTTGACAAGCGCAATAATTGTCCGGTCGGTTGCCATCTTCTTGCTCTCATTGCACCGGTCCGCTAACTGCTTGCTCTGTTTATAAATATAAGCGCGGATCGTCGACCCGTCAGGCGAGAGCATTTTGGCACTGTAAGATGTATAACTGTCATTGCACTGACCGATACCGGTCATGACACTTTCTGCTAAGGCGGTATCCATGTTAAACGGATCTACTTCCGTATTTTTCCCATTCTTCGTCTTTGCTGTATAATACTGGCCATTGACGATCTCTGAGAGTTTATTCAGGTCTGTAAACGAGCCGTTATTCCCCGATCCCAGTAAAAGACTCATCCAGCTCGTGCGTGCTGATGAGGCAGCGGCTGTTTCCCCACCTTCCATCAATTTCTGAAAGACCTCCACACGGCGTGCAGCATCGATCCCCTCCATCAATGTCATGATCACCTGTGCATCTTCATCCATTTTCGCCGTGCAAAACGACTCATAACATTTCTGCAGATTTTTGAGCATCCGGTCATACTCATTCGTCGTCTCTGACCGCACACTCTGTGCAAAAAATGAATTCAACGCATCTCTCAGATATTTAAAAGACCTGTCATCCGAAGACGTTGCGACATACTTCTCCTCGTACATCCGGCGCACCGGCTCAAGCTCTGTCATTTTCATCAGGTCATACGGATCGGGGTCGTCAAAAATACAGACGACATTTCCGTTCTTCGCGTCCTTTGTCAGACCATCCGCACCTGTATAATAGGAAACATACAGATCATCCAGCTCCGACTCCGGAACCGGAGTTCCCTCCGTCGTAATCGCCGACAGTCCGGATGCATCCGAGATATTGTACCATGTTCCGTCTGCCAGCTCGGACTTGTAGTAGACCTCACCCTGCTCGGAATCAGACTGTGACTGAACGGCTTTCTCATACAACTCATCCGTCAGTGCCTGCAAATGTATGAGATGCGTACCGATAAACAATACCGAATCTTCAATCGTGTGCGAACTCTTGTAAGTACTGAACCGGACAGCCGTGCTCTCATCAAAGACCGCCCATGCCTGTATTGCCGGGATACCTGTCACAAGTACCACAACCGCCAGCAGAGCTGCCACAACCGCAGTGATTCTCTTTTTATTCAGATATTTTTTCGTCCTTTCTTCTCTCATACCCTGTATTCCCTCTTATTGTGTCTGCTTTTTGAGCAGCTTCAGACTCGATGTGTCAAAGCTTCCATCGTATAACTTGTTCTGATCCGCATCATAAAACTCGACGGTCACCTTTGCCAGATCCGGCTCCAGAATAGACAAATACCGGAAGGTCTGCGTGATCGGAACCAGTTCCTCTGAGCTCAGATATTTACCATCAGCAGTACAGATCCGGTAAAATGCAATATTTTCCTGTGCATCCGGCGTCAATGTAAGCTCTGTGCAGTTTGTCGTAGCATTTTTATTGCAGGTGTAAGTACCGACCAGCCCCGCAGTCTGTGTATCATCCTGCACATGATAGCCGGTCGTGATCGACAGTTCCCCGCTTAAGGAGCTGGCATCAATCTCGCAGTCACTCACGAAATCATTTCCGTTGTAGAAGCGGATCTTTACGACCTCCACACCTTTCAGTGCCAGTGCCAGATGTCTGAGTGTCTGATCTACCGGTGTCCGGGCACCAATCTGTGTCTCGTCACACCACAGCTCATAATCTGTAACCAGGTCCTTCACTTCCTCGGTGAGCTGCAGCCGCAGACGGAATTCCTGACTCTGGATAATCTGCTCGATGTAATAGTGGGAGCCGTCTACCGTCTCTGCTATGACAACGCTCTCCCCGCCGTCCGCTGCATTCGCATCCAGTGTTCCCTCTTTCATGTACTGCGACACAGCGCCGCAGGTCAGCCGGTCAAACTCATACAGTGTGCTTGAATACAACTGCATTGTCTCCAGCATATCATTCTGAAGCGATTCATAATTATCCAGTGACGACTCGTACTCGTCATAGGTCAGCGTGCCTAGCTGGTTTAAGAGCAGATCCCGGTCTAACTGTTCCTTGGCGGCATCTACCTGTTTCACCGCCTCCTGATAAGAGTTTTTCACCGAGATAAAATTGTCGAAACCGTCCTCCACCTGCTCTATGAGATCCGCCTTTACGCTTTCAGCTTCCAGCCTGGCTTCCTGATATTCCAGCGCAGCCTCATACAGCGCATACGGTTCATCCTCCACATAACGCGAACCGTCGATAGCTCCCTTAAACCAGATCTTCGGAAACCGGAAAAACAGGATCTTCTTTTTTCCCTCCCACGGTCTATCGATCGCCTGTAAAAATTCTTTGTATTTCTGCTTAAATGCACGTGTATTCAGCTTCTCACCATTCAATGCCTGAGTCACATAACCACTGATCATCGACATGTTTGCACTGCTGTACTGCCGCTTCATCAGCTCATAATACGTCGTCAACGCAACCCTTGCAGATGTCTCGGCGATCTTCGCCTCATAGTAAGTCTCATCATTATCCAATGTATTCTGTATCAGCGAATCTAATACTTCGCTCCGCTTCATATCAGATATGACAAGCGGATTTTCAAATGTATAATCGTCGTAGATCGATGTATTTCCTGTCAGATTTACGAGCTTTTTCTTTTTTGAGTTCAAATTGCGCGTTGCAGACGATATCTTGGCTTCCAGCGAATTGCGCTTTGTCATCATCGTATCAATGTCCGCCTGCGTTGCCTGACCGATCGTCAGCTTGATCTCGCTCCTGTGGATCGAATCCTCGAGTGCGTCCAGCTTCTTCTGATTCAGGTCAATCTCTTTCTCCAGCATCACAATATCCAGATATACCGTATTGACCTGCTGATAGATCGTAAATTTCTGGTCCGTAATCTGATGGTTCACGACATCGATCTCATACTGGATCGACAGCGGCTTGAACTGAAATTCAAACGATTCCGACAGATCGGGCTTCGTCGGGAACTTGAATGAAAGCAGCGGACTCCAGCGGAACGTAGACATATTTTTCTGTTTCATCTGAATCGTCTTGACTGCCTGTGTCAACTGCACCTGCTTCGTCTCCAGACGTCCTTCCAGCTGTTCCATTTTGGAACTGTTCAGATATGCCTGTGCGCGTGCCTGCTCCATCGTATAAGTGGTCTTTACCTTTGCAGAGGTATCCTCCATCCTATAACCGGCAAACACCGGAACTAACACAGCCACTACCAATATCAGTGCCAGTATCCGTTTTCCCTTTAAGAATTGTCCCATCTTCCATTTTCCGGTTCTCATTCTCATTCAGCACCCTCCTCACTCATGATCGAGTAGAATGAAAAAGTATCGTTTTTATCCTTACATACAAATGTATACAGCAATCCGTCCTTGCGGAAGGAGTACAGATATACCGGATAATCATCCTGAATCCGGTTCACCGTAATGACATCGGTGTACTCATCCGTCGTCTCCAGCTCAACGCTGCCGTTCATTGTCTGTTTCTTCGTATTCAGATAATTGATCGCGACTGCCTCTGGAAGTGTCACAATCGAGTTTCCTTCGTAGACGATTTCACCGAACGCAGCTTTCAGGTCTTTGATCGTTGTACATTCCTGATCGCCGACCAATATTGAATCCTTCAGAACGTAAACACTGTCAACCATCACCTGTTCTTCCAGATTCGCTTCGTCGGTAACACCGATATATAATGCCTGTATATCCGGCATCAAAACCGTAAAATCACTGTCGTTGCGATAGATCACACGCGAACCCGTATAGGCTTGTGCGACCTCCGCCGTAGACTTGCCGAGCAGCGCGCTGTAGACGAGCTGATCCTTTGAAAAGCTGCCCTCATAGACCGGCTTATCTCCGGCTGCATACAGCTTTCCGGTGCCTTCCTTCATACCTCTGGCAAACTCCCCGTCGTAGGAAAGTGTGCCGTTTTCGCGGTACAGCTTGCCGGTGCCCTCATATAAATTGCCACTGAACGCGCCCTTGTAATGCATTGTACCGTCCGGATAATACTGTGTGCCACTGCCCTCATATTCGTTCTGTGCAAATTCACCCTGATAGAGCAGCGTGCCGTCGACACCGTACAGATTGCCGGAACCGGTAACGCTTCCCTTCTCTACATCACCCTCGTAAGCCAGATAGCCGGATTTTCCTCTGATCCGTACCTTTCCCTTGGCAAACCGGAGCATCACATCATCATAATCATAGGTCTTGATCCCATCCTCCTGCTTTTGCGGCAGGTACATCGAACGGATACTGACCAGATAGATCATGCTCAGCACACCGATCACAACGACGATCGCATATGCCAGCTTCTTGCTGATGAGCCATCCGAACACTTCGTAGTAGTCCTTTTTGTTTTTCGGACGGACATCAAAGAGCAGTACAAAGAACTCACGGATCTTGGCAATGACTCTTGTGCGGATGAAATTTTCACTCGTTATCTGTCTGAATTTTGTAACAAGCGGTGTAATCTTTGCCTTTATCGAGGCGAGCAGCACCTGAATGAGATTATTTCCCACTTCTATCTACCCCTGTCTTTCTGAACTACTAATCATCTTTATTCTTCATAACGGAGCGCGCAGGGTACATCCTCTGCATGTTCCATATTCAGATACGTCTCACATGTAAACAAATACCATTTTGCGATCTCATCCGTCGGAAGCTCCTTTAAAATATCGGAGAAAGCACTCCGTGCCAGATAGAAATCATGCTGGTAAAACAGCTCCAGTGCCTGTGCAAACCGTTCGCAGACCGCGCGTTTTTTCTCGCGCTCGCGCACATCCAGCGCATCCAGCACCTCATACATCTTCATTTTTTTGCCGCTGCCCGTCATCTGGATATATCCGATGCAGCGCAGCAGGCCGTCATAGTGTTCGCGTTCCTTTACGGTCTCGGAGATCACCAGACGCAGTCCGCGCTCGCGGAACCATGCCGCAAAATGCTCGATCTCATCCGTCTCAGGCGATACGAGAAACGTACTGCTCTGCTGGCTCGTGCCTGCCACACCGTATACAAACGATGAATAGTGCAGCAGAATGGTCGTGCGCGGGATACTGCGTGAGTAAGCTGCCTCCTGCTCGGTCAGCTCGCGCAGAAAGTCAACCGCACTGTTTAATGTATTCTGATTGTTCTCCATAAACAGGAATCGCAGGATCGACAGCGAACCGTCATTGGATACGAGCACGCCATCCTTTTCCTCCTGATATCTGCCAATCAGTGCGATCAGGCGGTTCAACCGTCCGATCTCCTCCTCACTGCCGCTTCTGGGGCCTACCGTGGAGATCAGTGCCATCGTGCCCTGCAGCCTTGTGACATCGCCGCTTGTGACTTCCGTAATGGATTCTTTATTTAACAACTGTTCGATATTTTTCGGTGCAAACCGGTAATATGCCTCAAACGCGAGGAACTTGGAATAATTGACCTTCCGGATCTTATTCTGGATCTCCCCGAGTGCATTCCACAGGATACGCATGTCGCCGCCGTACACCCGCGGACGCTCAATATCCGTCCTGCCTCCGGCTACCTGCTGCATACTATGCGCCAGTCTGCCAAGATCCGCTGACTGCAATGCCAGAATCAGGATGCACACCAGACTTGCCAGTGCAAACACGATGAGCACCGTCACAAGCTGTGACTGCCAGTCGCCAAAGTCCCACACGTCATTGCGGTAAACCCCGAACAATGCATAGTTACCGTTCGTTGCCGCCGTCAGAATCTGATAGCGCTGTCCGTCCATGCGGAAGTTTTTCGATGTGATGCTGTTTGAGACGACAAGCCCCTCCGCCTCGTTGGATGTTGCGGCAAAATAACGGGTGTCCACTGTCTCATGATTATGTCCGCTCACGCTGACATATACACACAAATCGGTCGTATCCGCAAAAAACAGATCCTCGCAGCCATCATTTCTGGTCTGCGTATAAGCAGTCTGTAAGCTCTCCCGCAGCTGCGTATATTGCTCGGATGTATAGAAATCGGAATCTGTAAATGACAGTTCCGAAGGATTGCCAATATCGGTCAATACCCCGTTCAGCACGGAGGCGATCCATTTTGTTCTGGCAGTCTGCTGCGTCTGCATCTGCTTGTAGATAAATACGCCGCTGCCGCCCATCACAACGACGAGCAGGATCAGCTCCAGCACAAACGCTAAATATACCATGCGGTTCCGGTTGCGGAACAGCGCATATAACAGTAAAATAACCAGCCAGCCCGCCAGTACACCGATCAGCCAGTAGATCCGGTAACTGCCGTGTAAGGACATCAGTTGTCCAAGATTCATATGACACAAAGAATAGGTATAGCGCACCGTGTCATCGACTGCAAACGGTCCGGAAACAAGATCCGCGTCACTGCGGACGGAAATGCTGCCCATGTCATAGCTGGCAGCAACGTAGGTACGTCCGGTCTCTGCCTCCTGTCTAAGAAAGCTCTCAACTGTAATAGCAGACTGTGCCGCCGTCTCCGGGTCTAGCATCTGTTCGTTGGAAAGCTCATACACACAGGCGGCGCTGCCGTCCCGTGCGACGGTCGCCAGATACATGCCGGTTCCGTCTACGACGAGATCCGTAAGTACATCGGTCTCGTAGATCGACAGCTCCGCTGTCATGGCAGTCAGCTGTAATCCGTCAGAAAATTTTAAAATCCGGTAAGTATATGTATCCTCCTGCCCGGTGGAATCCGGCATCGCCATCACCGCATAGAGTTCGCCGTCATATTCTGCGACTTCGCGGATAAATGCCTCATCCTGCAGCTTCTTTGTCGAGAAAAAATCTGTCACCTTTCCGTACAGATCCATCTCGTAGATCAAACCTTCTTTTGTCTCATTATCTGCAACGTACACCGTCTGGTCCTGTGTACATCCGTCATTATCATAGGTGTACACGCCATCCGGTTGTCCGTTCCAGACAGCATATCCGTATAGTGCGGTGGCAGCCAGCAACCATACCAAACCGATGATCATCGGTATTTTTTTACTCATATGTTTTCTCCCAGCATTCCTTATTTATTGAAGCAGAGACTCTGTTCCAATCTTCTTAAATCCGTTTATAAACAAGCGCAGCCACGGAATATCACCAAATATTGCCTGTGTTGCAAACGTGGCAACCACCAATATCACTAACAGGATACAGATCCGAAGCAGCACCCGGAAAATCTGGTCACGGTTTCTCATAAACCATGCCCGGATATGATTTCTGATACTGCCCCGCTGCTTCGGTGCGGCGGCGATCCGGATGTCCTTATACAGCTCCGTAAATTTATGGTAACTCTTTTTTGAAATCTTCTTATCAAGCAGCTGGTAGCTGATCGCTTTCTGTGATGCCTTCGGCGCTAACAATTCGCGCAGGATCTTGGCACACTGTACCACGCAGTCACGTTCGGTCAGCTTCTCGTCAAGCTCTTCGAGATTGACCGCAAACCCGAGATACACGTTGTGGTTTTTAGCGAGATGGAGCTGTCTTTGTTTTAAGATCAGATACAGGATCGGATACGGTATCTCCGCAGAGATACATGCCAGTATCGTATTGATGCAGATCGTCTCGCATTCATTCAGGGAATAGGCGGTGCCCATATAGAAATCCTCTAATGCGCGCTCCCTGAAATACGGATATACGATCAGAAATGCACCCTGATCCGAAAAGCTGTCCACACAGGAGGCTCCCGTATCATACTCTGACTGTTCGTATACCGTCAGAAACCGCCGCACAATCTCATGATCGTAGACGACAAGCACGGTGTAGAGACCTTCCTCGGTGGCGTTTAAATCCTGACAGACCAGAATATCATTCGCCGGTGTCTTTTCCAGCACCCGTATACACTTTAACCGCATTTTCTGCGACTGATATATCATCCTATCAGCCCTCCTTAGGCTTCCTCTGACTCGTCAAGTCCCTTCTTTTTGACAATCGCATACGCATAGGTACAAATAGACGGATAATCCGCACAGTAGATCAGTATCTCATAGACACCTTCCTTGGCGGGTGAAGTGTAGATACCATCCGAACTGATCTCACCGCTTCCCGGCTCTGTCAGCTCGTACACAATACTGCAACTGTCCATATGATTATATTTCACACCAAAGTAGTGGCTCTCCTTTGTTCCCATCACAACGGTCGGTGTCTCTGCCGCGATGCTCTTGCCCTCCATATCCTCAGGGATGCCCAGATCATTGCCTGCAGGGAACTTGATCGCTACCCAGCGGTAAGACAGCACGAGATAATCAACATTCTGCAACAGCTTGACCGCTACGACAAAGCTGCCCTTGTCGTTGAGCACCTTGACCGCAGTCTCGGCATCGACTGCCAGATTTGCGCCGTCGCGGAACAGATCCGGATTGCCGTATACCGTGCTCTTGGCATTTGCGCCGAGCGCCGCATCTTCTGATATGTACTCATATCCGATATCCACATAGACATTTCCCTTGCCGAGTCCATGCATGATCTCGCCGGAATAGCAGATATCACCCTTGCGCGCCGTATCTCCGAGCGGGATCTCCAGAATACCGGTCGCCACCTCGGGTACATTTGCACGTGAGGTATGCTGCTGTTCGCTCTCCTTTTGTACGGAAACGACCTTGTCGCCGCCCCCGAGCTCCACTTCCTTCTCGAAATAGTCGAGATACTCGCTGCGCAGCATCTCCTGCGCCGGAGCGGTAATATATTTTTTGATGTTGGTTTCCTTGACTTCTTCTATAATATAAGCGCTCTCTGTGCGCACCAGACGAAGATCTGCCAGACGGATAAAATCGCTCGTGCCTCCGATATTTTTCATTTCAAGGCTCATATGTCCGATCTCACGGCTGACAAGCTCTCTCGGCTTGCAGTCAGCCAGCAGTATCTTCAAAGAAAAGCCGGTCACGGCAGCGACTGCCGCACCATCCACAAACGCGCCCGCAGATCCGCTCTTTAAGATCACGTTCGTATCGACCGCTGCGGTCTCCTGTGCGCACATCCAGAACTCGCGCTCAAGCACTTCGCCCTCAGTCAGCGTCACATCCTCCACGCCAATCGCAAGCTCGTGTCCGCCATCGGCTGTCACAAACGCCGGAACCTGCAGGATGCCGTGATAGGTCAGCCTCTTTGTATCGGCGGTCAGCTTTGTCACGCGGACAACAACCTTTATATTTTTTCCTTTACATGCGGTCGCCGGCATCACCAGCTCCACACGGTAACTGTCGTCATTTAATAATACACCACTCGTAAGGAACTCTGTCTCCATCTCAAATTCCTCGGGGATGTCCTCCGTATCCATCAAAAAGAGCTGATAGCTCTCGCTGATGCGGTTATATTCGTATTCTTTGTCGGATTCCTTCTGGTTCACTGCATAGACTGCGTGAACCTCATCCTCTTTATATTTCAGACACAGGCTTGCCTGATTCGTGCGAAGCTGCTCAAAACCGTCTACCGCAGACAGCTTTTTGACAACCGATGCATCGACCACGATCTCCCTGCCCATGCCGTCGATGGCAACACCGCTCTCAACCAGAATCGAGAGATCATCTAAGCTGAATACGCCACAGCCACATACGATCCCTGATCCGTACATCAGATTATTGACAAATCTACGCTTGTTGTTAAAGTAGTTCTGTTCCGCCTGAAAATCTGCACTGGTAAGCATCTTACCTGAATAGTAACGATTTCTTTCAAAAGGATATAATTGATTATTATTCATGTCTGTTCTCCCGCCTCTGGTGATATATTGTTCGTATTGCCTCACATACTAATAAAAGCGTTAAGCCATCTCCCGCCCCTAATAGCTTATACAGGCTGCCGGACACATATGAGTATTTTTATCTGTCTCTGCCAAACAGATTGCTGTTCATCCGGCAGCCTGCCCCTTGAACATACTTCTCTTGATCCTATGTGACCATTATACTGAATAAATACAGACAAAAGTTGGACACATTTCGTCTGTTTTTGACATTTTTTTCTGCGGCTACCCAAGCTGCAGTAATCTGCGTGTTCCGAGCATACGGTCATCGCGCTCCTTTGCGCTGCGGTAATCCTCCACGCGCGCGGTCATCAGCCGGTTGTTCACACGCATCCGGTTCCATGCATCATCCATCACGCCCGCATACCGGCCGTTTTTCAGGATCACATGTACCTGCGTATCAGCCCCGTATTTCAGCGCTGCCGCTTTCAGTGCCGCTGCCGCCAGCATACGCGCATCCGCATCTGACGGTGCACAGCACAACACCGGATAAAGAATATTTTCCCTCGACCGGACGATCATCCCGCCCTTGATCCGTGGGGTATCTCGCACGACGCACTGGATCAGCAGCCCGCCACACAGCTTTCCCTGATCGGCCAGCACGACACTCACGTCCGGATCAAAATAGCGTTCCTGTGCACGCATCGGATACAGTGTGTCACATTGTTCCATCCGCAGGAGCTGTGCAATGACATCCCCCGCCTGCGTGACGCTCAGATTGCGAAAAGTGCCGGTCTGTGCCGTCGTCTGTGCTTTAGTTCGAAACCCCGGCTGCATCGCCAGCGTCTGCAGGTCGGTCAGCCATTCGCCGCCAAGCGGCTGTTTTTCTCGGAACAGCCGTTCCTTGAAAAAGTGCTCCTGTCCCACACAGATATCACTGCGACCGTATTCATCATTGATGTAGGCACCCAGCCGCGCGATGCCCTTCTGCACAGCATATTCAAATGCAGCGACCAGCAGTTGTTCTCCGATCCCCTGCATCCGGTGCGCCGCCGCGACGTACAGCCAGTCGATGACCAGCAGCTCCTCCTGCACCGAGGCGATCAAAAGCCCTGCCGGAAGATCGTCCTTGGTCTGCGCATCCGATTCGATGGCAAGCAGCGCAAATGCATTGGGAAATTCCAGCCGGTCCAGCATCATCAGCGGATCTAAATCCAGTACGAATCCCCTTTGATCTCTTTCTAAACGTGTAATTCTCATTCGTCATCTCCCTGCTGCTTAAACAACACCTTCATGGAATACAGGAAACCTAACCGGTCCAGTGCCGCCTTCTTATTTGTCATGATTACATCCGACATTACGCTGAAGAATGTCTCCGGCTTTTCCATTCTCGTAACCGGCTGATCCACCGCTTCCTTAAACGCAGTCATCCGGTGTGACTGTATCTGTAAATACTGGCTCACAAACGCAGTCTTTTTCTCTTCCAGCTCAGGCGACTGCTGTTCATGTGCCTGACAAAATGCCTGATATGTCTCGCGCAGCTCCTTTCCCTTGTAAGATGCATCCTGCAGAAGCGATCCCAGCAACAGCTCCGCATCGGGTGTTTCGATTATCGGCTGTACGGATTTATAGATGATCAGTTTCTGGTCTGCATGAACAATATATTGTTTCATGTAATTTTTATGGAACGCATCTTCCTGACGCACCCGTTCCTCCTCGGAGCTGTCAGGATCATCCTGCTTTTTCCAGAGGGCATGTAACTGATCCCGTAGCGTCTGAATGGTTTCTGCCGATTCCTCTGTCTCTATTCCGTCTATATAGTCTTGTTCAAAGGCCTGCCGTTCCTCCTCTGTCTTTGTTTCATGAATCACATTTATGAATGCATCATGACTGATATCCTGCGGCATATCCCTTTTGATCTCTTTATACATTTCATCCCGGGGGCGTGTTATAAGCATCAACGTCATCAGGTCACCCTGATCACCGCCCTGCATCTTGCCGTCTGCGAGCCGCACAATTTCCCGCTGGAGCGTCTCAATCATCGTATTCATTTCCTCGATCGTCTGCTGCAAACGGATCTGGCTCTGTGAGAAATTCGCAATTGCGGGCGGCAGCTCGAGTCCGAGCTCCTGTGCCTTTAACAGCACAACGGCAATACGCGCACCCGTATCCTGTGTAGTGCCCATCTGGAAGACCTCCTCGATCATCGCTCCGAGCGCCTCGCGTTTTTCCTGATATTTTTCTTCCGGCGTATTCTGCAGCAGCATATGGAAGCTGTGACGGAAATCATCCATCATGCCGTATCCTGCTGCCAGCATCATTTTCACGACATGTGACTGCTGTACCTCATCGAGCTTGGTCGCATTACCGAAATCAATGATCGTCATCCGCTCATCGTCTACCATGATATTGCCCGCATGCAGGTCGCCGTGGTAAAAGCCTCTGCCAAACACACCCTCCGTCACCCACTTGTTCGCCAGTGTCGTCAGATACTTCTGCCGTTTGACAAGCTTGTCATACATCTGCGTGAGCTTCGTATAGGTTTTCGCGAAATCTGCCCCACTGCGTATACGAACCGCCTCACCCATGCCCATATCGGTCAGTCTTTCCACCTGATCCACGTACATGGAGGCTATCTCTTCGCGGTATTCGCTGCGTGTCTCATCCATATATTTATCCAGCGTCGTACCGGGCGCTTTCTCAAGCACCATCGCATTGACCGTCGGCTCCACGAGCGGATTCACCTTCATCGCCTGAACCGTCTGCACACCTTCATCGTAGAGCCTGCCGCGCTCTACATTCTGTGCCTCGATCGTCAGATCCAGCTCCTCCTCAATACGCAGAAGCTGACCGCGGTAGGTCGCCTCCATACCGCCGATCTCATCCATATCCGTACCGTCCGGATGATCGGTCATTTTCGCACACCGGAGCATGATATCCTTCTCGCGCATCATATGGTTGCGCACATTGGGACGCAGCAGCTTTACAACGACATCCTGCCCTTCCTCCGGCAGATCCGGTCCTTTAAATTTGCATAAGAATGCCTGACCGACCGATGCCGCACCGAGTGCACGCTCCACCTTGATATCCGTCACCTTGCCCTGCGAGCGCTCGATCATGCCGCGCAGCTGTGCCCGCACGAGCTCCTCCGGAATCGGTGCGAGGTTGGAACGCATATCCTTCAAAGCACTTTTCAGTTCTTCCGGCATGGAATCCAGCGGCATACCCTGCAACATCTTCTGTAACAGCGGTCCCGCTCCCTTTAACACACCGCCGAGGTAATTGCCCATGACTTTTTTCTGGTACGCCTGCGCTTCCTCCGGCGATGCATCCGCTGCAGGTTCCTCAAACGGCTTGGCACCGCGCAGCGCTGATGCCAGCATCGCACGCTGATCCATGCGCGAAACACCCTGAAAATAATTCTGGAATACATTTTTTGTAAACAGACCCTGTCCGCGCTCGCCGCTCGCCGCCTGCCGCAGCAGCCGGTTCAGCTCCTCCGCAGAATCCTTCTGCCATCTTTTCTTTTCTTCCGGTGTATCGCCGTAATTTTCGCGGCGGACACCCGTCTGTGCACCTTCCGCATCCTGCTCCTCCGGCCGGAATACGGCAGACACGGAAGTATTGATCATCTGCTGGATGCTGTTCATGCTCTGCTCGACCGCACGGCTGATCTGTGTATCCAGCTCCGCCAGCTTTGCCATCGCATCCGGATGATAAAGTGCAGCACCAAGCGCCTTCTGAAAACCGAGCTTTGCCAGCGGCTCAAGCGGCCCGTTCGCCATCTTCCGAAGCTGCACGAGCTGCGGCATATCGAGCATCTGGTGAACCGCCGCCTGAATCTGCTGTTTCATGCCCGCCTGTTGTCCGGTCTCACTGGCCTCATCCGCCGGAAACGGCAGTTTATCCAGCATACCGTTCAAAAGCTGTGGATCTTTTACAACGTAATACAGTGCCTCCGTGTGGTTTAAAACCACCCTGCG
Source organism: uncultured Eubacterium sp. (assembly GCA_934320655.1). GTDB lineage: Bacteria > Bacillota > Clostridia > Lachnospirales > Lachnospiraceae > W0P33-017. The sequence continues at coordinate 61,197 of CAKRFN010000007.1, forward strand.
CATCCGCTCTGCCGACTGTGTCCGGCGAAGCTCCTCGATCTGTGCGGCATTGCCTGCCTGTTCTGCCTCACGCAGTTTCTCCATCGTGCTGCGCTCGTTCTCATCCAGCTCCCATGTCTGTGTGGAGAAGAACAGGTCTGAGAGCAGATTCTTTACCTTGCTCTCGTTCTCCTGCCAGTCCGCGCCCTCACCCTCCTGCACACGCTCGCGGCGGGTGATCTCCACATGCATTTCCTCCGCGCGTACCTGCTGGGACTTTTTGAGCAGTGCCAGCGCCTCCTCACCGTTGATGAGTGCCGAATTTTCCAATTTATTGACATCGGCGATGACCGCCTCGGCAGTCGTCACGCCCTCGACCAAAAACAGTGCATAATCCTTTAATCTGCGGTCGGAAATATTATTGAAAAACGCCGACGGCTGGCCGGTTCTGCTCTGCAGCAGCTTCAGGCACAGGTTGCGCACACGCACCATGTCTCCGCCGCTCCCATTATCCGTGCGCTGCGCGCGCAGAATATCTGCAATATCTTTCTTTTCATACAATGACTCATTCGTCATCATGTCGGTTTCCATACGCTCTGCCAGCATGGTTGCGGTATACGGCAGCATGATCGTGCGCCGCTCCAGCACCATGGACAGCACACCGTTCTGGCTCTGCATGAGCTGCACCGTCGTGCCTGCGACGTTCACGCGCTCCGCATGTGGTACGCCTGCCGAGAACCGCCGCAGCGCTCGGTGCAGATCTGCCAGCTGGTTTGCGGTATCTTCTCCGCCCGTCTCTGCCAGTTCGGATGCCTGCTTCTGTAACAGCAGTACGTTTAACACCTGTTTTGCTTCCGGACTCATCCCGCCGCCGAGCTCCTTTGCCCGCTGCACCGTCTCACTCATCTGCGGTTTTGCCTCAGGCTGGCTCTGCGGTCTCTGCCGATGCAGCGAGCGCACCTGTGCCGTAATATGTCCTGCCGCCTCCTCAAACGAGAAGCCCTGCTCAAGCACGCGCGCCTTTGCCGTGGCAAAGCCCACCGCAAAACGGCTGCCCTTTAATTCCTGCGCAACGAACTCCATGTCACCCGCAAGCGGATTGGCAGAGCCGTCCGGCTGTAACTGTAACATATTCTGGATCTGCGCCGCGAGCTGCTGCATGTTCGCACGCTGCGCATCCGTCAGATCCTCATACAGTGCGCGCTCCTGAAGCTGTGTCAGCGTCTGTAAGCGGTCACACAGGCTGACCAGCCCGTCATAACCGCGCTTCATCCGGCTGCGGTTCTGCCGCCATGCCTCGCACTCCGGCAGCCGTTCATCCACCGCCTGCGCAAGACCTGCCGAGCCGCCGACTGCCAGATCACCGACCCGCGACTGCTCAAAATCCTTGCCGAGATCCTCCTGATCGCTCAGCATAAACGCCAGACCGGTTATATACGCCTTCTGCTCGTGCTCTGCGATCTTTCGTTCCTCGGCAGTCTCTGCCGTTATTTTTGATATTTCATAGACGAGCATCTGGGAAATCAGTACGTCATTGGCGGCTACCTCATTGACATCCACATCGCCCTCCGCATTCATGCGGCAGCGCATATCGTACGCCGCATTCAGGGACGTAAACAACTGATCGCGCAGCAGGGGCAGATTGCCCTTGACGAGCACATCCATCTGATGTCTGGACAGTTTCGGTACCTGTATGCCCCACTCTGCGGCATTCTTTAACATAGCAGTGATCTGCGCTTTCATCTCCTGCTCGACCTGCTGGGGCGTATATGTCACATCCCAGTCGCCGAGCGAGCCGCCGATCAGCTGTGTGACCTTTTCTGCCATCACCCGTCTGCTCTCCGGTGCCTGTTCTCCTTCTTTCAGTGTCTGTGCGACCTGTGAGGACTGCAGATTGACCTCCGTAATCACCTCATACAATTCTTTTCTGGACAACGGCTTGGACTCCCGCAGCTCTGTATCCAGTCCCAACACCTGCTGTAAGTGCATGGCAAACTCCGGTGTCATCTGTTCGCCCATCTTCTGCATTGCCGCAACATACAACTGCGTGCGCACCTCAAAGTTCTCGGCGGATACGGTTCCCTCTGCGGAAGAAAATACACCGTTGTTGATCATTTGCAGACCGTTTCCGGAAAACGCGATCTGACCGCGGTTATGTGTGCCGAGCATCGACGCAAAATCCGCATAAGTAAGCGCCGCAATCCCGCCCTCCGGCTCCTTTGTCCGCTGTCCGGCGGTATACTGCAATGCCGCAACGAGCAGATCTCTCCGGCTCGTCATCTCCTGCGGCAGCTCGCCCCGCTCAGCCATTGCCCGCGCCGCGTGGATCTGCTGTGCCTCGGTCTGCAGATGCTGCAGGGTCTCCTCAACCATCTGCTTGCGCTCCTTGCCGCTGCGGAACGTCGGATTTTTGCGGCTGCAATAGTTTTTGCACGAGGCGATCGCTACCTGATAGGCGCTCTCCAGCTCTACGATGCTATCCAGCGCGCGCTCCGTATCCCACGCACTGCCAAGCATCTGCTCAAGTGCGCCCACATCCGCCTTTACCATCGCCATCTCCGGACTATCCGTTGAAAACTGATTCTGGTTTAATAATAAATGCGAAATATTTCTGCCCTGAATCGCACGAAGGCGATACTGCTCCTTATTCGTCAGCTTTAGCTGACCGGCATCCGCCAATGCCTGATCGATCAGCCTCTGATCGCTTTTTGTCTGCTCAATGCTGTAAAACTGCTGTCTGTCCTGCTCTACGCTCTGTAAATTCGCCGCCACACGCACATCCTGCTGCAGCACGCGGTCGATCTGCTGTCTGGTCTGTTCCAGTTCCCCGAATTGTGTACTCATCCTTCAACCTCCGTTCGATACATGATCTATCCCTCTAACGCCTTCTCTCCTACGATCACCCGGTTCCCCTTCTTGTCCGGGAACATTCTTCCTGTTATGGCACGTGCTACCTCACTGCTCCGCCGCAGCAATACAGGCGTATCCTTTTCATACATATCTGCCGCCGTGCTGATCGCATACCGCATCAGATGCACCAGATCGTTTTTTGTCGCCGGCTTTGCCGCATACATCAGCTCCACCGTCAGCCCTCCGCTCGATAAGCAATGCACGAGAAACAGTCCGTATACCTTGCCATCCTCCTGCAGACAGCAGGATACCTCCGGATCAAACCAGTGGAGCGGCAGGGAATACAGATCCTCCAGCGATCCCTCCCTGTGCTGCAGCAGACAGCTTTGGACGCCCCTGCGCATCTGGTCAATCGTCAGTTCACCAATACCGGTGACATGTGCCGGCAGCGGCTGTGCACCCACAAACGGGCGCTGTCTTAATTCATCGACCGTCACGATAAGTGCCTGCTGTTCCCCCTGATGCGGTTCATAGCCCGCCCGCTCGAGCTCTGCGATACAGCAGTCGTCCGTATTTTCCGGAAATTCAAACACAGACCGGACTGCATGCGCCTCCCGGAGCGTATCCTCATACGCTTTTAAAACCGCCCGTGCGCCAACGGCTGTCTGTGCCTGCATCTGTAAAATCCGCGCGGTCGTCTCCCCCTGCCGCAGATGCTGCAGCCTCCAGACGATCAATGCCTGATCCTTTGCATCCCGCAGGCTCTGCCACGCCAGCCCGTAATAGCCGTCCCGCCCGATATTTTCCGCAATATCGGGATCTAACCGGTCTGCATATTCATTCACATTTTCTCTATTTATTGTATGAATACTCATCCACTTACTTCCCCGATTCCACATAATTCCACATATTACTCTCTATTTTATCAAATCGTCTTTCCCATGACTAGCCCTAATAACCCAATTTACCAAAAAAGTCGAAAAACCGCGTTCATGCAGCCTTTCGACTTTTGATAAAATTCTATGTAATGATCGTTGTAATTATCACTTTTTATACATCCAGCTTCATATCGCCGTCGGCAATCATGCCCTTTTTGCGCATCAGCTCGGATACCGCAAATGCGATAACCGCCGGCAGAACCACATGCATGACCACAATCTCTGCCAGCACCACGCCCGGTGCCATACCGCCGGCTGCCATATCCTGATAGGCGTTGATCTGTCCGACGAGTCCGGCAGTACCCATGCCTGATCCGGTCGGATTGTTCGTCATGCGTAAGACACAGGTCGATACCGGTCCGAGAATGGCACTCGCCACGATCGCAGGCAGCCAGATCACAGGCTTTTTCACAATATTTCCGATCTGGAGCATGCTCGTTCCAAGTCCCTGTGCCAACAGACCGTTGACTTTGTTCTCACGGTAGCTCGCCACCGCAAATCCAACCATGTTTGCACAGCAGCCGACTGTCGCCGCACCTGCTGCGATTCCGGACAATCCGAGGATGATTCCAAGTGCCGCAGACGAGATCGGCAGCGTGAGGATAATTCCCATCAACACGGATACGACAATACCCATCACAAACGGAGCCTGCTCGGTTCCCCAGTTGATGATTGATCCCAGCCATGTCATAAATGCCGAAATGCTCGGCCCCACAAGCAGACCGACCGCAGATCCCGAAACGATGCAGACAAACGGTGTCACGAGAATGTCTACCTTCGTCTTTCCTGATACAAGCCGCCCCATATAGATACACACCATCACTGCCACAAATGCGCCGAGCGGTTCTCCCGGTCCGGATAAAACGACCGCATTGGACAGCTCCAGTCCACCATCCACCGTACCACTGACGATTGCCGCACCCGCGAGCAGCTTACTCGCAAACGCGCCACACATGCCTGCCGTAGCTGCCGATACCTGCACGAGCGGACTCGCCTCCAGACGCTTTGCCGTTCCGATGCCGATACCTGCTCCCGTCATCGCACTTGCCATCTTGCCGATCATAAACAGATACGTACCGACCACTCCGGGGATCAGCCCTGCGACCTGTACGATGATCGTACCGATGATCAGCGTTGCAAACAGACCGCTTGCCATACCGCTCAGACCATCGATAAATATCTCTTTTCCAAGTTTCTTCCAAAAATCCTTTGTCATAACGTACTCCTTTTCTTTACAGACAATCTGCATGTCTTGTCAACTGTCTTGTCAGTCAAGGTGTACTATAGCACAAGCCAGATAGCTATGCAAGGGTAAAATACGTAAAAACGCTAAAATGTGTGTTTACCGGATCAGATAACCCTTTTGTGCCAGTGCCTGCTCGATCCGTTCTAACGTCTGCTCATCGGCAGCCGTCACCGTATGAAAATGCTCCCCGTCCGTGAGCTCCGTCAGCGGCTTTGTCCGGTATTTTTTGACCTGTGCCACAAAGTTCGCAACATCCACGCGGCTGCGTATGATCAGATCCGCACTGATCTGCCCGTAGATCGGGTGCTCCACCGTCACATCCTTGACACTGCCGCCGCAGTCAACGATCGTCTGGAGCTCATCCGTGATCTGTGCATTCGTGTGATGTACATGAAACGAGCGGGTATGCTCATCCGGCTCGCTGTGAAACAAAATATACCCTTTATTCGTAGACAATATATTTTTATCGACTGCCCGCAACAGCGCGATATCCTGCACAATGACCTGACGGCTCACACCCATCTCTTTTGCCAGCCTTGCTCCCGGAATCGGCTCTTTGGCAGTCTGCAGCAGCCGCAGCATCTGTGCCCTGCGCTGCTCACCATCCATCTGTACCTTCATCATGTTTCTCCTCCTGTCCTGCTCAGCGATCCGTCTTTATCACCTGTTTTTTCAGCCATGCGCCGCTTAGGTACCGCCCTGAGAAAATGCATCCGCGGACTGTCCAGTCGGCAAACATACCAATCCACACACCCATCGGTCCGACGTTCGTCGTGCGCATGAGGAAAATCGATAACGCAACACGGCAGAACCACATCGTACAGGTCGATACAATCATGGAAAAGCGCACATCACCGGCTGCCCGCATACCGTAAGCGGGAATAAATGAGAACGTCCACACGAGCGGTTTTACGATCGTGATCGCCAGTGTCATCTGAAAACAGATCTCGATGCTCTCCGGCTCCATATGTGCTAACAGCATAACCGGACGCGCGCACACAAATACGATCAGGCAGGTTGCTATGATTACATATTCGGCATACAGTGACATCCTGCATATATAATAGCGCGCTTCCTCCCGCTTGCCGGCGCCGATGCACTGACCGACGACCGTCATCATTGCAATGCCGATACCGATGCCTGCGATACCGTTGACATTCTCAAAAATGATCGTCATTGCCTGCGCTGCGATATTGGCAGTACCGAGTGTCGATACCGTGGACTGGATCGCGAGTTTTCCAAACTGGAACATGCCGTTTTCGATGCCGGACGGAATACCGATCGCAAGCACCATCGCGATCAGGCGGAAATCCGGACGGATCGAAAAATAATGGTTGAGGACAATCGGATGCCGCCCCTCCTTCGCCAGATAGGCTAAGATCACGACCGCGCAGAACACACGCGAGATAAGCGTCGAGATCGCTGCGCCCTCCACGCCCATGTTACATCCGAAAATGAGGATTCCGTTTCCGACTACATTCATGATGTTCGAGATCGTAGACACCTTCATCGGGAATTTAGAATCACCGCCCGAACGGTAAAATGCCGCGCCCGCATTGAACAGCGCGATAAACGGATAGGAAATCACCGTTATAATAAAATATGTAATGGAATTGTCCATGACGGCAGGCTCCACCTCGCCAAACACAAAATGCAGCAGCGGACGGTAAAAAACGAGCCCGACTGCCATCAAGCCCACCGAAATCACCAATACGGTCAGAAAAATCTGCCGCGCGGCACGGTTCGCTCCCTGTGTATCTCCCTTGCCCAAATACTGTGCACAGATGATCGCGGCACCGGTCGCCAGCGCAGCAAATACCTGTATCACGAGCACATTGATCGAGTCCACCAGTGACACCGCAGACATCGCCGCACTGCCGACATGGCTCACCATCATCGTATCCGCCATTCCCATCAGGGAATTCAGAAATTGCTCGACCATGACAGGGATCATCAGCATCCACAAGCCTTTCTTTGTAAAGGTCAGATGCCCCCAGTCAATCTTTGATCCATCATATAATCTTTTCGTCAGTTTTGATTGCTTTTGTACCTGATTCACTGTATACGCCTCGGTTCTGTCATTCTTCCTGTACCATATCTCTGTTAGAATACCCCCGATACGTCCAAATTGCAAGTTCTGTTTCGCTATTTGTCATACCATAATGATATTTTTTGTCACACCAAAAACGTCCATAAAGAAAGATCACCCTTTACCTGCCGGAATACATCTGCTATAATTTTATTGATATACCATTTTATACACTATAAAAACGGGGGTTATCAATCATGAAATTATCTCATATAAAGGGTCTGAAATATCAAATATTCATACCGTTTCTGATCTTTATTCTCGGGATTGCCGCACTGTCCGGCATGACCTACCTTACATATGTATCATCTGAGCAGGAGGCGCGCACACTTACAAAGCTGAATGTCGTCAGCTACGGCGACCAGATGATCCGCTACATCACCGAGGGTATCACTGTCACCGATTCGCTCGAACAGATTGTCGTCAGCGCGGACGGAACAGTCAATAAATTCAACCGGATCGCAGCCGATATGATGACAGACTATATCCAGAGCATCCAGCTCGCACCGGACGGTGTCGTCACCCAGATCTATCCGCTCGCCGGAAACGAGACGGGGCTGATCGACCTGTTCCACGACGAAACGCGCGCGGAACTCGCCTGCTACGCCAGAGATCACCACATGACGATCGCACAGGGACCATTTCCCCTGAAACAGGGCGGCACCGGCATCGCGATCCGCAATCCGGTATACCTGACAGACAGTCAGGGAAATGAAACATTCTGGGGATTTACGATCATTATTCTGCGCACACCGGATGTATTTGCCAACTCCCTGCGCTCACTGACCGATTTCGGATATGCTTACCGTCTGAGCAAGACACCCTCTCCGCTCAGCCTTGAATATGAACTCGTAGACAGCTCGGGACAGGTGCTCGATGACCCTGTCATTTATACGTTCCAGCTCGGCGGCTGTGTCTGGAAAATGGAGGTCATGCCCATAGATGGATGGAACAACAGCCAAAATGCCGTCATCATTTTCTCTGTCGGACTGGTGATTATCCTGCTTATGACCGGATTATCCGTCGCACTCTTAATCATCAACAACCGCAGAAGAATCTTAAAACAGCTCTCGATCACAGATTCCCTGACCGGACTTTTGAACCGTCATGGATTTGAGACCGCTGTCGCCAAATATACCCACGCCCATCCGCAGGAGCCGTGTGTCGGTATCACCTTCGATATCGATGATTTTAAATTCATCAACGATATGTACGGTCATGCGACCGGCGACTATGCGCTGCAGCAGCTGGCGGCGAATATGAAAACTACATTTTCGGATCACGGATTTCTCGCCAGAAACGGCGGAGACGAATTTTCTGTCTTTTTGACGAACTGCACGCGCGAGCAGGCATCCGCCCTGTTAGAGCAATTCATGCTTCTGCCGCGGCACTTCAACTACGAGGATGAACAGCTTTCGTTTAACATCTCTCTCGGCTATGCCGTTTATCCGACGCAGGCAGCGACTGCGTCCGACCTGTTCCATAAGGCGGACAGCGCACTCTACGAGGTAAAGCTGCGCGGAAAAAATAATTATCTGGCATACGAGTCTGACTTTGTATCTGAAAAACGCAGCCAGCTCGGATTCGCATTGAAGGATGTGTCCGAGCATCTTCCCGCTGCATTTTTGATCTACAAAGCCGACCCGGACGATGACCGCATCCTGTTTGCCAACTATGCACTGATCCAGTTGGCAGGCTGCGATAATCTGGACGGCCTGCTCCGCCATAGCAATGACCGTTTCCGCAACCTGATCGCTCCGGATGAGCGCGACGACACGGAGGCAGCGATCTTCGGGCAGATCCGCTCCGGCAAATACGGCACGGACACCCACATTGAGTTTCCGCTGCTCCGCAAGGACGGCACACAGGTCTCCGTTTTCAGCCACGGACGTATCGTAGATAACAACTACTACGGCACGATCTTCTATGTACTGATCACGGATGCGGACGCATTAAAGGGTCATTATTCCCTGTAATATTTTTGACTTATTCATCATGAAAACGGAAGGTTCCGTTGTTCAGATAGGCATTGAGACGGTTCCGCTCCTGCTGATGCGCGTCGGAATTCCCCTGAAAATGTTTGATCCGCTCACGGATCAGTTCCGTATAGAATGTGCGGTAAGTCTCACGCAGCGTCTGAAAACGGTTCTTCAAAAGCTCCTCCGCCTCGCTCCGCTGGCTGCTTTTTTTGTACTTGGCATCCAATGTTTCTTTGAACATTTCTACGTACTGCTGTGCGTCCTTCGACTCGATCGAGTGGATCGACTCCTCATTCGCATACAGGTCAAGGTCGATCTTGCCCTCGGCATAAGCCCGGAACATCGTATTGTAAATCGTGTCATTGGAGTGGGGCTTATAGGTATAGGACATCTCACGCGAGCCACTGTCAAGGAGCTTATTGAAGGAAGCCTCCTTGTCGAAGGAAATCACGTGTCCGCCCTCCTGATTGATAAAGTTTTCCCCCTTGGTATCAAAGTTGCACAGCACCCAGTCCAGCGTGTGCTCATTCATCAGATCGTGCATCGTGACTGCATCCGGCGCATTGACTGTCAGATCCTCCTGTGCCTGCCACTTAAAGAGATCCACACCGCCCTCTGCGCGCTGCATCTTCTTCTGCACAGAACCGACGACCCTGCCGTCCACCTTCACACAGTAGGCAGGAATGGACAACTCACCGCGAAGCTGCCTTTGCAGACGGTACGCCTCTCCCGTCACAACTGCGCCCGACGGCTTTGACATGCCGATGCAATTCGTAGCCTCCTTGTACAGCCAGCGCTGGTTTGCCCCGTCCGCGTTCAGATCATCAAACTCGTACATCGCTTTTGTACCGCCCATCGTAGCACGTCCGACGTTGACCAGATGGAGCTCCTCCTGATTCTGATCCCCAATGGTCAGGCTCAGCTCGGCATCCTCGCGGGAATAGTCGGTTGGCTTGCGAAAGACACCCTTGAGCATGTCGAATTTCTGATGACGGCTGATGGTCGCACTCTCACGCTCTTTCTCCGCGCCCTGCTTCATACAGGCAACCTTGTATTTGCGTTTCAGCACATCCGCCTTTACCTTTGCCTCCTCCGCCTTTTTCATCGCCTCCATGCGCACCTTGCTGCCGACCTCCATAGCGATCGCCATTCTATGATACGCATCATAACGCATTTCCTGTGCACTCCATTTGACCTTTGCCGCCAACGCTTCAACCGATGCTGACGGATCGGCGGATTGCTGCGCCACACCATCCAGCTGCTGACGACGCAGCAGCTCCACTGCAGCCAGATCCGCATCCTCCCTCGCCCCGACGAGTGCAAGCTGCTTATCCAGCACCGTCTGTTCGTTTTTGTAGCCAACAGACGAGCTCTGCCCGATCGTCGTGCGGCGGGATTCCCTCACCTGTGCTGACCCCTCCGTCCTGATCAGCTCCTGCTCGGCACTGTATGCCCTGTCGCATTGTTTTTTCACGTTTCTGCGCTTTTTTCTCTCAAGATAGCTCTCTTTTCTCTGCGTTGCCACCTGCCCGGGCAGACTCACATCCGCCGGCAGATACGGCATGGTGTCCAGAAAATGCGGTTTGATAACCGCCGTCTGTGCCTGCTGCTGTGTCTGCTGCGTTTGCTGCTCCTGCATTGCCTCAAACATGCTGGTGCGTTCAGTAAGCTCCTTGTGCTGCTCCTCATAAAATACCTTTTTCCGTGTCTCCCACAGGTTGGGCGCTTGCAGCATGTTTAACTCTTCATTCATGTCCATCGTCTCCACCTCCCATCGTATTCATATCCCAGCACGCCGTGTAGAACTTTTCGATAATCTCGCGTTCCGGAAGCAGGTTGTCAATCAGTTTCCGGCTCTGCGGCGTGACTGCTGCGATCCGAAGATCGGAAACATAGTCTCCCGCACGGACAAGCAGCTCCCGCAGACGGCCGAACAATGCGATCAATGCATTTACATGACCCTGCGCACAATACGCAAGCGACAGCTCCACATCCTCTCCCCGCCTCTGACAAAAAATGGCAGCCTGCACAGTCGCTGACGAATCCACCGCGCAAATGCAGAGCGGATGGAGCATCTGTTGCCGCTCCGCGCAGATCCCCGCAGCAAATTCCTGATTATCTTTTTTCATTTCGTTCATAAAGCGGCGCTGTACCAGCTCCGGCAGGTCGTAGAACGTGGCAATACGCATATCGGCTGGCGGTGTCACATTCCATCTGACCTGTGGAAGCTCCCGGCACGGGAAGCGGCAGATGTAGCTCTCTGTCTCCGTCAGTGTAAAATCCCCACGCCGGATAAACAGACGGCAAAGCGGTGCATCCCAATCCTCCGCCGCAAAGGTACATAAAACAGCTGTGGTGCTCTCCCACGCGCTTTTGCACAAAAAATCAATCAAGCCGTTCGCGATCCCCTGCCGCCGGTACGCCTCTACAACGGCGATATATTGGATGTCTATGAGAAACTCTCCATCCGCGCGAAAGACGAGGACACCGCAGATACAACTGTCTTGCACCGCGCCGATCGCATATATGTTGTCAGCGTCCGCTGCCAGCTCCACATCCGGGAGCAGGCGGGCGAGCGCATTCAGATGTTCCTTCGTAAGAAGACCATATTGAACAGGCATAGTTTTATTTCCTTTCGTAAATCAATCGTTCCAAATGCATCAGAACCGTTCCGGTCTCCCGGTGGCTTTGCTTTACTTACATGCCGTTTGATGCCAAAAAGAGTTTTAGCTCACCACTAAAACTCTTTTTGAAAATTGAAAGCAACTATTGTCAATCTCTTAGAACTTACCAGCCTTTGCAGCTTCCTCAACAGCAACTGCTACAGATACAGTCATACCAACCATCGGGTTGTTTCCTGCTCCGATCAGACCCATCATCTCTACGTGAGCGGGAACTGATGAAGAACCAGCGAACTGTGCATCTGAATGCATACGTCCTAATGTATCGGTCATACCGTAAGAAGCAGGACCTGCAGCCATGTTATCGGGATGCAGTGTACGTCCTGTACCGCCGCCGGATGCTACTGAGAAGTACTTCTTGCCCTGCTCGATGCACTCCTTCTTGTAGGTACCTGCTACCGGATGCTGGAAACGTGTCGGGTTGGTTGAGTTACCGGTGATAGATACACCGACGTTCTCATGATGCATGATAGCAACACCTTCCTGAACATCATCAGCGCCGTAACACTTAACGGTTGCGCGAAGTCCCTCTGAATATGCCTTCTCATATACGATATTCAGCTTTGCCTCTTTATAGTCATACTTTGTTTCAACATAGGTAAATCCGTTGATACGTGAAATGATCTGTGCAGCGTCTTTTCCTAAACCATTCAGGATAACGCGCAGCGGCTTCTGGCGAACCTTGTTTGCCTTCTCAGCGATACCGATCGCACCCTCAGCAGCAGCGAATGACTCGTGTCCTGCTAAGAAACAGAAGCACTCGGTCTCCTCTTCGAGAAGCATCTTTCCTAAGTTACCATGTCCAAGACCTACCTTACGATGATCTGCAACAGATCCGGGAATACAGAATGCCTGAAGTCCCTCTCCGATGGCAGCAGCAGCGTCAGCAGCTCTTCTGCAGTCCTTTTTGATCGCAATCGCTGCACCTACGATGTAAGCCCAGCAAGCATTCTCAAAACAGATCGGCTGGATACCCTTGATCTGGTTGTATACGTCAAGGCCAGCATCTTTTGTGATTTTCTCAGCTTCTTCGATTGAGCTGATACCATAGCTGTTCAAAACAGCGTTGATCTGGTCAATTCTTCTTTCATATGATTCAAATAATGCCATTTTTATTGTTCCTCCTTCTCTAATGTCCTGTCGATTACTCGCATCTGGGATCGATGATCTTTACTGCGTCCTGAACGCGGCCATACTGACCCTTTGCCTTCTCCCATGCAGTATTCGGATCGTCACCCTTCTTGATGAAGTCAGTCATCTTTCCAAGAGAAACAAACTGATAGCCGATTACTTCGTTGTCTGCGTCTAAAGCGATGCCTGTGACATAGCCCTCTGCCATCTCCAGGTAACGGACACCCTTTGCCTTTGTAGCATACATCGTACCTACCTGAGAGCGGAGTCCCTTTCCGAGATCCTCCAGTCCGGCACCTACTGCAAGTCCGTCATCAGAGAATGCACTCTGTGTACGTCCGTATACGATCTGTAAGAACAGCTCTCTCATGGCAGTGTTGATCGCATCACATACAAGGTCAGTATTTAACGCCTCTAAGATGGTCTTGCCCTGTAAGATCTCAGCAGCCATAGCAGCGGAATGAGTCATACCTGAACATCCGATCGTCTCTACAAGAGCCTCCTCGATGACACCGTTCTTTACATTTAAAGATAATTTGCAGGCACCCTGCTGAGGAGCACACCAGCCCACACCATGTGTAAAACCAGAAATATCCTCGATTTTCTTTGAGTGTACCCACTTGCCCTCTTCAGGGATCGGAGCCGGCTCATGTTTTGCGCCCTTTGCTACCGGACACATGTTTTCAACTTCCTTTGTGTAAATCATTGTAAGTCTCCTTTCAATAATTAGTGTTATATATATGCGTTACTGACTTTGTGTGAAAAAAATGTCAAAGTCTGAACATACCTGACTTATTTTCTCATATTTTGTGGAAATCGTCTATAGTATTTTTATTTTTTTCTCAATAAATTTAAAACAGGCTATTTCATGTAATACCCTAACTCACGGATCGCCTGATGGGCGGGCTGACTCAGCGGCTCATTCTTCAGAAGCGCTGTCAGGGCATCTGTCATACCGTTGATCTGCCGCATGATGATCTCTGAATTCAAGCTCGCTTCCGCCAGCCGGATCTCTGCCTTTGTCTGCAATGCGCGCTTAATCTCTGTTTCCTGCGGCATCGTCACAGTCAGCTCATCAAAGACACCCTGCGAAGCCATCGCCTGAAGCTTAAAATCACCCAGCGAATCGACTGCACGGTACAACTGCTGATACAAAAGATCGACCAGCTCCGGGTCTTTCTGGTATCCCTCCGGATGATCCTCGATCATTTTGCGGTATTTTGCAAGTTCTTCAAACGAGTATCCGGTCACAAAGCCTGTAAGCTCCAGATTGCTCATATCCGCACCTTTTTCGGTCTTCATGTGCTGCTCATCCACCATCTGCTTCATCTGCTCTCCGCCACGTAACAGGTCTTTCTCCTCTACCGCATACATCCGCTCAAACTCATTCTGGAGCAGTTCCCGCTTACGCGCTCTGGTCTCTGCCAGCCGTTCCCGCAGCATCTCTTTCTCCATCGCAATGGACGACTCGTAGTTCTCACGGTCAGACTCAACAAGCTCTTTCGTTGTCTCAATCGGCAGCGTAGCTTCGGAATTGATACCGAGCAGTCCACACCGATCCGCAAAATACTGTCCGTACAACGCATACCGTTTCCTCATGCACTCAATCAGGTCTTTTTTAAACTGCGGCAGCGCATCAAAATAGTCTTTGTTCACCGGATCATAATACACATTGTCAAAATAGACCATTCTGCCGATCTGCTCATGAAGCTCTAATGCATGATATTCCATATATTCCGGTTCAAACATTTCCTCCGTAAGATCAGTGTTTAACACCTGATCGAGTATACGGTCCAGATGCGGTTTTCTGCGCTGCGCATCCTTTGAAATATAATCCGCTAAAAACCGCTCATCCACCTCTTTCCGGCTGCGCTGATATTCATCCGCCGGCTCACCGTTTTTATCTTTTTCATAGCCGTATGCAAATTTCGCCAGCATACGCAGGTCTACATCCTGACGTACTGCCTCCTCAACCACTTCCGGTGTCATTGAATTCGCATGCATGAGTTTCTCCTTTTTCAGATCATCCAGTATATGAACACTCACATGGTTTGCCAGCAGTGACACGCTGGTCTTTGCGCTGGTATCCAGACGTTTGTCCTCACACTTCTGCTTGAAGGTCTTTCTCGCCGGTTTCTGGATCTGCGCCGGTCTGCCCTCTGCCGCCTTTGCAGCCTCAATCTGCTTACTTTGTTTCTTCCAGAATTTTCTGGTGTCCTCATTGCGCAGCAGCTCCTCAGATATCAGACGATCGTTTTCCGCCATGCGCCGCTGCTCCATCGTCTGATCAGCTTCAAGCTCCCAGTTCTGCAATCTCACCAGATGTCTGTGCATATGCCGTTGTTCCCGCGTCTGCTGCTGCACCTGCTGTTGCTGCTGGATCTGCTGCTGTTTACCGGTCTGTATCATCTGCATATCATCCATCGTTACATCCTCCTACTCTGCAATCACCTTTTTTGTATTTCTCTGTCCTGTATCAGACTGTCAGCCGATAGGTATATGATACCTTTCCCGCCTGAGGTACCAGCTTTAGGATCAGCCGTCTTGACTGGTCATTGACCGCCTGCATTGCGACCCTGGTCTGCGGCGGATAAAGTTCCTGTGCACGCGCGATCACACTCTTTACGAGCGTATTCAATGTCGCACGGTTGGAATCCCCGATCCATAATGCACACAGTGTCAGCATGCCGCAGCACGAATGATCCACGACTGCGTATGCTTCGATCCTGCCATCTTTGACGAGTGCATGGCTGAGCTCAGGCTCGAGTTCTTTGCCCGTGAGTGTCTGCTCCGGCTGCGGTGTCCCAAGTGCAACGCTGCGTTTTTGTGCCGCGTGCAGCAGATCCTCGGACAGATGCGAAAACGGACGGACATGACCGTTTTCGTGTCCGGACACCTTTGTTACCTTCATCTGTTCCAGGTCGCCCAATGCAAAGGTATAGATATTCCGCCCACCGTCGCTCTCCTGTAAAAATCCCATTGCCTCCAGAAACGGCAGCATTGTCTCATTATCCGGCTCCGCCGTCGTAAACTCAATCTCCACAGCCCCGATCGTGGGATCATTCCCGATCAATGCCTCTAATTCACGGATCATGCGGCGCGCACCGCCCTGCCGTCTGTAGTCCGGAGCCACATACAGGGAAGCCACATGAAAGCAGTCCCCTGCAATATAACCTGCCAGTGCACCGCAGGCGACACCTTCCTTCGCAATCCCCATCACCGTAACCGGCTCCCCGTTTCGCAGCGCTTCTGCGACCTGTGGCAGTAACAGCGGCTCAAAGGCACCCGGATCTGCATCGTCAACCATTCCAAACTGCATCCGGTCGTCCCACGCACGCTGGTCTTCCTCCGCTTCCGAAACTATATTTTTCTCCATATCGTGATCCATTGCTCATGTCCTCCTTTTCATTTCCTGCGTATCCTGTATCTATGATCTATATCCCGCTGGAGCTGCTGTGCCGGTGCGCTCAGTGCCCCTGCCCCAGCACACGCTCCAATTCCTTCGCATAAGTCGCGATCTGCCCGTTAATCGCATCCTGACGGGGCAGCGTTTCCTCCTGCAGCTTCACCAGCATATGCTCGAGCATCCGCTGCGTCGCATTCAGTCTCGCATGGTCCTCTCTCTGTTGCTGAATCGCATTCTCGATTGAAGCAAGCCGGAGCGTGATATCTCCTCTGGCATCGATCGCACGGTACAGACCCTGATACAACTCATCGACTGTCTGCCGGTTCTGCGCATACTGTTCGGGGTGTTCCTCAATCATCGTGCGGTATTTGGTCAGATCCTCCAGCGAATACAACGTCACGAAAGCAGTCAGATCCGTTTCACCCATCCCCGCATCGATGATCTCCTGATTCGCCTTGATCGCATCCGATTCCTGCAGAAGCCCCGGTTTTTCCGCTTCGATCATGCGTTCCGCTTCCTGCTGCAATGCCGTATAGATCTGATTTTCCGACAAATCATAGTCCATGTTCATAAGCGGTATGGATGCGTCATAGCGTTCATCGTACTGATGGATCCATTCCGCCGGCGTATCGCGGCGCTCATAAAATTTTTCCCTGCCAAGATGCACGGCTTTACTTCCAAATATATTGACAAGCGTCGATCCCAGCCATTTGCTCCGGTCGATCACCTTTCTTTGCAGCAGTTGTCTGGTCAATTCCGGCAGCGCATCAAAATATGGCTTGTTCACCGGATCTTCGTATATGTTCTGAAAATAAACATACTGATCCGCTTTCTGCTTCATCTCACCGGGATGTTCGGTGACATACTGCTTCGAGAGCATATCCAGTTTGTAATTGATGGAAAGCACCTGCTCCACAATACGGTCTAAATGCGGCTTTCTGCGCTCGAGATTCATCGAAGCGTAATCTTCGATAAACTCGTGATCTTCCCTCTGGTAACGCTCATTCTGCGCATCCACCGGGCGTCCGTTCCGTTTTGCCTTGTAGCCGTGCACAAACGCCTGTAACACGCGGTTGTCTACCTGATCTCCGATCGGCTCCTCCGCCCCACGTGGCAGTGTGATGACCGAATTTTTCTGCTCCTGTAACCTTGTCTTGACATCCTCGAGCATCCGGTAGCTGTCACCGTCCGCACACGGATGATGCTTCTTTGCAATGCGCTCCTGTCTGCGGCGCTCCCTTCTCTGCTTGTAGGTCTCCTGTGCCGGTGCCTGCATCTGCTGCGGTTCTCCCGCCGCAAAGTCGTTGACGTATGCCGGCGGCAGCTCCTGCTGCAGCTGTGCATTGAGCATCAGTGTCTGCTGCCGCTGACGCTCGATCAAAAAGCGTGCATGTTCATGACGGCGCTGTTCGAGCGTTCCCTCCGCCTGCGGATCATCCCATGTCTGTAATTGTCTCAAATGCTCATGCACCTGTACCTGTTCCTGCACGTGGCGCTGTTCCTCCTGCTGCCGCTGCACCTGTACTGCCATATCATCCATCGCTCTATCCTCCTGTTTTCATTCACTATCTCTATTGACCCATTATCGGAACTGATGTCTGTAAGTATATGAAATCTTTTCTGCCTCCGGCAAAAGACCATGCATCAGTCTTGCCGACTGGCTGTTCACCACCTGCAAAGCGATCTGTGTCTGCGGCGGATAGAGCTCCGTCGCACGCTGCAGTGCCGTCTTTAACAGCGCATATGCCACCGGTACACCGGCATCATCACCTGTCCACAGCGCACTCAGTGTCAGCACACCGCAGCACGAATGGTCAAAGATCACATATGCCTCTGCCCTGCCGTCCACCATCCATGCCAGACTCAGCTCGCGCTCAACCTCCGGATCGCTCAGCCGCTGTTCCGGTATCGGTGCCTCCAGCGCAACCGCCCGCTTTTGTATCGCACGCAGTTGGTCGTCGGATAACTGTGAAAACGCGCGCATTTTATTCGTTTTTGTCTGCGCAGCGCCCATCTCCCGCTGCAGTTCCTTTGCATGCATGACTTCCTCAAGTGTAAACGCATAGATATTCCGCTCTCCGTCATCCTCCACTTCAAACCCCAGATGTTCGAGGAACGGATGCAGTGTCCGGTTCTCTTCATCTGCCGCAGCAAAGCGAAGCTCCATCGCATACATATGATCTGCTTTTCCCAGTTGTGTTTCCAGTGTGCGGATCATCCGGCTGGCGCCGCCCCTGCGCCTGTAATCCGGTGCCACATACAGGGAAACCACATGAAAACACCATGTATCCGCATAACCGACAAGTGCACCGCAGGCAGTCCCGTCACAGGAAAGACCGATCGCCGTGAGTGGTTCTCCCTGCTGCAATGCTTCGCGTGCCTGTGGCAGCATCAGCGTCTGAAACCATTGAAGCTGTTCTTCACCGATCCATCTCAGTTCTAATTTTGCACCATCCTCATGACTGCTTTTTTCCATCTCCTGTACCTCCTGTCTGAACGCTATTGTACACTATCATTTTTTAATACGACTTCACCCTGCTTTTTATAGATACTGTTTGCCGGAACGACCCCGCGGACGCTCGAAAGCGGGTAAATGTTCGTGTGGCTGCCGATGACCGTGCCCGGATTGAGCACGCTGTTGCAGCCGACCTCCACATAGTCGCCGAGCATCGCCCCGAACTTTTTGCGTCCGGTCGCGATCTGCTCTGCGCCGTCCTTGACGACCACCTCTGTCTTATCGGATTTGACATTGGATGTGATCGAGCCTGCTCCCATATGCGATTTATACCCTAAGATCGAATCGCCGACATAGTTATAATGCGGCACCTGTACACTGTTGAAGATAATATCGTTTTTGATCTCGGTCGAATTGCCGACGACTGAGCCTTTTCCGACGACTGCCGAACCACGGATAAACGCACAGTGGCGGATCTCCGCTTCCTCATCTATGATGAGTGGACCGTTCAGGCATGCGGTCGGTGCGACCTTTGCGGATTTTGCGACCCAGATATCCTCGCCGCGTTTTTCATAGATCGCAGGATCGAGCGTCGGACCTAGTTTGCGGATCATGTCGCTGATTCCATCCAACGCCTCCCACGGATAGGTGTACTGTGCCAGATACGCTCCGGCGATCGTCTGTGACAGATCATATAATTCACTGATTTTACACTGTTTCATGTTTTTATACTCCTTACTGTTTTTATGATTTGGCAGCCGGTTTTGCAGCCGGTTTTGTCTGTTTTTTTGTCCCCGATCTGCTCGTCTGCCGTGTGCTCTTTGACTTATAATATGGCGCTGCCGCGTCAAAATACCGGCGCAATGCATACTGATTATTCGTCTGCATAACTGCATCCGTGCGCGACCGGATAAAATGATCCAGCTTTACCATATATTCATCTGAAGTGATACTGCCTTCCGCGACATAAGTCAGTCCTTTCTCCCAGCTTGCCGTCAGCTCCGGATTGAGCAGCGACCGGATCGATACGTTCACAACATCATAGATCATCTCCCCCATCAGGGTCGGCGTGATGACCTGCGTCTTTTTGTTTAATGCCAGATACTTGTTTTTCACGAGCTTGGCAATGATCTCTGCGCGTGTCGCACTCGTTCCGATCCCGCTTCCCTTGATCTGTGCACGCAGTTCCTCATCCTCGATGAGCTGCCCGGCATTCTCCATCGCGAGTACCATAGAACCGGATGTATAGCGTTTCGGCGGCGATGTCTCGCCCTCCTTGATCTCATATCCGTCTACCGGGATCTGCACACCCTTTTTCAGGTTTGCGACCAGCTCCAGCAGATGTTCATCCGAGATCTCCTGTTCTTCGCTGTCTGTATTGCCTGATGTCTGCCCATCCGCATCATCCCCCTGCGCAGAAGCGCCGGATGCAGACTTCTTTTTAAAAAATGAATAATCCATGACCTTCAGATATCCCGGATCCTTCAACACCTTAAAATTGGCAAAAAACTTCTCGTTTCCCACCTGTGTCACCAGACTGACCTTCTGGTAAATAGCGGGCGGATAAAAAATGGCTAAAAACCTGCGCACAATCACCTCATACACCTTCATCGACAGCTCACTGAGCGACTTGAGTGCTCCCATACCCTGTCCGGTCGGAATGACCGCGTAATGGTCGGTGATCTGTTTGTCATTTGTATATCTGGTCTTTGCTATATTTTTATAACTGCCGCCAGCTAAAATCTCCTCTGCAAATGCACGGACACCGGGGATATTTTTCAGTCCTCCGATATTTTTATGTATCTCCTTTGCGACCGCCGTTGACAACACACGTGCATCTGTTCTCGGATATGTCACCAGCTTCTTCTCATACAGCTCCTGAATGATCTGCAAGGTCTGGTCCGGACTGATCTTAAAAAATTTGGAACAGATATTCTGCAGCTCGGCTAAGTTGAATAATAATGGTGCATTTTTTGTCTCTTTTTTCTTTTCCACCGACACAACTGTTGCTGTCTGCGGATTGATCTGCGAGAGTGTATCGATCAGTATCTGTGCATCGTCCTTTTGCTTAAATCCGTTTTCCTTATACAGCTTCGGTGACTGGAAATATTCCGATCCTTCGACCGCTTTCCATTCTCCGTCGATCGGTGCACCGTCTAAGGACAGTTTGCCGAGCACACGGTAAAACGGAGTCTTTTCAAATGCGCGTATCTCCCGTTCCCGGCGCACAACCATGCCGAGCACACAAGTCATCACACGCCCAACCGAGATAACCGCATAGCGCTCATGCAGATAATTGGCCACTGCATTGCCATAGCGCAATGTCAGCAGCCGCGAAAAGTTGATACCCATCAGATAATCTTCCTTGGCACGCAGATATGCACTCGCACACAGATTATCATATTCCGATAAGTCCTTTGCCTCCCGGATACCGCGCAGGATCTCCTCCTCCGTCTGTGAATCGATCCAGACACGCCGTCTTTCTTTTCCTTTGACGCCCGCCATCTGTTCAACCAGACGATAGATGTACTCGCCCTCCCGTCCGGAGTCCGTACATACATAGATGCAGCCCACATCCGGCCGGTTCAAAAGCCCTGCCACGATCCGGTACTGTTTGGCTGATGATCCGATCACTTCGTATTTGAACTCCTGCGGGATAAATGGCAATGTCGCAAGCGACCACTTTTTATATTTTTCATCATAGGCTTCCGGATAACTCATCGTCACCAGATGTCCGACACACCACGTCACGACCGCCTCATCTGATTCCTGATAGCCATCGTAACGCTTCATATTTAGACCGAGCGCTTTGGCAAATTCCTGTGCGACACTCGGCTTCTCTGCGATATATAATGATTTTGACATAGTACTTCCTTTATTGCTTATAACTGTTTCATATCGATCGGTATCAGACGTTCGTCCTGATCTGCCCAGGCAGTGAGTTCCACATCGAATTCTGTTGCCGTGAACAGATAGATCTGTTGCGGTGACAGTCTCGCCTTTTTGAGCGTCTGCAGCAGCTCCCTGACATCTTCAGCCGTCATCGCAGGGGCTGACCAGTTGCATTCCCCAACGATGGTATTGCGCACACTATCCTGCGCTACAATATCGATCGTGCCCTGTTTTCCGATCCATGTGCCCTGCTTGGTCAGCTCGATCGGCAGCTTATGCACACGGTTCATCAGTGCGAGATATTCTCCGCACACCTGCACAAAATAGCGGTTCATGTAGGTTTCGATCTCCGGTGCAATATATCGGTCGTAAAATTCCTCTGCTCCCAACATATACACTTCTGACAAATGCGGATAGATAAACCGGAACCAGAAATTGATCAAAGGATCTCTGATCTGATACAATCCTTTCTGTGTATTTCGCACGCCGCCGGTCTCAAAGGACTCTGCCTTTTCGATCACATCAATCTCCATGAGACTGCGCAGATAAACCGAGATCTTGGCACGTGAAAATCCCGTCAGATCATACAGATCATTCAGCTTGCGATGTCCCGTCGCGATCGCGGCGAGTATCGTCTCATAGACGGCTAACTCCCTCAAATGCAGGGACAGATACCGCTCCGCCTCACTGTGCAGATAACCATAAGGCGATAAAATGTGCCGGCAGACATTCGTTTTGAAATCCAGCTTCGCACTCCATCTGCTGACATAAGAGGAAACACCCCCGATCACGCCGTAGATACGCACGACCTCTGCCACCGGCAGATTAGGGAATGCCCGCACGACATCCAGAAAGGACAGGTACTCCAGCTTGATCGTGAGCATCTGCCTGTTCGCGAACACACCCAGATGTTCCTCCCTGTTCTGTTCCATCCATGCCAGATCACTGCTGGCAAGGATGATCTGTACCGGTCCCGGATAGAGCCGTTTTTCTTTTAATCGGAGAATCGCGGTCAAAAAATCCGGGGCTTTTTTCACAATCTGCTGGAATTCATCAATCACGACGACGAGTTTGCTCGCATCACCGCTCTTTACCCGTGTGAAAATCTCGTTATACGTGCCCTTTGTCAACTTGATACCGTAAGTCTCCTCGGTCTGCGCTGCCATCTGGCGATACTGCTCCGGGGCAGAAGCTGCTCGTGCCCGGTAGTAAAAATGTTTCTTATCCTGCAGATAGACACGCAGCAATGCCTCCTTTTCACAGCCGTCCCGCCCATACAATAGAACGATGCCGTTTTTCCCATCGTCATAATGCTCATTCATCCTCCGCAGTTGAGCGGTTCTTATCATCATTCGTCAGTTCCCCTTTTTCCATACTGTAATTGTACAACACTACGGCTTGGCATAGTATTTCCTGCTGATCTCAAATTCCGTCATCAGCCGGTTCGTCTTAGACAACACATAGCTCAGCGAACTGATGATATGCCGGTCTGAGAGACTTTCATTATGACTGATTGCAATAAATGCCGCACCGTATAACACAGATTTCATCTCACTGCCTGTCAGTTCAAAATTATTCGCCATATTTTCCAACTGGAGATTCGGATCAACCGGTGTCTGCGGCGGCAGCATACCCCGCAGCATCTCGACCCGCGTCTGCGGCTGTGGCTTTTCCATCAGGATACAATAGGTGATCCTTCGGATAAATGCCGGGTCAAAATTGCTGTACACATTTGTTGCCAATATGATAAAACCATCGAATTCCTCGATCTTCTGCAGCAGGAATGCGACCTCGTTATTTGCATATTTATCATTCGAGCTGGATATCTCGGTTCTCTTGGCAAACAATGCATCTGCCTCGTCAAAAAACAGGATAAAGTTCCCGTCCTTGGCGCAGTCAAACACCCGGTTCAGATTTTTTTCCGTCTCACCGATATACTTATCTACCAGCTGCGAGAGATCCACACGGTACAGCTCCATTCCCAGCTCATTGGCAATCGCCTGTGCCGACATCGTCTTGCCCGTACCGGGAGGTCCGTACAACAGGACACTCACGCCTCTGCCATAGGTCACCTTCTGCCCAAAGCCCCACTCATCATTCACACGGTTGCGGTACTTCATCCGGCTGCACGCCAGCTTCAGTGTCTCTTTCTGCCGCTCATCCATACGGACATCAGCAAATGTAAATTTCGGTTCGATCTTTGTCGCCAGTTTTTCGATATCCCTCGGCAGCAGCATGCGGATCGCTCTCCGGAGCAGTTCATCGGTGATCTTCTCCTTTTTCTCTGCGAGGCGCTGTTTATCGGCCAGCATGCACACCTTTTCGATCTGTCCTGCAGTAAAATTATACTGATCCGCATACGCCTCCGGATCAACGCTCTCCGCCAGTCCATATTCCCCGCCGAAATATTTCCACAGCCGGATGCGATCCTTTAACGTCGGTGTCTCCATCTCTAGCAGATAATAATCATAGGACTCTGCCAGCCGGATCGTGCCGGCGTTTCCCTCCGATGTCAGTATGACACGGTCAACAATCTGCAGACACAGATCGATCAGCGTCGTGACTTCTACATACGCGTCCTCCGGGAGATCGGCATGCAGTAAGACAAGCTGCGCATGCAGCAGCCGGCATCTGACCAGTATCTCATTTAATATAGCTGCTTTATGCTGCGCATCCAGAGCATTCAGGCGCGGCAGCTCCACAAATAAGGCGGGCGTCTGTTCCAGCGCAGACGCGATCAGCAGCTTCTTTCCGCATAGAGGTTTTCCCACAATCTGTATCAATCCTTCGTTCTGAAATGACAGGACTTCCTGCAGCTTTGCAAGATATCCTCTGTCATCGATCATCTCCGGCAGATAATCAGCGTCCGATTCCATGCAAAGCGGCCACAACGTCCGCGGCATTGTGGCATTTCCCCGGATCAGCAGAACTGCCTGAGCGGATAGCACAAAACCATCCAGCAGTCCGGAACCGGTCGTTTCCGCTTTGCAGGTCAGAAACAAAAAGCTGTTTTTGACCATCTGCAGCTGCTCTGATACGAACTCAAATTCCTCTTCTCCTGCATACATGGCATACAGCCGCAGAGCCAGTTCAAACGTCGCACATCCCGCTCTGCCGTATTTCTCCTGCAATGTCTGATAGACCTGCACATATCTTGTATCCAGCTCCGGTGCAGCTGCCAGCAGCAGGCAGAAGAACGAGAAACCGGACAATCCGGCCTCTGCTGCCAGATTTGACAGGCTGATCCCTCCGCGCAGTTCCATCGGCATACCCATAGATGCCTTGCACCGGGACTTGAGATACTCTTCTCCCCGGATCAGCTGCTCCCTGATATCTGCAGCCGTCTCCTGTGCGTTCTCATTGCCGGACAGGAGATAGCTATCCAGGAACAGATCCAGCCATCTGAGATACCCATAGGTCTCCTCCAGCCCGGAGCCATACGGCTGTCCGTATTCGCTTTTGTCAAAATAATTACTGTATTCCAGTTTCATATGCCCATTCCTTCTCTGTTCCCAGGAGCTGTCAAAACTCCTAAACGTAAATTTGCAGATCTTTCAGACATGCCCTCATTCCTTCAAAACGATCCCTGATGCCATCCTTGTTGTTTTCCCAGCGATCGCGATTTTGCTCTGTCGTCTCCTGATCCCTGAACAGATGTTTGTCACTTTCAGACAATCCAAACGCTTCCTCGAAAAATGTCTTGAAAAATGTGTCCTGATCAGCATCTAATCTACCATTCCAATTACTAAGGTAGTTTCCTGCACCGATAAAGTTATCTGCCAGAGCTGACACCAGTAGCGGCAGCTTATAGTCTTCAATTGCTGAATTCATCGATAGGAAACTATCTATCGATCCCCGCTTCTCCGGCAGATATGAGTAATAGATCGGAAGCAGGATAGCGTCCCTGAAGCTCTCCATTGCTGTCTCGAGCAGCCCGATCCTATCAAACGCTCCGAAACTATTATACACATCCCTAAAGTCATAGGATCCGACTGCATAACTGCCCGTTACCTGTTCCCGGGTCTCTGGCGTCATCTGGGTCTTTCGTACCGTCTGGGTCTCTGACGTTTCCGGCATCTTCAAGCCATTATTTACCGCCGTTTTCAATTTGTCTTCTGATCTGCAGGTATTAATGATCTGATTCATTACTTCATCATCAGACAGCAGCATCGATAACTTCCGGAACTGGTCTGTGGCATTCACAACATTTACCAGACCGGCAGTCTGTCGATCCGTATTTTTCTGACGGAAGATATAACCCTTATCCTTTTGTTCTACAACATACCTGATGATCTCAGATAAGAGTTTTTCTTCATAAGCATCCTTATCTGCCCCCACAATTCCCATATTGCGTAGCTGTTCCTGATAATATAAATTGCCCCGAATGACAAAATCTAACCTTGATTTGCTGAATACCCGTTCATCAAATATACCATGTTCTGCAGCAGCCGGTGCCACCTTTTGTCGTATTCCGATGAAATACTGACCGATGTTTTTGTAGCCTATGTCATAGATCGTATCTTTCGTCTGTTCTGCAGTTCCGGCTGCATCTGCTATCTTTTCAATGGTATCTGCCAATACCTCGGGATTCGTCACAACCTCTTTTAAGAACTCAGAAACTGTCCTGTATCCAAATGCCTGATTCATCAGTTCACGTCTTTTTGCATTTCTAAATTTACGCTTTCGGGATATCTTATCAGAATCTGAGTCCTGATATGTCAAACCTGTAGCATTCTGCTGCTCCTCAGCTTTGGTATCGAGATCAACCTCTTGATCCATCAGTTGATCAACCGTCTCCAGCTTAACGTCCGCATAATTGATCACAGAATCCAATATCTGTAATGCCACCTTATCCTTTTCCGCTTCCATTCCATATGATTCGCAGACAAACTGGAATAACCGGTTCTGTGTCAGACTGTCCATATAACCGGCCAGAGCCGCATTTTCTACAAACCTCTTCACGTCATCTTTGACAACGCGTCCGCCCTTTCCCGTTTCAGGCTGCGGCTTCACCTGACCGTTTTGGCTGTAGTTCTTCTCAGCTTCTATCAGATCTTTTATCGTATTAAATGCATCCCGATCTGTCTGTTCAATAAACGACAGATTCTCCAGCCCTGCCTTCACACGGGCATCCATCTCATTCTCCAGTGCGCTTTCACGCGCATAGACTTCCTTGGACAGATCCTTTTGCTTATTTGCCGCACGGACAAACTTAGCCAGTGAATACGGTGAATCGATTCTGGCAGACCGGTACCGGAAAGTCTGCATCGTTTCGGACGAATCCTTATCCTTGATCGGTACACCTGCCTCCTTGGCAATATCCGCTGCAAAAGAAGTACAGTTGTATCCCAGAAACGAATAAGATCTGCCGGAGCCTACCACACCACGGATCTTGGCCGCAGCCCGCAGATAGTTCGCATAAGAGATACTGAACCTCCGTTCTATAATGCCGGGGTCATCATGATACGGATCCGGATTCCTGACGACTCCGACCGTAACAGCTCCAGTACCCGGGGTCGTATATAACGGCCAGAAGCCAAAGCTGTAGCTGCTGTATGCATTACCATCCGTTTTTGCAACCATGCGGATAAAGCTGTGCCCCTGTTCATCCTCAATTCCATGTAAGATCTGTGCGCGCAATAGCATCACATTCGGATCCAGATCCGGATTATATTTCACATTTAACGCTGCTGCATCTGCCTCACCTTTACTCACGATCTCCCCATAAGCAGCCGATTTTTTCATGACTGTATCGAGGATCTTCACATAATCCGGCTTTTTTCTCCATCCCGAGAATAAAAACGGCTTCTTCTCAGTGAGCAGCTTGTTATAATCCACATAGACATCCGTAGGCGGTTCTACTGCGACAACTGCCTCAAATTCATTCGGACTTTCCATCCCATCCATCACCGGATAGTCCGGGGTAAATCCCTTTGCACTGTCATATTGCAGACCAAACGCCTGTGCGAGTTTTTTGATTGATTCTTCATATTTTTTCTCGCTTTCTGTTTTAACGTGTCCATCGTCCTGCTGCAGTTCTCCCGATGCGATCTGATCCTCTGCTGCATCAGACAACGGCTGTTCCTCCTGCGCCACTTCCGTCAGGTTAACGGTCTCATACTCTTTGTTCCCATATTTGTTTCTCATCCAGCCCAGCAATGCCGCCTTTTTTCCTTCGTCTGTCAGATATTTTTTTTCAAAATCACTCTCGGATACGAGTTGTTCATTGGTATTGACTCTCTGTATCAGATCCTGCAGCAATTGCTCATTATTACTCTTTTTGGCACGGTTAACCGCATCCGTTCCTGCAAGTGATTGAAACGGATCAAAATAGAGCGTCTTCTGATCTTCTTTGTCCAATGACGCGAATATTGTCCCGGCTTCCTTCTTTTTTGAGATCGTCTTTTGTCCGAATCTTCCGATCTGACTGTGATTGAACTTGAACAATGCCCCTGATACACGTACCTTGTTGCCGTCCTTTCTTGCTTTATCCGCATATTCGCTTAACAAGTCGCCTATGCTTTCACGGACGATTCTCTCTTCAAGCTCCTCACCACTCTCCAGATGACCATCATATTTTATCTGTTGCCTCGATCGCATCGCTCTTCTCTTGCGGATTCTTTCGATCTCATCTCCTGTCTCACCAAGTTCTTTGATAAAATCCAACTGTGCTCTTTTCCCCGATGATACATTTGTCGGTGTTTTCATTTTTTCGGGCATATGTGCATTCTCCTTTTGCTTGACTGTCTGACAGTTTTCAATGCTCTCGGCTCATGGTCCGAAGTTATACTTCT
Organism: uncultured Eubacterium sp.; assembly: GCA_934320655.1. Taxonomy (GTDB): domain Bacteria; phylum Bacillota; class Clostridia; order Lachnospirales; family Lachnospiraceae; genus W0P33-017. The sequence continues at coordinate 89,637 of CAKRFN010000007.1, forward strand.
TATTATACATAATAATGCGGACAAAAGTTAGACATTTTTTGTATGATCAGGAATTTCCTATCAAATAAAAAGGAGTGCAGTCCATCAACCACACCCCTGTGAAATCACATCTTTTTTATTTTTTCGTGATAAATCCCTGTGCCTTTAATGTCTCTGCACACAGTACTGCTCCACCTGCCGCGCCACGCAGTGTATTGTGTGACAGTCCGACAAACTTCCAGTCATAAACGCTGTCCTCTCTCAGACGTCCGATGCTGACACCCATACCACCTTCATAGTCTACATCCAGTGTTACCTGCGGACGGTTGTCCTCCTCAAGATACTGGATGAACTGCTTCGGAGCACTCGGAAGACCTAACTCCTGCGGGATTCCCTTGAACTCTACCAGCTTCCGGATCAACTGCTCCTTGGTCGGGTTCTTTTTGAATTTGACAAATACGGCTGCCGTATGTCCGTTGAGTACCGGTACACGGATGCACTGGCAGGTGATCACCGGTGTGTCCGCAGGTACGATCACTCCGTCCTTTACCTCGCCCCATACACGAAGCGGCTCTTTCTCACTCTTTTCTTCCTCGCCGCCGATATACGGAATAATATTTCCCTCCATCTCAGGCCAATCCTTAAAGGTCTTTCCTGCGCCTGAGATCGCCTGATAAGTCGTAGCGACAACCTCATACGGCTCGAACTCTTTCCATGCAGTGAGTGCCGGTGTATAGCTCTGGATGGAGCAGTTCGGCTTTACTGCGATGAATCCGCGCGTGGTTCCGAGACGCTTCTTCTGTGACTCGATGACTGCAAAATGGTCTGCGTTGATCTCCGGGATGACCATCGGTACATCCGGTGTCCAGCGGTGTGCACTGTTGTTGGATACAACCGGAGTCTCTGTCTTGGCATATGCTTCCTCGATTGCCTTGATCTCATCCTTTGTCATATCTACGGCACTGAATACAAAATCCACTTCAGAAGCGACTGCCTCTACCTCATTGACATTTTTAACAACGATATTTTTGACTGCTTCCGGCATCGGAGTCGTCATCTTCCAACGTCCACCGACTGCCTGCTCATAAGTCTGTCCTGCACTACGGGGGCTGGCTGCGATCGTAGTCACCTCAAACCAGGGATGATTCTCTAAAATAGAAATGAAACGCTGTCCGACCATTCCTGTTCCGCCTAAAATACCTACTTTTAATTTCTCACTCATTTCTCGCTAATCTCCTTTTGATCTGTGACCACGCCTCTTGTCCTCTGTCGTCTGCCGCAGATTTTTTCTTATTTATTGTCCGTCTGTCGCGAACATCTGTGTTTCTTGTATATACTAATACAACTTGCACAAAAAATCAACCATAAAATTATCTAATTTTACAGTCCTCATCGATCGTCCAGTCCTCGGCAAGATATTCCTTTTCGATCTCAATGACCTTTTTCATTGCCTCCTGTCCGGGCGCACCGATCGTCAGACGCTTGCTGACACACGTCTCCATAGAGATCGCATCATAGATATCCTGCTCGAATACCGGACAGATCGCTTTCAGCTCATCGAGTGACAACTCATCGATCGCCTTGTTCTGCTCTATGCAATATAATACGAGCCTGCCGATGATACCGTGTGCGTCACGGAACGGTACACCGTGATTTACCAGATAGTCTGCGGCGTCTGTTGCATTCGTAAATCCACCATTTGCAGATGCATACATGCGCTCCTTGTTGAATTTCATCGTAGCGAGCATGCCGTGAAACAGTGCGATGCAGCCCTTGACTGTATCCATCGCGTCAAAGGACAGCTCCTTATCCTCCTGCATATCTTTGTTATAAGCCAGCGGAATGCCCTTCATCGTCGTGAGCAGGCTCATCAGTGCACCATACACGCGGCCGGTCTTGCCTCTGACGAGTTCTGCGATATCAGGATTTTTCTTCTGCGGCATGATCGAGCTGCCGGTGCTGTAGGCATCATCGATCTCGACAAACTGGTACTCATTGGAATTCCAGATGATGACCTCCTCGCAGAAACGTGACAGATGCATCATGATCGTCGCACACGCTGATAAGTATTCGATCAGATAATCACGGTCAGATACTCCGTCCATACTGTTTAACGTCGGTCCATAAAAGCCCATCAGCTCCGCAGTCAGATCCCGGTCTAACGGATACGTCGTACCTGCCAGCGCACCGGAGCCGAGCGGACAGTAATTCATGCGTACAAAAATATCATGCATTCTCTGGCGGTCGCGCTTGAACATCTCAAAATATGCGCCCATATGATGCGCCAAAGTGATCGGCTGTGCTTTCTGCAAATGCGTAAAGCCCGGCATAATCGTATCGACATGCTCCTCCATGAGTTTTAAAATAGTCTCTAACAGTTCTTTTAACAGATCATCTGTCTCTAATACCTGCAGTCTGGTATACAGACGCATATCAAGCGCTACCTGATCGTTACGACTGCGTCCGGTATGGAGTTTTTTGCCGACATCACCGAGACGGTCGATCAGCGTCGCCTCCACAAAGCTGTGGATATCCTCATATTTGTCACTGATCTCCAATGTGCCGTTCTCTACGTCTGCCCTGATCTGGCACAGGCAGTCAACGATCTGATCGGACTCTTCCTTTGTGAGAATGCCCTGTCTGCCGAGCATAATCACATGTGCGATACTGCCCTCGATGTCCTGCTTATAAAACTTCTGGTCAAAACCGATGGATGCGTTGAAATTGTATACCAGTTGATCTGTCTCTTTTGTGAAGCGTCCGCCCCATAATTGTGCCATAATTATTTTCTCCTTTATGCTTTGTGTATGTAATTCATATCCGTCCGCCGCCAATGCAATGCCATAGAAGGCTACGGACAGTTACCATCATCCGAGCACCCGCCATGCCGCTCCCGGTATGAATATACGCAGCCGCAGTAGTCCTGCCGGTACATGCCATATTCTTTTGAAAGCTCTGTGGAACGTTTGTACCCGTTTTTCTTCTTAAAATCAGAACACAGGTAGGCGACTCCCAGTTCTGCCCCGATGCGCTGTCCGATCTCATTTAACTTTTCTGCATTTTTGAGTGGACTGATACTGAGTGTCGTTGTAAAGTAATCAAAGCCTTTTTCGCGTGCGAGTTCTCCTGCCTCCCTCAAACGCAGTTCATAACAGCGGAAGCACCGCCCGCCTCCCTCCGGAAGCTGTTCGAGCCCTTTTGCTATCTCATAAAAACGCGCGGTATCATAGTCGCCCTCAAGAAAACTGATCGGATACTTTGCCGGAAACCGGCGGATAAACTCCTGCTGCTCACGCACCCGCATCCGGTATTCTTCCTCCGGATAGATATTGGGATTGTAGTAAAAGACCGTGATGCAAAAATATTGCGACAAATATTCTAATACATAACTGCTGCACGGTGCGCAGCAGCTGTGCAGTAACAGCGCCGGTGCCATGCCGCTGCGCGCGGTCTGCGCCTCTACCTGTTCCAATGTCTGCTCCAGCACCTGCTGATAATTGATCCTGTTCACTGCTCTGCTCCTTGTGATACGCTCATGCGTTTAGACTGTATTCTGCTATATTCTATCTGATTTTGCGGGGAATTTCAATAGACCGCACGAAGGAACCCGATTCTTTTTCCGACATAAAATAGAACTATAGATAGAAAAAACACGGAGCATGAAATACGCTATGCAAAATATATTAGAATTCCACGAAGTCGACTACGCCTACCATTCGATGGACGGCGAAGTCCCTGCCCTCGAAAATATCAATTTCACGGTAGGCGAGGAAGAATTTCTCGTCATTGTAGGTCCGAGCGGTTGTGGAAAATCCACGCTGCTCGATCTCATTTTCGGACTGTTGCAGCCGGAACACGGGTCTGTCATCGGCGATCCAGACGCCGTCGGCTACATGCTGCAAAAGGATCACCTGTTCGGCTGGCGCACCATCGAAAAAAATATCCTGCTCGGACTGGAGATCCAGCACCGGCTCACGCCGGACACGCGCGCCTACGCCACAGAGCTGTTAAAGAAATACGGTCTGTACGAATTCCGGAAAAAGCGCCCGAGTGAGCTCTCCGGCGGCATGCGCCAGCGCGCTGCCCTGATCCGCACGCTTGTCACCAGACCGCAGCTGCTTCTGCTCGATGAACCGTTTTCCGCACTGGACTACCAGACCAGACTTAATGTGGCAGACGACATCGGCAGCATCATACGCAGTGAAAAAAAATCTGCAATCCTCGTGACACACGATCTGTCCGAGGCAATCAGCATGGGCGACCGGATACTGATCTTATCCGCACGCCCCGGCACCGTCATCCGCACAATCGATCTCGATTTTGACCCGGCACTCAGCTCGATCGAACGCCGCGAGACCGATGCTTTTAAACAATATTTCAGCGAACTTTGGAAGGAGATGAATCAGCTTGTACCATAAAAACCTCTCTGCTCAGGAGCTCTATGTCCGCCGGCAGAAGCATACAAAAATCGTGATCCGCGTCGTGCAGCTTGCGATCCTGTTTTCCTTTCTGATCCTCTGGGAGGTCAGCGCCTCCTTCGGCTGGATCGACTCGTTTATTTTCAGCAGTCCGTCAAAGCTGTACATCTGCTTTCGCTCACTGCTCGCAAGCGGCGACCTCACCGGACATATCGGCATCACACTGTTAGAAACACTGGTCAGCTTTGCACTGGTCATACTTACAACACTCGTTATCACCGTGCTGCTATGGCTGAACAAACCGCTCTCAAAAATCATCGAACCGTATCTGGTCGTGCTCAACAGCCTGCCAAAATCGGCGCTGGCACCGCTACTGATCGTATGGCTCGGTGCCAACTATAAGACGATTATCCTCACCGGTATGTCTGTCGCGATCTTCGGCTCGATCCTGAACCTCTACACCGGATTTATGGAGACATCGCCAGATAAGATCAAACTGATCCGCGCGCTCCACGGAAATACCGCACACGTGCTGTTCAAGGTCGTACTGCCCGCCAACATCCCGAACCTGTTTTCCATTATGAAGGTCAACATCGGGCTGTGCCTTGTCGGTGTTATCATCGGTGAGTTCATCGGCTCAAAACAGGGACTCGGCTACATGATCATCTACGGCAGTCAGGTATTCAAGCTCGACTGGATCATCCTCTCGATCCTGATCCTGTGCGTGATCGCGATGCTGCTCTACTTTTTACTCGGACGGCTGGAAAAACAGTTTGTCAGGGAATAGCATTTCCTGCCGCATGAAAAAGAATCCTGCTTGCAGGATTCTCCGCCTGCGGCGGGTCGCTTCTGCGACATACTTCCCAACCGCCGCAGTGCGATCCTCGCGGAGCGTTTTATGTGATAGGAATTTCCTATCACATAAAGAATTCCCCTGTGCTGTGCACAGGGGAAAGACTACTGCATCATTGGTAACTGTTCCGTACCTTCACAGTTACGGTTATTTTTTCTTATAGGTTCCGGAATATGTTGGATCTGTGACAACAATCTTTTGTACGTGTTCCACTGTCCAGACATCGCCCTGATACCAGATGCACATACAAAAATTCATATCATCTGACCAATACACACTCGGATCGTTTCCGGGTGATGAAATATCGGAAAATGTTTTGGATTTCTTTCCTTTTTTGAAGGTTACTTTTGTTGCCTCACCGGACTTCTTATCAAATGTCACCTTGACGGTATATTTTTTCCCATTGACATCTGATTTACCCTTGAGTGTGACGACTGTTGTCCTGCCGGCAGCCTGCGCCTGCACAGGTGTAAATACGCTAAGCAGCAAGCATACTGCCAGCCCGAATGCGATGATCCGTCTGAAAGTTGTTTTACTCATTTTAATTGTTCCTCCTATTATATTGTTTTCTGCGCCCGGGCAACCATGCCCATGCGCTGAAGAATCTCCAATACAACGATCGCTGCCACATAGATCACGGCTGCGAGCACCATCAGCAGCACCTGTGACACACAGAAACCGACAACCACATCAGCAACAACCACACAGGCGTGCAGCCAGACCGGATTCTGGTCTAAGAGTACGCCGATCGCCACCTGAATCACCAGTGTCACACAAACGATCACCGGTACGACCTTGCAGGCAAATACGCCGAGCAGAACATATCCGAGTGCGAGTGCGGCAAATAATACGAGCAGTGCGATACTTTTCTTTTTGGAATCCCACGCTGCGATCGCCGAGATGCTCGCCTGCTCCGCTTTTTTGCGCTCAGAGCGCTGCTTGGCGGACGAAACGACAAACTCCTGTATTTCTTCTATTCCATGTTCACCATGTTCCCCTTGTTCACGCTTTTCCTGTTCACTCATCATTCTAATCCTTTCAAAGCCGCAGTTTTGCCCCGCAGCCCTGATCCTTTCCATAGATTCGCAATGATTATATCAATTATTTTAAATAAACACAACATTTTCGTAAAAAAACTGTTGCAAAAATTCAAAAGTATCGTTATAATGCTAAAGGTGATGTGTTTCAGACACAACGCATAAGCTGGAATGGCGCAGTCGGTAGCGCAACTGATTCGTAATCAGTAGGTCGTCGGTTCAAGTCCGATTTCCAGCTTTCGATAACTATTCTAGGCTCCGGTTTAGAATAGTTTTTTTATATTATCACAGTCTTTTATTTTGTTGATTTCGGGAGGAAACTATCATGATGAGCGCAAGACAACTCGCAAATTCACTGGACGAAATGATGAAGGAGACACGCCGCGGACGTCTGAACTGGAGTATGCAGATCGAAGCAACTGACGATCTGGACGAGTCATGCAAGGAGCATGTATCACAGGACGGAACGGACTGGATCGTGGACGAATGCTTTGTGGAATATTCCTGTACATGGAAAGGTCAGGATTTCTGCATGATTTCCTATGAGCATGTACTAACCCATGCGGATCAGACCCGCATGACCTGTCTGATCTTTTTACCGCCGCTGGGCATGCGTTTCTTTGATGTCGCCGAGCTGGCCCCCTATGCGATCGAGGCAGATGCGTATGTCTCCAACAAAGTGCACCTGCTGTTTGAGCAGTTGATGGAGCTCTATCGCGCCGAGCCTGCCAGATGCCGCCTGCGCGTCATTGATCCTCTGAAAAATTAACCAAATTTTCCGTATGCTTTTTAGTAATACTGCCCTATCAAACGGACAATTTCTACTTTTTGCACTATTGCATCATCAAATACTTTATGCTACAGTAAATCCACGCAGACACAATCCTGCGTGGATTCTTTATGTGACAGAAAATTCCTGTCCCCTCCCTGTATCACATCCCAAACCGATTCAGACAGCTTCCTCCTGTCCCTATCAGACAAGGAGACTTCTATGAATCAAAACATGAATTTCAGCCAATTTTGCAATGAACTGATCCGTGCACTCACACCGATGTTCCCGGAGCAGACCAGCATCAGTATCCAGACGATCCCCAAAAACAACAACGTATCCTTTGAGGCACTGATCATCCACGAACCCGGCACCAATATTTCCCCTACGATCTATCTTGAGGACTACTACACACTCTACCGCGATGGCACTTCCCTCGACGAGCTGTGTGAAATTATCTGCGATGTCTTTTTGGAGGTGCGGCTCAACCACCCGATCGATCCGAGCTTTTTCACCGATTTTGCACAGGCGCGCCAGCGGCTCATTTTCCAGGTCATCAGCTATGAGAAAAACGAACAGCGGCTGCAGGACCTTCCCCATATCCAATACCTTGACCTTGCGGTGATCTTCTGCTGTATGCTGCGCATGGAAAACGGCGAAGCTGCCACTGTCACGATCAAAAACGAGCATTTAGCCCTGTGGGACACAAATCTCGAGACCATAAAAAAACAGGCGCTCGCAAATACGCCACGCCTGCTTCCTGCCTATATTCAATCGATCACGGAGGTGCTCCGCGACCTCGCCACCGAGCATCCGTGTATCCTTCCGTTACTTAAACTGTCGGAGCACGACCCGGATATCCCCAAGCTCTATGTACTCACCAACGAAACCCAGATCGGCGGTGCCTCCTGTATGCTCTACCCGCACATACTCTCCGATTTTGCCGACAGCGTCGGCAAGGATCTGTATCTTCTGCCGAGCAGCATTCACGAGGTGCTTCTGCTCCCGACTGATATACGGCACAGTGAAGCATCGCTCAACGCGCTCGTGCGGCAGGTAAATGAAGAACAACTGCCGCTGACCCAGCAGTTATCCGACCACGTCTATTTCTATTCGAGAGAGTTAAAATCCATCTGCTCCTGCGCTCAGGATAACAGCCGTTCATACAACTGCTCATACGCACGTGCAGACTTTTTCCAGGAATAGTCGAGCCTCATATCACGCTGTGCCATCTCATCCCAATGCGCGCGCTCGTCATAGTAGACATGCATCGCATAGTAAATGATCTTGAGCATCTCATGTGCATTATAATTGGCGAACGAGAATCCGGTTCCGGTGTGATCGTACTCATTGTACGGCTGTACCGTATCCTTTAAACCACCGGTCTCACGCACGATCGGAAGTGTGCCATAGCAATATCCCATCAACTGGCTCAGACCGCACGGCTCAAACAGCGACGGCATCATCAGCGCATCCGCCGATGCATAGATCCGGTGCGCCAGCTGCTCCGAATAGCAGATATTTGCCGAAAGCTTATCCGGATATTTACCGGCAAAATGGCGCAGCATATCGACATACTGCTCCTGTCCGGTTCCGAGCACAACAATCTGCAGCCTTGCATGTCCCAGCAGCTCATCCATAACATACGCGATCAGATCCAGTCCTTTCTGATCTGTCAGTCGGGAAACCATCGCGATCATCATCGTATCCGCATCCTCCGGCAGTCCCAGCTCACGCTGCAACGCCAGCTTGTTCTCGCGCTTTCCCGCTTTCATATCCGACACACCAAAATTATGTGTGAGGTAAATATCATGACCGGGATCATATGCCTGCGTATCCAGTCCGTTGATAATGCCGTAGAGACTGTCCCTGCGTGCATACAGCAGACCGTCCAGACTCTCGCCGCCCTCTTTTGTCATGATCTCCAGTGCATACGTCGGGCTGACCGTCGTCACTGCATCCGCATAGGCGATGCCGCCCTTTAAGAAATTCGCCTCGCCGTAGGATTCCAGCTTGTCCGGCGTAAAATACTCATCCGGCAGACCCGTGAGGTTCTTGACCACATCGATCGAATAGCGTCCCTGAAAACGCAGGTTGTGGATCGTGCAGATCGTCTTTGTCCGTTGCAGCTGCGGATAATCCGATGCAAATGCCTTCAGAAATACCGGTACAAGTGCCGCCTGCCAGTCATGGCAATGGATGATGTCCGGCACAAAACCGATCATCTCCGTCGCCGCGAGCACTGCCTTTGAAAAATATGCAAATTTCTCAATGTCCTCGTGCAGTTGGTTATACGGCTGCGAACCTGCAAAATAGTATTCGTTGTCAACAAAATAATAATGTACACCCGCCTCTTCCGTCTCCAGAATACCTACATACTGGTTTCTCCAGCCGAGCGATACATAAAAATGGGAATGAAATCTGAGTTTCTTCTTCAGATTGTCCTCCATACAGGCATATTTCGGCAGAATCACACGGACATCATAGTTCTGTCTGTCAATATAATGTGCCAAAGAACCCGTGACATCTGCCAGCCCGCCTGTCTTGATAAAAGGAACTGCCTCTGAAGCTACAAATAATATTTTTTTCATCTGCACACGCATCTCCTGTATAGCATATTTTTTCTCTGCTACCAGTATACACCTACGCGCGCTTATATTCCAGACGTATTTTATCTGCAATGAGTGCGATAAACTCAGAATTTGTCGGTTTGCCCTTGCCGTTACTGATTGTATAGCCAAACAATTCATCGATTGTATCTGTTTTTCCGCGGTTCCACGCTACCTCGATCGCATGGCGGATGGCGCGCTCTACCCGGCTCGGTGTCGTCTGAAATTTTTTGGCAATCGTCGGATAAAGTACCTTTGTAATCGAACCGAGCATCTCGATATCATCCACCGCCATCATAATTGCCTCCCGCAGATACTGATACCCTTTGATATGCGCCGGTACTCCGATCTCGTGGATAATATTTGTCACATCTGCCTCTAAATCATGCGTTGCAGGCTCGGGTACTTTCTCATAGCTGCCTGCCGCACGCACCTCACTCCCACGGCGGTTGCGGTTGTCACGCAGGCGCTTGATATGCCGTAATACAACCTCGTTTTCAAACGGCTTCATAATAAAATAATCGGCTCCCTTTTGGAATGCATCCTCCGTGATGCTCTCCTGTCCGACCGCGCTGATAATGATCACCGCCGGTTTCTTTTTCAGGCTGTGGTCACGGCTCAGTTTGTCCAATACACTCAGTCCGTCAAGTTTCGGCATTACGATATCTAAGAGCATGACATCCGGCTGCTTGTTTCTGATCAGATCATACGCCTCCACTCCGTCCTTTGCGGTTCCCACGACCTCTAATTCGGCATCCTTTGCCACGATATCTCCCAGTAATCTTAACATTTTCTCATTATCGTCTGCGATTGCTACATTAAATTTGTCCATTGTTGTCCCTCCTTAACGAACTATCGCTATTATAAGAGGTGAATTCCGAATAATCTGTCAATTCTTGTCGGCAAATTAAATTTTTGTAAAAATTAGTGGTTGGGTATTTTATTTCATCAATATATAGTGGTATGCTCCTCCAGCATCGATTCTGCGAAGATGCCATACCCTCTGGTCGGGTCATCGACAAACACATGTGTGACCGCTCCGATGAGCCTTCCGTTCTGGATAATCGGGCTTCCGCTCATCCCCTGCACGATTCCGCCGGTGCGCGCGAGCAGCCGTTCATCGGTCACCCGGTAACGGATGCCCTTGTTTTCCTCCGAAGTGTGATAGTCAATCCGCTCGATCTCGATATCATACGCAAGACGCTCCCCCGTGACCGAGCAGATGATCTGTGCCGGTCCCTGTGTGATCTCCTGCTTGTAAGCGACCGGAAGCTGTGCGACATCCTCCAGCGTCTGCGGCAACTGCTCGATCGTCCCATAAATCCCGTTTTCCGTATTTTCCCCGACACTGCCAAGATAGCACGATGGCTGGAACCGGATGAGTCCCGTCACTTCCCCGGGACTGCCCCGCCTGCCCTTTGAGATACCGGTGATCGTTGTCTCATAGACGCTGCCGTCATCAATCTGGATCAGCTCACCCGTATCAACATCGCTCACACCGTGTCCGAGCGCTCCGTATTCGCCGTCCTCCGTCACATAGGTCATTGTCCCGATGCCTGCAATATCATCCCGCACCCAGATACCGAGCTTGCTCGTACCGTCTGCCGCTACCTCCGGCATAACCGCAACATCGATCGGCTTGCCCGCACGCAGTACGTGTAACACCATGCGCCTGCCTCCGCTCGCTGCGACGAAATCCATCAGCTCTTCCTTTGTGTGCACGGCCGTATCGTCCACCTTCACAATCACATCCCCACTTCTGATCCTGTATGCCGCAGGTGCAATCAATGCCCCGTTTTGATCGGTAAAACTGGCGCACTCCACGACAAGCACACCGCTGTTTTTCAGATAGATCCCTATGTTTGTGCCCGCAGCTACGACGTTTGCGCGATCCGTATAGTGAACAACCACCTGCTTGAGCGGAATCAGGTCAAACAGGCGGCAGGTCAGCACGCCGTCATTTTCCGATGCCGCCAGCGTGCGCTGCGCACCGAATACCGGCTGCACATCCTCCTCATAATCAATGCCGATCGGTAAACCGTCCGCAAATGCGAGCGGCTGTCCCTCCTGCTGCTCCGCCTTCGTCAGATAGATCTCGTCCGGCAGATAGACAAACAGCAGCGCATACGAAAAGACCAGCCATCCCAGCACACCGTATAAAACGTATCGCCGTTTGGCTCGTCCGTTTGCAGGCTTTTTATTTTTCCTCCTCTTTTTCATCATGTTCCATAGTTTCATTGTTTTTATCCTGTTCATCGTTTTCATCAGATCAATGCAGCGCCTCCTTCGTACAAGTAAATAGAACTAAGTACAAATCCATGAAAAAAGAAGAACGCCTTACGCGTTCTTCTTTATTATGAGCTGTTTTTTGTTTTCCAATCAGGTTTATTTCGCCTGCATCGCCAATTTTTTCATTTCGCGCGCACTCTCGATCACGGTCTGTGTCACTTCCACACCGCCGAGCATCCTTCCGAGCTCCGCGATACTCTGCTCCTCGTCGAGCAGCGTCAGCCGCGTCACGGTCGTTCCGTCCGCCACCTGTTTTTCGATAAAATAATGCGCATCTGCCATCGCCGCGATCTGCGGCAGGTGGGTAATACAGATCACCTGATGGTTTTTCGCGATCTTATGGAGCTTTTGTGATACCATCTGCGCGGTCCTGCCGCTGATGCCGGTATCGATCTCGTCAAAGATCAGCGTCTCAATGCCATCGTTTTCCGCGAGCACGGATTTCAATGCCAACATCACGCGCGACAATTCACCGCCCGATGCGATATTTTTGAGTTCGCGCAGCGGCTCACCCGGATTGGTCGAAATCATAAATTCCATCGCGTCAGTTCCGTTCGCGCTGTAATGATCGAGTTTCGTGAATTTGAGATCAAATGCGACATCTAAAAAATTCAGGTCACGCAGTGCCTGCAGCATCTTCTCCCGCAGCTGTACGCCCGCCGCCTGACGCAGCTCACTCAACTGCGCACTCAGCAGGTCTACTTGTTCGCGCGCGCGCTCCAGCTCTTGGCGCAGCCGCTGTTCATAAGCATCCATATCGCTGAGCTGGTCGATCCGCTCCTGTTTTTTTGCACATGCATCAAGTATTTTTTCGATCGTATCGCCGTATTTCGACTTCAGATGGTTGACGACATCCAGCCGCTGTTCTACCTCGGCAAACTGTTCACCGTCAAACACGGCATCCTCCATATAACCGCTCAGATCCCGATGAAAATCCGACAGCAGTTCCTCGATCTGGCTCAACTGCCCGCTCATGGATGTGAGCTGCTCATCGAAGCTGTCTACCGCTGTCAGCTCCCGTGTCGCCCTGCCGATCAGCGCGGATGCACCATCCTCGCCGACCGCCTGATCGACCGTCTGCAATGCCTCCATGATCCGTTTGCTGTTTGTCATGCGGCGGTACACCTGTTCCAGCTCCTCGTCCTCGCCGGATATGAGCCGCGCACCCTCGATCTCCGAGACCTCATACTCTAACAGCGCCTGCTCCCTTGCGAGCGCCTCCTTATCACCGCATTGCTCCTCCAATGATTTTTTGCAGGCAGTATACGTTTTATACGCCTCTGCCAATGCACGTTTTTTTTCTAAAATTTTTGCACCCGCATAATCATCCAGATACTCCAGATGCTTACTCATATGCAGCAGCGACTGGTGCTCGTGCTGTCCGTGAATATCGATCAGACACGCAGCCGCCTCCCGCAGCTTTGATGCAGGTACACTCTCACCGTTGATCTTTGCCACGCTGCGGCCTCCGGTGATCCTGCGGGATAAAATGACCGTTTCATCCTCCGGCTCGATCCCCAGCGCCTGTAGCTGTGTACAGACAGATGCGGACAGACCGGAAAAGATCAGTTCCACATAACCCGCTTCCTCATGCTCCCTGAGCATGCTGCGGTCTACCTTTTCACCCAGTGCAAAACTGATCGAATCAATGATAATCGATTTACCGGCACCGGTCTCTCCGGTGAGGATATTCAGACCATCTCTTAGGTCTACCTCCACTTCATTGATCAATGCCAGATTTTTTACATATAGCGTTTGCAGCATAGATTACTTCCTTTATTGTTCTGTTGATTCGTATGGTTTATTCAGTTGCCAGCTTTTTCAGACGTACTAACAGATTCTGTGCATCCGCACTCGTGCGGACGGCGCACATGATCGTATCATCACCCGCGATACTGCCGACGATCTCATCACACTGCATATGGTCGAGCGCTGCCGCCACCGCCATCGCCATGCCTGAAACAGTCTTTACAACCAGTATGTTCTGTGCCGTGTCCGCAGAGCGGAACCCCTCCTTAAAGACACGCACATAGGTTCCGTTCATATCCTCATCCGACTCCGCCAGTGTCGCATAGCGCTGTCTGCCGTTTGCCTGCGCAACCTTTGTGAGCTTGAGCTCCCGGATGTCACGGGATACGGTCGCCTGTGTGACCTGATAGCCCTCCCGCCTGAGATAATCAGACAGCTCCTCCTGTGTCTCGATGTCATACTGTTTGATCAGTTCGAGTATTTTTGTATGTCTGGTTGCTTTCATTGTCTCTCCTCAAGAAAATCACTGATAAAATACCACCTATACCATTTCATAAAACATCAGTGATAAGACTGCATTTTTTTACGCAGAATCTCTAAAAAGCTCAGCTTTCCGAGCTTTAAAATCCTGCAATCTTCCTTTGCCTGACAGATCACGATCCGATCCCCGACATCCAGCTTTGCATAGTGATCGCCGTCAAAGCTCACCACGACCTGTTCGTCCGCCTCGCAGCGTCTCGCACCGATCTCCACAACGACCTCATCCTCCGCCCCGATCACAATGCTCTTGGAGTTCAGTGTATGTGAATTGATCGGTGTGATGAGGATCATCCGAGCCTTCGGATCTACAATCGGCCCGCCCGCCGACAGATTGTATCCGGTTGATCCGGTCGGTGTCGATACGATGACTCCGTCACCGTCAAAGGTATTGAGATACTGTCCATTGACATAGACCACCAGACTGACGAGCTGCAATGCCCCGCTGCGGTGAATGACAATGTCGTTGAGCGCCGCCTGCTGCGGCAGTTCCTTTCCGCCCTGCACAGGGATCCCGCACAGCCGCATACGCGCCTCCAGCACAAACTGGTCATCCATGATCTGGTCGATCGCCCCGTACACGGTCGCCTCCTCCAGCTCACACAGATATCCGAGTGTGCCGAGATTGACACCGATCAGCGGCACGTTGCGCGATGCCGTATCCCGCGCCGCACGAATCAGCGTTCCGTCACCGCCGACGACAAAAATGAGATCCAACTGCTCCGGAAGCTGTTCCGGTCTGACATAGCCGTCCGGCTGCTCCTCCCCACGGCTCACAAGGTATCCGCAGCTGCCGCCCTTTGTCTCAATATAGTCCTGAATACTCTTTGTGAGCCTCAGACCTTGATCCTTATATGAATTTGTAATAATGAAAAAATTCTTCATCGCATTCCTCATTCGTTCCCGTTCTTTACCGTATCTGGCTGTGCCAGCGTCCCGTGTGCAGCCGCTACGACCTGCTCCGGTGCCACCTGCTCCCCACATGCCGCCTGCTGGTCATTTTTCAGATGTACGAGATACTCGATATTGCCCTCGGGCCCCTTGATCGGCGAAAACGACAAATGCAGCACCGAAAATCCGAGTTCCCTTGCAAATGCCAACACCTTTTCGATCACCTCCAGATGGACAGACCGGTCACGCACGACACCCTTTTTCCCGACCTTTTCCCTGCCTGCCTCAAACTGCGGCTTGATCAGGCATACCATCTCTGCGTTTTCCTTTAACAGCGCCTTTGCAGGTCCGAGCACCTTTGTGAGCGAGATAAACGATACATCCACCGACGCAAAATCCAACGGCTCCCCGATATCCTCCGGTGTGACATAGCGGATATTCGTCTTTTCCATGCATACGACGCGCGCGTCCTGACGCAGCTTCCATGCAAACTGACCGTACCCGACATCCACCGCATACACCTTGGCAGCCCCGTTCTGGAGCATACAATCGGTAAAGCCGCCGGTCGAAGCACCGATATCCATGCACACCATGCCATCAAGCGACAATGCAAATTCTTTCATCGCCTTCTCGAGCTTTAATCCGCCACGGCTCACATAAGCAAGTGTATTGCCCCGCACCTCGATCGGCACCTCCGTATCAAATCCGGCTCCCGCCTTGTCCTCCTTCTGTCCGTTGACATATACGTTTCCTTCCATGATCATCGCTTTTGCCTTTTCTCTGGAAGGAGCCAGCCCACGCTGCACGAGCAGCACATCTAATCGTTCTTTCAATCTTAATCAGTCTCCCAAATCTTACTTCATTCCAATATATTCTACGAGAATCCGCTTTACGATCGATTCCGCATCCAGTCCGACCTCACGGTACAACTGCTCCACGCTGCCCTGCTCCACGAACTGATCCGGTATCGCGATCTGTAACACACGGATCGGCTGTCCGGTATCGGTCAGAAACTGCGTCACCTGCTGTCCGAAACCTCCGGTAATGACATTTTCCTCAAGTGTGACGAGCAGCTTGTGATCTGCCGACAGCGATAACAGCAGCTGTTCGTCAAGCGGCTTTGCAAAGCGCGCATTGATGAGCGAGCACTGGTAATGCCTGTCCTTTAGCTGCTCCCTGACCTCGCGTGCGACCGGTATCATACTGCCGTAGGCGAGCAGTGCGATCTCTGTCTCATCGTATAAGATCTCGCTCTTACCAAGCCGGATCGGTGCGCGGAATTCCTTCCACTCGTCATACGCATATCCCCTCGGATAGCGCAGCGCGATCGGTCCGTCGTATGCAAATGCAAAATGCAGCATGTCCGCCAGCTCCCATTTATTTTTCGGTGCCATGAGCACGATATTCGGTATCGTCATCAGGTAGGAAATATCAAAAATACCCTGGTGTGTCTCGCCGTCGCTGCCGACAATACCGGCACGGTCGATCGCAAAGATCACATGCTGGTTTTGCAGACACACATCATGCAGAATCTGGTCATAGGCGCGCTGTAAAAAGGACGAATACACCGCAAATACCGGTATGAGTCCCTTCATCGCCAGTCCCGCCGCAAACGTGACCGCATGCTCCTCCGCGATGCCGACATCAAAAAAGCGCTCCGGAAACTGATTGTGAAACCGTTTCAGTCCGGTTCCGGTCTCCATCGCCGCCGTGATCGCCACGATCCGGTCGTTGTCCTTTGCGGACAGATTCATGACAGAGGCGAACACATCGGTGTAGTCTGCCTTTTCTTTTTTCTTTTTGAGCAGACCCGTTTCGATATCGAATGCTCCGGTTCCGTGGAATCTCGCCGGATGGCGTTCTGCTGGTGCATAACCCATGCCCTTTTTCGTGATGACATGCACGATCACCGGACCGTTCACACGCGCCGCCTTTGCAAACGTGCGCACGAGCAGCGGTATATCATGTCCATCCACCGGACCGAGATAGGTCAATCCCATATTCTCAAAGAGCATCCCCGGTATAAAAAGCTGCTTGATACTGCTTTTCGTTCTGCGGATACGGCTGACCATCCGGTCGCCGTACACCGGTATTTTCTGCAGCGAATCCAGCACCTCGTTTTTGAGATCCTGATATCCGTCCGCAGTCCGTATGCTGTCGAGATACTGTGACATACCTCCCACGTTGTGTGAGATCGACATCTCGTTGTCGTTGAGCACAATGATAAAATTCGTCTCGAGCTTTGCAGCATTGTTCATCGCCTCGAATGCCATACCGCCGGTGAGCGCGCCATCCCCGATCACCGATACGACCTTATAATCCTCGCCGTTTAA
Source organism: uncultured Eubacterium sp. (assembly GCA_934320655.1). Lineage (GTDB taxonomy): Bacteria > Bacillota > Clostridia > Lachnospirales > Lachnospiraceae > W0P33-017. The sequence goes on from CAKRFN010000007.1 coordinate 107,101, forward strand.
GTCCCGCGCGACCGCAAGACCGAGTCCTGCCGAGATAGAAGTCGAGCTGTGTCCGGTGTCAAACGTATCCGCCGGACTCTCCTTCCGCTTCGGGAAACCGCTCATGCCGCCAAATTCGCGCAGCGTGTCAAAGCCCTCCCGCCTGCCTGTGAGCAGCTTGTGCGTATAGCTCTGATGACCGACATCCCAGATAATCGCATCCCGCTCGACATCAAACGCGAGATGCAGTGCCATCGTCAGCTCCACAACACCGAGATTGGACGCCAGATGTCCGCCGTGGACACTCACTCTGTCGATTAAAAACTCCCGGATCTCCGCTGCCAGCTCGCCATAATCTTTTGGGTGTATCTTTTTAATATCATTCGTATGTCTGATATGATCTAACAGACAGCCGGAATGTATATCCATACCGACATCCTCCCATGATCGTTCTTTAATGATTTCGTACTGTCAGCATCTGCACTAATGCCTCTAAAAATGCCGTATCGCCCGGTATCTGCCGAAGAATGTCTGTCGCTTCTTCGGAAAGGCGTTTCACCTCACACACCGATGCGTCCATACCGCGCAGTGTGACATACGTCGTTTTCTCATTTCTGGCATCGCTGCCGATCGGCTTGCCCAATACTTCCTGTGTGCTCGTAATATCCAGAATATCATCCTGAATCTGGAATGCGATACCGACCGCACGTGCAACCTGCTCCATCTGTGTGATGCGGTTGTCATCCGCCCCGGCTAAAATCGCACCGATCATCAGTGATGCCTCGATCAGTGCCGCCGTCTTTAACGTATGGATCTGTAGGATCTTTTCTAACGTCATGCCGGGCTGCCCTTCCGATTCGACATCGATCACCTGTCCGCCGAGCATCCCATACACACCCGCTTTGTTCGCCAACACCTGCATTGCCCGCGCCACAAGCGCCCCGTCCGCAGGATCTTTCACCTGATCAAACGCCTTTGCCGCTGTCTCGAACGCATACGTGAGCAGTCCGTCGCCCGCCAGTATCCCCATCGCCTCACCGTATTTTGCGTGTGTCGTGAGCTTGCCTCTGCGGTATCTGTCATTATCCATCGCCGGCAGGTCGTCATGCACGAGTGAATAGGTATGTATCATCTCGATCGCCGCCGCAAACGGCTCCGCAAGCGTGCCCTCGCCGCCGGACAGCCGGTAGCTCTCCAACAGGAGCACCGGACGCAGACGCTTTCCGCCTGCCAGCACACTGTATTCCATTGCCTCCAGAACCGTCCGCTGCATCCCCTCCACAGGCGGCAGATATGCCGAAATCACCTGCTCTGCCTGCGTCACACGCTGCTGTAACTGCTGTTCGATATGCTCACTGCTCATTGATCTAAGCCTCCGATCTCAATTCTCCGATTCACCTTCCGTTGTCTGCGCTGCATCATCAAACGGCGCAAGACTGCCGTCCTCGTTCATCACGAGCATTTTCTTCTCCACCTGATCGATCCGTCCGTTACACGCACGGATGATCTGCATGCCCTGCTCATATGCCGCAAATGCATCCTCCAACGCGATCTGCGGCTGCTCCAATTTTGCTGCAATCTCCTCTGCCTGTGCAAATAATTCTTCCAGACTCACTTCCTGCATTGTTTCTCCTCCACGCGGGTCTTTACGTCTCCGTCCAGCATGTGCAGCGTCAGCCGCATGCCGGTCTCTATCCGCTCAAAATCATTCACTACATTTCCATCCTCGTCCGTCACAAGCGAATAACCTGCCGACAGCTTGCGCAGCGGTGAGCCGGACTCCATGCGCTGTGCCAGCAGCTGCATCCGGTGTCTCGCATCATGCAGCAACTGCTCCATCCGCTGTGTCATGCGTTCCTCCAGATCGGTAATATACTGCCGCCTCATATTGAGCTGGTTCTGCGGACTGGCGTATTTGATCCGGAGCGCCAGCGCCTGCACGCGGCTGCGCAGCAATGCTAACTGCTGCTGCATCTGCCGCTCCATGCGAAACTGCATCTCATCGATATATGCCTGCGCCGTGTCGAGCTTCCATACCGCCAGTTCCGCCGCCGCAGAAGGGGTCGGTGCCCGCAGGTCTGCCACATAGTCAATCAAAGTCGTATCGGTCTCATGTCCGACCGCCGAGATCACCGGCACCGGACAGTCAAACACCGCACGCCCGACTGCCTCCTCATTGAACGCCCACAGATCCTCGATCGAACCGCCGCCGCGCCCAACGATCATCACATCCACGCCGAGCTGCTCCATCGCATGAATACCGTTGATAATACTGGCGACTGCACCGTCTCCCTGTACCAGCGCCGGATATAAAATGAGCTGTACGGTCGGATTTCTCCGATGCGCAATCGTCTGGATATCACGGATCGCAGCCCCGGTCGGTGCCGTGACAATACCGATCGTGCGCGGATACGCCGGAATCGGCTGTTTGTACTCCTGTGCAAACATACCCATCTCCGCAAGCTCGCGCTTGAGCTGTTCGAGCCGCACATACCGCTCACCCACGCCATCGAGCGTGATCTGCTTTGCATAGAGCTGATATTTGCCGTCCCTCTCATACACCTGCACAGAACCGCTCACGATTACATTGTCGCCCTCTTTCATGCGGAAGGTGAGTCCGCGCCGGTTGCCCGCAAACATCACACATGCGATCGCTCCCACCGCATCCTTGAGTGTAAAATAAATATGCCCCGATGCGTGGTACTTACAGTTCGACACCTCGCCCCGCACCAGAATCCGCTCCAGCAGAAAATCCTGTGCAAACATATTTTTGATATATTGATTTACCTGTCCGACGGAATATACGTTTTGTTTCATAACATTCCTTGCTGCCCGTCCGGTCTGCGCCGCCTATGCGATACGTGCCAGCACGCCGTTGACAAAAGACGAGGAGTTGTCCTCCCCATACTCCTTTGCCAGCTCGACCGCCTCATTGATCGCCACTCCGGTCGGTACATCTTCCTCATATTTGATCTCATAGACTGCCACACGGATCAAGGTGAGCTCCACCTTCGCCATACGGCTTGTCTTCCAGTTTGTCGCACTTGAATTGATAGTCTCATCGATCTCCGGCAGATGTGCCAGAATATCCTCTACCTTGTGCTCGATATAAGCGCGGTCGTTATCGTCCGCAGTATCCAGCTCATCCATAAACAGCCGTAACTGCTCCGGAATCTCCTCCTCGTTATGGAATTCCACGCGAAATACCATCTTAAAAATCAATTCCCTGATTTCTCGTCTTGTCATAATGCTCTCCCTTTGTATAAAAATGAGTGCCTGTGCACTCACAGACACTCAGATGCCTTCCGGTCTGACTCTATTTTGTATCCGTCATATCCACACTCGCAATACGCACATTGATCGTGCCTACCTCGAGTCCGGTCATTGTCTCGATCGCGGTGCGCACACGCTCCTGCACATTGCCGGATACTTCCGGAATCGCATAACCGTATTTGATATTCAGATTCACATCGACCGTCACGATACCGTCCAGTACCTCTACACGGATACCCTTTGCCAGATATTTGACTCCTGTCTTGGCTACGATCTCATTTGTAATATTGCCTGCCATCGATGCAACACCCTCTACCTCTGTCGCTGCAAGACCCGCAATGATCGATACCACTTCATCAGCCACACGGATAACCCCCATCTGGTCTTCTTTTATTTTTAATGATTTGCGATTTTCTTCCATGTTGTGTAACCTCCTGCTTTGTTCTGCGTCCATTCATAGCTGTTCCCAGTCTCACATTATTTTACACCATCCCATGCTAAATAACAAGCAAAACGTGTGCGATGCTTGCAGAACATGCGAAAAATGTATATACTGTAACTGATATTTTTTTACGAGCGAAAGGAGCAGTCATGGTTCAACGAAGTGACCTGTTTCACCTGTCATTTTATAAAAAAACTCATTTTACCGGAAGCTGTCAGGGAATGCGCTACTATATCACCAAGGCAAGTGCTTCCGACGAAGAAGATGCACCCGACGTACTGCGTGCGACTGTCTATCCGGAACCGTATAACTACGACCACACACCGGATGAGGACAAGACCTCCAGCAACTTCCCATTTACGGAGGAAGGGCTGGATCTCGCCTGCGAATGGTTAAACGAACAATATGACGCGCGCCGCGATTACTGGCAGCTCTGCCAGAAAGCGGGATTGTTCCCGCCAAACACCTGAAAGGAGTACCGTTCTATGAAAAAAGCAAAACGAATCCTCGCCATCATCGGCTGTATCCTGTTAGTGTCGATGTACGTCGTCACGATCGTACTCGCGCTCACGGATGATCCCAATACGATGAACGCCTTCCGCGCTTCGATCTACTGTACGATCATCGTACCCGTACTGATCTGGGCATACAGCTTCATTTACAAATTACTAAAAAAATAACACGCATAACGCGTGTTATTTTTTTGCATTTATTTTAAAGCTGAAGTTCTGTAAATAATATCCTCTCTGCCCGGTCCGTTTGATACCATGGTGATCGGGTATCCGATGTGCTGCTCGATAAACTCGATGTACTTGCGGCAGTTCTCCGGCAGCTCCTCAAATGTGCGGATGCCCTGAACATCACATTTCCATCCGGGCAGTACCTCGATCACGGGCTTTGCCTTTTTCAGCTTTGCCGTGACAGGGAAATCGGTCGTCACTTCTCCGTCGATCTCATAACCGATACATACCGGAATCTCATCGAGATAACCGAGTGCATCTACGACTGTCAGAACAACATCGGTCGTGCCCTGCAGACGGCAGCCGTATTTGCTTGCCACGCAGTCGAACCAGCCGACACGCCTCGGTCTGCCGGTCGTAGCGCCGTACTCTCCGCCGTCTCCACCGTGGTTTCTAAGCAGCTCTGCCTCTTCTCCGAAGATCTCGCTGACGAACTCACCGGCACCGACCGCAGACGAATATGCCTTTACAACCGTCACGATCTGCTTGATCTCATACGGCGGAATGCCTGCGCCGATCGCACCGTAGGCAGCCAGTGTAGAGGAAGATGTCACCATCGGGTAGATGCCGTGGTCGGGATCCTTCATCGTTCCGAGCTGACCCTCTAATAAAATCGTCTTGTTTTCCTTCAATGCCTCTGCCAGATATGCAGATACATCGCATACATACGGCTCAATCATTTCACGGTAGCCGTGCAGCTCCTCAAGCAGCTCCTCCGGCTTGATCGCGGGCTTGTGATACAGATGCTCTAAAATTACGTTTTTCTGCTCGCAGATGCGCTCAACTTTTTCCTTTAACAGCTCCTCGTCAAACAGCTCGCTGACCTGAAAACCGATCTTTGCATATTTATCTGAATAAAAAGGTGCGATACCGGATTTGGTCGATCCGAAGGATTTTCCACCAAGACGCTCCTCCTCATACTGATCAAACAGTACATGATAAGACATTACCATCTGTGCACGGTCCGATACAAGGATCTTCGGTGTCGGCACACCCTTCGATGTGATGTCTTTGATCTCGTTAAACAGCTTCTTCACATCGAGTGCCACACCATTTCCGATAATGCTCGTCGTATGGTCGTAGAATACACCGCTGGGCAATGTATGTAACGCAAACTTGCCATAATTGTTTTTGATCGTATGACCTGCGTTTGCTCCGCCCTGGAAACGAATGATAATGTCCGCATCCTTTGCAAGCATATCGGTGATCTTTCCCTTACCTTCGTCGCCCCAGTTCGCTCCTACTACTGCTTTAACCATCTCAGTACCTCCTGATTTGTCACAGAATGATATATATTCTGTTTATTTGTAAATATGACTATCGCATAAAAAAAGCAGGCGTAAAAACCTGCTTTCCCAATGTCCGTTTTTACTTTCTGATTATACATGATAACAATCAGAAAGTAAAGGGCTATTGTTCATCGTGTACGCATGAGAACTGCTCTTTTTACGCCGGATCACCGATGCGGTGTGAAGTCGCCAGCGCCAGCGCTCCGGGTCCGATATGGCAGGAGACGCTCAGTGACAGCGGATTGATCACGATCTCATGATCCGGAAAATACTCATTGACCTCGTCCCGGAACTGCTTCGCAGCCTCACGGTCATAGGTGTAGGCGATCTCCAGATACATATTGCTGCCGGAGGCATCATGGAAACGCTCCTCAAAATCCTTTTTGATCGCATCGATCATGATCGTCTTTGCCTGCTTAACTGTGCGCGCCTTTGCAAACGCATCCAGCTTCTCTCCCTGAATCTGCAGCACAGGCTTGAGCTTTAACAAGGTGCCGAGCGCCGCTGCCGCCGGAGTGATCCGTCCGCCGCGCTTGAGATAGGTCAGCGTATCTACCATAATGTAAATCGATGACTGAAACTTCTCGTCTAAGAGGATCTCACGGATCTCCTTCGCGCTCTTTCCCTGATCTGCCAGCAGCTTTGCGTCATAGACCGACTGCCGCTGCGTAACGGAAATACGCTGGTTATCCACGACAAATACTTTTCCGTCAAACGGTTCTTCCTGCGCGAGCATATAAGCAGTCTGGCACGAGCTGGACAAACCGCTCGACATCGGAATATATACGACCTCATCATAATCTCTCAAAAGCCTGCTCCACTCATCGGTCACACTGCCGACCGTCGGCATGGACGTCTTAATCTCGGCTCCCTCTGTCAATCTGTCATAAAAATCTTCCTGCGAGAGATCGATCTCCTCAAAAAACATCTGGTCATTGATATAAAACGGCATCGGTATGACATACAGACCGCTTCGTGCAGCCTCTGCCTGCGTGATACCGGAATTGCTGTCCGTCAGAATTGCTACCTTACTCATATGTATCCTCCACAAGTGCTAAATATGTTTCATCATAACATACTTTTGTCATGAATGCAAAAAGAGGCGTGCGCACAGCGCACACCTCTCTGATTTCATTATGTTATGTAACCGGTGAATCCGATTAGTTGTTCATCATGAAGTGAAGGATCTTCTCTACATCCTCTTTCTCATGTGCAACGATCTCCATCTCAGGAATATCTCCGTTTGAGAAGATGTTTGCCAATGATACATACTGGCTGAGCTTTGACTTTAAGTTCAGGCGGTCTCCCTCGCCGGTAACCAGCTCTACTGTACCATCACAGCTATCGATCATCTTGAAAAATGCGTTTACGTCTTTAATGTTCTGAACCTTCATAATTAGTTCTCCTTTCTTTTGACCGCTCCTTCTACTGAGCAGCACCTTTTTCTCTTTCTTAACTTACGCCCTTAGTATATCATACTTTTTAGGAATTTCAATGTACAATATGTACAAAAAATGCGGTCAATTCTTTAAAAGAACCGACCGCATTTGTATATTTTACACAATTCTTACACAAAAATTACATCATTCCCATTCCGGGAGCTCCGCCTGCAGGCATCGCGGGTACATCTTCCTTGATATTTGCTACGACAGACTCGGTCGTCAACAGGGTAGATGCCACGCTTGTCGCATTCTGCAGGGCGCTTCTCGTCACCTTGACAGGATCAAGGATACCGCTCTTGACCATATCTACATACTCCTCAGCGGCTGCATCGTATCCGATGCCGACCTCTGACTCACGTACCTTATTGATAATGACGGAACCCTCGAGACCTGCATTGTCTGCGATGAAGTATAACGGTGCCTCAAGTGCCTTTAAGATCACATTTGCACCGGTCTTCTCATCACCCTCTAACTCTGCTGCGAACTCTGCAACCTTCTTGGAAGCGTGGATATATGCAGAACCGCCGCCTGAGATGATTCCTTCCTCGACTGCTGCACGTGTTGCATTCAACGCATCCTCCATACGCAGCTTGCTCTCCTTCATCTCTGTCTCGGTAGCTGCTCCGACACGGATCACAGCAACACCACCGGCAAGCTTTGCCAGACGCTCCTGTAATTTCTCTTTATCGAACTCAGATGTTGTCTCCTCGATCTGTGCACGGATCTGTGCGACACGTGAAGCGATCGCCTCCTTATCGCCATAACCGTCTACGATCACGGTATTCTCTTTCTGTACCTTTACGGATTTTGCACGGCCGAGCATATCCATGGTAGTCTCTTTGAGCTCCATGCCAAGCTCTGATGAAATCACCTGTCCGCCGGTCAGGATCGCAATATCCTCAAGCATTGCTTTTCTTCTGTCACCGTATCCGGGTGCCTTTACAGCTACGACATTGAAAGTACCACGCAGCTTGTTTAAGATCAATGTGGTGAGTGCCTCGCCCTCTACATCCTCAGCAATGATAAGCAGTCTTGCACCGGACTGTACGACCTGCTCTAAGATCGGCAGCAGATCCTGAATGTTGCTGACCTTCTTATCGGTGATCAGGATATACGGATCGTCAAGCACTGCCTCCATCTTATCCATATCGGTTGCCATATATGCGGAAATGTATCCACGGTCAAACTGCATACCTTCTACCAGATCGAGCTCGGTCTGCATGGTCTTGCTCTCCTCGATCGTGATAACGCCGTCCTTGGATACCTTCTCCATTGCGTCTGCAACGAGATTGCCGACCTCTGCATCTCCTGCTGAGATCGCTGCGACCTTTGCGATCTGATCCTTGCCGTCAACTGCCTTGCTCATTCCGGCAAGTGCCTCAACTGCCTTCTCGGTAGCCTTCTTCATACCTTTTCTGAGGATAATCGGGTTTGCTCCGGCTGCGAGGTTCTTCATACCCTCTTTGATCATTGCCTGTGCTAAAACAGTTGCAGTCGTTGTACCGTCACCGGCTACATCATTTGTCTTAGTGGCAACTTCCTTTACGAGCTGTGCGCCCATGTTCTCAAATGCATCCTCTAACTCGATCTCCTTTGCGATCGTCACACCATCATTGGTGATGAGCGGAGCGCCATAGGACTTGTCAAGTACCACGTTACGTCCCTTCGGTCCGATCGTTACACGAACGGTGTTTGCTAATTTATCTACGCCTGCCTCTAAGGCTGCACGCGCTTCTGCGCCGTATTTAATCTCTTTTGCCATGATAATTACTCTCCTTTTATTATTCTAATACTGATATCTGTTCAAAAACATCCGGGGGACTCCCCTGTCTGCGAACAGTTCTTACTCTACGATTGCAAGAATGTCGCTCTGGCGGACGATGATGTACTCCTGTCCCTCCAGCTTTACCTCTGTGCCTGCATACTTGGAATAGATCACTTTCTGTCCTTCCTTCACCTGCATCGTCACTTCCTTGCCGTCTACAACTCCACCCGGTCCGACTGCAACGACCTCTGCCTCTTGCGGCTTCTCCTGTGCGGCACTGGCTAAGATAATGCCTGATTTTGTCTTTTCTTCTGCTTCCAGCTGCTTGATCACAACTCTGTCTAATAACGGTACTAATTTCATGTGAAAATGCCTCCTTCATATAGTCATCTGCTTTTCGTCATTTGCTTGTTAGCACTCATTTGTACCGAGTGCTAATTGCTAGTTCATATGATATGTTTTTCGTCATTGATGTGCAACCGAACGAAATTTCTGTTTTTTATAGATATGATATATCATTCTCGCTTATTCTCGTTTTTACTCTTGTTTTCTCACTTTTTTATTTTTTAGAAATTTTTTATAATTATAATTCCCTATGAATGAAAAAGAGGATGCCGTTTCGACATCCTCTTTTGACTGCAATGCAATATTTTTACTTTTTCTGCCTTGAAGTAGCATTGGCATTTACAACGGTCTTCATATGATCGTATGTCGGATAGGTGGCCCGCAGAAACAGCGATTGACGTTTCATTGTAGCACCGTTCGTTCCCTTTTTCCCAAGAACGATCATCTGATACTCCACACCGATCAGCTTGTCATCCTTATCGTAGAGCATGATATAACAGACACCCTTCACGCCATCGTTGTATTCGTTTTTCAGATTCACATTATAGTGTATGGTGCCATCTTGTTCCTTCTCATCACTGATCGTTGCCTTTACTTTTTTCGATACATCCTTATACACGGTCACCGGATAGCTCTCCAGATATGTCACCTTGGCAGTACAGGAAGCTGCATCGATCTGGTTTCTGTATTTTCCAACATAAATACTGGCGTAAGACGTTTTTTTCGCACACATGTCAAAGGCTTTGAGTTCCTTTTTATCTTCCTCAAGTATATTGCCATCTGCATCCTTTAAGGTATAACTGATCTCGACCTTTTCAAACACCTTGTTGGCACGATTCTCGACCACAAATGTGATCTTTGACGGAGACAGCTGCTTTACCTTTACCGGCATATCCAGCTTCTTTACGGTAACATTGACTTTCTCTGTGCCGTTATTCGTCTTAACCGTCACTGTAGATTTTCCGGTTTTTTCTGCAACCATCTCGACTTCTGAGTATGAGCCGTGCCGCTTACTTTGACCAGCCTCTACAACCCCACTTTTTGTCGAAGTGACATCGGATACAATCCCATGGGCGCGGTAGTATGATGTCTCGCCAACATACATAGTCACGTTTGTGGCAGCTGCCTGTGCCGGTACCGCCGGCAGTACAGTGAGTACCATAATGAATGCCAGACATACCGTCAGCACCCGTTTCACTTTGTTTGATAGCTGTTTCATAGTCATTTCTTCTCCTTTATCATTTTTTATATATTTCTGAATCCCCCTCAGACTGCCTCTGTCCCCGTCAGATCCAGTGTTGCGCGTCGCATATGCGTGGCAGCACAATCCGGCAGCAGACGCTGCACGAGTCTCGCCGAGGAATCCGCAATCGTAGGGATCTCCAGTACTACATCCTCCGGCAGCAGTCCGGTCAGTACATCTGCCGCTGCCTGTAACACACATACCCCCGCCGCCTTGCTTCCGTTTGCCGTAAAAAACTGCGACAGGTAAACATGGGTATCATCCTGCTTTGATACGATCGCACAGGCGACCGGTTCCGCATTTTCATTCCACAAAATATAACTCGCACCGGTCAGCGACTGACGCATCTGTGACACGTTCAGATCTGCCACCCCGTTTTGTGCCAGCTTCTCCGCGAGCCGTCTCAGATCCAGATCCTGTGCGTGCTCCACCGTGCGCAGCGTGCACCCGCCCGGCACTGACACACGCCGTGCGAACAACGGACTGCCCATCAGCTTTTTCAGTGGAATCTGCCACGAAGTAACCGTGGATTCCTCCTCAATGACAAAGCCCACACGCGTAAATAGCTGCTCCAGACCATCCATCTGTGGCGAAAATGCCGCCGTGACATATGTCAGCGTTCCATCCGTAACAGACTCCATCTCCTCCAGTAATTCCATCAGCAGCGTACAGCCCAGTCCTCTGCGCCGATAAGCCGGTGCGACATACAGACTGACCAGCTCCAGATGTGTCTCATTCTCCGGCAGCAGTCTCGCACAGACCGCAGCCCTGACTTCTCCCTCTTCCGCCAGCGCCATGCCAAATGCCATTCCTGCCTTGATCTCCTCCACCGCCTCAACCGTCAGCAGTGGAGCCGCATAATCCGCCTCGCCCGGCCCGATACTATACAATTCTACTTCCGGTAACGGTTCCTTCTCCATTTCCATTTCCATTTCTATTTCTGTTCTCCTATCCCACCATCATCACAGCTGACGATAAACGGTATTTCTTATGATCTATGCATTCATGCCAAGCAGGTCGCCCAGACGATTCCAGTCCCCATAATATAATGTCGTACCTGCAAGCATCCGCATTGCCTCCTCCGCTTCTGCACCTGACATGCCATCCGGCTGTGACTGCCACTCCAGCATTTTCCGCTCGAGCGCCGTCACCCAGCGGGTAATGTACCGCGCCGACCTTTTTGACAGATCACACTGACGTCCGCCGTATTTGTTTCCGACCTCATCCGTGCGCTGTCCGCCGAAGCTGGATGCCTTTTCCGGTGTCGCATGGATATCATGGGTGTGTCCCATCTGATTCATCACGCCATGGGCATCCGACTCCATACCCATCAGCATTGCACCGTAATGCTCCTCGTCGCCCTCCTTATACATCGAATAAAAATGTCCGCAGCTTCCGTTGTTTAAGATCGTTTTGCCACCGACACCGGGATTGCCAAGTCCTCCGATCGCACAGTTCATACCGCGCTGTCCGATAAAATTAAACAACACCTTTTTCTCTTTGCTTTTCAGGGGATCCGCTCCGTCTTCGGGTGAGACACGCCGCCGCTCGATGGAATGCGTCGAGCTGGCACGGCTGTTGTCCTGCGCCGTATTCTCGCCGTTGATCGTCATGATCGCGCGCCACATTGCCTGCTGCTCATCAGCAGTTCCGGAATATTCCCCGGTCTTTGGCATCGTCAGTACAACCCGCGAACAGTGGCTGAGTGCGACTGCCATAGACCGATCCCACTCCTCCACGTTCTCATTTCCATGAGCGTCCGTTGTGACCTTTGCAAAGTCTGACAACTGCATGAGCAGCAGCCGTTTCGCAATCTGTATCTGCTGTGCCTTATTCGCCTCAATCGCACGGTTTGCATCCTCCACCGCGTGCATATTCTGTCCGTTTCCCACGCCCGAATAATAAGCCACAACCCTTCCGGCGTCAGCCTGCGTCGTCAGTGTCGCCACCATCACCTCTGTGGACATCTGGTCATCCAGTTTGCGGCAGAAATCCTTAACGTCATCTGAATATTCGTACATTCTCTGTACCAGTGACAAAGCAAGCCGCAGCCCCGGATTCAGCAGTGCACTGACTCCCGCTCCGCTTGCTTTGATCTGCTGACAGATCTCTGCCGGATCCGCATGACCATCCTGTATATCGTAATCATGCAAAAACTGTTTAAACGCCCTTGCTGCCACAGCATTGCGCATAATCTGATCCAGATTCTCAAAATTGGAGTAATCGCCGTCATTTAAGATCTGCTTTAATGTATCCTCACGTGTGAGTGTGGAATGCGGAAGCGTTTCCTTCGCCCACTTTTCTCTCATGGCAGCACTCTGAAAGACACTTAAACGGCGCAGCTGATCCTCTTCCACCATGCGCGGTGCCTCTTTCAGAAACTGCGTGTAGTTTGCATAATCCTCCTGTGCCTCTCTCGCGCGCTGCTTTTCCAGACGCTTCTGTTCGCGTTTCTGCGCTTTCGTCTGTGCCGGTGCCTCCACCGGAGCCGGTCCCTCTGCAACCGGTATCTGCGGAAGCGGTTTTAAATCCTGAAAAAAGCGCTCATACGCGGTAGGCATCTGCCGCTGCTGTTGCTGCTCCCGTGCCTGTTGCTGCTGTTCCACCGGCTCGTGATGCATCTGCCGCTGCGCCTGCTCCTGCATCTGTTGCTGCTCCTGACGCATAATCTCCTGCTGCATCTGTTCATTTTGTTCATTCTGTTGTAACTGAAACTCATCCATAGCAAATACCCCTCTCAATGATTACAAATCGATACCTCCGTCTGCCTGATATCCTGCTACCCTATCAGCCCAAAATGAGCCAACGCATGATAGATCCCGTCATCGGTCAGATCCGTTGTAACATAATCTGCCACCTGTTTTGCCTCCGGCGTACCATTGCCCATCGCAATGCCGCAGCCCGCATATTCGAGCATCGCCAGATCATTCACACTGTCCCCGACCGCAAATGTATCCGCGCGCGAAATACCGAGTGCATCACACATTTTCTGCATACCGGTCGCCTTTGTATGTCCCTTAGGCACCAGCTCTGCGACCGCCGAATTGTGGATGAGATACGTGTAATACTCATCCAATGCCGCAAAACAGCTCTCTCTGTCCGCGTGGTCGGTCGCGCAGGAGAGCTTGTTGATCTCCCACTCACCGTAATGGTCCGTGATGCCGCGCAGACGGTCATCCAGCTCACGCATGAGCTTTTGTCCATAAGGCTCCTGCGCAAAATCCTTTTCATCCATATACAGATATTCCGGTCCCTCTAAAATCGGACGGAATCCGTATTTTCGCACCGTTTCTACCGTATGTATGGCGAGTTCCCGGTCGATCAGCTTTTCATAGATCCGCTTTCCGTCGAGTTCCACATGCGTTCCGCAGGCTGCCACCAGTCCGTCAAAGCCGATTGCAAACAGATCGGGATGCGTGATATAGGCACGCGCACGCCCACTACAGATAAATGCGTAGTGCCCGTTTGCACGCAGCGCACGGATCGCGCGCACCGTGCTCTCCGGTATCCGGTTATGAAAATCCCACAAGGTTCCGTCAATGTCAAAAAATACTGCTTTACTCACGATCTGATCTCCAATAATTTTGCCTTTAATTCGTTTTCCATCGTCTGAAGCTCGCCCTCGGCAGCCGCACGCTTTGCGCGTCCCTCCGTCTGAATCTTCATGACTTCATCCAGTGTAGAGATCAGAGATTCATTCGTATGCTTGAGCGTCTCAATATCCACGATACCGCGCTCGGATTCCTTTGCAGCCTCAATCGTCGCTGTTTTCAGGCGGTCTGCATTTTTCTTCAACAGTTCGTTCGTCATGTCCGTGACTGCGCGCTGTGCCTCTGCCGCCTGTGTGCTGTGCTCGACACCGAGCGCAATGACCATCTGGCTCTTCCACAGAGGGATCGTGTTGACGATCGTCGACTGGATCTTCTCTGCCATCACAGTATCACTGCCCTGTACCAGACGGATCTGCGGTGCTGTCTGCAAGGCGATCGTCCGTGTCAGTTCCAGGTCGTGCAACTTCTTTTCAAAGCGGTCGATCAGTCCCTCATAGTCCTTCGCTGCCTGTGCGTCCTCCGGCAGTCCGCTGCGCTGTGCTTTCTCGCGCAGCTGTACCAGCTCGGTGTCGCGTGCGATCTGCAGCTTTTTCTTTCCTGCGAGAATGTACATTGATAACTCCTTGAAATAGTTCAGGTTCATCTCGTACATCCGGTCTAACATCTGTGTGTCTTTGATCAACTGGATCTGATGTGCCTCAAGTGCCGTTGTGATCTTATTGACATTTACTTCTGTCTTATCATATTTTGCCTTGAGTGCCGTCAGCTTGTTGGCGCGCTTCTTGAAAAATGCGCCGATGCCCTTTTCTTCTTCCTCGACATCAAAGCTCTTTAGCTCTACGACCAGATCGGTAATCATATCGCCGATCTCACCCATGTCCTTTGTCTTGACGTTTTCCAGTGCTTTTTCCGAGAAATCCGCCATCTTTTTCTGTGTGCCTGCGCCGTACTGCAAAATGGCATTGGAATTGCGCAGATCGATTTTCTCTACGAACTCACTCACCATCTGCTTCTGCTCCTCAGAGAGCATCGAATCATCCATCTCTCCCTGCGGTGCGGGGATCGCCTCGGTCTCTGCCGCCTGTGTGGGCAGCTCTTTCTCCTGCGGCGCGTCAAACGCTCCGAAATCAAGTGTGGGTGCCTCTGCTGTCATTTTATCAAAGTCTGTCATCGAAAAGTTCCTCCTTTTTCTGTTAAATTCGTGTATCAGATGTAAAATCTTTATTTTTGGTCAGACCCTCCTGCTGAAGCATCACCTTCATCGTGGAAATATCCGATGAAATATCCCACGCGGTATCCTCAAACAGACTGTCAAACAGGTTCTCAAATGCCTCATTGATCGTATCGAGCGTATCCTCGATCTCTTTTTTCGTATTGGAGATGTTCGCGCCGTACTCCGGCTGACCGTCCAGATCACGGTACGCATCGATCAGCTTCGTTGTCGTCGGCAGATAATAGGTCATCATCTTGTGCAGATCCTGTGCACTGTCCGGCTCTTTTTCCACATGCGCAAATATGCGGCGCATGAGATCCTCGAGCTTTGCCAGCTTCGCACTCATGACCTCGCCGGGAATCGCATCGTTGCACTCATGGATATGGTTAATATATGCTTCGCCCTCTGCCAGTATCTTACGCACTTCCTCCGGACACTGTGCCTGCGCCTGCGCGCTGACCGCCTCCTGCTGCTCGCGGAGCCTGCGCGACTCCTCTGCCTGCTCATATTGCTCATAGGTTGCCTTGTCCACGATGAGCGTCGTCTGTCCGGCATCCATATGTCCCTCCAGAAAATATCCGTTTTTGAGCATGTCCTGCAAATCCTTCCGCACATAGGATGTCCGCCTGCCGACTGCACGCGCCAGATCCTCGATCCTGCAATAGCCGCGGTCTCCGATCTCACGCACATAGCGCCGGAAACGGCTGTTGCGCCCTGCCAGACCTGCGCCTTTTGTGATCAAAAATATAAACGGGAGCATTGCAATGCCCAACCCCACCGGAACCCCGATCGGCATACCCGTAAACGGAACCAGTCCGGCGGTGATCGCCGTTGCAATACCAAACATACTCGTCCCGACAATCCCCAACGACAGACAGACCGGTCCGGCTGCCTGTCCGGGCAGATATCTGCGATACCTCGCCGGTGGCTGCGCCACGGTGCTGCCCTGCTCCCTGCGCGCACGCGCCTGCTGTTCATAAATCGTCTGCTTAAACGTCTGTGCATGTTCCCTGCCCTGACGTTCGATCTCTTTCCCTACCTGATTCATGCCACGGCTAAAGCTGTCCGCCGCCTCGTTGATCACATCGCCGACGCACTGGCTGAGCCCTGCATAATTTCCGGATTCTACCGCTTCGAGCACCGAATTCATGATGTCCTCGCCCACCCGGTTCCATTTATTTGATGTAGCCATTCTTTTCTACTTCCTTACTCTGTGATAATTCATTACATACCAATTTTATTTTAATCAAATCCTATGGAAAAAGCAACTAAAAGACTCCTGATACAGGATCATTTCTGCTCCCCGTTGGCATCTGTCTTTTCCCAGTATGAAAAGGGGAACCGTTCAGCGTTCTCACCTGAACTGTTCCCCTTTTCCGCTTACATAGCTGTATTGTATCACAAAAAAAACAATTTGTCGATTTCTATATTTTACCCGGCCTGTCATCAGACCGCCTGTGATATGCATCTTCCTGCAATCTTCTTCTGGATTTTATAATGATGAAAAAATAAATTAACTCAGATGACCTGTTAATTTATATTTTGTAATATCTTTCCAATTCACCGGAAATCCCATCTTTCCCAACAATTCTTCTTCACTGATATGTACGACTGATTTCGTGACCTTATCGATTTCCCTGCTCAGTTTCTTCTTAAAATCCATAAAGTCCTGTTTTGGTAAAAGGTATCTGAACGCAAATGTCTCTCGATCTGTAACAGATACTTAAAAAACAGTTCTCGAAGCTCCGCGTCAAATCGATATAAGCTCACAATTTCATCAAAGCTTGGCCCCGTTTTATATCCCTTGGTGTATGGCACCCGGAATAAATGCTTATATCCACCCATCAAAGGAAAATATCCGATATGATGCAGAACTTCTTCTGCATATACACGATCTGTTACTATAATACCCTTTTCATCTATCAGCCAGTCTACCTGTTGGCCAAAGGTTGTAAATTTCTTTGGTGTATGCACGTTTTTCTCCCTATAACTAAAAGAGGGAGAGACCCGCAGGCTCTCCCCCGCCTGTAGGCTTCACAAGTTTCTACAGAACGATCACTAAGCATAGTATATGGTATCCAAGTCAGATTGTCAAGTAGCCAGACCTCATCAGCCACATACATACTCAGGAATATTATATGCGATTATCTATAAAATTTTTCTTACACTGTTAGTTACATTTCCGTCTATTAAACCGTTCCCTGAAAGGGATCTATACTACGATTACTATTACACGTCAATTTGGCAGTCCGAGCCGTCCGATTGCCAAGCGCCTGTGCTTTTCATGACCGTATATGTCAGGGTATCCACCCCTTATCTCTGTCTCCGGTCAATTCCGTGTTTTCTGTAATACTCAGCCTTGTCCTCATACATTTGTTTCTCAGCTTCCCGCAGGAGCGCATCCAGATCTGTCACAGCCTGTGCCCTCCACAATGATCCAACCGCCATATTGACGGAACATTCCTCCATCAACGTATGCAGCTTTGCAATCCGCTCCTCTAACTCCTCCGGGGCAATACCGGGGCAGAGCACCAGCAGCTCATCACCTCCCATGCGGAAGATGCCATACCCGTCAAACACCTCCATCAGACAGCCACACGCCCGCAGGATCAGGCGGTCTCCTGCCACATGTCCCTCGCAGTCATTCACACATTTCAAGCTGGTGATATCAGCATAAATGACACCCAGACCCGCCTCCTTATCCATCTCATCT
This sequence comes from uncultured Eubacterium sp., assembly GCA_934320655.1. Taxonomy (GTDB): domain Bacteria; phylum Bacillota; class Clostridia; order Lachnospirales; family Lachnospiraceae; genus W0P33-017. The sequence goes on from CAKRFN010000007.1 coordinate 125,096, forward strand.
ACAAAGACACTCAGTGCAAAACGGTTTCCAAGTCCGGTCATCGGATCCTTGTAGCTCATATCCATGAGCTTTCGCATCAGATTTCTCCGCTTGATGCAGGATACGAGAAAATATCCCATGATCCGCAGCATGCTCGACGTATATTGCAATGAATCGCGCGGTGGGTTATCTGCGCCATAAAATGCTACGACATCCCCCCGATCATACAACGGCAATACTACGACCGAATGAATGCCCTGCCGCTTCAGATTCTCATACTGCAGCGGATCGCTCTCCCTGATCTCCTCCAGATCCGGAATTAAAACAAATTCACCCTCCGAAAAAATCTGATACCAGTTCGCACAGACCTCCGGCGGCAGATTCTGAAGATGATCCTTTTCAGGCATGATGCCCGGTGCCGTCCACTCATAAGTGTTATCATCACAGCCCCGTGCATTCTTTTCGAAAATATAGGTCCGCTCAGCATTCAGCGCCTTTCCCAGATGCTCCAGTATGATCTGGATCGTCTCATCCGGAGTATCTGCCGCAAGCGCTACCCGCAGTCCCTCATTTACGACCACTTCCATGGCTCTATACTTTTGAATCCGCTTATCCTGTGCGCGCTCCTCGCTGATATCAATACTGAACTCGACACGGTATCTTTTCCCCGTCTCAGCATCCTCGACCAGTGTATCTTTCACGATCATATATTTATCGATCACCGGATTATAATAACGCCATTCCTCAAATTTTCCGGCGCAAAGCTTGTCATTGTTACACATCCCACACCGGACAGAGGAATTCTGTATCACCTCATAACACTTTTTGCCCTGAATATCCTCCACCGAATGAAATCCAAACGCGTCCAACGTCTTGCGGTTCATATAAACGAGTTCGTTCGTCTCTATATCTGCCGCATAGACATACTCATTCAGATTTTCAAAAAACTGCCAGATATTCTGTATATCCTTCATATTCCGTTACCCTAAAAAATACCCATATATTTGTACATCCCTACATCATACAGAGATGTTATTCTTTTTATGCAAGAATAAACTGCTGCATAAACTGATCCTTTCCACAAGGTCTGCCAAACAGGTATCCTTGCAGATAATCACTCAGCAACTCTTTCATTTTCAGATGCCATTCTTCCTTTTCGATCCCCTCAGTGCAGATCCTGATACCTATACTGTGTACCATCTCAATGATTTTTTTGAAAAGCTCATAATCCTTCGCATCACCCATCGCCTTTGCGGTAAAATCCCTGTCCAGCTTAATATAACAGGGGTTCATATCACTGATGCAGTGCAGGTTGGAATATCCGGTTCCAAAATCATCAATGACAAACGGAATCCCGTGTTCTTCCAGTTTCTTCCGGAATCTGAAAAACAACGGTGTCATATCTACGAATCTGCTCTCTGTCATTTCCACACAAAGACATGCCGGATTCAGATCATTTTCCCTGAGCAATGCCAGTATCTCATCTGCAAGCTCTCCCCGCTCAATCTGCACATATGAGACATTGACGTTCATCTTGAAATCCGGCACATACTGCTGCAGCTCACGGCACATTTTCACTGCTTCTCCTAACACAAACCTGCCGGCAGGAATGATCAGTCCGGTCTCCTCCAGAATGGGGATAAATTCCATCGGGGATACAAACTGTTCTCCGGCTTCGGTCATCATTGCAAAACGCATCAGTGCTTCCGCTCCTGCTATACGTCCGGAGCTGCAGTCGATGATCGGCTGATAATACACATCAAAGCCCTCAAACTGATTCATCACAGCATTCCTAAGGGCACTGTGGATCTTTCCCCTGTGCAGGAACTGTTCATAATCCTTCTGATCGAAAAAGTAGATACTGTTCTTTCCCATGCGCTTTGCTTGATTCAAAGCAAATTCGAACTTCTTGCGGCATTCTTCATAGCCGTCTGCCACAGTCGCTGCCTCTACAACTCCTACGGAGATAGAAAATACGGCTTGATACTTCTCAGCAACGATAAACGCATCTATCTTTCCACAGATCCGCTGCCGAAGCTGTGCGGCATCATCCATGGACCGGCTCTCCAGATCCACGATCACAAACTGGCCTGCCACCAGATGATAGACTCTCTGGCTATCGTTCAGGCACTCCGTCATGCAATCGGCTACATGTCTTAAGATATAATCTCCGTAGCCGGAGCCATACGCACCGTTTATAGCGCCAAAATCATCAATCCCTACATGCATCAGGAACCCATGCGGAACTGCTTCCTTTCGCTCTCGCAGATACGCACAAAAATCTATACCACCGAGCAGTCCGCTCGTATTATTCGCACGTTGCTGTGTTCCGGTCTCATTCAGACAACCGATCAGATACGCAGGCTTGCCCGCCGGATCATTGACAACGACTCCACGGCAGTTGATCCATACCGGCAGACCGTCCCTACTGACCCAGCGATAATGCAGGTCATGGATCTTCTCACTGCCATCAACCAGCCTTGTAAAATGATCTATCAGCATCTCGCGATCACCTTCAAAAATCGCAGGCAGCATGTCCGGCATCGCATGCTCCATATACTTGCCGGGCAGCATAAAACGATCCACAGCACGCTGCGACATAACCATCCGATTATTCTGCAGGTCAATCACATACAGATGATCATCCATACACGGTGCAATCACATCAATCAGACGTCCCATATCAATCTCTTGAAACATCTGATATATATTCAAGGCATCTACATTCAGATCTCCTAACTGCATGATAACATAAACCTTCTCTCCTAGATTGTTGCCGCTTGCAGTGCATGCAGCTATTCCTCAAACTTTGCGATATGGAATCTGCTGATCATATCACGCAGGCTTTCTGCCTCGCCACTCATCTGCTCACTGGCAGCCGCACATTCTTCAGATGTCGCAGAGTTGGTCTGTACCACATCGTTGATCTGCTCAATGCCCTCATTGATCTGTTTGATCTCTGCGGTCTGGGTCTCCAGGGTATCTGCAATTCCGGTCACTTCCTGTGTGATGACCTTCGAACCATCAGCGACTTCTTCCAGCTGTGTAGCTGTCTCTTTTGCAACAACCATACCCTTTTCTACCGCTTTTACAGAAGTCTCGATCAGTGCAGCAGATTCCTTTGCCGCCTGTGCACTCTGATCAGCCAGTACATTGACCTGATTGGCAACCACCGCGAATCCCTTTCCGGCTTCACCGGCTCTGGCTGCCTCGATCGAAGCATTCAATGCCAGCAGGTTCGTCTGTGATGCGATCTCATTGATCGTTGCGATGATCTTGTCGATCTCCTGCGATGCCTGATTGATCTCATTCATAGAGCCGACCATCTCCTGCATCTTTCCGTTACTGTCAAGGATCGCATGCCCCAGCTTCTCTACCCTGCCGCTGATCTCCTTGGCTGTATGTGCATTGTTCTCTACCTGCTCAGACACACCTGCCACCGTCGCGGTCAGCTCCTGCACAACTGCAGCCTGACTCGTCGCACCGTCTGCCAGATCATTGGAGCTGGATGCCACCTGCTCTGCCCCGCTGGATACCTCGTTTGACACACGCTGAATACCCTTTACCGTATCTGACATACTCTTTTCAAAGTGCATGAAGGAATCCAGAATACCGACAAAATCGCCTCTCCACTCAACCTCTGGCTGTACATCAAAATCACCCTCTGAGAACAGCTTCATCGCACGGTCAATATCATCTACATAGGTTCCGAGTATACGGAGTGATTTACGCATGCTGTGCGCCAGTCTTCCGATCTCATCATCCGAACGATATTCTAACTCACTGTGCAGATTTCCCTCTGTCAGCTCCTTTGCGACATCCTCGATCGCATGCAGCGGCTCGAGAATACTATTCAGTACGAGCCTGCTCGTCTTCTTTGCAATCATCAGCGCACACACAATAAATACAATGATAACAGCAAAACCTGCCACAGCACACACGACCGTGCTACGGACTGCTTCCTGCACCCGCTCATCGGTCACTGCATCCAGTTTCAAGACGATCTCTACCAAATTGTTCAATGCCGGTGTACACTCGTTCAGGATCTGATTGGTTGCCTCTTCATCATTCCCGGATTTGATATCCTCTACGATTGCCAGACCGATGGTCGCCCAGTCGTCCAGCGCATTGGCATACTCCTGATACAGCTCATCCGGGAGAACATTTGTTTCCTGAAGAATACTCATCTGTTCATCAACAACTCCCAGCAGTTCGTTCACCTTCTGCTCGTAGCTGTCATAGGTAGACGGATCCTGGTTCAGTGCCATCTCACGGATATTTCTGGCAGCGGCATTGACATTGATCCGGCAGTTCTTCACCGCCAAATCCGCAGCGCTTACTTTATTGACAAAGTTCATCATGTTGGCAAACAACACACCGATAATGATCACCGACAGCACGCCGGATGCGATCATCATCGTGATGACTCTGCGGTAGCCATAATTAATCCTGTCCTGCAGCTGTAAACTTTCCAACTTTTGTTTCATTGTTCTCTTTGTCGTAGTCTTTTGTGACAACATAAATGATACATCCCTTTCCGTATTCTCTTATTTTTCCGCAGCCTTCCGATAGCTTCACAGGCACGGAATCTCTTTATCTACCACAATATATATCAGACCTCAAAATGGAAGTCAACCGTTTTTGATAAATTTTGACGGTTCTTCAAAACCGTTCAAATATTCAACCTGCCGCTATTTTGTATGACATCCAGCCATATGATATAATATGATATAGGCGTTTGCGAAACTATTTAATCATCGGGCTATCTGGCTGTGGGCGCAGTGGCATTCTGATCAAGCTGCTCCGATTGCCCGGCGGTGTCTCGCTGTCTCTTCAGTCTTGGCTCGATGTGTCCTTCGCACACATAGCCTGCGGCTTTCAGCTATGACATGAAGTTCGTTTGCGAATCGCTCGCACTTCGCCGGACAAAAGTCGC
>CAKRFN010000008.1 GCA_934320655.1 uncultured Eubacterium sp.
GTCAGTAGTCTTATTGTACTCTGAGGTATTTTCAATTTTCAACATCCACGTTTTTTATTATACAGGAAGCTCCTTATAACATCTGTTCCATATTGACAATCTGAATCTGCGCTTCCTCCAGTGCTTTGCGCACCTTTTTCGCATACTGCAAAGCCACCGCGCTATCGCTGTGCACACAGACGGAATCCGCCTGAATCGGAATCTCCTTTCCTGTCTCCGACACGACAATGCCATCCCGAATCATGCGGATCACCCGCTGTATCGCTTCATTTTCGTCCGTGATCATCGCATGGGGCTTTGCCCTTGAAACCAGATAGCCATCATCCTGATATGCCCGGTCTGCAAACACCTCACTGACTGTTTTCAAACCCATATCGCGTGCCATCTCCAATGTCATCGTGTTCGTCGGAGCGACAAGGATCAGTTCCGGATCGACCGCCAGAATTGCTTCACAGATTTCCTTCGAATACATTTCATTGTAAGGCATCATATTATTCAACGCACCATGCGGCTTCACATGCTGTAGTTTCATGCCATACATTTTTGCAAAAGCACTGAGTGCACCGATCTGATACACAAGATAATTTTTTAGTTCTCCGGGATTCATAAGGATCTGCCGTCTGCCAAACCCCTGCAGATCCGGAAAGCCCGGATGCACGCCAGGAGCCACGCCCAGCTCCTTGCATCGCTGCACCGTCCGGTTCATCACCATCGGATCTCCCGCATGGACGCCACACGCAATATTTACCGAAGATACCGTGTGCAATATTTCTTCATCACATCCGACCGTATACCGTCCGAAACTCTCCCCGAGATCACTGTTTAAATCTACTTTATACATCTTTTTCCTCCCTGTCCGCTTATTTACAAAAATAAATTTATATTTGCACTATAATACATTTGACAACGGTTTTATAGATGTATATAATCAAAAAATATAACAATATTTGCAACAAGGATCTTTTATGAGCACAACAATCAAAATTGACGACAATAAAAAAGCAGATTTTTCCCTGCCCTATGATTTTCCGATCCGCTTATTTTATACCGATCTGGACACGCTCCCCGGTCATATCAACCAATGGCACTGGCATGATGAGATCCAGTTTCTCGTCTGTATCTCCGGTCAGCTATCCGTCACTGTTGAAAAAGAAGATTTTCCTTTAGATTCCGGCGACGCACTTTTTATCAATGCAGACCTGCTGCATACGACCCGATCCATCAACGGTACACATGCGGTCTATGCTACGCTAAACATTGATTTCCGGCTCCTCGCATCATTTGCCGGCAGCCGCATGGAGCAGTCTTACGTCCTGCCCCTGCGGTCAGATCCATCTCTGACTGCTGTACGGCTGAATCGTGAAATCCCGTGGCAGGCAAAGATACTGTCTGATCTGGATCAGATCATAGAAAATCTCAAAGAACAGCCGACAGCCTATGAACTGCTCGTATGCGCCAGACTCTATCAGGTCTGGGCGGCGCTGATTTGTCACCGGGAAACTCTGCCACAAACAGCCGCCCATAGCCTGCACCATCAACAGATCAAGCAGATTCTTGACCTGCTGCACGAAGAATACACGGCTCCACTGTCTCTGGATAGACTGGCTGCCGCCACCGGTCAGCATAAAAGCAGCCTTTGCCGTATGTTCAAGCAGGAGCTTCACTGTACAATCTCTGCGTATCTGACGACATACCGACTCGTCAAAAGTCAGGAGCTGCTCCTGAATACCGACCTGTCGATCACGGAAATCGCATATGCGTCAGGCTTTCAGGATACCAGCTATTATATACGCAAATTTAAAGAAAGTATGCACTGTACGCCACATCAGTGGCGGAAATTGCACCGATAAAACTCCGGTCTAAATCTCCGATAACCCAACCGGACGATGCTCTTCCAGTGACTTTTTCGCTGCCAGTCCCATACGCACCGACTCCAGTCCGTCTATAATGCCAACAGCCGTATCCCCGTCCTGCTCAATCGCCTGTACAAAACTCTTGATTTCACCCGCATATGCCTGCATATACCGCTCAAGAAAAAAGTATAACGGTTTCTCTGCGGTCACGCCGTCCGCACTGCTGACGACAGCCGATGAAACGGTATCATTCGATACGTTTACCATGCCCTTTGATCCGAATACTTCTACTCTCTGATCGTAGCCGTAGACTGCTTTTCTGGAATTATCGATTGTGACGAGTGAGCCGTTCTCCATCTTCATCGTGATCACTGCGGTGTCGACATCCCCGGTTTCGCCGATCGCCGGATCTACCAATACGGCAGCCTCCACATAGATCTCTTCTGCATTACATCCCACCAAAAAACGCGCCATATCAAAATCATGGATCGTCATATCGAGGAACATGCCTCCCGACACTTTGATATAGTCTGCACTTGGCGGCTCCGGATCCCTCGATGTAATACGGATGATATGCGGATCACCGATCCGTCCCTCTGCGACCGCATTCCGAACAGCCGCAAAATTATGGTCAAATCTGCGGTTGAAACCGACCTGATATTTGACCGGATGCTCCCTGAGCGCCGCCTGCACCTGTTTGATTTTCTGGATATCGTGATCGACCGGTTTCTCACAGAATACATGCTTTCCGGCTTCGATCGCCTCTATGGATATCGATGCGTGCGTGTCCGTCGACGAACAGATCAGTACCGCATCGATTGCGGAATCTGCAAGGATCTCCTTATAGTCCTTCGTCACGCGCTCCACACCCATCTGCTTTGCCCATTCCGCCGTCTGCTCATTCATAAACGGATCTGCCAGCACCTTCACTGCCGCATCCGCAACCTGCGTGCGTATACTCTCCACATGCACTCTGCCGATGCGTCCTGCCCCGATAATTCCTATGTTAATCATAAAATCATCCTCCCTAAATGAATTCCTGATCAGAAAACATGACCTGCCCTTTTCCTAATTTTTTGCGTGCTTTTGTAACAACTTTAACAACGCCATGTTAAACTGGTCATAATGCTGATATTTCTGTGTTTTTCCACCTTTCATTGCAAGATCTGTCCGAAACAGCATCACATCATAATCGTTGCTGTACCAGCCATAACCATAATGATCAAACATCGATAACAGATCCTCATAATACGCGGACAGTGACTTCCATGTCGTGTTGCTAAAGCATCCATTCTCAAACCGAACCTGTGCAGTTCCTGAAAAATCATGAATTGCCCCGCCCCATGCACCGATTGTCTTTTTCGATGACTCCAGCCATACAGACTCGGACTTCCATGTCACATCTTTACCGATCGTTATATGGCTGCCCTGATCACTGTTCGGTCCGATCAGCAGCGTTGAAGTCTTTTTGAGGAATACTCCATCCTCATTCGATCCATCTAAATACGCATCATAACGGCTCTTCAAATACCACCGTTCTACTTCATAGGATTTTGGAAGAACCACCTTTAGTCCACTCCAGCCCGTCCATCCGTTTTTGCTTGCAATGGTCAGCTTTTTTGTATCCTTTTCCAAGGTCACGCTGATTTTCTTATTGCTCTCCGCGTAGGTGTGATAGATTGACAACTTACCGCCGACCTGATACTGCTGTTCGCCCAGCTTTTCATTATAAAGCACCGTTCCGTCTGCATCCAGTGACACCTCATTGTCTGCTGACGATTCACTTAGATACAGTTGAATCTTTGTGCCCTTCGGCAGACAGCCATCCAGTGTCAGCGGTTCTCCATCGGAAAAAGAATTTTTCGCGGCATAATAAGTCACCGGATAATCGGTCAGGAACATACTATGCCCTTCATTGTCAATATCCGCACCGTCATCCGCAGGCATACCCGCATAGACATAGGGCATCTCGCAGAAATTGTAAGTGATCCGCGTATTGTCATACTTCTTCCCTATCCTCTCATAAGCCAGTGTACTTTCTCCGACCGCCAGCTCCAGATCATTATTACTGGTCGCCTCATATAAGATGAACCGATCCGGATCTACCGCACGAATTGCCGCTATTCCCTTGTCCAAAGTATTTACGATATCTTCCTGTGTATATTCCGGTGCCGCAAGCCCCGAAGACAGATTGGGATTGGTTGCCTCAAAAAATGGCGTAAAGGACAAATATGCTCCCGGCACATCCTGATATCTGGTTGCCAGAAACGCCCATACTTTTTCATATTGTTTCTGCTTTTTTTCGTTGACAAACAGATCCAGATCAGCCTTTAAAACATCAAAGCCATCTGCGGATCGCACAATGGTACGTCCCGGAACGGTCGTCAACCGGAGATTCATATGGACTCCATAATAAACAGATGCCGCTACCATTTCATCCAGTTTTTTCAGTTCTGTGAGATTGACCTTTTTCAGATCATCCGAAAAGATCGTCTCATAAGTAATGTCCTGCATGATTGAAGAGAATCCCCATTTGGAAATGTTATGAACATCATTTGCATTATGCCGGATCGTATCTCCCGAGCCTCCATCCAGAACAAAACCGGTCAGCCGCGGCAGATCCTCTAACGTTTTCACCTTTGTCTTTTTCGCCTGTGTCAACAGATCGCTGCTCAATATATTTTTATCCGCATGGACCGCCTGACTGCTCGTTGCGGATATATATTCGTCCTTTTCTACGCTGTCTGCAAGGCGCGTCACCGCACAGACTGCCATCTCGGTCGTAAACGGATCTTTGTTGCGTATGCTGCGATTGACCCAGTCATAGGCAACTACCTGTTGTCCCGTGAATATCATATCCTGTGAATATTCCGTATAGATAGCCGCATGCCATGTATTCCAGAAATACGCAGCACTCAGTTCATTCTCCCAGTGGTTTTCGGAAGTATCTTTTTTCCCGAAATCCGGACAGAGCTTCTTGATATCGGAGGAATAGACCATAAAATCCTCGTCCTCCCAGATCTCTGCCCCCGGATCATAGTTGTATCCGTCCGCACCGATCGCCACCGCGGCATAATAGGACATCACAATCGCATCACCACGGGTGATCTTTTTGTTATAGTTTTTCACCTTCTTGTCAAAATAGGACAGCTTTCCGCCCTTCTGGGTGATCATCCTGCGAAGCATCGAACGGTACTCTGTGGATGTCACCTGTGCTGTTTTGCTTTTGCTCTGATAACTGCGATCCACATAATCCATCCAGAAAGCCCGGTTATAGTCATCCTCAAAGGCATAGGTCTTATTCCTGACTGTCACCTTACAGGTGTACTTTTTCCCTCCTACCGATGCCGTAATCTGCGCAGTTCCCTTCCTGTTCGCTGTAACCACACCATTTTTGTTTACTGTTGCCACCTTCCTGTTGCTGCTACTCCACGACACCTGCTTTGACGTTCCCGATACAGAAAGCCACAGCGGATCTCCCGCGTACAGCGTTGCCGATGTTTTGTTCAGCTTCACCTTTCCCGCCGCCTGTGCCCCATCAGCCGGAAAAAGTGTAAGCACCAGCACCACACATAGCAGCACACTGAAAAAATGTCTGATCTGATTCTTCATACTTTTACCCCTCCTTGTAGAAAATTTTTACTTTCATCAGATATTTCACCTGAAGTAAACTTAAATGAAACTTAAATTACATTTCCAACAACTTATTCTCACTCTTTGGTATTTTTATCTGCTCTGCTGTATTCAAAACATTTAGCTGATATTCCGCAATTTCCTGTAAGCTTTTAAATCTTTCCTCTTTTCCCTTTCCTTCCTTAATCATCTGTGCATTATGAGATTCCAGATTAGAGAGTACCGTCAATTCATTGATGGTTGCAAAATCTCTGACATTACACTTTTTTGCTAATGTCGGATTAGCTTCCCTCCACGCTTTTGCTGTAAATCCAAATAATGCCACATTTAATATATCCGCTTCTTCTGCATATGCCAGCCATTGTAGATTCTCTCTATAATTCATCCGCGGAATCAAATAATTCTTTACAGCATCTGTCTGGATTAAATAATTATTTTTAGTCAAAAAACGCTTTGCATTCCACTCACTTTGCTCTAAATTATTTTCCTCTTCCTTCAACCGTTGGAATTCTTTAATCAAATATAATTTAAAAACCGGACTAACTGCAGATGCAAATTCAAAGGCAATATCTTTATGAGCATATGTACCACCATATTTTCCACGCTTGACATGTAGTCCTATAGCATTCGTTTGACTAATCCATTCCGAAACACTTAATACAAATGTATGTAAACCTGCTTCAGATTTAAAGTGGTCGAATTCGACCACTTTAAAATCAGGGTTATAAATCATTTCCCACGTTCCTAAAAATTCTAACGTATTTCTATTTCGCAACCAGTTTTTTACAACATCTGCATTACGTGATTCTCCTGCTTTCGCTTTCGCAATATCCGTAATACAGATATAATCATCCATTTCCTGTTCCGAAATTGAAATTGGTACATGTTGTACTTCAATTATTCGATTCTTCATCTACATCTCCATTTTTTGTAAAAGTTTCCATTTTTATCCTATATGTTAATAATCGAAAAACATAATCCGGCATTTTCCTTGTTCCTCTTTCCCACTCCGTTACAGTTCTGTAAGGAATTCCAAAATACTCACAAAATTCCTTCCGATTCATTCCTGTACTTTCCCTTAATTCTTTTATTTGATCTTTTATTTCCATACTCTTCCTCGTTTTACACATTGTGTATATACCATAGCATACTTTTCTCATAAAGACAATATTTTTTTAATCTGGCAAACTACTCGCCACACACAATGCCCCCCAACCAAGCTGCGGGTTCGGATACTCATCGATCCCCGGCAAAGCGCGTGCGCCACGGATCAGATATGCCTTTACTTTTTCACCGTACAGATACGGATCGCGTCCGGTCACGATGCCCCATTGCATGAGCAGTGCTGCGGATCCGGTGACAAACGGTGTCGCCATCGAGGTGCCCGTGCGGGATGCGTAACCGCCTCCGGGCGCACAGGAGATAATATCCACACCCGGCGCGACGAGATCCGGTTTGATCTGGCGGAGCGCCCTCGTATAGCCGCGTCCCGAAAACGCCGCCGGTGCATCCGTAAACGAATCATACGCACCGACTGACAGGACACCTGCTGCCGTCGACGGGATCGTGAGTGTTGTCTCTGGTGTAGAGCGCAAAAATCCGGTTGCCGGGCTGATCGACGCCCCTGCCGGAAGCCACAGATCATACGCGCCATCGACGATGCGCTCCGGCACCAGACGGATTTGCCAGATACTCGCATCAATATAGCTGCCCTCCGCTGGGAGCAGTTCTAAATAAATCTCCTGAAATGGGCTGTAAGGGCTCGGCTCTCCATAATATATGAGCAGATCCGTCGCCCCAAGCCTGCTGCTCCTGCTGCCGGACACCGGACGGATCACCTCCCGCAGTACACCTCCCGGATGGATCAGTTCAATCGAAAAACTGTCCGTATACGACTTCCAGAGCTGAATATTCAGCCCTGTTTCATAATCCGCAACCGCCAGCTCAATCGTCTCCGGCTCACGGTTCAACATACCGGATGTATGCACACGCTTCGTCGCCTCATTTCCGCTGCCTGCGACAATACTGCACTTCCAATAGCCGGAAATGTCCGTCAGATAGGTTTCCAGCAGCGAATTGCCGCTGTGTGAACCATAATTATTGCCAAAGCTGAGATTCAACGCGAGCGGCATACCCCCCTCTCTGGCAGTGCGGATGCAATAATCAACCGCCGTCATGAGCTCTGTCGTTCGCGGAAACGATCCGCCGCCCGGCACACCGAGCTTTACGATCAAAAGCTCACTCTCATATGCCACACCGCGATTTGCTCCGCCAGAGGCGCGCCCGTTGCCCGCAGCGATCCCCGCCACATGCGTCCCGTGTCCGGAGGTATCCGTCTGCGGCACGATCTGCGCCGCCTCCTGCGGCGTTGCTGCGGCAACCGCCTCGTTGAGCACCTCATTCGTATATTCCACCCCCTGCTGATACCCGGAGGGCGGACGTTCGCCCTCCCGCGCAACGGCAGTCTGATCCCAGAGTGCCACGATCCGGCTTGTACCGTCCGCCCTGCAAAAATCCGGATGCCGATAGTCGATCCCGCTGTCTACCACAGCGACCAATACGCCGCTCCCGGTCAGATTGGAGCTGCTGCCTGCCGCGCCTCTCCCGGTCTGTACCGGCAGCATACAGGATGCCCGCCGTCCCTGTGCCGCCTCGAAATATAACTGCTTAGGCTTTTCGATATACTCAATCTGCGGCAGAGCCGCCAGCACATCCAGTGCCTCCTGCGGCACACGCAATATCGCATACTCGTTTAACAGCTCCGTGATCTGCCACTGCGGAAACTGCTGTGCAAGCAATTCAAGCGAGCCGTAATATTTTACAATGACCTCCCACGTGCTGTCCGTGGCATCATAACCTACAGACAGCTCCGGCGACCGCATCCGCTCACTCTCGCCGACATCCAGTGCCAGATTTAACAGGTTTTCGATTTTTGCTGAATTCATAGAAAACTCACATTTTACACATTTGCTAATATTATATTTATAAGCACTGAAACGGTTCCGTCTCTTACTGTGCCTGTCCTGCTTGCAAATTGTCATCTGCTATGCTACAATTTTTTGTAGTTAGTTATACCTAACTACAAAAAATTAATTATCTCACACTTTTCACATAACAGGAGGTGTATCATATGGAAGTATTTTACGGCGTACTCATTCCGTTTCTGGGCACATCGCTCGGTGCGGCATGCGTATTCTTTTTCAAGGACGCGCTCGGCGATCATATGCAGCGCTCGCTGACCGGCTTCGCCGCTGGAGTCATGGTCGCGGCATCCGTGTGGAGTCTGTTGATTCCGGCGCTCGAACAATCGGCTGATCTGGGGCGATGGGCTTTTGTACCTGCCGCTGCCGGCTTCTGGATCGGCATTCTGTTTCTGCTCACACTCGATCATGTCATTCCACATCTGCATCGCAACTGCAAACAGGCAGAAGGTCCGAAAAGCCATCTGAAACGTTCAACCATGATGCTGCTGGCGGTCACGCTGCACAACATCCCGGAGGGAATGGCGGTCGGTGTCGTCTACGCGGGCTATCTCTCCGGCAATGCACAGATCTCAGCCGCCGGTGCACTCGCGCTGTCACTCGGTATCGCGATCCAGAACTTTCCGGAGGGAGCGATTATCTCCATGCCGCTGCACGCGGAGGGCTACCGCAAATCACGCGCCTTTTACGGCGGAGTGCTCTCCGGCATCGTCGAACCGGTCGGTGCCCTGCTCACGATCCTTGCCGCGCAGTTGATCATACCTGCGCTCCCGTATCTTTTGAGCTTTGCGGCAGGCGCTATGCTCTATGTCGTGGTCGAGGAGCTCATCCCTGAAATGTCACAGGGCAGATACTCCAATATCGGTACGGTATTTTTCGCCCTCGGCTTTTGCGTCATGATGATTCTGGATGTTGCATTAGGATAGGTGTACATCCTCTTGAAGCTCTTTATATGACGAAATTTTCCTATCAACCTAAAATAGCGCGCCTGCATTCCACACAGACGCGCCATTTTTAATTTTCCCACCAGATCTGTTCTTTGCCAAGCATCGGATAGCAGATGATATCCTTATCATCCAGCTCCTCCCTATGCATATCGACCGCCGTAATCTGATGATTTGTGTAAGTTGTGTAATAGTAGATTCCCTGATCCGCATTCCAGCACGAGGTATAGATCGTGATCTCATAAGCGCCCTCAGACACCTCGCAGCAGCCCCGCGGCTGCTCCACAGATCCAAGGATATGGAAAAACTGTCCGACGCTGCTCTCTTCATCCTCCGCCGAAACCGCATGCAGCTTCGTAAATGCGACCCGCACAAACCGCGATGCCGACGAGAGATCACCAGGCAATCCCAGCGCTCCCATCCCGCGGCTGTAGGCTTGCAGCTCCAGTTCATCGGAAAACAGATTCTGTGGCTGCCGCGGTGACAGATGCATATAATTGTTCAACTGAAACATCTGTGTATCAAACGGCGGATTGTTCGTGAGCACGCCGACCGGATTGTCATAGATCTTTAGTCCGTCCGCGACGGATTCCACCGTAATTGCCCCTGTGCGGTCTGCAATGATCCAGTGGAGCTGCGCCGCGGGCAACTGTCCGCTGAACGGAGTCCCTACCAGATTCATTTGTGCGAGCAGGCTGCGCGCCTGTGCCAGATCGGCGCACTGGCTGAGTACCCACGGGATAAACTCAAACTGTGCCACATTTCTGCGCCCCGATACTGCCTCACTGTAATGGGCATTTCCCACAAAATTGAGTCCTGCCATGCCGAGTCCCTTTTCGTTGACTGCATCATAATAGAGCGGATATCCGGCTGCCACATGTGCCATGCCGATCATCGCATAATGCTTTTCCAGTCTGCCGTCATGCCGGAACTCAAACGGGAATTCCCGCGGTGTGATCGTGATCTGTTCGCCGTAGGAAAACTCATAGTCCAGCGTCCGCCCCATATAAAAATCTTTTGACTGATAGGTCGCTGCTGTACACATTATTGATTCCCTTTCTCCGGAAATACGACAACAAGTAACATCTTGAATGCTTCCTGTGCGAATACGGAATGCGGCTTGTTCGCTGGCATGACAAGTGTCTCACCGGCACTCACAAAATATTCTACACCATCTACCGTGAACTTTCCTTCGCCTTCAAGCACAGTCACCATCGCATCACCGGTCGAGCCATGTGTACCGATCTCCTCACCCTTATCAAATGCAAATATAGTGATACTGAGTGCATCATTCTGTGCAAGTGTCTTGCTGACAACCTGTCCTTCCTCTGCATTTACAAGTGCAGCCAGTGCTACGACCTCCTCATGAGGGATATTCTTTATATATTTCTGTGACATCTGTTTTTCCTCCTATCGTCTGACGCGCCGGCAGATTCATAATTACCGGCACGTAGTTATTTCATAGCCAGTACGGCTTGTATAGTATAACACATCACTTGTGTTTTTCATAGATTTCATATTTTCTATATATTTTCTTCATTTTGTATAAAACTATTCAACCGTAATGACATCCTTTAGCACATACGAAAACGTCGGTGCCGAGCTGTCCGCATTTTCCTGATATCCGTCATTCAGATCCAGGATATCTGTTTCATCATAGGCATTGACACCCACGTAATCACCCTGAAAGACATGGATCTTGCCCTGCTTGATTACATCGATCGTCTCCTGGATCTTCTGATCCGTGCCGATCGTGGCTACGACACGGTTCAGTTCAAGCATTTCGACCCAGCCGGCTTCAAAACCTGCGCCTGTGTCCTGTCCATGAACATGGCCATCTACACAGTCCTCAATCTTTTCATCCTTCCGTACGGCTGCCACTGCTGCACGCACATACGGTGTCCAGTTGATCTTGCACCCGATCAGATAAGTCGTGGGTGCGACATCCGCCATACTCTCATTGTAACCGACATGATAGACGATACGCGAGGCATCCGTCTCCTCACAGGCGACCGCCGGGCCTGCGGTATCAGAATGCTGCGAGATCAACACACACCCTTCCTCGATCAGCTCTGCCGCATACTTTTTTTCCAGTGTATAGTCATTCCAGGAATTCGTATATTTCACCGTCATGACAGCATCCGGCACGATGGAGCGCACACCGAGGAAAAATGCCGTATAGCCAGAGATCACCTCCGCGTACGGATAGGCTGCAACATAGCCGATCTTCGCCTGCTGCGGTGTCAACAGCCCCTCCTCAATCAGTTCCTGCAGTTTCAGGCCAGCTGCCACACCGGACACATATCGTCCCTCATAGATCTCGCCCATAAATGTATGGTAGTTTTCCAACACCGGCTCATCATTGGCATTGGAACACGTTGCCTGGCAAAACTGGATATCAGGATATTCCTGTGCAATCCGCTTTGCCGTCTCTCCATAGCCGTAACTCGTTGAAAAGATCAGATCACACCCTGACTCTGCGAGTTCACGGATAACGCCCTCCTCATCGCCCTCTGCGACATTGTATCTCACAGCGGTCTCGATATTGCCCCCATACTCCTTTTCGACCGTCTTCTGCGCTTTGATAAAATTGTAAGTATATGCCGTGCTTGCATCATCGACATAGACAAACCCGACTTTTATTTTTTTCTCTGTCTCATTCTGAAAAAAGAGCATATTACAGATAACGATCAGGAAAATGGCGATGCATGCGCTGATACAGGTAATGATATAGAGCTTTCTTTTTTCCATCTCTCTCACTGTGCATGCACCTCCGTTTCTTTATCTGCATGGTCTGCATTCGAATGATCTGTATTGTTATGATGATTGCCAGTGTCATTCTGATTGTCACCGGTGTTCTTCGCCTTTGCGGTTTCCTCGTAGAGCTTTGCCACATCAATCGTCCCATTGTCGATCAGTTTAAGCATGAGATCCACGAGCTTCGGGTCAAACTGCGTGCCCCTGCCTCTTTGCAGCTCAGACAGTACATAGTCCATATCGAGCTTCTTGCGGTACACACGGTTTGCCGTCATCGCATCAAAAGCATCCGCGATGCCGATGATGCGCGCATTAAGCGGAATCTCCTCCCCTTTTAAGCCATGCACGTAACCACGCCCGTCATAGCGCTCATGATGATACAGCGCACCCTCCTCCACATGCTTGAGCAGGGTAAAATTCTTCAGGATCTCCCCACCCTTGACTACATGGGATTTCATGATCTCATATTCTTCATCCGTCAATCTGGATGGTTTGTTGAGCACACTGTCCGGTATAGCGATCTTGCCGATGTCATGCAGCAATGCCGTTCTGCGCAGTTCATCACAAGCCTGCTCTGAAAATCCCAGCTCTTTTGCGATCAGCACCGCATATTCCGATACACGGATCGAGTGCTGGCTCGTATTTTCGTCTTTGGCATCAACCGTTTTCGCGATCGTCAAGATCGTCTCATTACCCATCTCCACCTGTTTACGCGCCAGCTCCAGCTCACGTTTTTGCATTGTGAGTGTTTTCTGTATCTGTGTGCGGAAGATCAGCCAGCTCAGATAGATAATCGTCAGCGCAAATACACCGATCATGTAAGCGATAAACCACCACTGATCGTAGATCTCTTTTTCCTTGATGACCTTATAAGTGTTCTCTGCAGTCGTATTCTTTGCCTTGTTTCCGAGAATTGCCAGATGAAACGTGTAGCTGCCTGCCGGGAGATTCGTATAGGAAACCTCTGCGAGATCACTCTGCAGCATGACTGTCGGATTCTCATCAAACCCTTCCAGCCACACACTCACATACGGATTATTGACCGAGAAATTCACGATCTCCGGCATAAAATCCACACGTGCCGCACCACGCGCGAGCTGGATCGGCTCTCCGTTTTCGATGCTGTAGGTCACGCCATCCACGCGCACGGATTTCATGAGCATACGGTACGAACGTGCTGCCGTATCATAAGAATTTAAATTCAGCGAGATGACACCGTTATCCGTAGACAGATACAGATTGTCATCCGCATCGAGATAATTCCAGGAATTCGGGGTCAACCCATACAACAGACCCTTTTTTTCATTTAACAGCTCATATTCGATCGCCCTGCTGCTGAGCAGATCAGACTTTTCCATGACATAGATGCCCGCCGAGCTGAGAATAAACAATGTACCATCGTCCCGCTCCACCAGGTCATAGTTATTGTAATAATGAAAATTGCTGAGTACACGGATGCCGCCCTTTCCGTTCCTGTAGCAGATGCTGTTGCTCGTGACGATAAAGATGCCTGCACCATTCTTTTCATGCACCATCCGCAAAATGACCTCAGAGCCAAGACCATCTGATTTTTTGATCATCCGCTCATACACACCATCCCGGATCACGGCGATACCATCTCCGTCCGTACCTGCCAAAATGCTGCCATCACTCTGCTCGAGCAGACATAAGATCTTTGGATTTTTCAGTCCATCCTTCACACCGACCGTTGCCACGACTGCATCCTGCCGGATAAATGTCACACCACTGTCTCCTGCCGCCGCGATCGTCCCATCGGATAATTCAATCACACAGCGGAACTTCTCCCCGAGTGCACCCTGGCTGCTGTCATAGACCGTGATATCTCCATCTGTCGTCTGACAGAACACGCCTTTTCCCGACGTGCATACCCACAATCTGGATCTGCGGTCGACCATGAGGCAGCGGATACGCACGCCCTGCAGCATATCTGTGAGTGGATCTGCATCCTGCCGCTTTATGCCATGTTCCCCGAACACATCCAGCCCGGCATCCGTACCGACATACATACTGCCGTTCCACTGAACGACACTGTTTACGACATTTTCTTCCCGTCCCGGACCGCTGTACGTGTCCGAGAATACCGATCTGCACAGCCGCATCAGTCCGAGTCTGGACGACGCAAACCACAGATTGCCCTGATAATCGACCAGCATATGGTCGATCGAGCTGTTAAATGCACCGACATTGATACGTCTGCACTCCTGCTGTGCGTCCAGATACCAGACACCGTTATCCGCACACAAAAAGATCTCACCGTTTTCCAGCACCTGGATCGAATTCACGCTGAGAAGCCCATTGCCGCTGATCTGTCCGATCTGTGTCAATACATGTTCCTTAATCTCATAGACATCCACCTGACCGTTCGCAGTCCCCGCATACAGCGTTCCGCTCTGGTCAAACGCACAGCTCTTGTAGCCGTCCTCCGGCAGCAATGTCTGACAAATCTCCCCATCGGACAGCAGATACAGCCCGCCCTCATCGGTGACCACAACGACGTTTCCATGGTCATCTGCCGTGATGCTGCGCGCATATGTAATCTGTGGAATGGTAGCTGCGACACGCAGCCCGCCAGAGATCGATACGACCGCCAGACTGTCCGTCGTTCCCACATAATAATAGCCGTCTGCCCCCTGTGTGATACAGCGCACCGAATCCGATGGCAGCCCATCGGTCTCATCAAGCGTATTGGAGATGCGTTCATTAATACAGATCGACAGACCGCTGTCATTCGTGCCGATCCAGAGCCGTTCACTCTCATCCGTATATAGACAGTTTGCATTTTTCACACTGTCGAATGTATCCATGAGTTTGAACGACGTACCTGTATACCGGTACAGCCCACTGTAGGTGCCGATCCAGAGCACGCCATCCTTTCCCTGTGCGATATCATTTGCCTTGCCGCCCGGCAGCCCATTCTCACTGTCATACACCGTCTGTAGGTAGCTATTATAATCCTGCTGCTCCTGCAGATCGGCGGCTGCCGCCTGCTGCGGATACAATAGCGCCAGCGCCGGGATCATAAACAGCATAAATACCGACAATGTCTGCGTCTTCCTATGCTGTCCCGCCCGCCATCTGTGACTGATCTTCACGATCGCAAACAATAACATCAGTGTCACGACCTTGTCCACAAATTCAAGATAAAACTCCGCGATCACATGGCTGAAGATCGTGTTGCAGCCGATATGCTCCAGAAAAGTACAGACACCATCAGCCCATATATTATCGAGCGCCCCGTCGAAAAAAACATAGCTGAGTATCGTACCTGCACTCGCAGACATCAGTGTCACAAAAAAACTGACCGACAGCACACCGAATAAATAATCTAAATATCGTTTTTTGGCACAGATTCCGATGATGATACCGATCGCGATATTGATCAGTCCATAGATCATCTGCGTATAGGAAAACAAAAGTCCATAGGAAATATTTAAAGACACGCCCACAACCGCCCCACAGACAGGTCCTAACACATATGCTGCCACGACCGTTCCGAACGAATCCATCCACAGAGGAAGCTGGAAATGTTCCACGAGCAGTTTTCCACCCAGGTTTATAAAAATACAGCCAATCACAAACAGGCTGACCATACATTCCTTTTTATACTTTTTCATTCTTTTATCCTTTCGGGCGTATTCAATCAGTATGTTTTTATTATAGCAAACCAGTTGCAAAAAAGAAACCGGATAGACAAAAATGCTCCGAAAACGCTTTCACATTTCCGGAGCATAGAATCTGTCAAATCTTAATATTCTTCCTCGACGCCTTCTTCTTTTTCGCTGATATCATTGACCGGCTTTTCCAGACCCTCGATCTTGATATGATGCTTCTCGGCATAATCCCATAACGCTGCATGGATCGCTTCCTCGGCTAACAGGGAACAGTGTACCTTTACCGGGGGAAGTCCGTCCAGAGCTTCCATCACTGCCTTATTTGTCACCTGCAAAGCCTCCTGAACTGTCTTACCCTTTACCAGCTCTGTCGCCATACTGCTCGTCGCTACCGCAGCGCCGCAGCCGAAGGTCTTGAACTTGCAGTCCTGAATAATGCCGTTGTCGTCAATGTCCAGATACATACGCATAATGTCGCCGCACTTTGCATTGCCGACGGTACCCACACCGCTTGCGTCTTCGATCTCACCGACATTTCGCGGATTATTAAAATGATCCATTACTTTTTCGCTGTACATACTTTTTATTTCCTCTCTGTTTAATCTATCTAATCTCTTTTCTCATGGCTGTGTCATATGACTGCTGTCCGGTCACATTATTTGCCCTGCTTTTTCACAAAATCCTCATACAGCGGTGACATCGACCGTAACTGCTCGATGATCTTTTTCAGCTCGTCCACCGTGTAATCAATATCCTCCATCGTCGTCTCCTGTGAGAGTGTCAGACGCAGGGAACCGTGTGCGATCTCGTGCGGCAGTCCGATGGCAAGCAATACATGTGACGGATCCAGCGAACCGGACGTACATGCACTACCGCTGGAACCACAGATGCCCTTCTGATCCAGCTTGATCAGCATAGACTCGCCCTCGATAAAACGGAAGCAGAAGTTGGCATTGTTCGGCAGACGATCCGTGCGGTCTCCGTTCAGACGGCTGTAGGGAATCTCTGCCAGTACACGCTCGATCAGATGATCCCTGAGCTTGCACTCGTAAGCCATGCGCTCCTCCATCTTCTCATCTGCGATCTGTGCTGCCTTTGCCATTCCGATGATTCCGGGCACATTATGTGTACCGGCACGCCGTCTGCGTTCCTGCGCACCACCGTGAATAAAGGAACCGATCTTGATACCCTTGCGGATATACATGATACCGATACCCTTCGGTCCATTGATCTTGTGTCCACTGGCTGAGAGCATATCAATATGCATCTCATCCACGTTGAGCGGAATGTGGGCAAATGCCTGTACCGCATCTGTATGGAAAAATACGTTGTGCTTTTTCGCGATCTCCCCGATCTCCTTCAGCGGCTGGATCGTTCCGATCTCATTATTTGCAGCCATGACAGAAATCAGGATCGTATCCGGACGGATCGCTGCCTCCAGCTCGTCCAGAAGGATCTTGCCGTTTTCATCGACATTCACATAGGTAACCTCAAATCCATGCTTCTCCAGCCACTCACATGTATGCAAAATCGCATGATGCTCGATCTTGGATGTGATGATATGCTTGCCCTTGTTCGCATAAGCCTCTGCGGTCGCCTTCAGCGCCCAGTTATCGGACTCGCTGCCGCCACCGGTAAAATAGATCTCCTCCGGCTTGGCTCCGAGGATGCCTGCAATCGTCGCGCGCGCCTGCTCCATGTCGTCCTTGATCTTTCCCGCAAATGAATACACACTCGAAGGATTGCCATAGTATTCGGTAAAGTAAGGCGCCATCGCCTCCATGACTTCCGGCACAACTCTCGTTGTCGCCGCGTTATCTAAATAAATACATTTCATATCAGTGCCTCTTTCTAGTATGTCCTGCATACAAATACTAAAATAATAATAAGTAAATTACTATAATTTATGCAATCATTATACCGCTTTTCCAATCGTTGTCAAGCGCATACCCTAGTGCCTTGCTATGATATCAGGACTATGGTATACTATGTTTGGGAAATAATACACAAATACAAAAGGAGCGTGAACATTATGTCTGAAACAATGAAAGATTATGAGGCCGAGATCAATGCCTCTTTTCGCCGGATCGGTGTCGGCGACATCGTAACCGGAACCGTCATCGCAGTTTCTGAGGACGAGATCACTCTGGATCTGCGCTACTATGCATCCGGCATCATCAAAGCCGAAGATTATTCCGACGATCCCGACTGCATGTTAAAGGAAGCCGTACAGGTCGGTGATACAATCGAAGCTACCGTCATCCGCACAGACGACGGTGCCGGCAACATCCTCTTATCGAAAAAAGAAGCCAACCACGTACTCGCATGGGATGTGTTAAAAGGCTATCTTGAGGATGAGAGCGTCCACACCGTGCGCATCAAGGGTATCGTCCCCAGCGGCGTTGTCGCATATCTCGAAGGCATCCGCGGATTCATCCCCGCAAGCCAGTTGAGCCTCGACTATGTAGAGGACTGCAACCCGTGGCTGGGCAAGGATATCGATGTAGCGGTCATCACCGTTGATCCCCAGAAGGAAAAGCTCGTGCTCTCCGCCAAGACAGTTTTGCGCAAGCAGCAGGAGGAAGCCCGCAACCACAAGATCTCGATGCTCGTACCGGGCTCTGTCGTTGAGGGAACCGTCGAAAGCCTCATGCCCTACGGCGCATTTGTCAACTTGGGCGACGGTCTGAGCGGACTCGTACACATCTCCCAGATCTGCGAAAAACGCATCAAGCATCCGGGCGAGGTGTTAAAAGAGGGCGAAAAGGTGCATGCCAAGATCCTGAATACAAACGACGGAAAGATCAGCCTTTCCATCAAGGCATTGCAGGAAGAAATGACCGATACTGAGGCAGAAAACGCCGAGGCGATTGAGTATACGACCGATGAACAGGCAACAACCAGTCTCGGCAGCCTGCTCGCAGGATTGAAACTTGACTAATTTTCTCATTATGCCTGCGAAATCTGCCACTGACAGTTTCTTGTGAATACCTGATAGCAAAAACGAGGGTTATGCATATGCATAACCCTTATTTTCCCCCGCATTACTTTTTCTTTCCATTATTTTTTCTCACACTGTATCCGAACGTTCCGAGTGCCTTCCCCAGCTTGAAATACGTGCCGTGCGAATAGGCGACCAGCCCCGCATCATTCAGATGGAACGTACCTTTTTCGTCCATATAGCGCTCATCCACCGTCACACTGACCACCTCCGCCAGAAACAGATCGTGGCTGCCGAGCGGAATGACCTGCTTGACGCGGCACGCCAGATTGACCGGACTCTCAGCGATCGCCGGTGCCGTGACACCCTCGACTGCAACCGGCGTCAGTTTCATTTGAGAAAATTTATCAACATCCCTGCCGGAGCGCACACCGCAGTAATCACATGCCCGCACGAGCGGCTCATGCACCAGATTCACGACAAATTCTCCGGTTTCAGCCAAAATCGCATGGGAATAACGCTCTTTTCTCACTGAAATAGACAGCATGACCGGATCGGAATTGATCGTCCCCGCCCACGCGACTGTGATAATGTTTGGTCGCTCACCTTCACGCGCCAGACTGACCATGACTGCCGGAACCGGATACAGCATATTTCCTGCACGCCAGGTCTGCTTTTTCCCGACCGCGTTTTTTATGCTTTTTTTCTCAGTTATTTTTTGAGCATTTTTGCCACCGGGATTGCTTTTGTGATCCCTGTAATTCTTTTTCGCCGCCATGTGTCAGGACTCCTGTAATGCCCGGATCAGCTCCGGAATAAACTGCTTCTTACGGGATACGACACCCTTTAACAGTGTCTCGTTTTCTTCTACCTGTGCACGGACAAATGCCTGTGCAAGAATCCGCGCAGCACCCTCGCCCGCACACAAAATCTGCGATTGCTCCTGTACGATGTCGGTGAGCATAATAAATACCATATCCAGCTTGCGCTCTAACAGCATCGTATCCAGATACTCCTGCACACGGCTCTTGACGTCCGCGAGATCGAGTGCACTCATCGCGCTGATCTGACTCACGCCGAACGTAATTTTTTCCGCTGTAAATGTCTTGAAGTCGAGATAACAGATCTCCTCGATCGTCTTTTTGCTGAAATCACTGCCCGCGCGGAACATATTGCTCGCAAATGTCTCGATGTCGATACCCGCGATCTGTGCCAATGTCTGCGCTGCCTCCCTGTCATACTGCGTACAGGTCGGTGAGCGGAACATGAGCGTGTCGGATATGATCGCCGCACACAACAGTCCTGCGATCTTCGGATCGACCTCGATACCCTTTTCCTGATACATGCTCCATATAATAGAAGAAGTCGAGCCGAGCGGCTGATTGCGGAAAAATACCGGAGACATCGTCTCCAGACTGCCGAGTCTGTGATGATCGATAATCTCTAAGATCTCTGCACCGGCAATACCGTCAACCGCCTGCGTTTTTTCGTTATGATCGACTAAGATCACACGCTTTTTCTGCATACTTAACAGATTTCTGCGGGAAATCATGCCAACATAATCTCCGTTCTCGTCGAGCACCGGAAAATCACGGTGGCGCTCCTTTGACATCACCTCACGGATATCATCCACATAATCGTCCAATTCGAAGGTAACGAGATTATTTCTCGTCATGATCGAACGGATCGGCATACTCTGGTTGATCAGACGGGCGGTCGTAAACGTATCATACGGTGTCGAGATCAGCACACAATCCCTGCTCTTTGCCATCTCTAAAATCTGCTTCGACACCTGCGACCCGCCGCAGATAATCATACAGCTCACATCGAGCTCTAACGAGCGCACCTGCATCTCATCGCGGTCTCCCAAAATGACCAGATCATCCTTCGCGATATATTCATCGACGCGCTCTCTGTTTCCGGCTGCGACTTCGACCTTTCCGTGCATAAAAATCCCGTGCTCGTTTCCGGTCAGCAATGTACCGTTGAGTGTCTCGATAATATTATGGTAACGCGGTCTCGCCTGCGAGAGACTCTCCTGATTCGACACCTCCATATAACACATGGCGATATCATTATTTGAGATCAGACCCGCCAGCTTACGCGACTCATTCACGATCGGCAGCGTCACGACACGCTCCGTCTGCATGAGCTCCCACGCCTTTTTCAGCGTGATGCCCTCCCGCACGCCTGCGGTACGGCGGATATTGATATCCTTGACCTGTGCGCCCACATCGTAGACTTCCTCCGGCGCCTCCACGCCGAAATAATCGAGCACATACTGTGTCTCTCCATTCATGGAACCGGCACGTTTCGGCACATACTGTTCTCTCTCTGTCTGATTTTTCAACGCGGCATATGCGATTGCCGCACAAATAGAATCAGTGTCCGGATTCTTATGACCGATCACCCAGACACTGTTTGTTCCCTGATAATTCATATACTACCTATGTCCTATTTACCTTACAATCAACAACGCGATAATTCCGGCGATTCCAAACAGATTCAGAACGGAGATCACCAGTGAAGCCTTGATCATCGTTGCATGATGACCCATACGCGCTTTCAGATCATCCATCTGCGTCTCAACCTGTCCGCGGAGCTTCTCATCGCCCTCGGATAACAGCTTGCTCTGCTCATCGAGCGATACCTGAATATTCCGATAGCACTTGACATCCTCGGCATGGATCTTTTCCACAATATCAGCCTTGAGCGTTGTCATCTGGCTGTTCATTTCCGTGGAAAGCTCACCGATCTGCTCGGAATGGGTCAACTGGTCAAGCTGCTCCTTGAGCCCTTCCAGACTGCGGGTGTTCTGATCGATCATGTTCTGCGTTGCAGCCTCTACCGCCTGTCTGGTCTTTTCTGTCGACTGGCTGATCTCATGTGTCAGGTTCTGTGTCAGACCACCGACCTCTTTGCTGACCGCATCCGACAGACCATTCATCTCTGAGCGGACACCCATAGACATTGCATCGATGCGCTGGGATACCTGCTTCATAATTTTATCTGCCTCTCCGCGGCGCGCATGTACCATGCGATCCAAAGAGTTTGCCTTTGCTGTCCGTTCTTCTACGACTCCCTGTAGCTCCTTCGCCTTTGATTCACGATTCTGCATTAACTGCTGTAGCTGTTTCGCCTTCTCGCGAAATTCATCGATCTGTTGAATTAAGACATCTTCTTTTTCTATCATATCAGACACATCCATTCCTATTTTCTGAGAAATATGCTCCAGTTCATCCGTCTCCGCCACGGAATCCTGTAAAGCGATCGGCTCCGCCTCCTGCACCTGCGGCTCGTCCGCCACTGATGTTTTCTCCTGCATCATCGTATCTTCCGGCAACGGCTCCTGCTCCTGCGCCGGTTCATCCTCCGGTAACGTCAGATCGTCTGCCTGCTGCCACGTGGATTCCTCCGGCTCAAACAGATCTGCCGGCTCGTCCAAAAACTCCGGCTCATCGAAATATTCCGGTTCCTCCAGCAGTTCATCCGGCTCGGGCTGTACCTTTTTGGTATGTACTTCTCCCTGCTTGTGTGTCACAGCCGCCGACCGCGATGCAGACACTGTCCGTTTTTCAGGTCTTCTCTGCGGTCTGCGAAACCACCCATCTATCTGAAGCATAGCTTTCCTCCTAATATGACTAAACTACACCTCATTGTAACATCTGGAATGCGTTTTGTAAATGCTATTTAAACATCGTCCGGCAGATCTTCTTTCCGGCTTCAGTCTTGAAAATACGCTCATAGACGTTTTCAACCTGCTGCTTGTCCACACCGTTGATGCGGAAGCCTTCCTCAAACAGATTGACGAGGAAGTCCGCCTCGACCAGAATCTGGTAATCGATGCCGTCAATGTTTGTATAGGTGTGATGATGACCGACCAGATAGCTCACGCGCTCAATGATCTTCGGGTCATAGTTCAGTTCTGCAAGCATCTTTTCTGCATAGGCAGGACCTTCTTTTTCCTGCAAAGGACCTTCGCAGCTACCGTATTTTTCCTCCGCAATGCGGATACCGATGTCATGTACAATCGTCGCTGTCTCAATCAGAAAAATCTCATCCTCGCTGAGCCCCTCCATCTTTGCGATCAGTTCCCCGAAACGATGTACTTTCATAAAATGTTGGATGCGCTCGGCATCGCCTGCGTAGAAATCAATCATTTTTAACGTCAGTTCGTCTAATACGTTCATAGGTCATCCTCCTTCATATGTATCGTACTTCCATATATGGATAGAAATACCCTGCGAGCCACTTTGCCCGCAGGGTATCAATCTCATTTGTGTGTGGCTGAATTATTTGTATAACTCAACTAACTTCTGTAAGTGCTCGAAACGAGCCTTTGCAGCTTCCTCAGACTCCTTGAACAGTCTCTCAGCTCTCTCAGGGAACGGCTTCACAAGACGAGTATAACGTGCCTCGTTGTTCAGGAAATCCTGATATGTGCCGTCGCCAGCCTTAGATGTTAAGGTGAACGGGTTCTTGCCCTCTGCCTTTAATGCAGGGTTGAATGAGAACAGGTTCCAGTAACCGGAAGCTACTGCCTTCTTCATCTCATCCTGGCAGTGGTTCATACCGCCCTTAGCGATACCGTGCAGCTCACAAGGAGCGTAGCCAATGATCAGGGAAGGTCCGTTGTATGCCTCAGCCTCAGCGATAGCCTTTACAGCCTGTGAAGGGTTCGCACCAAGAGCGATCTGTGCTACATATACATAGCCATAGCTCATAGCGATCTCTGACAGAGACTTCTTGCCGATCTCCTTACCAGCAGCAGCGAACTGACAAACCTCACCGATGTTGGAAGCCTTAGATGCCTGTCCGCCGGTATTAGAGTACATCTCGGTATCGAATACCATAACGTTTACGTTCTCGCCGGAAGCAAGTACGTGATCGAGTCCGCCGAATCCGATATCGTATGCCCATCCGTCACCACCGAAGATCCATACGGATTTCTTTCCGAGGTAATCCTTCTTGTCGATGGCAGCCTGTGCATCAGGACATCCTGCTGCAGCAGCCTTCTCTAACTCAGCAACGAGTGCCTTTGTAGGCTCTACGTTTGCCTTGGTGTTATCCTTGGTCTCCATGAACTTATCAAATGCAGCCTTTAACTCAGCAGATGCCTTGTCTGAGCTTGCACAAGCCTTTGCAGACTCGATAGCCATTTCACGCAGATACTTCTGTCCAACTTCCATACCAAGACCATGCTCAGCATTGTCCTCGAACAGTGAGTTAGACCATGCAGGTCCCTTCTTGCTATCCTTGTTTACAGTATAAGGTGAGGTAGCTGCCGGGTTACCCCAGATAGAAGAACATCCTGTTGCGTTAGAGATGTACATCTGCTCACCAAATAACTGGGTAATCAATCTTGCATAAGAGGTCTCAGCACATCCTGCACAAGAGCCAGAGAACTCAAGTAAGGGCTGGTTGAACTGTGATCCCTTAGGTGTAGTATCAGAAAGACCGATATCCTTCTTTCCTACGTTTGCTACTAAATAATCAAATACGGGCTGCTCTGCTGCCTGTGACTCCTGAGGAACCATTGCGATTGCATTGGTCGGGCAGACAGTGATACACTCGCCGCATCCCATACAGTCTAACGGAGATACGCTCATGGTGTACTTGTACTCGCCAGCCTTCGGCTTCATATCTGCTAACTTGATGTTAGAAGGAGCTGCCTTTACCTCGTCATCGCTCAGTAAGAACGGACGGATGGTAGCATGTGAGCAGACAAATGCACAGTTGTTACACTGGATACACTTCTCAGCATCCCACTCAGGAACAGTAACGGCTGTACCACGCTTCTCGTATGCAGATGCACCAGTCTGGAACTGACCATCCTCGATACCCTTGAATGCAGATACCGGGAGGCTGTCTCCATCCATCTTAGAGATAGGATCTAACAGCTTGTTGACCATATCTACGACCTCAGGACGACCGGTCTTCTCAGCCTTAGCAGCATCGGGAGCCGGATTCTTCCATGAATCGGGGATCTCTACTTTGTGTACAGCATCTACACCGGCATCAATAGCCTTGTAGTTCATCTCTACGACAGCGTCACCCTTCTTTGAGTAAGACTTCTTAGCTGCCTGCTTCATGAACTCGATCGCATCGTCGATCGGCATAACGTCTGCTAACTTGAAGAAAGCTGACTGTAAGATGGTGTTGGTTCTCTTGCCCATACCGATCTCGATTGCCTTGTCGATTGCGTTGATGGTGTATAACTGAATGTTGTTATCAGCGATATACTTCTTTGCCTCTGCGTTCAGATGATGATCTAACTCTTCGTCTGACCACTGGCAGTTGATCATGAATACTCCGCCCGGCTTTACATCCTGAACCATCTTCATGCCCTGGATTACATATGCAGGGTTGTGGCAGGCTACGAAATCTGCCTGATTGATGTAGTAAGGGCTCTTGATCGGGTTGTCACCAAAACGTAAGTGGGAAATGGTTACACCACCGGTCTTCTTTGAGTCATACTGGAAGTATGCCTGGATATACTTATCTGTGTGGTCACCGATGATCTTTGTAGAGTTCTTATTCGCACCTACAGTACCATCTCCGCCAAGACCCCAGAACTTGCACTCCTTGGTGCCTGCTGCTGAAGTGATCGGTGCGGGCTTAACCTCAGGTAAGCTCAGCTCGGTTACGTCATCGACGATACCGATTGTGAAACGAGCCTTCGGAGCATCCTTCTCCAGCTCTTTGTATACAGCGAATACAGATGAAGGAGGAGTATCCTTTGATCCTAATCCGTAACGTCCGCCTGTCAGGATGATGTCATTTAAGCCAGCCTCACGCAGTGTGGTAGCTACATCCAGATATAACGGCTCACCCAGAGATCCGGGCTCTTTTGTTCTGTCTAATACAGCGATCTTCTTAGCAGTCTTAGGTAATACCTTTAAGATAGCCTGTGAAGACCACGGACGATATAAACGAACCTTGATCAGTCCGACCTTCTCACCCTTAGCTGTCAAATAATCAATAACCTCTTCTGCAACGTCACAGATAGAACCCATAGCGATGATCACGCGGTCAGCGTCCTCTGCTCCGTAGTAGTTGAACAGGTCATAGTTGGTTCCTAACTTCTCGTTGACTTTCTTCATGTACTTCTCAACAACTGCGGGAAGTGCATCATAGAAACCATTACATGCCTCACGATGCTGGAAGAAAACGTCACCATTCTCGTGTGAACCACGAGCTGCGGGATGCTCAGGATTTAATGCGTGATCACGGAACTCCTTTACAGCGTCCATCGGGCACATATCCTTCAGATCCTCATAGTCCCATTTCTCGATCTTCTGGATCTCGTGAGAGGTACGGAATCCATCGAAGAAGTTTAAGAAAGGAACTTTTCCCTCTAATGCTGCACAATGTGCAACGGGGCTTAAGTCCATAACCTCCTGAGGGTTGGTCTCTGCTAACATAGCGAAACCTGTCTGACGGCAGGCGTATACATCACTGTGATCACCGAAGATGTTCAGTGCGTGTGAAGATACGGTACGTGCAGATACGTGGAATACAGAAGGTAAGTTCTCACCTGCGATCTTGTACATGTTGGGGATCATCAGTAATAATCCCTGTGAAGCGGTAAAGGTAGTTGTCAAAGCACCTGCTGCAAGGGAACCGTGTACGGTACCTGCTGCTCCGGCCTCAGACTCCATCTCTACAACCTTAACGGTATTTCCAAAAATGTTCTTCTGTCCTGCTGCTGACCACTGATCGACTGTATCAGCCATCGGAGAAGAAGGTGTGATAGGATAGATACCAGCTACTTCGGTGTAAGCATAAGCTACATGAGCGGCAGCGGTATTACCATCCATTGACTGTTTTGCTCTGGGCATTGGTATATCCTCCTTTATTGTTCGCGCCGAATTTCGACACATGTTTTGTCATATCGACCTACCATATATATTAGCATTTATTTTTTCGATTGTAAAGGTTCGAGGCTGTACTAAACGAAGTGCAAAAATACGGCAGGCTGCTGTTCACGCCTTGCGCAAACAGTAGCCTGCCGTATTGATACCCCCTAGGGGCTATTATTTTAGTTATCCTCCGAATCACTCTCGGACATTGAGTAAACGGCTCTCTTTCTTGCCATCTCGTCGCTCTCGAGGTATTCGTCGTAGGTCGTGATCTTGTCGATAATCGATCCGTCCGGCATGAACTCAATGATGCGGTTTGCCGTGGTCTGTACGACCTGATGGTCACGTGATGCAAACAGCAGCACGCCGGGGAACTTGATCATTCCGTTATTTAATGCGGTGATACTCTCCATATCCAGATGGTCGGTCGGCTCATCCAAGATCAGCACGTTTGAGCCCTCGATCATCATGCGCGATAACAGGACACGCACTTTCTCACCACCGGAAAGCACCTTCATGCGCTTCATGCCGTCCTCGCCCGCAAACAGCATACGTCCGAGGAATCCACGTACATAGGTCGCATCCTTGATCTCGGAGAACTGGGTCAGCCAGTCGGTGATCGCCAGATCATTGTCGTTAAAGATCGCTGAGTTATCCTTCGGGAAATAGGACTGGCTCGTGGTCACGCCCCATTTATAATTGCCCTCATCCGGCTCCATCTCGCCTGCAAGGATCTTAAACAATGTCGTCTTTGCCAGCTCGTTGCTGCCGACAAACGCGATCTTGTCATCATGTCCCATGATAAAGGATACGTCATTTAATACCTTGACACCATCAATCGTCTTGCTGATGTTGTGCACTTCCAGCACTTCGTTTCCGATCTCACGGTTCGGACGGAAATCGATATACGGATATTTACGGCTGGACGGTTTCATCTCGTCGAGCTGGATCTTCTCCAGTGCACGCTTACGTGAAGTCGCCTGCTTTGATTTGGAAGCATTTGCAGAGAATCGCGAAATAAACTCCTGCAGCTCCTTGATCTTTTCCTCTTTCTTTTTGTTGGCTTCCTTCATCTGCTTGATCAAAAGCTGGCTGGACTCATACCAGAAATCATAGTTTCCGGCATAGAGCTGAATCTTGCCATAATCAATGTCTGCCGTATGGGTACATACTTTATTTAAGAAATAACGGTCATGCGATACCACGATCACAGTATTTTCAAAGTTAATGAGGAATTCCTCCAGCCATGCGATCGCATCGAGATCCAAGTGGTTTGTCGGCTCGTCGAGCAGCAGAATATCCGGATTTCCAAACAATGCCTGCGCCAGCAATACCTTGACCTTGAGCGCGCCCGGCAGATCCTTCATGAGTGTGTAATGATCCTCGGTCGGGATGCCCAGTCCGTTGAGCAGCATTGCCGCGTCACTCTCCGCATTCCAGCCGTCCATCTCTGCAAATTCCGCCTCAAGCTCACTCGCACGGATACCGTCCTCATCGGTAAAATCCTCTTTCATATAAATCGCGTCTTTTTCTTTTGAAATATCGTACAGTCTCTGGTTTCCCATAATGACCGTATCAAGCACACTGTACTCGTCATACTGGAAATGATCCTGCTTCAAGAAAGAAAGGCGCTGACCGGGTGTGATGACGACATCTCCGCTCGTCGGCTCCAGTTCACCGGTCAATATTTTCAAAAACGTAGACTTTCCGGCACCGTTCGCACCGATCAGTCCGTAACAGTTGCCCTCGGTAAATTTAATATTTACATCTTCAAACAGGGCTTTTTTCCCAAGTCGTAAACTTACGTTATTTGCACTAATCATGATTCAACCTCGTATGTTACCTGTATTTTTAGACACCAGATTTCATTATACATAAAGTTATGGATTTTGCAAGCGAAAACGCCGAAAACCTGCGGAATCTGCCGTCGCCAGCCCTTTTTTCGGATGCACGACAACGCAAAACAAGAGCAGTCCATGACTACTCTTGTTCATCCATTTCGCATTTAGAAGTATGAGTTATACAGTGAACCCTGCGTATACGCACTGCCGTAGCTGCCGTACTTGTTGTAGGTATTCGCCTGCTTTGCCTCCATGTCCGCATAGGAATTCGCCATTGCAGACTTGGTAGCGATCGTATAAGCATAAGAACCGGTTCCGTTAAACAGGCTCTTTGCGACACTCATGTCTGACTTTTTAAACGTACTCTCATCCATAGAGAGGCTGCTGTCAGATCCAATCGTGATGCCGACCTTGCTGAGCATATTTGCTTCCATCTTTGTGTAGTTGACCATGCTCGTCATCGTGTTGGCAATCTTGGAATCCTTTGATTTTTCTGTCGCTTTCAGCACATCATTGTAATCGTCCACAAAGCTCTTGACCTTTTTATAGATCGCATCCGTGTCATAATCTGTCGTCGTCTTTCCGTTCTCATCCGTCACCGTCTTCTTTTTGAATACAGATTTTGAACCGGTCGTGTACAGCTCCTTGCCGGAAGCCGTCAGATCATCCGTTGTACTCTGCAGTTCCTTGATCGTCGCGGTGCTGTCTGCTGCGGTCGAAGTGTTTGCCTTCTTGGTCACTTTATTATAAGAAGACTTCACCGCATCATTGTCCACGTTGTTGTAATATGCCCGGAGCAGCTTGCCGTAAGAACCGTTGCGGATCGCACTGTAGTCTGATAACAGACTGCTCATCCCTGACGAACTGCTGCTGTTCATGCTGGAAAATAAAGTACTGATATTGTAATTAAAATTCATGCTATGTCACTCCTTTGATTGATACTCGAAATCAGATCGACTTCGGTGAAACAGACATCCGTGTCTAACATCATTTCATATACATTTCATGCTCGTTACTACTATTATCGGCAAACTCTGCTGCCTCCTTAACCCTATTGTATACGCATTTATCAGAGAATGCAAGTGTTTTCAATGCCTGCCAAGCTGCCAGAAAGCGACTGCACTCGCGGCCGCGACATTCAGTGAATCCACGCCGTGTGTCATCGGGATGCGCACCGTCACGTCACACGCATGAATCGTCTCCGGTGCAAGCCCATCTCCCTCTGTACCGAGTACGACCGCCAGACGCTCTTCTTTTGCAAGCTCAGGGGCATCCAGACTGACCGAATCATCCCTCAGCGCCATCGCAACTGTACAGAAACCCAGTTTTTTCAATGTCTGCATACCGTCCGCATCCATGATCGTCCATGGGATCTGGAATACTGTTCCCATGCTCACGCGCACCGCCCTGCGGTAGAGTGGGTCACTGCAGCCCGATGTACACAGCACCGCATCCATGCCAAGTGCCGCTGCGGAGCGTATGATCGCACCGACATTGGTCGGATTCACAACATCCTCGAGCACTGCCACGCGGCTCGCGCCCTTACACACAGCCTCCACCGACGGCAATGCCCTGCGGTTCATCGCACAGAGCATCCCGCGTGTCATCTGAAAGCCACGCATTTGACGAAGCACCTCTGCCGGTGCCACATACACCGGCACATCCGGGCACCGTGCGATCAGTTCCAGCTCTGTCTCATGCAGCGCAGTTTCTTCTATTAAAAAAGAGACCGCTTCATATCCGGCATCGAGCGCCCGCCCGATCACTTTTGGGCTCTCCGCCAGAAATATCCCCGGCGCCGGCTCCCGATACCGAAGCAGTTGCACCTCCGGCAGCCGCACAAAAATATCGATCCGTGGGTCGTTGAAATCTGTAATCTGAATCAGTGATCCGCTGTCTTGTGCTGCTGCCCCATTGCTGATCGCCCCGTCTGTTATCATCTCGCCGATTGCCATTTTACCTGTTGTGCCCTCTCTCATACATGCATACTCATAAACGGCGTTGTCTGCCGGTCAAAGAGCCTACTGCAACAGTGGAAACATCACTGCACACAAAATGAACCGTCTTTGTGGCTGGATCATAATAAGATCCCGGTATCTTAACTGCTGCACCATTTTCATCAATTTTATATGCAAAAATCTTTTCTTTGTTTTCCTTTTTTGAAGCCTGATATGAAATAGCGACATGAACCTGTCCATGCTTCAGTTTGAATGATTGCTTTTTCTTTCCACCTATGACTGAAAGATCATACACCGGACGCTCTCCGATGATCTTCTTTGCTTGGGCAGATAGCTTTTTATTATCAACCTTCTGAATACTGAATGTAACAACGGAATTCATTTTTTTGTCTATTTCTTTTAATGATTTTGTATCCAACGTAAGATTTACATCACCACTATTTAATTTCAATTCTTTTACATTCTTCTCAACAAGTAAATCGACCGCCTGTTGGTCTAGTTCAAAAAGCAGCTTCTTATCACTTTTCGTTTTTCCTGTATCATAGGTTATTTCAACAGGCAGGTCTTTGATACTGCTATCTGATTTCTTTTCTGCCTTTATGATTGCTTTTTCCAGGGTGGCTGCAACATTCTTCACTTTCACCGTTTCATTTTTAACTACAGGCTTTGCTGTGACACGAATCGGAGACACCGAAGCCGGACGATCTGCCGGTGGTGTCACACGATCCGGCTCTTCTTTTGAATGATCCGGTGCCGGTGATGTGCCATCGTCTCCTGCGGATACTCCACCTGCGCCGCCTCCGGATACTCCACCTGCGCCGCCTCCGGTTACTCCGCCTGCGCCACCTCCGGTTACTCCGCCTGCGCCGCCTCCGGTCTGGGAATGTTCTGCGGTCACACGGACGGTACAAGCCGCCTTACTTTCTGCATAGTTGACATTTCCACTGTAAGATACGGTAAACGTATACGCTTTCGTTTCATTCGGAAGTGATGCCATCCAATGATCCTTCTCCTTTTCCTGCAATGTGATCCCGGAAACATCGCAGGTCATCTGTACACCGGCATCTGCGGGAAGCCCCTGCCTGCTAAGCTCCAATTCTACTTCCCCCGCACCTTTGATGTGATCTGTTTTTGCAGTCAGCTGCATATTAGTAGCAGCCTTTGCGATTTCCAGAACGGCTGTCCCATATGAAGGGTTAAAAGAAGGCTTTTCCGCTTTAAAATAAATCTGATAGGTACCTGCCTGTGTGTAATATGGCAGCTCCGTCAGTGTATATGGTCCGTTTTCCGTCAAGCTATAATGAATCTGCACACCAGCTTCCTGCTGAACATCAAAGGTATGCGGTTTTCCATCATAAGTCACGGCAACCGGCGTCGTCTGTATCTCAAGTCGTCCAGCATTTTTCTGATAATAATAAGTAATCTCCCGCTGATCCTCTGTGATGTTGATTTGTCCCTGATTCTCACTATTCCCTACGCATGTGTAGCCATATAAACCTGGGTTTCTCAAGGTATAGGCAGAATTTTTCGGTACATATACGGTCGCAGGAGCCACATCAGGCATGGGAGCTTCTGTTCCGTCTTCATTTTTTAGCATATAGCGGAGTGTTACGCTACTCCACGCCTGTCCTGCTGTCTTATCAGTAGCCAGAATCTCCCCTGTCGCTTCATCAATGACCTGACCTTCCAGTCTGTCCCCGGAATACAAACCGGTCACATTGGAAAGTATGACAGACAGAGACTCCCTGGCTGCATCCGGATCATACCAGTTACTGTGCGCCTGAACGGTATATTGTTCTTCTGCTGCATATTTAACCGTATTGTCTGCTCCGATAATGCGGAAGGTCATCTTCAAATGCTGTGGTGCATCCACCATGTTCTGTACGACTGTACGAAACTCCAGATCCTGTCCATTGGCCTTTATAATGTTTTCCTCATTGATCCGGTATTTGTCACTATCTTTGTCAAGCGTTCCTGTCCGGCTATGCGGAATGGTAATTTCAGGATCGCACACATAAACAGATTGCGGTCTGCTGACATAATCACGGTTATTTAATCTGCGTGCCAGCTCCATCTTGCACACTTCGCAGAAAGGGTTGCCAAGATCTCTCATCATGCAGACACGGCCCGGTGCAAATACATCTGCGGTTCCTGCTGCCGTTATCCCCACTCCGCGAAAGCCTAACAGCTTCTTCCATTTTATTTTATCCGGATCCGATGTGTCAGAAATATTTTCTCCCATTATCTTTTTATCATATTCGTCGCCTAATCTTCCAATGCTATGCGCCATTTCATGGGTCATGACATCTCCCCCTTCATTCTCCTCGGAATTAGCCGAAAAAGAAAAAAGTGCATTGGATGACGAGCCAATATTGGCAGTCGTATTACAAATAATATGGATGGTTCCGACAGTTGCCCCTGTATCCAGATATTGATTCTCCAGCTCCGCCCTCAGTGTTTTGGCTTTCTCTTCACCGTCGTTTGGCAAATAGCAGGATTTTCCGTATGTCTGAACATGAAAATAGGTATCCGGATTCGTATTGCTATTCATCACACCAACACCGGTTTCCTTGGACACTGTCGGTATCGCATATATATTGATCCTGTCCGAATATTCTTTATAAGGAGACCATGTTAACATGCCTTGTACTTTTTGCGTTGCGTCCTGCAAAAATTGTTCCTGTTGTTCTGCGGTATAGCCCTCACCCATAATGACAATCACAAAGTTTTCCCGGTCATCCCCTGTCTTGTGGATGGCATGAACCGGAAATGTCGTTGTCTGTTCTTCCCGTGTGTGATCTGCCTGATCTGCCCACGCAGTATCCGGAAAAAATAAGGATAACAGTAAGGTCAGACTCAGTACGATTGCTCCATATCGTTTGAAATAATGTTTTTCTTTCATTTGTCACCTCATCATACGTGCGATGTATTTTGCATAGTCGTTCTAAGATTAACAAATTTATATTCTAATTTCAAG
The DNA here is from genome assembly GCA_934320655.1 of uncultured Eubacterium sp. Lineage (GTDB taxonomy): Bacteria > Bacillota > Clostridia > Lachnospirales > Lachnospiraceae > W0P33-017. The sequence continues at coordinate 33,380 of CAKRFN010000008.1, forward strand.
ACTCCATTATCTACTGCATTCACTACTTCATTCATGAACGATGCAATTCTGTCATTCGTCATAAGACTTTCACTATACCGGAAAACTGCCAATACTTTTGCTTTTTGCCAGCGCGAAAGAGTCGCAAGCGACTCTTTTTTATTGCAGATCTTATAAACAAGACCGGCAAGCGCAATGACCAACATGCAGAACTGAAACAGTTCATCATATGTAACCATGGCAACACCCATGCAATGATTATATCAGAATATATGTTCGCATACAATGTTCTTATTAAACTTTCTGCTACTTACATTTTTCAAACAGCCTTTCTTTAATAATTATCCATTATCCGAAAAAGTCCCACATACCACTCTGCCAGCGGTTTGCGGGACTTTTTTGCCTAAAATGACTACAGTTATCCGGCTTACTTAAACTTTTTCACCAGGCGATTTATTGCTTCCACATTGTTTTCATTCGCAATTACAACGGTTTTAAGTTCTTCCGTGGTCGTATTCGTCTGCTCAATCACACGGACAATATCATCCACTCCACTTTCGTTGTCTGCCGAAGTTGCCCGAATCACATTCATTTGATCCTGGATACTTTCAATGGAAGAAAGGAAACCATTGGATGACTCATCGATCTCATAAATCGCCTGTCGAATTTGTTCTACAGAATTATCATACTCGTTTGCAATTGCTACAAACTCTCTGAATTTATCCGATACGTCCTGTTCCATAAATTGTATAATATCATCAAAGCATGCTCTTACATTATCAATATTTGTGTTGATCTCTGCACAAATTTCCTGAATATGTTCCGCTGTTTCAGATGAATTGGCGGCAAGATTACCGATCTCCTGTGCCACGACAGCAAACCCTCTGCCCTGTTCTCCGGCTCTGGCAGCCTCAATAGAAGCATTCAATGACAACAAGTTCGTCTGACCGGCAATATCAAGAATCTGAGCAACCATATCATTTATGCGGGTCAGCGCCTGTAGGGAGGTCATGGCAGATTCGGCATTCCGTCTGTTTTCTTCAATCCGGTTCTCTGTTTCCGATAACGTATTTTCCGCCATTGCTTTCATTTCCTGCGCAGTGTGAAGCAGCTCTTCACTCTTCTCATTTCCATCGTTTACCTTGCTCTCCACCGAATCCACTAATTCGGAAAGTGTGCCTATTTCTTCCGCAACACCCTCAATTGCACTATTGGTCGTGCTGATGCCTGCCGCAAGTTCCTCAGTTGTTGCGCAATTATCTCCTACAAAATCAATCAGTATCCTGGTCGCTTCGTTTGTCTTTCCAGTTGATGAATTCAACGAATTCGTACATTCATCCAAGGTACCTACAATCTCCTGGAACGTACTATAGAGCAAATCGGTTGCAGTAGCAATTCTTCCGGTTTCACTTGTTCTTCCAATATATTTCCGAATTGTTTTTGGCTCAGTAAGTTCCAGATTCTGCAGGCGGACCAACGACTCCTCCACAATCTTCAACGGTTTCATATTTATACGGACAATCATAAATGAAAGGAACGAAATCAACAGAAAAGAAGCAATGCACAAAATGCCAAGTACCAGTCTGTTCGCATTGGCTCTCGCAAAGATCTCCTGTTTGGTGTCGCTGAGTACAACTGCCCACTGACGTTCCGGCATGTAATGGTATACTGCTATGCATGGCTGTCCGGCATCATCTGTATATTCAAGGTTACCCATGCGGACATCCGGTGCCTGATTGATCTGATCAATAATTGATAACATCATGGGATTTTCGATCTGTGTTGCCATCAGATCAGCATTTTCATCAAAAATATGTGTTCTGTCCGCCACATTGATCATATAGTCTATGGCATGTTCCATACCTTCTGCCTCTATGCTGTCAAAAGCAGTCTGTATGCTGGCCGCGGTCTTAGCCCCACCAACAAAACCAATCATCGTCGTACCATCTGAATCATACACCGGATAATACAGTGATATGACTAGCTGCCCGGAAGCCGGTGAGAGGAAAATACCTGTATTGTAGATGCCATCTGCTGCTGTGATTGCATCCTGAAGCTGCTTCAGCCGATCTCCTTCACGCATGATCATTCCAATCGCATCGCGATTAGAATGCGCAAGTACATGTGTTTCCCAGTCTGAGATATAAATTCCTTCCCAACCGTCCAGATCTGCAAAAAGCTGCTCCGTAAAAGTCTGTGCTTTCTGCATTTTCTCTGGATTGTCCGGATCCTTTAACAACTCTGCAACAGTCGGTGTCTTTCCGTATGATATCAACAGAGATTCCGCATGTCCGATACTCTGCTCAATCGTCTGTGTTTTTGCATCAAGTGAGGTTTCCATATGGTTCATTGTCGTGTCACGTATCGCACTCACCATATTACTGTTGGCAATCAAAAACAGGAACAACGTGCAGACACCTGTTACAACCGCAGTAGACAACGTAATCATTGCACTCATTTTCTGGTTTCTGAATATTTTTTTCATTACTGCCTCCTCTGTAATCATATAATTTACATAATCCCTTCGACATTATGTTGTCACCATTATTCATATTAAACAGAAAATATCGCAAAAGTCAACAACATTCAAGCAATTTATATAAAATCGAAACATATTGTCTATTTTATTGTATTTTGACTATAAATTTTGATATTATATACTACAATAATGGTCATACAAAAATACTGATCCAAAAGAAAGGGACTTTATTATGATAAAACTGATTGCTTCAGATATGGACGGCACGCTTCTGCCGGAGGGAACGACCGCGATAAACCCGGAGATCTATGATGTCATCCGCGCACTTCAGGCAAAAGGCGTGACCTTTGTCGCCGCCAGCGGACGCAACTATGAAAGTGTGATGGGTGTATTCAAATGCATGGAACAGGAGCTGACCGTCATTTCGGATAACGGCGGATTTGTCTGCCGCCACGGAAAAGAGCTCGCCTGCAACGGATTTCCAAGGGAATTATTAGAGGAGGTCGTACAGGAGGCGCGCAAAGTACCGGATGCATGGATCATGGCATCCGCTGCGCGCGGCACCTATACAGATCAGAACCATCCAAAATACGTGAAGTGGGTAAGGGAAGGGTACAAAATGAATATCCGCATCGTGGATGATCTGCTGAGCATTGACGAACCGCTCATCAAGGTCGCCCTGTACACCTATGCCGCAGATGCCTCTACGGTCGCCGCACCGCTGCGTGAGCATTTTGGCGACCGCGTCAGCATCGCACTGGCTGGTGAGCGATGGGTCGACATGATGGTTCCCGGCATCAGCAAAGGTCAGGCGCTGTCCCACATCCAGCAGACGCTTGGCATCACGCCGGAGGAGACAGCCGCTTTCGGTGACAACGGCAATGATATACCGATGCTGCAATGCGCCGGTGAGAGCTTCGCTGTCGCAAATGCAAGACCTGAGGTAAAACAGGCTGCAAAATATCTGATCGGGGATGTCAGCGAGGCTCCGGTTCTCGCTCAGCTCAAACAATATTTAAAAGAGTTATAAGCTATTTATCAAGCACCACATACGGCACCTGCAACAACTGTCCGATCTTCTCAAACAGTGCACCGTTGTGTCCGACGCTCATCGCAAAGTGATGGGTCGGTGCTTCTGCAAACCACTCATCCATGTAGGCATCGGGATCTTTCTTGAACCTGACGGGTGTCTGTGTATTTCCGATCGTCATGATCGTGCCGTCCGTCGCCTCTGCCTCGGTGATCGTGAGCTTTAATGTGCCCTCGATCGTCTGTGTGCATCCAAGGTTTGTGATCGCACCCGGACGCACCTTTGCCTCTACAGACACGCCACTGCCCTGCTTTCCGTGATACAGACCGAGTCCGCGGAGGTAGGGCTTTCCTTTTGCGATCGCCAGATGGAACGGGCCGTCGTGTCCGAGCAGGATCGTTCCGTCCACATAGTCGGTCGTCACGATCTCACAGAAGCTGCCGCCGACACCGACCATATCACAGATTTTCATTGCGAGACAGGTTTTCAGATCTCCCTCGCCCGCACACGGAATACCTTTTGCCGTGAGCAGCGAATGTCCTACGATAAATCCACTCTGGAGCTTTTCATACGCGCCGCCCGGTGCACCGTGATAATAGTAGCAGAGTGCATCCAGATCGTATTCCTTCACGAGTTTTTCCTGTGCGACTGCGACGCGGGCAGACCACTCTAACTGCTCCGGTGTCGGTTTTTGTGCCAGCGGATCAGCCGCCTTGTCGTCCGTGATAATGAAAAATTCCTCGATCTCACGCTTTTTCTCTGCCACCTCTTCCTCCGTCACAGTCTCCAACTGACGGTTCAGGTCACACATTTCGAGCACTTCCACATGTGCGCCGGTCTGTCCCTGAAACATTGCAAAATCACTGTACATATCGAGCATTCCGCAATAATATCCACCGAGGAAACCGAACCGGCTGCCGCGCAGCCCTGCCTTGACGGAGGCTGCCTTGACCCACTCTCCGATCTCTTTCCATGCGCGCTTTGCCTCCGGGCGCTCTGCGGTGTTTTCATCCGTCATGGAGATTTCCGGTGTGTGGTCCATGCCGAGCAGACCATTCACGATCTTGCAGGAGATACCCGCACGGTTAAACGCATTCGCCAGCTCCGGCACCGGACATGCGCCACAGTGCGCGAGCCACTCGCCGGTTGTCGTCACCGCGTAGTTGATCCGCGCGGTCGGCTGTAAATTCAAAATGACGGTAAATGCCGGACAGATCTGATGCACCGGAAGTACAGATGCACTGGTCACATACGTGCCTGCGTGTGCGAAGATCAGATCAACGTTGTGCTCATTAAAATACTCGCCCGCTTTCCTGCCCTCCTCCGGACAATCTACCAGTCCGTAGAAATATACCTCTGCCTGCTCCATCGCCCCTACCTGGTCTGCGATGAACTGTCCGTATTCGATCATCCGCTCGCGCAGTCCTGCAAACTGATTCCAGTATGCTTTCAGTCCCATGGTGTAGATTCCGATGCGCGCCTTTTTCGTCTGTTTTAATTTTTCCATTGTCTGATGCTCCTTTCAACCAATCAAAATAATATTTTTTTGCTATCTGCCTTTATTCGGTGTTTCTTTTACTTGTTTCCTGTGTTAGTATTATTATAGTGATATTTCTCTGATTTGTCATTCGAGGATATTGTTTAAAAATTGTACGATCTTGCGGTTAGATTTTTAGGAAAGGAATGCAATTTTATGCCTACATCTGTCTCATATCTGGAAAACTATGTCGCTGGCTGGAGCAAGGACTCGATCCGTCTGATGCCGACTGCCAGCGAGACTGCCAAGCGGTTATTTTTCTACGTGCAGGAATGCGGCTATTTCCGCACCGATGCCTCCTATTATACGGAGCGCGCCAACCTGAACAGCTATCTCGTGATCTATACGATCTCCGGCAAAGGCACCTTGACCTACGGCGGAAACACCTACGAGCTCGCGCCCGGATATGCCTGCCTGATCAACTGTAACGAGCACCATTTTTACCGCTGTGCTCCGGATGAAAGCTGGGAATTTGTCTGGCTGCATTTTAATGGGATGAATGCGCTTGGGTATTATGAAGAATTTGTCAAAAACGGCTTTCACCTGCTGCAATGTCCCGATCCCGACCGCATGGAGCTCATGTTGCGCCGTATCGTCGCGATCCACCAGAAGGCGGATGCCACAACAGAGCTGGTGTCCTCGGAGCTGATCACCTCCGTTCTGACCGAATTTCTGACTGATACATGTACCGGATCACAAAACGGATTCATCATGCCGGAGAGTATCAAAGAGACGAAACGATATATCGACAGGCATTTCCGCGAGACGCTGACACTGGACATGCTGGCTGCCCGCATCCCTGTCAGCAAATATCACCTGTCGCATGAATTTAAAAAATACGTAGGAAAACCGGTCAATGAGTACATCATCTGCACAAGGCTTTCCTACGCAAAAGAGCTGCTTCAGTTTTCTTCCCTGTCCGTCACCGAGATTGCCTACGAGACAGGGATCAATCAGCCGAGCTATCTGATCCGGCTATTCAAAGAAAGGGAGTCTGTGACTCCCAATCAGTTCCGCCGCCAGTGGACGGTCAATGTTTCAGTTAATCCAGATGGAACACCGGCTTGAGGTCGATGCACACCGGACTGTTATCGGGATTGGTCTCCATGATGTCCGCCATGAAATCCCACCACTTGCGGTTGATCGCTGTGTCTGCACCTTTTGCCCACAGCTCCTCATCCTCGATCTCGATATAGCCATACAGAATGTTGGTCTTTTCATCCAGAAAGATAGAGTAGTTTTTTCCGCCATGCTCATGGATCATGTCCTTCATTTCATCCCAGAGCTCGTTGTGGCGCTTCTCGTACTCTGCTGCCTGACCCTCATACAGTTTCATTGTAAATGCTTTTACCATTGTCTGATACCTCCATTTTTATAGTAGAAATGTAAAAAAGGGACTGCCGGAGCAGTCCCTTTTGTCAGCCTATTTTAGTAAACAGACTTCCACTCCTCGATGTTCTCAGGATTGAATCCGTAAGGAGGTCCAAGGATGATTTCTGTACCACCATCGCTTGCTGCAGTTACTTCGTATGTAGTTCCCTCAGGAGAAGTGAAGCTGTCTCCCTCAGCACCGGTGATCACACCATTTACAAGTGCGATAGCGGTATAACCTGCTAACTTTCCTAAGTCAATCGGGTTCCACAGGAACATGTAAGGGCAAGAGTTGTCATCGCCATCGCCAATGTAGTCTGCCATCTCTGAAGGTAATCCAAGACCGGTAACCTTAACCTGTCCTGCAAGACCCTTATCCTCAACAACCTTAGCGGCTGCCATGATACCTACAGTTGTAGGAGCACAGATAACCTTTACGTCAGGGTTCTCTGAAAGAATCGCATCTGTCTGGTCTACTGACTTCTGGTACTCATCATCACCGTAGTAAACACCTACTAACTCAAGTCCTGAGTAAGCAGAATCTTCCATTACAGACTTCATGGAATCGATCCATGCATTCTGGTTAGTAGCTGTAGAAGCAGCAGACAGGATTGCCCACTTTCCTTCTCCACCGGAAATATCCTTTACAGCCTCCATCAGAGTCTCACCAACCTGGGTGATACCTGCCTGGTTACAGAATACTTCACGAGAAGCTGCGTTTGTTGCAGAGTCAAGTGCAAGTACGTGGATACCAGCATTCTTTGCTTCTGTTAAAGCGGGCTGTAATGCATCTGCATCGTTAGCTGCGATAGCGATCGCATCTACGCCCTGTGAAATTGCGTTGTTGATACATGTGATCTGGCTCTCAGCATCTGCTGCTGCGGGCTCCTGAAGTACGAATGTACCGCCCTGTGCCTCGATTGCCTCCTTGAAACCATCAGCCTCTTTCTGATTGTAAGGGTTACCAGCACTCTTAACGATCAGACAGAAAGTCTTGTCTGTGGTCAGGTCAGCATCTGTAGCTGCTGCGTCATCTGCTGCATCGTCTGCTGCAGGCTCCTCTGCTGTTGTGTCATCAGCGGCAGCATCATCTGCTGCTGCATCGTCTGTTGCTGCGTCTGCTGCAGGTGCATCTGCTGCAGCGTCGTCTGTCTTTCCACCACAGCCTACTAACATGGTAGCTGCCATGGATACGCATAATAATGCGCTCAGAACTTTTTTCTTCATTTTTTTCTTACCTCCCATAAGATTTTTTGGTGTATGCTCAAACGAATGTGAAGCCATTCGCTCTAGCCAAGTGTATAGCATAACTGATTTTTAGTAAATATGCTACATTTTTATATGACTTTTTTATGCAACTTTACTTTTCTTCTTTCCAACAATCTTCAGATTCGGGATCATGACTGAGATCACGAGCAGCGCGCCCTTGACTACCAGCATGACGTTTGAAGATACATTGACAAGTCCAAGACCATATTCCAACAGACCAAGCAGGAATACGGAGATCATCGCTCCGATGAAATTACCTTTACCACCGTCTGTCATAATACCACCGAGTACGCAGATACCGATCGCATCCATCTCTGTACCTTTGCCGACTGCGTTGTTGATACTTCCCATGGAAGCTGCGGTAAAGATCGCAGCAACTGCTGAGAATAAACCGGTCAGTACAAATACGATAAATCTGGTTCCCTGTACATTGATACCTGAGTATCTGGCTGCCTCACGGTTTGCACCGATCGCATACATTCTGCGTCCGAATGTTGTCTTGTGCTGTACGATACCGAATACGACCGCACATACAACAAAGATAACAAACATGTACGGAACGACTCCGCCGATCTTGCCCCAGTACAGGTTTGAGAACCACATCACGTTGTTCAGGCCACCCGTTGACTGGTCTCCTAAGATGATCTCACACAGACCACGGTATACAACCTGTGTACCGAATGTAATGATCATCGGGTTTAACTCTGTAAACTGTGTTGCGATCGCACCATTGATGCAGCCGCAGACCGTACCGGTCAGCAGGGCTACAAGCACTGCCACACCCATCGGTGCACCTGCATTGTATGTAACACCAAGCATCGTAGCGCTGAATGCAAGAATTGATCCGACTGAAATATCAATGTCGCCAAGTACAAGCACGAAACACATCGGTAATACCATGAATGCGATGTTGAGGAAGGAGTTGGTCGCACGGAATAATCCGGTCACACTCCAATACTTATCCGAAATCGCGATGTTCATGATGTTTACGGCTACTAACAACAGAATCAGCATGGACTCCCAGCGAAGAAACAGATGCTTCCATGAGAAGGGCTGTTCTGCAATAATCTCTCTACCTGATTTTCCTGCCATGACTAAATCTCCCTTCTCTTTAATGCTGCCTTGTCAACCGAACGCTGTACGAGTACGTTCAGGATGACGAACACGAGGATGATGACACCCTTGATCGCCTTCTGCCAGAACTGTGATACACCGATCAGAGGAAGTCCCTTACCGATGATCGCGATTACGAGCGCTCCCATGAACACACCTACGATATTGCCTTTACCACCGGTCATGCTCACACCACCTACGACACAGGCTGCGATACAGTCCATCTCAAGACCTTCACCCATGTTACCCTGTGCAGATGCATACAGTGAAGTAAACATACCGCCTGCAAGTCCGGTCAGACCGCCTAAAATCGTATAGCAGATCGTCTTTACTTTTCTTACATTGATGCCGGATACGGATGCAGCCTCTGCGTTTGATCCTACCGCATAGATCTTACGTCCTGCCGGTGTCCATTTCAGTATGATAAAAAAGATCACATACAGAATAATAACGATCACTAACAGGTTGTTGATCACACCGAATCCGAGATAGCTCTTCTGTGCAAAATTCTTATAACTTTCCGTGAAATCCATCGCTGCGACCCACTCATTATGTGCTACGAGGTAGGTAGCTCCACGGAATGCGTTCATACATCCCATCGTTGCAATGATCGGAGGTACTTTACCGTAAGAGATCACTGCTCCGATCAACAGTCCACATGCGAGACCGACAACAATCGAGATACCGAATACTGCGATGATCGGCAACCCCTGATGATCACGGAAGATCAGTGATGCACACATTCCTGAGAGTGCCAGTGTCGATCCGACACTGATATCAATACCACCGGTCAGCATGACGAGCATCATGCCGATTGCGATGACGAAGTCAACTGCGTAGTTTTTGAACATTCCGTTCAGGTTATCCAGCTGGAAAAATGCTCCGCCGGATTTTGCTTCGATGAAGACCGCCAATATAACCACGATAAGAAACAGGATCGCTTCACGGGAACCGGTGATCTTTTTCAAAACTGATTTATTTTCCATTTTCTTCACTCGCCTTTCCCTATTTATCTGAGGTATTCTTTAAAGATTTTGCCATTGCAAACTCCAGAATACCCTCCTGCGTTGCTTCTTCACGACTCAGCTCGCCGGTGATCTTTCCTTCACACATGACGATGATACGATCACTCATGTTGAGTACCTCAGGCATCTCGGATGAAATCATAATGATCGCATATCCGCGCTGTGCCAGCTGACCCATGATGTCATAAATCTCCGCCTTTGCACCGACGTCAATACCCTTTGTCGGCTCATCCATGATCAGCACCTTCAGATCAGATGCAAGAATCTTGGATACGGCTACTTTCTGCTGGTTACCACCGGATAACGTGCTTACCTTATCAAACAGGGACACTGCCTTTGTATCTACTCCCTCTGCGAGTTCCTTCGCTGCGATACGCTCTGCTTTATCATTGGTAAAGAATTTATTTCCGTACTTTTCGATCTCTGTCAGCGTAATGTTGCGTCCGATGCCCCAGTCTAAGATCAGTCCGAGGTTGGAACGGTCCTCTGTCAGAAGTCCGATACCGTTTACGATCGCATCGTGCGGACTGCGGATCTTAATCTCTTTTCCATCCAGGAAAATCTTACCGCTGTCGAGCTTTTCTACACCGTAAATCGTCTGGATGGCCTCTGTTCTGCGGGCTCCGACAAGTCCGGTCAGACCAAGGATCTCACCCTTGCGAACGCTGAAAGATACATCCTTGAAAAATCCTTCTCTGGACAGATTCTCTACACGTAAGACTTCCTCTCCGAGCTTTACATCCGGTTTCGGGAACATGTCTGTGATCTCACGGCCTACCATTGCTGTGATCAGGTCTGCATTTGAGATCTTATCTACATCATATGTACCTACATATTTTGAATCACGGAATACGGTAACTCTCGTAGCAAGGCGGTACATATCCTCAAATCTGTGTGAAATGAAGATGATCGATGCTCCCTCATCTCTTAATTTCTCTGAAATGCGGTAGAGGTTTTCTGACTCGTTCTTGGTCAGTGATGCAGTCGGCTCATCCATGATGATGATCTTTGCGTTGGCTGACAATGCCTTTGCGATCTCTACCATCTGCTGCTGTGCGACGGATAAAGAACCCATCTCCGCAGTAGACTTGAAATCTGCATTTAACTGTGCGAGCAGCTTATCTGCCTCCTCATACATCTCTCTCCACTGGATCATGCCATGCTTTACTTTTTCATGACCCATAAAGATATTCTCCGCTACACTCAGGTGCGGATAAGCGGTCACGTGCTGGTAAATCGCTGCAATACCTGCCGCCTGACTGTCATTCGGTCCCTTAAAATCGACCTTCTCGCCATTGAGATACATCTCGCCGCCATCGGCTTTATGTACACCGGTAATTACCTTAATAAACGTAGATTTACCGGCTCCGTTCTCGCCCATCAGTGCGTGAATCTCGCCCGGTTTCAACTGAAAGCTCACGTTGTCAAGTGCCTTCACACCGGGGAAAATCTTGGTGATCCCTTTTAATTCCAGAACATATTCTGAAGCCATTGATCGTTGCCCCTTTCTCTCCCATTGTTTGTCAAGAGAATCAATATCTCTCTCAACCTTGTAATTATCTTAGCATTACCTTCCGGTTAAGCCTATCGTAATTTTCTTTGATTGTTGGTATTTTTTTTCGATATTCTAAATTTTTTCGATAAGATCTGACAGGTGACAGCCATCCGCCGATGTGCTAAAATAATGGCAGACTACAAACAGCACAACGGAGGATGACGATGCGTATTCTGATTGCAGATGATGAAGAACTGACACGAAATGGTATTATTTCGAGCATTGACTGGGAGAGCCTCGGCATTACACAGATTGACAGCGCAGACGACGGGATCAATGCACTGTCTTATGCGCAAAAAAATGCTCCGGATATTCTGCTCACCGATGTACGCATGCCGCGCATGGACGGGATCGAGCTGTCAAAACGGCTGCGTGAGCTGGTCAATGACTGCCCGATTATCTTTATGAGCGGTTATTCGGACAAAGAATATTTAAAGGCAGCCATCAATTTAAAGGCGGTCAGCTACGTGGAAAAGCCGTTCACGCCCGATGATATTACGGAGGCGCTCGCCGAAGCCGTATCCCTCGTGCAAAAGCAGGAGCTGCAGCGCGAATCCAACCAGTTTTTTGAGCAGGAAGCCAGCTCCAAGCTGGCGCTGGCACTGACACAGCCCGGAACGAGCCTGCCGGATGTCTCTGTGCTGCCGTTTGACCACAGCCGGTATTTTACGACACTGATCTTAAGCACCGGCGAACAGATGCTGCACATGCCGGATGCCACACGCTCGGAGCTGTTTGCGCGTATCCGCAGGCAGTTAGCCGGTTACCACATGGGTGAGCTGCACACGATGAAGCATACGGCATACGTGATCCTGCATCTCTACAGCGAAAAAAAGCAGCCGCCCCAGACACTTGTACGGATCTGCCAGTACATTCGTGACCTGCTGCGCTCGTACCGGATCTCGCAGTTTCACCTCGTGCTCGGTGAGACGGTCAAGGGCTATGAAAATATATATACCTCCTATAACAGCGCCGTTCTGCTGCTCCAGAGTGCATTTTTTACGCCCTATGAGACGATCCTCGATCCGAATGAGGAGGGACATACGATTTCCGTTACTTATATGAACGAATTTCCTGCGCGTTTCCGTGATGCATTATCGAAGCGCGATGCACAGGCGGCGGATGCCCTGTGCGAAGAACTGACAGGAAAGCTGCAAAACAACCGCGGTCTGCTTCCGAATCAGGCGAGGGATCTGTATTACAAGCTGCTGATGGTGATCTCCAACTTAGAATACGATGCCAAGGTCAGCACCACGGCAGATGCTTCCGCACAGAGCCCGCTCGGACAGCTCAATGACTGTATGAACTACAGCGATGTCCATGCCCTGCTGCGCCATGCCGTCACCAGTTATTTTGCGCTGCTCGAAACCGCAGTAACCGAAAACGCTACACTGTTTTTAATCAAGGACTATATCAGCAAAAATTACAGTGACAGCAATCTGTCGATCAAGGATATCAGTGACCACGTACATCTGTCCTCGTCCTATTTATGTACGGTTTTTAAAACGGAAACCGGACAGACGCTCAACCAGTATCTGACCAACTTCCGGATGGAAAAGGCGAAGCAGCTGCTGGCAGACCCGCGCAACAAGATCAACGAAATCGCTGCCCGCGTCGGATACGGCGACCAGAATTATTTCGGAAAGACCTTTAAGAAGGTGGTCGGTCTGTCACCTTCCGAATACCGTGAAAAGGAGTCCTTATGACCTTACTCAAGAAAATCCGGCATATCTACGAATATCAGATTTCCCTGCGCGTGAAATTTCTCATCACCCACCTGATTTTAACTATCATCCCGGCATTGCTCATCACCTACTTTGCCTACAATCAGATGGTCAATGTCACGACAAACACGACGCTTCACTCGTTAAATACACTGGCTGACCAGACGCGCACAAATATCGGTACGACGGTCAACCAGTTGGAGCTGCTGGCGGAAAATATCAGTGGCAATGATTTTTTTTCTACCTATATAAGAAACATGGATCCGTCCAGCTATGAATACCTCGTCAGTTTTCCCACATCTGTCCACAATTTTGAAAATGTGATCGCAAACTGTCTGGATAACTCCCTCGTCTCCAACGTGCGTGTCTATCTGGACGACGAACATTACCGTGTGCTCCGGGCGCAGTCCGACAATCCTGTATTTGATACATTAGATCCCGCAAGGGGTACTTACTGGCACGGTATTTTCAGCAGTACCGATGACAATCTGCTGCTGTGCCCGCCGCGTTATCTGTCGCCGACAGAGTCCTCCACACTCGGCTCACATGCCGTGATACGCCGCCTTTCAGCCGGCAATTCGGAGTGCTACGTCGCGATCTATTTCAGCCAGTCTACGATCCAGCCGATCTTATTGCAGGATCTGCCGTACAATAACAGTGTGATCTACATCACCAATTCCCGCAACGAGATCGTCGCCTCAACCAACACAGCGCTATCCGGCACATATTATATTCCCTACGACGAGATCACCGAGCGCATTCCGTCCGCTTCCAGGCAGGAGCGCCTGCAGTTTGCCGGGCAGGATGTGTACTGCGGTTGCAAAGTCATCCCCTACACGGACTGGATCATGGTATCGGCAGTGCCGGAATCCAATCTGACGTCCGAGGGTAATCAGCTCGTCGTAAACTTCATGCTGCTATACGCATTCGTGCTGATCGTCTGTGTCATCATCAGTCAGGCTTTGAGCAGCTCCGTCACCGGACGGATCTCAAAGGTCGCAGAAAACATGCAGCGCGTGCGCAACAGTGCACTTCCGGTGCCGATGGACGAGCCGGACGGCTCGGACGAGATCTGTTCACTGATCGATTCCTACAACTACATGTCCGGCGAGATCAACCGTCTGGTCAATGAACAGCAGCAGACGGCAGACGAACTGCGGCACTCCGAATTCCGGGCGTTGCAGGCGCAGATCAATCCGCATTTTCTGTACAATACACTCGATATGATCAACTGGATGGCGCGCTCCGGCGAGACGACACAGGTATCGGAGGCAGTGAACCTGCTCTCCCGCTTTTACCGCATCACACTCAGCCGCGGCAGCTCGATCATCACAGTGCGCGAAGAATTAGAGCATGTGACACTCTATGTCCAGTTACAGAACATGCGCTTTAACGGCAAACTCCATTTTTTTGTGGATGTGCCGGATGAAATGCTCGACTATATGATTCCAAAGCTGGTATTCCAGCCGATCGTGGAAAATTCTATTTTACACGGAATATTGGAAAAACCCGTCAAAGAGGGAAATATTGTGATTATGGGCTGGATGGAGGATGAAACGCTCGTGTTTGTCGTCACGGACGACGGTGTCGGCATCCCGCCGGAAAAGCTGGCTACGATACTGACCGGAAACGGAAACAGCTCCCACGGCAGCAATATCGCCATCTCCAACACGCATAAAAGAATCCAGCTATGCTACGGCAGCCAGTATGGTCTGAGCTACCGCAGCACACCCGGAAATGAAACCGAGGTAGAGATCCGCATCCCCGCCAGCAGCGAATCCGCAGCCTCTACCCCGCATATGATCCATCACGAATAAAACGAATGAATCTAATCTGCATTAAATATCGGGAATCTGCCAGTCGATCGGGGCTACCCCGTGCTCTGACAGAAACTCGTTGGCCTTACTGAAATGACGGCATCCGAAAAATCCCCGGTACGCAGATAACGGGCTCGGATGCGGTGCGGTCAGCACCAGATGCTTTGGATTCGTGAGCATCGGAATCTTGCTCTGTGCTGGTCTGCCCCACAGCAGATACACGATCGGACGATCCTGCTCATTCACCGCACGGATCACGGCATCCGTGAACTGCTCCCAACCGCGTCCCTGATGGGAATTCGCCTGATGAGCGCGCACGGTCAGCACCGTATTGAGCAGCAGCACACCCTGATCTGCCCATTTCGTCAGGCAGCCGTTGTTCGGGATCTTACAGCCGAGATCATCCTGCAATTCCTTATAAATATTCACGAGGGAAGGCGGAATCTCCGGCTGTGATTTTTCTACCGAAAAGCACAGTCCGTGTGCCTGATGCTCCCCGTGATAAGGGTCCTGTCCTAAAATCAGCACCTTTACCTCATGTAAAGGTGTCAGGTGAAACGCATTGAAAATATCCTCTGACGGAGGATATACCACATGCTCATGGTATTCCTGACGCACAAACCGGTAAAGCTGTGCATAATAAGGTTTCCGAAACTCCGGCTCGAGCACCGGCAGCCAGTCATTATCGATCATTGCCATCTCTTTGCATCTCCTATCCCGTTCTTTGGTCAGACTACACTATCGGCGCACGGAAACACCGCGCTCTGCCAGATAGTTTTTGAGATCCATAATCTCCATCTCTTTATAGTGAAACAGCGATGCCGCAAGTGCCGCATCCGCCTTGCCTTCTGTCAAAGCATCATAAAAATGCTCCATCGTACCGGCACCACCGGACGCGATCACCGGAATCGACACATTTTCTGCGATCTGCCTGGTCAGTTCAATGTCATAGCCCGCTTTCGTGCCGTCACAATCCATACTCGTGAGCAGAATCTCTCCGGCACCGAGCTTATCTGCCCGCATCGCCCATTCCACCGCATCCAACCCGGTATCTATGCGCCCGCCATTTTTGTATACATTCCAGCCGCTGCCGTCCGCACGCCGTCTCGCGTCGATCGCCACAACGACGCACTGGCTGCCGAATTTATCCGCTGCCTCACTGATCAGCTCCGGCCGGTTGATCGCCGATGAATTGATCGATATTTTATCGGCTCCCTCGCGCAGCAATGCCCGAAAATCATCGACGCTGCGGATACCACCGCCGACCGTAAACGGAATAAATACCTTTTCCGCAACCTTTCGCACCATATCCACGACAGTCTCCCTGCCGTCGGAGGATGCAGTAATATCCAAAAATACGACCTCGTCCGCACCTGCCTTGTCGTAAGCGGCTGCGATCTCTACCGGATCGCCCGCATCGCGCAGATTGACAAAATTGACACCCTTTACCACGCGCCCATTATTCACATCCAGACAAGGAATGATTCGCTTTGTAAACATCTCAGATTTCCTCCTCTGTTCCTAATCGTGCAAAATTATTTAAGATCGCCAATCCGACCGTGCTGCTCTTTTCCGGATGGAACTGACAGGCAAACAGATTGCCCTGCTCCACCGAAGCGTGCACCAGATCCCCGTAAGATGTCGTCGCCTTGACGATCTGCGGATCAGCCGCTTTCAGATAATACGAATGTACAAAATACACATACGAGCCGTCTGCGATTCCGCGGAACAGCCGTCCGTCATTTTGCAGCGTTAGAGAATTCCACCCGATATGCGGGATCTTCAGTCCATGCTCCGACGAGAAACGTACCACGCTGCCCCGGAGCAATCCGAGCCCCTCGACACCCTCGCTCTCCTCGCTGCCATCAAAGAGCAGTTGCAGTCCCAGACAGATACCGAGCATCGGAATCTGCCGCTCCACCACCTCATGTACAACCTTATCCAGCTCATATTTTTTCAACTGACGCATCGCATCCCCGAACGCACCCACACCGGGCAGAATGACATGATCTGCATGCAGGATCTCCTGTCTGTCCCTTGTGATGATGCTGGGCTGTCCCAGCGAAGCCAGTGCTTTCTCGACGCTTTTCAGATTACCGGCATCATAGTCGATGATTGCTATCATATGTTTGATCTCCCATAAAATTGCCTCAAATGTACCTATCAAATAATAACATACCCGAAACACTTTGTCGATATTGTATCATTTTGAAAGAAATATATTTCAGCCGACAGGCTCACCAGCACCTGCTGCATTTGCCCATCCCCAGATTGATTGCCTGCTCCTCCGTGATCTGTGTGGCTTTGTCCGGATTCATGTTTCCGCAATGATTGATGCTGTGATATTTTTCTCCGGTAGCAGATTTCCACACCATAACAGGAGCTGCGTCATCGGATTCTTCTGTATCTTCATCCGGCGTATCGTCTGCCGTGTCACTCCGCAAGGTACTGTCTCCGGTCGCATAATCGATCTCAACGCCCGGCTGCACATTGTAACAATACACATCAAAGAGAATTCCTTCTCCGTCATCCTCTACCGACTTTGCCTCCATCTGTACACCGCTGGCGACCAGATTATCCCCCGCAAAAATCGGCGAAACACGGTACATAACATGATTTCCGGTTTCCTTCACATAGTCTGCAACCATGTTTTCAAACGGGAGCATTCCCTCCACATTCATGTATCTGGTTCCGGTAATCAGGTTGTTGACGTTTGCATTTTCACCGGACAACTGATACGCGATCAGATGGCAGCGGTTGTATAAATACTTTCCATCCACAACATCGTATTTCACTGTGTGCCAGCCGCTGGGCTTCACAGGACCGATCTCACCACGTTCTTCGCTCGGCATTAAATCTATACCGACACATGCGTATGCGACCCCGCAGCGCCCCAGGGAATCCAGTTCACTATAATATTCGTAGGACAATGTCGACAAGTCGGTGTCCAAAAAATCCGGCTCATTGTCATTGATGACTACATAAGGATCTCCCACATATTCCGGTATCTGATCCACAGACAATGTAATCTCAGTCGAGGGCTGGGTAGCAGAACAGCCCATCAGCATCGCACTACTGATCAGAATACCGACGAGCAACGACTTTATTTTTTTATAGTTACTCATTTTCTCTCCTCTTCACAAAGCAGTGCGAATCATTGACTGCCTATTCATTATCATCACTGTACCGTTGACTCGTTTGCACTCATTGCATCATAAACTATTTTTTCCAGATATTCTCTCTTTGAAAAATCGTTTCCATCCGAAAAATATGCATTATATGCAACCAACGCTGTCCGAACATATCTTGCATGATCTTCAAACAATTTTCTATTTATCACAATTCCCAGTTCATCTGCATACTGGCAGCAAAAAGTAACGGTTGTTCTGGTATTTCCCTCTCTGAATGGATGAATCTTCCATAGTTTTGCCAATGTATCACAAAACTCTTCTGCCAGCATTTTTCGATTCATGGATGCCCAATCCTTTTTTCTCATATCAGACAATACCTGATGCAAATCTCTGACTATATCAAAGGGATCGGAATATTCTACAGATTGTCCACCCAATACATCTTCTTCCTTATATATCAATATCGTTCTTGGCATTCCCGCCCAATCAAATAAATCCTGAAAAATATACCTATGCATTTCCAAGAAATGTTCAGTATTATATTTTCCAGGAATTGGATTCATCGCCAGATCTTTCAACCGATATGTTACATAGTCAGCCTCCGCCGCGTCTAATAAATCTTGTTCTTTAATATCCAGTTTATTTTTCAGTATATCTACATCTTCATACAAATATGGATCACGCATCAGCCGCCCCTTTCATTTTATATTTTTTATCCAAAAAACGCTTCGCATCTTCCATTGTTACTTCACCCTTCTTTTCTTTTTCAATATATTTTTTAAAATCATCTGTGGGCTCTAATCCATCAACTTTTATCATCCCTATTGCATAATCCCATGCTTCTGTGTTTGTCATAATAACCCGCCTTCCTTTTTAACAATCATTGATAATATCATTACCGTTTTTATGTTTAAATATATTATACCATTATTTTTTGAGTCTTTCGATAGCACGTTCCATCATTTTTAAAAGGGACTGTATATTGTGAAATATACAATCCCTCTCTCTTACTTTAATCCAAGTCCCTTCAAAATCTCATCCAGTGCCAGTGAATAGTCGTCACGATCATCAATCGCGTAAAGCTCACGCGCCTGCTCTACCGTCACATTAAACTGATCCTGCAACTGCTGGGATGCCTCTGCAACAATGGCATTCATCTGTGTGGTAACGCCCCACTCCTCGGCGTCTGCCATATGCAGATCCGCCCTGCCGATTGTGCGCACCAGACAATCCAGTGCCAGATCAAACTTGCGCACCTCCATCATCGGATAATAAGCGTTCAGCTCCGCCTGCACGCCTGCCAGTGTCTTTGCCTGCTCGTACAGTTCTTCCTCGTCCGCACTGACCTTTGCGCCCGCAAAAGCCTCGTAGCTGCCGACATAATCGCCGCTGTCAAAGCTCTGCTGTGCCGCCCGCGCCGTATTGCTTTTCGTGAGCAAAGTATTGCCGATCATCACGAAAGCAAACACAGATAATGCCAGCACCCAGATCACGATCACCGGTCCCTTAGGCAGCGGTTTTTCTCTCGGTCCCACATCCTTTGGCTTTTTCTCTTTTCTGGGCTTTTTCGGCTTCGGCTCCTTCGGTTTCTTTTCCTTTTTTTCTTTCTTCGGCTTCGGCTCTTTTTTCTTCTTCTCTTTTTTCGCCTTTTTCCTGCCCTTTTTGCCAGATGCGCCGTCGTCCGATCCACCCGCCATATCGCCATTCATCGCACGCAGGATCTCCATATTCTCATCCGAGATGCCCTCTAAGCTGCCCACTTCCTCGACATGCTCGTCTGCCACCTCGTCATCATCCTCGCCAAACAGCAGATCCATCAGTTTTGCAAAAAATCCAGACTTCTTTTTCTTCTGAACCGGTTTCTTCTCCGCCTGCGAACGTTCTACGACATCCGCCGCATGTGACAGGTTCTCCGGCTCCGCACCCAGATCCTCTAAGGAAATCGATTGATCGTCTGCCTCTAACATCTTGCCAATGTCGGATAATGCCTCATCCTCACCGCCGCCATTCAGCAGCTTCATAATATCATCATCACTCATCCCACTATCGCCATCCTCCGGCAAAAGTGACTCCTCACCCGCATCACCGGGCAGATCGAGGTCACCTATATCCTGATTGTCCGTATTGTCAAACAGGTCACCGAGCGCCTCCATTCCCTCTGGCAGCTCTCCGTAATCGGAAGTATCCTCTGGCTGTTCTGCATTGGCATCATCAAGCGACATCAGATCGCTCAGATCGTCCGCCTGTTCGTCTCCCGCTGGCAGACCACCCAGATCATCCGTCTGTTCGTCTCCCACCGGCAGATCACCCAGATCATCCGTCTGTGGTCCCTCATTTGCCGCTGCGACTGCCTCCTCCAGTGGATCTCCCTCCACCTGAGGCTCGGACTGGGATTCGCTCACCAACTGCTCGATCTGATCCATATACGCATCGTCATTGTCTGCACTCTGCGCCGCCTTTGTTTGTTCAAACTCCTGCTCTTCATCCTGTAGTTCAGACTCAAATTCCTCCAAAAACTTATCGGTATCCTCACGATCCAGCTCATCCTCAAACTCGCGTAAAAACTGGTTTTCTCTCACGCTCTCCAGCGCTTTCATCGTTTTTGGCGGTAGGTTTTTCTTTGTCATATAAGGATCAGCCGCCTGTTTTTTCTGTTCAAAATCCTCATCGAACTCGCTCAGCTTCTTTGTCACATTATTGAGCAGGCTGTCCAGATAATCCTCATTATTCCGCAAAAAACGCTCCCTCCTTTTCTTCTATGCATGGCACGAAAAGTGAGAGTGCCCGAAACACCTCCGTTTCGGAACGCTCTCACTCGTTTTGTCTAAAAAATGCTGTGATTACATATCCGCACGATCAATCAACTGATCAATCGTATCCACTAACTGTCCAATCTCGGGTTTGGTCAACTGTGCATCCGCTCCCAACGCTTCACCCTTGCGCCGCATCTCCTCATTGACCAGTGATGAGAAAATAATTAACGGTATATTCTTAAGTTCACTGTCTGATTTCACGAGCTTTGTCAGGCGATGCCCGTCCATGATCGGCATCTCAATATCCGTGATAATACAATGAACATTCTCCTTGAGCGTACCTTCCTTTTTGTACTGCTGCAGCTTATCCCATGCCTCTTTTCCGTTCGGATTGACATTCAGGTTGGTATAACCTGACTTTTTCAGGCAATCGGTGATCAGTTTGCTCAAAAGCGGTGAATCCTCTGCCATCAGGATCGGCGAATCGCATCTCTGGCGCTCTCCGCGCGACTCGATATCGCTCACCTTCAATCCGGTATCCGGACTGATATCTGTCACAATCTTTTCGAAGTCGAGAATTATGACTAATTTATCTCCCAGCTTGATCACACCGGTGGATACGCCATCCTCTCCGGCATTGATCGTTGAATCCGGCTCGATAATATCCGCCCATGACACTCTGTGAATACCAATCACCTCATCCACATGGAACGCCAGATCCAGCTTGTTGAAATTCGTGATAATAAACAGTCCCTTCTGTTCACCCTCGATCGCCAGCGACAGACACTTTTTCAGGTTGATCACTGTGATCATCGCATCACGCGGCATGAAAATACCTTCCACCTGAGGCTGTGCATTCGGAATAGGTGTCACCGGCTGGTAAGATAAGATTTCGCGAATTTTCGCCACATTGATACCGTAATGATTGTCGTTCAATGTGAACTCCAGAACCTCCAACTCATTTGTTCCGTTCTCCAACAAAATATTTGTATCCATATAAATGTCTCCTCCCAAACCTGCAATGCCTCGCACTGCTCATCACTTATGCCTATTGTACCATATATTGTTTTATAATTGCACCTATTTTTTCGTAATTTTTACAAAAATACGACACGGGATGTCTGTTGCTCCGTTGTTACCTCAAGTTCCAACTGGTCGATCTGTGTAACCGCATTCTGATCCAGCTGAAAAATAATGACAGTATCCTCAATAGCCCCCGCCGGCAGGTCTTCCTCCCAGGTTGCCAGATTGTCCGGCATGATCGTCAGCTCCGAGCTTGCCTCCACGGTCTGATTAACCTTTACACGAAACTTCGGCAGGATCGCCAGCAGATCACAGCTCTGCGTTTTCTCCGTCGGATTCTGCAATGCCACATGCAGCACCAGCAGCTGTTTGCCACTCTCAGGCACTACCGTCTCATCATAACGATCCGTCAACTCCGCTCCAGTATAGACTGCCCGTACCTTTTTCAGCCCCAGCGCCTCGCTCAGTGTCGTCGTATCCGAACCCTGCTGTGCGCCGTCTGTTGTACCTGCCTGATCCGGCGTCTGTGCGGTATCACCTGTCTGATCCTGCGCCGTATCCTCCGGCTGTTCATCCGCCGCTGTCCCATCATCCTCCGGGATGTACACGTACTGATAACCCTCCGGCTGCTTCATATTATACTTTGCCACAATATGTGCTGCATAGTTTACAATGATTGCCTGCTCATCGGCTTCCAGTTCATATGGTGCTTCTCCGCACCCATACAGCGCACCAGCACTTAGAAGTAACAGTCCGCTCAAAAGTACCTTTTTTATTTGTAACCGCTTCATGGTATCCTCCGCTCACCGCCGCCTGTGCCGGGTCATCAGACAGCCTCCGGCACAGTTCGACTATTTCTCTGCTATATATGGTATCATTCTTTATCGATCGGTGCAACAGCATTTTTGTCCAGTTCGAACCAAAATTCCACACCATCGGAATGATTACATACCCCACAGGTTCTGTGATGTGAATCCATGATCGCTTTTACGATGGATAATCCGATTCCGCTGCCGCCGTATTCCCGCGTGCGCGCCTTATCTACTTTATAAAATTTGTCCCAGATATGCGCAATATCCTCGTCTGGAATATGGCTTCCCGTATTGAATACACTGATCCGCAGCACATCTTCCTTACATGTATAAAAAATGCGGATCAGCTTGTCGCCCGCCACATAGTGGATCGCATTGCTCAGATAGTTGGTCATGACTTCCTCGATCTGGAACTCATCACCCCACACATACGCCTCCGACTCATCAAAGCTGAGCCGGATCTCATTTTGCCGCAGCAGCAGCGAATTGTTTTCAATCACTCCACGGATCAGCTCCGTAATATCAAACCGGTCGATCGTGACCGGATCATTGCCAAATTCGAGATGGTTGAGTGTCAGCAGTTTTTGTACCATCCGGTTCATTTTGCCCGCCTCATCCATGATGACATCACAGTAAAAGCCGCGGCTTTCCGCATCATCGTTAATGCACTCATTCAGCCCTTCCGCATAGCCCTGGATCAGTGCCAGCGGCGTCTTTAACTCATGGGAGACATTCGACAAAAATTCCTTACGCATCTCATCGATCTGTTCCTTTTTCGCAATGTCACTCTTCAACTCATTATTTGCCGTCTTTAGTTCGCTGATCGCCCGCTCCAGCGTCGATGACAGACGGTTCATATAAATACCGAGCTGCTCAATCTCCTGACTATCATGTCCTTGCTCGTATTTCGCGCTGAAATCCAGCTCCGACATCTGCCCTGCAATCTGTGTGAGCTGCCGGATCGGCCGTGTAATGCGGCGGGTCACGATCATAACCACAAGTATGCTGACCAGTATGCCGCTCAGTCCTATATACGCCAGAAAACGGTTCGATATCTGCACACTCTCACGGATGCTCTCCAATGCGGTACGCATCATAATGAGATTGCCGTCCTCAAGCGTTCCCCAAAGCACCAGATATTCCGATGCCATACGGCTGTCCGTCACCTGCAAGATCATGTAGCTGCCGGTATTCTCCACATTTTTGCGCCCATTGTCCGACGCAGCGCCAAACAATACATCCATAAACTGCCGGGTCAGGTTCACACTGTCATTGGATGTGGAACGCACCACCGTTCCATCCGAGGTCACGACAAGAATCTCTATGTTCCCATTCGCGCTGATGCGGTCAAACTGCACATCGAAATCATCATCATTAAGCCTGCCGTCTGTGGCTGCGCGGTCAATCTCCCCATATCCGCTCTCAAGCTGCGCGATCTTCATTTTGCTGTAATACTGTCCCAGAAAGGTTGTATTTAAAAACCAGCACAGTAAAACTGTGCCGGCAACAAGTGCGATGATCACCATACCGATCTGGGTCGTGATCGATCGTTTGTGCGAATGCTCCATATGGTTTTTCATATGCTGTTTCACGCTCCTATTCACTTACTTCAAATTTATAGCCCATACCCCAGATCGTCTTGATATAGTCTCCGTGGCTGCCCATCTTGCTCCGCAGCTTTTTCACATGTGTGTCGATCGTTCTGGCATCGCCAAAATAATCATAGTTCCACACGCTGTTCAATATTTTCTCACGCGAAAGCGCAATACCCGCATTTTCTATAAAATAAGTGAGCAGCTCGAACTCCTTATAGCTCAGTTCGACCGGTTTGCCGTCGATCGTGACCATATGTGCCGCCTGATCCACCGTAATCGCCCCTGCCGTGAGCGTCTGTGCCTCTGCGGTCTGGTTCGTACGCCGTAAAATTGCCTCCACGCGGGCAACCAGAATCTTCGGGCTGAACGGCTTGGAGATGTACTCGTCCACACCGAGTTCAAATCCGTTCAGTTCGTCGTTCTCCCCGCCTTTTGCCGTCAGCATGATAATCGGCACCTTGGAATGCTCACGGATCTCCTTGCACACCTCAAATCCGTTCATCTTTGGCATCATGACATCTAATATAATGAGAGAAATATCTTTGTCCGCATAAAACTTGTCCAACGCTTCCTCTCCGTCGCCTGCCTCTACGACATCATACCCTTTTTTTACAAGGAAATCCCGCACAAGCTTTCGCATACGGCTCTCATCATCCACTACCAGTATTTTAATCGTTTTCTCCATATATCGCACTCTCCTTCTCACGGACCGCATTTTCCCGCTCGGTCAGCTGCTGCTCCCACGCGGAATATTTATCAATCAGCTTATTTTCATAGTTAAGTACCGTCGGACTGTTGCTGCTGGCTGCGATCGCAAACATCACTACAATCACCGCCGCTGCCACAACGTTGACCACAACCGACCACCGGAATGCACGCCTGCTTCTGTCGTTTTCCTCTCGCAGCGCTTTGGTCGTTCCCGCCGCATCCTGCACATGTACGGTATCACCAATCGGAATCGGTGGAATGCTCTCGTTCGGCACCTGTGGCATTGTATGCAGATAATCCTGCAATTCACGCAGATATGCCCGGCCGACCGCCGTCTGGAACATCTGTTGCTCCACCATCCGCCGGTAGACCTGCAGCACCTGCTCCGGATGCTGTAAATCCATGCGCGCCTTCATATAACGGACACCTTCCAACTCCTTTTTTGCCTCCGCCAGCACATCCTCCGATTCAAATAAAAACCCATCTACTACTTGTTCATGACCCATATCCAAACCCACTCTTTTTTATTTTCTATTGTTTATTATCATACATTTCACTTGAATTGCAAGCAAAAACTGTGTTTTTCACAATATCTACATACACTCCCTGCGAATTACTTCTATATATTATAGCTTATATCTCATAAATTGTCCAAATTGCAATAAAAGCTAAAAAACATGTTCCATTTTTTAGTCATAATATGCTATAATGAAATTCAATATGTAGTTCGTTTCATACATTACTTTGAGGAGGCAATTATGGGTAAGTTAAAACACAACTCTTTTGCAAAGAACGAAAAAACTTCAAAGAAGGAAAAATCAGCCAAAAAAGCTGCTGCAAAGCCGGTTCAGGCGGCTGGGAAGAAACAGCCGAAAGGCAAGAAGGAAAAATGGCACGCAGGAAGCAGTATCAAAGTAAAGATTCTGATCCCGCTCCTCTCCCTGACAGCCGTGATCGTCGCATCCGGTCTGATCAATATGAACAGTATGCGCAAGATGCAGGCCAGCATCTCAGCGCTGACGACTGAGAGTCTGCCGACACAGGCTGCATTGCAGTCAGCGATTGCGGATTTCAGTGATCTACAGCGTCTGATCTATGCCCATTGTCTCGCCGAGGATAAACCCCACATGGAGGAATATCAGGCGAAGTCCGAGGAACTGTTCACCCAGATCGAGGATGCACTGACAACCTATGAGGCAGGTATCAGTTCTGATGAGGACAAGGCACTGATTGCAGAATTCCGCAAAAACTACGAGATGTACACTTATACATATCAGACAGCCGAGCAGCTCAGCTATAGCATGATGAAAAAGCTGGCACAGTCCTATGTTCCGAACCTGATGCAGAGCAGTGCCAACACGATGCAGGATCAGCTTCGTACGATGCGTTCAAACATTCAGGCTGCGATTGATCAGGAGGTAGCTGACCAGTATGCAAGCTATGAGCGCGCAGTTGTAGTTACCGTCACTGCTACGATCGTTGGTATTCTGATTGCACTCCTCGCCTTATTTATGACCAATCTCAGCGTGATCCGTCCAATCAAGAAAACAACCCAGAGTCTGGATCAGATCGTTGCCGATATTCAGGCAGGTCAAGGTGATCTGACTGTCCGTATCAACGTGAAATCCAAGGACGAACTCGGACGGCTCGCAGCAGGTATCAATATATTTATTGAAACCTTACAGAACATTATGTCACAGATTTCTGCCAACGCTGATCATCTTGGCAAGCTGGTGAACACTGTTTACGGCAGTGTAGGTACTGCCAGCGGCAATGCATCCGACATCTCTTCTCTGTTAGAGGAGCTGTCAGCTACGATGGAGGAGATCTCTTCTACCACAACGAGTGTAAACGCAGAAGTATCCGATGTCGGCTCGCAGGTATCCAGCATCGCGGAGGAGACCGAGTCCATGAACAGCTACGCAGGCGAAATGGAATCCCGTGCACAGGAATTAGAGCAGGTTGCCCAGCAGAGCAAAGACAGTACCGTCGAGGTTATCAGCGGTATCATTTCCGCACTGGAGCAGGCGATTGCAGACAGTAAGAGCGTATCAAAGGTCAACGACCTGACCGATGAGATCTTAAACGTATCCAGCCAGACGAACCTGTTAGCGCTGAATGCATCAATCGAGGCAGCCAGAGCCGGAGAAGCCGGCAAAGGATTTGCGGTTGTCGCTGACGAGATCCGTACACTGGCTGATTCAACGAGACAGACTGCCGGTAATATTCAGGAGATCAACCTGATGGTTGTACACGCGGTAGACGCGCTCGTAGACAACGCACATGCGATCGTAAATTATGTCAATGAAACAGTTCTGCCAGATTATGATATGTTCGTAAAGACCGGAAAGCAGTACCGCGATGATGCAAGCTACATCAACGATACGATGAATTCCTTCCAGGGTCACACCAACCATCTGCTTCAGATCATGCAGCAGATCTCTGAGGCGGTTGCCGGTATTACAAAGGCGATTGAAGAAAGTGCACTCGGTGTTACAAACGCAACCGAGAACACATCTACCCTTGTAAACAACATCGAGATCGTCAATCAGGAGATGGATACCAACCAGCGTATCAGCCTCCAGTTAAAGCAGGAAGCAGACCGTTTTACACACCTCTAAGATGTAATGGATCAATCAATAAATGTATAAGCAAAAGCGCTACAGCCTCAGCTGCAGCGCTTTTTATCAGCTCTTAATTATGTTTTTTGTTTTATACTGACAGATACTTTCTCACTTCCGCACAAATCTGCTGCTCCTCAATCGGTTTTGACAGATAATTATCAAATCCATACTCCAGATATTTCTTACGTGCGCCTGCCGCATCATCCGCTGTCAGCAGTATCACCGGAACCGGTGCTGTCTGCTTTTTCAGTTCCAGTTCACGTACCTTTTCGAATGCCTCTGTACCTTCCATCTCCGGCATCATCTGATCCATAAATATCATATCCACCGACTTGCGCTCTAAAATCCTCAGGCACTCCGCACCGCTCTTTGCCATGATCGTTTTCAATCCCATCTTGCGAAGCCAGTTATCCATTTCTTTCAGATAAATCAGGTTGTCGTCGACTACCATGACGGTATGAACCTTTTTCGCCGCCTCATCACCCGTCTGTCCCTGTGCCTCATCAGCCGCTCCCTGCCGGACACCGAACGGCGTGTTGTCTACGACCCGTTCAGGGAACATCAGGCTGATCTTGGACTGCGTGCCATCCACGCTGCAATACATCGTGCCCTTCATTTCCGCCAGCACCTTTGTACAGTATGCATACGGTATGTAATCCACCTTTTCTTCAAGCGACTCCGCATCCTTGTGCCGCATTGCCTCCAGACGGTTAAACTCGCCTGTCGTTGCTCCGTTATCCTCCAGATACAGCGTTGTAATCAACAGCGTATCCGCATAGCGTGTCTCTGACGTCACTTCCATCCGCATCTGTGATACCTTCGATGCGATACCGATACAGCGGAACACCGCAGAGAGCGCCTGCTCGATTCCATCCAGACTGCCATACCAGCGCTGCGGAATCTGCGGACTGGCAACAAACTCTGCCTGACGGCATCTGCCCTGTCTGCGCGCCTCCAGCATACCACTCAGCAGCCGAACAAGCTGTTCGGTCGAATATTCTGTCTCCTTCAGCCGAACCGCATCTTCCGATCCCGAATAATCCATCATGACAGCTACCATATCCTGCAACTTCTGCCCTGCCTCGAAGATCTCCAGCGTCATTTCCCTCACATCCTCCGAAGACCGTTCATCCTCATAGATCGCATCGGCGCGATCCTTGATAATATGCAGCGGAGAACCGAATCCATGTGTCATATGGTTCAAAAACAGGTTGCGGGTCTTGTCCAGATCTTTGGCACGCTTTTTCACCTGTTCCAGATCCTTCATATAATAATACTCGTCGGTGCAGTCATACAGCCACATCACATATCCGGTCAGATCTCCGTTCTCCTTCAGCTCCGAGACAACCACATTACAGATCTTGCCGTTGTGCTCGATCACATCGTGATTGTGGAGATAGATCAGCTCAATAATGACCTCCCGCTCTTTCGGCTTTTCCAGCTCCGGATAAAGCATGGCGGCGATCGCATTATAGGCTTTGACATTGCGCTCATTGTCGAGAATGATATAGCCCTCTGCCATCTCGTCCAGAATCGTCTCGCGTGCGATCTGCCCGTCATCCAGAATATGATAATTGCCGTTCGCCCGATAAGCGATCCAGCACGCCAGTACCATCAACGCCGACTGTGCATCATATCCGCCGGTCAACCCCGCCAGATTCAGCACATAGCCCAGACACGGCAACACGGTAAAGACTGCCAGCACGGTCACAATCGCATCCTTTCCCTTGCTCTGGCGGATCACCGTACCGACATACAGAATCGCCGCGACCAGACAGATCACATATGCCATATACACATATCCGAGCGGCGTACAGTCAAAATGGATCTGCACCGCCAGCAGATTTTCCTCAAAGGTATAATTGCGGAACAGGATCTGCAAGCCCTCGTCCACACATATCAGAATGGCAAATACCACATTGAGCGTCCATAATATGTACGCCTGTATCTTTCCCACCGAGAAATCACACAGCAGTTCAATCAGATGCAGCATAAATACCAGATACAGCAACGCAGATACATATTGCGAACGCACCGCCCATTTGCTGCTCTGTTCGGACATCGTCGTCATCGCCTCCAGATAGCCATACATATTCAGTGCGGCACAGATCGATGCCACCAGCAGAATCCGCTGTTTTCTCGTGTTCTTTGTCTGATAGATCCGGTAGATCAACCAAAATGTTGCCAGAAACAGCGAAAACTGTATGATACGCACAACCATATACACCACATTTATCATATCTGCATCCCTCTTTTTCGTAATATTTTATCCGATCAATGCCTTTGTCTATCAGCATATTTATCCATCATCAGATACTATAATTTTATCCTCTTTCACACCGATTGTAAAGCGAAAAAGTAACATTCCAACATTACAAATGGACAGACACCATCCGGTATCTGCCCATCTGAATGAAAGAATTCATAGGAAGGCTATTTAATTTTGCGGGATGTCCCGTGTCTGAAACATATAATCACTATCCTCGACGGAATAGTACACGACATTCCCCTCTTTCGGATACCCCATGCCAAGCTGCAATGCCTTTTCCTGTACCTCGCATCTGCCGACGGCATCCTCTAAGCGCTTCTGCGCGTCATCATTCTGCTGGCGCAGCGTATTCAGCTCCTTTTGCAGCACAGCGACCCGGTAGGTCTGCTGCTGCACCCGAAAACTGATCTGTAAAAACACCGTGCACACAACTAAGGTCAGTACGGTGACAAGCACCAGACGAGCCAGCCTGCCGCGGCTCTCGCGCATCTCACGGTGCGCACGGATCGTATAATATCGTTTCAGATGTTCTTCTCTCTGAGATCTGTAATAATCATCTATCTGCGCCTCTGTCATATAGGCAGCATTCTGTTCAAGCATATTCCGTTCCCGCCTTTATCTGTTCTAGCAGATCTGTAACTGCCCACAGCTCACCACTCACAGCGATCCGAAACAACCTGCTCTCCTCATGGTATTCATACGAAATCGACGCGATCCCAGTACCACAGCACTGCTCCAACTGTGTGTAGACAGTCATGCCCTGCATCTGTGTCACGCCCGGCAGATCCAGCAAAGCGCAAAATGCCGCTGTCTCCCGCTGCAAGGTTCCAAGATAGCTGCGCACGATCTGTGTCGGCGAACTGTTCCCCGGCTGTTGTCTGGAAAACAGTTTCTTGACCTCATCCTCTGTAAAACGCCACTGAACACCAATTTTCTGTCCGGTAAGTGTCCCATCCTTTAAATAATTACGGATCGTTCGACTGGTCATACCGGTTACTCTGGCGACATCCGCTACTGTATATAATTTTTCATCCAGCATACCGATGCCTCCTCGCATTCTATTATATTTCATTCTATTTCATTTGTAAACATTTTTTTACATTCATTTTATCTATTCTACATATTTTTTACCATGATCATATCTATTTTCTTGTTTTTATCTTCTTTTTCTCTATTATATACTCTTTTTCATCTATTTTCATATTAAACGGTAAAAAAAAGCATGTGCTCCATATACCGGAACACACGCTCTTTGTTCTTTTATATTCGATTATCCGAGATTGCGGATCTTGAAATCCCGCTCTGCCTCGCGTCTGGCATCCTTTTTCGCGATGTCCTGACGCTTGTCGTACAGCTTTTTACCTCTCGCCAATGCGATCTCCACCTTGACCAGACTGCCCTTGAAATAGACCTTGACCGGAATCAGCGTATAGCCTTTTTCCTTGATTTTGCCAAGCAGCCGCATGATCTCCTTTTTATGCATGAGCAGACGCTTCGGACGCAGCGGATCTTTATTGAAGATGTTACCCTTCTCATAAGGACTCACATGCATGCCGTAGATAATGACCTCACCGTTTTCGATGTGGATAAATGCCTCCTTGATGCTGCAATGCCCTTGTCTGAGCGACTTGACCTCCGTGCCGAACAGCTCTACACCCGCCTCAAAGGTCTCCTCCAAAAAATAGTCGTGATGTGCTTTTTTATTATTTGCGATCAGTTTGATGTTTGATGTTTCCTTTGCCATGATCTGCGCACTTACTCCTCCGGTTTATACAAATGTCTGGGAATACCGTCTACCATAATCGGCTGCACATCGCCCTGAATGAGCGGACGCACATAATTGACAAAATCCTCCGTGACATAATCGCCTTCCTCATTCATCCAGTCTCTGGGCACGAGCTTCTCGTCGTTTGCGATCTTGTGCACATCCTTGACCTCAGTCGTACTCTGATACGGGTCATCAGATGTCCGGACGATGACGACCATCTTGCCGGAATCGCCCTCGTCTGCTGCCTTGACCGCAGCACCGCCGACCTGATATGCCTCTAAAATATCCACACGTGAGCTCAGATGTGATGCCGAGCGTTGCAGCGTACTCAGCTCAATCGCACGTGTCTTGCACCCGAGCTCTCCGGCGATAAAGCTCGCCAGATAGGATGCGGTACCCGATAACTGCTTATGACCGAATGCATCTACAAAATCGATGCTCGAACCGTATTCACACACATATTTTCCGTCTGACGTATGGATGCCCTCGGACACTGCCACAACGACTGAGCTCTTCTTTTGCAGACGGCTCTTTACTTTTTCCTTAAAACTCTGGAAATCAAACGGAATCTCAGGCAGATAGATCATATCCGGCCCCGCGCAGTCCTCACCCTTTGCCAGTGCCGCCGCGCCGGTCAGCCATCCCGCATTTCTTCCCATGATCTCTACGATCGTCACCACGCCCTTGTCATAGCGCAGACAGAAACTGTCACGTATAATCTCCTTGACGGACGTTCCGATATATTTTGCCGCACTACCGTAGCCGGGCGTATGATCGGTCAGCGCCAGATCATTGTCGATCGTCTTCGGACAGCCCACAAAGCGGATCTCACTGCCTGTCAGAATCGCATAATCGGACAGCTTTTTGATCGTATCCATCGAATCATTGCCGCCGATATAGATAAATGCCTCGATCTCCATTTTGTCCAGAAACGCAAAAATCTTGTCGTAGACGCTGCGGTCCTCATGGATGCCGGGCAGCTTGTAGCGGCAGGAGCCGAGATAGGCAGACGGTGTACGTTTTAACAGTTCCACATCCAGCTCATTTGTGATGCGCGTTGAAAGATCAATGTATTTCTCTTCCAACAGCCCCTGTATGCCGTTGAGCATACCATAGACTTTTCCTGCGCCACGATCCTTTGCGGTGCGGTACACTCCTGCTAAGCTGGAATTGATTGCTGCGGTCGGTCCACCCGACTGTCCGACAATAACGTTACCCTTCATACCTTCCCCTCCTTGAAAAATATTTTTACACTTTCATCAATGTTTCATACATTGTAACATATTGTTATTCAAATGTAAAATCATTCGTCTTTTTATCCGAACCGGTTTGCGGCATCTTATTAAGGGCGCTGAAAATATCCTAATTGTCATATATGGCAGCTATATCATGGATTCTGCGCTTCATTTCGGCGCGGATATTTAACGGCTCCACTGTCCGTGTCGTTTTCTTTCCGTGATGCGCGATATATTCAAAGGAAACGAGCCGGTGATCCTGTAAAGCTGTTTTGATCGTTTCTAAATATGATTGCGTATTCCGGTTGCCAATCCATGTGCTTAAATCTATACAGATCTGATTTGTTTTTAATTCTATGTCACTTGCTTGATCAGCGGGGATAAAACTTTTGACTTTCGCAAGGGCGTTGATCAGTTCATTTCCCCGTATCATGTCTGAAAGGCTCGAAAGCCCCATCAGGATCGCGGAAAGGTCAGCCGTCGAAAAAACATTTTTATCGATTTTGTAATTTGGCATAATTTCAAAGCCGCCGCCCACGCCCGATACGGAACGAATGGGAATCCCCGCCATGTTGATCGTATCTATATCCCGATAAATGGTGCGTGGAGATACCTCAAACATATCCGCTAATTCCTGCGCCCCTATCCGATCTTTCTCAAGAAGCACCATGATCATGCTAACAAGTCTGTCTATTTTCATCCAAACTGGTATGAGTATTTCAGTACCGGAAAAGCGGAAGCTTTCTTTGCCCTCATGCAGACATTATCGCCTGACAATGAGAACTGATACATTATCAATCATTTTTGACAGACAGAAAAGGAGAACCGCAGGACAGACCTCTCTGTTCTACGGTTCTCCAAATCAACTATTCGCCCCAATAGTCCAATGTCTGGGAAGTATCATATTCTTTCCAGTTCTTCCTCAACCTCTTCTTCCGAATAATATCCATGCTCCTGAACAGATCTCTCTGCCGCATTCATTTTATCCATGAAAATTCTAAATGCCTTTTCTTTCTGGACATTCACATCAAGAAGCTGTTGCACAAAACTCTCTACCATATCATAGCTTTCTTTCGGCAATAAATCTATTTTCTGCGTAAGTTCAACGCCTCCTTCAAAAATATCTGCTAAAGTCCTCCTCATGGTTAGACCATCAGGACTCTCCCCACCTACGGTGGGTCCCCCCTCATGGTTAGACCATCAGGACTCTCCCCACCTACGGTGGGTCCCCCCTCATGGTACTAATGGACCAGGCGGGAATCGAACCCGCGTCCAAAGACCCATTCCCTGTACTTCTACGAGCGTAGTCAGTTATTTAACATTCCCTCCGCCATCCGAAAACAGACACCCTGATGGTTTTAGTAGCTTCATAATACGCCCAACTGCTCAAAGCTTTGCAGATGTCGTTTCCTACATGGATGAAGCCCGTATCCGGTCGTGTAGGTGCGTCCGGGCGGACTACTGCCAAATCTTAGGCAGCGTAAGCTAATTTATTATTGTTAGCGTTTAATTTTAAATTTGGAATTTATGCATCCCGTGCAGCTCGCTTCTCCAGCTTCAAAGCCCCTGTCGAAACCTTTACTGGCCCTTAACATATTTATCATAGCATAAATCCCTATGATTTTCTATAACAAATATTGAAACTTACTCCTGTAATTCAAAATCAATCGTGCGCATCAGTTCATCCGTGCCGACAACCATGACGCGCACGGTCTGACCCAGCTTATAGCTTTTTCCGGTCACTTCGCCGACAAGCTCATAGTTCTCCTCGACATAGTGATAGTAGTCATCCCGCAGGGAGGTCACATGCACCATGCCCTCGATAGTATCCGGCAGCTCCACATACATGCCCCACGCGGTCACAGACGAGATTACCCCTGTAAAGCATTCCCCGATATACTGGGACATATACTGCACTTTTTTGAGTTTGATCGTCTCACGCTCTGCCTCCTCTGCGCGGCGCTCGCGCTCACTCGACTGCTTTGCAACATCGGGCAGGATCTTCTCGTAGTGCTCCTTTTTCTTCTCATCCATACGGTTGCGCAGACGATCTTTGATGATGCGGTGAATCTGTAGATCCGGATAACGTCGGATCGGTGAGGTAAAATGACAGTAATACTTTGCCGCCAGACCAAAATGTCCACTACAGTCCGTCGTATATTTTGCCTGCTTCATCGAGCGCAGCGTCAGTCTGCTGATCAACAGCTCCTCCGGCGTGCCTTCGATCTTCGCCAACAGCTTTTGCAGTTCCTTCGGATGCAGTTCGCCGCCGTCATCGTGAATGTGATAGCCAAAATTATTGATAAACGCAGACAGCTTTTTGATGCGGTCAGAATCCGGCTTTTCGTGTGTCCGGTAGACAAACGGCAGCTCCTGCCAGAAATTGTCCTCCGCCACGGTCTCGTTGGCTGCCAGCATGAAATCCTCAATCAGCTTTGTAGCAACATTGCGCTCATACGGGCGGATCTCCACTGGAAATCCGTTGTTGTCCAGAATGACCTTTGTCTCCGGAAAATCAAAATCTATGCCACCCCGCTGCATACGTTTTTTACGCAGGATCGCGGATAGCTGCTCCATCTGGCGGAACATCGGCACAAGGCGCTCATAACGCACGGTCTCCGCCTCATCGTGCAGCGCCAAAATCTTATTCACACTCGTATAGCTCATGCGCTCATCCACGTTGATGACGGTCTCCGCGATCTCGTAATCGACGACTTTTCCCTTGCTGTCAATGAGCATGATACAACTGAGCGCCAGCCGGTCCTCACCCGCATTGAGCGAACAGATGCCGTTTGAGAGCGTGTGCGGCAGCATCGGGATCACGCGATCGACAAGATATACCGACGTCCCGCGCTCAAGTGCCTCTACATCGAGCGCCGAGCGCTCCTGCACATAGTTCGTCACATCCGCAATATGCACACCAAGGCGGTAGTATTCACCCTCCATCGTGAGCGATACCGCATCATCGAGATCCTTGGCGTCCTCGCCGTCGATCGTGACCATCTGCACGCCTCGCAGATCCTTTCTGCCCGCAAGATCCGCCTCGCTGACCGGATGTGAAACGCGCACCGCCTGATTCAGCACCTTTTCCGGAAATTCGATCGGCAATTCATAGTCCTTTGCGATTGCCAGAATATCAGTGCCCGGATCGTTGATATGTCCGAGGATCTCTACAATGCGTCCTTCCGGCTTTTTGCCGTTTCCGCCAAACTCCGTCAGCTCAACGACAACCTTGTGTCCGGCGACAGCCCCCATCGAATGCTCGATCGGGATAAACACATCCTCCGTAAAGCGCGCATTGTCAGGCACAACAAACCCATACGTTTTGCTCGCCTCATAAGTGCCTACGATCTGCGTCTTTCCGTGTGCAAGCACTGCGGTGATCTTTCCCTCTTTGCGCTTTCCCGCAGGGCTCGCCGTGATGCGCACCTGCACCGTATCGTTGTGGATCGCTCCGCCGCGGTCATCCTTTCCGATAAAAATATCCTCATCCTCACCTTCGACGCGCACAAATCCAAAGCCTCTGGCATTGCTTTCAAACACGCCCGTCACGGTGCGTGTCTGCGCCTTTGCGTATTTTCCTTTTTTCGATACCTCGACCTTGCCCTCTGCGACAAGCGCATCGAGCACCTCCTGTAAATCTGCACGGCTGGTCTTTGGAATATTTAATAAAATCGCAATCTCCTTGATCTTCATCGGGACATACAGATCATCACAGATCAATGCGTAGATTGTATTTTTTCTCTCTTCAAACTTATTCATGTCATCCCCCGAAAACAAAAAGGAACTGCCAACAGTGACAGTTCCTCAGATTCTACATAATCTTATGCAATACTTCCGATGTTCAGTACACAGGAAATCACGATAAATAAAATGACCAGCACTCTCGTAACCTTTACAAGCACGCCCTCCATCGAACGACCTTTGTTCTTGCTCCAGTAAGAATCAGACGATCCAGCCAGTGCTCCGAGTCCTGCGGATTTACCCTCCTGCATCAGAATAATAACTGTCAATGCGATACATATAAGAACTAACACGATTGTTAATATTGTCTTCAAAACTGCCACGATTTACACCTCCTATTTCAAGAACTTACTCACAACTTCTAAAAGTATACCATACTTATTTTTGTATTTCAACTATTATTTTCACACGAAGTATGCTATTGTTGAGGTACGAAAAACTTACGGAAAAAGCATACAGCCGAACACGAAAAAATACAACAGCCAACGAAAGGATTTCAGACATACATCATGCAGACACAGCCCACAAAAAAGCCCGCTTCCGGCGCAAATACAAAAAAGAACCGCAGACGCAGGCACTCCCGGCTCAGACCGTTTCAGCGTGCCTTGTTTTTCTCGTTGCCGGTTCTGCTGCTCATCATGCTCGCGCTGCTTGCGGCGAGCCATATCAAACGCACTTCTGACCCTGTACCGGCAGACTCCGCCTCTGTGAGCGATCCGGCTGCGGACACGCCGCCGTCCTCCGAATCAGAAGCTCCCGCAGACGATACCGCGTCCTCCGATACACCGGATGTAACGGATGTGGCGGTCACAGAAGAACCGGAAGCTGACGAAACAATGCCTGAGGAGCCCGCGAGTGAGCCGGTCACACTGGTTTTCACCGGAGATGTCCTGCTCTCCGATTATGTGTTAAATAATTATAACAGCAAAGGGATCGCGGGTGTCGTATCTCCCGATGTGCTCACCGAGCTCACACAGGCGGATCTGACTGTCATCAACAACGAATTTCCGTTCAGCACACGCGGTACCAAAGCGCCCGATAAACAGTTTACATTCCGGGTCGATCCGTCCTATGTGAGCGTTCTCACCGATATGGGCGTAGACATTGCCGGAATCGCCAACAATCATGTGCTCGACTACGGCGCGGATGCGCTGCTCGATACGTTTGACACGCTGGATGCCGCCGGTATCGACTACATGGGCGCGGGCATCGACTCCGAGCGCGCCAGCCGTCTGATCACGCGCGAAATCGACGGCATGACCTTCGGTTTTCTCGCCGCTTCACGTG
Organism: uncultured Eubacterium sp.; assembly: GCA_934320655.1. GTDB lineage: Bacteria > Bacillota > Clostridia > Lachnospirales > Lachnospiraceae > W0P33-017. Next base: position 71,228 of record CAKRFN010000008.1, read on the forward strand.
TCATTCCGGTCGTATCATGGGATGTGGCAAATGCCTCACCCGGTGTGTTTACGACTTACGATCCGACGCGGCTCATCGCAGCCATCGAACAGGCACGCAGCCAGTGTGATTATCTCACAGTCATGGTACATTGGGGCATCGAGCGTGATGCCTATCCGCAGGAATACCAGACGCAGCTCGCCAGACAGTATATTGACGCAGGCGCTGATCTGATCATCGGCGCACACCCGCATGTGCTACAGGGCATCGCCTATTATGACGGTAAACCGATCTGCTACAGCCTCGGAAACTTTATTTTTAATCAGGAAATCCCACAGACCGCCATCGTCAAGGTGACGGTGGAATCCGGCAAAGCTCCGGTTGTCCAGTTTCTTGCGGCATCGGCATCGGGCGCGTACACCTTCCTGTGCGAAGCCGATCAGAAAGCGCAGATTTACCAATATCTCGAACAGCTCTCCGACGGTATCACACTCGATGCAGACGGTATCCTGTCACCGCAGGCGGACGGGCAGCAATGAAAGAGCCGCCCGAACGGTATGCAAGGGATTCACACTCTATGCATAGAAAACCTCCTGATTGGAAATCCTAACCAACGGATAACAAAATCAGGAGGTCTTTTTATGAATCACAATAAACCAATCACCCACATCTACGCGCGCCAGATCCTCGATTCGCGCGGCAATCCTACACTTGAAACGAGACTGACCGCAGAGGATGTCACAGCACGCGCCGCTGTCCCCTCCGGTGCATCCACCGGCGAACACGAAGCCGTCGAGCTGCGCGACAACGAGGAGGCTTATCTCGGCAAGAGCGTCCTGACCGCCGCCACCCATGTCAACGATGCGATCCACAAGCTGTTAAACGGAGACAATGTATTCGACCAGCGCAAGCTGGACTACCGCATGATCCAGCTCGACGGAACACCGAACAAGTCCAAGCTCGGTGCAAACAGTATGCTCAGCGTCTCACTTGCCGCCGCACGCACCGCGGCAGCCGCATATGACATGCCACTCTACCGCTATCTCGGCGGCTGTAACGCAAACCGTATGCCGGTTCCGATGATGAACATTTTAAACGGTGGTGTCCACGCGAAAAACTATCTCGACTTTCAGGAATTTATGATTATGCCGGTAGGTGCCGACAGCTTTCACGATGCGCTGCGCATCGGCGCGGAAATCTATCACACGCTCAAAAAGCTGTTGGAAACCGAGCATCTGGCTACCGCAGTCGGCGACGAAGGCGGTTTTGCACCGAACTTAAAGGATGCCTACGAGGTATTTGACCTGCTCACACGCGCCATAGAGGCAGCCGGTTATACAGCCGGCAGCGACATTGTATTTGCGATGGATGCCGCCGCAAGTGAATTGTACGACCGCAGCAGTGGATGCTACTATTTTCCGGGTGAGAGTGCCGGTCTGCATGCGGCGATCCACGACCAGCCGGATGCCGTTCCTGACAGCCACGATGTAACCGTGACCCGCACCACGGACGAGCTGATCGCCTACTACACAGATCTGTGCGACCGCTATCCGCTCGTCTCGATTGAGGACGGACTGGACGAAAACGACTGGGAAGGCTGGAGCAGACTCACACAGCAGCTCGGCGACCGCGTCCAGCTCGTCGGAGACGATCTGTTTGTCACGAATCCGGCGCGCATCGCCAAAGGAATCCGTCTGCATGCCGGTAATGCTGTCCTCATCAAATTCAACCAGATCGGTACACTCACGGAGGCGCTGGATGCGATTGAGCTCGCGCACAGACACGGCTACCGGACGATTATCTCCCACCGCAGCGGCGAGACCGAGGACACCTTTATCGCGGATCTGGCTGTCGCCACCGGCAGTGGACAGATCAAAACAGGCGCTCCCTGCCGCAGCGAGCGTGTCGCGAAATATAACCGGCTGCTCGAAATTGAGGAAGCTCTGTTCGACAGCAGTTACGAAAATCCGTTTACCCACAAGGATAACGAATAAACACAGCGCATAAAAATAGCAGCTCCCGCAAACATGTCTGTTTTGCTTTCATTGCACGAACCATTCCGGCGAGCCTCCTCAAACCAAAATTGTGTCAGCAAAGGCTTCCTCAATTTGGAGTCTCGTCTCCATCGTGCAAAGGCAGCAAAATCAGACATGGCTTTGCTCGCGCTACCGTTTTACTACTGTTGCCATATAATTTTTATTAGCATAATAATGCCATACCAGAGCTATATTAAAATTTCCGCAATACCTCGCTCTCATCCTCCGGCGTATTCTCGATCTTGCGGATCTCGACATAGTAGCTGTAATCCGCGTTGACCGTAATCAGCACGCGGTCACCGACCTTATGTCCGAGCAACGCCTTTCCAAGCGGCGACTCAATACTGATCATCCCTTTGAGTGAATTGCCGCGCGCCGTTGTAACGATGCGATAGGTCTCCTCCGCATCATCCTCCTCAATGTATACCGTGACCGTATTGTGCAGACCGACTTCATCCTCTGCCGACGTGTCGTCGATAATATGCGCGCCCTTGATCATGCGCTCCAGATAACGGATCCGGCTCTCATTCTGGTTCTTATACTGCTTTGCGGCTTTATACTCAAAATTCTCGCTGAGATCTCCGTGTGCACGCGCGGTCTTGACATCCTCAAGCGCCTCCTTGCGCACGACGAGCTTTCGGTACTCAATCTCCTCCTCCATCTTCTGAATATCCTGCTTTGTCAACTGATGCTGCATCTCTCTAATCCTTCCTGACTTTCCATATTCCTGTTTTAATCTAAAAATACGCGGTCTCTGCTCATCTGCATCTGCATTTCCAGCTCCTCAATCGGGAACGGCTTCGCATACTTTTCTCCCTGCATATAGTCCGCGCCGAGGGATACGGCGATATCTTCCAGTTCATCGTTGTTGATGCCCTTGAACGCAATCGCATGACCGTGTTCCTTCAGCAGATCGACCAGCATACCGATCACATCATAGTATGCGCGGTTTTCACATGCCTTGCGCACACATTTCTCGGAAAACTTGATCGCGCGGAACGGAAGCATTGCCACACTCTCAAAATCAACGTCCGACGGATCAAAATCAGACAAAATAAATCCGACCTGATACATCTGTAATTGCTGCATAACCTCCCGCACATGCGCAATATCCTTATGTCCCTCTGCCATTGTCACCTCAAAATCGATCTTTTCGGGACCCGGCGCATACATATGCAAAATCTCGCACACATCATCCAGAAACTTCGGATTCTCCAATTCCTCACTGGAAATGTGCAGCGATACGCGCATATTCCGCACTGTCTCGGTGTCCACGCTGAGATATTCACAGATATTGTTCAGCACGAGCATATTCACATCATGGATATAGCCGTAGTGCTCTGCCATCCGTATCACCTGTTCGGAATGGATAATACCTTTTCCTGCCAACTGGAGACGGCATAAAATCTCCATCTGTCCGGTCATCAGCCCGCTCGTATCTACCGTCGGTCTGCCGAACAATACGACATCCTGTTTTTCCAACTGCATCTCATTGAGCAGCATTAAAATGTCCTTGCGTTCACAGAACTGCTCATAGTCCGCCTGATTACACAAAATGTAATTGTCATCCGGACACTGCTCCTGCAACGCATAGGTCAGCCGCATAATATCAGCTTCACCGGACGCATAACGCGGACATGCGATACCGACCACCTGAAACCGCAGATCACCGTCAAACGACTCACGCAGTGTCTCACACACCATCTGCGCCGTCTGTGTCGCAAGCTGTGTATCCGCCTGCGCATGAATGATCCCGATAGAGCTGACACCCTTCTGATAAACATAGACCTGACGCAGCCCGTGCAGCTTCTCGTCGAGCGTGCGGTACAGCCGCCGCAGATCCTTGTCCTCATAGCGGTTCTGCGTGCGCTCCACCAGCGCCTCATAATTTTTTAATTTGACCTCAAATACATAGAAATCTCTCTTTTTTCCAAACTGGTATGCCAGCTCGCCACGGTACATATCCGTACCCATGCGCGCGGTGCCCTCCTCGAAATTCCCGCTGTAAAACAGGCAGTACACCACCCCGAAAAACATATTCGCAAACACCGCAAACACATTCAGTCCATAGATAAAGAGCGGCGGAATATGTACGATCACCGAAACCACTAACAGCACCAGCCAGTTCTGGAAGATCCTCGGTGTCACCATGCGGCGGTATCTCGGCAACAGGATCACAAAGATCGCCAGCACGATCAGCCGCGCGAAATAGAACACCGCGTCAGCCGCACCTGTCAGCACCTGCCCCTGTCTGATCTCATACACAAATCCGGTCTGGATCGTCGTGAGCACCAGCACAACCACCGTGAACTCGCAGACAAAAAAGATCGTGCGGAATCGCTGCGAATGGTCAGAAATCCACGGAAACTGGAGCAGTGCGTGCATCACCATCAGGATCAGAACCGTCGCCGCGCTCAGATAGTATCCGACAAAGACCAGATAGGTCACCGGCTGCGGATAGTTCGCGCCTTCATACAAAATCTGCGCCCGAAAAATATCAAAAATCTGGTTGACCAGCAGCAAATGCAGTCCTATCTTTAAAATATTATAACGCTTTGTGCTGTTGCTATGATTCACATACGTGAGCAGCACCAGCAAAACAGTCGTGAGCATCGTTACGCCAAGCAGTTCGTAATTATACTGAAATACCATTGTCACTCATTCCTCTCTGATATTCTCAATAGTGATCGTCCGATCGCATTGTTTTGATACTATTTTTATTATACCTTAAAAATTCTGCGCCTACAAGCCGAAAAAGTCCGAAAAGATTTATTGACAGCAGCCAAAGCTATCCGCTATGATAATATGTGGCTGACAAGACAACTACCCCTGCCAGTCCCCCGTGAAAATAATTATTGAGGAGCCCACTGATCCCATGCATATTTTTTTCTGGTTTTTAATCATTGCGCTCGTGGCACTGATCATCAATCTGTTCTTGCTCCGGCAAATGAAACAAAAAAATAAGACCCGCCTTGCTCCGGTCATTGGCGTAGTTGCAGGAAGCTATCTGCTCGCCGGATGCCTGTATCTCATCACCACATCCCACGGTACGGATGTGCTGACGCGGACGCTGGCTGCCAGTTTCCCCATCGATCCCGCATCGTTTGAAACCGCGGACGAAAATCAACGGACGGTTTACTCGTTCCACTGTGACAACGGCATTCCGTTCCGGTTCGATGACACGGCTCTGCTGCCGGACAGCGCAGATGTGTCCGGACAGGCTCCGGATACCGTCGAGGTGTATTCCTGTCAGGTACGGACCGGCTACGACTGGTGCTATCTGGGTTATGGCACGCAGGTATGCTATGCTTTCCGTTGAGCAATCTGATTATAATTATGATTTCAAAAGAAACCAGTAATGGGGTGTGATTCCACGAATCACACCCCATTCTTTAACATAGAGCCTATTTATACAGATTCTTAATCGCTGTCACAGCCTTCTCATTCTGCTGCTTATACGCGGCGATCACCTGTGCCTCGCCCTGCTGCTCGGTCGAATTACTGATCGTGCCGAGCATGATAAAGCAGACATATTTTCCCTTGGTATAAACTCTGGAACTCTGAATCTTTAACTGGTTGGCGGGATACTGGAAACGATCCTCCTGCAAAGTCTTTTTATAACCCTTCAGCGCCTGTCTGATCTTTTTCTTTGCATCCGCATTCTTCGCCTTCACGATAACCAGCTCGTCCACATGTGCACTCATCATCGGCACTTCCGCGATGGCACTCTGATACCAGTCGCCGGACAGCCCATAGTGGGCATTGATGTCCTTTTTATCCAGCTTGACGCTCGGCAGATAGCTGCTGCCGTATGCCGCCTTTACCGCACTGTACACCTGATTGATCGAAGGTGCTTTTTTCGTTGCTGCCTCTACAGCTACCGGGTGTTCCACGGCGGTTACCGCCGAAAATGTGCTCGCTGTGCATGCCAGTACAAGCATGTAAGTAAGTAATTTTTTCTTCATAAGATGATCGTTCTCCTTTTCTTATATGTAGCCCCCAAATACCCAAACAGCCAAAATACCTTACAGTTTCTCGACGTCCTCCCGCAGGCTGCCTGTCAGATCCTGTACATACGTCGTCTGTGAGGAAATCTCCTCGGTGTTCGCCGCGATCGTAGCCACCCGCTCTGTCATCGCATGGATACTGCCAATCGTGCTCACCGACTCGTTCAGCGTATCACACAGTCCGGAGAGATCCTGAATGCCAAGCGCAAGATCCGTTGCCTCCTTCGCCGATGCCTCGTTGGCGGTATTCAGCTCGTTGATGTTTTCGCTCAGTGACATAAAACGCACCGTGACATCCGTGAGCCGCTGCTGATGAACCGCCTGCTCCTGCTGTTCCTTTTCGCGGATCTCCGCCAGCTTTTGTGTCTCCTCTTCTGCGAGGAAACGCACATAGTGCACGCAGTGGTCTTTGATATTGACACCGTTGTGCATCGCCTTTATCATGTCGGCACAGGTCGCATAACCACAGGATTCGCAGTCTCTGTGCTGCTCCTCCGGTGTATCCTTTTTCAGTTCTGCCCAGAGTGCCGCTTTCTCCTGTGCATTCGGCTCTGCAACCTCCACAGTTCGGATCGGTGATCTCCAGTTTCTTCGCGATACACGGGCTGAGAAATGCGATCTCATCCGTCACATTCATATATTTTTTCATATAGATGGCAGTACACATCATCGGACTATGTACCGGAACCATGCGCCCGATCAGCTCCGGCAGATACCGCTCCACATAAGTCACCACAGCGGGACAGGGCTGCGAGATACCACCCGTGAAGTTGTGCTCGGTAATATACTTCAGATAACCCCAGGTCGTAATATCCGCTCCGAATGACACGCTGCAAATATGATTGACACCTTTCTTTTTCAGATACCCGAGTACCTTCTGATACTCCTTCGGGTAATTCGCCAGAAATGCCGGTGCAACGATGACAGATATCTTCTTGCCGTCTTGCAGATCAGCGAAAAAGCGCTCCGTGTCATCGTAATAATCTCTCGCTTCGTGCGGGCAGGCATCAAAGCACGCTCCGCAGGCGATACATTTATCGCCGTCTACGCTCACGTGATCCTCCTGCGTAGCCACGTTTGCCGTGAGTACCGGACAGGTACGCACACATTTGTTACAGCCAGTACAATGTTCATTCGTGTAAACCAGTTCCATTATTTAATTATAGCTTCTTATGAAAACACCCCAAAAACTCCATGGACTTCCTACATACCTATTATACATTTGTCCGTCCAAAAACTCAATGTTTATCTGAAATTATATACACCCTTGCGAAACATTTTATGTGACAAAATTCCTTATCGCATAAAAAAACCCCCGAACCCGCTTCTGTCAAGCGTTCCCGAGGATTCTTCCGAGAGCGATAGACGGGGCTCGAACCCGCGGTCTCGACCTTGGCAAGGTCGCGCGTTACCAACTACGCCACTATCGCATGTCCAACATCTTCTGTTGTTTTGTTGTGCTGTTCCTTAGCACAGGTAATAATATACCTCATGATCATTCAAAAGTCAAGCATATTTTTTATCTTTTTTTATTTTTTTTAATATTTTATAAAATTCGCTCATATACTGAATCAAACACGTGAGGGAGGTGCGATCCGATGAGTCGACAAACGAAAATTCTGGTGCTTCATATGAAGGAGCTGGTCTACACGGCGATCTTTGCTGTCTTAGGTATCATTCTCATCATTTTACTCGTCACCATGTTTGGCGGTGACAAAAAAGAACCTGCCGAGGCAGCCTCTGCTACTTACATACCGGGTATCTATACCTCATCCATCGATTTTAAAAACCGCAGTGTGGATGTGCAGGTCATCGTAGACAAAAACCATATCAAGGATATCTCACTCGTTGAGCTGACGGACAGCGTCGCCGTCATGTATCCGCTGATGGAGCCAACCATTGAACACCTGCGCGATCAGATCGTGGAACAGCAGTCTCTGGAAGGCATTACCTACGAATCCGAAAATCAGTATACCTCAGCCGTCCTGATGCACGCGATCGATCAGGCATTACAAAAAGCAGCCCCGTCAGAGTAATCTGACAGGGCTTCCTTATTTCATCTTTGTTTATTTATGCTTCTTCATCATCTTTACGAACCATGTTCCGGCATCGGACAGATCCGATGCTTTCCAGCCGGAGGTCTTGGTACAGCCCGATTTGATCAGCGCGGAGGTCTCTGCCTTATTCGAGAGGTTCCACACGCAACTGCTGACCTTATATTTGTCGAGCAGTTTCATCCACTTGTCTGCCTCCGTGCGGTTGACCGCTCCCGCTCCGGATGCATCACAGATGCCGTACTCGGTCACAAACACGGGCAGTCCTGCCTTCACCGCCTGCTCCAGCCTGTCGCGCAGCCAGTCACGGTGCGTATCCGCATAAAAGTGCAGCGCATACATCAGATTGTCACAGCCTTTGATCGGGGCTGCTGCCGCCTGATCGATATCCTGACTCCATGTGGGTGTCCCTACAATAATAATGCCATCCTGATCGTATTTGCGGATCGTCCTGATCACCGGTTTCGCATACGACTTGATCTGTGCCCATGTCGTGCCGCCGTTCGGCTCATTGCAGATCTCATAGAGGACATGGTCTGCGTCCGCGTAGCGCTTTGCCATCGTTTTAAAAAACTTCTTTGCCTGCGGCTGATAGGTCTTTGGGCTGCCATCACTCAAAATATGCCAGTCAATGATCACGTACATGCCGAGCCGCCCTGCGGCATCGACCGCATCATAGATCTGTTTTCTGAGCTTTTTGCGGTTTGCCTCATCCGAGGTGCAATAGCCGTTGTATTCCGCCGTATACATCGCCAGACGGACGATCTGTACGCCCCACTGATCCCGCATCGTGCGCAGCGCCTTCTCATTCATATACTGCGGATACCATGACAGTCCATGCGAGCTGACACCCTTGAGCTGAACCGCCTTTCCGCTCTGATCTGTCAGCTGCCCGTTTTTCACCGACAACTGTCCGTACTGCTCAACCGGTGTCTTTGCCGCTGCCCGCACCGGCTCCGGTGTCAGGCAGAGCGGACTGACAAGCAGGACAAGCATCAGCAACACACACAGCACACCGCGCCAGCCGTGATTATGCAGATGCATACTTCTCATCCGGTGTTTCATCAGACGCACCTCCTTATCGGATCTGACCGTTTCCGTGAATCACATATTTATAACTGCACAGCTCATCGAGTCCCATCGGGCCGCGCGCATGCAGCTTCTGTGTCGAAATACCCATCTCGCAGCCAAGCCCGAACTCACCGCCATCCGTAAAACGGGTCGATGCATTGACATAGACAGCGGCGGAATCCACGGCTCTGACAAACCGGTCGGCATGCTCCTCATCCTGTGTCAGAATCGATTCACTGTGTCCGGTCGAATGTGCCGCAATATGTGCGATCGCCTCATCGACGCCCGCCACGACCTTCACCGCGAGAATATAGTCCAGAAATTCCGTATCAAAATCATCCGCTCCTGCGGGTGTTCCATCGATGATCTGCGCCGCACGCGCATCCAGCCGCAGCTCTACCGGCTGCTTGCCCGCTGCGCTGCGCTCGTCCACCAGACGCTTTTTCAGCTTCGGCAGGAAACGCTCCGCCACATCCTCCGCCACCAGACAGACCTCCATCGCATTGCACACGCTCGGTCTGCTCACCTTGGCATTCTCTACGATATCCACCGCCTGTGCCAGATCCGCAGAGCTGTCCACATAGATATGGCAGATGCCGGTTCCGGTCTGGATGCACGGTACTTTTGCGTGTTCCACGCATGCCCGGATCAGTCCTGCACCTCCGCGCGGGATGAGCAGATCAACGTATCCGACCGCCTCCATCAGCTCGTTCGCGCTGGCATGTGTCGTATCCTCGATCAGATTGACCGCCTCCATCGGCAGTTTTTTCGCCGCCAGCCCCTGCTTTAACGCATGTACGATCGCCGCACTGCTGCGCCATGCCTCTTTTCCGCACCGCAGAATGCAGGCATTTCCGCTCTTGACTGCCAGTGCCGCCGCATCGCTCGTCACATTCGGCCTGCTCTCATAAATGATCGCCACCACGCCGAGCGGACAGCCGACACGGTCGATTTTCAGCCCATTCGGACGGCTGTGGCTGTAACGCACCTTTCCGACCGGATCAGGCAGCTCCGCCACCTGACGGATGCCCTCCGCCATCGCCTCGATGCGCTCCTTCGTCAGGCGCAGGCGGTCTAACATCACCTCCGAAATCTGTCCCTTTGCCGCGATCAGATCCGCTTCATTTGCGGTCAGGATCGCTCCCGTCTCCGCGATCAGATAGTCCGCCATCGCGCGCAGTGCCGCGTTTTTCTGTTCACTGTCTGCCTGCGCAACCTGTGCCTTGGCACCGCGCGCCGCCTCTAAAATCTGTTGTGTCGTCATAGCTTTCCCTCCCCGATAAATCTCGTTCCGACCGGTTTGCCCTCTACAATGTCGTACAATACCTCCGGTCTTGCGCCGTTGGTGATGACCATATCAAAGCCTGCCTGCGTCGCGAGCTGTGCCGCATGCAGCTTGGTCGCCATACCGCCTGTTCCGAGCGTACTTCCACTGCCACCAGCGAGCGCCTCGATCTCCGGTGTGATCGCCTCCACACGCGAAATGAAACGCGCACTTTTATTTTTATGCGGATCTTCCGTATACAATCCATCAATATCCGATAATAAAACGAGCAGATCCGACTTGATACAGCGTGCCACGATCGCCGCCAGCGTGTCATTGTCACCGACCGAAAACTCATCCGTCGCGATCGTATCATTCTCATTGATGACCGGTATGGCATCCAGCTCCAACAGCCGGAACAAGGTATTTTCCAGATTCATCCGTCGGTCGTCATGGTCAAAGTCGGCGCGGGTCAAAAGAATCTGTGCTGCAACATGGTTATACTCCGCAAACATCCGGTCATAGGTATACATCAGCTCACACTGTCCGACCGCTGCCGCTGCCTGCTTGGTCGCCGTATCATTTGGACGCTCGCGCAGCTGCATCTTACCAACTCCCATCGCGATCGCTCCCGACGATACAAATACGATCTCATGACCTGCATTTTTCAGATCACTGAGCACTTTTACCAGTTTCTCGACGCGGCGGATATTGAGCCGTCCGGTCGGGTATGCCAAGGTAGATGTACCTACCTTCACTGTGATTCTCATTTTATATTCTCCTCCATTTTCCTTTTCGCACACTATAGTGTGAGCATCTCCTTACAATACCAGATGTCATCGGTCTGTCTGACCCAGCCGTGCTGCTCCATCAGCGGATGAACCGCGTCATTGACCGGAATGTAGCGGATATGTGCAACACTTCCGTCCGACATAATCACCCTGCTATAGACAAAATGTTTTCTGATATGCTTCAAAAACAGCATGACGAGCTTTCTGTCCAGTCCCTGAAACTCCTCCCGGTAAAACATATCGAATACCTGAAACGGGAGCACCGCACCCTTGTAGCTGCGTTCCGATATCATCGCATCGTAAATATCCGACAGCGCCGTGATCCTCGCATAGAGCGAAATCTGGTTTCCCTTTAAACCATCCGGATAGCCGCTGCCGTCCAGCTTCTCATGATGATGTCTGACCGCATCCCGGATCGCATCATCGAACCGGTCTCCAAGCATTTCATAGGAATAGACCGGATGCTTTTTTATGACCGCAAATTCCTCCGGCGTCAGTTTTCTGTCGGCATTTAAGATCTCCTCCGGTATCTTAGTTTTGCCGATGTCATGTAACAGTCCTGCCATAACTAACATGCGGATATCCTTTTGGGGCAGTTCCATCCACCTGCCTATCATACCATTCATAAACGCGACATTCAAGGAATGTCTCTGCAAGCCCTCGTCCATCGGCCGCGGAAAATTGATGCAGGAAAAGATCGTCACCGGATCGATCACGACCAGCTTTTCCGAGATCTCCTGCACGAGCGTTTCCAGTTCATCGTTTTTCAGCCACGCCTCCGCGTTGCGCAGCATCCCGCCGACGTTCTGTGCGAGCTGCCGGTAGCCCGAGCCCGCCTCTGTCAGCTGCTGCCGGACCTCCGGTGTAATATGTTCATCCGTGAGAATATCATAATAGACATCCTCATAGATCATGATATTCTGATCGCCCCTGTTGAAATTATATAGCCGCCGGATCCTGTCTGCCGTAAGCTGCTCGCCCTTTGGCAAAAGCAGGGTCTCCCCTGTATGGTTATAAAGATTATCCTTGATAACCAGACCTTCCCACAGACAGTCGATCGGTAATCTTCTGAGCATTTCCTTCTCTGTTTTTTGTGTTTCCATTCCAATTCCTTTAATTACTGTTTGCTGTATTACTTATTTCTTATTACTTTTCATCGTTTTCTGTGATGCCTTACGCTTTCTTTGCAGCCTGTGTGCGCATGTGCGTCCCTGTGATCCGGCAGCCGTACTCCTCGGTCAGCCAGTTATCATTTTGCACCCGCACAACCTCACAGGTAAATTCCAGTTTTCTTCCCTCGATGGGAATGACCATCCGGAAGCTGTTGCCCGTCTCAAAGCTGCCACTGTCCATCCGAATCAGGATACCGCTCGCACTGATATTAACCGTCTCTAACACCATTGGGCGGTTCAACTGCACCTCCTGCCCTAAAAAGTACATTGAGATCACGACCCCTTTTGCAGCCATTGCGTAGCGCTGTTTTGCACGGTCTTCCTTGGCATGCGGTTTCCCAGCATAGACTGCGACCTCATTGCCGATGGCACTGCCCTGGATCGAACCCTCAAATTCATAGAGATTGTCCGAGCCGAACACCAGCGCCGTCACCTGCGCGTTCTTTTTCTCCATCACACTGCTGGCAGCAATATAAAACGTACTGCTCTTCCATTCATACCTGAGAATCCGGGTATCCGCGATCACCTTTCCGTCTTCCTGCCGCTTGACTAAAATCCTGCGGTTTTTAAAAATATTTTCATTCATCAATGTCCGATTTTCCCTCTAAAAACAATTTCCTGACTGCCCCGATCAGATACAGCGAGCCGAATACGATACATATCTCATCCGCATCCCGCGCACGGATCAGTCCGATCAGATGCTGCTCATCCAGACACACATCCGCCTGTCCGCCCTTTTCGCGGATCATCGCACAGAGCGCCTCCGCGGATAACGCACGGCTGCTGTCCGGTGTGAGTGTATAGATACGGTCTGCGAGCGGCAGGATCAGCTCGATCATGGTCTCATAATCCTTCTCCGCCATCACGCCCATAAAAAACGTATAGGTCTGCTGCGGTTTCCATGCGCGCAGACTCTCCACCAGTGCACGTACTCCGTGCACATTGTGGGCACCGTCCAGAATCACCCGTGGCCGCTCTGCGATGAGCTCCATGCGTCCGGGCCACCTCGCGTTTTTTACACCGTCACAGACCGCCTGTGGCGTGATCTGTGCAAAGGTCTGTGCCAGCAGCCCTGCTGCCTCGATCGCTGCCGCCGCATTCCGGTGCTGGTAGGCACCAGGCATTCCGATCTCATAGCTTCCACCGCGATAGCGTCCGTCCGCGTCAACCATTCCACTGATATGCACCGGCACTCCGAGCGCCTCACAGCGCTCAGTCAGCACACCGAGCGCCTCCTGCGGCTGATCCATCAGAATCGCCTGCGTCCCCGCCTTTAAAATACCTGCTTTTTCCGACGCGATCTGTGCGACCGTCGTGCCGAGATACTCCGTATGCTCCAGCCCGATCTCCGTGATCACGGACACAAGCGGCGCAGGTATGATATTCGTCGAATCGAGTCTGCCGCCAAGTCCGGTCTCCAGTACGACGAGCTCCACACCCTGCTGCCTGTAATAGAGCAGGGCAATCGCCAGACAATAGTCAAACATCGTCAGGCTCAGACCCTTTGACACACGCAGCCTGTGGTCTGCCCGCCAGACAACGCGCCCGAATTTAAGAACGTCCTCCGGTGCGATCTGTGTGTGTCCGATCTGTATCCGCTCGGTAAAATGCTCCAGATGCGGCGATGTAAAGCAGCCCACGCGAAGCCCCGCCTGCACACAGATCTCCGTCAGAAATGCGGCGACCGATCCCTTTCCATTTGTACCCGCAATGTGCACAAAGCGCAGGTCATCCTGCGGCCGTCCGAGCAGCTCACAGACCGCCTCACTGCACACGATCCCCGGTGCTTTCCCAAACCGCCTGCTGCCGCTGATCTGTGCGACGAGCGTCTCATAGTCCATCGCGTCACAGGCTGCATAGCTGCGGTATTCCGTCTGTACATAGTCCATACGGATGTCGGTCGGCTCGCAAAGCGGCGGCAGCTCCCCCGTCAACTGGACATCGAACGCAATGCCGATACGCACCAGACCCGGATGCTCCGAGAAATAACGGTCGTAATAGCCTTTGCCGTATCCACAGCGCGAACCGTCAGCCGCAAACGCAACACCCGGCACGAGCACAAGTGCATCCTCCCAGTCTACCGGTGTGCGTCCGTCGCCGACCGGCTCCAATACGTGAAACACGCCCTCGGAGAGCTCCTGCCTGCTCCCCACCTCATAAAAATCCATCCGGCTGTCCGCATCCTGCGCATACACACGCGGAAATGCGATCTGCCGGTCTCCCATTGTAAAAAAGCGTTCGATCAGCTCCCAGAGATCCGCCTCCTGCGGCAATGGCGCATAACAGCAGATCCTGCGCGCCTCCCGCACAACGGGCATCTGCCAGAGCAGCTCACAGATCATATGTGACCGCGCGGCATACGCATCCGGCGTGAGCGCCGCACGTTTCTCTTTCATTTTTTTGCGAAGTACACTTTTTTCTGACACCGTGCTCATTCACGTGCCTCCCTTGCATAGCGTTTGCGCAGACTGCGAAACAGCCGTGTCGCCTTTTCCACAAGCAGGCTCAGATAGCGCAGCATCGGCTCTGTAAGCATTGCAAACACGATGAGCAGCATCGCACACTGCTTGGAAATACTGTTGATTGCAAATAAGTGGCTGATCTCTATGACACAAAACAGCCATCCGGCAATCACACCGATGAGCATGATCCAGTGCAGACGGTTCATCGGTGATGCGATCCGGTACAAAATCATAAAGCCGACGATCGCAACAATGACCGTACATGCCGTTGAGACATCCGACTCATTGACCGCAAATTCTTTGCAGAAAATGACCATCGCGCTGACGACGAGGAAATCCGTCAATCCCGCCGGCAGTGCCTTCCGTATGACCTTAGACAAAAATCTACCCTGTATCCGCTCCTTATTCGGCTCTAACGACATGATAAAGCCCGGTATACCGATCGTAAACATACTGATCAACGAGATCTGCGCCGGTTCTAACGGATATTCTAACACCATGCACACCGAAAACAGCGATAAGAGCATGGAAAATATATTTTTCACGAGAAACAGCGATGCCGTGCGCTCGATGTTGTTGACCACCCGTCGTCCCTCTGCCACGACCGCTGGCATCTTGGAAAAATCGGAATCCATCAGCACGAGCTGTGCAACCTGCGAAGCCGCCTCACTGCCGGATGCCATCGCAATGCTGCAGTCCGCATCCTTGAGTGCGAGCACATCGTTGACTCCGTCGCCGGTCATCGCAACGGTCTCCCCCTTTGCCTTCATCGCACGCACAAGCGCGCGCTTCTGATCCGGTGTCACTCTGCCGAAAACAACATATTTCGTCGCTGCATTCGCCAGATCTGCCGGAGTCCGCAGTGTGGACGCATCAACATAGCGTCCGGCATTGGCAATGCCCGCCTGCGCCGCTACCTCCGCTACCGTCACCGGATTGTCTCCGGAGATCACGCGCACCTGTACGCCCTGTCTGGCAAAGTACGCAAATGTCTCCTTTGCACCCTCACGGATCGGATTCGCGAGCATCACATAGGCAAGTGAAGTCGCCCTGCCGGTCAGCGCACCGCCGTCGAGCACACCGTCATACGCCGCAAAAACCAGCACGCGGCAGCCACGCGCCGCATAGTCACTGATCGCTGCCTCCTGCACGGCATAATCGTCCCGCAGCACAAATTCCGGCGCGCCGAGCACAAAGCTGTGTCCCGCGATCTGCACACCCGAATATTTTGTTTTGGATGAAAAGCCCTGTACCGCCTGTGGGCGCAGCATGACCTGTTCCTCGCGGTAATACTCCTGCAATGCCTCCATCGTAATATTATCCGCCGCCTGCGCACGCACAAATGCCGCCAGCCACTCGCCCACGCTGTGCCCCTCGTACGCCTCCGCGAGCGGCTGGATCTCCTGCACACACATGCGCGGCTCGGTGATTGTTCCGGTCTTGTCCACGCATAACACATCCACGCGCGCCAGTGTCTCGATACATTTCATATTGTGAATCAATACCTGTCTGCTCGCCAGACGCGCCGCGCTGACTGCCATCGCCACGGTCGCCATCAGGTACAGTCCCTCCGGAATCATGCCGATCACCGATGCGACCATGCCGGTCACACTGTTCTTTAAATCGTTGCCGCTGATGACATACTGCTGGATAAACAGCGTCAGTCCGATCGGAATGATCAGCACACCTACGACCTTTACGAGCCGGTCGAGTGCACGGATCATCTCGGACTGCTCGCCCTCCTTGCTCTTGGTCGCCTGCAGGGTCAGTCTGGAAATATAGGAATCCGCTCCCACGCGTTCCAGTCTGGCGATACACGTACCGGACACGATAAAGCTGCCGGAGAGCAGTGCATCACCGGTCTGCTTGACGATCTCGTCGGATTCTCCGGTCAGCAGTGACTCATTGACAGACACACTTCCGCGCATGACAACCGCATCCGCCGGAATCTGGCAGCCTGCCGCGAGGACGACCATATCGTCCAATACGAGCTGTTCACTGTCGAGATCCACACGCATGCCGTCACGCATCGTCTGTACCTTTGTCCGTCCGACCAGCGTCAGGTCGTCCAACACCTTTTTTGCGCGCAGCTCCTGTATAATACCGATGACCGCATTCGCCGTGATGACAATTAAAAATGTCAGGTCACGAAACGAGCCGACCGTGATCAGCAGCGCCGCAAGCACGAGAAAAATCGCATTAAAATAAGTGAAAACATTCTCTTTTACTATATCTTTTGTCGTTTTGGTCGCAGACTCCACGCTCCGGTTCGTCAGCCCCTGCTCCTGCCGGTACTGCACCTGTTCCTCGGTCAGTCCGACCATCGGATCGCTCTCAAAACGCTCGATTTGCATTTTTGTTTCTCCCAAAAACATACACCTCTTTCAATAATACCAACATTATAGATTTTATGTACAAAAAAAGCAAGGTGAGATCCCTTGCTTTTCCATTCATTTATTTGATTCTATACTGCCAGTATCACTCCGCCGTCATTCGCATACATCGAGCTGACCCCGGCGGTATTTACGACAATAATCTTCTTAAAATGCGCGAGCTGTTCAATCTTCTCCTTGACGCGCTTTGCACGCTCCGGGCAGTTGCAGTGTGAGATCGCAAGCACCTTTTCCTCACAGTTTTTCGTGACGCTGAGCATCTTTGTAACCATCGTCTCAAGCGCCTTGTTCATGCCGCGCGCCTGTCCGAGCTGCTGGATCGCTCCGATCTCGGTCGATCCCATCACCGGCTTGATGTTGAGCGCGGTCGCCAGCATCGCTTTCAGATTGCTCAGTCTGCCGTTTTTGCGCAAGGTCTCCAGTGTCTCCAGTACAAAAAACGTGTTCATGCCATCGATATATTTCTCTACCCGCTGAACGACCTGCTCAAAAGAGCATCCGGCTTCTTCATATTCCTGAATCTTCATGCCGATCAATGTCTCCCCGATCGATGCCGACCGCGAATCAAAGACATGGATCTGTGTGCCTGCGGGCGCTTCGCCCTCTGCCATCTTCTCCTCATACAGATCCTTTGCGAGCATCGCGCTGTTGTACGAGCCGGACAACTGTGCGGACAGTGTCACCATATATACATGCTCCGGCTCATCCCCGAACGCATCCATATAGCGCGCGGGTGTCGGACAGGAGGATTTCGGACAGTTCGGGCTCTCCTTTACCTTCTGCAAAAACTCTGCCTGATTAAATGTCTCATCATCCATGATATGATAATCGTCCACATCGAGTGCCAGTGCCACATTCTCAAAATGTGCATCCTCTTTCAATTTGTCTGTCAGTTCTCCACAACTGTCGATCACAATCTTATAGCGCATACTCTGCCTCCTGTTTTCCATCCTGCTTTGTGTATCATTATATGCATTTTCAAAAATTACATTATATTTTTCAGATAATTATATGATGTAGTTTTTATTACTACATTAAAGTAACACAAATCCTACCGTTTGAAAAGACCTTTTTCAAAAAATAATTATAATTTTATGCATTTTTCCTTTGTCCGGGGGATCACTCCACAAAAAAGACGTTCAGAATGCAAAGATCCGTATCCGCCAGATAGCAGATCGTGACGGTATCCGTACAATAATCCTGAAAATGCTGCTCGTCGATCAGATAGCCACATGCCGCCGTAAGCTCCGCCTCGTCTGAAAACTTCAGCGAAATGCTGCGCTCACCGCCATCATAAGCCTGCACAAGCCGCTCACCGACCGCATCGACATCCCATTGATCGAAATAGAGACCATGTTTGACAAAATAACTGTCCGCCGTGCTCTCACACACCGGCAATTCAAATGTGACTCTCGGCTCGTGTGTCCGGAACAGCTCCTCTGTGGTCAGATTCAGATAGGCAAAATTCACACCCTCAAATGCCATATCCTCAAGCTCCTCCGATGCGCGGTAGCTCGCATTGCCCCATGTCGCATCCAGATAATAATAGTCGCCGTCCAGACGCACGAGATTCCATGCGTGCGCCTCGCCGCGGGCAGTTCCGGTCACGATCGCACACTGAATCCCCGCCCGCTGCAACAGATACTGCACCGCACAGGCATAGCCCTGACACACTGTACTTCCGCCGAGAAATACGCTGAGAATATTCTGATTGTTTTCTGATTCCAGATCATAGCTGACCTCGTCAATCAGCTTTTTATATAGAAGCTCTGTCTTTTCATAATCGCTCCCACAGCCGTCCATCAGTGCCAGATACTCATTGATCTTCGGCATCATCTGCGCCTGATACTGCCCCACCTGCTGCGGTGTCAGCGTATAATTGACATCAAAATACATCGTCACCGGAAATCCAAGCAGTGAAACGATTCTGGTCGAACAGCTCTCCACCCAGAAAATCTCCCCGTAATCGGCACAGATCGCCTCATAACAGTTCTGTACTTCCTCCTGATCCTGCGTAGACAGCCGCACGCTGTCCTGCATATTCATGAGCGCGGTCAGCATCTGATCGTAGGTATGTCTGCTCTGCTCCGACAGCGTCTGATAGACGTAGCGGCCATCCGAATGCACCGCGATCGTCTCCTGTGTATCGTAATATCCAAGTGCATCCAGCAGTTCGCCGCCCGCACAGCCGGTGGTCAGACACGCACACAGCAGGAGCGCGATACAAAAACGCATAGCCTGTTTCTTTATTTTCATACTAACACCTCCGTGCTGTTGTGTGCTACAATGGTTACAGTTACGAGTCAAATATAACTTGAGGTATGATCTATGAAAGCATTTTACATGAAAGACCAGAAGCATTTCATGAACCGGTTGTTAAAAAGCGACCTGTTCGACCATTTTCTGCTCGCGGAGGCGAGCGTCCACGGTGCTGTCTCCTACCAGATCGATGGTCACATCAACCGTGATTTTTATGATACGGACGAGCTCGCAGAGCTGACGGAAGCCGGCAGCGAATATCTGCCCTTTTCCCATCTGCGCCCGATCCTTTTTGAGCTGATCCGCGGAAAACATACGCCACTGTACTTCAAATTTGTCTTTCTGCTCTCTCCCTCAAATGCCGAGAAAACAATCCGCTCCTCCGACACCGGATTTTCACCGGATGACATCAGCGGCATTTTTCTCAACCTGACATTCCGCGATGGACAGATGATTCTGACCACCGGTGTATCCTACCGTACCTTTACGACCGACCATTCGTTTGATGTCGCATGGGATACGTTTGCCACGCGTTTTCTGACGAGTCACGGATTAGACTTTGATATATGCTGAATGCACCAGAGGATGCAGCCGCCGAACACGCAAAAGTCAGATAGATTAAACACGACTTTTTTCAGTTTTTCAAAACGTTCTCCGAAATCCAGTGAAAAATAATCGGTCACATAGCCGCGCCGGACGCGGTCGATCAGATTAGACAGTCCGCCGCCGATCGCCAGCGTCATTCCAAGCCGGAATGCCGGACGGTCTTTCTGCTGGGATGTGAGCAGTTCTCCGGCTGCCACACCGACCAGCGCGCTGTTTAATGCCAGCAGCAGCTTTTGGTCTTTGCGCAGCACGCCAAGCGCCGCGCCGTCGTTGTGCAGCAGGTTCAGGATAATCTTTCCGCCGCAGATGCGTTTCGGCGGTTTCTCCGCCAGCTTCTTCTCCGCAATTTTCTTTAAAATTCCGTCGCCACAGGCGATCGCAAGAATCGCGCCTGCGGAGCGCAGTGTATTTTTTGCCATATCCGCATGGTCCTTTCTTCACAAGTAATATTGAGCGGTTACAAAACTATTTTAAAATGTTTGCCGTGCGACAGGTGTAGCAGTATCCCGATACATATAAGCACTATGATACATGGTCGCAGCTCCCGCAAGCATGTCTGTTTTGCTTTCATTGCACGAACCATTCCGATGAGCCTCCTCAAAACAAAATTGTGTCAGCAATGGCTTCCACAATTTGGAGTCTCATCTCCATCGCGCAAAGGCAGCAAAATCTGACATGGCTTTGCTCGCGCTGCTACTTTCGTGAATGGCTGCGGGTGCAGTAGTTCCCGTCAGATGCGACGTTTGTCCGGCGAAGTGCGAGCTTGCAAACAAAACCAGCAGTACTTGGCAAAACAAAGCGAGACACCGCCGGGCAATCGGAGCAGGCTGACTGGGATACTACTGTGACCGCAGCCCCAATCACATAAAATTGCGGTCTCATATTATTCATAGTGCTCACATGCCCCAAACACCACAAAAATAGTTTCGCAAATGCCTGCAAGTAATTATAAGTGTAGCAGATTTCCCACAAAAAAGCCAGCACTGACTCACGACAGCCCTGCGAGGTTTAAAAATGTCCGCGCGAGATCCAGCTTTCCATAGCCCGTTGATGTCAAGTTATTGTCACGAACTTTTTTAATTTTTTTCAGTTTAAAAATCCGCAAACCCGCATAACTTCGTTGGGTTGATGTGAAATAGTTGCTAAGTCAGGCAAAAATTGATGGGAAGTTATTGCTAAGTTGTTTTTGCCTGACTTACTCCACAATCCATACTGAAATTCCACTCAATCTCAATCCTTTTATCCTTATAAGCATAAACTTTTTTGATGAATGTATCAACTACTTCCTGTGTCAGTTCTTCGATGTGGGAAAACCGGATAATCTGCTTCATATCTTCCTCTGCCTTCCGGTATTCGCTTTCCAATGCAGCAAGTTTCATAGCTGTCTCGTCCTTCTTTACAGATAAGGAAGATAACCGATCCGTCAACTCGTCTGCTTTTCTCTGATATTCCTTTCCCTCAAACTCTCTAAGGGCATATCTCTCATATAATGTGTCCTTTTCCGCTTGTACCTGCTTTATTTCCTGCCTGTATTCTTCCAGTTTCTTCTTTAATGACTGAATCCCGGCTTGCTGAAACAAAGATAGATTTTCTTTCTGTTTCATTGCATTGCCCCGGAGCATCAATTCCTTATTCAGCATCATAAGCACCGTTTCCTCAAGCAGATCGGCATTCATATAGGTGCAGCATTCCGGTATCTGGAGCAGTGCGTGTTTCCTGCACTCAAACCGCCTGTAAAGGTTCTTTCCATGAAGCGGCTTATAATTCAGAGAATATCCACATCCACCACAATATAACTTTCCTGTAAGCGGGTGTTTCTCCCTGTTCCGCTTTGTGGAATAGTCTGGTCTGAATGACGATACCTGCTCATATATTTCCTCTGAAATGAGAGCTTCATGATGATCCCGAATTACTTTCCAATCTTCTTTTGGTACAGCAATACCGTTTTTACTTCCTACGGACTTTCTGACCGATTTTCCATATGCCATTTCTCCGAGATAAAAACGGTTATTCAATATTTTTCTGACGGCAGTTACACTCCATGAATGTACTTTACCGTCTGTATATTTCCTTTCCGGATTACGCATCTGAGTAATGGTAGGTACGTTTTCCTCATAAAGCTGTTTCGCTATCTGCGTACTGCTTTTTCCCTGCATGGCAAGTGAAAAGATATACCGCACGATTTCAGCCTCTTTCTCATTCACAACTATGGTATTTTTCACTTCCCTGCTTTTTTCATATCCAAAAGGAGCCTGTCCGAAAACATATTCTCCCTTTGCACACTTATTTTCAAAAGAAGCTTTTACCTTTATGGACACATCTTTGCTATACAAGTCATATAAAAGTGTCTGAAATGCTGTGTCAATCTCTATGGTGCTTCCGTGATGGTCCCGGCTGTCATAATGATCATTAATTGCAATGAAACGGATACCCATAAACGGAAATATCTGGTTCAGATAGGTTCCCATTTCAATATAATCCCTCGAAAAACGGGACATATCCTTGACAATGATACACTGTATCTTGTTTGCCTTTACCTCCTTTAACATTTTCTGCATACCCGGTCTATTCATATTTGTACCGGAGTAGCCATCATCACTAAATTCCATTGCCTCATATCTGCTTAATTCGGAATCGTGATGTATGTATTCATATATCTGCTTTCTCTGATTGCTGATGCTGTTGCTTTCGTCCTTTTCTCCTTCGTCCTCTAAGGATAAGCGTAAATATAATGCTAAACACTTCATTTTACTTCACCCCTTCCATACAGTCAGCCGTAAATGTGAATATAACCTCTATCCGCTTTCCCGGATAAACATATATCTTAGAAATAAAAGCCTCTATCATATCCTTTGTGAGTTCTTTTCCGTTTTTCAGCTTTAGCAGAGCTTTGATGGCTGCAAGATATTTTCCTGACAGTTTTTCCAATACTTTGATATCCTTTTGCTGTCTATCCTGCTGTTTATCCAAATCTGCCAGTCTGTCTGCCTGTTTCATCTTAAAATCTACATATTCCTTTTGCGGAATTTTACCGGAACGGTAATCCATATAAATACGGCTTTCTTCCTCACGGGTTCGTCTGATTTTTCCCTCGGTTTCCCGCAAAGCTGCCTCTGCCTTCTTCATGCTTTCCGCAATTCTTTCCCTGCCATATTCCATATAGCTCTTTGGCTTACTTAAGAATACCTCAAACTCCATACGGATAAGAGGTAAAAGAATATCCACCAGCTCATTCTTCGATATTCGGTTGGATTCCGGACATACCGTAACCTTTGTCTGTCCTCCATTCAGACAGAAATATCCGTCAAGCCTTGCTTTTTCTCCATCCGCATACTGTTTTACATAGCTGTTTCTTGTCATTTTTCTGCCACATACTCCACAATAAAGCACATTGTCAAAGATATTTTCTTCAATCGGATAACCCTTTGTAGGGTGCTTGTGGGATGCTGTCCTTTTTAATATTTTCTCACGGACCTCAACCGCCTTTTGATATAATTCCTTATCAACCAGTGGCTCATGTGCATCCTTTGTAACCATCCAATCGTCCTCCCGCTTGTGAATACGGTTTTTTTCGTTCCTTGCAGTAATGCTGGTTTTTCCCTGTACTAAAGTTCCGGCATAGGTTTCACTTTTCAAAATTCTCTCTACAGCACTCTTATCCCATCCCTTATAGTCAGTATCATCGGCTGCGTGATACACTTCTTTTGTTTTCTTATACAGATACGGAGGATTAATACGCCTGCGATTCAATTCATCCGCAACAGCAGTATAATTTTCCGTTTCAACAAATTTCTCGAAAATAAACTTTACAATGGTTTCTGTATTCTCGTCAGGTATCAGTACCCGGCGTTTTCCCCTCCAGTCTGCCATATATCCATAAGGCGGCGGACCTCCGACATAAGAGCCTTCCTCTCTCCTCTGCTTTAAATGCTGCTTAGCCTTTTTTGAAAAGTCCTTTGCATACATATCATTTACAAGATTCTTGATTTCAGTTGCCATCTGTTTATTCTCGTTGCCTTCTTTTCCGGTATCAAATCCATCTGCAACTGCAATAAACCGTACTTCCAAAAAAGGAAATATCTTTTCTATATAATTGCCTGCCTCCAGATAATTCCTGCCGAATCGTGATAAATCCTTTACAATGACACAGTTTATCTCCCCCAGCCTTATATCCTGTAATAATCTCAGGAAACCAGCTCTTTCAAAATTGCTGCCCGTTTTTCCCAAATCGGTATAGCATTGGGCAACATCAATCACTTCTCCGGTTTCCTTCCTATTAAATTCCTCCACAAACTTCTTCGCTATCTCAATCTGGACTTCAACTGATTCATTCTTTTTTACATCCTGATCTGAGGAAAGTCTTGCATAGATACCGGCTTTATACCGCTTTTCTTCCTGATGGAGAATCTCCGTCGGTCTGCTTCCCGCCTTTCTTTTAGACACTCTTCCCATTCCTATGCACTCCTTTCTTCCGGACGATTTTTTAACTTTTCGCCCATCATTCTCTTGTTTATTTCCCGCATAATGCGGTATTGGTCGGTATAATAAAACTCAATTTCAATCCTGTGGTTTTCAAAGACAGAGATTTGCTTTACCATGCTGCAAAGCGTATAGCGGTCAATTTCCTTCAATTCGGAGCAATCCTGCATCGTCTTTAACCGTCCAGCCGAAAGGACACCATTTTTAAACAGCTCTTTTATCATAACCTCCTGCTTTTTCTGTGCATCCTCAAATTCCGCAGCTTTCCGCTTAAACTCGCCATGCAGCCTTTCAAACTCTTCCTTTGTGATAATCCCCTCTTTTAAGTCCTCATACAAGCCGGAGCAGAGAGAATAGTATTTATCCTGTTCTTCCTTCAGCCTTGCAATCTCTGTATCATAATGGACAATCGACTCAAAGTTGGTTTCCATTTCCATCGCTTTTTCAAACATCTGCTTTTCCGCCAGAAAACAGTTTGCAAATTTTTTTACCATTTCCATTACAAGCTGCTTTAGTGCTTCTTCCTGTATGCTGTGTCTGGTGCAGCCCTCTCCACGGTTTTTTGTGGAACAGATATAATAAACTTTCTGTGTATTTTTATAGCGGTTGACACGCCTTATCATCTGCTCCCCGCAGTCTCCACAGAACAAAATACCCGTAAACAGGCTGTTTTTCTCTGACACCGGACTGACTCTGCCATCTGACTTTAATAAATTCTGAACAATCTGAAAGTTATCCTCTGATATGATCGGCTCATGGGTATTTTCCACTTTAATCCAATCCTTTTCAGGTTTCTCAACACTCTTTTTCAGTTTATAGTTTATTTTCTCTGTTTTCCCCTGCACCATATGACCAAGATACATCTCATTTGTCAGTATCCTTTTTACCGTGGCACTGCTCCACATGGATTTTACTGCACCGGAAAATCCGCCCTTATAATTTGTACCGATAGATTTCTTATACTCTTTGGGCGAGAGGATGCCTAATTCATTCAATCTATCCGCAATGGCAGAGATTGCAGCCCCCTCCATCTTCCATGAAAAAATCTTCCGTACAATTTCTGCCGCATATTCATCTATTATTAGCTGGTTTTTATTATTTTCCGCTTTTCTGTATCCGTAAAGTGCAAACGGAGCAATACACTCCCCATTCTTTCTCTTTACCTCGAACTGGCTCTTTACTTTCGTGGAAATATCTCTGCAATAGGAATCGTTGATGAAGTTCTTGACTGGAAGAACAATTCCGCTTTCCCCCGCATCCGCCTTAAAGCTGTCATAATGGTCTGTAAGCGCAATAAAACGCACCGAAAGAGCTGGGAAGATTTTCTGAATATACCTCCCTGATTCAATATAATCACGCCCAAAACGGGAAAGGTCTTTTACAATGACACAATTTACCCTTCCTGCTTCAATGTCGCTTATCATTCTTTTAAATTCTGGTCTGTCGAAATTACTGCCCGAAAATCCATCATCAACATAAATATCATACAATTCAATATCCTGCTGTTCATGGATAAAGGCTCTGATCAGCTCTCTCTGATTTCCGATACTGTTACTCTCGGATTTCAGATTACCTTCTTTGTCCGTCACATCGCCAACATCGCTGTCATCCCTGGAAAGACGGAGGTACATGGCTGCTAGAAAATGCTTAGTATTCATTATTATCACTCCTGACTTTTAGGTTTTCAAGCAAATAAGCAACCCAAAATCAAGAGTTTCATGATTTAATCCTGCTTTTAGGTTAACATAACTTTCTGATTCTTTCAAGGCTTTTTTGGTTAAATATGAATTTCTGCCAAATGCCTCAGATATTCCTCCATCTTGTCGTCTATGTTCGGTCCTTCCTTCTGAAATTTGACCTTCACCACATAATCACCCATGCGGTGAACATAGATGTTATTTGTCTGCTTTGCAAAAGCTTCCAGCTTTTCCTCAACCGGCAGCTTTGTATCAATATTTATATCTCTTATATCCGTCAGCGTGTTTATATCCACAGTCCGAACATCCACAGCAGCCATTGCATCCAGTTCTTCATCGGTTATATCTAACATCTGCTGTCCCCTTTCTATCTGCCTTTCTAATCTTATTCATTCAGCAGATTGTCCTATGACATACAATTCCTGTATGTAAAAGCCGGACTTCTGTCCGGCTCTGATATGCCTAATCTCTTATCAGTTATACCTGTCAAATACCCCTACTTGTACCTGCACAGCCTCAGTTATCCTGTCAAGGGTTTCCATATCCACCTTGCCCATGTTCTCAATGATTCTGCCATAATCAAGAGCTGTCACCTGTTCACAGAGGGCGATACTATGCTGTTCCAACCCGACACTCTTATAAGCTGACACAAATACATGAGTAGGAAGGTTTCTCTTTTTGTTGATTTTGGTGGAGAGAGGAACTACCGTAATCACGGTACTATGCTTGTTTGCCATGTTATTGCTGACCACTACCACAGGACGCATACCGCCCTGCATACTGCCCTCATACTGACCGCCCATATCAACAAATAATATGTCTCCACGTCTGATCTTCATTAGCAGCCGCTGCCTCCGTCCCATATCGGAATAATATTGTCAGGTGCAGGCTTTTCTTCCTTATATTCATAATAATCCATTGTGGATAATTTCAGGAAACCGACGCCGATCTTAGCTGCATCCCTCATAAACTCCTCCATATCAGAAACATCTTCTGTTATATCTGTCAGCTTGTCCACCACAACCATGTCATACTGTCCGGTCAGCAAAAAGGAAATCAACAGATTAACTGCATCACGGTCAATATCTCTGTCAGGTCCTTTGTTGATTACCACATCATGCCCTAAGACAATTCCATGCGAAAGACACTTCTCTCTGGTCTTGGCAACCTTTTTACAGATGTTACGCTCCGACTTATTTGAGTTCATAAAGAAAATTGCCGCAGGCATCTGTACCCCGGCATTTTCTAATATAATTCCTATATTGCACATATTCTCTGTACCTGCTCTTTCTTAGATTATTACAGAAAGATATGCCGGCTGTTATCTCCTGAGATAAGAAAACGAATATCCCCGCCTTCTTATCTCAAAAGATAACTTCTAAAATAATCTATCCTTTCAAGCGGCACAAAATCTCTTTATTTTCAGAGAACAGCGGTACAAGACCGCTATTCCCAAAAATCTGTCTCTCGTCAGAATCCCCCAGCCGGGTAACATACACAGGGACGGCAATCCCACACTATGTCTCCGTCATGCCCATCCAGACGAAATCCACAGGGAGCCACTCCCGGAAAATGCTTTTCGCTGAAATTCCGGTACTGTTCTATCTCATTATCTCCGGATGCCAATCCGGTAGGCACAATCCTCTGCTCCATACCTTCACGGGCAACAATGTTTCCATTGCAGGTACATCTTCGCACGAAACGGGATTCTGCCACCCTTTAATCCCTACTCAAAAGCAGACGGATAAAAAGGCGAAAATAAAATCAGGTGTATGCGTGTCCTATTAAATTATTAAGGCTTTTTCAAGCCTGCAATTATCATAACTGAAAGGGAGTTGTTTGCAGAGTGCCAGAATGCACTATTTATAGCTGATATATGCCACCTTAATTATTAAATAGAAACACGCAAAAAAAGACCAGACTCCAGATATAAACTGAGGTGTGATCTATTCCCATAAGAGCCAAAAAACACATTATTATCATAATGATATATATTTAGTCTCATATGTACATTAAACTTCTTTTTGCGGTTCTTCTGTCAATCGTAACCGCCTCGCTCTCTCGAAAGTCCAAGCGATTCATCAGAATTAAAGCTCCTACTTATCCAAAAAACTTAAAAACTTTTTCCATTCCATGTAGCCCTTCAAATCTCCGTAACTGTACTCTGACTGTATAATTTCGTTCACTATAATATGTACTGATTGCCGGATCAACAATATTAGTCGTCTTTATAGTAACCCTTATATGACTTCCGTCATCCAGCCGAGCCTCGTAAGTGCCATCAGCACCATTATAAAGTTCTATTTCCTCAATATTGTTCAAAACAATAACTCTGTTATTTTCTATTTCATGTGCCGAAACAGAAAAAACATTAGTTATTAACAACATACATATTGCCAATAAAGTCATGATCATTTTAGATGTTCTACTTTTACTCATAATATACCTCTTTTCTTTCCGAATATCGTATTCTTTAACTAATTTCTTTTATAAGAAGAATAATCACCGTTTCTTTTTTATTAATTAGCACATTAGAATCATCTCCATTCTCTTTAAATGTTCTCTTGTTATCATATCTGATTAATATTATAAGATGCCAATTTCTCTGTTATATGTTCAAATGCTTTTTCTGCCTCATTATCCGAAAGCATATTCCACAGGTTTTCCACATTATGCTCATAATCCTTATGCTCAACGCCAATATATTTTATTTCGATGTCATTTAATGAAGATGGTTCAATAAAAACATTTGATATGTGATAACTATCAATTTCAAAATTAAGCCTTCCATTACAAGCCTTACTTAATTCTTCCAACTGCGATTTAGTGTAATCAGGGCGATAAAACAAACTCATAATTACATAGTCTGGACGAATTGCATTCGCTACCATAAATGCTGTTAAACCAAAATCAAAATGATGTTTTCGATTTAACGGCATAATTCCGCCTGGTATTCCTATAATAATAATTTCAGGATTCTCATTGACCTCGACATCTTTTATATATTTTTTTAGCAAAACAATTTTTCCATCATCTTCTGCGTTTTCACTCATAAATTGAGGAAATGAATGGAACCCCATTAGTTCACAGTTTTTTTTGCTTCCTATTTGGCTAACCTTATAACCTGCTTTAATAAACCTTCTCCTAATTGCCATCTGCACGTCAAATTTTTCTGTATTTATTGATACACCGGCAACAAATATTACTGGGGTATCAACATTTTCTTCTTTTAAATGTTGAAATTCTGATAAATCCGCCTTATCCCTTAAAATTCTAAACTGAACATTATTTGCTGCACATAATTGTTTACATTTTTGTATTTCTCTATCTTCCAATTCTTTAGCAATTACTATATCCTTACCTTGTTTTGCTGCCTCCAAAATCTTAGGATAGATCACATCCTCAAAACTTATTGATACTTCTGTTTCCATAATAACTATACAGTCAACATCTCGAAGCATATTTGCATCATATTCTCTTACATCTACACCTTCTTTTTCATTAAAATTCAGATCAAAGCCTTTTAATGTAGCAATATATTTTATATCATATATGCACATATCAAGATTCCTAATTACTGAAAGTGCTTCTCGATCACATGGATATAATATGGCTCTTCTTCTCATCTTCTTCCTCCCTCTATATATCTTCTTCAAACTTACACCCACATTCCTTTAAGATAATATAATCCTTAAATACAGTTTCTATGTATAGTCTAATTCTTTCACATTTTTCTAATCGTGAAGCCGAAGAAAGTCCTTTCCCTTCGTCTGCAGTAACTGCACATTGTGTACAATAATTAAATGCCCAGCATTTTTTACAATAACTTTCTGTAATCTTTCCTACATTTAATAACTTCTTTACTGCATTTATGTCAAATCCTGTTTCAATATTTCCTATACAAATACAATCCGATGTTTCATTAATTCTCTCACATGGATATAATTTTCCATAAGCATCAACAAACGGTCTTTGAAATCCCGGCAAACAAGGACCAGCCGGATGCGATATCGGTAAAATTCCTTCTTTCAGAATTTCTCTCTTCACTACCTTTTCACTAATATCACCAAGATCTCTTACAATCAATTTGGATATGTTATTTCTAGACACTCTTCTCAATAGAAACATCATTCCAACAAACTTTTTATATCCCCTGTCTATATAATTTTCTTCATTCATATACTCTTTTTTTTCTTTTTTATTTACATCATTTATATAAGATGCACTAACATGCATATCTTTTACAATAGGCTCATTCATAAAGAAATCATTAGTTAACTCAAAATTATTTTCATCATCTAAAACTGCATTAAATGTTATCCAACTTAAATAGTTTGGTGCAATTTCAGTTATTCGTCTTAAATTTTTCATTACAATTGAATATGTACCATGAATACCATCCGCAAAATCCCTATTTTTATCATGCACTTTTTCCGGACCATCTAAACTTATAGTTAAATAGAAACCTTCCCTTTGAAAAAAATAAATCATTTCATCATTTAACAATGTTGCATTTGTAGTTAAATTAAACATCAATTCTTTTCCATCAAATATCTTTTTTGCATATTCAACGCATTCAGTAATCAACTGAAATTCTAGCACAGGCTCACCACCATAAAAACTAACATTAATACTGTTAGAATTTTTACTATGATTTTTCAAAAAATCTAATGCCTTTTTCGCTGTCTGTACATCCATTCTTTTATTGTTATGCATACGATTATTATAGCTTCCTGAATAAACACAATATGCACATCTTAAATTACAATTCTGAGTAACTTGTAATGTTATTCTCGACAGATTATTTTCTAACATATCTTCAGCAAAATTTGTCATAGGATGCTCTATTGTTTGGATTGCATTTGGCTTTAACATTCCTGCCCTTTTCATATTACTAATTAATTGACGATCTTCTTCTCTCAAATCCTCCTCATCCTCATCATAATGATTCAAAAGAAAATCTCCTATTCTCTCATTTACTTTACAAATCATATTAGTATTTATATCTAGTAAATATAAATCTTTATTTATTTGCATTAAATGTATAAATGGTTTTAACATATTCTTCTCTCCAATTTCTTAATGGCAGATAGCTTACACTATCTGCCATCGTTTTTCTTCCTTTCAACAATGCCACATGCGGTAGCATAAATACTCATATATACTTTTCCGCTTTCTGGCATCTATAAATATGAAACATAGCTTCTCCTGAGTGATTCTCTATCACCTCAGAGAGCTACTCCATATTTAGCCGAAAGTTGAAAGTGCCGTGCTGCCCTGAATGTTGTTGACAACAGACATTGCATACCTTGTCTCAGCATATGTGTTGTTCGGATTTGCACAATTGCAGGAAGGCGAAATGCAAGGACAACTACATGCATATGCAACCAATGTACCAACATCTGATGCAATCTTCTTACCCAGTACTTTTTTCATCACTTTTACCTCCTTCTTTCAGTATTAAATTAACCTATAAAATATAGGATAATTTTAAATCTTATAACTGTTGCTCCAAAACATCCACTAAATTTTCCAAATAGTCTAATCTATTATTTACAATTTCGTTTTCTTCAATCCTGATATTATACTTCTTTTCAATCAATGAAATTAACTTCATCAAATCTCTTGGCAACAGTCCGATTTTGGGAGATAATAAGCTACAGTTTGGCTTGTCGCCCAAAACATCTAACGTTATCATAAAATTATTGTGTAACAATAGCTTTAAGTCATTCATAAGTTGTTCTTTCATATTATCTCTCCGTTTTTATTTTGAAACATTATATTCTCTAGGATTCTTTCTTGATAAATTTCATCACGTTTTACTAATCTTTCTTTCTCCAATTTATCCTGTTGTAACTTACGTCTATTTAAAAATCTCATATATTGCTCTTGTTGTTCTGTATCCTTATCTTCCTTCTTTACCCCAAAAAATCCCTTATCATTATAAAATATTTCTCCACCACCGCCTGAAAACCTATAGTGAGTAATATTTCCTTCTTTATCTAATGTAATATTAAACGAATCTATGGAACTTGGAACAGAATCTTGTTGCGCAATTAACCTCGATATTTTATCCATAATATTCTGTGCCAACTCTGGTTGATTATCCATTTTTTCCTCTAATTCAGGCGGAATAATTATTGCAAATTTTCCTCTTGCAGCATTCAACCTTGCCTGCACATTTGTAGACAACATAGAAGGTTCTTGTGATGCTGGTTCCCAATCCAAAATAGATTCATCAATTTCTTCTTCAAAAAACTTTTCAAAAGGATAATCTTGCCTTTCCCAAATATTTTGATTGATTTTGGAAGTATCCAATACATGATACTTTATCCCCGGATATATACTGTTCAATTTATCATATAATGTACTGGTTCCTTGTATCCCCGTTACTGCATCTAAAGTTTCAGAAAAATTTCTTAAAACATTAGGTGTCTTCTTTATAGCGTTATAATTATTTAAAAATAATGGATTCACAATATTTATATTCATATATTTACCTACTTTCCCTTTCACTCCATTGTATCGCAAATTACCAAAAACACTTTCCATCAATTTGTTTTCTAGTATAACGAATAAATTCTATATTTCAATTACCTTTGCAGAAAGTGACACTCCATTGCAGTAAATGACCAAATACACGTTAGCATCAAATATATCTCAACATGTGAAAAAGGCGCATAGTTATGATCCTCTATACGCCAATTCCATCGCACAATACTATTATCCTAGTTTGTCCATACCAAATGACATCTCTTCAAGCATATGTAATAAATATTCCTGCTGCTTTCCGCTTTTATTGTTTAAGATATTCAGAATACGTTCTGTTATAGGGATTTGATTTAGATTTTCATACATAAGATATGATAGAGGAACAGCCAATGCATCTGCTATTCTCATAAAGTTTTCTAACGACATTGTTCTGCTCCCATGCTCGATCCGCTTTATAGAATCAACTGAAAGCTCCGCTTTCTCTGCTAGTTCAAATTGTGTTAAATTTTTCTTTTTCCGGTATAATTTCACGTTATCGGCAATAATATATTTTATATCCTTCATTTACTGATTCTCCATTCTTTTATTTTTGTGAAATAATGAAGAATCTACAGGAGGTCCCCGTTTCGACTTTCGTATGTGTATATCCTGATTAATCAGCAATTTTCGACAGTAACAAAAAAAGGAGTACACCGCACCGACCTGCCATGTCGATTTGTGTACTCGCAAGCTACCGTATTTGCTTTTTATAGATATACAGAGCTGATATTTCAACCAGTACATATATTCTTTAAATACATATTTAAATAAAAAAGTAATCATCAAAATTTATGAAAAAATACACCTAACAACATCTACTTGTTATCAGGTGTATCTGAACAGGATTTTCTCCATTTTGGTATTACATTCTTGCACGGTATAAAAACAATCGGTGTCTAATTCGCCTAAAGCACCAAGAAAGATACGGACGCATTATTGCGCAACAAAATCCATAATATCAGAAATGAATAGAAATAATACCTCTGTTGCAGAAAATGGACTTTTTTTGCAGAAAACGGCAAAAAAATCTTTCCAGACCAGCCTTGCCAATCTGAAAAGATCTCCCTACACTCAATCTGCCTTTTCCATCATAAACTTTAAATCATTATTTTTACTAATCAATTCATCATATGCCCCTATATCAGCAACCACTCCTTCCTTCAGCACTACAATTTGATCCACCTTGCCCAATATCTCTTTCTTATGTGTTATCACTATCACGGTTTTTTCTTTCAGTTTTGTATCCAGCAGTCCATTAATCTGCTGTTCTGAATAAGCATCCGTGTTTGAAGTGGCTTCATCAAATATAATAATTGGCTTGTCATGTATCAAAGCCCTTGCAAGGGCTATCTTCTGTTTCTGCCCTCCAGAAAGCATTGCTCCATTCTGTCCTACCGCATAATCTAAAGAAACCTCTCTTATAAAATCTTCAAGCCCGCTGTCCTTGCAGGCTTCTTCTATCACAGCATTATCTACCTGCTCATACAAGCAGATATTATTTCTTATTGTGTCGTTAAAAAGGTATATCTGCTGGCTTACCACGGACACCATATTCCGGTATTCCTGCAATGAAATCATTGAAATATCTACGCCATTCAATAATATCTTTCCATTGACCGGATCATATAACCTTGTAAGCAAATTTATAATAGTAGTCTTTCCACAACCATTCCTGCCAATCAAAGCAGTTTTGCTCCCTTTAGGGAAATCAATATTGACATCTATAAGAACTGGCTTGTCCGTCTCATACCCAAAAAATATATTCTTCAATGCCAACTCCCCAAAATCGGGGGCATTAAGTTTTCCGCTATCATCTTCCTCTTGCAGAGCCATAAAATCATAATATCTTTTTGTCGAGGGTATAATTCCCGAAAGCAAGTAACCTATATTCAAGATCGCTGATATAGATCCCGTAACATAAGCGCTATATGTAATGAACGCAAATACGCTGCCTACTGAAAGCTGCAAATCAAATACCAAATTTGCTCCCAATATATATAGCAATGTAGAAAGGAACTGTACCATAATGCTGTCTGTAATCATATTCCACTGGCTTAACATATTCATCTGCTTCTGCTTCTCTATAATTTCATTCTGATTAAGAACAAATTCCTTATGCTTTTTATCAAAGATATGAAACAGCTTTACTTCCCGCACTCCTCCTACAGTATCTCCAAACCATCTTGCATATTTCTGATTTTTCTGAATGAACTCGTCCATAATCTGCTTTTGTTTCTTAGCAAAGTATTTCATCACAACACACTTAATCGGTATAAACAAAAGTACCAGTATTGTCATTCTAAAATCTATAATAAATAATCCGATAATGCCACCTGCCATGCTGAACGCCTGCGTAACCACAAAGAAAACACTGCTGTCAGCAATAGATGTCATCTGGTTAATATCCATGTTAATATTATTCAGAGTCTCCGCATAATTTGTATTATTGAAATAGTTTACACGCAGCTTCATAAGATGTGAAAAAGACTGTTCCGAAAGAAAATACTGTATCTTTGCCGAAATGTCTACACGCTTTCTTTCCTTAACTATATCTATAAGGGAATTTATCATGTATATTACCATAGATGCCAAAACCAGCTCAATCAACAATTTCTTATTGCCACCGATAAAACCATCATCCATGATCCGTTGGCTGATCAGCGGAATACAAAGGTTTAGTCCCGTAGAAATAAATAAACAGCAGACAATAGCAATTATCGCTTTTTTATATCTGTTCAGTAGCAGAAGTAATCTCTTTACAGCTTCTTTGTTATCCATCTTTATCCTCCGTCAATTTCGCTTCTATAATATGATATATTTCCTCAACATCTTTTCTGTCGATTAGTTTTGATATTCTTTTCTCAATCTTTTCTTCTTCAAAAGAAAACTTCGCCAGAATATTTTCTTCCTCATCACAAAGGCTGATCTCCACATCGCAATCAGGATATATGTTCAGAAATTTCTCTCTTTCTTCCAATGGAACGCACCATATAACCAAATCACTTTGTTTATAAAAGACTTGGCTCTCTATGAAATTCTTCCATACCTCATGTTCTGCCACAGGTTCCGGCATATACTCTAGCCCATACAACACACACTCCGGCTCCATTCCTATCGTATATGCGTTGTAGCCACCACTGGCAAATGCCCTCTTTAATTCGGTCAGTGTATAGAAACAATCTATTGTAGCTTCGATTGCCAATACTACTACCAGAACCTCAAGACCATTTCCCTGATAATGATTATTCAAGATCTGCTGCTGCCGGGTTCCCCTGCTCCAAAAGAATCCTTGTACCTCTATATTATGAATATCTTCTCTTCCGAGGTATATTAAATTCTTATTTTCTATATTCAGTTCTTTCAAATCAGCCATAGAAAAAGCTATTACAGTATCTACTTCGTCCCTTATTTTGTTAAACACTCCTGAAACCGCTTCAAAGTAATAATTTGCCTTGCTCGATTTCTTCCCATCTGCTACATATGCCTTATAAGCCCAATCCGGCTCATATATTCCCCCAATCATTTCAATATGGCTTTGCTCTTTTGCATATTCCTTTAATTTTTTAATGCTAAGCGTTTTATCTGTATTTAGCCTGTTTGCAATCAAAGCACATACATACGGTGCTGCATAACTATTACTCAATGATGTTTTGACCTCTTTATCCAACATTTTTACTATATGTTCAGACGGTACAACAGTATCAATACCCATTTGCATATAATCTTCGGAATAGCTTAAAGGGCTGCCTGTTGTTGCTACACCAATCACATTCGTAAAACTAGCAGGATATGATACGAAGCCGGAATTAGCCGTTGCAGCTACAATAATCATACCCTTATATACATATTTATTGACTATTTTTTTAAGTTTCTCATAATCTTTAAAATTTGTAGTCCCGAAACTCAAATTGACAACCTTTATATTGTTCTGATAACACCATTCAAGGGCGGGTTCTATCTTTTCAATCCCGCCCTTCCCATTTTTATCCAAAATTCGTACACTATTCAATATACAGTCAGAATTATACCTTTTAACAATTAATGCACAAATTGTCCCATGTTGAAAATCCGTAATCAGAATTTCATCTTTATCTTCTATACACATATTGTTGTCATCTATAACTATTTGTGACTGTATTTTTTCTTTGCATATTAAATCTTTCTTTATTCCATTATCAATAATAGCTATCCTATCTTCTCTCAAATATCTCATCCCAATTCTTACATTACTTGACAATCTGCATAATCAGCCAATGTATCCAATAAACTTTCAGCCAACTTTTCATATGTTGATTTTCCGTACACATTCTCTGGATACTCGGAAATAGAATTATCTACCTCATCATCTGTAAATGACAAATATTTAATTTGCCCTTCTGTTTCCAATGAGAATCCATCATACGCATGATTTGATATAACAAATGCGTCAATATTTGTATGGAAACGATATTGACAAAGTTTCTGTAATTCATCAAAATACTCTTTTGAATATTTATTATTATGTATGCAAAACAACAACGCATCACTTTTTACCGCATTAAATACCTCAAATGCTAAAACCCCAAAGTGTTCTGAATGTTTCTCTGAAACAGGCATAATACCACCTGGCACACCAATAATAATAATTTCAGGCTTTTCACTTACTTCTAACTCTTTTATATAGTGATTGAAATTAATAATTTTAGATGATTCATCTAAGTTATGCTGTAACATAAATTCTGGAAACGAATGTATTCCAAATAGCTCTGCATTTGTCCTTGATGATACTACGCATACTTTATAATCCAAATTATTAAGATATGTCTTTAAAAACATCTGTACATCAAATTTGTTGCATTTTTCTCCCATACCGGAAACAAATACCACTGGCGTTTCAATTCTTTGTAACCGCCTATCAAATAGTTCTTCCCCTTGCACCTTGACTCGTTTATCAATTAATTCAACATTTTCTTTTTTGCAAATATCCGAAATATTAAGAAACATATTCTCATTCAGATTCCTATTTACAATTATTTTTTTCCCATTTTGTGCTGAAATTAAGATTACCTCTATAATTTCTTGATCGGTCAAAACAATTACTTCTGAATCAATCAACAGTAAGGCATCTATATTGTTCCACTGCACTTCTTTTATATCATGTTTATTAGCAATTTTTTTGGCAATAATTTTATCTTGTAATCCCCAGCCTCTTGGAGAAAGTGATTCTGTTATTTCCATATTTTCCATGAACATTCCGTATTTTATAAAAGGTTCAAAATCCTCATTAAACGGGTATATTAACACTCTCATATATTTATCCTTTCTAATCAAAATTATATCCATTCTCTCGAAGTATGCAATATTCTTTCATTAACTCATCTGTTGTAAATTGTATAGCTGCACAACGCTCTAACCTTTTCTTAGACTCTAATTCGTTATCATCTCCCATATCAGCCGCACAGCTATCACAATACCCCATCGCCCAACATCTGCTACATTGCTTTTCTGTCAGCTTAGCAATATTTAATAATTCTTTTACTTTCTCAATATCGAAGCCCTCATCTAAATTTCCTAATCGGAAAACTTTATTGGATTCACTAACTCTCTCACAAGGAAAAAGTTCTCCTTCTACTGTAACAAATAACCTATTCATTCCGGGAACGCAGGGACCACTTGGATGAGTTTTTCCATCAAAAATAAATGGATTGCGCAAGTGATCATGAATACTATTTTTTATTTTATTTATATGGACGGACATTAACTTAGAAACACAGTCCTCACTTAATCTCCCAATACAATTTAAAAACTTTTTAAACAGTTCGTATTTAAAATTTACAATAAATTCTTCTTGAATATTTTTCTCGACAATGACATCACGGTTACTAACTGTTGTGAATGTTACTGTAGCTTCCTTCAAAAAATCAAAAGAAAAGAAATCACTACTTGCTTTAAAATCATTTCCTTCATCTAATACAGCGTTAAAGCCAATAGTATTTACATACTCAGGATACAGATTCTCAAATACCTTCAAATTTTCCATTATTTTTGCAAAAGTCCCTGTTTTGCTATCAGCAAATACACGACCTCGATTATGGACTTCCTCTGGTCCATCTAAACTAATCGTTAAATTCACTTTATGTGATTGCAAAAAATCCATTATTTCTGATGTTAATAATGTAGCATTAGAAGTCATATTAATATTTAATTGTTTTCCGGCAAATTTTGTCTCACAATACGCAACTACTTTTTTGATCAATTCAAACTCTAAGAGAGGCTCACCGCCGTAAAAACTAACCGAAGCTATCTCCGTATTCTTACTGTGATTGTAGTAAAAATCCACAGCCTTTTTAGCTGTCTCAAAGTTCATTCGTTTATTTGAATGAACTCGATTTATATAACTTCCTGAGTAGACACAATATTTACAACGTAAATTACAATTTTGTGTCACCTGCAAAATCAAAAGACTTAAATTATTTTGCAAATAGCTCTCAACTTTATCTGTTAAAGGATGACACATTTCTGGCTGTTGAATTGGCTGTAAAAAACCTCTTTCTCTTAAACTAACTGTCTGAGGATCTTCATTTAGATTATCCTCTCCCTGCTGTAATTTTCTATATAATTTTTCATTAACCTTTATAATGGAATTTGCATTAGTATCATACAAATAAAAGCTATTCAATGTTTTGAATAAATGTAAATATATTTTTTTATCCTGCATATAGTAACCCTCTCCATATATCTGCTTTTATTTGAACACAGCGATAGGAATGAAAATCCTATCGCTGCATTCCCTACATGATCTTCGTTATGTATTAAGACCATGTAGCCAACTGCATTCCGGAAGATACTACTTTTGCTAAGTTCTGAGCATAAGTAGTAGTATAGTCGGTTGTTCCGGTGCATGAGCAGCCGATATTGCATATGCCGCCTACGCAGTTACATGCAAATGCCACTACCGTACCTTTGTTAAGATCATTTTTCTTTCCTAATGTTCTTTTCATTTTCAGTTCCTCCTTTCCCGAATATTTTATAAACAACAGCTAAAGGACTCGCTGGTCTATAATCATCTGTAATAATTTTAAATAGACTTATCCGGTAAAATGATGCTGCTTTTCTCATATGCTACTACTGCTAAAGAACTCGCTTCTGCAGACTGAACGGCGGACATACTCGTTTCTGCCTCAATGGTCTGCATTTTTCCCATGAATGAACTCTGCAATCTCTGCTGACTTTCCAACTGGCGATTTAAATATTCACTCCGTGCAGCTTCTCGTCTTGCTTGTGCTTTTTTAATCGCTTCTTTTTCCTGTGCTTTCATTAATTCTTCCATTCTTTCATGACGTTTTTTCCACCATGATTCTTCACTATTTGAATTGGAAGATGCTCCTGAACTGTTATCAACAGGTATCCCCTCACCATAACATTCTTCGGGAGATGCCCCAATAACTTGAAAACCTATCATTTTAGAACCCATTATGCCATTTGAGGAATACATATTCCTTACCATATTCAATACCGTATTTTCCCACTCTGGATCACTTTTCATCCTTTCAAATGCTTTATCAGTAATGGTCAATGCACCACCTACGCAGGTAGAACGATACCATGCACTTACAGGCATTTGTGATATTTCATTCATGAACCATTGTTTGTACTCATCCATTGTCATTTCATCTTTGGATTTGTTAGAAATCGTGTTATTATATACAAAATTACCATAAGTAGGTGGCTGCGAAATTACCATATCCCCCTCA
Source organism: uncultured Eubacterium sp. (assembly GCA_934320655.1). Lineage (GTDB taxonomy): Bacteria > Bacillota > Clostridia > Lachnospirales > Lachnospiraceae > W0P33-017. The sequence goes on from CAKRFN010000008.1 coordinate 111,762, forward strand.
AAATTCACATTATTTGAACCCGCTAAACTTTCACTACCAGCCACTTCATTAATTGCATTTACGAAAGAATCCGCTGATGTATTATTACTTCTATTTTGTGTAGAAGTTAAGTAACTATTAGCATATGGATTCGCTACAATACTATTCACATTCATTCCTGTCATTTAAGTTCCTCCTGTTTTTATACAAATAACTTTCACTAATTCCCTATAACTATCGAATTGTGTATTCAATATTTCATTTTCAGAAAAAGAAATTTTAAATTCTTTTTCAATTTCCAAAAACAACTCAAAAAGATTTGCAGCAGAAAAACCAATCTCACTAGAAAGAAATCTATGTTCCTTCATCTTACCTATTTTTTTATCGTTGAATCCAAATTTATCTCTTAAAATTGAATCCAGTTTTTCCATCACTTTTTCATCGTTCATCAATTCATCTCCCAAACAAAAAGTCAATGCAAAGCAAAATATTTGCGATTCCTCTATCAGTCAGAACCACCTTGCTCTCTCGTTATGAGTCCAAGCAACATTCTTTTGTTCAATGCCTTGTCCTAAATGGACTATATCTTAACTTATGTTTTCATAAAAATCCCTCCTCGTTTATATTGATTTTTGTGCAAATAGGAGTTGATTATTAATATTCTATAATAAAAAATTCAAAATACAATTAGCCTTGCAGAAAGTGACCATTTCTAGCAGAAAATGTCCAAATTTTTTTATATTCCATATTTTCGTATTTTCGTTTAGGTATATTCATTTCGAGTAACAACGTCAACAAAAAGACAGTCTAAATTCTCATAATTTCCAGACTGTCTTTTTGATATCTTCCTATTGTTCAAGAACTTGTCCATTTCATTTATTTACTCTTGCAACTTAACATCTTAAATTTTACCAACAAATATTACAAAATTTTCAGTAGTTCTCTACTTTTTCATCCATTCCTCTACCTTCTCAACAACCTCCTCTTTCCTCTCAAAATGCAGATAATGCCCTCCATCCAACCGCAGCACCTCACTCTTATCTATTTCCGTAATAACTTCCCTATGCAACGTTTCCCATGTTTCCAGCAGCTCACAGTTATCACTCGAAACGAACTGTAATACCGGAACTGTATCAGGAAATTTCATATCTCTTACAGACTCCAGACTATCTTCCATATGATTTAACTCATTCATAATATTTCTGTTATAGACAAAATCCATAGACAAAATGCGAAATACTTCTAACTCCCTTTCAGAATACGGATAAGAGAAATCTGCATAAATTGCATTTTCCGGGTTTCCAATAGATAATATCCGTGTAATTCCCAATATGCTTGTTATTTTCTGGAAGTACGCTGATAACTTGTTCAGTGTTATCATTTTAATCGGCAGCGATTCTTCATCAGATTGTTTGGGAACAGACGGATCAATTCCTATAAATCCCTGCACTTCCTGCGGATAAGCATTTGCCCAATACAATGAATACAATCCTGATAGTGAATGTGCCATTAAATAATACTGATCGCAGCTTAACTTCTGTGTACATTCATGCAATTCTTCTACAATTACGCTGATTTCCCGTTCTGCACCGACTCTATCTGAAAGCCCATATCCAAACGGTTCTATGGTGATAACCCGAAATTTTTCTGAAAGTTCTTCCGCTAATGGAAGAAATTCCAGAATTGGTGACGGAGAACCCCAACCGGGCAACAAAATGATTGTTATTTCATTACCTTCCCCCTTTATATCTACCGTCATACTATGCCCATTTACATCAATGGCAGTTCCATATGCAGCTTCAATCTTAGACTGCTCTGCCATTTTACAGATGAAATTCCAAGTTATCAATACTACAACAGCACCCAGTAAAACCACAAACACCCATTTCAGAACTTTTAAGATCCGTCTTTTCATGATTACCTCCTTGTAATTTACAGTATATCAAAAACTGATTGTTCCCCCTGTTACCTGTATGGTACTTGAAGATGTATTTGTAACGTAAAATCTGTAATAACCTGTATTTGAAATCTCAAATGACGTATTATGCGAACTGCCCGTTCCGCTATATGTTTGTGTTCTTGTCCCATTGTTACTAATGTATCCCATTTCAACAGAAGCTGATTTATCCAGTTCAACGCTGAAACTTACTTTTGTTCCTCCCGCCACATAGAACATACTTCCATTACTGTCCAGAAAGGACACTGTTTTTCCACTTCCAATATCTGCCTGCGGTAATCCCATTCTTTCCTTTTGAAGTACATCTTCTTTTATGGGAACTGTTTTTAGAGTTGATATTATCTCTTTTTGTTCATTCTCTCTCATCATTTATGCCTCCTTGCACTACATTGATATTGCCTTCTGTAATAATTATCCTATCGCTGGAACAATTCTTCAAATAAAAATAATATGTCCCTTCACTCTCCGGACAGAAATCTACACTGTAGAAATTCTGGTTTACCATTTGCAGCTCTTTTAACTCTCCGGCTACTATATAGCCAGCTTCCAAGATACCCAACGGCAGCAGATCACCCCCATCAGCCTGCCCTTGAGCGAACTCAAAATGCAGTATTGCTTCTTCTGTTGCATCCCATAGGCACTATACATATCCATTATTTTCTCAAATGCTTTTTCATCCCCATTCCGCAGCCTTTTTAACAGTCCTCTCTCGTCCATTTGCCCAAATCCCATCTGCCCAAATTTCCTATCAATACGTTGTTGGAAAGAATTTGGTTTCATTTTTCTGTAACAAAAAAAGAGATACTGCGCATTGCAATATCCCTTTCCATAACCAATCTGCTTATACTCTGTTTCACTAACTCTGACTGCTATTAACAAAGAAGTTCTCGTTAAGTACCCGAGAACTTCTCCCCACCGCCCTTATAAGCTGCTATTTTTCTTTTTTTACATTCTTAGGTCTTTTCGGCTGATGAAAAAATCCCATACAGTCCGGAGGCCATTTGTAGCAATTCTTTTGAACCTCGTTCCGGGCAACTCTTTCCACTGCTTTTAAAACAGTGTCATTGATTTTCTCTGTTTTCTTCATTTTACTTTTACCTCCTGTTTCATAACTTTAGCTACGCATAGCAAGGATGCACACAATATAATAGCCAATGACATGTAACTTACATACAGATCATTGATTTTCAAAGCAATAAATGCCGCAATCACCGATACTTCCAACAAGACACATAATCTTGCTGCTTTCTTTGATTCCTGCAGTTCGTTTTTATCCATATCCATATTGGGGTGGTTGACGGTTCCTATAACCCCAATCACAAGCGCCGCAAAGGGCAACATAACATATATGGCAATCGGATTTTGGGAAAGAACAGCAGCAACCTGCATAATCATAATGTAAAGAATAACAGTCACAAGATAGCACTTCCAAAATTTGTCTGCATGATACCCACCAGTTCGTTTCCTAAGCGAAAGAAAAAATATCATAAAACAAATTGTCGGTATAAACTGATTAAAAACCAGCCCAATCAGCAACATGGTTCCAACTGTTATGGTATGCTCTGTCAGAGTAATCAAAGCATACTCATAATGTTCGCTGTCAGCTTTGTCTATCATTTTTTTAGATTCCATCTGGCTTACCAAGCTTAATACCATCTTTTCTATCATACCTCATGCACCTCCTTCCTAAAATTAATATAAAGAAATGTCGATTAAAAACAATATGCTTTGCAGAAAACAGACACTCCAGAGCAGAAAATGACCTATAAAAATAAATTTCTTCTTTTAGGTAGGAATCATAATTGAGAAATAAAACTCATTTTTACTATCCTCAATAATATACGATCCGTTGTACTTCTCAATAACCTCTATAATATTTTTAATTCCGATTCCATGTTCTTCTGTTCTTGCTACTTTAGAAGATTTGATTTCTCCATTCTCATAGCATACCGGATGATTGAATGTATTTTTAACGGAAATTATTACCACACCATCTTCATTAACAAATTTCAGCTTTATTATCTTTTTATCATCACATTTCTCACAAGCTTCTATCGCATTGTTCAGAAGATTAGACAGGATAGTAACCACATCTTCATCTTTCATTTTTACCTGCGAAAGATCATTTACCCGAAACACAAAAACAATTCCCTTCGCATCCGCTTCCTTGTATTTCGTATTTAATATCGCATTTACAATTACATTATTTGTATTGATAGCATCTAGTTCCTTGTCTAAATGGCCATATATTTCTTTTACATATTCCTCTAATTCCACGTATTTCTTCTTCCCTAGCAATGATTCGATACATACAATCTGGTTTTTATATTCATGTGTTTTTCTTTTTTGACTGTCAAAATTTTCTGATATAGACCGATACATTTCGGTCTGGTTCTTTACCTGAATCCGAAAAATCTTATTTTCATGCAACTTTATTTCTCTTTCTATGATGTCATTAATCAGATAAAATTCCACAATGTTCATTCCCGCCATGCCAAATGCAATAATGAACAAAAGATATATCTGTCCTGTTGTCTCCACATCCCCAAAAACCGAAAACATAGCCACCATAATAATTATTGTAAATACAGGAAAAAACAGGAATTTAAGCCACTCTGAATCCACAAGCATATCAGTTGATTTTTTTCCAAACTTCTTCTTAATAATAAGAATACAAACATAAAGAAACATCTTCCCAAGTAAAACAACCAAAACACTTTCCACTACATATATCAGTCCCGTTGTTTCATCACTTGAAGTCAATCCACTATAATAAATTAGAAATGCTATATAATCTGTTGCCAACAATAAAGCCTGATATAGAACAGCTAGTATCATTGACTTCTTTATACTGATTTTCATGTGCCAATACATAAAAACAGCAATTAATAAAATAATAGCAACTTGTTTTAAAACAAAAATATTTGAGAATTCTTTTACGACACAAAAAACACACCCAAATAATAATATTATCTGCGCCGCATTAAGCCAGCCTTTAGAGCGTACTGTTCCAAATATCTCAAAGAATATCTTGCAGCAAAAAATCTCAAATACTATCATCAACACATCTGGCAAAAAATACAACATCACACTTCTCCTCGATATGCAATAAATTTGTCTTTAACGTATGTATATCTGGCTTTCGGTATAACTAAAATAGTTCCATTCGTTAATACCGCCTGATACCTACCCACACTCATGACATATTTTAAATTGACAAGATAGCTTTGATGTATTCTTACAAAGTCATTATTCAGCAATTCACTCTCAAAGTTATTCAAAGTTTCATACATGGTGTAAATCTTCATATCTGCTTCCATAACATGAAACTCCAGTTTATGCAATCTGCTTTCGACATATAATAACCTTTCCAATGCAATCTCTTTAATGCCTTCATTAAAAGTAAACTTTTTCGTTACAATCGTATAATTCATTTTTTCCATAATTGCATTTATGCACTCGTCAATCGCACCTTTAAAATTATTACCGCCTTTTAATAAATACCTTATAGCATCTACCTTATAGCCTTCTATTGTATAATTTACAAACGCTGTCACAAAAACGATAAACGCTTCCTTACTCACTTCCCGAATTTTCTTAGCTGTCATAATGCCATCGACTTCATTCATATTAATATCCAAAAATATAATAGAATACTGAAGCATACCTATACCCAATGATATAAACTTTGCCCCAGAGCTATATGTATCTATCTTGAAAACAAGTCCCTTTTCCAGCATACAATCGGACACGATCTGTTTTAATTCTTCTATGAAATAGTTTTCATCATCACATATAGCAATCTTAAACATTCGCCCCCTCCTTTCCGACATAATCACTGCCAATGTCGCACACTTTCTATATATATTTCGGCATAACTTATGGCAAACTTTATTTATATTCTACACAGGTGGTATATAAACTTCTTTATAGCTAAAACAGCCAGAAAATCACATTCTTCAAATGAAATGATAAGTTTTTTACAGATTCGTCAATATGATTACAGAAAATGACCAAATATTGCAGAAAACGACAAACAAGCATCCATCATAGACATTGCCCAAATACATATACCAATTCCATCATTCACTCTTCTTTAAAGATTTCCTCATAAGATGTATTCAGTATTTCCTTTATTGCTTTAAGCTGAGTCGCCTTAATATGCTGTATCCCTCTCTCTATCTTTACCAAAGTTTCCCTTGTAATCTGCACATTTTTAAGCTGCATCAATGCAACCAGTTCTGTCTGCCCTATTTTCTGTTCTTTCCTGATGCGCCGAATATTCTTTCCCAACTGAATACTGTCCTGTTTTACCTTTTGTTCCATTATGCACCTACATTCTGAACCAGTTTTAGTCCTTTTTTCTTTATTTTGTGAAGAAAAGGTGCTATAATGGGACTTGTTTCAGTCCGTTTTACATTCAAAGGAGCAAAATATGGATACAAAAATTCAAGACCTGAACATTTCCTCCACTGTCAAATCAGCCTTACTAAGCACAGGCTTCACCAAAGTTTCAGACCTTACAGGACATAACTATATAACACTGGCAAAAATATTCCCTAAAAACTGTATTGTAGAACCTATTATCAACGAACTTAATCCTTTAGGCTATCTGCTGCCTCCCGAAAACGAAATATCAATCTATGACATTCCTATATCAAGTCGGCTGCAAAATACCCTTATCAGGAACAATGTGATGTACCTGTCACAGCTATCTACGATTCCCAAAGAAGAAATTCTCCAATTCCGGAATCTTGGCAATAAAACCATAGCGGAGCTTGAACAGATCTGTCAGAAGTATGACATACAGACAAAATCACTTTCTTACCTGAAAGAAGCCTTTGATAAATACCAATTTCCGGCAAAAATATACCCCATGTTCTTTAAAAACGGTATCTCATGTATGAACGATTTTAACCACAAGACTTCCTATGACATATATACCATATGCGAACAGGATTACCCTCTTACCATGAAAGCATATTTTATTCTCAAGAAAAATGGGATTACGCTTGATGACTGGCATGATAAATTCATCTTTGAAATTCTTCCGATGCGGAAGGCAGATTTGTTATGGAAGAAACATAAGGTCAACACCGTTTCACAGTTCTCCGATCTGACCGGACAGCAGCTTAAGGAAATAATTTCTGATATTCCTGCTCTGGCAAAGACATTGGATACATTGTTAAGTAATTTATAAGTATATTGCTGAATTACAGCGAAAACACATCTCTATGCGCCTTTTTCGTTTTTTTTGTTTCACAATCGAGTAGGAGGCGGTGACTAGCCGCCGTCCTCTCACACCACCGTGCGTACCGTTCGGTACACGGCGGTTTCAATAGTT
>CAKRFN010000009.1 GCA_934320655.1 uncultured Eubacterium sp.
GAGTAGGAGGCGGTGACTAGCCGCCGTCCTCTCACACCACCGTGCGTACCGTTCGGTACACGGCGGTTTCAATAGTTGACGTGCATAGACTGATAGGCTGTGGTTAAATCATAAAAGCCCCAGTTTATCAGTCTTTCTTTTGTTAATGCTCTTTTGACCGCACCTGTATTTGCCATTCTCCAATAGGCTTTTCTGCTGTAGGCACCTTCACAAGCTACCCATTCCGGCATTCCCAGTCCTATCAGCTTCCGTTTTCGGGTCTTTGGCAATTTCCACTGTTTCCAGATACACATTCGTATCCTTCTACACAGCCATCCATTCAGGTCTTCGATGTTGTTCTTCATGTCTGCCATACTGTAATAGTTCTGCCACCCTCGCATGTATTCTTTTATGCGTTCCATGGTTTTCACTATACTTCCGCACCTGCTCCGGGAAGTGAGCATCCGCAGGTTAGCCTTATATATGATTTCTGTTCGTCAGACCAGAGATTTGTCCGTGAGTTAGTATGTTCCTCACATCCAGCTTCCTTCAGATTTCACCTCGCGATGAACACCCTTGCCTTCGACTGTATCCTTCCCACTACCGGGTGGATTCCGGACTTGCACCGGTTAGAAACGTGCGCCGCCGGGCGCACGACAAAAATACCACCATCTCAATGCACATAAGCATTGAGATGGTGGTATTTCAATCATACTTTCGGAATTCTGAATTTCCGTGACACATTCATGGGTGAAAAGGCTTATACCTAATTCTCATCTTCCTACTTCAGCCAAGATATGCTATACGGAAACCATTTTTTACTTTGGAAATCCTAACCAAATTGCAAAACAAACCAATAACATTCCAATTAAAACAGCAATTATATTCCAAAGTTTATTCTTTTTGTTTTTAATACCAGAAATTCCTAAAGCAATTAAAAATATTCCAATAATCGCCGATAATACCATTATAATAAATCCCATTTTTACATCCTCCGTTCAAGATGAATTATCTTTTCATGACGATCCGCCACTTCTAGATCATGTGTAACAGTAATAATAGTAGTGTTAAAATCTTGATTCATTTTAAAAAGTAATGATATAATCCTTTCTTTGTTATCACCATCCAAAGATGCTGTTGGCTCATCACATAAAATGAGCTGAGGTCTCATTATTACTGCCCTAGCAAAAACAACTCGAGATTTTTCACCACCAGAGCATTCAAGCGGTTTCTTTTTTAATATTGATCCAATCCCAATTCCATCAATGATACTCTCAAAATCTCCTGCTTTGCAATTTTGACCAGATTTTGCATATAACAAAGGTAATTTGATATTCTCCTCGATGGTCAAAGAATTAATTAACGCTGACTCCTGAAGAACAAAACCAATCCTTTGATTTCGCCATTCCGCTAATTGGCTTAAATTCAGATCATTAGTTTTTGTTTCAAAAAGTGTATAAGAACCGTTATAGTTCCTATCTAGCAATCCAAGAATATTTAACAAAGTTGTTTTCCCTACTCCGGATTTTCCAACAATAGCAATTTTTTCACCACAATTTACTTCAAGTTTGAAGCCATTTAGAATTGAAAGGTGTGATCTCTTATTTTTGTACACTTTTTCTTGAATAGTTAGATCGATAATTTTTTTCATTGTAACACCCCCAAAGAAATCGGAACTTTTTTAATTCTCCACAACATAATTTCGACAATAATCATTCCAATAATAATATCAAAAAATAGCACTGCCCCTAAAGCTAACCAATCCATCCCTATTACACCAAATAAACCAAATGTAGAAAAAGAAGCATCCTTTCTTATCCAAGTTCCATATCTTGAATAAGCAGTTATAATAAAGAGAACTATCAAATTAGCAAAAAACAATATTCCATAATAACCATAAAAAATCTTTCGTAACCTTGAATAGCTTAATCCAACAAATAGATTAATTGTAAAATCTTTAATCATCACACGTATACTAGCTAAGGAATTCCAGATAGTAAGACCAATTATAATCAATGTTAAAATTGTAGTTAGTATAGCTATGATTTTTAATGAACTGAAATAATATTTATTAAAATACTCAAAATTTTCTTCTTGGGTATAAAAGTTAAATTTTAAACCCAATCTATCTTGCATAACCTTACGTAAGCCTTCAATTTCATTCTTCGATGTTTGAAGAAGTATGATATCGAAGAGTCCCTGAAGTTGAAGTCCCACATTTGAATTATTGAGAAAATCTTCATTAACAGGTATCACAACCGAAAAATTATAGTACTGTTTTGAACTGAGGGAATAAAAATTGGAATGATATATATTTGGTTTTAAAATCCCCTGAACTTTTAGAATTATTTGTTTCTGAAGCACAGGATCTTCAATTTTTATCATAGAGCCTAGCGGATATGTTTCACTTAATCCTTTTCCAATCAGAACAGGGATTTCTATATCGTCATCAAAACTGTAATCAAAATCTAAGTCTTTTCCTTGTGCAATTTCAAATTGCCTATTTAACTTATAGTATTCTTCATTTAAATAAGCGAATGAAACTTTCATATCATAATCATTAGGCAATGATACAATGAACCCGTCTGTGAATAAGGCATAGCTAAGATTATTATCATTTAAATAATCATATACATTTTGTGTGTCACTTTTGTCAATATTACCCATATTCATGTCACTGTTCGGATCTAAGTTAGCTATATAATTCCCTGTTTGATTTAAATGTTTCATCTCTTCATACCCTTGGAAAGTTGAAACAGTGGAGCGAGCTGCAATAAAAACAAGGTAATCACTCAGAAAAAGCAACAAAAATACACTAAATACAATTAACAACTTTCTCAAAAAAATCTTTGTTATAAAAAACTTAAAAATTTTCAACCTTGCTCACCATCCTTGAACTAATTAGTATATAAACTACAAAAATGCCAGATAAATAAATGTTATTAGTTAAGCCTATGCCTAATATAGCATTTATTATCATTGATATAACAAAGGCACTCCCTAATATTATCAAACATTCAAAAATATACCTAAGAATAGCGGACTGTATTGTATCACCTACAAGAATTCTACAATATATCTCCACTTTTTTTCTGTTCAGCATTTGATAATGCTCAACTATTACTATAAATGTCAATAACAACATAATCAAAGTTTGATAGTCATAAAATTGCTTTAAAAAAGTTTGTAGAAGATGAGAGTCTATACTTAAAGTTTTTGCATAATCAAACATTACATTAAAGCCAAAACAAAGTACATAGAAACTCAACAATTCAAATCTATCAATAAACCTAAACAGAGATTTCTTCATCTAACCTCCTGCAATATCATTGTGCATAGGATAAAATATTTGCAGATGACTGCTTAAAAGTCATAGTTATTCTCTCACACAAGAACAGGTTACTCTGAATCTACTTGCGTTATCCTTACTCATTACTTTCTCTGCTTGCTGCTGGTGTGCCTCAAAAGCCTCTGCCCCATACTGGAACTCTGGTTCTGTCACCATTGCAAGTTCCACAGAGTTTACAGCTTCCATGTTGTCAATGCTGCCTGTCTCCCGTTCTGCCTTATCCGTCTGGTAATGTTTCACGTCTACGGCAAACTGTTCAATCTTTTCTATGACGGCATCCGCACAATTTAAGATACCAGATAGCTTCTTTTCTTTCATAACCTGACAGTCCTGCTTCAACCTTCTTGATGTTCTTTTGATCTATTCAAATACACCAGTTATTTCTCCCTGTTGAATTATATGTGTTTCAATCGCTTTCAACAAATGTTTTTTCTTTGCATTATTCTTTAAACTAATTTCACTGTCCAAAACATAAAGTGTAAACTTATAAGCATGTTGTTTGCCTTTGGGCGGTTTCGGTCCTGCATATCTATGTCGTCCGTATCCGATTCCCTGTACAGCATTCCCTAATGAGGGAACAACTCTTCCGGCTGGTATACCGCCTTGTATTTTAGATTGCGCTGGAATGTTCCAGATCACCCAATGATTAAATATGCCAAATAAGTGATGCTTAATATCATCCATAATAATTGCTATTGTTTTAGCATCAGGAGAAAGATTGTGAATGATAAATTCTGGCGATTTGTCCTCACCCCTTCCTGTATATTTCAATGGAAACCTTTCTCCTTCCTTTAATTCTTTACATTCAAATTGTAATTTATTGTTTTTCATTATATTGCCTCCTCGTTTAACATATTTACTTTACCCTGTTTAACATTATATAGCTAAATTAACCAAGAGGAAAGTTTCCTCCACTATCAAGAATATTCACAATTATCCTCTCAACTTCTTGCATAATGCTACTTTGTTGATTGTGACTTATCAATTTTGCATTGCATACAAGATTTATTGTAATATTCTTTTCTGGGAACACAAGAAATACAGCATTCGTGCCAACCCTATCCATTAACTTTCAGATAGCTTTCTTTCAATGTCCAAAGTTTGTAAAATTTTTCCGCAGAAATGTCCGACGGAAAACCTATTAAAGATTGCTCTAGAATAGTAAAAAATGAACAGATCTTACTAAAAACTATTGGTCTATTAAATTCTATATCTATTCCTATCCTGCCTTTTGAAGTAGCTACAGTGACTGTACGATTTTGTGAATGCGAAATACTAAAGTCAATATGTTCTATATCTTTAGCATATGGTTTACCAAACTGTTTTTTTGAAAAAATTATATTTGATAGTGGTAATCCTGTCATATCGGCTATTGTTAATTGCGTTTGGCAATACCCCACCAATGATCTTCTTGTATCAGCAATATCATGATAACGCAACAGTTCTTTTTGTTTTATAATTGGTAATTTTTGAAGCACTTTCACAAACAAATCTTTTGTTTCATTTTCTTCTAGCTCTATGAGATATACCACTATTATTTTTAATCACCCCCTATTTTTAATCATCAAACATTTGTAAAACCTTTGTTTTTAACGCTAGATTTTTATTAAATTTCTTATCACCTCCAAAATACAAATTATTTTAAAATCATTTAACCCAATTTATTTACTTGTCTGTTGTATTAACTTAAAAACTCGAAATCCCTCAGATAATGTAAAAACATTGTATCTATAGTAATATTTTTTAATAAAAATTCAATATAACTTGCAGAAAACGGGCATTTATTACAGAAAATGACCATCAAAAAAGTCCCCTTGAACCAAACCATAGTTTAATTCAAGAGGACTTTTCTCTATCGGCTTTTTCCGCTTTTTACAGGTACATTCTTTGTTGTATTATCCTTAATCATTGTTTTCTCTGCTTCCTTCTGGTGCGCCTCAAAAGCCTCCGCCCCATACTGGAACTCCGGCTCTGCCACCCTTGCAAGCTCTATCGGGCTTACCGTCTCCGTGTTGTCAATGCTGCCTGTTTCTCGTTCAGCCTTATCCGTCTGGTATTGTTTCACATCTGTGGCAAGCCGTTCGGTCTTTTCTATGGCGGCATCCACACAATCCAAGATCCCGGACAACAGCTTTCTCTTTGCCTGAAAAGGCTTCTTTATCAACTCTATCTTTGAGAACTTCTTTTCCCCATATTCCTTTTCCGGTTTATCCGCAAAGGTACGGAACGTGTTGGCAATCTTCTGTCCGGCTTCCCTCATGCCTTTACCGAAAGCTTCAATCTTCCCAATGGTCTTATCCACATCTTCTATGGACTCCTGCACATTCTGGCGGATATTTTGCAGTTTCTTCTTAATCCCAAGAAACTCCGACACCCTGTTCAATGCCGCTTTCCCTTTCTGCTTTGCCGCTGTTACGATCTCCCCCGCCTTTGCCTTGATCTCTGCCTTGACTTCTGACAGTTTTTCTTTTATATCCTGACAGTCCTGTTCCAGCTTACTTACTGCCCTTTTGAGAGACTGTTTCAGTCCTTTCTCTGCCTCCCGTTCCTCCATTTTATGAAGCTGGTCTTTGACCGTCACAAGTTCCTCTAAGACGGAATCCATCTTTTTCTCCATCACATCGACATACGCTGCCATCTCAAAGATTCTGTTTGCAGCCTCTTTCATATTATTTTTGCGGAGCAGTTCAAGCAGTTCCATGATGTTCTGCTCCTTTGTAAGCTGCACATTTTCTGTCATTTCCATTTCTCTATTCCCTTTCTGCAGGGCGGTTTCCCGCCCTGCCCTTTCTTTGATTTCTTCCACTTAGCGGAACGGCATCGGTTCCCCGCTGACTTTCATAAAGCCTCTGTCCTCGGTCTGCATCTGCTGCGTGGCACGTTCCTGTCCCTCCTGCATCGCCTGCTCCTTTGCCTGCTGGTAAGTTTCCAGTACCGCATTGTTGACCTTTTCCCGGAACTCCTTTGTGATTGGGAAACATACATCCCTGTACTTGTTGCCTGCCTTGTAGGACGGCATCGCCACAAACATTCCGTTCTTGCCCTGCACCACGCTCACATTCCCTATTGCAAAGCTGTCATTTAATACAATGTTGGCAAGACCTACCATATTGCTGCCCTCACGCTCAAAAGGTGTTACCCTTACCGTGAAGTCCGGCTCGTCCGGTTCGTCAGCCTCCATCTTGACCTCTGCCTTGCCTGTCTGCTCCATTTCATCATAGAGCTTTAAAATGTCCCCATACAGCTCCTCACGGAACTCCTTTGTGATCGGGTTGCATACATCCTTGTATACCGGGTTGTTGTACTCGTCCCTCTCCTTTGTGCGGAAACTGGGCATGGATACGAAATTGCCCTTGCTGCCCTCAAGCACCGCCACATTCGTGACCTTGAAGCTGTCCCCGAACACGACGGTTGCAAATGCCCTCACGCTCTTGTCCGGGTTGTTTACTGCATTTAGCTGGATTGAATATTCCATAAGTTCCTCCTTTTCTGTCCTTTTCAGACGATAAAATATTTTTTATCTGAACTGCCCTTCACTTCAAAAGTGTCAGGGCAGGTTCATTCTTCCGCTGGCAGGCTTCCACCCGGCATACGGATAAAACAGGATAATTGCCCTAACTGCCCTAAATCCAAATCTGTTTTCCCATGCAGAAAATTCGCAAGGGTTATCAGGAAACCGTCCTGTTCATAGTAAAGCCATTCGTCCTGCCCTTCCTCTTTCACGACAGTTACCGCAAAGTCGGGCAGATAGCCGCCCTCATCTTCATCATAATTGCAGTAAATACCTTCATGCAGGTTCAGCCCCAGTTCGGGAATATGCACCTGCCACCCGCTGATGACAATCTGGTAATCCTCATCGCTTTCCATAATGTCGTCCGGCACTTCTGCAAGCTGTTCCATCTCCGCAAGGATTTCTTCCACTTCCCCCAGTCTGTATGCCTTTTTCATAGACGATTTCCTCCCTGATTCCTTTTACCTCGCAAGGTTCCCGTTCCAACTGTTCCGGTGTGCATTGCCCGTCAATCCACTCATGCACCGTATCCACAAAGTTTTCTTCCGCATCATACAGATATTCCTTATCTGTCCTGTCATAAATGACAGTCAGCATATTTTTCGGTACAAGCCGCCCCTCTTCCATGTGGCAGAAAAAACCTTCATGCACGTTAATCCCATAGCGTGGCAGATAGACATGGATACCGCTGGTCAGCAGTATGCCGCCGTCCATTTCCGTCTGTCTGTCCGGTTCCGTTGGCTCGGCTTCACATTCCCGCAGAATATCCTCCACCATGCCAAACAGGTACTGTCTGCTGCTTTCTTCCATGCTATTCGCCCTCCTTGTAGATACAGTGGTAGATCAACCGCATTGTTCCGCTGTTCTCACAGGTCAGCAGGGTAAGCTCTGTTTCTTCCCCCTGTGCTTTTACGAAATTGTCATACGGTCCCACGATTTCCGATGAAACGACTTCATACAGATACACGTTTCCTTCTTTGTCCATGACCTTTACCGTGTCCCCCGCTGAAAGCCTGCCCAGGTACTTAAAATAAGTGCCGTATCTGCTCCCCCTGTGTCCGGCAAGCACACAGTTTCCTTTGCCGCCGATTGCCGCAGTGTCGGGTATATGCCCGATCCCATAGGCAAGCTGCTTGCTGTCCGCCCCCTCCACGATGGGATATTTCAGCTCTAAGGCTTCTATCTCGATCAGACCAATTACATCCCCGGACGAAAGCAGGGCTGCATCCTCTTCACTAATGGGGGCTTTGGTATCCGTCTCCTCCCTTTCTTCCTCTTTTTCTCCATCCTCCTTATGCTCCTGTTCCACATTCTGTTCAAACTGTTCTATCAGTTCGTCGGTTTTATGGTTCCCGTAGAAATGATAGAAAATGGGGACTGACATAGCCGCCAGTCCCGCCGTAATGAGTATTGCTGCCAAGATTTTCCGTATCATCTTCCCTCTTTTCCGGGCGGATAGCTGCGGTAACTGTCCGGCTCCGCCACCCTTGCATTGTCCTGTCCTTCGCACAGGTCCACATCTTCGGTCTTTCCGTTCTCCAAGTCTAACTGCACGTTCAGCTCATTTAAACGTGCCACTTTCTCGTTCAGTTCCCCTTCCTGCGTGAACGGCTTGTCATATTCCTGCCTTGACTGCTCCATGTCACGCTGGTACTGCTCAATGCGCTTTTCCAGTTCCGGTATACCGGCTGGTATGCCGTGGCAGAGGTTTTCCAGCTTTACCATGTTCCCCACAGGGCTTGTGGAAAGCTCCGCCTTGTAATCGGTCTTTCCCCGCAGCACCATATAATTTACCCCGATGAAATTCTTTTCCACCAGAAGTTCAAACCCCTTGAAGCTTCCGATATGGCTTGTTTCCCCGTTTTTGCACTGGCTGACTGCCTTCAGCATGACCGTTCCGCCGTCCGTGCGCTCCGTGAATTTTGTGCTGTTCCCGGCAGCGTCCACGGTAATCGCAAAATCCGGCTCCGCAATGAGCGCCACCTCTGCGGTTTTTGCGTCCTCATGCACACAAGCTAATTTCTCTGTCGCAGCCTTGATGAGTTTCGGGTAACGGATCATGAAGTTGTCCTGTAAGGAATACCTCTGGCTGTCATAGCTGCTTTTCAGCATTTTCAGCCGCTGCACATCGTTTTCAAGCTGCATTTTCTCTTTTATCAGTGGGTTCCCGGTTGCCACGGCTTTTATCTCCGCATAGGAAAGGGTTGCCTCGTCGATATCCTCGCAGGTTCTTGACACCGCCCTGCTTGTCATGACCTGTGAGATGAAGCGCTGCTTGTTTTCCACCAGCGACCATGAATAGGCGTCAAAGGTCCCTTTTGTGACATAGCGGTAAATTGCCACCTCGTCATTCTCATTCCCCTGCCTTACGCCACGCCCTTCCCTCTGTTCAATGCAGGAGGGCTTCCACGGGCAGTCCACATGGTGCATTGCCGTGATGTGCGTCTGCACGTTTACGCCCGTCCCGCACTGGTCCGTGGAGCCGATCAGTATCTTCTTTTTGCCGCTGCGCATCTCCTTGAAAAGCGCCTCCCGCTGTGCATCGGTTTTTGCGTCGTGTATGAAAGCGATTTCCTCTGCCGGGATTCCCTGCTTTACCAGCTCGGTTTTCAGGTAGTTGTAAATGTCAAACTGCCCGCCGTCCCTGATGCGTTCCTCCCAGTCCGGCGTCCATACGGCTTTTGGTGTGCCGATGTCCGAGAAAATAAGCTGGCAGCCGATTTTACCGTCCTTGTTCCCGGCAAAATATTCGGCTGCCACGTTTGCTGCTACCTTGTTCAGTTTCCCGTCCGGGTTGTCCGGCGCATGGAGTTCCAGAAGCCTTGCGTCCGTCCCTAAAAGCCTTGCCTCCCCCGTTATTTTTAAGAAATTGTCCTCTTTCGGATCAACGCCGCCGCTATGAATCCTCTCCGCACGTTTCGCAAATTCTTCCATGACCTGCTTCACATACCAGTCCGGCTCGCTTTCCACGATGATCGGCTTGCCGCTCCTCAATGCGGGAACCGGAAGGTTTAACATATCGGAAGTCTGCACGTCCGCCACCTCACGGAATGAAGTCATAAGCTCCGGCACGTTTGTAAACTTGTTGAAACGGCTCTTAAAGCGGAACCCGCTGCCTTCCACGGTCAGTTCCAGTGCGGTTGTCACTTCACCGAAATTCGCCGCCCATGAATCAAAATGGTAAATCCCCATGCGCTCCAGCGTCCTCTTCTGAAGATAAAGCTGCATGACATACAGTTCGCACATGGTATTGCTTACCGGGGTTCCGGTTGCGAACACAATGCCCCTGCCATCATTGATTTCATCAAGGTACTGGCATTTCAGGTACATATCCATCGCCTTTTTTGAACCTGTGCTTGATATGCCCGATACATTGTTGATTTTGGAGAAAATCGACAAATTTTTAAAATGGTGCGCCTCGTCCACCATGACGGAATCAATGCCCAGTTCCTCAAACGTGATCAGGTCATCCTTGCGGCTTTCCTCCGTCAGTTCCTTTAACTGTTCGTCCAGTTTTTTCTTCTGTGCCTCCATCTGCTTGATGGTCCACTGCTCCCCCTTTTCCGCTTTGATTTCATCAATCGCATAAGAGATTTCCTGTATCTGCGCCTGCAGCATACGCTCTTTCCGTTCCTTTGAGATCGGTATCTTCTCAAACTGCGAGTGGGACATGATGATACAGTCATAGTCCCCTGTTGCGATACGGGACACGAACTGTTTCCTCCTGCTTTTCTCAAAATCCCGCTCCGTTGCCACAAGGATATTTGCGGACGGGTACAGCCGCATGAACTCCCCCGCCGTCTGCCCCACAATGGACTTCGGCACTACGATGACATTCTTGCTGGCAAGACCGAGCCGCCGCTGTTCCATACATGCCGCCATCATGGTAAATGTTTTCCCGGCTCCTACACAGTGGGCTAACAGGGTATTGCCTCCGAGAAGGACTCTTGCGATTGCGTTTTTCTGGTGGTCACGCAGCTTAATCTCCGGGTTCATGCCGGGGAATGTCAGGTGTGAGCCGTCATATTCCCGCAGGCGGATATTGTTGAATGTCTCATTGTAATAATCCACATATTTCTGCCGCCGTTCCTGATCCTTGAATATCCAGCTTTTGAACGCCTCCTTCATCTGGTTCTGCTTTTCCCTTGCAAGCATGGTTTCCTTCTTATTTACCTCATAGTGGTACTTCCCGCCCCCGTCATCTATCCTGTCACGGACTGTAACCGTGCGCAGGTTTAAGGTTTCCTCAAAAATGGAATAGGCGTCAATCCGCTTCGTGCCGTAAGTCTCCGTTGCGGCAATGGAATGGTTGTCATGCCGTTTCCCATCAATGAACCAGTTCATGTTGTAGGTGTTGAGTTTTACCTGTATTCCCATACTGCTGTACTTCCTCCGCATAGCCCTTGCCCTGGGCGGTGTTTTCACAAGCTCATAGATAAACTCCTCATAATCCTGCGGCTCAATCCATGTGGTTCCGATACGCACGTCGATTTCAGACGCATCGAGACGTTCCGGCTGCACATTTTTCAGCGCTTCCGCATTGATGCCGAATAACTCCGGGTTCTCTTTCTGATACACTTCCGCAATCCTTAACTTGTCACGCACGTTGCCGGACAGGTATTCGTCTGCTGTTTTCCATCCCATGTTCAAGTTGTCGGGGTTGTATTCCGTTGGTTCCAGATATACAAGCCCCTCAAGGTCTTTTAATAATACCGCCCTCTTTACTTCCGCCTCCGCATCCGGCGAGAGTGTACTACCTTCCGGCAGTCTTTCCATCTCTTTGCTGATGTCAGGCGCATAAATGCTCAGCATAAACGGGATATTGACCGTCCCAAACTCATTGACGGACACGTTCAGCGCCTCCACCGCCGTTTCCACACGCTCCACCTGATTCTTCGCACGGATCGTCTGTTTGTAGAACATATCCGCTTTTTCCACCCTTCCGTCCTCGTCCACGACCTCAAGGGAACACAGAAGAGGATAATCCGCATCGTCACGGAATGCCTGCTGGCTCCCCCTTCCGGTCAGCGGTCCGTATTTTTTTACGTAGGCATCGTACTTTTCATTGAGTAATTTCTGCTGTGCCGCCAGTTCCTCACTGCTGCACCCTTCCGTCTGTATGAAGATAAGCTGTCTTGTGACCGTGCGGATCTCGTCCATGCCCCGTATGCGTTCTTCCGCCGTTGCCGACACTTCCTTGCGGTACATGACGGAATTTTCACGGTAATAGAGTTTTCCGTCCACAAAGGTATAGGTGTAATTTTTCACGTCGGGATCGGCTTCTATGATGTCCTCCGTCTTTTCCTCTTCCGCCGCAAGCTCCGCCACGTCGGTTATCCTGCCGGAAAGCTGCCCTACCGCTGTTTGCAGTGCGGATTTTAAGTCAAAGTTTTCATCATGGTTGATACAGCTTGTGTATTTGCTGCCATTGCCGAACATGCGTGTATCGTACTCCATTGTTCCGAGCATCATTTCCGGATGCTGTGCAAAATAGGAGTTGACCGCAATGCCGTCCTCCGTCCTGCCAAGATGCACCCAGTCTGGCTCCGTCACGATCTTGCGCTCCCTCTTCTGCAGGAATATGATGTCGCTTGTGACATCGGTTCCCGCACTGTCCCTGAATGCCGTGTTGGGAAGGCGGATCGCTCCGAGCAGCTCCGCCCGTTCCGCAAGGTACTTCCTTACCGCAGGGTTCGCCTTGTCAAGCGTTCCCTTGCTTGTGATGAACGCCACAATGCCTCCCGGTCTGACCTTATCCAGCGCCTTTGCGAAATAGTAATCGTGGATACGGAAATTGTGCTTTGCGTATTTCGCATCATACAGCTTGTAATCACCGAAAGGCACGTTGCCCACCGCAACATCGAAAAAGTTGTCAGGGTATTGTGTTTCCTCAAACCCCCTTACCTTTATCTGTGCTTTCGGGTACAGCAGCTTTGCGATCCGCCCGCTGATGTCGTCCTTTTCCACGCCGTAGAGCCTGCTTTCCTGCATGGATTCCGGCAGCGTTCCAAAAAAATGACCGACGCCAAGCGCCGGCTCTAATATAGTCCCTTTTTTGAAACCGAATTTTTCCAATGCACCGTAAACTGCCTGTGTGATGACGGGGGAGGTGTAAAATGCCGTGTTGAC
Source organism: uncultured Eubacterium sp. (assembly GCA_934320655.1). Taxonomy (GTDB): domain Bacteria; phylum Bacillota; class Clostridia; order Lachnospirales; family Lachnospiraceae; genus W0P33-017. Next base: position 12,969 of record CAKRFN010000009.1, read on the forward strand.
TGTCTCCCTTGCGTCCGCATATTCCGACGTGGAAAGAAGCTCTTTCAGTTCCGCATATTCTTTCTGCCAGCCCTCATTCCTTTCGTCAAAAGCCTGCGCTATGCCGCCCCATCCCACATACCGGGCAAGCACCGTCTGTTCTTCCGGCGTGGCAGTCCTGTCCTCACGCTCTATCTGCTTTAACAGCCGGATTGCCTCCACGTTCCACTGGTATCTCGTTTTCTGCCCGCCTTTTGGAAGTTCCTCATCCTCAAAATGAAAGTTCCCGTTCCGCTGCCTGCTTTTAAGGGCTTTCACTTTATCCTCAAACTGTTGCTCTAAACCGGATTTTTTCTCATAAGGCGTTCTGGCATATTCCGCCGCATATTCATTGATGTTCCGCTGTATGACAAACGATTTCGCCCGGATCAGGTATTCCATGATGGAATAGAGCTGTTCATAGGTTGCAGAAAATCTCTTCCGCTCCCCGTCCCTGCCCTTTAAGTCCGCCATGAAAGCGTCTTTGCTCTGGATATACTCCACAAGACCGTAAGCGTTGTTGTGGTATGCCTTTGTCTGCTCCTTATCCTCCATGTGGTTTATGGTGCGGTTCAAAAAATACAGCTTATCCTCTTTTGGCAGGCTGCTTTCTGCTACCATAACCAAAAACGGCTGGTATGGCACGACTGCAGAACATTTTGTCAGATAGATTTCCAGTGCGTCACGCAGATCCTCGTCCATTGCCTCCACCTGCCGCAGATCTTCCGAGAACAGACTGCCCGAAGCGGGCTTTGCCACGCTCCCGTCAGGGTTTAATATCTCCCCCTCCACACGTTCTGCCGTTTCCTGTGTATCTTCCTGCTCCTGCTGTATTTCCGCCGTATCTTCCTGTTCCTGCCGTGTTTCTGCTGTTTCTTCCTGCCCGCTTTCTGCCGTCTGCCATGCTTCCGGTATCTCCTCCTGCCCATTTTCCACCGTCTGCCATGTTTCCGGTATTTCTTCCTGTCCGTTTTCCACCGTCTGCCGTGTTTCCGGTATTTCTTCCGCTGCTGCCTCCGGCTCCTGTCCTTCCTGCCTTTCTTCCTCCTGCCCGTCAATGCTGACCGCCGCAAAGTCCGGCTCCTGCAGCATACGTTCCTTATATTCATGGTAGATTTCCATGAACCACGGCATTGCAGTAAATGCTTTTGGAGCTTCCTTGAACCGCTCAAATATTCCCTCTGTCAGATAGCCGTTTTCCTCTATCATGTGCAGGATCAGGTCAGCGCAGTATCGGTAATCCACCCGCTTTTCCCCTTTTGTTCCATCTTCCCGTGGATAAGAGACTGTAATGCCGTCCTTATCCCTGCTGATCTTGCACTTGCCATAGGAATTGTCCGTGTATTCCGACATGAAAAACCCTTCCCGCAGCTCTCCGTACACGCTTGCAAGGAATCCTGCCTTGCTTTCCATGTTTAGATTTGTGGTAAAAATATCATAGATCAGTGTCTTTACGGAAATATACTGGATTTCCTCATTAAAATATCCTTTTAGCGGTTCCAGCCACAGGTTTTCCTCCCGTTTTTCCCACTCTTCTGCAGTAAGCTCCACTGTTTTAAAGGTTTTCCGGTGGATAAATTCTGTCTTGTCCGGGTTGCGGCTCGAATATCTGTCATGCTCAAGCTGCATCTGTACCTGAAACGTAAGCCTGCTGTCCCTGCGGATTTCGCCAAACTCAAGCACTTCCTCAAACAGATAGTCGTAAAACTGCCTGCCGTGCCATACGGTTTCCCCGTCGCTTGCAATGACTTCATCATAGGCATCATCCCATGTTACTTCCAGCCGTTCCTGCAGACCTTTGGCTTCGAGGACTTCCTGTATCGTGTCCAGGCGGTTTTGCTGATGCTGCCCTGCTTCCTCCGAAAGATATTTGTCCGTATCTTCTTTTAAAATCTCTATCCACGATACAGCAGAATTTTCTTTCAGCATACTGTCGATTTCAGAATAAGGCGCATCTGTCTGGTATACGCCATCGGCTATCATGCTCTCCACATAAGCCGCACAGTCCCACCAGTCAAGCTCCGTTTTCCATTTCGTGCCGTTCCCATCATAATATTCAATGAAAATACCCTCATGTGTCTGCTCAATGTTGCATCTGCCGTATTCATTTTCAAAGTTGTTTGATATGCTGGCTGCATAAGGGTTTTTGCAGAACATCCTTTCAAGGAACTGCGCTTTGTCACTCATGGGCAGGTCTTTCGTGAACACCTCATATAAAAGCATGTTCGGAACCGGACTCCAGAAGCTGTTTTGGAAAAATTCATCCATGACCTCCTGCCATACAGCCGCCGATACCTTGTCGGGATCAAATGCCTTTGGCGGGGTATAATATTCCCCCGTCATGATCAGCGCACCCAGCTCACGCTCTATGGCTTTCCAGTTGACATAGCCCTCCTTTTCCGTTCCGCCCTCACGCCACTGGAAGCGGAGTCCTTTTGAGGAAAAGGTGTCATATCCGTGCAGCCCGTCCCCTTCCAGGGGCCAGCCTGCACCGCCCTGTCCGTATTCCCTGCGGATTGCCTTTACCCGTTCTCCCGGATCGGAAATATCCTGAAATGCCGCATAAATGCGTTTTCTGCTCCCTGAATACACGCCGCCACGCATAAGCACCTGTTTTACATGCTCATGCGGAACGGTAAGCGCCTGTTCCGGCTTCTGGTAGGAATACTCTTCCGGCAACACCATATCCCCGTTTTGGGCAATCAAAAAGGAAGCCTGTTCATAGCTTCCTTTCTGCGTATCAGAACTCCCTAAAGAATTGATCTCATTCAGTTCCTGCTCGATTTCCCGGTCAAGTTCCGCTTTCCTTATATTCTGCTGTTCACTGTCCTCTGTCTGCTGTCCGCTTCCCTCTAATGGAACTTCATCACGATTTCGTTCATCACGATCTCCTCTGCCTGCATCCTCGCCTGCTGGCGTAGCTGCCACATCTCCATTGTCGAGTTTTTGTCCTTCGGCGGGTTGTTCTTTAAGTAGCTGCCCTCCAGCTCGTCCATCATCCGGTTCGCCTCGTCCTCCACTTCCTGCATCTTCTCCGCCAGTTTCCCGAACCTCTGCAGTGTCCGGTATCTGCTGTTGTGGTTCTCTTTCAGGTACTCCATCGCCCTCACTGCGAACTTCCCTAAGTTCGTCATGCTCACCGTTTCCTCCGGTGCCGTGAGATCCGGGTACAGCATCCCGTCCGCTCCCTCGTGATACGTCAATGTTATCTCTGCCATTTGCAATACTCCTTTCTTCCATCTGCTTTAAATCATTTGCAATGCCTCTCAGCACTTCACAGGATATATCGCTGAGCAGAGATCCTAAACGGTAGACTTCCTCCTCTGTTGTAAATGCGGTAATAAAGGAGAAATCCTGTTTTTCAGTGGGAAGGTCAAAGCCGCATCTTGTAAATACCGCATACATGACGCTTCTTTTTAACGCTTCCCCTGCCGTAATCTCTTGCGCTCTGCCATTTTCTGTTATCTGTTTGCTTCCAGCCAGATTTACGAACTCGGTAATGCGTTCACCAAATTCTGAGTCCATTATGACTCCGATCTGTCTTTCCGTAAAGTCTTTTAAAAAAGATTTATCAGATTCTTTTTCGTCTGTCCGGGCAATGCCCTCTTTGTCCCGTAACCACGCCGCATACGCTTTCATGGTATTCCGGTCAAGTTCCCACGTGAGGACGCTTTCCCTGCCCCCGGTGTCGGATATGTCAAAGACATACCGCATACCCGGCTTTAAGGCTCTTGACGGGAAGATTGCGATGCCCCTGCTGCCACGCCTTACATACCGCCCTACCTTCTTCCATGTGTCGAAATCCGCAACCAGCGTTGCCCTCGGTCTTTGCTTGTAGACCATGAGGATATTGTCAAACTCATAGCGGTAGAGCTGCCCCGTAAGCCTGCATATGCTTTTCCATGCCTGTCCGCTTGCGGTCACTTCGTCTATGGTGGCATCATACAGCTTTGATGTTTTTGTATCTGCGCTCATTCGTCATACCTCCAATATCGCTTCCCTGATGTCCCTGCCGTCTATCTCGTCCCCAAGACAGTCCCATCCTTCGTATCTCTGCCTTGCGAACAGCTCTATCCGTGGCAGGTCCCCGCACAGCTCCACAATCCGTTCCCGTATCTCGTCCGGTTTCTTACTGTGTTCCATGATCCGTGCATCGCACACCTGCGGGACGGCTTTCGATACCCTCTTTGGTCTGCCCTTTGTGCCGAGGATGCAGATTTCTGAATTGGAGCGTGTCCAGAAGCCGAGTCCCATAAAGAACGTATCGGCTTTTTTATTCCGTTTTACCCAGTTGAACCCGCAGGTCTTATAGGTAAACCCCCATGCCTCCATGACAGAGATTCCTTCCAGCAGGCAGGGGAACGTGATCCATAAAAAAAGGATACAGTCGTCATCAGCTATTCTTCCAACAGGCAATGACCGTATATCCTCAATGTTCATTGTATGGTAATGGTTTTCTGCGCTTCTCCCTTCCCCCTTTTTGGAATACACTTTATACTGCCACGGCGGATCGGCATAAATGATGTTATATTTCTTTCCCAATATGCCTATGCCTCCTGTACCCTGATCAGCGTGGAAAACAGCTTATATTCTTCCTTATCCATTTCCACGGTAAAGGAAACTGCATCTTCCCGGCGCTCTGCCCTGTCCGCTGCTTTCTTTATCTTCCTCGCAAGGCGCAGGAGTACAAAATTCTCTCTGGAAAGCTCCATGCACTCCTTAAAAGCCATTTCCTCTGTCTCAAGCTGTCCCTGCTTTGCCTGTATCACCCCCGCAAGTTTCGCCCCGACTTCCTTTTTGTCCGTGACGTCTATGAACACCTCCGCCTTTGTCCTGCCGGAGCGTTCCCACTCCTTATGCAGCAGCTTTACCAGATACTCCATGTTCTTAACCGTTTCTTTTCCTGTCATTCTTTCCATTTGATTCTCCCCCTTTTTTACCGTAATGGTCCTGATATTTGTCTCTGTTCTTCCCTTGCATGGTACATTCCGTCATACATTCCCTTGTCAAGCATCTTATCGAATACTTCCGGCTCACTTGTCCCAAAAGTATTTTCCAGACCATCCCTTGCAGCATTCCTTACCCTCTCCGGCAGTCCCTCTTTCTGCTCCACGTTCTTCTGCATCCAGAAATCCCTCCGTATCATGTCCCGCAGGTCTGAAACATTCTCTATCATGTCAGGCTCTCCGTATTCCTGTTTCAGAATGTCGAAATCAATCCTTGTAATGTCATTTCCAAGATAAACGCCCTGATCCCACTCTATGCCTGTAACCACACTGTCATCATCGGGACGTTCCCCTTTGGGGTATCTCTCGTACAGGTTTACGCCCCTCCCTACTATAAGCTGGCTGTCAGTCAGGCTCATTAACAGCAGGTTCTTTGGGCTCAATGCTGCAAGCACACGGTAATCGCTCCCGTTCATGTTGTGCAGCACCTCCCCCGCATGAAAAGTATTCTCCACACGTTCATAGTGCAGGCAAGGGAACAAGGAATGTCCGTCCGGCTTCATGTTGTATATCCGCAGGACATCAAGACAGTCCTTAGAACACCGCCCCTCGTCAAAAGACCATTCGCCATCGTTAAAATTTCCCATAAGGAATCCCCGAAGCTGCGTCTCCTCGGTACAGAATGCCGCATGGATGCTCTTGTTTGCCGCAAAATACAGGTCACTCCAGTCCGCCTTTCCTGCCTTTCCTGCCTTTGTTTCATACAGTGTGCCTATGGCTCCTGCCATATCCTCCGCATGTTCTCCCCACAGCTTCAATGCTGCCTCCATATAATCCGTAAGGTTCAGCAGATAGTTTGTTTCCGTCCCTTTCCGGTTTTCCACCACCATAACCATATCTTCTAATTTCATGCTTCCTCCTTTTATCCGCATAAAAAAGGCAGCACACTTATCGGCACTGCCCTGTCTCCATGCCGAACTGGAACAGGGAAAGCTGTCCTTCCCCCTGCACCTGTTCCGGCTCTTTTTTCTTTTCCTCTATGATCTTCATCATCTGTGTGGCACACTGGGCAAAGGACTCCAGATAGCCCTCCGGTCTGTTTGCGTGTCGGCGCATTGTAACCAGATCCCCGTCCCTTATGGCTTCTGCAAGCCCGGATGCATACCCAAGCACGTTATAAAGGCTTATCTGCTTCGCCTCTTTCTTTGTCAGCATATCCTTGTTGGCAAGGAGATAGTGGAAATTGGGATCAGAAAGATAATATTCCAACGCCTGCGCCGCACCGTCCTTTATCTCCCCCGCCCTTGCCATATAATCATCATGTACTTCCGGCGGCACTTCCCGGTAGAAAATTTCCGGGTATTTTTCATAATCCGAGCCATACTGTTCCACCATCTTCTGTTTATGATACATGATGTGGTTTCTCACAAGGTTCATGCTGCCGCCGTCTGCATAAAAGGGATCGCTGCCGCCATGATCCCGCAGGTATTCCCACCGTTCAAAGGACTTTGCCAGTTCTTCCGTAAGATTTTCTGTCTCTTTCTTCTTTGCCATACACACCGCCTATCTCGGTCTGCCTATGAATACAATGGAAGAACGCCCCTGCACTGGTCTGTATACTACCCCAAGCCGTGCATTTGCCGCCTCAACTACTTTTCCATTGCCGACATAAATCGCCACATGCGTAATGTTCATAAAGCGCCCGTTTCTGTCATAACTGTAAAATATCAGGTCCCCCGGCTGCATCTCGTCATAGTTCACAAGCAGATTGTTGTCATAACAGAGCTTTCCCTCGCTTGCCGCTGTATTGGAACCCTCATACATGATGCTTACCCCCGCACTGCGCCATGCATAGTAGGCTAGGGAGCTGCAGTCGTAATAGTTCCCGCTGTCACGGTATGCCTGACTGTATGGGTATCCTACCTTTGACAGAGCAAACGCCACGACCTTCCTTCCGTTTTCGTCAGAAATGGCATCCACGATTGCCTGATACTGTTCAGGCGAAATCGTTTCCCCCGGATCGCCGCCCCCGCCAGTGTAGCCGAGCATTGCAAGATATTCCGGTTTCATCAGTTCGGCAAGCATATCCTGTTCTTCCGCATTGAACCCGTAGACGGAAATCATGTCATAACACGTTTTCAGTTCCACATTGACCTCTTTGACCGTCGTGGTTGTCGTGCTGCCCTCATCATCGGTTTCCGTGTCTGTCCTGCTGGTAATGCGAAAGCTGCACATATCGTCAAAGACGGCTTTTAAGTTCTGCTTTGCCTTATCCGTCATATCCGTTGCCGTGTCGCCGTCCCCGTACTTTACCATGTAGACCATCAGTATGTCACAGAAATTATCCGGTGTGCCGGAGCCTTCAAAGTTGACGTAGATTTTCTCGCTTGTGTCATACCCTGAATAGTCTGCAAGCTCCGCATTGACCTCATCGTTAAATTCCGACACATACGCCGATAAGACTTCCTGTGTCGTCTCCCCCGACGATATGGACGGGAAGAAGATCGCAAACGGCGAATTATAGATAATTGCTATGACAGCAATGATCGGGAGCGCTATAAGCGCCACTACCGCAAACAGCGCAAGCAGGAACAGCCCCACATACCGCACGATATACTTTGCCATCATGGAAAAGCGCATCAGCACAATGTCCTTTAATGCCTTTCCAATACTGTCCTGATTATCCTCCTGCCGCAGCTTTGCCACAAACAGCTTTATCATGCGGTTTCTTGTGGAATTTTTCACATCACGCTTATCCATAGCGATTCCGGCGGCTTCGCCTGCTGCAATCCCAGCTAAAACTCCGCCCGCCCCTGTGCCTGCCGTAGCTGCCGCTGTCTTTGCCGCCGCTTTTGTCGTTTCTTTTGCTGCTTTTTTCCCTGTTTCTTTTGCCGTTTCCTTTGCCGCCGCCTGTGCGGTTTTCCTTGCTGTCTTTACCGCACTCTCCTTAATGGTCTTTTCCCTGATACGGCTTCCTGACTGTTTTTTCTTTAATTTATCCTGCTTTGCTTTTGCCACTTGTGAACGGTAAAGGTTCCTGCCTGCATCTACGGCATTTGTGGCAGGCTTTGCCAGCGTGTAAGCCGTCATGTATGCGTCATGGACTTCCCTGCCGCCTTCCATTTCATCTAATGCAGTCCCAGCCGCCACCGAAGCAATACCGGAAGGAAGTGCAGACTTCTTTTTGACTGCCGCCTCTTTTTCCGCTTTCGCTATACGGTACTGATTATACATACGGTTTTCTTTGTTCACAGACTGCCGCACTTCCTGTTCTTTTCCCTGTCTGCCCTGCGTGTTCCTGTCCGCATACCTGCCTTGTGCGGTTTTGCCCTCATATCTGCTATGTGTAGCTGCGCCGCTGCTTCTGCCCTGTTCAGTTGAGCCGCTTCTGCCTTGTGTGGTTCCGTTCCCTTTTCTGTCCTGTACAGTTCCGCCGCCGTTTCTGCCCCTGTACTCCATGCCGTCAGCAGCCGTTTTTGCCTGCACTGTTTTCCTTTTATTCGTAACATGGACGGAACTCCTTTTTAACTTTATCTTCCCGTCTGCCGCCACGCTTTTCTCTGCCACGCTTCCGGCAATCTTCGGACCGTGCTGCACGGTAAGGATATTTCTGCCTTTTATTTTTGCTTCGGGCGCTCCCTTTACATGGACTTTAGGCTTTTCCTTTGTGTGGATCACCATTGGCTTGTCATCCACTTTTTTGATGTTCAATCTGCACCACCTCTTTTCTTCATAAAATTAGCCACTAAAGAGAAAAAATCTCCATAGTGGCTATGTAATAAACTTATTCACTTTTAATCTATTGACATATTAATTTCCTATGCCTCACAACAACAATCACCCAATTTCATACTCTAACCATACAAATTCCTCAAATATGAATTAGAATTTTTCTTTTACATACTTCAATCCCCCGTTACAACTCCACTATATGCTCCAATAGCAAGTTCTGGCTTCAATCTATTATGTTTTGTCTGCAAGTATTTCTCAAACCAATCCAGTTTTTCATATATAGTTGCTTTCCTTTTCTCGTGTGAAACTTGTGTATCCTTGTATTTTTCTTTATCCCTTAAAATAACATTATACAAATTCCTTTTAATTTGATTGATCTCAATATACCCATCTTCTAAAGCCAGCCCTGGTGAAAAGGCTTCTAATTGATAAAAAATATTTAAAAAGTATTTTTCATTTTCTCTCTCAACAAGCATAGGTCTACTTGTCATCATAAGATTTACTAATTCCATACTTGTTTGAGACTCTTCCCAATCATAAAATTTTTTCCCTAATTCTGGACTTAATGCAATCATAGGAACATCTGCATAACTACATTCCAAGCTATATGCTTCTTCTACAGCCGGTCCAAAGAATCCCAATTCATCAAAATATGCCTCTCCAAATGTTATCCCTCCACGAACCAAATATCCTGCATTTAGTATTCTTAATAGAGATATAGAAGTATTATACATTGCTATCTGTATAAGCTTCATATCATCTTTTCTACTATCTTCTATTCCATCTTTGTAAAAATAGAAAAAATAAGCACAATCGGAAAAACTATATACTTTTCTGTCATATATAACATGATTCAAATTTCTTTGTTCATTAGTTCTCGCTTCTCCATGAAAAAGTCTATGAATAAAAAATTTATCTTCAAATCTTTTATTATTTTTTGTTCCTAATAAGTCAACAAAAATAACTACCATTTTACGATACATATTCTTTTTCCCTTTGTAAATTTTATTTTTTCAAATTGGACTAGACAATAACTGCCTAGTCCAGTTAATTATACTACTAATGCAATGTTTATTCCATTTCTTTTTTCTTCTCCATTGCAATTTTCTCGTGGATATTAGTATTATACAGATTGTAGAGGTCTGTCCCTTTTTCAATGGTATTATCAAAAGGTATTACCACATTTCCGCACTTCATAAGCCCCATACCGCTTGACGAGTTGGTTACAAACCGGAGCTGCGCCTCTGAAACGCCGATTACCTCCGCCATGCGTGAACTGTCCGTGTTCGCCTGTTTTAAGAGTGCCACAAACTCCGAGTTGGCAAGCATGGTTGTTGCCGTGTAATTTTGCAGCAGGTCAACCACATTCTGCGTGATCCCGGTACACAAGCCGCCCTGTTTTCTCACTTTCTTCCATAACTGCTGTAAATACTTGGCGGAATACTCCGAATTTAACAGCACATGGAACTCGTCAATATAGAGCCATGTTGCAATGCCCCTCTTGCCGTTTGCAATGATACGGTTCTGTATGCTCTCCATCATTACAAGCATCGTGATAGGCGAAAGTTCCGTACCCAGGTCACGGATTCCGTACACCGTAAAGCGGTTATCCACATCTACATTCGTCTGGTGGTTGAAGATGTTCAGCGAACCGTTGACAAACAGTTCCAGTGACAACGCTATATCCTTTGCCTCGTCCTCCGGCTGGTTCATCAGTATTTCATAGAAATCAGACATGATCGGCACATATTTTTCCCTGTTCCTTGCTATCTCAATGTAGAGCCTGCGCACACAGCGGTCAATAATGGACTTCTGCCTTGAATTAAGGCTTTCCCCCATACACTGTTCACACAGTCCGAGCATAAATTCGCCTTTTTCCCTTATCATGCCCTTACTGTCATTTAAGTCAAGACTCCATACGTCCATGTCAAGCGGATTGACATAGTTATCCGTATAGGTTGACATATTTACCACTGTTCCGCCGTAAGTCTGTGCAATGTCAAAGTATTCATTCATCGGATCAATGACGATAATCTCATCATTGCCGGATAAGAACACGTTGCCCATTTCCATTTTACAGAAGAACGACTTGCCCGAACCGGGAACCCCGAACACAAAACCGTTGCCGTTAATCAGCTTTTTGCGGTTCCCGATATTGATGTTCTTTGACACCTGATTGATACCGTAATAACAGCCCTGTTTATCGTTCAGTTCCTGCACATTGAACGGCATAAGCACCGCAAGGCTCTGTGTCAGCATGGTCCGCATGGTTTCCACCTGTCTTACGCCAATCGGAAGTGCGGTATTTAAGGACTCCCTCTGCTTCAGGTAGTGTTCCTCTATCGTGACGGAGTTGCGCTTGCCTATGGTTTCCACCGTTTCCGTCATGCTGTCAAGTTCCTCTTTCGTGTCTGCCATAAGGATAATCGTTACGGACACATAATAAAGGCACTGGTCATTTTCCCTTACATCGTCCATGATCTCCTCAATCTCTTTCTTCTCAATCCGCTTGTTGTATGAGATTTCCGATGAAAAATCGTTGTTCTTGTTCCTCACACGCTGCTGCTTGATGATGTCAGATTCAATGCCGAGGTATTTCTTCTGCAGGACCTTCGTTGTCATATCCTTTGGGATAGGCACAACATCAATGCTTGTGATGGAATGTACCGGAAGGCTTGTGATCTCATTTAAAAAGCGGTCTGAAAGACTGGACGGGTATTTCTTGATGAACAATGCACGGCAGAATTTCTTTTCATCCTTAAAATAATCCGGGAAAAACTGTATCATGCCGTTGCACAGGTCATTGCGGAAGTCTACGCCGACTTTTCTTGCCTCCCTGATGTCAAAATCAAAACTGCCCTCATCCCCCAAGTGGTAATAATCATACAGAACCTTAATACGCTCGTTGCCGGACAGCGCCACAATCTCTGCGCCAAGCTCCCCGAACGCCTTATGCACCGACGCTTCAATGGTTGCAAACTGCGCCTTTGCTTCTTCAAAGTTTTTTCGCTCAATGGTAATGGTAAGGTAGCGCTCCTGCTCTATCCCCTGCCTGCCCTCATGGATTTTCTGCTCCATGATATTATTGTAAATACTGCGGAAACCGTCATAGCCGTCATCCTTCCGCTGTAAGAATACATAGTCCCTGACCTGCTCCATGTCCTTGTTTTTATTGTTGATTGTGATCTTGAAACTCACATCCAGCGAATTTAAAAACTTGCAGTACCTCTCAAAAATGTCAATCTGCTCTGTCTCATTTGTAGTGGTGTAATTGATGTCCTGAAAACGGTAACACTTGGAAAAGCGGTTTTTTGCCACCTCAAAAATGCCGTTTTCTGCCACCTTCATAATCTCAATCGTCTGTTGTATGGATTTCGGAGCCTTATAAAGCGGTTCGCTCGCCTTTTTCAGCTCTTTGAATCCGTCTGCAAATAAGCCCAAATCTGACCTCCCTTTCTATGCTGTTTTCAGCATTGCCATAAGGCAATGCAGCCGGAGAGTCCCGGCTGCATTGATACCGGAACTTTCCGACCAATAAAGGTCAGTCATTCCATTTATAGTTACTTTTTATCGCTGTTCTGTACGGTGTTCCTTCCCCTGTCCGTCCTTTAGCTGTTCCCTGACCTTGCGCATGGTTTCGCAGCAGTCAATCATAAGATAACTTCCGGCGGGAAGTTTTGACACCTCTCCCATGTTCTTCCCCGAACACAGATAACAATGGAAAGCGGATAAATTCACTTCATTGTCAATCTGTTCATACAGGGTAAGCTCCGTACCCTCCTCCAGATAAACAAGACCTCCGTCATTCGCAAAATCCTCATGATAGAATACATCGTCTATGCCCATATCCTTCATTTCTTCCGTGAGTGTCCCATGCCTGTCTGACAGGTTCAGTATGAGTTCGGAAGAGTCATATTCTGCAATCCCTTCAAAACTCACATCCCCACCGCCCTCCACATGGACCAGAACAAACGGCTGTCTGTTGTCTATCAGCCTCTCCGCCAGTTCCCGGCTTACCTCTTCCAGAATGTTCATTCCATCAGACCACCCGGCTGCCAGCATTTCCCCCATACTCTTAATCAATGGATTTCCTCCTAATGCCTGATTCTGTAGACGATCACGCCGACTGCGGCTGCGATGACTGCAACAACTGCCACGATTTTCCCTGTTCTCTTTTTCATGTGCCTGCCTCCTTTCCTTTTTTATGCGTTCCTTAATGCTTTGCCCTGTAAATGACCGTGCCGATAACGGCTGCCACTACAACTGCGATGATCCCTGCTACTGCTTTCACTGTTTTCTTTTTCATTCTCATTTCCTGCCTTTCTTATTCTTTTTGCTGTTTTTCTTTTTCCCGCTGCCTTTATCTGCGCCTTTCTTTTTATCCGTCTTTTTCCCCGCTTCCTCTTCCATGCGGATCTCACGGATTGTTTCCTCCCCTTCGGTAGACGAATAGGCAAGCGGGCGGTTGGCAAAGAGCATACGCATCTTTCTTCCCATATACTCGTAAAACCCCATTCCGTTGAACGAATAGAACCCTCCAAGCGCTATCGGTGCGGCAACCGGGATTGCCACATACACACTGGGGGTAAGACCGATATAGCGGTACAACAGCAGCACGATGCCGCCGCCCGCCGCAACCGATGCCACGGAAAAGATAAGCTGCTTTGCCGTCAGCCCCATGACAACCGATTCCTTATAACGGTCTATATCCTTGTTGATTTCAATTACCATCTCTTTACACCTCCTGAATCAGTCCCTTATCTGCTTTTTTCCTTTTTCTGAGTCTTGCAGCTATCCCCCGGCACAAGGTATGACTTTTCCCTGTTTTCCATGACATGGGTAGGATACCCCATGATTTTCAGCGCCTTTTGCAGTTCGGGAATGTGTTTCGGTTCCGGCTGGCATACGCCAATCCTCATATACAGCACGAGATCGTCATACCATGCCTCCCCCTCAAAATTGTCCTCTCTGAAGAAAATGCCCTCTTTGATTTCCTCCAGCGGCTTCCTAAACTCTTCACGGTATGATCTGTCATGGTCACAATCCTGTGTATTGCTGCTGTCCATAGCTGCCTCCTTTCCGCCTGCGGCAATTTCCTCATTTCTTATCTGCTTACTTCTTTCTTCTCCTGTTTCTTGTCCAGTCCGTTTGCCTGCTCATATGCTGCCATTCCGTCAGGGCAGAGTCCACGCATCTTTTCCCCGTCAAACAGATAAAGAGGATAACTACAATAACCGCTCTGCTGCATCAGTCCGGTAAACTCCGCAATCCCGTTTTTTACAAGGAAGTCCTCAAGCTCCGGCATATTGTTGGTATCCACAAAGGCACAGTAGGGCGGTACAGAAGTAAGCAGGTTTACAGTCACATCGCCGTAAGGTTCCGGGAACCCGTCCTCCATTGTTGTCATTCCTACATAAAGACTGTTGTTGTCCACATAGGTGTTGACTGTCAGCGTTACATTCTCCGTAGTCCCAAACCGGGTTTTCAGTTCCAGTGTCCCCTCCGTTTTTTCTTCCTGCCCCTGTTCCTTTTCCTCCGTCTGTACTGGTTCCAGTTCCACTGGTGCATATTCCGAGCCGTTCCGCTCCATGATCTCTGCAAACTGGCAGATGTGGTACAGATGATTACCGACTTCCGTATGGTATTCGTCGATATAGCGGCATACACGCTCTGATTTTTCTCCCCTTGCATCCGTAATCATTATCTTTTCGCCGTCTGCAATATGAAAAAGTTCACTGTACCTACTGTTAATGAACCGGATACCTTTCTCTGCCTCCCTGATATGGTGGTCCAGCCATTCCTTCACATAACAGTGAATTTCAACATTGTCACTGTCTTTTTCAGGATTGCAGTGTACAAGGTATGCAAACTTTTCCGTTTCCACACGGAAACCGTACTCCGTCCCCGGAAAACCTTTTTGGGGATACTGCAGCGTAAATGCCCGCATGGTATCCAGATTTTCCAAAACACTGTATTCACCGAAACAGAGGGCTTTCTGTAAATCTGCCTCAAATTCCTCTGTTTTCAGCCGATTGTTTATTTCATGGAAATCAGAATGAAATTCATTGTCTGCCCCATATCCGCCCTGCAAAATTCCAATGCTTCCTGTCTGCCCCCGAATCTGCATACTCTGCTTGTAAGCGTATTTCTGTTCTGCCTGTGTCAATGGTCTTATTTCCATCTCACACCTCCTACTTGTATTAACAACCTGCGAATTTGGGCTGATGCCCAAATTTGCCATATGAAAAATCTCTGATTTTTCATATTTTCTATAATCCTAATGCCTTGCTTGTAAGCGACTGCGCACCTTTCACGCTTCCTACGGTAAGGGCAATCGTAAAGGTCATCTCACACAGATAAATGAGTGTTTTTGCCCAGTCTGCGTAACTGCCTGTAAAGGACGGAAGCCCTGCACTGATGAAGGCATTGCACAGCATGATCGCAAGCGCCATCGTGACTGCCTCAAAGACCACGGATAAGAAATATTTGGCGTAAGAGCTTGCCGTGTTCGCCACGTTCCGGTTGCCTGCCAGCGTGGAAAAGGCAATGGAGCCAATCGGCACAATGACCATGATCTTTAAAAATCGGAAGTACACCGTATATATCATAAAAAAGCCACAGATAATGACAATGACGCTAAGCAGCGCTGCCAGTATCAGCATGATAAGCCCCTCACCGAAACCAAGATCCTTTATGACGTCTGCCTGTGCGCTGTCAATGGTAAGCGTGGTGTAGCCGCCCGCCGACAGTGCGTTCACAAGGTTCCCGACTGTATTAAAAAATGCTTTCATAATAGTGACATTGTTTGCCACGAGCCATTCTGAAAGTCCGAGCCTTATCAGCATACGCAGGATTACTTCAAAACGCATTTCCTCACGCACATCCACGCTTTCCGAGCAGAACCCGATCACGAAGAACAGCACCACAAGGGAGGAACCCACTGCCACGAATATCGGTTCCACGCTTTCCACAAGTCCCCACGGACCTCCGCCTTTAAAATTTACCGGAGACTGCCCTAAGAGGGCAAACACAAGGCTGACCTGATTGTTCCAGAACCCGAACACCATTTCCAGAAGAGCCAGTATCTTATCCCCTAACTTGAAAATATCCACTTAATCCTCACCTCTTTCCTTTTCAGGGAAGGGCAGGCTGTTCTCGCCCTCCCCCGCTGCTGCTTTTTCTTAGAAACCGAGAAAGGAAAGGACAGTGGAAATGCCCGCCATCATAACCCCGGCTACAATACCCTTTAATGCCGAGTTCATGGTTGAGGAATCCTGCTGCTGGTATGCCTGTGCAAACTCCATGACATTCTTTGCAAGGATAATCACGCCCACCGCACCGATGACCGCAATCACAAGCGTCTTTAAGTTATCGAGGGGCTGTGTGATTGCACCCGTTCCACCGCCTGACGCAAGCACTGTCATAGGCACTCCGCTCACTGCAAAGTATGCCGCACCGCAAGCCGCTGTCAGTGCCTTTTTCGCCCTTGATAACCTTCCCTGTCCTGCCTTTACCCCTGTTGCTGCCTTTGTTCCTGTAACATTCTCTGTTCTACGCATAATAATGATCTCCTTTTTCATTTTGATTTTTGATTGTTTTATTTGCTGTCTGCTGCTCTATCTGAACGGGGTTTTCCCCGGAACACTGTCAGGTCGGGCTTTCCCCGATGCGTTTCTGCTTTAACCACCGCCTTTCCATTGGGAACTTCCCCTAATTTTCTGAATGCCGCACAGTCTGGAATGTCTTTCTGATCTCACGCATCTTTATGACATCCGTTTCCGGGTAGAATACCGCCAGTATGGTCTTTGTGGGCATACCGAGCGCAATCATCTTATGCAGCTCATCTTTCTGCTCTTTGGAATATTTCCACTGCGCCATACGGTTCATAATAGTGTCTTCGCCTTCAATCCTACGCCCTCCGGCTTCCGGTTTATCCTCTTTATCCGCTGCCCGTTCCGGTTCCGCCTCCTCCTGTGCCGGTTCACTTTCCGGTTCTTTCTCCTGTGCATACATGAGTTCATTGTCCTGCTCCCTGTAAAGCTGTTCCTTCTGCTCCTGTTCCTCCATGCTAATGAAGCGTTTTTTCATGCCAGCATCGGTAAGAAGTTCAAAGTCTTTATAGTCGATTTTGTCAATGTAGACATTTTCGCCTTTCTTTTTCAATTCCTCATAATAGGAAAGCGCCTTTGGCGTCAGCAATTGGAAAGGCTGCCCCTGTCCGCCCCCGCTGATTCCCGGAGCATGGACATACGGCTTTCCTTTCCCATCGGCGGTCTGGTCAAATGCCGGATGCCCGAACGGTATGAACTTGCTGTCCATGATCGGATCAAAGCCACGGATAAAGATAATGCACTTCTTGTTGTCCAGCTTCCGCACTTCGTCCGGTGTGAAAAGCTCCCTGCCAAGCACGTCATAATTGCGGCTTGAGCTTCCCTGCCTGCCCTTTGTCTCGCCGCTTGATTTCTTGTCAATCGTGCCTTTGCCGAGCAGTTCCGAGACATATTTGTGCGTACTCTGCTCATTGCCGCCGAGGTAGATGAACGTGTCGCAGTTGCCCGGAATGGTTTCCCATGTATCTTTGAAAAGTGCCTTTAACTGGGCGAAATTCTGGATAATGATGATACTGGAAATCTCCCTGGACCTCATGGTTGATAAGAGGGAACAGTAATCATCCGGCAGTGCGACGTTTGCAAATTCATCAAGCATGA
The DNA here is from genome assembly GCA_934320655.1 of uncultured Eubacterium sp. Taxonomy (GTDB): domain Bacteria; phylum Bacillota; class Clostridia; order Lachnospirales; family Lachnospiraceae; genus W0P33-017. The sequence continues at coordinate 30,373 of CAKRFN010000009.1, forward strand.
AGGTGACATGGATCGGGAGCCGCCCGCCGCAGTTGAAGTCCGCCTGATAGTAAAGCTCCTGAAAAATCTGCGTGTAAAGCATTCCGATGATGAAGTTATAGGACTTGTCAGAATCCGGAATGACACAGAACAGTGCCGTTTTTGTTTCCCCATCCCTGTTCACGCCTGTTCCAATCTCTGCAAGGTTCAAGTCGTCCCTTGACAGAAGCCTTAACACCTGTTTGTTTTCCAAAAAGGCAAGCCGGGAGTTTGCGCTGATGATGATGGAACGGACGGTATCGCCCGCACCACGCATACACTTGTTGTACTGTTTTACCGCAGGATGCGCCGAGCCGAGCTTTGATGTTTCCTCAAGAAACTTCATGCGCACGTCCAGTCTTGACGGTTTATTCTGTTCCGTTACTTCCGCTTCACCAAGAAGCTGCAGGACTGTCTCAAAGTTTCTCCTTGCAGGCGGCTCTTCCAGCCACACATAATAGAAGATTGCCTGTAAGAACAGCCCCTCTGCCTTTTCCCAAAAGGGATCTGAGGGAGTTGCGCCCTTTGGCGTGGTATTGCTGATAAGGTTCGTGATCAGCTTTACAACGTCCGTTTCCTCACGGATATAGGAAAAGGGATTGTAACAGTCCGACTTTTCCATTTCCAGAAGGTTTATGACCTTTACGCTGTAACCGTTGTTTTTTAACATCTCCCCGCAGCTCCGTAAGATTTCCCCTTTGGGATCGGTACAGATAAAGGAACAGTTATGCGGCATCTGCATCAGGTTCGGCTTTACCTCATAAAAGGTCTTTCCTGCACCGGAACCGCCGCATATCAGAATATTCCCGTTGAGTTTCAGCCGCCTGAAATTCAGTGACATTTTCACGTTCTGGCTCAGGATGCGGTTGAAATTCTCATCTTTATCCGCAAGTATCTTGTTTGCCATTTTCGGTGACTCAAACCTTGCCGTTCCAAATTCCTTTCCCGGCATGAAGTTCCGCTGGCTTGTGATGTACATTAAAAGGGCGGTAGCATAGACGATTAAGGCTATCACTACCGCTTTTAAGGTTGTTTCGTTATAATAATTTGCAAATGGTTCGGCGCACACACGGTTGAAGGACTCCAGAAAGGCATTCATTTCCATTCCCGGCTCCCATGCCCCGTTTAAGAGATACCCCGCATAGGCGCACAGCAGCGCCCCCGCCACGATGAACCACAAAGACACTTTTTTCCTGTTCTGTACCATAGGCGGCTACCTCTTTTTCGGCGCAGGCGCTTTTTTCGGTGCAGGCTTTTTCTTCCGCATGTTCTCTTTTTCCTTCGCCTTCCGCTCCATGTCCGCATAGCGTTTGCGTACCTCCGCACTTACCCTGTCATAATGCCCGTCATACAGGTCTTTGCCCTTCATGGTTGCGACCACACGGTTGTCCGCCGAATAAATCTTGTACTCCTTGTTACGGTCAAGGAAAGTCAGGATTGTCTTGCCGTCATGGATTTCCATTGCCTTGTCCTTGCTGATCCAGACATACCTTGCATCTTCGCCCCATGTTCCCGGTATCCTTGTCTTTACGGCATGGTCATTTTCCTCCGTTATCAGTTTCTTTGTAATGGTAATGTCAGTAAGGTCAGGATTCTGTGCGGCGGCTACTGCCTGCATACGCTGCGCAAGCTCCCGGTATCCTTTCATGCGGCTCAAAAACATATCCTTATCCATAATGACTCTGTGCTGCCCGCCTTCCTCTTTGGAAAGGACGCCGATCCGCTCAAGCTGCCCCACTACCTTTTCTGCCTGTTCGTTTTCAAGGCTGAAATTTTCCTTTACTTCCTCCACACTGATGCTCTTTTTCTCCATCGCATAGCTGCCGACTTTCTCAATCAGCCCGTCAAGCGCTTCCCCTGCCCTTGCCGCTTCCTCAGTGTGGAGATTTTCGTTTCCCTTTTTCTGCTCCTTTAAAAAGGACAGCACCTTATCCATTTCCTTTTCATCGCCGTTTTTCAGGTAATCATCAAACGTGGCGATCCTGCCGGATTTCAGTTTCTGTATCATCATGTTTACCCGCGGGACTGCCTCCGTGTGGAAGATGATCTCGCTCATGCCGTCCTTTTTATTGATGTCGGGCAGGACGGAATAAAGAAGTCCGTATTTTTTCGCCATCTTCTCGACTTTCTTCATGTCCTCCGTTGGGAACTGGAACACCTGTAAGTCCCCGCCTTTCATAAGGAGCCTGCGCATGTCCGTCTTTCCCATCGTTTTTTCATGGTCCATGACCGCAATCAGAAAATCCAGTGCCTTTTTCATTCCCTCAATCGTGCCGCCGCAGACTTTCATTGCAATCTCTATCCCGTCATAGCCGACACGGATAATCTGGACCGCTTCCTGTATCTCTTCCGCCATACTATCTCCCCCTTCCCTGTTCTTTTTTCTGTACCTGCTTTTTCAGACGCAGTTCATCCAGTGTGCGCCTGCACAGATCTTCGGTTGCACTGTCCCTGTCTGAAAAATAATGTGTCTGCTGATAATTCCCGTCTGCAGCCTCCCATGTGGCAAAGCTGCCGTCCTTCTGGTGTATCCCCATCTGCATCTGTTTACTGTCCGTGGGCAGCGTAACGATTATGATATAATCATCATGCAGCGTGAAGTTCATATACTGCACCTCCTATAAACTTGCCTCTTTCTTAACCCGCTCCTGCATCTGTGCGGTATCCGTCCGCCTGATCTCATCCTCACTCATGGAAATGCCGCAGGCAGACAGAAGTTCCGATAAGGTCTTTACTGCCTGTTCCTCCTGCACACGGTACATTTCAAGCGATACGAGCAGGTTTTCTATCCTCAGTATCCAGTCCGGTTGAAAGCCAGTGAGTGCCTGATATTTCCTGCATACGGCATCCCTGTCTGCGCCTTTTTCCGTAAGCTCATCAATCAGCTTGTTTGTAAGTTCCCTGTCATTCGTCCGGAAAGCAAACTGTACCACAAATTCCTTGTCCCTCTCTGTCAGGACAATGTTTTTCTGCAGGAACATCTGCGCCGTTTCCGTTACTGCAACCAGTCCCATTACTGCCCCTCCTTCATCTTGTTTTCATAGACTGCAATGTTTATGATCTCCTCCATCTGCTCTGCCGGGATTTTGTTGTTTATCAGCACAAGGAGCTGTTTCTCTGACAGCCCTTTCTCAATGGCGCTCCGCACCTGCACAAGCTGTTCCGGGGATAGGTCCTTTTCCGCAAGCAGCTTCACAATGTCCGTTTTCTTCTTAAATAAAAGCCGTGAGAACATGGAACTCATCACGCTCCCCCTGTCTTTCCGCTCCATGCGCTCCACCGGGACAAAGCGGATAATATTGCCGTCCCTGTCCACAACCGCAGCATGGTATTCGATTCCGGGGTAGAGTGCCGATTCCGTCATGCCGGGCGCACTGCTTTCCGCCTTTGTCTCCGGTTTCTTTTCCTTTTCTGTCTCTCCCTGTTCCGCCGACGTATCCGGCTCTGCCCTGACTGCATTTTTTACCTGTTCCTCCAATGCTTTCCGCTCCTTTCTTACTGCTTCTATCTCACCATGCAGCTTTGCAATCTGCACCCTTGCCTCATTCAGTTCATTCTGCTGTTTTTCCAGCATTTTGTCCTTTTCGGAAAGCTGTGCGATAAGATTGCTCTGCACCTGCACGTCCTGCCCCGCTGTACCGATTTCTTTCAGCTTCTCATTTAAGGCGTCATATCGTTTTTCCTGACAGGAAATCTTCTCGACAACCTCACGGATCTGCTCCATAAGCTCCTTTGCATATGCCGTATCCTGCCCGCTTACGGGTTCCGCCTCCCTGATCTTTTTAAGCACCTGTGAGAAAAGGCGTTTCATGGTATATGCCGTATTTTCCGCACTGGAAAGCACTTCGGTTATGGTATCCATCGGGACGCCTTTTTCATAAAACTCCAGCGCCACCGCCATCTGGTCGCCGCTTAGTCCCTCTTTTAAGATTGCAGCCTTTTCCTCCTCATTGTAGCCGTTGCGCAGGCACCGGGAATACACGCACATCTGCCTGTAATCGTACTTCCCGCCGCTGTATTCCTCTGTTTCCTCCTTTGTCAGACCGAACCGCAGGTCATCTTCTATCAGCTTTACGATTTCCTCGGTATACTTCGGGTTCTGCCGGAGCCTGCCAAGATATGCTTTCAAATCCATGCCGCTAAGCACTGTCCGTTCCTGCATATAACCTCCAATCCTGCCCGTTTGGGGCAAAAATTTCCTACCTGCTTTTTTCCTTTTGTCCCCTCTGCTTTTCCTGCTGCTTTTCCTGCTGCTTCTCCTGCCGCATTTCCGGTTCCGGCATTCCTGCCCTTTCCCCTGCCGTGATTTCCGCAAGGATACGGGCGGCGATCCTTTCCTCTTTCGCCACAGCCTTTTCTTTTTCCCTTATCCGTGCTATCTCACTCCGGTAATGTTCCTTAAATTCCGCAAGCTGCCCTGCCGTGTAGCCTTCCTTTGCAAGCCTTGCCGACAGCCCCGCATACTGCTCATGCTCTTTTTCAAACAGGGATTCCCCACGTTTAAAACAGTTTTCACACTCCTGAAGCGCCATAAGCTGCTCCGCAATGTCAAAAAGCGGCTTCATCCTTGCACGTTCCCTGAATATGCGGCTTTTTTCCCTTGAAGTCTCTTTTTTTCTGTCCGCCATCTGCAATGCTGTCTGTCTTATATCCCCCACCGTGAAAACATCGTGCCTTGCAAGAAAAAGATAATCCTCCTGTAACTTCTGCATCTTCCTGATGTCGTCACGGTACTGCCATGCCTTGCTGTACGGGCGTTTCTTTAAAAGCCCTGTTTTGTAAAGTCTTGCAAAATAGCGTTTCTGTATGCCGGACATTTTCGCCCTTTTATAGCGTTTTACCCGACACCGCACAATCTTTGTTTCCTGCACCGCCTGTATTTTTTTATAGGAAGAAAGACTCTCCTGCTCAATCCGTTCCCTTATGCGTTCCTCCGTGTAATTTTCCCCAAGCGACCTACACCGTCTGAACCTGCTCATGCCCATAGGCTTGATTGCAAGGTATTTCCCCTCCGTCCGGTATGCGTTCTTTATCCCGTAACCCATATCGGAAAGAACGGATAAAAAGGACTCATAAGTTGCCGACTGTAAGATTGCCGCATCAATGTCACGCTTTATCATGTCCGCCCACACAAATCTGCCGTCACGGAAGTCGTTCCATTCCTTGTAATTTTCAGATTTCCCTGCCCGATCCTCCGATATTTCAATCGTGGAAAGCCCGTACTCTTCACACAGGCGGTTCGTGATTGGCTGTATCTCCTTTGCCCAGTCCCCTTTCTTATAGCGGTACTTCCTGCCGTCACGGAAACTGACACTGTTAAAGATGATATGACCGTGGATATGGTCAGTGTTGTCATGCACCGCATACAGCGCCTCATAGTTCTTGCCCAGGTACTCCTTTGCAAACTTCCCGATTACCTCAAAGGCAGTGTCCGCATCCACTTCTCCCTCTACAAACGATATAATAAGGTGATACCCCTGCCTCTGGTCTGTCTTTTGGAACTGTTCCTTTGTCTGCCGCATCTGCTCATATACCTTTTCCTGCTGGCAGTTAAGGGAACCAACGAACCGCCCGCCGCCCGTTTTTTCCGGCACGGTGATATAGTCGAGCGCTTGTTTCAAGTGTTTCCCCGCATATCCGGCACCGCAGTCCCCGATATAAAGTATCTTGCTTATCGCCAATCTTTTCCGCCGCCTTTACCTTGTTTTCCCTCTGTCATGCTTTCTTTCCTGCTCCATGACATACTCCTGCAGCTCATGTTCGCAGGGAATATACTCTTTCTGGTTTTCAAGGCAGAGGAAAATATCTGCCGTCTTATCCGTGGATGCTTCATAAAACTCCTTGTGCGAATAATGATGTTTCTGAAGCCCGTAATAATCTGCTTCCATCATGCCAAGTTCCACATCACGACGCAGATGGTCCGTGACCTCCCAAAAATTTTCTTCCTCTGTAAATTGGCGGAGCGGCTTAAAATGATACCCCTGATATAAAAAATAGCCATTCTCACGCAGGCGTTTCTCTTGTGTTTCCGTCAATGTCTCCGTCAAATGCCTCCCCTCCTTACATTCCGCCTATCTTATCCACCGCCTCCCTTACGGTCACGTTGAGTTTTTTCATATAAGCGCTTAAAAGCTCCCTGTCCTCCGTGCGGTACAGCTTTGAATTATAGTTCCTTGTGATCTGGTTGATGTTGTTCCCGATTGCGTTGACCTCATTGATCAGTTCTTTCAAGAGAATACGGATTTCAGGATAATCGTTGGGCTTCTGCGACAACAGCAGCCGGATATACTCTGATTCTTTCATACCGCTTTCCTGTGCCTGTTTTTTCAGTCTGTCCGCTTCCTGCTGTGTCAGACGGAAAGGCTTGATGATGTCCTTTTTTTCTGCCGCCATCTACCGTGACCTCCCCGCACTCTGCTTTAATTCCGGGGAAACGCCTGCAAGACCTGCTGCACGATTGTTGTTCTCTATCCCACGTTCTGTACGTCCAAACAGCCTGCCCAGTATTTCCTCATCTTTTTGCAGTTCCTCATGCCTTTCCTGCCAGAACCTGTAATCGCCGGAACCGTCCTGTTTCGCATTTTGCGACTCCAGCAGCATTTCACAGTTCCATTCACAGGCAGCTTCTATGGCATCCCCGATTGAATATTTCTCCCAGCATATGCTGTCCGGCTCTTTGCACAGATCGCCACGGTACAGTCCGCCGTCTTCCCCCGCAAGCATATATCCGTGACCGTCCAGATATTCTAACAGCACTTTTGCCTCTTTCTCTTCCACGGGGAACGTCCCCCGCAGAAATTCCACAAGTTCCTTGCCGTCCTGTATCGGTTTCATTCCCTTTTCTGTATTGCTGCATAATTCCGCAATCTCTTTTACCTGTTTTTCAGACAGAAATTTTATCCTGACAATTTCCCCTGCACCTTTTTTCTGCACGTCATTATCATGCAAACAAAACACCTCCCTGCTTGTAGTTCCCACCGCCTACCGTGACTTCCCGCCGTTTTTCTTTACTGCCGTGGAAACATCCGGCTGCTGGTCCACGCCCTCCTTTATCTGGTCTGTCAGATTTTTGACAGTGGCATCAATATCGCCGCCCCTGCTTATATCCTCAATCAATGCTTCCGCAAGCGACGTTCCAATCGCTTCAATCGCTTTTCCATGCGTTGTGCGGTCAAACATCTTATCCAGTTTTTTTTCATCTTCACGCAGGGTATCAAGATAGCTTTTCTTATTTGCAAAGTCAATCCTGTCTTTTGCATTTGACAGTGCCGCTTCTGCTTCCGGTATCATATCATAATTCCACTCTGTGACGGCATCGACTGCATCATCTATGGTGTATGGCTCCCAATGTACCTTCCCCTGTTCATAGCACAAATCGCCACGGTACATTTCTCCGTCCATGTGTCCCAGCAGATATTCATGCCCTTCCATATATCCGATCAGCTTCTGCGCTTCTTCTTCCGTCATGGGGAATGTTTCTTTGAAGAACTCTGCAAGCTCTTTCCCATCCCTAAACTCATCCGGCTCCTTTTCTCCCATTACCTGTGAAAGATACATCTGCTCGCCCGTATAGGCGAAATCCTCATATCCGAATTGCAGGGCTTTTTCGTTCCCCAGTTCCAGCGCCTCCGCAAGAAGCACCGCACCGAAATAGTTTACCCTGACACTCTCCTCCACGGACACCGGGAACCCGTCGTCATCGCCATGACGCAGCTCGTAGCAGTGCATCCCTTCCGGCACTGTTTCCTTATCCACACGCAGCTCCGTGAAATATCCTGTCCGCCCCAGTAATTCTACTTCCTCAAGCACCTCTTTCTGAACATCCACGGTTTCCATCTGCAACCACCTCCTTATCTGTATGAAATAAAGCCCATGATTTCCGCCCCGCTCAAATTCCGATAGGAATTTGCCAGATACGCACTTTGTAATACAAGTGCCTCTGGTTAGGGGGCTGCCCCTAAAACCCCGCTTCGTATATGGATATAACTTAAAATATCAGTTCATATTTGCACTTTCAGTTGACTTTTTGAGTTCATTTTCCTGCTTTCAACTGACTTTTTCAGTTACCCATTCTGAAGCCCCGCCTCCGATTCCTTCCATGATTTTCCATGTGGACTGAATTTTTCAACTGATTTCTGCGTTATCAACTGAATTCTTGCAGTCATTTTTTCCCTTTCAGTTGATTTTTTCAACGCACTGCCGCTTTGGACGGCACGGGATCTGAAATACACCTTTTTGCAGTCTGGAGCCACTGGTTGTAATCCTTGAACGGCTGCGGCGGCGGGCAGTTCTCTACCTCATAGTCCAGCCCGTAGTATTTCTCCATGAGCGCATCTGCCGCTTTCCTGCCCGGTCCGTCATTATCAAGGCAGAATGAAATCTTACTGACTTTCGGGTGTTCCTCTAAAAATGTTGCAAGCGGCGCATCGGAAAGCATACCGAGAGCCAGCTTGTTTGTCACATAGTCGCCACGGATCTCCACATAACTCATCAGGTCTATTGCCGCCTCAAATACCATGACTTCATCACTCTGCCCGTACCAGATGTTGAACCCGTAATTCTTGTCGTTTCCCGCCACGTCACACTTGAACGGTATCCCTTCCCGGTCAAACACTCCCCTCATGCTTGCGAAGCGTGTCCTGCCCTGCACATCGTTCCCCTTAAAGACAATGTTGTGGTGGCTGCGTTCTTCATAGATCAGCCCGCAGCTTACAAAATAATCCACGGTATGCCTGTCAAGTGCCCTGTCCCCTGTCAGGTACGAATACAGACAGTCATTGTTCTTTGCCGGGGCGGGCAGTACAAACTTCTTTTTTTCCGGCTCCTTTTTTTCCACATACACACTGATATTCTTTTTCTCCCAGTCACCGCGTCTCTGGTATCCCGAAAAATCAAGCAGCCAGAAAACAGCGTCCTTGACTTCCATTCCCGCAAAGACACGCAGGAAATCTATCTGCGAGCCGCCGTTGTTTCCCCTTTCATGTTCCCTTGACCACCGGAACCAGTTCGTGCGGTTGTAAATCCGTATCGAATCCATTTCTTTCAGGGTGTGGTATCTGCCTATCCTTTTCACGATGTATCCGAGGCTTGCCGCTACCGCCGTCAGGTCAACGCTCTTTGCAAGCGCAAGCTCCTCTGCCGTAAAACTCCTTCTTTCTTCCATCGCCTCACCTTGCTTTCCCTTTTTCCGCTACCATTGCCGTTTTCCCAAATTCCAGCGCATTGCAGTCTGTGGAAAGATGTATCTGCGGGTACTGCAGCAGCTTCTTTTCACGGAAACTGAAATACTGGCTGTTGTCGCCGCCCACGATCACATGGTCAGCGAGTTTTATCCCCATAAGCTCTGTCAGTTTCAGCATCCTATCCGTTACCATGATGTCCTCTTTGGAGGGCTTCAGTTCGCCGCTTGGGTGGTTATGCACAATGATCATTCCTGCCGCATTAGAGAGAATGCTTGCCTTGAAAAGTTCCTTTGGTTCTGCAATGGTCTGGTTGATTGTCCCCATGCTTGCAATATTGCAGTTAATAGGGGTTCCGTCCGATTTCAGGTTGATGACGCACATCACTTCCCGGTCCATTTCACATAAGAAATCCCCTGTTACCCTCACGGCATCTGCCGGGTTTACAATCTTATGGTCTGAAAACAGCGGCGCATCCTTTACCAGCCTTATTGACACCACTTCCAGTTTAAAGGGTTCCTGTTCCTGCATCTGCATTTGTTTCCTCCCCTCCCGGCTCAATATGGATAATAAATTCCCCCTCCTGCCGCTGCACCAGTTCCAGCAGTTCTTTCATGGTAAGTTCTTTTGGTGTTTCTTCCATATAATAGCAATCCTCCTATCTGGACTGTCGTTTTCCGTCCGGACGGTCATGCCTTGTTCCGTTCCCGTCCAGACGCTTGTCTGGCGTGTCCGTTGCAAGCGATAACCTCCGCTGTTTTCTGTCATAACGGTACACCTGATTGGAAAGCCGCTCGTTCAGGCTGATCCTCGACATATTGTTTTTTTCCACCAGTTCTGCCAGTTCCTTCGGCGTTACCCCCTCTGTCGGCACTGCCATGACTTCATGGACTGACAGCGGCAGGATATACAGATCGCCGCCCAACTGTTCCGACAATCCGTGAATCACATCCCCGTAGAGCATGGAGACAGCGCCGTTGATACACATTTTGTTGCTGATACAGTAAATCGGTGTCTGTATCACACTTCCCATCTCCCGTGCCGCTTCTTCTGAAAAACCGCCGCCCATGAACATTTCCACGATAATGTCATTTAAAAGCTCCGTTGTTGGCGGGAAAAGCCGCCTTGTATTTTCCACTGCCGCATGGAATAATTCTTCCTCCCCCATGCCGATCCTCTCCGCCATTTCCACAGTGACCGGGACTGATTCCACGGGATTTCGGGTATCTATGACATATTTGTAAATGACTGATAAGTCCTCAAATTCCCTGTGCGGCATATATCCGAGCATTTCACGGTTCTGTCCCGTATTGACCAGTGACATGATTATGCTTTCCGGTGCGCCCTGCAGGTTCATCCTGCTGTTCTTCCTCTCCGCCTCACGGCAGGCTCCTGCCAGATAAAATGCCGTAAGTTCAAGTGTTCCCTGCAAATCGCCGGATTTTTTGTACTCTTCATACACATGGTTCAGGTATACCGTCGGGTACAGTTTATCCGGCAGGCAGTCAGGCGGCACAAGATGGAGTGCGTCCAGAGTTTCATTCACTTTCCCCGTCCTGTCAGCCCGTAAGGAATATCCCGCAAGTTCATCCGGCATAAGGCTCATGAGTTTTTCCCTGACCACATCCTTAAACATTTCATAATCCATCATAAAAACTGCCCCTCCGTTCTGTGCCTGCGGAAACGCCGCCCCTATCTGGACTGCTTTGCCTCATAAACCATTCCCTGTTCTGCCACAACGCCGTCCAGCCTTTTGTTTGGCGTGTCCGTGGCAAGCGTAATCTTCCTCAGGTCCTTGTCGTAGTGGTACACCTGATTGGAAAGCCGTTCGCTGATGTCCACCTGATCCATGTTTATCTCTGAAACCATCTGTGCCAGTTCTTCCGGTTCGCCCATTTCCACGGACACGGCGATAACTTCGTGTACGGAAGAAGGCAGGATATACAGGTCCGTCCCCACGCTTTCCGCCAGCTTGTGCAGCTTATCCTCATAAAGCATGGAAGCCGCACCCTCTATCTTTCTTTCATTTGAAATAACCCACATGATATTTTCCGGCTCCTGCTCCCCGATCATGAGGTCTGCCAGCTCCTCCGGCATACCGTCAGCCACAAGCATATCCCGCATGACTTCATTCATGGACTGCACCACGGGAGGCAGGATGCGTCTGGTGTTTTCCGCAGCGGCTTTGAATAACTGTTCCTCCCCCATTCCCAGTGACTCCGCCACATGGTTATTGATCACAACGCTTGAAAGCCCCTTTTGTTCCACGTCCACTACCCACCGGTATATAATGGACAGATCCTGAAATTCCCTGTGCGGCAGGTTTTTCAGCATATCCTCATTCTGCATGGTGTTCACAAGCTGGAAGATGATATTGTCCCTTGCCGTGCTTATATCCAGCGGCGGGATTGCTGCCTCCCTGAATGCCCCGTCCATCGCTTCTGCTGCATCCCGCAGGGTTGCCTGTAAGTCCTCTGTTTTCAAATACTTCACATACATGTCATCAATATAGAGCGTGGGTGAAATTATGGTTTCCTCATTCTTCGCTAAAAGGCTGAGTCCATCCAGTTTCCGGTTTACCTTATCCACCGGGGCAACCCTTACCTCCATGTCCTGATAACTCTCAGGCATGTAGGATAAAAAGCTCTCTTTTACCACCTCTCTGAATATCTCATAATCCATCATAAAATACGTTCCTCCATTCCACAAAAAAGCGGGGCATATAAGCTGCTCTGGCTTACACGCCCCGCCGGGTTCATACACTGCTGTTATTCACTGTTTACGCTTCTGCGCCGTCTTTCTTTTTCTTCCAGAAGATGATGCCGATTCCGGCAGCAACAGCCAAAAGCCCGAATCCGGCAAATACCCACGGGTTCATGTTATCCCCTGTCTGCGGGAGCTTCGGTTCCGTAGGCTTGTTTGTCACTTCAAGAGTATACTCGACCACTCTCGTCTTTCCGTCCTTGTATTCAAACTTCACTTCCTTCGGCGTGGAATCAAGGAGATAACCTTTCGGAGCCTCCACTTCTACTACGGTATAAGTGACCGCACTCTCATACTTGCCGTCCTTAAATGCTGCAATCGGAAGTTCGCCGCTTTCGGCATGACCGTCCTTGTCGGTAACAAGCGTTTCGATTACTTTCCCGTCCTTGTCACGGATTTCAAATTTTGCGCCTGCAAGCGCTTTTCCGTCCTCTGACTTCTTGCTGATGATGACCTTTCCAACTGCCGCTTCGTCCTTCATCGCTGCTTTCTGGATTTCGTCAGTCTCTTTTACCTCAAACTCAATATCCTGTGCAATGACATACCCGAATGGCGCTGTCTCTTCACGGAGGGTATATTTCCCGGCAGGCAGCTTTTCTATCATGTGCGGCTCTTTTCCGGAAGTCCACTTCTCTACCAGATTGCCGTCCGCATCAATGACGGAAAGAACAGCCCCCTCAAGTTCGTTATCTCCCGTAATGTCAGTCTTTGAAATCTGCACTTTGATCGGCTTGTTTTCAAATTCTGCCTCAAATTCGATTACTTCCTTATCATCGCCCTGATATGACGCATCCACATCAAATACCTTGCCGGACTTCACATATCCCTTTGGCGCTGTCAGCTCCTGCACATAATACTTTCCAAGCGGGAGGTCAGATACAAAGGTCAGTTTTCCGTCCTTTCCGGTCACGCCACGCTCAATTTCAGTTCCGGCTTTTACAACTATTTTGCCATCTTTATTCACAATGTCCTCTTTTGCAAACAGTCCGAATATGGCTCCCTCAAGAACTTCTTTTGTGCCTGCTTCTTTCTTAACCACAGTGATCTGCACCTTCTGTCTCTCATTGCTGATGTTCATTCCGGCATAGACCACTCTGGTATCCTGATCGATATAGGAAAGGTCTGCTTCGATTGGCGTATCGTCCAGAACAAATCCCTCCAGTGTCTTTGTCTCCACAAGGTAATACTTCCCAAGCGGCAGATTATCAATATTTGCATAGCCTTTCTCGTCAGTGACGATAGTTGCCACAAGTTCGTCCGCCTCATAATAGATTGTGTCAAGACCGTCCGGGCTTACAATGTCCTCCGCTGCATAAACTTCAAATTCAACACCTGCAAGGCTGTCCTTAAAGTAATTGAAAATGAAGTCATACCAGTGTCCTTTCATAAGGGTAGTGTCCGTTACAAATTCGCCGTCCTTGTTGATGATGATTGCGCCAGTCGGAACTTCATCTTTCATAACCGCACTCTGAATGTCAGCGGTATCTTCCACCGTAAACTGGATTTCCTCTGCTTTCAGATAACCGTAAGGCGCAAATTCCTCACGGAGCGTATAAGTCTCCCCTGCGGCAAGTCTCTTGATCACATGGGCTTCTTCTGCCACGGAAGTCCATCTGTCAACCACATTGCCGTCCTTGTCAATGACTGTAAGCATTGCACCGGAAAGCTCTGCGCCGCTTGCAATGTCCTCCTTTGTAAACTCAAAGGCTGTCGGCTCATTCAGAAACTCGCCGCTGTACTCTGCAACCGCCTCATGCTGTCCCTGATACTCTGTCTCCAAAGTGATTACTTCCCCACTGGAAACATAGCCCTTCGGCGCTGCCAGTTCCTTTGCCTCATAAACTGCAAACGGGTAATCCTTTCTGAAAGTGATCCTGCCGTTTTCATCAGAGACAGCGGTTTCAAGAAGCGTGCCTGCGGGGATGATTACTTCGCCATTGGCATTTTCAATGTCCTCTGCGGCATACAGACCGAACTCTGCACCCGCAACAGGGGTATCTTCCTCCGCATCTTTCTTGATGACGGACATATCCAGCTTCTGTCTGTCGTTGTCAAATGTCACGCTTTCATGGATCACCGGGGTTTTATCGTCCACATAAACGAATGTGACAAGCTGTTCTTCCCCGTTCAGCACATATCCATAAGGCGCTTCTGTTTCCACTACACGGTACTGTCCGAGCGGAAGCCCTGCAATACTGGCTCTCCCATCTTCCCCGGTTGTAAGCGTTGCAACAAGATCGCCATTACTGTAATACTTTGTCCTGTTTCCGTCCTCATCTGTCTGCATGTCAGCAGTATGAATGTCCTCTGCGGCATAGACCTCAAATTTTGCCCCTGCAAGGGAACCTTCCTTATAAACAAACTCCTTTTCTTCGGAATCCGCAAACAAGCCGCCCTTGTAGCCGTCAAGGATTTCGCCTTTCTTCTCCACTGTCAGTTCCCCGGTAACGGGTTCATCCTCATATTCCACGGTAATGATTGCATCATAGGTGTCGGGATCAGTCTCATAGAACGTATCGGAATCAACCGACACTTCCACATAATCTGTGTTCAGCACATATCCGAAAGGCGCTGCCACTTCCTCAATGCGGTAATTCCCAATCTTCAGTGTGTCAGGCAGGATTAAGTCGCCGTCGCTGTCCGTGAAGAAAGAAGTGTGCGTAACCTTTGACGGATAAGTTGTAACCATCTTGACATATTCGTTTTTGTCAATGTTGAAAATCTTAAACTCCGTATTCGGGATAAGGACTGTCTGCTTTGTGTCAGCGTCCTTCTTGATCACACGCAGCTTTGCAGTAAATTCACGGTCAATGAACACACGCCATACCTGCGGTTCTGCCGGGTGGTTCTCCACAATCCTTACTTCAAAAGGTCTTACTGTTTCCATGTTGTGCGGAGTGACTGTTTCAATCACCACATAAGTGCCGTAAGGGATCGGCTGTGTCACGATATGCCCCTTTGCATCCGTGAAAAGGGTAGTCTCCCCCTTGCTGCCGATTTTTACGGCTTCTGCGCTGTCAAAATCATAACTTCCATCTTCCAGTACGGATAAGGAAGATTTCAGGTATGCCCTAAAGCCTGCGCCGGACAGTACAGGCGCTTCCGTGTCGTCCCCGTTGTCGGATACTTTGATAAGCTGGAACGGCTGCTTGATGACCTGCTCTGCCGATGTTGTGCTTCTTGACACTTCCGCTACCAGATCGCCCTCATAATCGCAGACAACATCATGTTCCTCTTCGTCAAGGAGATACCCTTCCGACGGTGTGATTTCCTTTACATAGTAGTTGCCGAGATAGAGGTTCTTTACCTCTGCATTGCCGCCCTCATCGGTTGTCAGTGTGGCAACAATATCCCCCGCATGGAAGATAATGCCTGTTGCACCGTCCGGGTGTACAATGTCATTGCGGGCATATAAGCCGTAAACAGCGCCCTCCAGAGTTGCGTCACCCTGCGGAACTGCTTTTCCTGTCTCTTTATCCACCTTGTAGATGTGGATTTTTGCGGTTGTCCTGTCATTTGCAAAGGTGTGTGTAAATGTTGCCTTTGCGGTTGTCTCCGGCAGGTAATTGAAATTGAAGCTGTATATATCAGAACTGTTCCTGTAATATGCATAAGGTGCCTGTGTCTCTGAAATATAGTAGCTGTTTGCGATTGGAAGGTCTACCGTGTAAGCGGCGCTGCCGTCCTCCCCTGTTGTAACGGTCTGTAATGCAGTCCCCTTTGTCACGATGACCTGTCCTGCATAATTCCTGATGTCATTTCCCGCATAAAGCGTGTACTGTCCGCCGTCCAGCGGGTTTGTTGTCTCGGAATCCTTCTTTGTAACGGAAACTTCCGCTTTCTGTCTGGTATTCAGGATGGTTGTTGCCTCATACTGCACTTCCACCGTCTGGTCCTTATACTCGATTTTTACGGTCTGCGGTGTGGTATTGATAGTGTATCCGTCAATGCTCTTTGTCTCTGTCACGGTATAGGTTCCAAGATGAAGGTCTGATAACAGCACTTTTCCGTCGCTTCCGCTCACAAGGTTTTCAGCGATCAGGTCCCCTTTGTTATAGATTTTTGTGCCGTCTGCCTTGTAAATGTCTGCGCCTGCCGTCACTTTGAAAACAGCCCCCGGCAGTTTCTTTTTCTCATAAGTGAAATTGCTGCCATTCCATCCGGTCAGCACTTCCCCTTCCTTATAGATAGTGATTGCGCCAAGCTGCTCCTTGTCCGTTGCGCTGATCCCGGTTGTCTGTCCTGCCTTGACGGTCAGTGTGTGGACTTTGCCGCTCAGTACATATCCTTTCGGAGCGGTAATTTCCTTTACATAGTAGGTTCCCGCCACAAGCGCATTGGATTTTGCATAACCGTTGCCGTCTGTAGTCATGGTATCTACCTTATTGGTGCATCCGCTGTCAGAATAGATGCCATATACGGCACCTGCCAACTTCACGCCACTGGCTTCGTCGGTCTTTACGATTTCCCCATAGCCGATGTTTTCCGTCTTAACCTTAAAATAGGCATGGATAGGATCGGCGCTGGGACGTTCCGAAACAAACTCCTGATAGTTTGCTTTTTCCGTGAGCCAGAACACACAGCTTGAAGTTGTCTCCACTTCGCCTGCCGTGGAGTTCATGGTTGCCATTGTTGCCGCTGTGTTTACTTCCCTGCTGGAAATGGTAACGCTGTTCCCATTCTTTTCCACCGTGTACCCGCCCAGCGAAATGTCAAAACTGGAAAGTACGCCGTTGCTGTCAGTAAGGGTTTTCTCAAAACGCTGGTTCCCCTCATTCCATTTCAGCTCATAAGTTTCCGCACCGCTCTGTGTCCTGCTTGCAAAACTTGGTCTTGTCGCATTATAAGACTTGCTGATGCTATTTTTCAGGCTTGTATAATAAGCATAGGACGATGACGGGTTCGGAGCCGAATCGCACAGCTTCCTTGCTGCCGAATCCCCGCTGCCTGTATCGAACAGGTTCCCCACGATGATCCATACCATTGCCTGTGTCGCTATGAACTGGTCGCACTGGTCATTGGACGGCGCTGATGCGCTGTTGCTGTTAAACCCAAAATACAGACAATAGCTTAAAAGTTTTTCCTGCTGTGCCGACATGGAAGTGCTTGAATTAGGGTAGCTGTTCATAAGCTGCCCGCCGTCCGCCGCCAGACCAAAATTCATGCAGTAGGCGGCATTGCCGTCCAGTATGGCATACAGGACTTTCCCGTGGTCATAGCCTGCCTTTAACTCGCTTACCTCGCCCGATGCTCTTGTCGATGCATACCAGAAAGCGATGTTTGCGCTGGAACTTGCCGCAAAAGCAGTCGTCCCATTACTAAACAGCGTGGTAAAGACCGTGAGCAGGGCTAAGAAGCCTGCCATAAATCTTTTCATTTTCTGTTTCATTCAGATCTCCTCCTTATAATAGGGCAAAAAAATGACAAGTCATGTGAAATGGCTTGTCATTTTCCGTTTACTGTTATTCTGTTTGATTCTTTCATTTACTCAATAATACATCGGTATGCCCTCTTACCTGTAACAGCGGAACTCATAAAAATCCGTCCCGTTCAGGTTATACACTCCTGCATACTCAATGTAAAACACAGGTTCCGTTTCCAGCAGCATCATTCCCGCAATGTAATCCGCTATCCCGTCCTCGCTGCCGAGTTTCCTGCCGGACGTGGTGGACGCTTCATTCAGGTCTGTCTCCACAAAAACGCTGTAATAGCCCAGTCCGTCATACGGATAATAGGAATTGTATTCTTCCTGCGTTATCTTCCCCTCTGCCAGCAGGCTTGCAAGGTTGTCCGTGGTGGTTATCATGCCGCCCGCCTGACACTTTGCAACCGCCTGACTGCATACGGAAACGGGATCATAGGATACTGCGATCACTGCCGGTTCCTGCTGCTTTGTTTCCTCCGGCTTCGTCTCTTCCGGCTTTGTTTCTTCCTGCTTCGTTTCCTCCTGCTTTGGCACATCTGTACTGCCCTGTGCAGGTTCCGTTTCCTCTTTCTGCCCCGGCTGGCTTGCAGGCTTGGGTTCAGGCGTTTCCCCTGCCTCCTTATCCCCCTCTTCCTGCCCTGTCTCTTCCGCCGTTTCCTTTTCGGTCTGCTCTTTTTCGGTATCCCCGTTTTCTGCCTGATCCGCAGCAGGGACTTCCTTATCCTCCGCCATATCCGGTTCCTCAGTGTCTGTTGCTGTTTCAGCCGCTTCCGTCTCCATATCAGGCAGGATATTGTCCTTATTGCCGCATCCGGCAGCAAGCATGACAGTTACGGATAAAATCAGAAATAATCTCTTTTTCATATGAATCACCTTTCCTTTCCCCCATAAGGGAAAGGCAGGCTGTGTCCGTGTACCACTGTCCTGTCCCTTATGGGCAGACTCTGTATCATATACACGGGACACATATCGGTTCAGGTCTGTCCCGTATTCTATGCATTGTTTCCTCCTATGAAACTACTTCATTCTGCCAAAATATGCAAGCATTCTTTTCAGTCTCTTGTCCTTTGCATATGCCTTGTAGAATTTCAGTATCCACATATTTACCACCTCCTTCATCGTCTGCCTGCTGAAACGCCTGCCATAGTCAGCACAATCCTCATAACAAGGGCAAGTAACAGCAGGAACAGTTTAGCCATCCCAAGCACCAGCTTCAATGCCACAAGCACCGCCTGTAATATCCATTTCAATATGGTAAGCAATACCACTCCGGTCTTTCTTAAAACGATTCCTGCCATAAAACATTCCTCCTTGTTTTCCGAAGGAAAATGCGACTGCCCTTGCAGGAGCAGAGGAATTTTCCTCCTATCCCCAGCCGTCAACCAGTTCCATCATGGTTGGATCTTCTGTTTCCCTTGTATCTTCTGCCGCTTTCATTGCTGTGCTGTCCATGTTGCCCCTACCCGCAGCACCCTCCGCCACCCTCACAGTTCCGGCTCCGAGTGCCGCTCCAAGCAGCATGATAATCTCATTCTTGACTTCGTTTTTCAAGTCTGACCGTATACCGTCCAGATCTTCCCTTGTAATGTACCCTGCATTTTTCTTCGGTTCCCCTGTCTCTTTGACAAGGCTTTCATCATTCAGACTGCGGATATAGAAATCTACCGCATCGACGATGAACTGATTGACTGATTTGTGTATTTCTGTATTCAGTTCCGCCAGAATCCTGTGTACCCTGCAATGCTGCTCATTATCAAGGTTGAGCCGGACATTATGATAGCAGATATTTGATTTTCCCATATGCCCCACTCCTATCCTATCTGGTTACGATGCTTTGCAAGGAAAACCCTGCCAAGCTGTTCATACCCCTTTGCATTTGCTTTGATGTCCTCAATGTAGCGGAAATTCCCGCCTTCATGTGAACCGAACAACCGCATGACCGCCGCACCGCCTCCTACGAACACAATCGGTATCACATCGAGGTTGTAACCGTGTTCTTTCAGGGTATTGTAGACTTTCTGTGCAAAATCACGCAGGCAGTTCTTTACAATGTTCATGTACTTATCCGGTAATGCTGCCTCTCCGGTAGCCATGACCTGCTGTATCACGTTTTCCTCAAGTTCCTGCCCGATCTGCCTGTTACATTCCTCATTGATTATTCTCATGCAGCGGATAAGTCCCTGCTGGCTTGTGATACACTCCGCCTCATTCGGCTTGCCATTCTCTATCGGCATGATGTCAATGGTCCAGCTCCCTATATCCACCACTACCACACGCCCCGGCAGAGTTCTCAACTGCTCTGCAACTGCCGCATAGCATTGTGGGAATACGGACACCCTTGCTATCCTTGCCGTATACTTCTCTTTCTCAAAGCGGAAACCGACTTCTTTCTTCTTTAACAGATAATCAATGAAGTCCTGCTTCTCTGCACCGAACCTTGTCAGGGGAAGTCCTACCGATAAAAGGACATCCGCATTTCTCATTCCCCGCTGTTTCAGTTCCTTTGCGATTGCCGCAAGGGTAAGCAGATAGAAGTTGTCATTCTCAACTTTCGTGTCCCTGACCTCAAGACGTTTCCCGCCTACCTTGTAATATCTTCCGTCCAGTTCCACCACATCATCATAAAATGCGGGTTCCGTCGTGATCTCCTTTACTCCTGTCGTAAAAATGTGTGTAGCTGTTTTCATATTCGACCAGCCATGATCGATCCCGATTACTTCAATATGTTTTTCCATCCTGTTCTTCCTCCATAATTTATTCATGTTGTTTTACCACCTTTATCAGCTTCTAACCGTTCAAGATACAGTCTGTCAAGAAATTCCCTCTGAACCGCTTTGGGCTGTTCGCCCCATGTTCCGTTTTCATGCGCATCACTGCGGTTCCATATGTCCTCTGCCTCTTTCCTGCGGATATGCCAGTACAGCTTGCTTCTCCTGTCAATCCTGGGTTCGTCCGCATCCTGCTCCTTTTCCTCTGTCTCTAACAGATCCCATACAGATATTTTTAAAGCGATTGCTATCCTGCACATAGCGCTCAACGGTATTTTATTGAGTGCCCTGCACTCTGCATGATTTAACCATCCGTAAACTGTGCCAATCGGATAACCTGTAACATTACTTATCCATACGTTTTTGCCTTTCCGGTATATTCCGCTGCTCCTGACAGCTTTATTGATATTTCTGATCACGTCACTCTTACCGATTTTTGCATGTGCCTCTAACAATTTCAGAATGTCTTTCTCATACTCATTCATTTGTTTTTACCACCCCTTAAAATTTTTTTCATACAGGGAAAGCAATACTTGTCTGATTGTTTATACGGGCATCCAAAACACATATCTTCCCTGTCCTGTTCCGCAATTTTAGGCCTGCTTTCCTCCTTAACACACTTCCTTGCTAGACACTGGCTGTTATTTCCGTAAAAAAATCGGCACTGCATACAGCTTCTTAAATCATTTTCAAGTTTTACCTGTGCTGCTATAATTCCGTCCGGTTTTGGAGCGTTCTGTACCCTTACGTTAATTCCCATCCACGCCACCCGCCTTTCCCTCGGCGGAAAGCCTGTGCAGTTCCTCCATTTTTCTGTCTGCCATCCCTGCTGACTTTGAAAGTGCAAGTACAAACATAAACGCTGCTATAAATCCTGCCGCTATCATCTGCCGCCCCTCCTTTTCTGCTCCGCCTTCTTTCTCTGTTCCGCCTCCATCCGTTCGACATACTCACGAATGTCAATCAGAGCTTCTAAGTCATAGATTTTGGAACTCATGGCACGGTCAACATTTTCAGGAGTACATTCGCCATGTTCTGTCAATGCCACTATTACTTTCTGCCTGATTTCTTCCTGCACAGAATCCGGCATTGCTGCTATATAGTGTGGTGGCAGCTTTGAAGCTTCTGTGATTACCTCCTTTTCATATCCGTAACTCTTTTCAAAGTCACTCAGGAATTTTTCTTTTGCCAATACTGCTTTTGCCTTGTTTTCCTCACTGACTAACTCCACCAGTCCGTCTAAAAACTTAATTAGCTCTTTTTTTGTCATCGCTATTTCTTACTCCCTCTTTTCTGCAATAAAAAAGTAGGACTAAGTTAGCTATGCAACCGTGGCGCTTGTCCACAAAAGAGCTAATTTAGTCCTACCTAAATGTTAAATATTCAGTTATCACCTCTTTCAAGGTACACTTCATAAACCGTCAAAATACTTGATGGTAATTTAGTGTCAAGTTGCTTATTTTTCAGTTTCAAGATTAAAAATGAGCCCATCCTAATCATTTTTGCTGTTCTCACAGCGGTTTTTTCATAGGACTAAATCAGCGGAAACCTTTGATTTTACTGGCTTCTTACTAACTTGACACTATTATACCATCAGCCCCCCACTCCCGATTCGGATACAGCATCCCCGGTGTCTGGACAGCGCCACGGATAAACTCGCTCTTGACATCCGCGGTGTTTGCTGCAGGCAGATTGCCACGCACGACCGCCCACTCCAAAAACATCGCTGCTGCCCCTGCGGTGATCGCCGCCGCATAGGAAGTTCCGGTATGCTCCATCCCCTCCGGTCCCTCAACATTGACTGCGGGCGCCGCAAAATCCGGCTTGATCGATCCGTCTGTCGTATAGCCCCTGCCCGAATCCAGATACAGCGCCCCGCTGCCATCATCATAACCCGCGACCGTCATCGGTGTGCTCGCCGTGCCCGGCACCGTCAGCGTCACATCCGGATTGGACGACAGGAAATAGACCGGAGACTCTAAAAACGCACTGATCGGCAGCCACATATGAAACGTGCCGTACACATAATTTTTCGGATAGACGAGAATTTTCCACACGCCCTTGGACGGACGCTCAAACTGCAGAAAAATCATCTGGTTTGCCGTGCGCGTGCCCACGATCCGGTAATCGACCGTGAGCGTCGTCCCCTCAAGGATAAACACATACTCCCGTCTGCCCTGCCGCTCCGAGGCAATACGCGAGAGGCGCTCCCCCGCTGGAGACACGACAGCGATCTCATACAGATCCGGCTCTCTCGACCACATCTCCGCAAAAAATCCATTCATCGAACGCTCCACGTTGATCTCTACTGTCGCATACGACTCCCGATCCGCAATCTCTCCGTAATAATGATGTCTCGCATTCGCCTCATTGCCCGCCGCGGTGACAATCACGCGCCGCCTGCGCTGCCCGACATCATCGAGAAAGCTCGCCAGATACGTTTCCCCGCCGTGCGCACCGTTGTTCGTGCCGAGCGCTACCAGTATGACGAGCGCCTGCCCGCGCGCCAACGCCAGCCGGTTCAGATAATCGACCGCCAGCATCAGATCGTTTTCCTGATACGCCGGTACTCCCTCCGGTATAAAATAAAAATTTCTAAGATACGGCTTTGCCTCCTTGAGCTTGACGACCGCCAGATCCGCAAACGGCGCAGCCCCGGAAAATCCGGTCACCGGATTTTCCGATCCGGCTGCGACTGCCGCGACCGCCGTGCCGTGTCCGACCGGATCATTTTCCGGCACGATCAGGTATGGATCATCACTCGCCAATGCACGGTTGATCGTCTCCTGCGTGTACTCCTGCCCGTAATAATAATCGGCGGGCGGCGTGCCGTTCTCGTCCGACTGATCCCACAGCGCAACGATCCGGCTGCTGCCGTCCTCATAACGGAACGCACGGTCGGTATAATCAATCCCGCTGTCTATGATCCCGATCATCACATTTTCTCCGGTCAATGCCAGATTCGGCTGCTGCCGGATGCGCAGAATCCCGCTCACATCCAGCGCCTGCTCCGACAACGGCGTAAAACACTTCGGCACGGCGCTGTAGGTATACGTCGTATAGTTGATCTCCGGCAACAGTCCCCGCTCAAAATACCACATCTGATAAGCACCCTCAATATTGATCATGCAGTCTACCAGTCCCGGTTGCGGTAGCATATCTTCATTGCGCAGCATCAGATCGTACCAGTCATTCGAATAGATCGCTCTTTTACAGGTTTGTTCATCCATCTGCTGTCACTCCCGACAATTCCCATTATCTATAATGTATGAAAACAGCCGTCCCCTGTTACGGAACGGCTGCCTGTAAATGATTTTTCTATTATTATATATCTCTTTCCCGCCGGACTACGCCTGCGTGGTGGTCAACTGCGGCACGGAGCGCATGATGATCTTCGGTGCCCCGTGATTTTCGATATAATCTTTTGTGATGATGACCTGACCGATATTGTCATCCTTAGGAATCTCATACATAATATCCAGCATAAATTCCTCGATGACCGCACGCAGCGCACGCGCGCCGACCTCTTTTTCCTTTGCACGTTTTGCAATCGCATAAAGCGCCTCCGGCTCAAACTCCAGATCGACCTCATCATACGAAAGGAGTTTCTGATACTGCTTGATGATCGCGTTGCGCGGCTCTGTCAGTATCCGCACAAGCATATCCTCATCGAGTGCGTCGAGCGAGAACAGGATCGGCAGACGTCCGATAAACTCCGGTATCATGCCGAATTTGCGCACATCCTCGACCGTCACATACCGCAACAGGTTCTCCTCGTTATCATATTTATCCTTGAGATCCGCCTGAAAACCGATCGAAGAATTTTTATTCAGACGCTCCTTGATAATGTCCTCCATCTCCGGAAACGCACCGCCACAGATAAACAGGATGTTTTTCGTGTTGACCAGCTCCATGGGCACCATGGCATTTTTGCTGGAGGCGCCCACCGGCACCTCGACCTCTGCGCCCTCGAGCAGCTTTAACATTCCCTGCTGGACGCTCTCACCGCTCACATCGCGCTGATGTGCATTTTTCTTTTTTGCGATCTTGTCAATCTCATCAATGAAAATAATGCCATGTTCCGCGCGGTCGACATCATCATCCGCTGCCGCAAGCAGCTTGCTCACAACGCTCTCGATATCATCACCGATATAACCAGCCTCTGTCAGCGAAGTCGCATCCGTGATCGCGAGCGGTACATCGAGCAGCCGCGCCAGCGTCTTGACCAGATATGTCTTACCGCAGCCGGTCGGGCCGACCATGAGCATGTTGGACTTCTCAATTTCTATTCCATCTATTCCAGCTATTCCATCCTGATTTTCTGCCAGCGCATCATCGGAAAAGATACGCTTATAGTGATTGTACACTGCTACCGACATGACTTTTTTCGCATGTTCCTGTCCAACGACATAGGCATCCAGCGCTTCTTTGATTTTGTGCGGAGCCGGAATCGAATGGATATCAAGCACCGGCTGTACCTGCTTGTTCTTTTTCGGCTTCTTCTTTTTTGTCCGGTGCATGCCCGGCATCATTCCAGCCAGATCCGACAGGTTGATCATACTGATCCCCTGCATACCGGAATGGGATTTATCGTCATCGGAATCCTGTTTTGCATTGGGCATACCACCCAGGGCAAAACTCATATCTGCAAGCGGAAATCCCGCACGGTTCATTGTATCAAATGTCTTTTGCATACAATCCTTACAGATACTGATCTCATTCGGAATGCGGATGAGCGGACCTGTCACGGATTCCGGTCTGCCACAGATATAGCAGTGCCGCTCTGCATGTTTTTCTTCTTTTTGCGTATCTGTATGCTCCGCCGCGCGATCATGGTCGGATGTATCCGGAGCATCCACGATTTCCTTAAATTCATTCTCATCATAATTTGACATCTATGTTTTCCTCCATATCCTATCCCTACACATTCTCATCACAGTTCAGATCACTCCGATCTGCCTAAACATATCCAGATTTTCTCATACACCTTCATAATCAAACGCCGGTATAAAACTCTCGTCTGCCGCAGAACCCTCCTGGATAAAAGCGTTTTCTATGCCAAGCCGGATCGCCTCATCCACCAGTGCCTCATAATCCTTTCTGCGCACCCTGCGGCGCAGCAGCGGATGTCCGGCTACTGCCTGGCCTGGCGTATACTGACTCATCAGACTGATATAAATATGATCTCCATATGTGTCATAGAGATATGCCAGGATGCGTTTTGCATCCGCAAGTGCCCCCGGCAGGAGCAGATGCCGCACGATCATACCCCGGCGCAGCATGGGCTCCTCTTCCCCTGCCACATCCGTAAAACTAGCGCTACCCACCTGTCTGTACATCTCCCGCAACGCAGCCTGCGCCACCTGTGGATAATCAGCCGCACCTGAATAATCTCTGGCATGCGTTTCATCAAGATATTTAAAATCCGGCAGATAGATATCAATCAGCCCATCGAGCATGTGCAGCGCCTCTACCGACACATAGCTGCCCGTATTATAGACAAACGGCAACGTCAGCCCACGCGCACGCGCCATGCGGATTGCCTGTGCGATCTGCGGGATAAAATGATCCGGTGTCACCAGATTGATATTATTTGCACCTTTTTGTGCGAGCTCAAAGAAAATATCCACCAGGCGGTCAAGCGTGACCGCTTTGCCGACCGAGCCATGTGCAATCGGCTGATTCTGGCAATAGACACACCGGAGCTGGCATCCGGTAAAAAAGACCGTTCCGCTTCCGGCACTCCCGCTGATACACGGCTCCTCCCAGAAATGGAGTGCCGCGCGTGCCAGCCGCACCGTCGCGGTCTCACCGCAGACACCATGCGCCCCCTGTGTGCGGTCAATGCCGCACGCCCGCGGGCAGAGCACGCAGCTAGTCATCTCCGTCTGCATCTTTTTCGCCATTATCCGATGTCTCTCCGTCTGCCGCAGCTTCTACCCTGCCACCTGATATTTCTTCTATAAAATGTCCGATCTCCACCCATGCGTGCTTGCACTCCGGCAGCGTCAGCGGCGCCATCTGGAACACATGGAACATGCCCTCATAGATGCTCAGCCGCACCTTGACACCCGCCTCCTTCGCCTTCTGTGCGAGCAGCACCGAATCCGACAGCAGCATCTCGTAAGAGCCGACCTGAATCAGCATCGGCGGAAATCCCTCATAATCACCGAACAGCGGCGAGAGCAGCGGGTTCGTCAGATCCTCGCCTGCCGCATACTCGCGGTTATTGATCATCGAGTCCTCCGTGCCGCCAAACAACGGATCTTTGTCAAAATTTTCTTTATAGGAAGGGCCGCTCGCCGTCATGTCTGTCCACGGCGACATCGCAATGATGCCGCACGGCAGTTTTCTCCCGTTTTCCTTGAGCGCCAGACACAATGCCAACGCCAGTCCGCCGCCCGCCGAATCACCGGCTACGATGATCTGCTCCTCCGTGTAACCGTTGTGCAGCAGCCACTCATAGCCGTCGAGCGCATCGATCAGCGCCGCCGGAAACACATGCTCCGGCGCGATCCGGTAATCCACCGACAACACACTGTAGCGTTTTCCGACTTCATTATACAAGCCCGCAAACGAACGGTAGGCATGTCTCATTCCACCGATATAGCCGCCGCCGTGCAACTGCAAAATCACTTTCTCATGGTTCGGCTCCTCAAATTCGAGCAGCTCTGCCTGACAATTCGCCAGTTCAAT
The DNA here is from genome assembly GCA_934320655.1 of uncultured Eubacterium sp. Classification (GTDB taxonomy): domain Bacteria; phylum Bacillota; class Clostridia; order Lachnospirales; family Lachnospiraceae; genus W0P33-017. The sequence continues at coordinate 57,222 of CAKRFN010000009.1, forward strand.
GACCGTATTTGTAAAACATTCCGGACATTTCCAGTGGCTCGCGGGTTCTACAATCCTTTTGCGGATCTCGCCGTTTTTAAATTTTTGTCCGATCAGGTTCTCTCTGGTCAGCGCCGCGATCGCCTGTCGCATCAATTTTCCCTGTCTGCTTACTTTACTCTCAGTCATAATTCCTCTGTTATTTTATGTGAAATCTTCGTTTTAGTTCCGTTGTCGCCCGTCTGCCTCCGATGATCACCGTGCCTAAAAACATGCACACAGCTACGGCAAGCGCCACATAAGATAGCTGCCTTGCCCGGATCACGCCCTCCCAGCTGAGGATCACCGGTATCAGACTGAAAAAGATCATCGCGATCTCAAAGCTGAGATAACTCTGCCAGTTCTTTCTATTAAATATAATCAGAAACAGAACCGTGACATCCACCGCCATCAGAGCCGCCGGAAATACATAGTTCATCGACCAGCCGTTGTTTCCAAGCACATGATCGATGACAAACAGCAGCAGCACCGCTCCCGCCACACCGACAATGATCTTCATACGGTATCCGGCGCTGCTGTAGCTCACTGTATAGGCGAGCGTCAGATAAATATATGCCAATATCACACCGACGATCACACTCCAGTAAAGTCCGTTAAAATAAATATAATTCAATGCGACCAGCAGCCCCTCCGTGACAATCGCCACAAACAGGTAGATGCGGATCAGCAGCTTTAACACATGGTTTTTCGCCCAAATATCGGGATATTTATTTTCCACCTGATCGTCAGTATCCAGTACGCAGTTGCATAACGGACAGATCTGCGTATCATCCCGGACAATCACCTGACATTGTCTGCACTTACTCATTCATACACCCCATTACTTTCTATCACGACCTCCAGCCCATCCGAAGCAAGCTGCCGGAAAAATGTCCGTTGGATATGCGCCTGTGCCAATACCGAGCTGAACGTGACCGCCAGCGTATCGCGGTACGAGCAGATTGTCGCCTTGAGCAGCTGTCCCTTGCTCATCGCCAGAAATGCGTGAAACATCTGTACATACGGCTCATACTCCTTTTCCAGCTGGATGTTGCCGATATTGGTGATCGTCGTCGTATTGGCGAGTGCCGACTGTGTATAGACCACGCGGATCGCCAGATTTTTCAAAGCGAGCGGCACGGCGCTGGCAAACAGATTCTGCTGGTTCGATACATTATAGGAAAACAGCTCTTCGAGGTGCTCCTTGTTGATCTGCTCGCGCAGGCTCTGTTTCACGCGCGCGCACACCTCCTCATAGGTCAGATTCTCGCGATCCGGAATCAGCTCCGCCGACACCATCGCAAAAAAGTTCTTCGTCGTCACAGAATCAAAAAACGGGCGCAGATTCACCGGAACTGCCGCACGAATCGCGCGGTCACTCGTCATCCCGTGCAGGCATTCCTTATAAATGCTCCACACATAGGTCGCTACCAGATACTCGTTGATGCTCATGCCGTATCTGTGACACACCTCTTTGAGTGCCGGTATCTTCACATAGCCATGGATCACACCAAATTCCTCCTGATCCAGACGCTCTCCCCTGATCGCATACGCTTTCTTGGACTGATAGCCCTTCTTGGCACTCTTTCTGTAATTGCGCAGAAAGCTGTCTTCACGGTTGAGCGATGTATTGGTGCTCAGTGTATCGCCTACTTCCTCGCGCAGCTTCGGATGAACCAGACGCAGGTACTGGTAGGTCAGTTCCTTTAAAAAATTGATGCCGCCCATGCCATCGGTCAGCACGTGGAACACTTCCAGATTGATCCGCTTTTTATAATAGCTCACGCGGAACATATAGCCCCTGTTTCTATTCTCCTGAATATAGCGGCATGGATAGGTGTGCTCCTCACGTACCGTCGGTGCCTTCTTTCCGTTTTCCTCAAAATAATACCAGAAAAATCCGGTGCGCATCCGCACATTGAACAGGTCGAATTTCGGGAGCACCAGATTGAGCGCCTCCTGCAGCGTCGCTCCGTCCACCTCCTCGGTCAGCTCCACGGCGATCCGGTATGTGTTTGTCATGCTCTCCCCCGCGATCACCGGAAACAGATGCGCCGTATTATCGAGCTTGTCCCAGCGCGGAATATTGCGGTTTCTTCTGCGAACCGTCCCGTTTGCTTTCTTTTTTTCAGTTTGCTTTTGATTGTTTTTACTATCTCTATTTTTGCTCATATGGGCTTTATTGTATCACAGACAACCTTAGAATGCAATCGGGAGCTTGTATCGTGCCGCGCCTCCCGGCATCTGTTATTAAGTCTGGTTATATCTTTAGTTTCCCGTCTGTTCAACACGTGGAGCCCGCTATTTCCGCGGGCTTGTACGTGTTGCACACAGCCACCGTGTCTAACATATAAAATCCTTTGGAAAAGAAGGTTAGGTAACACTAAAGTAGTGGTCAAAGAGGCAGCTCAGCAGCCTCAGCCGGAAGAGGCATTAACAATGACTGCTTCTGTAAAGGGTGTTAAGACTATTGAAGTTAGCTTCAACAAGGCTATCGCTTCTCCCGACGCTGTAAAGGTTACAGTTAAGAAGGGAACCGCTGCAAGAGATTGCAAAGCTACTGTCGACGGATCTAAGATCACCTTAGCAATGACTGCAAAACTGATTGCAGGCGAGTATACTGTTACCGTTAGCGGTGCTGCAGATACTGATCTCGTTGCTACCGTAACCGTTGAAAAGGATGAGACACTTACATCCTTCTACATTGGCGAGAATTTAATTCAGACAACTATGAATGCAACCGCTGGTTATATTTACTATGCTCCATTAAACCAGTATGGCGAGAAGATGAATGCAAATGATCCTACCGCAAACTGCACATTTGGTGAATATGACAAGACAGATTCTGCCAGCGCAACAGGAAATGGTAAGATCTGGATTAAAAATATCCCCTCTATTCTTGCAATCAAGGGAACAACCGGTACATTAGTACTTGTCGATAGCACAACAGGTGTCAGCTCAACCGGTACTGTAACATTCTCTGATCCGGCAACTGCATCCGAAGTAGAAATGACTGGTTTCTACAATGCAAACAAATCTGCTATGCAGGATATTACAGAGCAGGATAACCCCAGAGACTACAAGTTACTGATGACAGTCAAGGATCAGTATGGCAATGAGATGGAAGCCAAGGATTTAGTTGGTGTAACTGCCAGCATTGCAGGCGGTCTTACCAATGTGGTTGTAGCCGAAAACGGGAATAAGAATGATGCAACCAAGGCGCCCAGCTATTTCTCAGATGTTGTTGTAAACGGAAAGTCTTACATTGCTCTGTCATTAGGCGATGCCTACGCTAAGGCTGGAACATTTACTTTAACAATGGTAAATTCCAACAAGGGATTATTAACAACAACCAGCTTTGATGTTGCAAAATATGTAGTTATTAAGTCGATCAAGATTACCGCAGACAATGGTCTGTATAATAATCAGGACAACGAATTAACGTATGAGATCACAGATGCAGACGGAAAGAACGTTACATCTTACGCCGTATTAAAGAGCACTGTAGGTGTTCTGAATGCATCTTACTTTGAAAGTGTTCGCTGGGAGAAGCAGTCTGATGGAAGCGCGAAGCTAATTGCACATCCCTTATATAATGGTTTCGGCGATGCAAAGAACACCAAGGAGACAACCATCGGAACACTTACATTAGCAGCAAATACCAATACATCTTCTGACTACATGGTAAATACCTTTACACTTACCATCAGTGAAGACAGAATCGTAGCTGGAATTACTGGTATTGATGATTCTGTAAAGACAACTACAGTTATTGGATCAGACATTGATATTGCATTTAATAAGATTGTCTATGCAGACCAGTACGGAAACAAAGTTGCTAAGGGAGACGGCATCTACCCGAAGAATGCAACTCAGGATTTAGGCGCAGCTACCGGTACCGAGGGATGCTCCGTATTTATGGATACAAACGAACATTTTACAGTTACCAAAAATGCTGCCAAGAACAAGTATACCTTTACAGCAACTAATACGCCCGGTTCAGCAAGCGTTTATCTGAAATACTATAACAAAACTACCGAGGCAGGTAAGAAAACTGCATCACCATCCAATTATGATCAGAAGGTGATCCTGACATCTGTAAAGACTACTTCTGTAGATCCTTCTACATTGAAGATCGATTCAATCAACGACGGATATGCATACAAGGTATTACCGGGTCAGGCACTCAGTGTATCTACTTCTGCAATCAAGGTAACAGCTAAGATGGGTGGCACAGAAGTGACAATCCCTACCGCTCAGTACGTTGTAAAGAGTTGTGATAACAACAAGATCACTACTGACGAAGATAGCAAGGGCACCAAGGAAAAGACTGCAACAGTTACCGTTGTAGTAAGTACTTATGACAACAACAATCTTGAGACAGTTACAACCTTAACCGGCGAGTACAAGATCTCTACTAAGAATGCTGAGATTGCTAAGATCTGTGATGTTAATGATAATGATAATTACGTTGTAATCACTCGTACTTCAGGCGCAGCTATCACAAGTGCTGATTTCGAGAAGTTATTCAAGTATGATGATCAGTATGGTATTGCCGGCGATAAGGGTGGTACTCCTATCGACTACAGTGCTGCTGAGACATCCTTTGGCGCTACTTCACTGGATGGTGTTACTTATTCACTTAACGTAATCAATGGTGTAACAAAGAACATCACAACCAAGGGCGAAGGCACTAACGGTGCACAGGTCGTATTTGCTGCACCTAGTTCCTCATTATACGGATGCACCTACGACAAAGATGCTAAGGCTTATTGCTATATCGTTAAGGTTACCGCTACATTGAATGGTACCTCAAAGACACAGACATTAAAGGTTATTGTTTCTTAATACATCCTGTCTTGTGAACCAACGGGGCTATGTCCCCTGACAAAAAGATCGCCCGGATCGTAAGGTCTGGGCGACTCTTTTTTAATCCCCACGTATTGAACACTGTGTTCAATACGTGGGGATTCTTATTTTTCGGGCTTTGCGACACTTTTCACGAGCGGTCATTTTCACCCGTTCACAAAAAGTGCGCAAATTTTTCAGTTTACAAACCGGTGGTTCTGCGCTATACTACACGGTACAACTCAAATAGAACAATTCATGTACTAAACACTCTGTTACTGGAGATAATAGTATGATTATCCGGCTTGTATCTATGGACTCTCAATATTATATGTATGTAAACGAATTTCTCTATCTTCAAACATTAAGCGATATTTATACTCTATGGCTCTTGGTGTTATAACATCATCCGTCGAAATATCAATCTTTATAGGTTGACGAAGCTTTTCGAGCATTCCTTCCATGTGCAATCTTATTCCCGGATAATCAAAATCATCCAGAATTGTTTCAACCGCTGTGATCTTAAGCGCTATCTGATCCTCCAATGAAATCTCACAGATCTCTGTAATGATTTTTTCTATGTCCTCTTTTGTTAACGGCAACGCCCGCACGGTTGTGTCAATATCCATGGTCGCCCTGACATTTATCCTAAGCAATGATGATACCAGCATGCCACCTTTCAGGACAAACTGATCCTTATATTTTGACAATGATACCCGCTCAAGAAATCGTTCCATAAAAAATATTCTCAGCATTGCTTTTGCAACTTTGTCATCCCCTTGAGACACGTTTCTGACTTTTGCCTTTAATTGTGTTGCGGATTTTATCACAACATCACCTCCACATACTTCATCAGTTCTTCCCTTACTTTCAACTCTTTCGCATACATCATAAGTCTTGACATTCTCTTTGACTGTTCCCGCATGTAGGTTTTCATGGCGGTTTGAAATTGTTGTACCTCCATAACCTCCCTGTTTTTAATCATGTCACAGATACATCTTTCCCTGTCATATGTCCGAACTCTATTCCCAAAATTAGTTTCTATCTCCACGACTCCCAAAAGATATTGTTCCATTTGTTCCTGTCTGACTACGATTCCCTGCTCACATAATCTCGTGCGATTAAACTTTGGTGGTACTGTCACATGGATATCAAAATACTCTCTGTCGATCAGTCCATGCAAATATAATGCGGTTTCGTCACAAAATACGATCCTGGGATAACGGCACTGTAAAATATACAGTTCGTCCTCCCATGCATTTTCAGCAATATACATCCCTTTTGCGACCTTTTCCATTCCTTTTTCTTTCACATACTTCGCCAAATATGTTCTGGATATTCCATTTTTCTCTACGTCTGATGTGAATAAATAGCCATTTCCAATTTCTAATAACTCGTCCAATTTTTCATATTTAGTCATACGTCCACCTCCATATTACAATGGTGTATATATTATATCATTCCTTTACACCATTGTAAACTTTTTTAAGCGCACGGAAATACAATCCAGATACTCCGTAAAAAAACAATAAGTTTTGCGATTATAAACCGCAAAACTTATTGCTATCCCATTCCTATTCCATCCTATTTATTTACCGTCTCGATAAACCGTGCAAACGCCGCGCGTCCTTCGGGTGTACATTTGTACACGCCTGCGTCCTCAAGTACCTGTGCAAATACAAGTCCGACCTCTGTCCGGATGATATCGGTGACATTGTCCGGTGTGATCGAATCGTATTTCGGCAGAAATTCCTCGACCCAGTCGGCATGCTTTTCAAGCTGTTCATCAGCACGCAGATCACTGCCTGCAAGGATCGCATCCGCGAGCCCTGCGATCTCATCCTTCAGCCGCGCCGGAAGTACCGCCAGTCCCATGACTTCGATCAGACCGATATTTTCCTTTTTAATATGGTGCAGCTTCGCATGCGGATGATAAACACCCAACGGATGCTCCTCCGTCGTGATATTGTTGCGCAGCACCAGATCCAGCTCAAGCCGTCCGTCACGCATCCGCGCGATCGGCGTGATCGTATTGTGCGGTTCACCGTCTGTCTCGGCATAGATAAATGCGTCCTCATCGGTATAGCCGCGCCATGCCAGCAGGATCTTATCTGCAAGGTCAATCAGCCGCTGTTTATCCGTACCGTTCAGCCGGATCACGGACATCGGCCATTTTACGATGCCTGCCTCGATATCCGGATAGCCATCAAAGGTGATCGGCTGCTCAACCGGTGCCTTTGCCATCGCAAACTCATAATGTCCGCCCTGAAAATGGTCATGGCTTAAGATCGATCCTCCAACGATCGGCAGATCGGCATTGCTTCCGACAAAATAATGCGGAAACTGCTCAACAAAATCGAGAAGCTTTCCAAAAGTCGCACGCTCGATCTTCATCGGGATATGCTGCTTATTGAACACGATGCAATGCTCGTTGTAATACACATACGGTGAATACTGGAAACACCAGTCGCTCTCGTTGATCGTCACCGGAATCACACGGTGGTTCTGGCGTGCCGGATGGTTCACACGGCCTGCATAGCCCTCATTTTCCGGACAGAGCAGGCACTTCGGATAGCCGCTCTGCTTTGCGAGCTTGGCAGCCGCGATCGCCTTCGGGTCTTTCTCCGGCTTGGACAGATTGACCGTAATATCAAGTGTGCCGTAGGACGTATCAGCCGTCCATTTCAGATCCTTCTTGATCCGGTAACGGCGGATATAATTGCTGTCACGGCTCAATTTGTAAAAATAATCAGTCGCCGCCTGCGCAGATTCGTTAGCATACAGATCACGGAACTTGCCGATCACCTCACTCGGTCTGGGCATGAGCATGCTCATGATCTTCGTGTCAAACAGATCGCGGTAAACGATGCTGTTCTCTGTCGTAATAGATTTTGCATATGCATAATCGCACATCTCATTCAGCAGATCTTCCAGCGCATTCTCCGCCTGCTCCTGCGTCATCGGCGTGCGCAGTTTCCAGTCTGCCAGCAGCTGATCGTCGATCTCATCCAGCTCAAACAGCTCCAGCAGGCGGTTGATCGTATACGTCGTATCCAGCGGATCGATCAATCCGGTCGCAAGTGCATAATCTGTCAGATCCAGTATGTTTTGTTCTATTTTATATTCCTTCTGTTCGCTCTTATTCTCACTCATACGCTCCTCCTTCTGACACCTATGCCAGCCGCACCGGACCGTCACCGATCTCTACAACATAAAAGTCTGCCGCATAACCGATCTTTTCCAGATAAGCCTTGCCAACCTGCTCGATAAATGTGTCGACTGCATCATTTTTTACAATGCTGACCGAGCATCCGCCGAATCCGGCTCCGGTCATACGGGAACCGATCACGCCATCGACCTTCCATGCTTCCTCTGCCAGTGTATCCAGCTCGATACCGGTCACCTCATAGTCATCGCGCAGAGAGACATGCGACTCATTCATGAGCTTTCCGAACTGCTCCAGATCGCCGTTTTTCAGTGCCTCGACCGCATGGATCGTCCGCTGGTTCTCATATACCGCATGTTTTGCACGTTTCCTGCGGTCCTCGTCCTTAATCGCGCCCTTATATTTTTCAAATTCTTCCTCGCTCAGATCTCCGAGGCTGCTGATGCCTGCGTACTGCTGCAGCTCCTCGAGTGCCTTCTCGCACTCCGCGCGGCGCTCGTTGTACTTGGAATCGCCAAGTCCACGCTTTTTATTCGAGCAGGAAATCACAATCTTTGCATCCTGCAACACGATCGGCGCATAAGTATATTCCAGCGTTGCCGTATCTAAGAAGATCGCATGATCCTTCTTACCCATTGCGATCGCAAACTGATCCATGATACCACAGTTGACACCGTTGAACTTGTTCTCCGAATACTGACCGATCAGTGCGATATCCTGATTTGTAACGTCACAGCCGTACAGATCCTTTAAAATATATCCGGTGAGCACCTCTACCGATGCCGAGGAACTCAGTCCGGATCCGTTCGGAATGTTGCCGTAGAGCAGCAGATCCATACCCTGTGTGATCTCCATGCCCTTCTCGCCAAACGCCCAGATCACACCCTTCGGATAATTCGTCCAATCCGCTGCCGGATCAGGCTTTAAGTCATCCAGACTCGATGTAATCACGCCAAGCTGCTCAAAGTTCATCGAATAAAAGCGCAACACGCGATCCTCTCTCTTTCGCACAACACCGTAAGTACCGATCGTCAGTGCACACGGAAATACATGTCCTCCGTTATAGTCTGTATGCTCACCGATCAGATTCACCCGTCCCGGTGCAAAATAGGTACGGATCTCTCCGTCCGATCCGAATAATTCCGTAAATTTTTCTACTAATTTCTGCTGCATCGTATCCTCCTCCGTCATACCGTTATTTACGCAAAACGGTGGTGAAAACGCGCCTGCATTCCACCACCGTCTTCTTATATTTTATTATAACGACGCACCTTTTGCATTTCAATCACCCGGACGCTGTTTGCAACATTTTTACCAAAACTGGCACCAAATGAATAGCTCTAACGCTCCTCGTGCATCCACACGCGCATCTGGTTCAGTCCGCGGTTGCCCCATGCGAAATACGGGACTGCCCGCAGCTTGACAGGTTCAAACACCGGCTCCTCCTCACTGTAGAGCTCTGTTCCGCCGGAATAGATCAGGCGCTTGCCTGCAACATCCAACAGATTCATGCCGGAGAATAATTCTCCCTCGCCGTTTACCACCGTGGCATCCAGTTCCCGATCCACGAACAATGCCTGCAGCTCTTCGCCGTTGTCCACACCCTCGAAGCAGTAAACAACCGGTCCGCGCATGAGTGCAACGCAGCCGACATCCTCACGCACCTTTGTGTTTGCGTAAATCTTGCGGACGGGCATCTGGAATTCCAGTGTGATCCGGTCGGTTCTGCCCCAGACACGCTCCACATACAGATAACCGTCACGGATCAATGCCTGTGTATCAACCGCCTCACCGTTTAAGCAGACACGCAATGTCTTCCTATTTATATAGGAAGGAATATGAATTGCTACCGTAAATGCATCCGCAGTATTTGCCTTTACCTCATAGGATACTTTGCCGCTCCACGGGTAACTGCTCTCCACATGGATATCGGCATGTGCCAGCGATGCATCGCCGCCGATAAACAGATGGGAGTAGATCACATCATCCTCCTCATCCCATGCATATTTTCCGAGTGAAGTCACCATGCGCACAAGGTTCGGCGGGCAGCATGCGCACGCATACCAGCCCGGACGTTCCGGGATCACATGCTCATAGCCGGCAGCCACACCGGAGGTTCCGGGATTGACCTCGAGCGGGTTCACATAGAAAAACCGCTTGCCGTCGCGCTGCATACCGCTGATGATGCCATTGTAGAGTTCGCGCTCCATCACGTCTGCATAGCAGCCCTTTTTCTCGCTCTTTAACATCTGCTTTGCAAAAAAGACCAGTCCGATCGACGCACAGGTCTCCGCATACACCGTATCGTTCGGCAGCTCGTAGGGAACGGAAAATGACTCGCCCACAACAGTTGCTCCGATGCCGCCCGTAATGTACATCTTCTGCTGCACGATATTGTTCCACAGACGTCTGCACGCATCGAGCAGACGCGTATCGCCATCCTCGGCTGCCAGATCTGCCATCGCGGTGTACATATAGACCGCGCGCACACTGTGCCCGACTGCCTCATCCTGCTCGTAAACCGTCGCATGGCTCTGGTTGTATTTTGTGTCCTCCGGTTTCATTCCAAAATGCTCCCAGTCACGCTTTGCGGCTTCCTCTTTGAAAAAGTCGGGATTTTTGCCGCGCTCCTCGAGGAAATAGCGCGCCATGTCCTTATACTGCTGCTTTCCGGTCGCATGGTACATCCGCATCAGACCGATCTCGACCTCCTGATGTCCGGGAATGCCGGTCACTTTGCCCTCCTCGTTTCCGAAACGGTGGATGATGTGCTCTGCCATGCGCTCCATGACACCGAGCAGCCGGTCTTTGCCGGTCGCCTCATAATATGCCACTGCCGCCTCCATCATATGTCCGGCGCAGTACAGCTCATGGCACTCGAGCAGGTTCCTCCAGCGGTGCTCCGGCTCCTTGATCGTAAAATAGGTGTTCAGGTAGCCGTCCTCCTGCTGTGCTCCTGCTACGATCTCTATGATCGCATCCGCACGCGCCTCGAGCTCTGCGTCCGGCTTGATAACAAGCGAATAAGCGACACCCTCTAACCATTTTGCGACATCGCTGTCCTGAAAGACCATGCCGTAAAATTCGCCCTCAGCCAGTCCTGCTGCGATACGGAAATTATCGATCGCATGGCTTTTCTCCACGCCTGGCTCCTCGTCGTTCAACACGCGCTCCTGAAACGGGATCACGACATCTGTCACCAGATTCTGCATGTGTGACCAGAAATCGTCACTGATCTGCACCTGGTTTAATTTGATTTCACTACTCATAATTTCTCCTTTTTCAAAACTTCCTTATTATATAGGTTGTTGTGGCATTATGTTAAAATGTGTTTTCTGCGGCGGTCACAGTAGTATCCCCATCAGGCTGCTCCGATTGCCCGCCGGTGTCTCGCTTTGTTTTGCCAAGTACCTCTGGCTCTATCTGCAAGCTCGCACTTCGCCGGACAAACGTCGCATCTGACGGGAACTACTGCACCAGCCGCCAATAGCCATAGGTTATACAACGCGAAAGTATTCATAGCCTAACGCGGCATGTGAGCACAGGCATACATTCATTGTAGATGCAGCGCGAGCAACTGTGCGTCTGTTTGCTGCCTTTGCACGATGGAGATGAGACTTCAAATTGTGGAAGCCTTTGCTGACACAATTTTGTTTTGAGAAGGCTCATCGGAATGAGTCGTGCAACGAAAGCAAACCAGATGCACTTGCGGGAGCTGCAAATACGGAATATCGTGCTCACATGCCTCAAAACACCACATAAATAGTCCTGCAACCACCTAAACTTCCTTATATAGTAAAAGGTGGGAAATCAATTCCCACCTTTCATCACATTTGCAAACCCTTATTTTTTCAGGCGGATGCTGACCACACTACATGCCGGCAGCTCTACGCGCACACCATCTGCAGTCTTTGTATATGCCTCAAATTTCTGTTCGGTAACGACCTCAGGTGCCTCGAATGTATTGTATGCATTCATGGTACCTGCTACGAAGGATGCCTCTGCAACCTCGTAAGCAGCTCCGTCTGCGGTAAACTGCAGGTCTACGCTCTCACCTGACTCCAGAGAGTTGTTGGTAAGTGTCACAGTGATCACACCGTCTGCATCTACAGAAGCAGACTCGAATACCTTCGGCAGTTCATTCTTGCCGCTGCCGACTGTTCCTGCATCAACTAACTCGCTGGACAGCAGAGCTGCTCCCTGATGATAACGATACATATGGAAGACATGATAGGTCGGTGTCTTGATCATCTTCTCGCCATCGGTCAGCATGACGGACTGTAACACGTTGATTAACTGTGCGATACAAGCCATCTTTACACGGTCAGAATGCTTGTTGAAAATATTCAGGTTCATACCTGCAACGAGCGCATCACGCATCGTGTTCTGCTGATATAAGAAGCCCGGATTGGTGCCCGGCTCTACATCTGCCCAGATACCCCACTCGTCAACGATCATGCCGATCTTCTTCTCCGGATCGAACTCATCCATGATCGCGCCGTGTCTCTGTACAAGCTCCTCCATATAGTAGCTGCGCTTCAATGTCTGATAGAAAATCTCCTCGGTAAAATCTGTCGCGCTGCCCTTGATGTTCCAGTCATCCTCGACCTCCGGCAGTGTGTAATAATGCAGGGAAAGTCCATCCATCAATCCGTGGAAACGGGACTCGCAGTGGTCAAAGCAGGTCTCTAACACGCCCTTGGTCCATGCATAATCATCCACATTGGCTCCACAGCAGATCTTACTGATCGGCTCATTTCCCGCATAGTTTCTCACATAAGTCTGGTATCTGCGGTACTCATCTGCATAATGCTGCGGACGCATATTTCCGCCACAGCCCCAGTTCTCATTGCCAACTCCGAAATAATCAACCTTCCACGGCTCCTCATGCCCATTCTGCTTGCGCAGCTCTGCCATCGGTGATACACCGTTGAATGTCATGTACTCAACCCACTCACTCATTTCGCGCACGGTGCCGCTGCCGACATTACCGTTGATATAGGTCTTACATCCGAGCTGACGGCACAGCTCGAAAAACTCGTGTGTTCCGAAGCTGTTGTCCTCTACGACTCCGCCCCAGTGTGTGTTGATCATTTTCTTTCTGGATGCTTTCGGTCCGATACCGTCCATCCAGTGATATTCGTCTGCAAAACATCCGCCCGGCCAGCGCAGTACAGGGATCTTCATCTCCTTTAACGCCTCGACAACATCCGTTCTCATTCCGTTTACGTTGGGGATGTCAGAATCCTCTCCGACATACAGTCCCTCATAGATACACCGTCCGAGATGCTCAGAAAAATGTCCGTAAATCTCAGGTGCAATGGTACTTTTTTTACTCTCGTTATTGATAATCAGCTTTGCCATATTTTTTACTCCTTTTAGCCTTTGACCGCTCCTGCAGTCATACCTTCGATAATATATTTCTGGAAGATCAGGAAGATCACGAAGATCGGCAGAATACCAAACATAGATCCTGCGATCAGCACATCATAGTTATTTCCATAAGGTGTGAGCAGTGTGTTCAGACCGATCGGAAGCGTAAACTTCTCCGCACCCTTTAATACGAGTAACGGCCACAGGATCGCGTTCCACACACCCATTGCCTGTAAAATACCCATAGAGGCAAATGCAGGCTTTGCCAGAGGCATAATAATCTTTGTCGCAATGCGGTACTCGGTTGCACCGTCGATACGCGCTGCATCGAGCAGCTCCTTCGGCAGTCCGGATAAAAACTGTCGGAAGAAAAAGATCGTCGACGCATTACATAGTCCGATAATAATCACACCGGTATATGTATTGATGAGTTTTAATCCGATGATTTCCTTATATAAAGGAAGCATCAGAATCTCAAACGGTACCATCATCGTTGCGATCACGAGGAAAAACAGGAAGTTTCTCAGCGGGAAATTGTACATTGTCAGTCCATATGCCACAAAGTAGCAGATCAGCAATGTCAATGCGACGCTTACGATCGTGATCACCAGTGAGTTCTTATACCACATAAAATATTTCTGGCTGTCCGCATTTCCGGAAAACAGATAATTGTAGTTGTTTAAGTTCATCGTCGTGATGTCCAGATTGATCGACAGACCACGACGGATCAGCTCTGTTCCGGGACGGAATGATGCCAGCAGTCCGGCAAATACCGGGAAAATAATAATCAGACTCAATACCGCAAAGAAACCGGTCGCTAAAATCGTACCTACGATCCGCTTCTGCTTACCCTGTTTGGAGTCGTACATATCCATATCTGCCATGATTAGTCCTCCTCCTTCTTAAATGTTCCATTTGCGATTAACTGTACGATATTGATTGCCAGTGCGATGACTAACAGTACAACACCGACCGCACATGCATATCCCATATCATTCTTCTCGATACCGCGCTTATACAGGTATCCTACGATCGTCAAGCCGATATTGTTTGGCGAATTGTTTCCCGCCCATAGCATGTAGGACTCCAGGAACATCGCCAGTCCTGCGTAGATCGAGATCGTCAATACATATACTGTCGTGGGCTTTAACAGCGGCAGTGTCACATAGCGGAACTTCTGCCATGAGCTCGCCCCGTCGATTTCTGCGGCCTCATAAAGGGAGGTATCGATTGACCGCAGACCCGACAGGAAGTAGAGCATATTAACACCCGTCCAACGCCAGCATGCGACGATCAACAGCGCCAGCATACCGGACCAACCCATTTTTAACCATTTATACGTTCCAAGACCGAGCATCTGTGTGATCTGGTTCATCTGTCCGGTCGGATATTCGGTAAACATCAGACGAAACAGCGTTCCGGAAATAACAACGGAGGTCAGTGCCGGCATGTATAAAACTGCCTTCCACACACCCTTCGCCTTCACGAGACGGCTGTCCATCAATACTGCGAACACCAGCGGAAACGGGATCAGCAACAGCAGGGTAAACAGCATATACTTTGCACTGTTGAAAATCGCTGTATGGAATACAGTATCCTTCAGCAGCTTTGCATAGTTTGCTGTACCGATCCAATCCGTTTTTACTGCACCGATTTTCTGAAAACTCATTGTGATCGAAGATCCGAGCGGATAGATCCAGAAGATCAAAAAGCTCAGTATAAAAGGAAGTACGAACACAAACGGTGCTACTTTTTGTGAATATAATATTTTCTTAATCTTCAAACCAAAACCCTCCTTACGGGTGAAAATGGGGATGTCAGAGGAGAACCTCCCCGACATCCCCATCACTCAAAGACCATTTGATTTTACTGCTCTAAATCAACTGCATCCTGTAATTCCTGAAGTGCCTCAGATACATCCATCTTATCCTCAAGTACCTCATTTAATGTTGTATTGCATACATACTCATTGATTGTCGGGCTGATCGCTACTACAGAGATCTTTCCGATGTTGTCAAGTCCGATGTCATTTAATACATCGTAAGGGTAATTTCTAAAGTAAGCATTGTACTGGTTGTTGTCATCATGTGCGAATGAATCCATTGTCCAGCAAGCGGTGTTACATACGTCGAATCCTAATGTATCCCAGATGTTCTGCTCGCCTTCCTCAGACATCTTTGCCCAGCAAAGGAATCTTGCTGCCAGATCTGTGCTCTGAGACTGCTGTGTAACGACTGTACCGGTTCCGCCGATACCTACTGACATCGGCTGTCCCTCTTCGAATACCGGACACTTAGCGATGTACCAGTTGCCTTTTTCCTCAGGCATGTAGTTTGTGAAACGGCTCATATACCACATAGCCTTCGGGAAGGATACGATGTTGTGATCCATGATGTTCTGGAAACCAGCCTCAAGATCTACGTGTCCGTCAGGTGATACCTCAGCGAAGCCGCTGTCTAACCATCCCTGCTGCATCTCTAACATCTTCTTTACAGAATCAAGCTGTACGTTTGCGGGATTGTCAAATCCGCCTGTCCAGTCCTCGCCGTACTCAGCCATTGCCAGCCACAGCCAGTCTGTTCCGCCTGTATCTACTGATGTGAAGTATTTGCCGTCCTCTCCGATCGCTGCTACATATTCCTCACCGAGCTTGGTGTAATCATCCCATGTCTTTACTGCATCAATCTTTGCTGTCACCTCATCCTCAGAGATGCCCATTGCCTCTGCCATTGCTGCTACATTGTAGTACATAACAGTTGCACCTACGTGGTAAGGGGCTCCGTAATGTTTGCCATCCTCACCTGCATATGTATCCATACGGGCAGGTACCATTGTACTCATGTAATCTGATGCATAGTCATCTAACGGAACAAGCCAGTTATCCAGACCTGCTACAACGTTCGGGAACTGTCCGACCTCTACGTCACAGATATCAGGTGCTCCTACACCTGACTGTAAAGCAGTCAACAGCTTGGTGTGCATATCTGCATACGGATATGTGGTACATGTGATCTCGATCGTCTCATCGGGATGCTCCTCATTCCATACCTCTGCCATCTTGCCGTAATGCTGTCCGTGAAGCTCAACGAATGTCCACATCTCTAAATGTGTACCGTTCGGATCACCGAATGTGTTGGTCACTACATCTGCCTCTGCAGTCTCTGTCTCATCCTCTGAGTCATCTGCTGATGCTGAATCGTCTGCGGTATCATCTGCAGCAGCATCATCTGTAGCTGCATCGTCTGTAGCCGCATCCGCCGGCGGGTTTGTCTCACCGCTGCCGCATCCAACTAACATAGACGCTGCGAGGGCGGTACACATCAGTGCGCTAATGAGTTTCTTTTTCATAGTTGTCCTCCTTTAATCTCTCTCCTAAAATAATTTAGTTTTAAGTGTTTCACGCGATTGCGTGTTCCTTATGCATTTACTATACCTTTTCTGCATGCTTGTGTCAATTATTATTTTAGTTTTATTTAAAGTATTTTAACTTTTCCGCAAATTGCACAAAAACGACACAATTAATTTGTGTATTTAATAGATTTTTTGTGCATTTTTTATATTATTTTTGTGTTTTCAATCTTATTTATCACTTTTTCCAAAGTAATTCACGCAAAGTCAAACTGCGAAAGCATTTTTCATTGACACATTATAACATAACTTCTATAATGAATATATATGGTTAGCCCATAATTATTAGTAGACAGGAGAATACACAAATGATTCATATTACTTCTCTTGACGAAGGTCTGGAGACTTTTAAGGCATTAGGATCAGAGATCCGGCTTCAGATATTGAATATTCTGCTGGACAATGACCAGATGAGCATGAATCAACTGGCAAGTGAGCTCAATATCAGCAACGGTGCACTGACCGGCCACATCAAAAAATTAGAGGAATGCGGGCTGATCAGCACCTCCAACGAGTCTGCCGGTCATGGCAACCAGAAAATGTGCTCGATTATTCAGGATCGTATTATTGTAGATATTGAAAAACCGATCGACTACACGAATGTATTTAACACACAGATCCGTGTCGGACAATTTTCCGCTTACGATGTATGCCCGACCTGCGGTGTCGCCACGAGCGAATCTGTGATCGGAGAGCTGGATGATGTGCGCTACTTTGACCATCCGGATCGTTTCAATGCAGATCTCATGTGGTTTTCCAAAGGATTTGTGGAATATGCGATTCCAAACCTGATTCCGGTACAACAAAAGATTTCCCAGATATCGATCTCCATGGAGATCGGCTCCGAGGCACCCGGCAGCGCCAACAACTGGCCTTCAGACATCAGCTTT
Source organism: uncultured Eubacterium sp. (assembly GCA_934320655.1). Taxonomy (GTDB): domain Bacteria; phylum Bacillota; class Clostridia; order Lachnospirales; family Lachnospiraceae; genus W0P33-017. Next base: position 74,925 of record CAKRFN010000009.1, read on the forward strand.
TACATCAACGATACCCGCCTCGGTTTCTGGACGTCCCCCGGAGATTTCGGAGATGTACGCGGTATTTTCACCCCGGAATGGTGGCCGGTCAACTGCAACCAGTACGGTCTGCTCAAGCTGCTCGTGATCAACAAAAAAGGAACCTATATTGACGGTCTGAAAATTTCGGATGTTACGATCAATATGCTCCATCTGGACTACACAAGCAGCATCCGTTTCCGTCTGGCAGTTGAGGATGATGCCGTTCATGTCGGCGGTCTGACACTCTATGGCAAGAACTTCGGCAACTACGCACAGGACATCCAGATCAGCATCAACTACATGCCGTTAGAGCCGAATGTACCGGTCGCACCGGCAGCAGATAAATAAATTCATAACAAAAACGCTTCCGCAGCCGGAAGCGTTTTTCTTTTGCTTTTAACAATTTACCATTTCTTTTTGGGACAATGCGAAACCTTTGCAACCGCACGCAGCTCTACATAGCAGCCGCAGGCATTGCATGTTCCGGCAAGCAGCTTGTCACACTGCCTGCACACAGACAGCCTGCGCTCGTATTCCGCATCATCCACGCGGTCTGCCTGTTTGATCGCGGCACGGTATTTTTCTATCATTTCCAGTTCTGACTGCTTCGACGCATCCGAATCGATCATCTCCCGCAGCAGACATCTCGTACATATACGCTGCTCCATCTGCGCCTCCATGTTTTCCAATCGCTTTTCAGGCTTTCCAGATCCCCAGCGTTCCACAGCAGTTCTGCTGCCCTGCTGTATCACCGGGATTTCCACTACGAATCATACGAAAATACAGGTCTGCCGTCCTTCCAGCCAAGCTTCATCAGCATCGCGTGACGATTCGGATTGTACAGCGGATTTCCGACGATCTCCTTTTCCGTGCGCGCATGGTACACCATGATATCTGCACCGTTTTCATCCGTCGTGAACGAATTGTGTCCGGGACCGTATACCACATGCTCCTCGCTCGATGTCAGCACCGGATAGCGCTCCTTTTTCCATGACAGCGGATCGAGCAGATCGCTGTCTGCATCCGCAGTCAGCATACCCATACAGTAATGGATGCCCGTATCACTCGCCGAATAAGTTACGAAAACCTTGCCATTGCGCTGAATGACCGCAGGACCTTCATTGACCCAGAAACCATAGCGTTCCCAGTCATAATCCGGCGTCGTGAGCATCACCTGAACAGTATCCAGAGTATAGCCGTTTTTCATGCGTGCAATGTATAAATTCGAGATCTGCTTGCCGACTCCGACCTTTTCCGCCCAGATATAATACCAACTGCCATTCACTTCAAACACGGTTGCATCGAGCGAAAATGCCTCAAACGAAAATTCATCGTCTGCCGCCCGTGTCATTTTTCCCTTTTCGATCCACGGATCACGCATCGGATCATCGCCCTGACACTCAAGCACATACGGGCGGATCTCCCAGATGTCATCCTTGTCGCCTCCGGCATAGTAGATATACCATTTTCCGAACAGGTAATGGATCTCCGGTGCCCAGATGTGGAGACTCTGCGGACCACTCTCATGCTTATGCCATACTTCCAGCTCCGGTGCGCTGCCGAGTCCCTCCAGCGTGCCGCTGCTGCGCAGCACGATACGGTCATATTCCGGCACGGATGCGGTAAAATAATAGGTTCCGTCGGTGTGTCGGTATACATACGGATCTGCACGCTGCAGAATCCACGGTTCATTGTACTTTAATTTATTGTCCATAGCTGACTCCCCATACACTCATATTTGCTCCGACAGCCGAGAAGGTCATCACGTCTGTTCCTGCCTCATCCTTCATCTTGCAGAACACGCCCTGATAGCTCTCACCGTCGATCGTGATGTCCATATAATAAGTGCCGTCCTGTGCACTCCATGTGCCCTCAGACTCTCTGCCGACAACACTGCCATCTTCATTCAGGTATAAAATCTTTGGATTGGCAATGTCACTGCTGATATCTGTACCCTGATTGATCACAAAGTATCTGCCGACTGTCTCAGATGCATCATAGCCCTCTGCACTCACAGTCTCACCCTGCGTCTGGTAGGGCAGCTCACACGGCCATCCGTCCTTATTTACAAGCATCTGGTGTACACGCGGTGAATGTCCTTCGCCGCCGTCGTTAAATCTTGTGTGGTAAACCAGATACATTTTTCCGTCATCATCGACCAGTGCCGAATTGTGTCCGGTCGCCATGTATGCCTTATCGAGTGAAGGCAGCTTGTAGTTTCCGGTCAGCTTCAGTCCGAACAACTGATGATCGTCATCGATCGTCGGATATGCACCATTCATGTCCACATACGTTCCATCCGGTGTCTCGGAACGGAATACACGCACCTGATAACCGCCTGCGCTCGTCAACACACCGTAGGAGACAAACAGATAATAGTAGCCGCTCGCCTCATCGTATAAAATATACGGTCCCTCGATCGATTTGTGTCCGCCGCCGAGCAGCCGTTTTCCGTAATAGGCATCGACATTGTTATCGGGATCTGCCTGCGGATGGATGACCAGTCCGGTCTGCGGATCGAGCTCAAGCAGGTAAATACCACCGCTCCATGAGCCGTAAACCATCCACATTCTGCCGTCCGCATCATAAAAGACGCTCGGATCGATCGCGTTCGGATAATCGTCCACGTTGTAACCGTTGTTGCGCACATAGTGTTTCAGCGCATACTCCTCATCGACATAGTCGAGTACATCGGTTGCTTTGATCGTATCTTTATCGTAACCGGAATAGATCAACGCACCCTGCCACTCATACGGTCCATCGATCGTTTTCGATGTACCGTAGCACAGATTTGACGCATTCCATGTGGATGTCGTGCAGTAATACATGTAATACAAGCCCTGTGCCTCATTGTAAATGACATCCGGCGCCCATACATGAGTTCCGTCGTCGTCTGTCGGGATCAGGCTTTTCTTGCTTCCGCTATAGGCAAATGCCTGATCTGCCACATCATATATCTGTCCGTAGACCGGATTGCTCTTTGTATAGCCGTCCGCAACCGACTCCCAGTTCAGAAGATCGGTGCTCTTTGCCGCAGACATATGTGAGCCGAAAATATAATACTCGTCCCCGTCTTTCACGACGGACGGATCGTGCACGGACACACCGGAGGATACATCTCCGGTCGCAATGCCGTCATAGCTCATTTTAAACACATATTGCTTTTCTTCCTTTGCCGTATCAGCCGCCTCCTGCTCTGCTGCATCGGTATCCGCATCTGCTGCCGGTGCCTGCGCATCGCCGCATGCCACCAGCCCGAACGCCATTGTCATGACAAGCGCACCGGATAACAGCCGTTTTCCACAATCATAGAACTTCATAAAATTTTCCCCCATCATTTCAATCTGTTTTTGGTTTTTTAACAGTTACAATATAACAGATTCCTCCGCGTAATACAATCATTATTTTACTTTTTTGTAAAATATTTTATGTTTTGCCAAAGTTATAGATCTGAAAAAACAACCTGCGCGCAGGATTCTCCACCTGCGGCAGATTGCTTTTACGACATGCTTAGTTACCGCTGACATAAAACGTCGCATTCTGTGCCTGCGTCCCATCGCTCAGCACAAGTGCGCCCTGATCAAGTGTCAGATAAAGTCCCGGCAGGCGCACACTCTCAAACGATACGCCCTCCGCATCTGCCAGTCCCGTCACGCTGCGGAACGTCTGCGCCTGTGCGAATGCATCCGAGCCGCTGATGTCCTGCGACAGTTCGATCCCGCCATCCTTTTTCACCGTCACATACAGTCCCGGTTTATTTTCGGACTGGATCGATACATATGCATCATTGGTGCGGTCTGCTTTTCCGGGTACAAGCACCCACTGACCGTCTGTCTCGAATTTTCCGATTCCACTGCCGAGTGCCACATGGCGCAGCGGATAATCCGCATCCGCGGTCGAATTGACAAACGCCTCATGCTCGAGTCTCGTTCCGTCTGCCAGCGTCAGCTCCACGCTCTCGCCGCCGAGTCCTGCTGCTGTCTCATCGAACAGGTCGATGCTGCCATCATCGTTAAAATGCAGCTTTGTAATGCAGGCGCTGCGCCGGTAGCCGTTTCCTCCGGGCAGTGAGCCGTTGTGGTAAACGAAATAGGTCTCACCCTTGAAATCAAACACTGCCATGTGGTTTGTATTTGAGGTCGCCGTCGGATACATGATGACATTTCCCTTTTTCCATTGCCCGCTCGTCAGATCATCCGTCGTCGCATACGCCATGCACTCACGCCAGCCGTATGCATAGAACAGGTAATAGTCACCGTAAGGTGTTCCCTGCTCATCCGCCCTGCGGTACAGCCACGGCGCTTCGGTATAGTTGTCCAGTCCCATTTTCTGCCACATGATATCTGCGTCCTCAAACGATGATCCGCTCGTGATCTCACCGTCCTGATTCACATCCTTGACCGAGATCATATCCTCGTTCAGCTCGCACATGAAAAACATGCCGTTGCCCCATGCCAGATAACGGTGCTCCTCGCCGGAAGCATCTGTATCGATCCATACGGTCGGATCGATATCGTTAAACGTCGACAACTGTGGCTTTGTCACCGAACCGCGCACCAGAGGCTCCCCGATATCCACAAACGTTCCGGTCGGCTGATCCGCCACTGCAACACCGATCGACTGCTTGCCACTCTTGTCCCATGTACAGTAGTACAGGTAATAGTGATCATTGTATTTTGCGACCTGTGCCGCCCATGCGGACTGGTCATCCTTCGCCCATGACACGGTATCCATCGTCATCACTGTGCCCTCCGGTGTCCAGTTCACCAGATCCGTTGAGGAGTAGCACACATATTCCGGAATCGCATACACGGATTTTTCCACCTGTTCATCCGTGGATGCATCCACTCCGGTATAGAGATACACGGTATCCCCGTCCACCAGCACCGAAGGATCTCCGCCGTAGCTGATGCCCGCTCCCATGTCATCCCCGACCATCGGGTTTGTCCCCGCTGCCTTGTCCAATGCGAGCTCTGTCACTGCCTGCTTTGCCGGCTGCGCATACACAGCACCGCCTGCAAGTGCGAGTGCCAATGCTGCCACTACAGCCGCATCCGTCATAATCTGCTTGTTGTTACCCATCTTTTTACCCTCTCTCTTAGCATTTTGTTCTGCCAAACGGCATATATGTGTTTTATCGTACAACTTGTATGTACATCCATGCAAGTTGTTTCTTTTCGTCAAAGCCTCGAATATTAGGAGTTTTGACCAGTAGAGCACACGCTTTTCTGCCCGATTTTTGGCGTTATTTTTTTAACCTTTTTGTTGTTTTGGGAAATTGCTTATGCTAATATATCATTGATATTTTGATATGATATTTTTATTATTTTGGAGGATATTTACAGATGAAACAAATAAATTTCAAAGAACGTATTTGGAAACACCGTTATCTTCTGTTGCAGGTTTACTGGCTGATCTATCTGCCGTGGTTTGCGTATCTGGAAAAAACGGTAACCAGCCATTTTCACGTGATTCATATGGATCTGGATGATAAAATTCCATTTATATCCGCGTTTGCAATTCCCTATTTCCTATGGTTCGGATATGTGGCAGTCGCCTTTTTATATACCTATCTGCACGACAAGCAGGAATATTTACGTGCATGCGGTTACCTGTTTACCGGAATGACGATTTTCCTGATCGTATCGACCGTCTACCCGAACGGACATTACATGCGCTACGGTGTGACACTCGGCAGCGGCGCGTTTGACCAGCTTGTCCGCTGGCTGTGGGAGACCGATACTGCAACAAACCTGTTTCCGAGCATCCATGTATTCAACTCGATTGGTGCCCACATCGCACTGACGCGATGCGAAAACCTGCGCGACAATAAGTTCGTAAAATACGGTTCCTTTACATTGATGTGCAGCATCATTCTGGCAACGGTATTTATCAAGCAGCATTCCGTATTTGATGTGATGACCGCGCTGCTTATGGCACTGGTGCTCTACCCCGTCGCTTACGGCAAAGCACCGGAAAACGCGATCGAGCGGTTCCGTGCTGCCAGAGAAGCACGACGTTTACGCAAGAAATACAAGGACGTTTCGTGGTAGAAATTGATTATAACTATAAAAGAGGACATCTGACGAATCGCGTCAGATGTCCTCTTTGTCACCATGCATCCAGTATAGATTCTGCAAATAGCCTTACTGTTTTTGCCGCTCTGCCTGTTCATACTCGGTTTCCGAATATCCCAGACTCAATATCACTTCTTTGTCAAAATCCTTTTCTATCATTCGAAGAATCGCACTCAGTCGTTCTTCTTCCCGCCCCATCGCCTTCAAACTCTGTGCAACACTACACATACTGGCACCTTCTTTCTTAAAATGAGAGTTATTAAGAAGTTTCTCATACTCTGAATCACCGGTCATAACATGTAAAAACTTCAACACGGCATCCGTATGGGTAAAAAAGCGTTTATCATCCGATACATATGTGGGATTTTTTCTTTTGCTTGAAAAAAATCTGGCTACTATACCAAAATCACTGCAAAACTGCTCAATCTGTTCGTCCGGCAGCCATGCAATATCTATGACATTTGCCCTGCAATTATTCACAAACGGTTGTAGTTCATCCGGAATACTCATGATGTCCTTCAACTCTATCGGTTTGTCCCATCTTTTTGAAGTACCAAAATATAATACGATTGTTACAACCGGCGAAATGTACTCATTGCCATATTGCGATCGATAATTTGCTCCTTCATATCCGAAAATACGAACTGGCATCTGCCCGTCTACCACAGTCTGATTTTCCAATCCATATATCGCCAGATTGATGTTGCCATCCCTCCAGTATTTTACAACGTCACGCTCCTGTTCATGCAGTTTTCCGTCATCCGCTTTATACTGCGATAAATGCTTCGCTTCTTCCAGTGAATCTGCTTTTACGCGCCAATGACCATGAAATAATAACACATTTACAATGTCCGCAAATACATCACTATAATCTTCCAGTAATTTTTCTGAAATATCACTCTGTCCCATTCGTTACCTTCCTTTCCAATATTCCGGAACATGGTCGTACATACAGAAAAAAGAAAGTAACCTCGTATATTCAGGGAAATAGGTTCATTTATTATTATATGTGTGAGTCTCACTTATTTCAACCACTTATTTTCTCACCATAAACAAAAATTTTTAATCATCACTATGTTTTCGAAATTACGCCGTAATCTTCGCATACTCTGCCTGCGCCGCCTTTAACAGATCCGCCGGAGCCAGTTCGATCTGTGAACCAATCCTGCCGCCGCTGACGATGATCGTATCAAGTGCCGCCGCTGACTCATCCACACGTGTCACATACTGTTTTTTCATGCCAACCGCCGTACAGCCGCCGCGGATGTATCCGGTGATCTGGTTGATCTCCTTGACATGGATCATCGCCACTGATTTTTCTCCGACCGAGCGCGCGGCCGCCTTCAGGTCCAGTTCCGCCTCGATCGGTATAACGAACACAAAGTAGTTTTTGCTCGCGCCGACAGTCACCAATGTCTTATATACCTTTTCATGTGGCAGTCCCAGCATATCTGCAATCTGAATGCCGTCCTCAAATTCCTTGCACTCATAAGTCAGATGTGTAAACGGGATCTTCATGCGCTCTAAGATGCGCATTGCATTTGTCTTTACTTCTTTTTGTTTTGCCATGTTTGTCACCTTTCATCTATCATTTACTCAAGCGTTTGTGACGCTATTTTTAAGTATATTGTCTTGAGGCATGTGAGCACCATATTCCGTATTTGCAGCTCCCGCAAGTATGTCTGTTTTGCTTTCATTGCACGAACCATTCCGATGAGCCTTAGTAAGACCTAACTCGTGTTCAGCAAAGGCTTCCACGAGTTATAAGTCTCATCTCCATCGTGCAAAGGCAGCACAATCGGAGCAGGCTGATCGGGATACTGCTGTAACCGCCGCCTAGCAACACATTTTAAAATAGTTTCACAACCACCTGCAAATATACTACCACAGAGCAGCCTCAACGACACGCACCGGATAGCCCCCTGCCCCCGCATAACAGACCGCCATCTCGTACCCATCCAGCCGCAGTTCCGCAAAATGCCGCCCTGCGATCCGGCTGCTGCACTGTCCGTCCGCCACCACCGAAAAGTCCCTCAGATCCTGCGTCATACCGCTGCCGTCACATTTGATCCAGCTCTCCTTGCGCGCCCAGATCCGGTAAAAGCCCGCACCGGACGCATATGCCTCCTGCTCCTCCGCCGTGAAAAATCGTGCTGCCAGCTGTTCCTCCCTGCCGGTTTTCTCTACATGCTGGATATCACAGCCGACTTCGACCGGAGCCAGCACCGCCAGCACATAATCACCAGAATGCGACAGGTTAAACTGTATATCTGCGCGTCCCACCACATATGGTTTCCGGTGTGCGCCGACAGCGATCTCCAGCTCACGCTCACGCACACCCATATCATCGGCGAGCAGCCGGTCGAGTAATGTCCACGCGCCCAGCGAATGCAGCCTGCCCGTCTGTGTCCGAAGCGCCTCTATTTTCTGTTGTCTCTCTGTTGACAGCTCACAGAAAAAATGCCGGAACAGATCCTCCTGCTCCAGCATTTTAATGTTTGCATAAAGTCCATGAATCTCATTCATGGGTCTAGTGTATCACGGAAAGTCCTTTTTTTCCATAGCTTTCACCAATTTATCAAAATCACTCTCATAAAGAGAATCCTGTATCACTCGATACTTTTCAAATTCGCTCTCTGCAAATTCTTTTGCTATTGCGGCAGTAACTTTCCCTTTATCCTGCAATACCTCTGCATCATTGAAACGCAAAAATGCGTCTAATTTTGTTTTCCAGTCTTCCATCGTCATTGGTATATGCCTTCGTGCCTGCCTCGTCGCATAATCGAGATACATTGTTACAATCTCATTGAGTTCTGCAAGTTCTTCTTTTTTCAAATAGTTTTTTGCAATCGAAACATCCGTCTTTACGATCTTTCCATCCGGTGCATTTTTCCACGACGTAAGTCCCATATGTTCTTTGGTGTGATTGGCTCTGGCAACAATCACTTCTGCTGCCGTATTTCCATGCACCGCATAGTGCATCTTGTTCTGCACCGTTGCGTAAAACTCTTTTGTGACCTGCGAGCTTCTGTCATAATCGACTGCCGTCGCATAGATATCTGTGATTTTCTGGTAAAACCGCCGCTCGCTGGCTCGGATTTCCTGTATTTCAGCAATCAGGTGTTCAAAATAGTCCTCGTCAAAAATCTGTCCATTGATCAGCCTGTCTTTATCTAATACATAGCCCTGTTTTGTAAATGTATCCAATACCTTTGTTGCCCAGACCCGAAACTGCGTTGCCCTGTCAGAATTGATTCTGTATCCCACAGCAATAATAGCTGCCAAAGAATAGAACTTATATTGATATGTTTTTCCATTATCTGCAACTTGTGCAAATTTTGCACAAGTTGCATGTTCTTCCAGCTCTTTTTCCTCAAAAATATTTTTCAAATGCTTGGTAACAACACTTCTGTCTACATCAAACAGCTTTGATATTGCCTGTTGGGTAAGCCACACATCCTGATCCTGTATCCGAACCTCGATGCCATCTTCTCCCGCATCACGAGTAAATACAAGAAAATCAGCTGTACTGTTTCTTATCTGTAATTCTTTGCTCATAAGGACTATCCTCCATGAAAGAATCCTGTCACAGAAAAAATGCCGGAACAGATCCTCCTGCTCCAGCATTTTAATGTTTGCATAAAGTCCATGAATCTCATTCATGGATCTAGTGTATCACGGAAAGTCCTTTTTTTCCAGCCACATTTTACAGCATATGTGCACGCAGTTCCTCGCCGGATAACGGGCTGAGATAAGCCGGAGCGATATCGAACACGGTCTTGCAGCCGCTCACGCCCTCGTTGGAAAGGCGGTTGATCGCACGTGCAAACGCGAGAATGACAGACGAAGTAAATTCCGGGTTGGAATCCAGCTTCAAGCTGTACTCTACGACATGTTTATGCTCCTTCTCCAGTCCGGTCACGCCGGTACGGAACACAAATCCGCCGTGCGGAATCTCTGCGTGATCTCTCGCAAACTCCTCCTCAGAGATAAAATGTACCGTCGTATCATACTCATCAAAGTAGTTGGGCATCGTCTTGATATCCTGCTCAATCTGCGCCAGATCCGCACCCTCCTCTGCAACGACAAAGCACTCTCTCACATGCTTCTGGCGTGTGGTCAGCTCCGGATTTGCTCCGCTTCTGACTGCCTCCAATGCTGACTCTACAGGAATCGTATACTGCTTACCGTTTTTCACGCCGGGCACTCTGCGGATCGCATCGGAATGTCCCTGACTGACACCCTTGCCCCAGAATGTATAGTCCCTGCCCTCCGGCAGAATCGCAGAGCCGTACAGTCTCATAATCGAGAACATACCGGGATCCCAGCCGCAGGAAATCATTGCGACATGACCATTCTCCTTTGCCGCCTGATCGACATTGGCAAAATGCTCCGGAATTCTCGCATGTGTGTCAAAGCTGTCGATGACATTAAAATATTTTGCATACTCCGGTGTCTGCTCCGGCAGATCTGTCGCCGAACCGCCACACAGTACGAGCACATCGATCTTGCCCTGCATCTTTGCAATATCGTCTACCGAATACACAGCAACGCCTTCGGTCGCAGGATGCACGGATGCCGGATCTCTGCGCGTAAAAATGCATATGAGCTCCATGTCGTCATTCTGGCGAACCGCACTCTCGACACCTCTGCCGAGATTACCATAGCCTAAAATTCCAATTTTCATGATCTTATCCCCTTTTTTATATATTCTGTTTTGTTATTTATCCAATCTGTCTGAGCGTCTACCGGTCCTCTACGGACGTATAATCTTTATGCGTACCAACATAACGGTATGCCGGACGGATGATCTTTCCGTTGTTGACAAGCTCCTCCAGCCGGTGCGCACTCCATCCGGATATACGCGAGATCGCGAAAATCGGTGTAAACAGCTCCGTCGGTATGCCGAGCATCGTATAGACAAATCCACTGTAAAAATCGACGTTTGCACAGATCGGTTTGAACAGGTGTCTGCGCTCCGCGATCAGCTTTGACGCGATCCGCTCCACCGTATCATACAGTTCAAATTCGCGCTCCATGCCCTTCGCCTGCGACAACAGCCTTGCATATTTTTTCAGCATGACCTCACGCGGATCGGAGTCCGTATAGACCGCATGACCGACACCATAGATCAGTCCGGCATGGTCAAATGCCTTTTTATCGAGAATCGCCGTCAGATATTCCGTCAGCGAATCCTCATCGGAAGTATTGCAGTTTGCACGCAGATCCTCAAACATCTGCATGACCTTCAGATTCGCACCGCCGTGTCGGGGACCTTTCAGTGATGACATCGACGCCGCCACTGCCGAATAGGTATCCGTACCCGAAGATGTCACGACATGGTTCGTAAAAGTCGAGTTGTTACCACCGCCATGCTCTGCATGCAATACCAGTGCCACATCCAGCACGCGCGCCTCCAGATCGGTAAATGTACCGTCCTTGCGGAGCATATATAAAATATTTTCCGCCGTGGACAGATCCTTCTTCGGCGGACGCACGAGCAGCGTCTTTTCGAGCCGGAAATGACGGTATGCATAATAAGAATACACTGCCATGAGCGGCATCTTTGCAATGAGCTGTAACGACTGGCGCAGCACGTTATCGACCGATATGTTATCCGGATCTGAATCATAGGAATACAATAACACGATACATTTCTGCAGCGCGTTCATCAGATTCGCCGGAGGTGCTTTCATGATGACATCTCTGACAAAATCACTCGACAACTCTCTCAGACTGCCGAGAATGCGTACAAAGCTCTCCAGCTCTTCCTCCTTCGGCAGCTTGCCAAACAGCAGCAGGTAGGTCGCTTCCTCAAACATAAAACGCTTTTTTGCATTTCCGCCGATCAGATCCACGACATTGATACCCTGAAAATACAGTTCGCCGTCGATCGGATGTGACGTTCCGTCCGCATCTACCTTCGTTGCCAGCACATCAGAGATCTCCGTGAGTCCGGTCAGTACACCTTTTCCGTTTGAATCACGCAATCCTCTTTTTACGTCGTATTTCTGATAAAGTCCCTGATCGATCGCTCCGGAGATCAGACAATTCTGCACAAGCTCATCAAACTGCTGATCCAGCTCGTCGCCCAGTTCCATCATCTCATGGTAATCCATACTTCCACTCCCAACTTGCATTGTAATTGTTGCAAACAGTCATGTTGCATTTTCCATTCATCAAACTTGCAAAATGTAACCTGCAAGTTTTACGCTTCAATCGCAGTCATGGTCTATTTCCCAAGTTTTTACTGCTTTTGCTATCATACAACATTTCCTATTGAAATGCAAGTCTCGCCCTGCAATTATTCATATTGTGTACCGTTCCGCCATTTACACATATTCCGAAATACAGGTAAAAATTATAACACCTTAGACAAAAATTCTTTGGTACGCTCATTTTGCGGATTGCCGAAGATCTGCTCCGGTGTGCCCTGCTCCATGATCCTGCCCTCATCCATGAACAACACGCGCGTTGCAACCTCTCTGGCAAAGCCCATCTCGTGGGTCACGACCGCCATCGTCATACCGTCGTCTGCCAGACCCTTCATAACGCCGAGCACCTCTCCGACCATCTCCGGATCAAGCGCGGACGTCGGCTCATCAAACAGCATCATTTTTGGTTTCATCATCAGCGACCGCACGATCGCGATACGCTGCTTTTGTCCTCCGGAAAGCTGTCCGGGATAAGTATCTGCCTTTTCTGACAGATTGACGAGCTTTAGCAGGCTCAGCGCCTCCTCGTTTGCCGCTTCCTTTGACATCAGTTTAAGCTGGATCGGTGCCAGCGTCAGGTTTTCCATGATCGACAAATGCGGAAACAGGTTAAAATGCTGGAATACCATACCCATCTGCTGGCGGATCTTATTGATATCCACACCTTTTTCGGTGATATCCACACCGTCAAAAATGATCTGTCCGCCTGTCGGCTGCTCCAACAGGTTCATGCAGCGTAAAAATGTAGATTTTCCGGAGCCGGAAGGGCCGATAATAACGACCTTTTCGCCCGGTACGATATGCTCGCTGATGTCGCACAGTACCTCATGATCTCCAAAGCTTTTATATAAATGATTAACGGTTATCACTCTCTCGCAGCCTCCTCTCCAGTTTGCTCATGACCCATGTAAAGAACATGACGATGATCAGGTAGATCGCCGCCACGGCAAGCAGCGGCATCAATGCCTCAAATGTATTACCTCTGATAATATCTCCGCCACGTGTCAGCTCGTTCAATCCGATATATCCACAGATCGAAGTCTCCTTTAACAGTGTGATCATTTCGTTTACGAGCGCAGGTAATACATTTTTGATCGCCTGCGGCAGAATGATCTTCTCCATCGTTACCGGATAGCTCAGTCCGAGTGAACGTCCCGCCTCCATCTGACCCTTATCGATCGACATGATACCGGAACGGAAGATCTCGGCAACATAGGCACCGGAATTGATACCGAACGTCAGTATCGCAACAAGTACCTTGTTATTGCTGCTCGCCAGAAATACGAAGAACATGAGCAGTAACTGTACCATCGTCGGCGTTCCGCGGATGATCGTCAGATACAACCGGCAGACCGCATTCAAAATATTTAAGATCACACCGGAGATACCACCCCTGCGCGACTCCGCCATCTGGTCATGCGCTGTACGGATCACTGCCACAACAATACCGATGAGCAGTCCGAGCAGCAGCGCAAACAGCGTAACGATCACTGTTGTCTGCAAACCTTTGACGATATACATGTAACGCTGTTTTTCTACAAATACAAATATAAACTTATCTATAAATTCCCGTAGCCAATCCATTTACATTTACCCTTTCCGTAACTGTTTCGTACCTTCTCTATTCCGCTTTTCTTCCGTTGCAGGCTGATGTCATCCAATCCCATCCAATGCAAAAAGGAGACCGGGGATCTGATCGTGCCCAGCCTCCTGATATGCGTCCGCTTTATTCTGCGGGAATATACTTATCAATAATTGACTGTAATGTACCGTCCTCTTTCAGCTCAGCAAGTGCTTTGTTGATTGCATCCAACAGCGCGGTATTGTCTTTGTTCAGGGCTGCTGCATAGTCCTCGGTTACATACTCGGTATCAAGGATCTTCAGTCCCTCGTTTGCCTTTACAAAATTCTTTGCAGGCTCATTGTCAATGATCACTGCATCTACCTTGCCCTGCTTTAATGCCATAACAGCATCTGCACCCTTGTTGTACTCCTCAACGTTCTCCTCGCCGAAATCATCCTTTGAGTAGATGTCACCGGTCGTAGCTAACTGAACACCGATCTTCTTGCCTGCCAGATCATCGACCGTCGCGATATCGGAATCCTCTGTCACGATAACGACCTGGATACCGGTTGCATAAGAATCAGAGAAGTTGACTGACTGTTTTCTCTCATCTGTAACAGTCATGCCTGCCAGTCCCATATCGACCTTTCCGGTCTGTACGGCTGTGATGATAGAATCGAACTCCATGTCCTCGATCTTTAACTCCAGTCCGAGCTTGTCTGCGACTGCCTTTGCGATATCCGCATCGATACCAACGACTTCCTCTCCCTCATAATACTCATAAGGCGGGAAATATGCGTTTGTCGCCATTGTAAGTACACCGTCGTTTACGGTCATACCTGCGGACTCTTTCTTGCCACAGGCACTGAACATCGTAGCTACCATCATCGCTACGAGAGCCATTGAAAGTAATTTCTTCTTCATAATCTTTTCCTCCTTGTACGTGATTCTCTGTCTCACTAACTATATTCTTGAGTATTATACAGTAGCCGCTATGAAAAAACAATGGTAGAAACGCATGAAAATGTATTTATTTACATGTTTCATGAATAAAAAATAGCTAAAAAACAATCCTTGAATTTCTCTGTCCGATATTATATGATAGAAAAAATACAAAAACGCAAGGAGGAAGTATCATGCGTCATCTCATGAGTCCGTTGGACCTGTCGGTCGAAGAGACAGCCGAATTGTTGTCCCTCGCCAACGACATTGAAAAACACCCCGAAAAATATGCACACGCCTGTGAGGGGAAAAAGCTCGCCACCTGTTTCTATGAGCCCAGTACCCGTACCCGACTCAGTTTTGAAGCTGCCATGTTGAATCTCGGCGGCAATGTTCTCGGTTTTCACAGTGCAGACAGCAGTTCTGCTTCCAAAGGAGAAAGTGTTTCCGATACGATCCGCGTCATTTCCTGTTACGCAGACATCTGTGCGATCCGCCACCCGAAAGAAGGTGCCGCGCTGGTCGCTTCTCAGAAATCCCGTATTCCCGTGATCAATGCCGGCGACGGCGGTCATCAGCATCCCACCCAGACACTTACCGATCTGCTCACGATCTACAGCCTGAAGGGACATTTTGACCATTTGAAGATCGGACTGTGCGGTGATCTGAAATTCGGACGCACGGTACATTCGCTGATCAATGCGCTGATCCGCTATCCGGATGTGGAATTTGTACTCGTCTCACCGGAGGAGCTGCGCGTGCCGAGTTATATCCGCACCGATGTACTCGAGGCAAACCATGTGCCCTACCGCGAGATGGAGCGTCTCGAGGATGCGATCGGTGATCTGGATATCCTCTATATGACCCGCGTCCAGAGAGAGCGTTTCTTCAACGAGGAAGATTATGTACGCATGAAGGATTTCTATATTCTGGATAAAGAGAAAATGAATCTCGCCCGCGAGGACATGCTGGTATTACATCCGCTGCCCCGTGTCAACGAGATCGCCGTTGAGGTCGATGACGACCCGCGCGCCGTATACTTTAAACAGGCACAATACGGTGTCTATGTGCGCATGGCGCTGATCCTGACACTGCTTGGCATCAAGGTAGATTCATAGGAGGTATAAAGATGTTAAATATTAGTGGTATTCATGAGGGTTTTGTACTCGATCACATTCAGGCGGGCATGAGCATGCAGATCTATCACGATCTCAAACTCGACGAGCTCGACTGCACCGTCGCAATCATTAAAAATGCCAAAAGCCAGAAAATGGGAAAGAAAGATATCATCAAGGTAGAATGCCCGATCGATGCGCTTGATCTGGATATTCTCGGATTTATCGACCACCACATCACGGTCAATGTCATCAAAGACGACAAAAAGATTGAAAAAAAGACTTTGGAACTGCCGAAAGAAGTGCACAACGTGATTTCCTGCAAGAATCCACGCTGCATCACCTCCATCGAACAGGAGTTAGAGCAGATCTTCGTGCTCACAGATCCCGAACACGAAGTCTATCGCTGTAAATACTGCGAAACAAAATTCAAACGTTAAACAGCATAAAATAAAGCAACCGATCTTCTAAAAGCGGAACCCACCCGGAATGCAGCAACAGTTACATAAGATGTTGAGCAGACATAAGCTCCAGCAGAAACTGTTGCCTGCATACGGCCGGCTGTAACCGCGTCCCATATTACTGTACCAGTCCCCACCATAGCTTAGCTGCTGTTCAAATGCACGGAACTGTAAATTATTCGGCTCCATCGCACAGGCCTGTGCGATGTGTTCTTTTGCTGTCACATTATTTCCTGTACCCGCATTCGCCATCGCACTGTAATAGTACCAGGTCGCCGAGCGCGTCTGGATATTGGCAAGTACATTGAGCGCCTCCCGATAACAGCGGTGATTGATATAATTGGCTGCTGCCTGCAGCTCGATCGTATCGGTATCCGAAGATCCGGTGCTGTACTGTCTGCCGCTATAGGCACCGCCAAATCCGCCAAATTCCCCGAAACCACCGTAGTAGCCGCCCTGACCGTGATCTCCAAAGCTGTCATAGCTGTAGCCCTGCTGCTTTTCCTTCATGATCTGGTCATACGCCTGCTGCACTTCCTTAAACCGCTCCTCCGCCTGTGCCCGATTCGGATTGTTGATATTCGCGTCCGGATGATACCTGCGGCTGAGGTTTCGATATGCTTTTTTGATCTCATCATCACTGGCACCGGGTGATACACCCAGCACATCATAGGGATTTGCCACTGTTTTTGCTTCCTTTTTGTTGTTTTTTGAGTTCCTTTGTCCGGCGGCTCGCCTCCGCCTTCTTTGCTTTGAGTTCTCTCTTGTGCAGCTTGAGCTGCTTGTATTCATAGCGCGTCCACACGCCGGAATATAAGACGTTGCGCAAAATATCCGCATGTCTTAAAATGGGCAGCCGTTCAAAAGACTTGGCACATTCTGCCATCATGCTTGTAAGAAGCTGCCTGCAATAGATCTCGTACTCATCATCGCCGTACACATCCGAGAGGATGTTATACTGCCTGTTTTTCAGATCCTTTTCACAGTCCTCATAGGCATCCATCAGATAAATAAATTTGCCCATGTAAAATCCGAAGCACCGCAGTTCCTCCGACCACTCATCCTGCCGCCAGTCAAAGATCTCCGCCAACATCTGTCCGGTCAGCCCCGCAACCAGATCCACATTCGTCTCATGGCACTCCTCCGCCTGTGCCAACTGCTCCAGATACTGCTCCAGCGCCGCGCACTGTCTCGGATAGGCAGCTCCAATGCGCTCATAGTCGCTGCGGAACGCCCGTGCGATCATTTTTTTCGGCACGGAATGCTCATCCCGCCAGTCGTCGAGCGAATTGTGGTACGACAATAAAATATTCATGTCCGCCGCATAGCGGGTCGCGTCATTGATCCACACGTTCTGCCTGCGTCCGGGATGCCGCACGCAGTTGTACGCCTGATGCGTATTCTCCAGCTCATACAGCCCGCTCAGCAAAATAACTAAAAATGTCATATCATAGTTGAGCAGCATCTGCCCCTTTTTGCCGTAAGCCTTTTTCAACTGCTGGCACAGTCCACAGTAATATGCCTGATATGTGATTTTATTTTCCTCGGTCAGTTCCTTTGCATTCGCGTGAATATATCCAAACATCTACGTTTCCTCAGCTTCTGCGAATAAATTCCGTTTTACATTTCGGACAGGTAATACAGATCTTGCCGCGTCCTTTCGGCACGCGCACCTTCTGGCTGCACTGCGGACATTTATAAAAATGGTAGATCTTCCGCTGCTCCATGTGTGTTTTTGTTTTCTGTTTCTTAACCGCCAGCCCGTAGCGCCAGTTCAAAAACTTCTGGTTCTGCGCACTCATTTTCGTAATATTTTTCGAAAACATCCGGTAATAACAGTAGACGAGCAGCGCGATGCCCGCAATATAAAAAATTGTCCAGCGTGTGAACAGGGATAACACCAGCAGTGCCAGCGTGATTCCCAGATAAACTCTGGACAACTGATCATTTCCATATCTTCCATACATAAACTGCTGCATTTTTTCACGAAATCTCATATGTCCACCTCGATACCTTTTAATAAAAGGTATGTTAAATCGTTTTTGAGGCTTCGTCAATAAATATGCGTCAGATTTCATATTTTTTTAATAAATGCACAAATTGAGCAGAACGATAAGCCGGGTTATGTCGTTGGATGATCATCTATCTAGGACGTATGTTGCCATACGCCTCAAGCGACCTACCTGAAGCTGGCGGGCCACGTCATCGCTTCGTTCTGGTCTTGCTTCGGATGGGGTTTACAGAGCTACGGCTGTTACCAGCCGCACGGTAGTCTCTTACACTGCCTTTCCACCCTTACCACTGCACGCAGTGGCGGTTTATTTCTGTTGCACTGGCCTGGGAGTCACCTCCACCGGACGTTATCCGGCATCCTGCCCTATGAAGCCCGGACTTTCCTCACCTGCGCAATGCGCAGCCGCGATCATCTGTTCTGCTCAATCAAGTGTCTATTATGCCATGTTCTGTATGAAAATTCAAGTGAAAGTTCTCTGCCTGCGGCTTATGCATGTGCCAGTTCCGCACGCGCCACTCGCAAAGACATCTTTCCTATACGTTAAAGCAACTGCCGCCGATAAATTCACGCACAAGCGAATTGTGGTGGATATTCTCACTCGGCATCGGCAGGAAGTAGTCGAGGAATTTTAACAGGCGTTTTGCCTCCACATACTCCGGCGCGGTCTTTGGAATGTTGAATAACAACGGCTCCGCGTAAACCTTGAGCACCGCCAGCTCATACAGCAGCGCGGAATTAAACACATAATCCGCACATTCCTGAAACGGGAAAATATATTTTTCCTCACCCCTGCGCACCGAATCCCACATCGCGATCGTCTCCTGCGCGGTCGTATTGCGCGTTCTCGCATCGCGCACAATTCTGCGGATCAACCGTCCGTCTGTGGTCGGCAGTGCATTGTGCTCATCGATCGCAAGCTGCGTGAGCGCACTGATATAGATCTTGAATTTGCTGTCCGCGGGCAGGGAATAAGATAATTTATCATCCAGTCCGTGAATGCCCTCGATGACTAATACATCATCCGGTCCAAGCTGCATGTATTTTCCGCGGTATTCACGCTTTCCGGTCTTGAAATTGAAGATCGGCAGCTCGACGCGCTCGCCTGCGAGCAGCGCAGACATATCCTTATTAAATAGCTCGATATCCAGCGCCTCGAGACATTCAAAATCATAATTGCCGTTCTCGTCGCGCGGTGTCTTGTCGCGATCCAGATAGTAGTCATCGAGCGGAATCGGGTGCGGTTTCATGCCCATCGCGGATAAATGGATCGACAGGCGGTGTGAAAATGTCGTTTTTCCAGATGAGGACGGACCTGCGATCATGATAAACTTTTTCTGCCCCGCACGCGCAATGATGCCTGCCAGTTCACCGATCTGTGCCTCCATCTGTGCTTCCTGCATGAGCATAATATCCTGAATCCTGCCACTCGCAATCGCCTCATCCAGCTCGCCGATGTTTTTCACGCCCATCTTCGCGCCCCACTCACTGCTCGCACGCTGTGTCGCAAACAGCTTGTCGGACGGCTCAAACGACTCGACAATGCCGGTTTTCGGCTCCGGATACAGCAGCACAAAGCCGTCGCGGTAAGCGGTCAGCCCAAAGCCGGTCACATAACCGGTAGACGGCAGCATGTAGCCGTAAAAATAGTCCTTATAGCCATCCAGCTCATAAATATTCACCGATGAGCTGCGCCGGTAGCCAAACAGCTTTTCCTTGTCTGTCATGCCAAGCTCATGAAACAGCCTGATCGCCTTTGCGGTAGAAATGCTCTCCTTTTTGATCGGCAGATTCTTCTCCGCGATCTGCTTCATTTTTTCGGATAACTGCTCCAGAAACGCCTCCGTGACCGGCTGATCGGTACCCTCCAGCTCGCAGTACTGGCCGTTTCCGGTCGTCTGTAACACATGCACATCCACGCCCTGCGCTCCGAGCAGCTCATCGACCGCCTTTTGCAGCAGCAGAATTTCTGTGCGCCGGTACGCCTTGATGCCTGCCTTATCCGCAGTCGTGACAAAGGTAAGCGCTCCGTCCTCCTCGACCTGCTTATTCAGCTCCCGCAGTCTGCCGTTAAAATAGGCGAGCGCGATCTGCTGGTCATAGTCCTTCTGATGCTCCTTTGCGATCTGCTCATAGGTCGTACCCGCTTCGTATACGGCCTCTTTTCCTGCTATCGTAATCTTACACATATATGATCCCCCCAATCCTGCATGACACTACTATCTTATAATACAACGAACGGGTCGTTTCGTTCCTGCGCAACCGCCTCGATCTGCGGCAGTTCACGGCTTACATATTCCTGCATATCGGAAATAAAAATATGCTCAATGCCGTAATGTCCGGCATCTATGATGCACAGTCCCTGCGCAACCGCATCGATGCCGCTGTGATGATCGATATCCCCTGTGATGAACACCTGCGCCCCCTGGCACAGTGCATCGCCGATCATGCTCTTTCCCGCTCCCGGACAGACCGCCACGCGGCTGACCGGCTTTTCCAGATCCCCGAATATTTTGACGGTCTGCAAGCCAAACCGCTGCTTGACCTGATCGCCCAACTGTTTCAGTGAGCAGCCCTCGCGCATATTTCCGATCGTTCCGATACCGTAGAGCTGCCCTTCCCGCTCAAACAGATCGCCGAGCGGTGCTTCTACCGGAATACCCAGACGCTCCGCCGCCAGCGTTCCCATGCGTGCCGCATCATAATTGGTGTGCATCGCATAGCAGCTGATGCCTGCCTGCAAAAGCTTTACCACACGCGCGCTGATGAACTCATCCGTGTTGATCTTTTTTAACGGCGAAAAAATCATCGGGTGGTGTGTGAGCAAAAGCTGCGCCCCGCACGCCTGTGCCTGTGCGATCGCGGTCTCATCCGCATCCAGCGCAATAAATATTTTTGATATCTCCTGCGCGCGGTCGCCGACCAGCAGTCCGACATTATCCCATTCCTGCGCATAAGCCTCCGGCGCAAGGTCTGTGAGTTTTTTAATCACATCCTGTAATATCATCATCCATTACCCGCTTTCATGTATGTCTGTGCTGCCTCATTGCGTGCGATCTGCTGATACAGCTCATCCCTGCGCTGTGCGATCCGTGCCCCGCCGATCTGCGCATCCGGCAGCCCCCGCAGGATCTGTTCACACTGTGCATGCTCCTTTTGCAGATATTTCGCCAGCACCGGATGCCTCTGCATCAGCAGACGACAGCCGTATGCATCCGTGACGGAAAGCTCCAGTCCGCACGACTGTGCACATGCGGCATCATCCGACGCACGTTTCGGCAGAATCCGCAAAATCGGATAAAATTTGCCATCCTCCAGCACGAGATCCTCCTGCGCCACACAATAATTCTGTTCCCGCAGAAAACGCCGCACACCTGCCAGCTCCGACTGCGGCTCGATCACGAGCTGATCGAGTGACCGCACGACTGCCTCTCCGCGGGATAAAATATCCATGATCAGATTGCCGCCCATACCGGCGATCACAACCGCATCCGCCTCACCCGGCTGCAGCCGTTCCAGCCCATTTGACAGCCTCGTTTGTATGTAATTTTCCAACTGTTCCTCCGCAATATGCGCACACGCGCGCTGCAGAGGTCCTTCACCTATATCCATCGCGACCGCGCGCCGGATACAGCCGTTTTTGATCAGATAAATCGGCAGATAGCCGTGGTCACAGCCTACATCTGCCAGCATATCTGCGGGCTGCACCTGTGCTGCGATGTGCAACAGACGATTCGACAGCCGGTTCATATTACTCCAGATAATCCTTCAGTTTTCTGCTGCGACTCGGATGGCGCAGCTTGCGGAGTGCCTTTGCCTCGATCTGACGGATACGCTCACGGGTGACATTAAACTCCCTGCCGACCTCCTCAAGAGTGCGCGCACGGCCGTCCTCAAGACCAAAACGAAGTGTCAGTACCTTTTTCTCACGCTCTGTCAGTGTGCCGAGCACTTCCTCAAGCTGCTCCTTGAGCAGGGTAAATGCAGCCGCATCCGCGGGCACGGGCACATTGTCATCCTGAATAAAGTCGCCGAGGTGGGAATCCTCCTCCTCACCGATCGGAGTCTCCAGTGATACCGGCTCCTGCGAAATCTTTAAAATCTCACGCACACGCTCGACCGGCATATTCATCTCTGCCGCGATCTCCTCCGGGCTCGGCTCTCTGCCCAGCTCCTGCAAAAGCTGTCTCGATACACGGATCAGCTTGTTGATCGTCTCTACCATATGCACAGGGATACGGATGGTACGCGCCTGATCCGCGATCGCACGTGTGATCGCCTGTCTGATCCACCATGTCGCGTAGGTGGAAAACTTATATCCCTTCCGGTAATCGAACTTTTCTACTGCCTTGATCAGACCGAGATTGCCCTCCTGAATCAGATCGAGAAACAGCATACCGCGTCCGACATAGCGCTTTGCGATGCTGACAACGAGACGCAGGTTTGCCTCCGCCAGACGCTGCTTTGCCTCCATGTCACCCAGCTCCATTCGCTTTGCCAGCTCGATCTCATCCTCTGCGGACAACAGCGGCACTTTACCGATCTCCTTGAGGTACATGCGCACCGGATCCTCGATGCTGACTCCGTCAGGCACCGACAGGTCGATCTGCTCTACTTCTACCTCGTCATCGTCATCCAGCAGAATATCCTCGTCATCATCATCGGAAATACGCAGCACATCGATGTTGTGAGTCTCCAAAAACTCCAAAATTTCCTCGAACTGCTCTGCATTCAGATTCATATCCTTAAAATACTCACTGATCTCCTGATACTCCAGCATATTCTTTTTCTTCTTTGCCATCTCCAGCAGCTCATTGAGTTTTACCTGAAACTGCTCCGAGGTCACACCATTTGCTGTTGTCTCAGCCGCCTTTTCAGTTTTTGCTTTGGTAGATTTCTTGTTTTCCATCCTGTTTCCATCCTCTCGTGGTTAATATCATTTTGTCCTATTTTTCATCATTTTATGTAATCGGAATCACGTATCAGCGTTTGTTCGCCTTTGCAGCATCGATAAAACGCTGCATCTCTTCGAGACTCGTCACATCCACCTGCGCTTTTTTCATCTCCAGACTCTCCCGCCGGATTCTGCCTATCACATCCCGCAGCGCCTTTTCCTGTTCCTGCGGGGAAGTCAGCTCCGGCAGCCTTGCATGAAACAGTCCTGCCACACGGCTCTGCTCCTCATCGTCTGAAAAATGACTGATGATCTGTGCCGGATTCGGCGTGCCGTTTTCATATTGCTCATACAATAGCTCTGCCACCTGCCGGTACAACGGCTCCGAAAAATCCTCCGGGCGGATCTCGTCCCTGACGCCCTCATAGAGCTCCGGGCGGTCGCTCAGCCATGTCAAAAGCAGCTTCTGTGCCTGTAAATTGGCGTTTTCCGGCTTGTTTTTATGGTTCATGCCGGACTTTAGCTGCTGCGGCTGTGGCTCCGTTCCCTTTCCGTAACCTCTGGCTCCCAGTGTATTCACCAGTTTTCGCAGTTGTTCATAGCTGATATGATAGTGTTCCGCCGTCGCCGTGATATAATTCTCGCGCTCCAGCTCCTCCTGAAAGCCTAACAGCCTCCGCGCCAGCTCATTGTGGAACGCAGTCTTGCTTTCCGGATCTCTCATATCATAATTCTGCTCTAAAATACGCAGTTCAAAGAAAAAGCTGTTTTCCGCCACATCGATGCGTTTTTGAAATTCCTCCGCGCCGAGCGCCTTGATAAATTCATCCGGATCCTTGTACGGCTCCATATGGATGACCTTTGCAGTCAGCCCGACCTCTTTTAAAATCGGTATTGCACGCAGCGCTGCCTTGATGCCCGCGCCATCGCTGTCGAACGTCAGATAGACCTCCTTCGTATAGCGTTTGAGCAGGCTCGCATGTCCGGTCGTAAATGCCGTTCCGAGCGAAGCGACCGCATTGTCAAAGCCTGCCTGATGCAGTGCGATCACATCCATATAGCCTTCACACAGGAGCATCTGCGGCTTTTTCGTCATGCGCGCCAGATGCAGCGCGTAGAGATTTCTCGACTTGTCAAAAATCGGTGTCTCCGGCGAATTCAGGTATTTCGGTTCGCCCTCACCCATCACTCTGCCACCGAAGCCGATGACCTTTCCACGCATATCCATGATCGGGAACATCGCACGGTTCCAGAATTTGTCGTGTCCGCCACGTTTTTCATCAAACGTGACCAGACCGGACTCCTTGAGCAGCCCATCCTCATAGCCCTTGCTCTTTAAATAGCGGTACAGGTCATCGCTGTACTTATCCGAATAGCCGAGCCCGAATTTGCGCATCGTCTCATCGGAGAGCTCCCGTTTGTGGAAATAATCATACGCCTGTCTGCCACGCGGACTGCGCAGCAGTGCATAGTAATATTTTGCAGCTTCCTTCTGCACCTCCAGCAGACGGCTGCGTTTATCCGCCTGCTGCTTTGCCTCCCGCGACGGCTCGACCACGGGCAGCTCCACACCGGCGCGCCCCGCCAGCTCCTGCAATACCTCCGGAAACGTCGCGTTTTCATAATTCATCAGAAACGTAATCACATTTCCCCCTGCTCCGCAGCCGAAACAGTAATACATCTGCTTTCCCGCAGAGACGGTAAACGATCCGGTCTTTTCATTGTGAAACGGGCACAGACCCACATAGTTGCTGCCACGCTTGTGCAGCTTTACATACTGGGAGATCACATCCACGATATCTGTGCGTGAACGTACCTCCTCAACGATATCATCGGAATAAAAAGGCATTTTAATTCACCTGCCATGCCAGCGGGACAAAAAACTCATTGAACTTGGCAATCGCATACTGATCTGTCATGCCCGCGATATAATCACAGACGACACGATCCTGTTTCTCACCTGCATCGATCATGCGTGTAAACTGCTCCGGCATGATCTCCGGCCGCTCCATATAATAAAAGAACAGCTTGCGCAGCAATTCCTTCGCCTTCGTCTCCTCTGTCTTGGCGATCGAATTGCGGTACAGGTTGTCAAACATGAACTGCCGCAATCCGGTCATCGCTTCTGCGACGTCGGGAGACATACAGATGTCATTTTTGTCCATGCTGTTGATAATAATATTATGTACGAGTGTATCTAAGCGGTCCTTCGTCGAATGTCCAAGAACCTCCCGGTATTGCAGCGGAATATCTTCCTCCGTCAGTATCCGCGCACGGATCGCGTCGTCAATATCGTGGTTGATATAGGCGATCTTATCGGATAAACGCACGATCCGCCCCTCTAACGTATGCGGCATGAGGCTCGTCTGATGATTGCGGATGCCATCTCTGACCTCCCATGTCAGGTTCAGTCCCTCGCCGCCCTTTTCCAGACACTCCACAACGCGCACACTCTGTTCGTTATGTGCAAAACCACCCTCGCACAGCTCGTTTAACACATGCTCACCGGCATGTCCAAACGGCGTGTGTCCGAGATCGTGTCCGAGCGCAATCGCCTCCACGAGATCCTCATTCAGCCGCAGCGCTTTTGCGATCGTGCGGGCATTCTGGGATACCTCCAGCGTGTGCGACAGCCGCGTGCGGTAATGGTCGCCTTTGGGTGTCAGGAATACCTGCGTCTTGTTTTTCAAACGCCGGAATGCCTTGCTGTGCAAAATCCGGTCGCGGTCTCTCTGAAAAACCGGACGGATATCACACTGCGGCTCTTCCCGGTCTCTGCCGATCGAATTTTCATCCAGACAGGCATAGGGGCTCAGCATCGTGTGCTGCCGTCGTTCCAATTCTTCCCGAATGGTCATATGTTGTTTCATCCTTCCTTTTTGATTGCTTCAACAACCGACGTTCCTAGTATATATATTCCGTGCTTTTGACAAATTTCCTTTTTCGTTTAAAAAATTCCCCCAATTACCGCTCAATATTTGTAAATTTTATCTGCGACGAACTTTGCAGCCTGATAAACCGGACTCTCCATCCGCCGTTTCACGTTCTTTAATTCCTCGCGGATGTGTATCTGCTGCGGACAGTGCTTCTCGCATTTTCCGCAACCGACACATTTCGACGCCACCGTCTTGTCCTGCCGGAGTGTCGTACACATGAAATACGCCGCCATTCCACTGAACCAGCTATCCGTGTAGCTGCGGTTGTACGCCTGAAAACAGGTCGGAATGTCCACACCCTGCGGGCAGGGCATGCAATAGCCGCATCCCGTACACCCGACTTTGACGCTGCGGTTGATCTCTGTCTTGACACGCTCAAACACTGCAAGCTCCTGCTCACTCATCGCATGTGCGCGTGCATCGGATGCGATCCGGCAGTTTTCCTCTACCTGTGCGACATCGTTCATGCCTGATAAAATCACATTCACCTGCTCATGATTCCAGATCCAGCGCAAGCCCCACTCTGCGGGACTCCGGCTGCTGTCTGCCGCCGCAAATTCCTTTTTGGCAGCCTCCGGAAGCTGGTTGACGAGTCTGCCGCCCCGCAGCGGCTCCATGATGATAACCGGAATCCCCTTTTGATGTGCATAGTTCAGACCCTCGATACCCGCCTGTGTATACTCATCCATATAGTTATACTGGATCTGGCAGAAATCCCAGTCGTATGCGTCGATCAGCTCTTTAAACTTCGCCGATCCTCCGTGAAAAGAAAAGCCGATATTTCTGATCGCGCCGGATGCCTTTTTCTCACTGATCCACTCCCGGATTCCAAGCTCCGTGAGGCGCTGCCAGGTCGCCGGGTCATTTAACATATGCATCAGATAATAATCAATGTAATCGGTCTGCAGGCGCTCCAATTCTTCCGCAAAGTAGCGCTCCATATCCTCGATCTTCTTAATATAGTAATGCGGCAGCTTTGTGGCGATCTTTACGCGGTCGCGATAGCCGTATTTTGCAAGGAATTTTCCGAGGCATACCTCACTGCCCCCGTAGGTGTATGCCGTATCGAAATAGTTGACACCGCGCTCCACCGCCAGCGCCATCTCTTTTTCCGCTTTCTCCTGATCGATCGCCGTGCCCTTTTTCGTATAGCGCAGACAGCCGTAACCGAGGATCGAGAGTTGATCCCCATTTTTTTGATTGGTACGATATTGCATATGAGATCTCCTTTAAAACATACAGATGTTTATATAGAAAAAAAATAGGAAGTCAACTGACTTCCTATTTGTAATGCAGAAGATGGGACTTGAACCCACACGATATTGCTACCACAGGCACCTGAAGCCTGCGCGTCTGCCAATTCCGCCACTTCTGCATGTCGAACTGACAAAAGCTATTCTAACTTTTTTCACCCAAGTTGTCAACCATAAATTTGAAATTTTTTTAAAAAATTTTTTACAAACATTTCCTTGACATTTCGGATTACATTTGTTACTATAATACGGTCGTCAGACAAATGCGGAAGTGTCGGAACTGGCAGACGAGCAAGACTAAGGATCTTGTGATAGCAATATCGTGTGGGTTCAAGTCCCATCTTCCGCATTGGTTTAAAAGCTGTAAACTTTGATTTTTCAAGGTTTGCGGCTTTTTTGTTTTTATCGACCAATTCCGGACAGAAGGGGGAAATCTTATGATTTTTTTAGTGGAATGTATCATTGCCTGTGTTTCGTTTACGATTGCGCTGGAACTGTTGGCAGCCAGGCGCAGGGAGGTTTTTATCAATGACTACCCGCCTGTTGTATCAGAAAAGCTGCGCGATCTGAATGTAGTCGCGGAGACACCGCCAACCAAAAAGAGTAACATCATCCGCAAGGTAATCGCAATTATTGTTTGCACCGGTTGTGGGGCTTATTGTCTGGTTCATGCGCTAGCTGCACTGTTTCTGGTTAAATTGTTGAGCCAGTAATATTTTTTATATCTCGCATACAGCCATGGCAATTTCACAATTTTCAATGTCCGCAGAACCGTTGCAGAAAATTATGCCTGATTTTATAACTATTTTTCATGATACTTATTGGTGGGATGCCTGTCTCGAAAACCGGATTCAGCATAAACTGCAAAAAACATGGATCGTGTTGTGGAATCATGTGATACCGATGCAGACAAATCATCGCAGCCGCACAGACGATGCGAGACTATTTCTGCTGGATCATAGCGGGCTGAACATTACAGATATTGCTTTTCAGTGCGGCTTTGCGTCTACCAGTTATTTTATTGCCAGATTCAAAGAAAAAATGGGTGTCACACCGCGTGAATATAAGCTGCGGTAATACCGGCGTCATACATTGATTGTACGAGAGTCATTTTTCCCGTGTATGAGTTATATTTAGGCATTTCCTTTACTTTTCCTATATGCTTGTGCTAGAATAGAAGTAAGTCAAGACTAACCGGATAGAAAACTACAATAACCATCCGGTCAAAGGAGGAAAAGGAATATGTTAGCACAGGTATTTGTAGAGGGATTGTTACTCGGTATTTTATTGATGGGGGTCTGCGCGATCGGGATTCGAAACGGCGCAGTCGGGATGGTGCACCTCTATCATCAGGATGTGCAGGATCGCTGCGTGGAGCTGGGGCTGACCACACATGAAAACATCAAAAAGCACAGCAAACTTTTTAAAATCATCTGCCTTCCGGGGTACATACTGTACATTCTCGTATGTGTCTACGGTGTAAATGGTGTAAAGGACTTCTGGAGCGGTTTCTGGCAGATGTTTGTGATCTTATTTATCATGAATGTGATGGACCGTTTTCTGGTTGATGAGTGGTGGGTCGGTCACACGAAGGCGTGGACGATACCGGGCACCGAAGATCTCAAGCCCTATATCACCGGTGCAGATAAACGCAAAAAATGGATTGCCGGAACGATCAGTCTGGCTGTAATTTCGGCAGTGCTGGCAGGCATTGCGGCACTCATCGTATAGCAGGAGTTCAAGACGGAAATGACAATAACAATCATTGCAACGGTTATGATTATGGTGGCGTATTTTCTCATTTTATATGGTGCGGTTGGGTTTATTCAGGATAAAAGATTTTTCTCTTCCGCACCGAAGGAGAATCTGGCTCTGATCCCCGATAAAAAGGAGCGTTTTCGGGGCGCCCATATCATCGGCTGGATCATAGAAATCATCGCCATTTTAATATTTATAGGGGCTGCTGTCCTCGGCATATGGGATGGTATCAGAAACGATTTCGGTTTTCCGGAATTTTTTGCACGGGAACGGCGAAAGCAGCTCCTATTTCGCCAATCAGATCAATTACTTTCAAAGTAAATACCGTGTGATCGCTCTGGATACAAGAGGTCACGGCAAATCTCCGAGAGGCGATGCGCCGTTTACCATTGAGCAATTTTCCTGTGATTTATACGATTTTATGAACGCACACCAGATCCCGTCCGCAATCATTTTAGGGTTCTCGGACGGTGCAAACATTGCCATGAAATTTGCAATGAAGCACCCCAATATGGTAAAGGCGCTGATCCTGAACGGCGGCAATCTCAATCCAAAGGGCGTCAAACGGACCACGCAGCTCCCGATTGAGATCGGATATAAAATAGCCAGACACTTTGCCGCCAAATCTCCAGATGCCGGAAAAAATGCCGAAATGCTCGGCTTAATGGTGAACGATCCGAATATCGAACCGCACGAATTATCACGGATCACGATGCCTACGCTTGTCATTTGCGGAACAAACGATATGATCAAAGAATCTCACACAAAAGAAATCGCGGAAAATCTCCCAGACGCAACATTGACGATCCTGAAAGGAACGCACTTTATCGCAAATAAGTGCCCGGCAGAATTTAACCGGGCAGTTGATGATTTTCTCAGTCAGCGGTGAATATACATTCTTGAAAGGAAAAAATTATGGAAAAAATCAAACGCTTGAATCGCTATCAGAAATTTATTGTACTGCTTATGATTGCTGCCATACTGATATTTACAGTCTTTTATGCGACCACCATCTCACGTGTCGGATTCCGGTATCAGGACTCCATTTTTGTACCGAGCCATGAAACTGGCAACACGGTGTATTCCGGTAAACTCCGTGGAACGCAGGCATCTTTTACAGTGTCTGAGGATCAGACCGTTGTATTCCGGTACGGCGATAAAACCTATGACACTTATACGGTAAAAGAAGATCCTTCTGCTGTTCCGAAAAATACAGAGCTGTCGGAAGATCTCACCGGCATAGAGCTTCTCTGTGGGGACGATATTCTATTCCGCGGGGGATTTTTGCGGGGTGGAGATCCTTTTTTGCTGTACAATGAAAATGGCGATCTGGAACTGTTCAGTCTATCCTATACATCTGGAAATGGAACCGAGCGGGATGAAAACGGAAATGTGATTGATCCGGTGGCACCGTCCGCATTTACCATACTGGAATTGCTCAATGATCCGGAACTGACGCACAAGGGCTCATGGCTTGCATGGTTTTGCGGCGTGCTCATCTGCATCGTAAATACACTGTCCATGTTGTTTGCAGACAAATTGTTCCACCTGAGCATGTCACTTCAGATCCGCAATGCAGACGACGCGGAGCCGTCTGACTGGGAGCTTGCAGGCAGATATATCAGTTGGGCGGTTCTGCCTGTCGCAGCAGTCGTATGCTTTGTGCTGGGGCTGCAGTAATCTACTCCTGTGCCCCAGCCTGTAACTGTTCCACCAGCACCTGATACAGCAGATCCGGATTGATCGGCTTGGATAAATGATAATTCATGCCGGCATTGATCGTCTTTTGCCGCTCCTCATCAAAGGCTTCTGCCGTCATCGCAATAATCGGAATACGGGCAGCATCCGCACGCTCCATCGCACGGATATGTCTGGTCGCCTCCAGACCGTCCATGATCGGCATACGCACATCCATCAAAATAGCTTTGATATCCCCGATCACAGACGCGGCAAACTGATCAACCGCTTCCTTTCCGTTCTTTGCGATCACAACCTCACAGCCTACCTTTTCCAACAGAATCTGTGCAACATAAGTGTTGATCTCATTGTCCTCCACGAGAAGCACCTTCACATTTCTCAATACATCTAACGACACCTGCGTGCCATCTGCCTGCACATCCGTATCCGCGAGCGGCACGTACATCTCCACGATGAATTCCGTGCCCTTTCCAAGACAACTATGTACATCGATCGTTCCACCCATAATGTCTACCAGACTCTTTACGATCGGCAGACCCAGTCCGGTGCCCTTGACCTTATCGCCCATCTCCGTCCGTTCCTGTGAAAACGGATCATACAAATGCGGCAGAAACTCCTCGCTGATGCCGATACCGTTATCCTTGATATAAAACCGCAGACCGACCTTCTGATCCTTTTTCTCCGGTAATACCTCAGCCGTAAACTCGACCGTACCGCCCGTCGGGGTGAACTTCGCTGCATTCGACAGCAGATTAAAGAACACCTGACTGAACCGCAGACGGTCGACCCTGATACAGTCGATGCTCTCCGGCATCTCGAAAATAAATGTCAGATTGCGCTTATTCATAAGTGGCTTGATCACGGTGTTGATCGAATTGATAAATTCCTCCCTGCTAAAAGAGTCCTCTTTTAACGTGAGATCTCCGTTCTCGATCTTACTCATATCCAATATATCGTTGATCAGTCCCAGCAGAAAATCGCTGGCAGACTCAATGTTTTGTAAATACTCCTGAATGACCGTGAGATCCTTTTCCTCACGCGCAAGATGCGTGAGCCCGATGATCGCATTCATCGGCGTGCGAATGTCATGACTCATACGTGAGAGAAATTCCGTCTTGGCATGTGCGGCAGACTCTGCCTTTTTCGCAATGACCTCCAGCTCCTCATTTTTGCGGTTAATCTGCTGATAGAGCGCTTTGCGGCGCTGATCCTCGATCGTGATATCACACCACACATAGATAACGGCATAGCTCGCATTGATGATCAGCCAGCCTGGATGCGCCAGCTGAATGCATATGATACAGACTGTCGTCACAAAAAAAGTTACCAGCAGCACCGCTGTGTGCCGCGTTCTGATTTTTTTCCAGTTGCACAGCACCAGTATAAGACCAATGACCGAATAGAGCATGATCGAGCCTACACCGACCGGCAGAAACAATATGCCTCTCGTATACTCGATATCATCCGTCAGATGAAAAAACAGACCTGTAAACGGGTTCGTCACCGCCAACAATGTATAAGCGGTATACGGAATCAGCAGATACAGTCCTGCCCTTTGCAGCCGCTTCACATCCTCGTCCCGATGAATCAGCACATAGGTATACTGTACCCACACCGCAGCCAGCAGGGGCATACTGATCACATCGATCGTCATCAGTATCTGATATACCCACCAGTTTTTTATATCATTCATCGCAATGGATGCTGCAATATCGATCACGGCATTCACAATGCTCACGATCAATACCCAGTAAAATGTCTTTGTCTGCACATCCGGATATTCTTTTTTCAAAGAATGCTCCTTGATAAGCATGATGATAAAAACTGCCATTGCAAAATAGTCTGTCTCTACATGCCACATAATGCTCTCCCGTCCATCTGTCCTTCAAAATTTCCTACACAATTTCCATTATTGCATCTATGTTCTGAAAATACAAGTAAAATCCCATTTTTTCCTTGCATTTTGGCTAAACAGAACGCTCAGAGCAGATTTACAGATTTTCCCAGTCGATTTTCTCATCCTTATAAAAATATTCTCTGTCATGCGCGCTGATCGGACGCAGCACACGGCACGGATTGCCGACCGCCACGACATTTTCCGGAATGTCCTTTGTGACAACACTTCCGGCACCGATCACCGAATTTTTACCGATCGTGACACCGGGCACAATCACGCTGTTTGCACCAACCCATACGTTTTCACCGATATGTACGGATTTGTTATACTGGAGCAGACGGTGGCGCAGCCCCGGCTCAATCGGATGGTTTGCGGTCGCGATCGTCACATTCGGTCCGAACATCACACGGTCTCCGACATATACCTCCCCGTCGTCTACGACGGTCAGATTAAAATTGGCATAGACATAATCGCCGAAATGAATGTTTTTACCTCCCCAGTTTGCATAAAAGGGCAGCTCAATATAGCAGTTCTCGCCGCACTGTGCAAAAGTTTCTTTCATATATGCCTGTTTTTCGCGCTGCTGGGACGGCTTGAGCTGATTAAACTCCCACAGGCGGTCCATATAGCCGCCCTGCTCATCCATGATCTCGAGATCACCCGGATCATAAATCAGTTCCTGTTCCATACGTTCTTTTTGTGTCATCATTATGCACTCCATTTCTTTTTTAGACCATCTTATCATCCGGCGCACATACTTTCAAGTGACTGTTCACGCATGGTGTGACTTACAGCATGTTCCATCTTTCTTCCTGTCTGTGCACACAAAAAACAGATTGTATGGTACAATAGAACCATTACATCATGCGCAAAACCAGCACATGATCAACATTCGTCACTCGTCAATCATACAAGCATGTTGACTCGTTTGCACTCATTACATCTATAAAGGGGATTTTTACCATGAAAAAACGTGATTCATTTAACAACAGTTGGGGCTTTATTCTCGCCTGCATCGGCTCTGCCGTCGGTATGGGTAATATCTGGATGTTTCCGACACGGGTATCCATGTACGGCGGCGGTTCTTACCTGCTACCCTATTTCCTGTTTGTCGCGCTGATCGGCTTTACCGGAGTGATCGGAGAAATGAGCTTCGGGCGGGTGACCCGTTCCGGCCCGGTCGATGCGTTCGGCTATGCCTGTGGGACAAAGGGGAAGCGGGCTGCCGGCGAGCTGCTCGGATATATCCCTGTCGTCGGCGCACTCGCCATGGCGATCGGATATACGGTCGTTATGGGCTGGATTTTGAAATACATGATCGGTTCGTTTACTGGTGCGACACTCGCTCCCACCGATCCGGACGCATTCGCCGCGGCTTTCGGCAATATGGCATCCGCCTTTGGCAATAATATCTGGCAGATCGCGGCACTGGTGATCGGCATCGCAATTTTAATGTTCGGTGTCGGATGCGGCATCGAGAAGGCAAACAAAATCATGATGCCGGTCTTTTTTATCCTGTTTGCGATCCTCGGCATCTATGTTGCGTTCCAGCCCGGTGCGATCGACGGCTACTGCTATATCTTCCGCATTGATCCGCAGGCGCTCGCAAATCCGGAAACTTGGATTTTTGCGCTCGGTCAGGCGTTTTTCTCCCTGTCTGTCGCAGGAAATGGCACGCTGATCTACGGCTCGTATCTGCCCGACAGCGAGGATATTCCTGCCGCAGCCGGCAGAGTCGCCTTTTTTGACACGCTCGCAGCAATGCTCGCCGCCCTTGTCATCATTCCGGCAATGGCAACGACCGGCGCACAGCTCGATCAAGGCGGCCCTGGGCTTATGTTTATTTATCTGCCCGCGCTGTTCAAATCCATGCCCGGCGGCTATCTGATCGCGATGATCTTTTTCGTCGCAGTTTTTTCTGCCGGTCTGTCCTCGCTCATCAATCTGTATGAGGCACCGATCGCCACAGTTCAGGAAAAGCTGAATCTGAGCCGCAAGGTTTCCTGCGGTCTGATCGGAGTGATCGCACTCATCGTATCGATCTGCATTCAGGGGATCGTATCCGACTGGATGGATGTGCTGTCGATCTATATCTGCCCGCTCGGCGCCGGACTCGCCGGAGTGATGTTTTTCTGGATATGTGGGAAAAAATATGTGGAAACACAGGTCAATACCGGGCGGAGCAAACCATTTACAACGGTATTTTATCCGATCTGCAAATATGTTTTCTGCCCGGTATGTGTGCTTGTTCTGATTCTCGGTATTTTACTTGGTGGAATCGGCTGACCATTGCCAGCTCAGCAGAAATGCAGAGTTGATGATCACGAATACCGATCCGCAGTTATGTACAAGCGCTCCGATGACCGGATTCAAAATTCCGGTCATCGCCAGCACGATCGCTGCGAAGTTCAGCAGCATCGAAAATGACAGGTTAAAGTGTATTTTTTTCATCATGCGTCTGGATAGCGCAAACAGGTGCGGCAGCTCCTTGACCTCGTCATCGACCAGTGCAATGTCAGCCGCATCTACTGCGATGTCACTGCCAATGCCACCCATGGCGATGCCGACCATCGCTTTTTTGAGCGCCGGTGCGTCGTTTACACCGTCTCCGACCATACATACCGGCTGCCCCTGATGCTCGTAGCTGTCGATCAGGTTCAGCTTATCCTCCGGCAGACAGTTCGCATGTACCTCCCGTATGCCGAGTTCTCCGGCGATCTGGTTCGCTGCTGCCTCGTGGTCTCCGGTCAGCAGCACCGGCTCAATGCCAAGCCCGATGAAGTCCCTCACCATCTTGTAGCTCCTTGAACGCAGCGAATCCGCTAAAGCGATCACACCTGCCAACTGCCCGTCCACTGCGACTAATATCACCGTTCTGCCTTTATCCAACTGTGCCGACAATGTCTGTCCGACGCTCTGCGGGATCGTGATGCCCGCTGCGGCAAGCAGCTTCTCATTTCCCGCTAACAGATGTTTTTCGGCTACACAGACTTTTACACCCTGTCCGGGTATCATTTCAAACGCCTCCGTCTCCTGCTGAAAAATGTCCGGCTCTGCCGCTTTTTCCGGTCGATTTCCAAGCTGCCGGTAACAACTCACGACTGCCTTGCCAAGCGGATGCTCTGAATTGCGCTCCGCTGCGGCTGCATAGGCATAGATCTGCTCCTTTGTAAAATCCGCATGTAAGGAAATCACATCAACAACCTTCGGCACGCCAACGGTCAGTGTACCGGTCTTGTCAAAGCCGACACGCTTTACCTTCGCTAAGCGCTCTAACGCATCACCCTCACGCACGAGAAATCCATGTCTGGTCGCATCTGCCGACTGTACGAGCCGGATCATCCGCTGAATAGAGGAATCCGCACCGACCTTTGTCGCGCGCATTTCAAAGGCTCCAAACTGGTTGACTGTACCACTCGATACCTCATCACCGACGGTTTTATCTACCGGAAGCGATTCTCCCGTCATGACCGCCTGATTGATCGAAGTCTGTCCGTTCACAATCACGCCATCTACCGGTACTGTCTCACCCGGAAGTACCTTGAGAATGTCATCCAACTGAACCTCCTCGGCAGCAATGACCGTCTCCTGTCCGTCACGCAGTCTGCGCGCAGTCGTCGGCGTGAGATGCACAAGTTTTTCGATAGCTGCACGCGCACGTGCGACAGTCAGCTCCTCTAAAAGTCCTCCAAGCTGCATGATAAATGCAACTTCTCCGGCAGCAAAATCCTCATGAATGCATACGGACGCAATCAGCGCCAATGACACGAGCACATCCGCATGATTCGTTTCATGTGCCAACGCCACAGGTAACAGGCGGAGCGACCGTTCATTCGGCACAATAGAACCGATAATATAGCCGGGAATCCCGCCATCGCCGCAGTAATCTCCTGCCATTACTGTCATAGGACTTTGCGGGTCACTCAGTACAACCGTAAACACATACTCCTGCTTCGGGAGCTGAATACCGTGCTGCTCAAAGCCAAGAAGCGTATCACGGATGCTGGCCTCACAGCTTGCCCAAAAAGGTTCGCTGCTGATTTTTTCAATCTCTGCCCGGCGAGCCTCCGTGATCTGTGCCGGGGCATAAAAGCCGCTCATTGCGGCGGCAGAAACCACGTCATAGCCGCCCTCCTGCGTTGCCGTCAAGGGAATCCCAACACACGCCCACTTAAATTCAAAGGGCTTCATCAGCCTGTTCCGATAGATATTTTCCTTTTCGTCGGGAAGTGCAGTCATCATATCCCGATAAATCCGGTCAGACCGGATCGCTGTAATTTTCATAGTAAAGCCTCCATATTGTTTCTCATGTCCGAACACAGCGTTATCATACACTATGACGTAACGTGAGAGTCAAGGGGGCAAAACAATTTTTTTCGGATAAAGCTGCGGTAACGGCAGCAATGTGGACAGATTCCCAATCACTCCAGCAGAGAGAAGTGGGTTGCAGAAGGTCGCCAGAACACGCTGCGCTGTGTTTTTGAGCAGCAGCATCCGTTCCGATCGAATAGTACCCATTGCCGAGATTTTCTGAGAGCAATTTTCCCAAACAGGTATATCCCGCAACAGAAGTTTTCCCGATATGGCCATTATGCCCATTGATAAACAAAACAGCATTGTCGCCATGCTGTAAGAACCATTCTGCTTTTTCATACATGTACTGATCACGGGTAGCGTTGTAGTTATCGCTCAACTGCACCTCACAATAGGCATATATAGTTTTTGCACATTCCCTTGCGAGATCAAAGGCAGATCGCAAAAATTCTTTTCAACTTCACATCTGCCGCCGTCGCTGTTCATACTCAGTCGGTCATTTTTTGCGGACAGTTCATACATGCTATCCTTTTCTGTTCTCTGCTCCTGCGTTTGCTCTCGTT
>CAKRFN010000010.1 GCA_934320655.1 uncultured Eubacterium sp.
TTAGAAAAGTGAAAGGCAGCCGAAATGTTTCATGACGCATTGGTGCCTTTCGCAGAAAGGTGGATTATAACAATGAGAAAAATGATGAAACAAACAAGGGAAAAGAAGAATAAAGCGAGATGGAAAAAACTATGTGCGGGACTGCTCACGGCAGCCTTAACCGGAACAGTCATACCGACGGTATATGCGTCTGCGGAGACAACTACCGGTCATGTACCGACTGGCGGATTGATGGAATTTGTCGAGGAGCCGGTTGTCCGCGTTCTGTCGGATGACATGAATGACGCAGAAACGGACACTAATACGCTGCGCAGTATCCGGCAGGAGCTGCGGGTATACGAGTGGGACTGCTACAGCAACGATTATTATTATAGTAAACTTACGGAGTCTGAGCAGCGCCTGTACGAGCAGATGGACGCAGCCTGTGGGGAATTGCTGACTTCCAGCTCCCTTGCGGCAGAGAAATACGAGGTCAACCGCAACGGCAAAAAGGTCGTGTGCAGGGGAACTAAAATGATCAGCACAGTGGGGCTGGGCAGTGAACAGGTCAAGAAGGTGTATGAGTTATTTATCTACGCCAATCCGCAGTATTACTTTTTGTCAAACAGCCGTTTCGTAAAGACCGGAGCGGTCGCGCTGGGGATCTATGATACCTTTGCGACAGGCAGCGCCCGTGCGGCGGCAACCGATAAGGTGTATGCACGCATCAAGGCGATGCAGCAGAAAATTCGTACAGACGGCACGGTTTACGAGACTGAATCGCAGATCCATGAGCTGGTCTGTGATGAGATAGACTATCTGTCGACTGCCAATGCCACGGCAGATACGTCCGATCCGTATTATACACAGACGATCTATGGTGCGTTGACGACCGGAAAAACCGTGTGTGCAGGCTATACAAAGCTCTATGAGCTGCTGTGCAATTATTTTGGGATCGATTGTATCGCAGTAGTGAGTGCGGATCACGCATGGAATCTTGTGCGCTATGGGGAGCACTGGTACATTGTAGATACAACATGGGATGATTCCTATAATAGAAGTGCCTATTTCCACATTTCAGAGCGGCAGATGTATGCGACAGATCAGGATAACAGCCATATTGCCAATTCCTTGTATATAGGACTGATGCCGACGGCGGACATCCGTTTTTCCGATAGTCTCAAATCTGTTTACGGGCTGGAGCAGCCAAAGGTCGAGATCGCGGATACCGCAGACGGATTGACGATCACGATGGACAGTACACAGGGGGAAGTATATTACACGTTGGATGGCACAACACCCACATCGGGGGATTTGTATGAGAATCCGATCGAGTTGCGGGATGCAGGAGACTACGTTGTGACTGCGGTCACGATGCAGGATGGCAGGCTTTCCAGTGCGTATGAGATCTTCCCGGTGCGCATCGCAGATGGGGAGGTGCGTGTCCGTTCGGTGAAAAATCTGGAGGGAAAGCAGGTGCGCGTGCTGTTTCAGGCATCGGGCAATTATGCCGGATATGAGGTGAGTTATGCGTCCAAGCGGGATTTCAGCAACCAGAAATCCGCAAAGCTCACAACATCGGCTGCGCGGATCAAAAAGCTGGCGCTGGGAAAGACCTATTATGTCCGTGTGAGAGGGTATCGGACAGATGCATACGGCAATTATTATTATACGCCGTACTCAAAGGCAAAAAAGGTACAGGTCGTAAGATAACAGGTATGTTGGGGGAGAATGGATGGCTGCTGCAAAGAAGCTGACATTAAAAAAACTGAAAAGAAAGAGCTTCTGGCCGTCTGTCATTATGTTTCTGGTGTTTGCGACGGTGAGCATCACGCTGGTGTTTGCGGGGCTGCAACTGCTCTCGAATTATATTCTGGGAGCCAGACTGAGCACGGCGTGCAGTCAGGCGATGGATACGGGCATAGTGATGGAACGGTGTATGAACGAAAAGAATGACCTGACCTATGCGGTGAACTATGTATCCCAGTTCCGCGAGGAGCCAAACAATGTCTATATCACCGACAAGCTGCGAAACGCGGTGGTACATACCAGTGAGAATGCACCGGATTTGAACAGGTGTTATATTGTGAATATCGGTGATACCTATGAGCTGTATCCGGATAGCAATGGCACGACGTCGGGGATGCTTCAGGATGTGAATATCTTGGAGGTGATGCAGCGCGCGTTTTATGATGATCCGATGGACAGATCACAGGATCGCGGTGCGTGGATGCGTGAGACCGTGATAGCAGAAACATTCTGGGTGAAAGCGCATTGGGATGTGGATCAGTATAATCTGTACGTGGAGAAAACGATTGAGCTGCAGCGGCAGGACATCTATTATGTATCCAGACTGGGCGTGATCACGCTCGTGATCCTGCTCATCCCGCTGTTATTCCTGTTTATCAATACGGTGACTAATATTTATACACAGCGTGCGACGGTAAAGCTGTTGTATACGGATGCCGTCACGGGTGGACATAACTGGATTTATTTTCAGGGAACCGCACAAAAGATACTGGAACACATTCGAAACGCGCGCAGACCTTATGCACTCGTGGATCTGCATCTGGTACATTATTCGAATTATGTCAATTGCTACGGCAGCGATGAAGGGGAAAATCTGCTTGAGTGCATGGATGGCTTCTTGAAATCCCGTGTGGGAGTGCGGGAAGCTTTCGGACACAATGCCGGGGCAGATTTTGGGCTGCTCATACGCTGTCAGGGCATGGATGAAACCGAGTGGAGACAGTATTGCCAGAACAGGGGCATGTACCGCCGAGGAGCTGCGCGCGCTCGTACAGTCGATCCATGATGCGGCGGATGCGTTTGATCTGGATGCGGCGGACGAGGTGATGAAGCAGCTGGAGACATGTCAGATACCAGAGGAGTATGCATCATATATGGATGAATTAAGGGTATACCTGGCAGATGTGGCACTGATGGAGGTTATGGAACTGACAGAGCAATGGAACGCACAGATGGAGAAGGGGGAATAATTGTGAAAAAAAACATATTGATTGTATCACATACACAGGGATATCTGATGCTCAGCCTGAAAGAAAAATTTGCAAAGACAGGATATAATGTCATTTATGTGGCACCGGATATAGACAAGATCAATAAAATTGAAGAGCCGGTCAGTGCGCTGCTGATCTACGGCGATGAGCAGGTCGTAGAGAGAAAATCGGTATTGGTTTATCTCAAGGACTGGGTGGCAGAGCGCGATATTCCGGTATTTGCGACGGGCAGTACGGATGAATTGCAGGTGATCAGGTCTGCGGTGGGCGAACACGCGCTGCGGCAGACATTCGCCAGACCGCTCAATGCAAAGGATATGGTGTGGGAGATCAGCCGTTATGTGACAAAATACGGCGCCGGTGTGAAAAAGAAAATACTCGTCGTGGATGATTCCGGGGCGATGCTGCGCAATGTCAAGCGGTGGCTGGAGGATCATTATCAGGTGATTTTAGCCAATTCCGGGGCGATGGCGATCAAGTATCTGGCGGTCAACCGCCCGGATCTGATCCTGCTCGACTATGAGATGCCGATTCTGGACGGCAGACAAATGCTGGAAATGATACGCGCAGAGAATGAGTTTGCGGATATACCGGTTATTTTCCTGACGAGCAAGGACGACCGGGAGAGCGTGATGCAGGTCATGTCATTAAAGCCCGAGGGATATCTGCTCAAGATGCAGCCTCCGGGAGAGATTGTCAAGGCAATCGACGACTTTTTTGAGAAGAGAAAAGGCAATCGGGATGCATAGGCAGGGGGCGGTATTTGCATTTACCGAAAGCGGAAAACAGACGGCGGGACGGATTGCACAGGTGTTGCGGCAGCAGGGAACCGTCGTCCGCTGTTTTGTCCCCAGACGGCTGGAAACCGCTGGCTTTGAGGGCTTTACGGAGCTGTCACAGGTGGTCGGGGAGCAGACCGCACAAGCAGATGCTCTGATTTTTGTCGGAGCGGCGGGAATCGCCGTGCGTGCTGTCGCGCCTTATGTGGAGAGCAAACTGACCGATCCGGCAGTTCTCGTGGTAGATGAGAGGGCGCAGTATGTGATCCCAATACTCAGCGGACATGCAGGCGGGGCGAATGAGCTGGCGGTATATCTGGCACAGGGGCTCGCGGCGCTTCCGGTTATCACGACGGCGACAGACGTACGGGATCAGTTTTCGGTAGATACCTATGCGAGACAGCGGCATCTGGCGATTGTGGAAAAAAACGAGATCAAGCATCTGTCGGGGGCGCTGCTTGAGGGAAAACCGGTCGGAGCGCTTACGCCGGAG
This sequence comes from uncultured Eubacterium sp., assembly GCA_934320655.1. GTDB lineage: Bacteria > Bacillota > Clostridia > Lachnospirales > Lachnospiraceae > W0P33-017. The sequence continues at coordinate 4,272 of CAKRFN010000010.1, forward strand.
TGTGGATTTGTCATCACACCGCATCCGGAAGGGAAACCGTTTTCCCATACGCTGCATCTCGTGCCGCAGGATCTGGTGCTTGGAATGGGCTGCCGCAGCGGTACGCCGCAGGAACGGCTCTATGAGTTTGTGGAGGCTGTGTTTGCGCGGCAGGACTGGTCATTGTACCGCATCCGGGCGGTGGCTTCGATCGATGTCAAGCGCACAGAGCCGGGACTGATTGCACTGGCAAAGCGGCTGCGGGTGCCGTTTCTGACCTATCCGGCACAGGAATTGTGTGCGCAGAACGGCACGTTTACAGCGTCGGATTTTGTGCGCCGCACGGTGGGCGTGGACAATGTCTGTGAGCGGAGCGCGCTTTGCGCGGCGGTCTGTGAGGGCTGGATTCCGCAGAATGCCCGGTTTGAGCAGTATGTACGGCTGTCCAAACAGGCGCAGGATGGGATGACGCTCGCGGCTGTCGGGCTGTGTGAAAAATAAAATAAAAAATTTTAAATATTTTTGATCCAAGTGTAGTTATTTTCGGGGTCTTATTCGTTATAGTATTATATACAGATTTTATTGGGATTTTTTGGAAGTTCCTTGTAACGAACCGGAACAAAGAGGGTCTGTATATATGAAAGGGCATCCGGGGAAAAGCGACCGGGAGGATCATTTCGCGTGAGAAGAGAGGAAACGAACATGGAAGAGAAGAAGGAAGTATTAGAGCAGGAAAGAGCAACTGAGCAGACCGTTACAGCGTCTGCAAAATCCGGAAAAAGAGCGTCCGGAAAGAAGAACGGACTGGCAAGACATGTAGCGTTTGTGCTGGTAGCGGTTCTGCTGGTAGGAGGCGTAGGTACGTCAATCGGCATGAGTGCATGGATGATGGATACGCAGGCAAGCCAGAATGCAAAGGTGAGCCAGTTCATCGATGATGAGCGTGCGCGTCAGGCAGAGGAAGCAGAACAGGAGAGCACCTATCAGGAGGATGGCTACAAGGTCATGGACCAGTATGAGATCCGCAGTACCACGCAGATCTCCGATGCCTATTTGAACAACGATCCGTCCGGATTGAGCGACGAGGACAAAGAAACCTACGACATGGCAAAGAAGGTTCTCGACGAGATCATTAAGGACGGAATGAGTGATTACGAGAAAGAGCTGGCGATCTACGACTGGATGGTAGACAATATCGGTCAGGGCAGCGGACATACGATCAGTATGCCGGGACAGAATACCGAGGCATTTACGCCGCATGACGTGTTGCGTGACCACAGCGCAGTATGTGTCGGATATGCGACGACGTTCCGGCTGTTTGCGAATATGGTCGGCTTAGAGGTACATATCGTACACAATGACTATCATTCATGGGATATGGTAAAGCTGGATGACGGCGAGTGGTATCAGCTGGATATCTATTCCGATGCAAACGGTTCCAAGTACCGCAATTTCAATATGACAGACGATCAGGCACGCAACGGTCATGACTGGGATGATTCTGCGTTGCCGGAGGCAAAGGGCACGAAGTATTCGTATGCAGTCCAGAGTGCGGTAAAGCTGAAGGATCTGTTTGAGGTTCCGGCAAAGGTGCGTGAGGTATTAGATACAACCGAGAGCAGCAGCCTGTTCTTCAAGTTCCCGAATAAGCTTTCTGACAAGGAGCTGGCGCTGGCAGACCAGATGATGCTGCTGATGCAGCAGGCAATGTATTCAATACCGGGCGGCGACAGCAAGGATCTGAGTGCTGCATGGGTGGATGACGGAGAAGGCAGCTATGTACTGGCGATCTATGTATCCGATTACTCCGGAAATGGCGGCGGATCTTCCATCGGAGATGCAGACCCGCAGAAGGTAACAGACATGACGAATAAGGTCAACGAGCTGTTCGGCAGCCAGGTCATGGATCCGAATGATGCCGGCGGTGCCGGTGAAGCAGTGCCTCTGGATGAGACGACAGCGAATACTACCGGTGAGATGACAGAGGAAGTCATCGGTGGCGCAGATACTACGACCGCAACATTTGTGGCAGGTAACTAATCAGGTCATATTAGGATAAAAGGTGAACGATATGAAGAAATTATCTCAAAAAATCACACGAAGCGTGCTGCTGATCTGCAGCATGCTCCTGCTGGCAGGATGTCTGACCGGCTGTGGCGGAACAAAGGACGCGGATCAGTCGGATACACAGGCAGCAGTCGATATGGATGCGCTGTGTAAAAACATGCTGGCGGCAGATACGACGCTGCCGGAGATGGTGACTGTCACGGATAAAGACGACCAGGCGGAATTGAATTTCGGATCTTTTTCTGATTTTTCCTATGATCGGGTGGCAGCTTATTTCTATGCTTATGCAAAGGAGGGCGGTTCGGAGGAGATCGCAGTCGTAGAGCTGAAGGATGCACAGGATGCAGCCGCGCTTATGACTACGATGCAGGATCATTTAAAGGATCGCAGGGGAGCACTCGAATCGTATGCGCCGGATCAGCTCACATTGATCGACCACGCGGTGATCAAGCAGAACGGACGCTATGTAGCGATGATTATTTCGCCCAAGAGCGGACTCGTCCAGCAGGCATTTGTAGTCGATTAACCGGGCAGAATTGAGGTAGGGACGATGGTATTTAGCAGCATATTTTTCTTATGTGTATTTTTACCGATCGTAGTAGTGATCTATTATGGATTGCCGAAGCAGTTACGCAATTTGTGGCTGCTTCTGGCAAGCCTTTTTTTCTATGCATGGGGAGAACCGCGATACATTCTCATCATGCTTTTTTCTACGGTCTTTGATTATTTCAACGGAAGGGCGATCGCCTATGCCACCGAAAAAGGAAAGCACGATACGTGGGGACGGGCGGTGCTCGTGCTGTCTGTGGTAGGAAATCTCGCGATTTTATGCTTTTTTAAATATACGGACTTTGTACTGGAGACGGTGAACCGGCTGGCAGGTACGCAGATCGGGCTTTTACAGCTCGTGCTGCCGATCGGTATCTCATTTTATACGTTCCAGACGATGTCTTACACGATCGATGTGTACCGTGGGGAGACTCCGGCGCAGAAAAACATCATTTCGTTTGGTATGTATGTGTGCCTGTTTCCACAGTTGATTGCCGGACCGATCGTGCGTTATCAGGATGTGCAGCGCGAGGTGGATGTCCGCACGGAGACAGTTGCAGACATGACACACGGTTTGCAGCGTTTTCTGGTCGGACTCGGCAAAAAGGTGCTGCTTGCGAACCAGATTGGTGTGCTCTGGGATTATATCAAAGGGCTTGGCAGCGCGGATATGAGCATGGCGCTGGCTTGGCTTGGTGCGTTGGCATTTACATTCCAGATCTATTTCGACTTTTCCGGCTATTCGGACATGGCGATCGGGCTCGGGGAGATGTTCGGTTTTCATTTTCCGGAGAACTTTGACCATCCGTATGAGTCGAAAAGCATTACGGAGTTCTGGCGCAGGTGGCATATGACGCTCGGCACATGGTTTCGTGAATACGTGTACATACCGCTTGGCGGCAACCGCAAGGGGCTTGCCAGACAGGTGTGCAACCTGTTTGTCGTATGGTTTCTGACCGGACTGTGGCACGGTGCGGGATGGAATTTTATTCTCTGGGGACTCTATTATTTTGTATTGCTTGTTTTGGAAAAATTTGTGCTCCGGCGGATCGCGCCGCGCGTTCCGGCGTGGTTACAGCACCTTTATACGATGTTTTTCGTAGTTGTCGGCTGGGTGATCTTTGCCTGCGACGATATGACGCTGCTCGGCAGCTATTTCAAGGCACTGTTTGGAATCGGTGTGCCGCTCGGAAATGCGTTGGCGGCTTATGAGTGGGATATTCTGGCACCGTTTTTGATTATACTTACATTGGCAGCCACGACGATTCCGGTGCGCATCGCAAAACAGATCGTGGAGCCGAAGCGCCGCAGTGCGTTCCTCATGGTTTATTCCGTGATCTTGCTGTTTTTGTCGCTGGCGTTTCTCGTGAGTGGAAGCTATAATCCGTTTTTATATTTTAGGTTTTAAGGGGCGGCTACAGCTCCCGCAAGGATATGTAAACTGAGGCGGCTGCTGCACCAGTATCCCGATCAGGCTGCTTCGATTGCCCAGCGGTGTCTCGCTCTGTTTTGCCAAGTACCGCTGGCTCTGTCTACAAGCTCGCACTTCGCCGGACAAACGTCGCATCTGACGGGAACTGCTGCAACCGCCGCCAGTAGCCATATGTTACGCAATGCGAAAATATTCATAGCGTAAAGCGGCATGTGGGCACAAGCATACCATCTGTTATAGATGCAGCGGGAGCTGCGACCTAATGTATTAAGGTTTTAAAATTATTTATTATCCGAGCAAACGCAGAACGCAGGGCTGGGAGGTTAAGGAAAGAATGAGAAAAAAAGAAAAAAAGAACGTGAATATACAAAAAGACGGTCAGAACGGTGGGCGACTATTTATCACCCTCGTAATTGGCGCCCTTGCGGTGGGCGGCATCTGCATCTTTGCCCTGCCGCAGCAGACATATTCTGCGCAGGAAAACCGGTATCTGACAACCCGCCCGCAGATCAGCGTAGACGGCATCTTTTCCGGTGAAGTGCAAAAAGACCTGACAAACGCGGCGAACGACCAGTTTCCGGCGCGCGACCTGTGGATGCAGACCGCCACGACGAGTCAGTTTTTGCTGTATCACAGGGAGATCAACGGCGTTTATATCGGTGAGAACGGCTATTTATTCGAAAAAGTCGTAGACAGTGATCTCTCGGAGCAGAATTATAGAAAAAATATCGGATTTGTCACCGCATTGCGGCAAAATGCGGATACAGAGGTATCTGTCATGCTCGTGCCGACACCGGGGACGATTCTGACAGATCAGTTACCCAAGCGGGCGGTGCTCTATGATCCGGCGCCGTATGACACGCTGGGCGAGGAGCTGTGTGAGGCGGATTCGGTGCGTTGGCTCGCGATCAGGGATGAGATCGTGCGCGCCGCGCATGACAGCGTCCGTCCACTGTATTTCAAGACCGATCACCATTGGACGACAAACGGTGCCTATGCAGGGGCAGCACTCTATCTGCAGGCGCATGGGATCACGCCCGTGCCGCAGGAGAGCTATGATGTGCAGACAAAGAGTAACCGGTTTTTCGGCACGCTCTATTCTAAGGTAGCCGGACTGCCGGGAGCAAGACCGGAGAAGATCGATCTGCCGATGAATCTGCCGCAGGGCATCCGTATCGAGACAAGCGGGGCACCAGCAGATGCACTCAGCACAAACGGTACACATGAAATGCCGCAGCTGAGCGGGATCTATGATCTGAGCAAGCTGGAGGGCAAGGATCAGTATGCGGTTTATTTTGGTGGTAATTATGGATCGCTGACGATCACAAATCCTTCGGCACAGACAGACCGGAAGCTCCTTTTGTTCAAAGATTCCTACGCAAACAGCATGGCACCGTATCTGATCGGCAGTTATGCACAGATCACCATGATTGACCTGCGTTATTATAATGAATCGGTGTCAGCGCTGACGGAGCAGGGCTGGGACGAGATATTGGTGTGCTATGAGATGAGCAATTTTATCAAAGATAAAAATCTTTTCAAGATTTTAAGATAAAGGTGTAGTATACACCCGGCAGTCTACGTTTGGTTAGATGTAAGGACCTCAGAAAAGCTGCGGTGACGACCGTGGCAGGCGCGCAGAGGAGACAACAACATGTTACTATTTTTATCCATGCTGGATACAGAGGAAGAGCAGAGCAAGTTTGCATTTCTGTATGAAAAATACCGCTATCTGATGTGGTATGTGGCAAAAGACATCTTAAAAGATAAGGATCTGGCTGAGGATGCCGTGCAGGAGGCGTTTTTGACGCTGATAAAGCATCTGGATCAGGTGGAGAAGCCGGACAGCCCGCAGGCAAAGCGGTTTCTCGTGACGATCACAAAGAGCAGGGCGATTGATCTGCTGCGCAGGGAGCGCAAGGCAGAGTTTACCGAATATGAGGATGCGCTGGGAGATGCCACCGGAGCGGACGATACGCTGGATACATATCTGAAGCTGGAGGCTTACGAGCAGCTTGTAGATGCGATCCGCAGTCTGGATGAAAATTACCGGGTAGTCTTGGAATGCCGTTATCTGCATGAATTGTCAGAAAAGGAGACCGCAAAGGTGCTCGGACTGGCAGAAAAGACGGTGAATGTACGGACTTACCGGGCGAGAAACAAATTAAAGCAAGTGCTTCAGCAGTATCAGGGAGGTAATCTATGAGTCTGAATATGAATGGCGAGCGGCTGCTTGCCGAGGCACTGGCAGATGCAATGAACCGGGATCTGGAGCAGGTTCCCTCACAGGAGCAGCTAAAGCAGGAGCATCAGTTTTCCAGATCTTTTGAGCGCGAGATGCGCAGGCTGGAAAAGCAGGCGGCACATGGAACAGAAACGGCGGAATCCGGTAAAGTGACCGCATATCCTGCAAAGCGCTGGCGGCGGTATGGCGCATGGGCAGCAGCGTTTGTGTGCGTGGTCGGTCTGGCAGCAGTCGCAGCTACGGGTGGACTGTTCCATACGGGAACAAAGAGTGCACCGACAGAGGGAGAGATGTCAGCAGCAGATGGTGTAGCGGATGAAACAGCAGAACAGGCATGGGATGATGCTGCGGATGAAACAGCAGAACAGGCGTGGGATGACGCTGCGGACGAGGCGGCAGACGATGCGTTCGATGCGACAGCAGACAACGCGGATGACAGCGGGAATGCAGACCGTGCATGGCATAGCAGTGAGTGGGAGGAAAAAGCAACAGCTCCCGGCTGGCAGGAGCAGCTATTGGCAGAGAGTGCAAAGGCGGACGAGTGGGTAAGCTGGTCTTACGGGCAGATGTGCGATGACGGTTCAATTATTCTGGACACAATCGTGAAAGTGGATTTCACGGAGGAGAACAGGCAGCTTCGTGTGAGTGATGTCTGTGATGTCTATTATGAACAGACGGATGGCACATGGACACGAGTGTATCACAATCCGGATCGCCAGATCAGCTTGTTTAACGGCATTGAGCAGCAGGGAGACAGCTATTTTCTGTCTGATCTGAACATGACAGCATCCGGAACATACCGGCTCGTGCGTCAGGTCAACCAGTACCGGCAGGTATTGCAGTTAAGTGTGGAAACAGATTAAAATGGAAAACAGAAAAAGGAAAGAGGAAAGAGGAACACTGACGATCGTGTGTGATGAAAGGGGGAAGTATTATGAGAAAGACGAGGGAAAACGGAAAAATCAGAAATAAAAAGCAGATCGTGCTGGTAACACTGCTGACACTGGTCATGGCATTTAGCCTGGCTGGCTGCGGTGCGGCGAGCAAATATGCCGCTGCGGATACGGCGGCGGCTGTGGAGGCACCGCAAATGAATGGATCCGGTGCGGCTGATATGGGCTATGATGTAAAGGAGGATGCCGCATACGAAGAGGTAGCAGAAACAGCAGATGCAGCGGACGATGGCATGACAGGCGGGACAGATCCCGGCACCTCAAAGGCGGCACAGACGAGTGAGAAGATCATTTATACTTATAATTACTCGGTTGAGACAAAGCAGTTTGATACATTTATGGATACCGTGCAGAAGCGGATCAATGAGTACGGCGGTTATCTGGAGAGCTCGGAGACAAACGGCAATGCGAACCTGAACATAACCAGATATGCCAATATGGTCATCCGTATTCCGGCAGATAAGATGGATCAGTTTTTGTCGATGGTCAAGGAAAATTCCAATGTCACCTATTCGGGATGCTCTACCGAGAACGTAACACTCAGCTATGTAGACCTGCAGAGCCATATCAAGTCGCTCAAGATCGAGCAGGAGACATTGATGGATCTGTTAGAGCGTGCGACAAAGCTGGAGGATGTGCTGACGTTGCAGGCGCAGTTGACGGATGTGCGTTACCAGTTGGAGAGCTACGAGTCACAGCTTCGCGTGTATGATAACCGAATTGATTATGCGACACTGTATCTCGATATCAATGAAGTAGAGCGCGAGACAAAGGTAGCAGATAAGCTCAGCTACGGTGAGGAAATCAGTCAGGGACTGTCAGATACGTTCTATTCCATCGGTCAGGGCTTGCGGAGCTTCTCGATCTGGCTGATCGTCAATCTTCCGTTGCTGCTGCTGTGGGCAGTAATTATTGTCGTGATCGTGTGGATCGTGCGCAAAGTGCTCAAGGGACATGAGAAATGGCAGGAGAAACGGAGAGAAAAAAAGGCGCAGAAAAGACAGCAGAAAAAAGAGCAGGAACAACAAAAGGAACAGGTAACAGACGATTCTGCAAAATAAGACATCATTCAGAGGGCAGCCCTTGCGGTTGCCCTCTTGAGTGTGGTAGAATATGAGCAAAAAGAGAGCTGTGAAACAGCGGTTTTGCGAATGGCTCTGAACTGCTTGTAAAGAAGGAGGAACAAACAATGTATCAGAAGGTAAAAAAACTGCTGGCAGCGCTGTGCGTGTTTGCACTGGTGTTCACTGCGATACCGGCTGTGCCCGCAAAGGCAGCGACAGCAGTCCCCAAATTTAAAAAGGTATATGCCAATCTGTACCAGAATGGCAGCACCAAAGGAAAGTACACGTATACACTTGTGAATCTCAAGAAGGGACAGACGGTCAAATGGACAGTCACGGGTCCCGGAAAATCATATGTGAAGTGGAAAAAGGCGAGCACCAAAGCGACCGGAAAGAACGCGAGCAACACGCTGACCGTAAACACAAACGGCGCGATGGCTGCAAAGAATAAGAAGGTGACCTTGCAGGCAGAGGTCTATTCCGGAACATCGTTTTTATATAAGACGACGACCAGCTCCAGAATCAAGATCAAGCCTTCAAAGGTGGAGCTGACAGTACCCGATGCGGCAGACGATGTATTGTATGTCGGTGGCAGCTACCAGTTTGGCTACACGCTGACTCCGGCAAATGCGACCTGTACGAATACGTGGACAGTTACAGGCGAGGATCAGCAGGATTATACCTCCTATATGAGCAGCGACGGCACGTTCAAGCCGATGAAAACAGGCGTTTATACGATCAAGCTGAGTGCGAAGATCGGTACCAGTGAGGTAAAATCTGCGTCTGTGACCGTGGAAGTGGCTGACTATATCGTATCCGTGAAACAGACGGATGCCAATAAGATTGAGGTCAATTATTCCGGCGATATGCATGACAAAGTCGCAAAGGAGGATTTCTCGGTTACGAATGCAGCGGGAGCAGCATCCGTTGTAAAGAGCATGACATTTTCCGAAAACGGAGAGATCGCGACGCTTACCCTGCTTACAAACCTGCGTGATGCCACCACTTATACGGTCAGCGATGGTCTGACCTCCAAGGCATTTCAGGCGAGCGTGGGTATCCCTGTGAAGCTGGAGATTCTCACCCAGAAGGTGACCGTTGACAAGGAATCCACGATCGAATATGCATTGTATGACGAGAACGGTGTAAATGTGGCAGCAGCATATCCCGGCACGCTTGACTACGATGCAGAGGTGACAAACGGATACATCACAGACAATAAAAAGCTGTATATGACAACCGTTGGAAAGACTGCGACCGTGACCGTAAAGTATACGAGCAAGACGGAGGCGGGACTGATCCTGAGCGCTGTCGGTGTCATCACCTGTGAGGCGGCAACGACATCTGCCGACACGAATTTTACGATGACAACAGCGACGACAGCTCCCGATTATACGGCAGCCAGCTACAAGGATAACCGCCGCGTGGCGATCGGAAAGACCTATTATGCACATTTCCGTGCACTGGATACCGATAAGAGCGAGATTAAATATACATCTGTAAAATATGAGTCCTCAGACCCCGATGCACTGATCATCACAAAGGATGGAAAAGTGACACCGATCCGCAGCGGACAGGTAAATATCATCGTGACTGCGGTATACGCGGGTGAGGAGTATGCATACAGCTACGACGTTACGGTAGCAGAAGCACCGAAGCTGGCTTCCATCAATCTGAGCGCGGACAGCGTGACGATCTCCAATGTATACAACTCAGAATACCGCCAGTATATCGATGTGACTGCTCTTGATCAGTACAACGAGCGTTTTGCGCTGACCGGGGAGACTGCGAGCGTGACGAACACGACGACCAGCCTCATCAATACGAGTGTGGCAAGCTACGATGCAGCGAATGACCGTATCGTTATCAATGCATCCAATGCGGTAGTGGGTACTTATAACTACACACTGACGCTGACCTCCGGCACGGAAAAGGTATCTGCGGCATTTTCTGTAGTTATCGTCAGCCCGGGCAGCGTGCCTTCCAATGCGGCAACGACTTATGCGATCGAGATGGATAAGCACAGCGATGACCTGTCACTCACGACAGATGTCAGCGGCAGCCGTTATGTAAACGTGCGTCTGGCACAGTACAGAGGCGGTGTATTTACAAACTATGCGATGTTTACGTCTGCGACCGTGACAAAGGGCGGCGAGTATTACAGCACAGATCTGACGGTAGCGGGAACGGCTTCCAAGCAGACGCTCGGCGCATCCACCCGCCTGTCGTTAAAGACACTGGATATTACATCCGATGTAGGCCGCAAGGCACCGACCGGAACGTATACGATTACCCTGCAGTATTATTCACAGGCAGATAAGGGCTATATGACACTGTCATCCACACTCACGCTGACAGATACACAGGATCAGCCTGAGATCACGATCGAGCGTGTCACTGCATCCAAGAGCTGCACAACGGCACTGGAGCTGGCACAGAATTGCCTGATTCCTGAGAATGGTACGATTACAGAGTGTGTTGTCACAGGGGAGACACAGCCGGGTTCTAAGGTTGCGGTCAAGGCTGGAGACCAGATCAATATCAAATCCGTCACTGTGGTAGGAACCTACCAGATCGCAGGAGACCGGAAGATCACGATGACCTATACGATTTCCGTTGGAAAGACATTGACAAATATCTAAACAGAAATGGAGCACAAACAAAAAGCGTGGTTTCCGATTGGGAATCACGCTTTTATTATGTATATACAGGCTTATTTATTTTTAGAATCCTCATTCGACAGATAGCGCATGCGGTTAGAATCCGATTTCTTGGTGGCAGATATATAAGCAACTTCTTTGCCACCGTTCATCATGCGCATACAGTTGGGACACAGCGTACCAAAGGAAACGGGTATACCACACCGCTGGCAGCGGGTATTCATCATTTTGTTTTCGCCGGTCACATACTCGATGCGGCCTTCCTTGATCCATTTGCGTACTTTACTCTGTGGAATATGAAAGATTTCTGCCAGTTCAAACTCGGTGACGTCATGTGTACGGATATATTCGCGGATATCCTTAAAAAGTACATCATCCTCGCACGCGGGACAGTGGTCTTTCTCATAGTTGATCGGCAGAGCCCTGCCACACATGGTACATGATTTATAATTGCTTATTTCTTCAGGTCGTTTCATGGTACATCCTCCTCCGGATAATTGCCGGTTATATATAAAGATAGAATATCCTGCAGATATCTACGGTATTGCTCACAGACCGACGCTGGTGAGACAATGCGTATGCGGCTGCCGAAACCGGAAAGCCAGCCAAAAAACTGGTGGCTGACAGCTACACTCGCACGCACCTGTAATTCCCGGCCGGATATGGGGCGCATGGGGACATCTGTCCCAAACCGGTCGATCATAACGCCGGCCAGGGAATTGTCACAGCGCAGCGTAACAACCGTCTCATCACCGGCAAACATGCCGAACGTCTTTTTTGCAAAACCGGCGATATCCAGTGCCTCGAAGACATCCCGTCCCAGACGGGGCTGCTTCAGGATGCTGAGACTGAGCATTTTATCTACACGGTAGTATTTTAATATGGAGGCTGCGTGATCGTAAGCAATCAGATAGTAGTTCTCATTTTCCCAGGTCAAAAGCCAGGGGCTGACCTCATAGAAAGCGCCTGATCTGCGCGGAACGAGTTGTTTGGAAGCAGACCATTCACAGTAGAGAAAACGGATCATGCATTCCGATGCCATTGCAGTGTAGATCGTATCTACACTGTAATAGATCTGCTCATTGACAGATTTACCGCGTTGCGCGACAACTACCTGACGGTGTAACTGACCTGCCTCGGCATGGCTTGTGAGTGTCTCCAGCTTGGCGATCAGTGCACGGGATTTCTTTGCAGTCACAAAGCGGGAGGCCTGTACGGCGTCTACAAGCAGCTTGAGCTCTGCCAGCTCAAATTTGCGACTGGCGAGATAATATCCCTTCGGCTCGCTGCGTGTTGCAATGATATCGAGTCCGAACCGCTGTAGGGTATGGATATCATCATAGACCGTTTTTCGCTCGACACGGATACCCTGGGTGTTCAGATAGGAGATGATCTCAGCAGTCGAAACCGGGTGCTGTTCATCCGTGCGCTCATACAGAAGCTGCGCCAAATACAGGATTTTCAGTTTTTGACCATATGATTTGGGCATAACGCATCCTCGTAATCAGATATTTCACGTAACTGAGACATATCAGACAGTTACGGTTCAGATACAGTGTAGCACACTTTAGGAAAAATGGGTAAAAAAATGTATGAAAAAACGACCGCGTTCGCGATCGTTTTTTCGAGGAGTTTAGTTATGAAAATGTTACATCTATATAGGGAATTGTTGCTATCAACATCTCTGTTGATAGACATAGTATATCGAGCAAATGTGACCAAATTGTGTCCGAAACATAAAAGAAATCTAAAATAAATCTTAAACAATTCTAACCTTTCATGCCTTGTATCAGTGCAGGCTCTGTGCTAGAATAAAAAACGGTAACAAAGTAAAAGAAAACAAAAAGGACGGTCTCAATGACAATCAATACTTTTTTTCTAAAGCTGCTTAGCAATCAGGTTCTGATGGGAGGAATCGCCGGATGGTTTGCGGCACAGTTCTGTAAGACGCTGCTCTATGCAATCATCAACCACAAGCTGGATATCACCCGTTTTTGGGGAGATGGGGGCATGCCATCAGCACATTCTTCGACGGTGAGCTGTATGGCAGTAACGGCAGGGATCGTGTACGGCGTGGATTCCTTTCCGTTTGCGGTCTGTGTGATTGTGGCACTGATCACAATGCGTGACGCGATGGGCGTGCGTCTGGAGACTGGAAAGCAGGCAAAGCTGCTCAATGAGATGGTGCGCTTGTTTTCGAAGGACAACCCCAGTCTGCCGGAAGAGCGCCTGAAAGAATTTGTCGGACACACGCCGATGCAGGTATTGATGGGATGTGTGACCGGCTGTGTGATGGCAGTGCTGATTCATATCGCATTCTATATGTGACAGAGGATAAGCAGCGTTTGGGAAACGTTTAGGTAATAGAGGTTAGTAATAGGAATGAGAGATTTGACCAAGGGCAATCCGATGAAACAGATCCTTCTGTTTATGATGCCCATTTTGATCGGAAATGTACTACAGTTGACTTATAGTCTGGTGGATACCCGTGTGGTAGGCTCCGTATTGGGAGATACTGCGCTGGCGGCTGTCGGGGCGACAACCTCGCTCAGTACGCTGGTGATCGGATTTTTGCAGGGTTTGACGAATGGCTTTGCCGTGATCGTGGCACGTTTTTTCGGTGCGGGGGACGAACAGGGGCTGAAGCGTTCGGTAGCGGCGGCGAGTGTGCTGTCATTGGGAGTCAGTGTGGCGCTGACCCTGCTCAGTATCGTATTTTTGCCGCAAATTTTCAGCGTGCTGCATGTCGGAAGTGATATTTATGCGCTGTCCTATGAATATATCGTTGTGATTTTTGCGGGAATGACGGTATCGATGCTGTACAATCTGTGCGCGGCGCTGCTGCGCGCGATCGGTGATTCCGTGACACCGCTCATTTTTCTGGCTATCTCCGTCGTGTTAAATATTTTTGGCGATCTGTTCTGTATCTGCGTGCTCGATATGGGTGTGCGCGGCGCAGCCGTAGCGACGGTCGTGTCACAGTTATTTGCCACTGTACTGTGCCTCGTGTTTATTTATAAAAGATACGAGATCTTGCACGTGCAGCGTGAGAGTTTCGGATTTTCGCGCGAACTGGTACGCAATCTGCTCAGTTGTGGATTGTCGATGGGATTTATGGGATGCCTTGTGAATATCGGTACGGTTGCTTTGCAGACCGGTATCAACACGCTTGGAAATGATATTATTGTCGCACACACGGCGGCGCGCAAGCTGACAGAGCTGTTTATGCTGGCGTTTGGTGTGATCGGAACGACGATGGCGACGTATTCCGGACAGAATTTCGGTGCCGGACGCATTGACCGTGTCAAGGAAGGTGTGCGCGCGGCGCTGACGATCGTACTGATCTGGTGCGGAGTCGTGCTGGTGTGCAGTTATACGATTGCGCCGGTTCTGATCCGTCTGGTGACAGGCACCAGGAGCGAGACAGTCATCGCTGCGGCGTGGTCCTATCTGAAATTTGATACGCTGCTGTACTGGGTGACGGCGATCATCGTTGTGCTGCGCAATACGATGCAGGGCATCGGGGATCATGTTACCCCGATCGTATCGAGCAGTATTGAGTGTATCGGCAAGATTATTCTCGTGAATCTGCTCGTGGAGCCGTTCGGCTACTGGGGGATCATCGTGGCAGAGCCGATCACCTGGTGTTTTATGGTGATTCCGCTGATTGTACAGTACATACGCAATCCGCTGTTAAAAAAGGTAGACCAGATATAGATGGCTGTACTTAAAATAAATCATTTTTGACTGGTATGGCGACCTGCGTAATATAATCACTGCTATTTCCGCCACGGTTCGGTGGCCCTTCTAAATAAATGCAACGATAGTGTCCAGCTGTTTCCACATGGTGCAGCCGGACATATTCATCTAAAGCAGAAATTGCAGCTTCGATCCCCTCATAGGATCCACGATAGTAGATGCATAGTGCAGGCGTTTCGTCAAATTCTGTCCGCTCTATGCCATCAAAGGTATCATTGACAGGTATGCAGCACATGAGATCCAGATCATTGCTGTCACTACCCATACGCATCGTAAACATCCGGGCAAGCATAGACATCATGCCTGTTCTCGCTGCTGCAATATAGGTATCGCGCAGCCTGTTTGAGGCATCCGCAATATCTTTGCACTGGTATCTGCGGCAAAAGCATACCTGCTGCGGAAGCACTATCCGGTGTATGCTCAGATCCCCCTCTTTCGCAGAGCGCGCCTGAAGCATCTGGATATTGCGGTCCAACGCGGCGCGCAGATCCATCAGCCGCTCCAGATAGAGATCCATGTTTTCGGTATCATAGTAGTAGTTTGCGATTTCCGCGAGTGACAGACCGAGCGCCTGCAGGGACCGGATCGAGCGGATCTGTGTCATATTGTCCGCCGTGTAATACCGGTAACCGCTTTGTTCATCTTTGACGGCAGGTGTCAGTAGTCCCATCTTTTCATAGACCAGAATGGTCTTTCTGGTCACGCCGAGCATCTTCGTAATTTCGCCCATTTTAAACAAATTCTCATCATATTTCTTCATAGTACTTTTCCTTATCAAATGCTGTTACTGTTCACCGTAACGGGATCAATTTACTTGACTCGAACCCTAAGGTACGGTGTATAATTAGTTTATCAAAACCTTGTAGGATCTACAAGGCGAAGATTATTTTTTGACAAGAGGGAGGTATGGTATGAAAGATACGAGTCAAAAAAGAACAAACCTGTTAAAAAGATCCGTAATCTTCACTCTGATTATGGCTATGCTGATTACGCTGATTCCTACAGATGCATTCGCTGCATCAGTCGCCTATCTGACAGAAGATCCGAATGCCGATCTGTATCCATTTCCGTTAGACATGGATTTCCTGTCGAACTATCTGTATGGAAGTGAGGAAAACACCAAGGGTAAGGTATATGCAACCTATGGACGGACGGTTCCGAAGGAATGGATTCCCCGCGAGATGCCACCCAGTCTTCAGAGCAGTTACTGGGGGAAGGCTGTGGTACATACGACGGTAGCAAAGGCATATTTTTATCCGGGTGAACCGCCGATCGACTATCATAAGAAAAGAATTGAGGAGCTGAACCAGACTGCCTACCGCTATCTGGGAACACATCCAGAGGGACAGGCAAATCTCGCCTTTTATTGCGCAGAAACGAGTGAATTCAAAGTCATTGCATATGATGCAAACTGGGTCGCTATCTGGAGTCCGGGTGGAATCGATGTCGGACAGGGACTCACCAGTACCTGTGGCGGACTCGGAACAGAGCAGTACGCCAGCTGGAAACCGGGTGTGTATTTTATGCCGCGCAAATACGTTTACATCACCGATGCGAGAAATCAGCAGTTAGAGATACCGGAGATCACGGCATCGGGAACGGCGACCTGCAATGTTTATGTAAAGACAACACCGGCGAGTGATAATTATGTGGCAGCAGGACTGATTGAGACGAACCAGCTGTTTCAGGTGACAAAGACGACGCCGATCAATGGACATTATCAGATTTATTATAAGCAGGGACTCTACTATGTCAATGCGAAATATGTAAACCTGCGGATGTCAGACGAAAACAAGCCAACAATGCAGTATAACGCGGTGGTCACAGCCAGCGATCCGGTTGATATCACCTCACAGGCAAAGGCAGCTTCGACCGTAGAGGGAACTGTGAAAAAAGATGCCAAGCTGCAGGTCGTTAAGAAAAATGCCGGCAACGGTTATTCACAGGTGTGGTTTAATTCAAAGAAGTGCTACATCCCTACAAAGTATCTGGGCGGATTTGAAGATTATTATTCGCTCGCAGACATCAAGAAGCTGGGAAAACCGAAGGGAAAGCTCGTCCTCGACGCACCGTGGTCCGCGCTGGGCAACACCGCATATTCAGCGGAGGCTCTGAAAATCCTGAAAAAGTACCATATGAATCCGACTAATTATAAGGCATTGCAGAAAATAAAAGCAATCAATGGTTCTTATCATATGGAGGATGGCGACGTCGCTACCGTGTATGGAATCAATAAATACAGCTATTATTCAGAGGATTTCCCGGATTATAAGGAAAAGACGACGATATATAAGATATTATATGATGGAAAAGTATGCTACACCATGGATCTGGGGCATGAAACACTGAACTATTACCCCGGCAATAAATATTCAAAGAAGGTTACTGCGGAAACGAAGCAGCTCTGGATCTATTGCAATAAAAATAGTGGTGGAGAGTACTTAGAGGCTTATAAGGTAGACGGTTACTATTACTACTATAAGTTAGATGATATCGCATATCTGCTGTCAAAAACAAATAAATCCTTTAACGTAACATATGATAAGGCGAATGATGCGATTATCATTAACAGTATGACTCCCTATAAGGGGAAGACCGCGACTTTGAAGAAAGGCAACGGCAAAAAGCATACAGTGATTGTTTCCACCACCAGCTTTGTGTGGGATGGCGAGGTAGTTGGAATTCCCTGCTACAAGATCGATGGCAAGTATTATGTGTCAGCGGCTGCCATTGCTACATTGACAGATTCACGCTTTGAGGATACCCATTATGGGTGGAGTATAGAAACGACCAGACCGAATAAAATCGACGCTTACGGCTAAAATCCAGAAGGTCAAAAATAAGAACCGGGACTCTATCGAGCCTCCGGTTCTTATTTTTGCTGTCATATTTATTTCCGATAGTTAATTGCAGCCTCCACAAATCCGCGGAATAGCGGATGCGGGCGGTTCGGACGGGATTTGAGCTCCGGGTGAGCCTGCGTGGCGATAAACCACGGATGTGCCGGCTCCTCGATCATCTCTACAATGTGTCCGTCCGGGGAGAGACCGGCGAGCAGCATGCCGTTTTCCGTCAGCACAGCACGGTAATCGTTGTTGACCTCGTAGCGGTGACGATGACGCTCGTGGATTGTTTTATCACCGTAGAGCCCATATGCTTTGGAGTTCTCGTCCAGCTCACACGGATAGGAGCCGAGACGTAACGTACCGCCGATGTCGCCGTCCTCATCCTGATCAGGCATGAGAGCGATGACCGGATGTGTCGTCTGCGGGTCGAGCTCGATACTGTGAGCGTCATGCAATCCGCAGACATGACGGGCGAATTCGATGATTGCGACCTGCATACCCAGACACAGACCCAGATAAGGGATCGCATGCTCACGTGCATATTGGCATGCGGTGATCATGCCCTCGACACCACGGGTACCGAAACCGCCCGGCACGAGGATGCCACTGACATCTGAGAGCAGGCTGTCTACGGTCTCCTCTGTTACGAGCTCGGAATCGACCCATTTGATATTTACGGTGCAACGGCCCGCGATGCCGCCGTGCTTGAGTGCTTCTACAACAGAGATATAAGCATCATGTAGCTGTGTATATTTCCCGACGAGTGCGACCGTCACCTCTTTATTCGGATGACGCAGCGCATCGACCATATCCTCCCAGTCTTTCAGATCCGGCTCCGGACAATCAAGCCGGAGGCATTCGCAGGCTACTTTTGCCAGATTCTCGCGTTCCATAGCCAGTGGCGCTTCATATAGATATTCTACATCCAGATTCTGGAGTACGTGGCTGCTCGGAACGTTACAAAACAGGGCAATCTTGTCTTTTAATCCCTGATCGAGCGGCTGTTCGCTGCGGCAGACGATGACATCCGGCTGGATACCCATTCCCTGCAGTTCCTTGACCGAAGCCTGCGTCGGCTTGGTTTTCAGTTCGCCCGAAGCGCGGATATAGGGGATCAGCGTTACATGGATCAGCATCGCATTTTCATGACCGACCTCATGCTGGAACTGACGGATGGACTCTAAAAACGGCTGGCTTTCGATATCGCCCACCGTACCGCCAACCTCGATGATCGCGATATGTGTCTCGTCGGAGGTGTAGTTGCGGTAAAAACGGCTCTTGATCTCATTGGTAATATGAGGGATGACCTGTACCGTACCGCCGCCATAATCGCCGCGTCGTTCCTTTTGCAGGACAGACCAGTAAATTTTACCGGTAGTAACATTTGAATTTTTGGTTAAACTTTCATCAATGAAGCGCTCATAGTGTCCGAGGTCGAGGTCTGTCTCCGTACCGTCGTCGGTGACGAACACTTCGCCGTGCTGAATGGGATTCATGGTTCCGGGGTCGATATTGATGTAAGGATCAAATTTCTGCATCGTTACAGTGTAGCCGCGTGCCTTGAGCAGACGGCCGAGTGAAGCGGCAGTGATTCCTTTTCCGAGACCGGACACCACGCCACCAGTGACAAATACATATTTTACGGACATGATAGCTTCCTCCATAGGTAATAGAATTCTAATTTTACTTCAATATTATACATCAAAGTATTATACATCCCGTACAAAAAGAATTCCAGCGTGTCACGTTAAAATTTGCTTAATATAATTAACTCTTTCTTTAGAAAATGTTTATAAAAAACGGAAAAGTACATATTGAAATCAAACAGGTTTGCTTTTATAATGGTAGGAAGTACGACAAGAGAAAGAAAGTTGGTAATTAGTCTATGGAAAATGGCAATTTCGGAGGCGGAGGAAACAATCCGAATAACAACAATAACAATCAAAACGGTGGAAACAACAATCGCGGCGGCGGTGGACCGAGAAACAACCGGAACGGTCAGATGGTCATGGTATTCGTGCTCATCACACTTGTGGCGCTGCTGTTCATGAGTCTGGTCAGCAAGTGGCAGACGCAGATGACCGCACAGGAGATCTCATATACGGAATTCCTGAAGATGGTCGAGGACGGCAAGGTAGAGAGTGTAGATCTGGGTTCCCAGCAGATCGATATCACGCCGAAACCGGATAAGAATGAGATTATACCGGTCACTTACTATACCGGTTATGTCGGAGATCAGGATCTGGTGTCGACCTTGAAAGAGGCTGGCGTAGAGATCAAGGGAGAGATTCCGGATAACACTGCCGGATGGATCTACAATATCGTGAGCTTCCTGCTCCCGATCGTGATCCTGTGGGTATTGCTGGGATTCCTTATGAAGCGTATGGGTGGCGGCGCGATGGGCGTCGGCAAAAATACGGCAAAGGTCTATGTCGAGAAAAAGACCGGCGTGACATTCAAGGATGTTGCCGGACAGGACGAGGCAAAGGAATCGTTACAGGAGGTCGTGGATTTCCTGCATAATCCGAGAAAATATACGCAGATCGGAGCGAAGCTGCCGAAGGGAGCCCTGCTTGTAGGACCTCCCGGAACCGGTAAGACGCTGCTCGCAAAGGCAGTCGCAGGAGAGGCGGGCGTACCGTTCTTCTCACTGGCGGGTTCCGATTTTGTGGAGATGTTCGTCGGAGTCGGTGCTTCGCGTGTGCGTGATCTGTTCAAGGAGGCGCAGAAACAGGCACCCTGTATCATTTTTATCGATGAGATCGACGCGATCGGAAAGAGCCGTGATACCAGATATGGCGGCAATGACGAGCGCGAGCAGACATTGAACCAGCTGTTGGCGGAGATGGATGGTTTTGATACCTCTAAGGGTCTGCTCATTCTGGCAGCGACGAACCGTCCGGAGGTATTGGATAAGGCATTGCTGCGTCCGGGTCGTTTTGACAGGCGTATCATTGTTGACAAGCCGGATCAGAAGGGTCGTCTGGAGACCTTGAAGGTACACTCCAAGGATGTCAAGATGGATCAGACTGTCGATCTGGATGCGATTGCACTGGCATCTGCCGGTCTGGTCGGATCAGATCTTGCAAATATTATTAACGAGGCGGCGATCAACGCGGTAAAACACGGCAGGGCATTTGTGAACCAGAGTGATCTGTTTGAGGCATTTGAGATCGTAGCTGTCGGCGGCAAGGAGAAGAAGGATCGCACAATGAGCGATCAGGAGCGCAAGATCGTTTCATATCATGAGGTCGGTCATGCGATGGTAGCCGCTTTGCAGAAGAACACCGAACCGGTACAAAAGATCACGATTGTTCCGCGAACGATGGGAGCACTCGGTTATACGTTACAGACACCCGAGGAGGAGAAGTTCTTACAGACGAAGGATGAATTGCTGGCGAAGATCCGTACCTATATGGCAGGCCGTGCGGCGGAGGAGCTGGTATTCCAGTCTGCGACGAGCGGAGCTTCAAATGATATTGAGATGGCCACACGGATTGCGCGTGCGATGGTAACGCAGTACGGTATGTCGGAGGAATTCGGCATGATGAGCCTTGAATCAGTCGAAAATCATTATCTGGACGGTCGTCCGGTACTCAACTGCGGTGAGGAGACTGCGGCGCAGATCGATAAGGTCGTACAGAAGATGATCAAGGATGCCTATGACGAGGCGACCAGGCTGCTTGTGGAGAACCGCGAGATTCTTGACCGGATCTCTGATCACCTGTATGAGAAGGAGACAATCACCGGTAAAGAGTTCATGAAGATTTTCCGTGAAATGAAGGATCTGCCCGATCCCGATGCGGAGCAGTCCGAGAGCGCAGAGCAGACATCCGGTGACAGCTCAGAGGAAAAACCGGTTGTGATAAGACCGCTCGAGGAGAAAAAGGACGAGGACAATGGCGTTTGATTTTGCAGAGGAATTAGCGAAGCTTCCGAACAAACCCGGAGTCTATATTATGCACGATAAAAAGGATGCGATTATTTACGTCGGAAAAGCAATCTCGCTGCGCCACCGCGTGCGGCAGTATTTTCAGGCGAGCCACCATGAGGGGATCAAAAAAGACCGTATGGTGCAGCAGATCGACCGATTTGAGTATATCGTGACGGATTCCGAGCTGGAAGCACTGGTGCTCGAGTGTAATCTGATCAAAGAGCACCGACCAAAATATAATACGATGCTTACGGACGACAAGACGTATCCATATATAAAAGTGACGCTGGGGGAAATGTTCCCCAGGGTCCTTTTTTCGCGTCAGCTAAAAAAAGATAAATCGGCTTATTTCGGGCCGTATACGAGCGCGGGCGCGGTCAAGGATACGATCGGGCTGATCCACAAGCTCTATCAGATCCGGACATGTAACCGGTGTCTGCCGCGCGATATCGGGGCGGAGCGGGCTTGCCTGAACTACCATATCCACCAGTGTCAGGCGCCGTGTCAGGGCTATGTGTCACAGGAGGAATACCGCAAACAGATTGACGGTGTACTGGATTTTCTGAATGGACGTTATCAGCCGGTGCTGCGTATGCTGCAGGAAAAAATGGAGGCGGCTGCGGAGGCTCTGGATTTTGAGAAAGCCGCAGAATATCGGGATCTGCTCGGCAGCGTGAAGCAGATCGCGCAGAAACAGAAGATCACGCATGCGGATGGAGAGGATCGCGATATTCTGGCGCTCGCATGTGATGACAGGGATGCGGTCGTACAGATCTTTTTTGTGCGCGACGGACGGATGATCGGCAGGGATCATTTTTATCTGAGGATCGTGAACGAGGACACTCCGGCGCAGATATTGACTTCTTTTATCAAACAGTTCTATGCCGGAACGCCGTATATTCCGCGTGAGCTGATGCTGCAGACCGATATTGATGATCGGGAGGTCATCGAGGAATGGCTCAGTAAGCGTAAGGGACAGCGTGTCTATCTGCGTGTGCCCAAGCGTGGCTCCAAGGAAAAACTGGTCGAGCTGGCAGAGAAAAACGCGATGATTGTATTGACACAGGATCGGGAGAAGATCAAGCGCGAGGAGGGTCGGACGATCGGCGCGGTCAAGGAACTGGCAGATCTGCTGTCGCTGCCCCGCGAACAGCTCCACCGGCTGGAGGCATATGATATATCCAATACGAATGGCTTTGAATCTGTCGGGTCGATGGTCGTATATGAAAAGGGCAGGCCAAACCGCAGCGATTACCGTAAGTTTAAGCTGCGGACAGTTGCCGGACCGGATGATTATGCATCGATGCATGAGGTGCTTACGAGGCGTTTTGCACATGGTTTGAAGGAGCGCGAGGAACGACGGGAACGTGAACTGGAGGATGAATACGGCAGCTTTACAAAGTTTCCGGATCTGATATTGATGGATGGCGGACGCGGGCAGGTCAATATTGCATTGCAGGTGCTTGACGAGCTGCACCTGAATATTCCGGTCTGCGGCATGGTAAAGGATGATAATCACCGCACACGCGGGTTATACTATAATAATGTGGAAGTGCCGATCGACCGGCACAGCGAGGCATTTCGGCTGATCACGCGCATTCAGGATGAAGCGCACCGTTTTGCGATTGAGTATCACCGCTCGCTGCGCAGCAAGGAGCAGGTGCATTCCGTGCTGGATGACATACCGGGCATCGGACCCGCGCGCAGAAAAGCACTGATGCGCACATTCCAGTCGCTCGATGCGATACGCGCCGCTTCGGTGGAAGAACTGGCGGCTGCAGACAGCATGAATGAGCGGTCGGCGCAGGCAGTCTATGATTTTTTCCGGGCACAGGAGCAGTAACGTAAAATCAGCTTGCAGATTTTGATATGGTAACTTATTATAATGTTAGGTATAGTTACGAATCACGAAGTGATTGAGTGATGACATTATGTTATAGGGGGGAACACACAATGACAAAAAAAGAGGTATCAGTCGCAAAATTGGCGCGATTATTAGATCTGAATAACTTTACGGAGCAGGTAAACCTCAAGCAGAAAAAGGTATGTATTACCGAGATCAACCGTCCTGCATTGCAGTTGCACGGCTATTTTGAGCATTTTGCAGAGGGGCGCGTACAGATTATCGGAATGGTAGAGTTTGCATATTTGCAGCAGGTGGCAAAGGAGCGCAAGCGGGAGGCATATGACAAGTTCATGAGCTTTGATATTCCGTGTGTTGTCTTTTGCAGGGGCTTCCAGCCGGATGAGGATTTTCTGGATGCGGCGACAAGACACAATGTGGCAGTTCTCGGAACGGAACGCGCGACTTCTGCACTCACGGCAGAGCTGATCCGGACGTTGAATGAGGAGCTGGCACCGTGCATCACGATTCACGGCGTGCTGGTAGATGTATACGGCGAGGGACTGCTGATTATGGGTGAGAGCGGTATCGGAAAAAGTGAGGCGGCGCTGGAGCTGATCCGACGCGGACACCGCCTTGTGACCGATGACGCGGTAGAGATCAAGCGGATCGATGACCGGACGCTGATCGGTACGTCTCCGGCGATCACCAGACACTTTATTGAGCTGCGAGGCATCGGTATCATTGATGTAAAGTCCCTATACGGTGTCGAGTGTGTCAAGGATAAGCAGCAGATCGATCTTGTCATCAAGCTCGAGGACTGGCATAAGGATAAAGAGTATGACCGTCTTGGCATGGAGCAGGAATACACCGAGTTTTTAGGCAACAAAGTGGTCTGTCATTCCCTGCCGATCCGTCCCGGACGAAATCTGGCAGTGATCTGTGAGACCGCAGCGGTCAACCACAGACAGAAGAAGATGGGCTACAATGCCGCACAGGAGCTGTATCGCCGTGTGCAGGCGAATATCGCGAAGGGATCCAGCTCGGACGACGACGAGTAACCTTCGTATCGGTACGCTATTTCAAGAGCCGCGGCTCCCACAAGCAGGTCTGTGGGTTCATGTTATCCGGCTGCGGTCACAGCAGTATCCCGATCAGGCTGCTCCGATTGCCCCGCGGTGTCTCGCTGTCTCTTCAGCCTTGGCTCGATGTTGCCATGCATCCGTGGCGAACTGCCAGTGGCAGTTCGGTAGGTGTCCTTCGCACACATAGCCTGCGGCTTCCAGCTATGACATGAGAACCGTTATTAAATCGCTCGCACTTCGCTGGGCAAACGTCGCATCTGACGGGAACTGCTGCACCCGCAGCTATTCACGTTACAGGCATTTCGTAAACGTAGCGGCGCGAGCAAGCGATGTCTGATTTTGCTGCCTTTGCGCGATGGAGATGAGACTCCAAATTGTGGAAGCCATTGCTGACACAATTTTGTTCTGCGGAGGCTCATCGGAATGGGTCGTGCAATGAAAGCAAAACAGACATGCTTGTGGGAGCCGCGAACTGGATTTTGAAATAGTTTTGATATGAATAAATATGTAATAGTTAAGGAGAATGACAGAAATGGAACGAAATAACGCATGGGATGCCTATCCCGGAGACAAAAAGCAGGAAGTCTACGATTTTGCGGAGAACTACCGCGTATTTTTGTCAGAGAATAAAACCGAACGCGAATGCGTCAAGACATTCGTAGAACAGGCGAAAAAAGCCGGCTTCATCAGCTTAGAGGAGGCAGTCGCAAATGGAACCACCTTAAAGGCGGGCGACAAAGTCTATGCAGATCACATGGGCAAATCACTCGCCCTGTTTGTGATCGGAAGCGCCCCGATCAGCGAGGGCATGAACATTTTAGGTGCACATATCGATTCGCCGCGACTCGACCTCAAGCAGAACCCGATGTATGAGGACAACGATATGGTGCTGCTCGACACCCACTACTACGGCGGTGTCAAGAAATACCAGTGGGTCACACTGCCGTTGGCGCTGCATGGAGTAGTCGCTAAAAAGGACGGCACAGTCGTAGAGATCAATATCGGTGAGCAGGCATCCGATCCCGTTGTGGGTGTGAGCGATCTGCTCATCCATCTGGCAGGCGATCAGCTCGAAAAGAAGGGCAATAAGGTCGTAGAGGGCGAGAATCTCGATGTGCTCATCGGCAATCTGCCCGCAGATAAAGCGGCAGACGAAGAAAAGACCGCAAAGGAGCGCGTAAAAGCGCAGATTTTAGAGCTTTTGAAGCAGCAGTACGGGATCGAGGAGGAGGACTTCTTATCCGCAGAGATCGAGGTCGTACCCGCGGGAGCCGCCAGAGATTACGGACTCGACCGCAGCATGATCATGGGATACGGACACGATGACCGCGTCTGTGCATATCCTTCCTTTGAGGCGATTTTACAGATGGAGACACCGGAGCGCACGAGTGTCTGCCTGCTCGTGGACAAAGAGGAGATCGGCAGCGTCGGCGCGACCGGTATGCATTCGCGATTTTTTGAAAATATGGTTGCAGAAGTGCTCGACCGCTGTGGCGCTTATACAGATCTTGCGCTGCGCCGCGCCTTACAGCATTCGAGAATGCTGTCATCTGATGTCAGTGCTGCGTATGACCCGAACTATCCGTCTGTGTCAGAAAAGAAAAATGCGGCATATTTTGGCAGAGGTATCGTATTTAATAAATATACCGGATCACGCGGAAAATCAGGATCAAACGACGCAAATGCGGAATATATCGCCAGACTGCGCCGCATCTTTGATGAAAACGGCGTGGCATTCCAGACATCGGAACTGGGAAAGGTAGATCAGGGCGGCGGCGGAACGATCGCTTATATTCTGGCAAATTACGGCATGGAAGTCATCGACAGCGGTGTTGCAGTGCTGAGTATGCATGCGCCGTGGGAGATCATCAGCAAAGTAGATCTGTATGAGGCTTATAAAGGCTATATGGCATTTTTGAGGGAAGCATAATGCGGGAAAAACAACAATTTGAGCAGGAATTGGAAAAGTTACTGCGTCCGGAGCAGCTCCGCAGGGAAGAACCGCTCAGCCGCCATACGACATTTCGCGTCGGCGGTGCGGCGGAGTATTTCGTCACACCCGAACTCGGACAGATTCCGCAGGTCGTAGCACTGTGTAAACGATACGATCTGCCGCTTACCGTGATCGGAAACGGCAGCAATCTGCTGATTGCTGACGCCGGGCTGCGCGGAGTCGTGATGGAGATCGGCAGAGCAGCCGCAGGCATTACGGTCACAGACGGGACTGACCTGCTCGTACAGGCGGGCACACTGCTCTCGGAGGCTGCCAATACAGCGGCAAAGCACGGGCTCGCCGGTATGGAATTTGCGGCAGGGATACCCGGATCGATGGGTGGAGCGGTCGTGATGAATGCGGGAGCCTACGGCGGCGAAATGAAGGATATTTTAACGGAAGTGCGCGTGCTCACGCTGGATGGGGAGATACTCGTGCGTCCGGCGCAGAAGCTGGATTTGTCCTACCGGCACAGCCGGATGATGGACGAGGGAGAACTCGTACTGGAAGCGCGTGTGCATCTGGAAAAGGATGATGAGGCAGCGATCCGTGCGCGCATGGAAGAATTGAAGAAAAAGCGTGTCGAAAAACAGCCGCTCGAATATCCGAGTGCGGGCAGCACGTTCAAGCGTCCGGAGGGCTATTTTGCGGGAAAACTCATTGAGGATGCAGGATTGCGTGGTTTTCGCGTAGGAGATGCGCAGGTGTCCGAGAAACACTGCGGCTTTGTCATCAACCGTGGAAGTGCAACGGCAGCAGACATTATCGAGCTGATGCATCAGGTACAACTGCGGGTTCGGGAACAAAGTGGTGTGGATCTGGAGCCGGAGGTGCGGCTGTTAGGCTTCTGACCGGGGGCGCAGCCCGCATGGACAACAGATAAAAACACAAAAGATAAGACTTAGAAAGAGATAAAAAAGCAGGGAGGGGTATCGTATGCGTTGTGTGATTTTGACCGGAATGTCGGGTTCGGGAAAGAGTACCGCACTCAAAATGATAGAGGACATGGGATATTATTGCGTCGGCAATCTGCCGATTTCGCTCGTAGAGAGCTTTGTCGATCTGTCAGAGAACGACCCCGAGCTGGACAAGGTAGCGATCAATGTCGATATTCGCAGCGGACAGAATATCGGGGATCTGACCGCCGTATTAGACCGTTTGCAGGAGCGTGGAAAGAGCTTCGAGATGCTGTTTCTGGAGAGTGAGGATTCGGTCATCATCAAGCGGTACAAGGAGACCCGACGCACGCATCCGCTCGCCGAGGGCGGCAGAGTCGAGCAGGCGATCAGCAGGGAGCGGGAGCGTTTGCAGCCGATCAAACGGCGTGCAGACTATATTCTGGATACGAGCCAGCTGCTCACGCGGGAGTTGCAGGCAGAGCTAAAGAAAATGTTTGTGGAGAACCAGACGTATAAAAATCTGTATATCACGGTTCTCTCGTTCGGATTCAAGTACGGCATACCGACCGATGCGGATCTCGTTTTTGATGTGCGTTTTCTGCCCAATCCGTATTATGTCGAGGGGCTGCGCCCGTTGACCGGATTGGACGAGCGGATACAAAACTATGTCATGGAGGGCGACCAGTACGCGGTATTTATGGAAAAGCTGGAGGATATGATCGGTTTTCTCGTGCCGAACTATGTTGCCGAGGGCAAAAACCAGCTTGTCATCGCGATCGGCTGTACCGGCGGCAAGCATCGCTCGGTAACGGTCGCACAAGGCTTGTATGAACGGCTGGGCAAGCAGGAAGACTACGGTCTGCGCGTGGAACACAGAGACATAGAAAAGGATGCCCATCGTGGCAAATAACAGGAGAACGCGATGTCATTTTCAAGTGAGGTAAAGGCGGAGCTGGCAAGGCAGAACGACAGCAAGCGGCATTGCCAGCTGGCAGAGCTGGCGGCGCTCGAGACACTGGCACCGGATCATGCGCATCTGGCAGAAAAACGAATGACACTGGCAAAAAGGCTGTTCGGGGAAGTAACGCAGGAGGAGCTGCGCGCGCGGATCAGCGAGCAGATGACACAGCACCGCGAACAACTGCTGAAACGAAACTGCTGTAAACGTGCATTTCTGCGCGGTGCATTTTTAGCCTCCGGCTCGATCAGCGATCCACAGAAGTCCTATCACTTCGAGATCGTCTGTCAGCAGCCGCAGCAGGCGCAGCTGCTACAGGAGCTGCTTGCGTCGTTTGAACTGGATGCCAAGATCGTACAGCGCAAAAAATATCATATTGTCTATTTAAAAGAGGGCGCACAGATCGTGGATGCGCTGAATGTCATGGGTGCTTATGTTGCGCTCATGAATCTCGAAAATGTGCGCATATTAAAAGAAATGCGTGGATCTGTCAACCGCATTGTCAACTGCGAGACAGCGAATATCAATAAAGTTGTCGGTGCCGCATACAGACAGGTGGAGGATATCCGCTACATACAGAGCAGAATCGGGCTGGATGAGCTGCCGCCGTCGCTGCGTGAGATGGCGTTGCTGCGGCTGGAATATCCGGATACATCACTCAAGGATCTCGGAGAACTCTGTGATCCGCCCGTGGGGAAATCCGGTGTCAATCACCGGCTGCGCAAGCTCTCGGAACTGGCAAAAAAATTAGGAAGGTGATCGGATCATGAGCAATATGAGCAATCAGAGATTATTATTTATCTATAATCCCCATTCGGGAGTCGGCAAGGTCAAATCACAGTTGTCGGATATTTTAGAGGTGATGGTGCAGGCTGGCTACAGCGTGACCGTGCATCCGACACAGGCAGCAGGCGATGCGGTAAATGTCGCTGCGGAGCGGGCAGGTGATTATGATCTCGTGGTCTGCTGCGGCGGGGACGGAACACTCGATGAGACCGTGTCAGGACTGATGCGGAGCGGCAAAAATGTGGCGCTTGGCTATATTCCCGCAGGCAGTACGAATGATTTTGCGGCATCACTGGATCTGCCGAAAAACATGAAAAAGGCAGCAGAAGTCGCTGTCAGCGGAAAAGATTTTCCGTGTGATGTCGGCTTGTTCGGGGATAAGCATTTTATCTATGTGGCGGCGTTCGGGCTGTTTACCGACGTGTCTTACCAGACGAGCCAGGAGCTGAAAAACGTGCTTGGACACGCTGCCTATATTTTGGAGGGCGTGAAACGCATCGGAAACCATCCGAGTTACCGCATGCGTGTCGAATACGAGGGAGGCTGCATCGAAGATGAATTTATTTACGGCATGATCACCAATTCCCTGTCTGTCGGCGGCATCAAGGGCATGACAGGCGAGAATGTGGCGCTCAATGACGGTTTGTTCGAGGTGATGCTCGTCCGGAAACCCAAAAATATCGTCGAGCGGAACGAGATCGTTGCGGCACTCACGAAGCTGCGCCCCGAATCGGATATGATTTATATGTTTAAGACAAAGGAATTGCAGATTTCACCGTATCAGGCGATCCCGTGGACGCTGGACGGCGAGTTTGGCGGCGATCAGACGCAGATCCATCTGAAAAATCTGCACCGCGCGCTGACGATCCGTGTGCCTTTGGAGCCGGAGCAGGCATAGAAAAGGCGGATTCGGACGCTTGCACTTTACATTTACAGGCGTTCATGTTATATTTAACAAAGATATGGGGCGAGATCCCCACACACTCACAATCTATACAGAAAATGGAGGAATTCACATGTTAGTATCTGCAAAAGAAATGTTAGAGAAAGCAAAAGCCGGACATTATGCAGTCGGTCAGTTCAACATCAACAACCTTGAGTGGACAAAGGCCGTTCTTTTAACTGCACAGGAGTTAAACTCACCGGTTATCCTTGGTGTATCTGAGGGCGCAGGAAAGTATATGACCGGATTCAAGACCGTTGCCGCTATGGTAAAGGCAATGGATGAGGAGCTCGGAATCACAGTTCCGGTTGCATTACACTTAGATCACGGTACTTACGAAGGATGCTACAAGTGTATCAAGGCTGGCTTTACTTCTATCATGTTCGACGGATCACATTATCCGATCGAGGAGAACATTGCAAAGACAACCGAGCTGGTAAATGTTGCTCATGCAATGGGCATGTCTATCGAGGCTGAGGTAGGATCTATCGGTGGAGAGGAAGACGGTGTTATCGGAATGGGCGAGTGCGCTGACCCGAACGAGTGCAAGGCAGTCGCTGATCTGGGTGTCGATATGCTGGCAGCCGGCATCGGAAACATTCATGGAAAATACCCGGACAACTGGGCAGGTCTGAGCTTTGAGACACTGGATGCCATCCAGCAGAAGACAGGTCTTATGCCGCTCGTACTGCATGGCGGTACAGGTATTCCGGCAGACATGATCAAAAAGGCAATTGATCTCGGTGTGTCTAAGATCAATGTAAATACTGAGTGCCAGTTATCCTTTGCAGATGCCACACGTAAATATATCGAGGCTGGTAAGGATCTGGAAGGCAAGGGATTTGATCCCCGTAAGCTCTTAGCTCCCGGAACAGAGGCTATCAAGGCTACTGTGAAGGAGAAAATGGAGCTCTTCGGATCTGTAGGAAAGGCTTAATAAAATTAAGAATTCAAAAAAACTAAAATTTACTATTGCTTTTTTGTAAAAATAGGAGTATTTTAGTTGGCAGAGAAGCGAACGAGGGTGTTCCAATAAGAGGTGCACTCCCGTTCGCTTTCTGGTTATACAGAAAAGCATAGGTTTTTCCGTATGACCGGAACACAAAAAACTATAAAAGGGAAAGGATAAGTGACTATTCAGTCAGGATGGACTGAAGGGTTGCAGGGATGAACGTTATGAGCGAAACGGAAAAATTCAGCGTATCAGAGATCTTTGGTGAAAATGTATTTAACGATGCAGTCATGCAGGAGCGTCTTCCGAAAAAGACTTACAAGAGACTGAGAGAGGTCATCGAAGGCGGACACGATCTGGATCTTGCAACTGCGGATGTAGTGGCACATGAGATGAAGGAATGGGCGATTGAGCAGGGCGCTACACATTATACGCACTGGTTCCAGCCGTTGACCGGAGTGACTGCTGAGAAGCATGATTCATTTATTACAGCTCCGATGGAGAACGGTAAAGTGCTCATGAGCTTTTCAGGAAAAGAGCTGATCAAGGGAGAACCGGATGCATCTTCATTCCCCTCCGGTGGACTGAGAGCTACTTTTGAGGCGAGAGGATATACCGCATGGGATTGTACCTCACCCGCATTTGTCCGTCACGATGCAGCAGGCGCTACACTGTGTATACCGACCGCATTTTGTTCCTATACAGGAGAGGCACTCGATCAGAAGACACCGTTGCTCCGGTCGATGGAAGCCATTAACGAGCAGTCACTTCGTCTGTTACGGTTATTCGGCAACACAACCTCCAAGAGAGTAACACCTTCCGTAGGTGCTGAGCAGGAATACTTCATTGTAGACCGTGAGAAATATTTAAAGAGAAAAGACTTAATCTTTACCGGACGTACCTTATTCGGAGCAATGCCTCCGAAGGGACAGGAGATGGATGACCATTACTTCGGTGCGATCCGCGAGCGCATTGGCGCATACATGAAAGATGTCAATAAAGAGCTGTGGAAGCTCGGTGTATCTGCAAAGACACAGCACAACGAGGTAGCTCCGGCACAGCACGAGCTGGCTCCAATCTATGCAGAGTGCAACGTAGCGACCGACCACAACCAGTTGATCATGGAGACCTTAAAGAAGGTTGCAGGCCGTCATGGACTACAGTGTCTGTTACATGAGAAGCCGTTTGCCGGTGTGAATGGTTCCGGAAAGCATAACAACTGGTCGATCACCACAGACGATGGTATCAACCTGTTAGACCCCGGTTCTACACCGCATGAAAATATTCAGTTTTTACTCGTACTGACCTGTATTCTGAAGGCAGTTGATGAGCATGCAGATCTGTTACGTGCATCTGCGGCAGACGTTGGAAACGATCACAGACTGGGAGCAAACGAGGCACCGCCTGCAATCCTCTCTATTTTCCTCGGAGAGCAGCTTGAGGATGTGCTCACACAGTTGATCAGCACCGGCAGCGCAACACACAGCTTAAAGGGCGAAAAACTCGAGACAGGTGTTAAGACTTTACCTGATTTCATGCGTGATGCGACAGACAGAAACCGTACTTCACCGTTCGCATTTACCGGAAATAAGTTTGAGTTCCGTATGGTAGGATCACAGGCTTCCATCGCACAGCCGAACGTTGTATTGAACACGATCGTGGCAGATGCATTTGCTGAGGCATGTGATGTACTGGAGAAAGCGGATAACTTTGATGAGGCAGTACATGACCTGATCAAGAAGTATGCGACCGAGCATCAGCGGATCGTATTCAACGGCAACGGATATTCCGATGAGTGGGTCGTTGAGGCTGAGAAGCGCGGACTGCCGAATATCAAGTCTATGGTTGATGCGATTCCGGCATACGCAACCGACAAGGCTGTTACATTATTTGAAAAATTCGGCGTATTTACAAAGGTTGAGCTGGAGTCCCGCGTAGAGATCGAGTATGAGACCTATGCAAAGACGATTAACATCGAGGCAAAGGCGATGATCGATATTGCAAGCAAGCAGATCATCCCTGCCGTAATCAAATACACAACCAATCTGGCGAACTCTATCAACGCTGTCAAGGCAGCAGGTGCCGTAGATGTGTCTGTACAGACCGAGCTCCTTTCTGAGACTTCTGATTATCTCTCAGAAGTAAAGGTAGCACTTGCCAAGCTGATTGATGTGACCGAGAAGGGCACAGAACTGGCAGAAGGTGTAGAGCAGGCTACCTACTACAGAGATGTCGTAAAGGCTGCCATGGATGAGCTCCGTGCACCGGTTGACAAGCTGGAGATGATCGTAGACAAAGACTTATGGCCGATGCCGTCTTATGGCGATCTGATCTTTGAGGTATAGTACCTCACTTACTAGTTATGGCTAATCGTTAGATTAGTATTTATCTAATCCCCTTTAGAGTATAGGAAAACCCCTGACGAAAGTCGGGGGTTTTTCCTGTCTGTCCTGTTATTTATTTAAAATATTTAAAAAATCAATACTTCGCCATCCAAAATCGCATATTCGACCTCGTCGCTCAGCTCCATCTGCGCCTGACCGCTCGTGCCCTGTGTGATGTCGTTTTGCAGCGCGGCGAGCTGTTCACTCGGAACCATCGTGTGGATACAGACACCGTCCGTGTATTCGGTATCAAGGATCGTGATACCCGCACCGGCAAGCAGATACTGGATTTTGCCAAGATTCGTGTAATCGGTGCGGATCATCATTTTTGCACCCTGCTGGCGCGTGATAATCACGGAGTTGGCGAGCCCCTCCTGCACCGACTTCTGATAGGCGCGGACAAGCCCTCCGGTGCCGAGCAGTGTACCGCCAAAATAGCGCGTCACGACGACTGCCACGTTATGGATGTCCTCGCGCAGCAATACATCCAGCATCGGTCGTCCGGCTGTGCCGGACGGTTCACCGTCATCATTGCAGCGGGTATTTTCGTGCTTTGCACCGATCGTAAATGCTGTACAGTTGTGTCTGGCATCCCAGTATTCCTTTTTCTTCTTATTGAAAAAGGCGATCGCCTCCTCCTCGGAGGACACCGGTTCCACGGATGCGATAAAACGTGATTTTTTTTCTTCGATTTCTCCAACACCGCCCTGATAGACGGTCTTATAGCCTGCGTTTTTCATGCCTACGAGTATAGCATGTTACGCCAAAGTTTACAAGTATAGAAAATAATGGTATACTGAAGTAATTCGATAATCAGGAGGAAAACTATGAACTATGGAAAAGCGGGGGCAAAAAAGCAGGTCAAAAAGCTCTCTGCCAAGTCTCCCAAGGTTTTACGAAAGTTCAAAGTGTTATGCTATAAACTCTTGCTCGTGGCGGCATTTGCGTTAGTTGTAGGCGTTGGATTTACCGGCTTCGGTATCTACAAAGGGATCATCGATTCCTCGCCGACGATCGATGCGATGGATGTCACACCAACGGGATATTTATCTACGGTACTGGACACCGAGGGCAATACGACGGCGACGCTGGTGGCATCGGGAGCCAACCGTGTCTACGTCACGATCGACGAGATACCGCTGGATCTGCAGCATGCGTTTGTAGCGATCGAGGATGCGCGTTTTTATGAGCACAACGGCATTGATATCAAGGGAATCATCCGCGCCGGAGTCAAGGGCATTTTATCCGGCGGACATTTTTCACAGGGTGCGTCTACGATCACCCAGCAGCTATTGAAAAATAATGTGTTCACGACATGGACGACTGACAAAGGCTTTGCGAAGGTTGTGCGAAAGCTGCAGGAGCAGTATCTGGCGGTTCAGTTGGAAAAAAAGGTGAACAACAAGGACTGGATACTGGAGAATTACCTGAATACGGTTAATCTCGGTCAGAATTCCTTAGGTGTACAAGCTGCCGCGATGCGTTATTTTAACAAGGATGTGTCAGAACTGACATTATCCGAATGTGCCGTGATCGCGGGCATCACCAAAAGCCCCGAGGGGCTCAACCCGATCAGCCATCCGCAGGCGAATGCCGAGCGACGGCAGGAAGTCCTCGACAAGATGGAGGAGCAGGGCTATATTACGCTGGAACAGAAGGAGGATGCGCTCGCGGACAAAGTATACAGGCGTATCAAAAAGGTCAATATTAAAAAGACCGAGGAGAGCAGCCAGATCAATTCGTATTTTGTAGATGAAGTGACAAATCAGGTGCTTGAGGATCTGCAGACGATCAAGGGTTATACAAAGGCAGAGGCTTACCGCGCGCTCTACAACAGCGGTTTGACGATTCTGTCCACGCAGGATCCGAAGATTCAGAAGATCTGTGATGAGGAAGTCAATAATATTGAAAACTATCCGACACAGCCGAAGATATCTTTCAGCTACCGGCTGAGTGTCCAGAAGTCGGATGGCAGTATTGCCAACTATGATGAGCATACGATGCTGGCATATTATCAGGCTGCAAATAAAGATTATTCGATCAACTTTGCGAGTGAGGAAGACGCTGCCGCAGCGATCGAGGCATATAAGCAGGAGATCATGGAGCCGGGCGATACGATTGTCGAAGGCGGCGAGTATGTGAATTATACGCTGCAGCCGCAGGCGGCGCTCACGATCATTGACCAGAGTACCGGAGAGGTCAAAGCGATCGTAGGTGGGCGCGGTGACAAGGTAGCAAACCGTACACTGAACCGTGCGACGGATTCTACCCGCCAGCCCGGATCGACGTTTAAGGTGCTGGCAGCATACGCACCGGCACTGGATGGAGCGGGCATGACGCTTGCAACGGTAGAGGACGATGCGCCGTACAGCTATGCAAACGGTACATCGTTGCGCAATTATGACGGCCGCTACCGCGGATTTACGAGTTTCCGCACCGCGATCACATACTCGATCAATGTCGTAACTGTCAAATGCCTGACTGACATCGGTGTAGACAACGGATTTTCTTATTTGCAGGATTTTGGATTTACGACATTAAAAGACAGCGACCGTGTACAGTCATTGGCACTCGGAGGACTGACCGACGGTGTGACGAATCTGGAGCTGACCGCGGCGTATGCCACGATCGCGAACGGCGGTACTTACACCAAACCGCGCTTTTATACAAAGATTCTCGACCATGACGGAAATGTCCTGATCGATAACACACCGCAGACCAGGAGCGTGCTCAAGGAGACGACCGCATGGCTGCTGACCGACGCGATGAAGGATGTTATTACGACCGGAACCGGTAAGCTGTGCAATTTTGAGGGGATGACGCTCGCTGGCAAGAGTGGTACGACGACGAAAAACAGAGATGCACTGTTTGCGGGCTTTTCGCCGTATTACAGTTGTGTGGTATGGGGCGGCTATGATGACAATGCACCGCAGGCGAGCGGAACGACCAGTTATCCGAAGCTGATTTGGAGAGCTGTAATGCAGCGTCTGCATGAGGGGCTGGAGGACAAAGACTTTGACAAACCGGCAGGAATCATTACCGCACAGGTCTGCAAGAAATCCGGAAAACTGGCAGTTTCGGGGCTGTGTGACCATGATCCGCGCGGCTCTCAGGTGACGACTGAATATTTTGCAGCAGGAACAGAGCCGACCGAGTCGTGTGATACACACGTAATGATAACGATCTGTGGAGCATCCGGCAAACCGGCAGGACCGTACTGCCCGGAGGATCAGCTCAAAAAGACCGCATATATTACCGGCGGTTCGTCAGGCACGGAGGACTCTCCGTATTTGCTGCCTACAAACCTGAGCACAGGAAAGTGTCCGGTGCATGAAGTTCCGGACATAGAGCCGGTAGACATTACCGGAGACACCGGCAGGGAGGACAAGCCCTTAAAGCCGGACATTCCTACCATACCGGGCGACGGCGAGGCAGAAGAACCGAGTGATTCGCATACCGGGCTGGACGACGAGGAACAGGTAATCATTGATCCGAGTGATATATCGGATTGATAATTAGAAAAGAATGCGTGAAGCTGATGGCTTCACGCATTCTTTATTTCCGCAATAAATCAAATATAATTGATATATTGCGGAAAAACGCGTATAATATGCGGTAATAAGTCTTGTAGTTATAGCGAAATCATGATAGGAGAAGACAAGAATGAAAACTTGTAAACAATTAGCGTCGGAGTGGGGGCTTTCAGAGCGCACAATCAATGATTTATGTAAAAAGGGCAGGATCGAAGGGGCTGTCAAGGTAGGGCGAAGCTGGCAGATTCCGGATCATGCACAAAAGCCTGCGGATGGTAGAGTTTCTTCCGGAAGATATATAAAATCAAAAGCAGGCAGTGGACGTCGGTCTCTTCCGGTAGGTATTTCGGATTATGTGCGTGCACAGTCAGAATATTATTATGTTGATAAGACACTGCTGATTAAAGAATTTTTGGATCAGAAGCCACTGGTGTCGCTGTTTACGAGACCGAGGCGTTTTGGAAAAACTTTGAATATGGATATGCTCAGAGTTTTTTTTGAAATATCAAAAGAAGATACCGGCAAATATTTTATTGATAAGAATATATGGAAATGTGGCGAAGAATACCGTGCTCATCAAGGGAAATATCCGGTGATCTTTCTCACATTTAAGGATGTAAAATTTGACTCGTGGCATGCAACGTTAGATAAGATCCATAGTCTTTTGCAGGAAGAATATGGAAGGCATCGGGAACTTTTGGAAAGCGACCAAATTGCAAATTATGAGAAAGAATATTTTAGAAAAATCATGAATGGAATGCCGTATGAGGTGGATCTGACTTCTGCACTGGAGAGATTGTCTAAGATGTTGAACGTGTATTACGGCAAGGCACCGATCATTATTATTGATGAATATGATACGCCGATTCAGGAGGGATATTCAAAGGATTTTTATGATGAAATTATCGGATTTATGAGAAATTTTTTTTCGGGAGCATTTAAGGATAACAAGAATCTCTCATATGGCTTTCTTACAGGCATTCTTAGAATTGCGCAGGAAAGTATTTTTAGCGGTCTCAACAATCTGACCGTAAATTCTGTCATGGATGCAGAATATGATGAATATTTTGGCTTCACGGAGGCGGAAGTTCACCAGATGCTGGAATATTACGGTATAGTGGAAAAAGAGCCGGAGTTGAAAGTCTGGTATGATGGGTATCTGTTTGGAAATACTGAGATATATAATCCGTGGTCGGTAATCAATTATATTTCCAGGGGCTGCATTCCGCAGGCATACTGGGTGAACACTGGTCGAAATGAGATTCTTGAGGATGTTTTGAAGATTGCAACAGATGATATTACGGAAAGATTATTTGCACTGTTACAGGGAGAGCCGGTAATTGCGAAGATTGACCAGACAATTATTTATAGGGTTCTTTCCAAAGAACCGGCGAACATATATAGTTTATTATTAGTCGCCGGCTATTTGAAAACACTGCAGAAAGAATTACAGGCAGATGGTTCGTATTTATGTGAAGTAGCTATACCCAACAGAGAGATTGCGGCGGTTTATAAGAGTGAAATATTATCGCATTTGATGCAGATAGGCGCGATTACGACTACGACTGCAAATAAAATAGCGGAGAGTCTCTATACGAATGACAGAAAAAAACTACAGAATGCTATTACAGAGTATATGAATCGGACAATCAGCTTTTACGATGCCGGTTCAGAAGCCTTTTATCATGGGTTGGTTCTGGGGTTGATTGCATTGATGGATAATCAGTATACAATAAAATCCAACAGAGAATCCGGAGATGGACGGTATGATATTTGTTTGTTTCCTAAGGAGACAAAATATCCGGGAATCGTTATAGAATTAAAGTGGAAAAGAGATCTGGATGCAAAAGATTTGGAAATTTTAGCGGAAAAGGCGCTCATGCAGATCGATAGAAACAGATACGATTCGGATATGAACCATGAAGGCATCAAAGACATTCTGAAACTGGGTATTGCATTTTCAGGAAAGAATGTGAGAGTGAGAACAAAGTAAAAGAAAACCACCGGACATGACACTGTGAATGTATCACAGAGCATGTCAGGTGGTCTTTTTTGTATTCGTTTTTTTAAAGGCGTGATCATTGTCATCTGTGGATTGGGAATGATCACGGAGCTTGCTGTACATGTTGAGGTATTCTGTCAATAGAGCGATCTCTTGTGTATCATGCGAACGAAAGATTTCTATCATAGACGGAGGAAAATTGAGCTGTGGGTCATCCGTAGGCAAGCCACGTACCAGATAGTCCAGAGAAACATCAAAGATTTCACAGATGTCCAGCAGGCGTTCCAGCGAAAACATCGAAACACCGCGTTCGCATTCGCTTAAATGTTTCACGGATACATCCAGTTCGCCGCATAACTCTAACTGTCCCATACCGTGAGCTTTTCGCAGACCGGCGATCCGCTTTCCAATCGCGGTCTGTAGATCAATCGAAGAAATTGTCATTTTCACGAAAAGTACCTCCTACATATTCTTATCATAAAAGTCTGAATTTACACAATCTAAACCTGATGGGTATTACATTATAAACCTAATGGGTTTATAATAATGCAAAATGAAAGTGCATCAGAACTTATAAACGAAAGATGTGAAAAGAAAAGGAGGATTTTAGGAATGAAACGGAACGAATTACTGGCAAAATCCCTGACACTGGGACTTGCCGTGGCGACTGCTGCGACATCCATGAGTGTGCCGGGTGGATTGCTGGCACCGGAGACGGCGTATGCGGAGGATGCGACGACTGCTGAAGGGCAGGATAGAGCAAAAACGCAAGTGACATTGACGAAACCTGCTGATTTGAAAGAGTCATGGGAATCAGTTGAGGAAGCAACAGCAGGGGAGGATAGCATTGCTGCTGTATTTAACAAAGCACAGTTTGACGAAACGCAGACTGCATCAGGTGCAGCGATTCAGGTAAACTGGTATGAGGGAACTGTAAACAAAGATGAGGATCTTACGGCGGCAACAAAAGTAGAGCAAATCTCCAAGATCACAAAAGCCGGTGTATATTCTTATGTAGTTGCTTGCGCAGCGGATGCAGATTATACAAGTGACAAGCTGTTTGGAATAATTAAAGTAGGTAAAGATCTCGGCGAGGCGGCTGTTACATTGAAGGATGGAGAAAACGAGACAACGAGTTTTTCATATACCGGAACAGCAGTAAAACCGACGGTAGAGGTGACAGATGTAGATAGCACAAACTATGTCGTAAGCTACAAGGACGAAACTGGTAATCCGATTGAGGCACCTTCGGAAATAGGAACTTATAAAGTGGTCATTAAACCTTCGGATGCCGGAACCGGAGTTTATTATTGTAGTGTTGAAAAAGAATTTAGCATTGTTGCGGCGACTGCAGTTAAGGTGACGACTACAGAAGAACTGAAGAAATATCTTAAGTATGAGGACGCTACCTTTGAGTATACCGGCGAAAATCAGTGGGACTTTAACAAGCGGGTGGAAGAGCAGGCTGGCTATGAGGAAGAAGAGTTCGATTGGGATATTTCTGTTCAACAGAAGGGGAAAGAGGTCGATTTTATCAATGCCGGAACTTATGATGTTTATGTTGAGTTGACCGGAAAAACTATTTCTACAGATGGATACGTGAAGATCGGTACAGCAGTCATTAATCCATATGAGACGAAGGCAAGTGATATTACTGAAGTTACAGGATATAACGCAACATATGGCGAGCGCTCTTATGATGATGTGTGGTATTGGTGGAAAGGTCCATTGGAGAAGGATCTTTTTACAGTGAAATTTTTGAAGATAAAAGATGGAAATGGAAATCCTGTAGAGAATGCAGACTATTCCACAGAGTATCCGGAAAATGTGGGAGCAGGAGTTTACCAGATCTATATTGATTATGAAGGTGATTCTAATACTACATCTCTTGAAAATATAGATACTGGCAAGACGATTGTAATTAAAAAGAAAACAGAAACTGTTGTTGTCGGACAGAAGGTTGTGAACAACAGTACGGGTACTGCGATTACGATTGATCTTAGACAGGAGGCTAGTGCATTACCGTGGAATGAAGTTACTTCGGAACCGAAATTTGAGATTACCGAAGGCAAAGAGTATCTTGTAGAAAATAGCTTGAAATATGAAAACGGAAAAATCACGGTAGAACTTGATCCGGATAAGATCAAAGACTTTCAGCAGACCACAAAAGTTACGGTACGTGTAGATTTTAAGGATAGCTTTAAGAACTATGATGTTGCTGCATTTGATATTCCGATTGTTATTACCTCAAAAGAGGTTGTTAATATTACAATCGCTAATGTTACAAATGGCATATTTGGAACATATAGAGATACGGATACGCGGGAACTGAAGTTTACAATTTCTAACTCTTTACATGGGGATCTTAAAGAGAAGACTGATTTTGAGATTTCCGAGGTTATTAAGGGTAAAGCAGACACGAGCTGGGGATTTGAGATTACAGATCTGAATGGAACGAAAACAAACATTGAATATGCAGGCAAGTACAAAGTACACGCAACATATTACGATGGTACTTACTACGGCGAGACCACAGAGGTCATTGTTGTAGAGCCGAAAAAGCTTGCTGACGTAAACAATGGAGACTTTGATGGTATTCTGATTTTAGATATGAATCCGCTCACTTACAATTTTGAGAATCAGATCGAAGCAATTAAGCAGAAAGTAAAACTGGCTGAAGGACTGCCTAGTTGGAGGAATGATGTCAAAGCTGGGGATTATGATATCATTATTAGGTATGACGATTCTGATACTATAGAGGCTGAGGCTGCAGGTTGGTATGAGATATGGATTGCATTCAAGCAAGGAAATTATGTGACAGACGGATCTGTATTTTTTAGTTCAATGCCAATTAACAAAGCTACGCTGAATTTATCAGTGGCGGTTGATTCAAAGGGA
Source organism: uncultured Eubacterium sp. (assembly GCA_934320655.1). Taxonomy (GTDB): domain Bacteria; phylum Bacillota; class Clostridia; order Lachnospirales; family Lachnospiraceae; genus W0P33-017. The sequence continues at coordinate 46,036 of CAKRFN010000010.1, forward strand.
ACACTGACCACCGTTAAAGCTGGTGATTATGTAATTCCGAATGATTGGGTTGATAAGGTGGAATATTATCAGGGGGAGACCAAGCTCGACGCGCAACCTACAGCACCGGGCACTTACAAGGTGAAAGTAACCTATGAAGATGAGGATAATCTGACAGCACCGGCAACAGGAGAAGCTACCTTTACGATCTCCGGCAGCTCATCCGGTGGAAATACTTCTGGCGGCAGCACATCCGGTGGAAGCAGCTCAGGCGGTTCTTCCGCAGGTGGTGGAGCGGCTACAACTCCGGCGCAGGACGACAAGAAGGATGATACAACCAAGACCGAGACCAAGCCGGATGGAACGACAGTGACAACCACGGAGACAAAGGCGGAGGATGGTTCTGTACAGACAAAGATCGAGCTGAAAAACGATGCGACAGGCGTGGATGCGACTGTAAATGTAACAAAGGATGCACAGGGCAAAGTCACAAGTGTGACCGCAGAAGCTACCCAGAAATCATCAGATCAGAAGACTGAGATTTCGGCAGCGACTGTTGCACAGATCACAGAGGCAGCAGGTACGAAGAATGTTGATATTACGACAAAGACTGTTGATGCAGACGGTAAAACCGTGCGCGAGGTCACTGTTAACGCATCTGATCTGACCGCAGGTAAGAAGCTGAAGGTTGTTGCAGTAGATCCGAAGACCGGAGAAAAGACACTGGTCAATAAGACCACTTACAAGGTAGCAGCAGACGGCAGTCTGGTGCTGGACGATCTGGGCGATGCGAACTATGAGGTAGTCACAACATCAGAGGCAAATGCACTCAGTAAGGAAGTCTTAAAGACAATCAAACCGGCGAAACCCAAGGCGACTGTCGCAGCAGGCAAAAAAGCAAGACTTACGTTAGATGATGCGCTGAACATGGATAATGTCGCAAAGATCACCTACAGAACGAGCAAGAAGTCAGTGGCGACTGTCAATTCAAACGGTATGATTACTACCCAAAAAGAAGGAAAGGTAACGATCAAGGCAATCGTTACGCTCAACAACGGCAAGAAGAAAACTGTCAGAATGTCTCTGACGGTAAAGAAGAAAAAGTAATTGATATTTCTGATCTGGTATACACTTTTTGTGAGGTTATGGATCACATTGACCTATCCGGATATTTTGTAATGAAGGGATACAAGACAGGTCGTCCGGGATGTGATAAACAAAAGCTCCTTAAAGTAATACTCTTTGCATTTATGGGAAACATCCGTTTTTTTCCGTCCTATAACCTGTAGTCGGCCAGCTGTGATGAAAGCTGCAGGTTATAGGACGGAATCGTTATTAGCTGAGATTTATTAAGAATTTATTTTACAGCCCCTGTCATTTACATTCATCCTGCGTGTGCCGGAAGGCACTTGGCGACTTTCCGGTATGCCGTTTGAAGGCCTTTGTGAAGGTGAAGGCATCACTGTAACCGACCTTGTTTGCGATATCCTGGATGGCGAGATCCGTTTCAAGCAGGAGTCGGGAGGCAATCTTCATACGGTAGACCAGCAGATATTCCTGCAGGGAATATCCGGTGGCATCTTTAAACAGCCGCGTCAGATAACTACGATTCAGACCACAGGAAAAGGCGATGTGCTCGATTTTGATTGGTTCTGCATATTTCAGCTGGATATATGAGATCACATTTTTTACATAGAGCAGAGAGCTGCTCACATTTTTTTCTACCTTGTTCTGAGAGTAATTCACCATATAATCACAGAGTTTATACAAATTGCCGATACAGTAGTATTCCCGCTGGTAGTGATGAAGTGTATCAAAGGCCAGCTCCTCAATCTCTGCTGCGCAGCCAGTCGGTGTAAAAATGGGATGATCGTAGTCAAGACCGGCTTCTTTCATAATAGAGATAAACCTCGGCCCTCCAATGTGGAACCATACATATTCCCACGGATCTTCCGTGTCCGCCTGATAAAATGCGCGTGTATTGTCTGGAATGAGAAAAGCCTGGTGTGAATGAACCGGATATTCCTGTTTACCGTCGAGGATCAGACGCCCCTTTCCTTTTATCACAAAATGCAGAATGCACCGGTTAACGACATAATGTGTATATGAATAGCCGGGATCACAGGCACAGGTACCAAGTTCATAGAGATAAAAATCATCAGAATTTTCATAGTTGACAAATTTGCAAAAATCACAGCCATCAAGGCCTTCCAGTTTTGCCATAATTTCCTCCATTCTGTCCATTTCCGGGATCAGGCATAGTTAAGAGATACGTATATAGATATTGTAGTAATATGTGTCTTTCATTACAATAGGCAAATGTCACATTCTGACATAAAAAGATCCGATTTTTACATTATCAGCAGGGCGATATTTCTATATAATAGATGAGCATCACATACTGACCGCAGAATGTATGAAATGAGAGGAAAAATTAGATGAATATAATTTGGCATGAGAAAACGCAACAGTTTCATCTGTATAATGATGAGATCAGTTATATCATGTATGTTCAGCCAAATGGGGAGCTGGGACAGCTGTATTTCGGTAGCAGAATCCATGACAGGGAAGATTTCTCGTATCTGACGCACCGCGGAATGAAGCCGATGGTAGCCGTTGATGCGCCGACAGAAGATTTTTCCATGGAGCTTACATGTCAGGAGTATCCCGGGTTTGGTTCGACAGATTTTGGGATGCATGCATACGATGTAGAATATGCGGACGGATCAAGAGTCAGCAATTTCAGATATGCATCTCATCAGATCTCTGCCGGAAAGGGAAAACTGGATGGACTTCCGGCTACCTATGCGGATGAGACGGAAGCAATGACGCTTAGCGTTACATTGATTGATGAACGGTCAATGCTGGAGCTGGAATTATTTTATTCAATATTTCGGGATTACCCTGTTATTGCGAGAAATGCCTGTTTTCGAAATCAAGGTGAAGAAAAAGTAATATTGCACCGGGCACTTAGCGCCTGCGTGGATCTGTCTGATCAGGATTATGAATGGATGCAGTTTTCCGGTGCATGGGCAAGAGAGCGTATACCGGTTGCGCGTAAGATTGAACGTGGAATCATCTCGATTGAGAGTAAACGCGGTACATCCAGTGCCAATCAGAATCCGTTTGTAATTGTAAAACGGCGCAATACGGATGAATTTTCAGGAGAAGCAATCGGAATGTCATTTGTATACAGCGGTAATTTTATCGCGGCAGCTGATGCGGATACCTATGGACGCCTGAGATTGCTTATGGGCATTCATCCGGATACTTTCCGATGGCCGCTGGAGACATGTGGGACATTTACGACACCAGAAGTGGTGATCGCGTATACGGATATGGGGTTGAACAGCCTGAGCCAGAGCTATCACAATGTATATAATAATCATCTGGTCAGGGGATCGTGGAAAAACCAGCCGCGTCCGATCCTGTTAAATAACTGGGAAGCTACTTTTATGGATTTTACGCAGGAAAGTATCTTAAAGATCGCATCAAAGGCAAAAGAGGCCGGTGCGGAGCTGTTTGTGCTGGATGATGGATGGTTCGGTGCGCGAAATGATGATTATTCGGGATTAGGAGACTGGGTAGAAAACAGAGAGAAGCTACCGGGCGGCATGAAGGAACTGGCACAGAAGGTCAATGATCTGGGGCTGAAGTTCGGATTCTGGATTGAGCCGGAGATGGTCAATCCGGACAGCGATCTCTACCGTGCACATCCTGACTGGGCATATGCGGTACCGGGCAGAACACCGGCACTCGGCAGGCATCAATATGTATTGGATTTTTCTCGGGAGGAAGTTGTTGATTACGTCTATGGCATGCTGTATCAGGTGATCAATGGCGCAAATATCTCGTATATCAAATGGGATATGAACCGGCCGCTGACGGATGTATATTCCAATGGAACACCCGCAGAGCTTCAGGGCTGTGTATCACATAAATATGTACTGGGTGTATACCGGTTATACGAAAAGCTGCTCAGTGCATTCCCGGATATATTATTTGAGTCGTGTTCGAGCGGCGGCTCCCGGTTTGATGCAGGAATGTTATATTATGCGCCACAGGCATGGTGCAGCGACAACACAGACGCTGTTGACCGCGTACAGATTCAGTATGGAACCTCTTACGGATATCCGGTTTCTTCCATCGGAGCGCATGTTTCGGCAGTTCCGAACCAGCAGACAGGCAGAACGGTTCCAATCAGCTTCCGGGCAGATGTTGCATGCTTTGGGACCTTTGGTTATGAGCTGGATCTGAACCATATATCAGAAAACGAATTTGAAGATGTAAAACAGCAGATTGAATTTGTGAAACACTACAGACAGCTGCTGCAGTTTGGGACGTTTTACCGTCTGATATCACCGTTTGAGACAAATTTGAATGCATGGATGGTCGTTTCCAGGGATCGTTCACAGGCGCTGGTAGGTGTATATACGATGCATGCAAGTGTGAATGGGTTACAGGGCAGAGTACGGCTGAGAGGTCTGGATAAAGACAGACAGTATCACATAAATACATGTACCTATTATGGGGATGAGCTGATGAAAGCAGGTCTTGTGTTAAACGCAGAAAATGCATTGGATTATACACAGGAACAGGACTACAGCTCCTGCATTATTTGTCTGCTGGCTGAATAGAAAGTTGATGAAATGTCACAAAATGGCAGTAACACATAACGAAATACCATGTCAATATCTGACTTGCACAGTTACAATTTGATTATGCGGTCAGGTAAATTACAGTTGAACTATTATGTAACAGGGGTGTTAAATGTTTCTTTGGTTATACAAATAAAAGGAGGATATTTACTATGAGAAAGAAAGTTATAGCATTGGTATTAAGCGCAGTCACAGCCGTATCCATGGTCGGATGCGGGGTATCAACAGAGGCACCTGCAGATGAAAGCACATCAAAAGATGACACTGCGGAAGCAGACGATGCAAAGGATGATACTGAGGCAGCGGATGACACGACAGAAGAGCCTGCCAGTATTGGTTCAAGCAAAGAGGGGGAACTGACGGTTACGATCTGGGATGAGGGACAGAGACCCGGTCTGCAGCAGATCGTGGATGATTGGAGTGCTGAGTCAGGCATTCAGGCTACCATCAATGTGGTTGACTGGAACAGCTACTGGACATTACTTGAGGCAGGTGCAACGGGAGGTGAGCTTCCGGATGTATTCTGGATGCATTCAAATGTTGCACAGCAGTACATGGAGAATGATATGCTCCTTGATCTGACAGACAAAATTAAGGACAGCGACAAGATTGATCTTAATAATTACTATGAAGGTATTGTGAATCTGTATCAGTCAGAAGGTAAGCAGTATGCGATACCGAAGGATATCGATACGATTGCGCTCTGGTATAACAAGACAATTTTTGATGAGATGGGCGTAGATTATCCGGATGATACGTGGACATGGGATGATTTTGCAGCAGCAGCCAAGAAGCTGACTAATGATGATCATTGGGGCTATGCAATCGCGCCCGGAAATAATCAGGAAGGATTCTACAATACGATTTATTCAATGGGTGGATATGTTATCAGTGACGACAAGAAGACCTCCGGCTTTGATGATCCAAACACCATTAAGGCAATGGAATTCTTTACAGATATGATTAAAGATGGCAGCTGCCCGGATCTGGCAACTGTATCTGAAACCGCTCCGAACGAGCTGCTTTGCGCAGGCAAGACAGCAATGTCTATCAACGGTTCATGGATGCTGGCAGGCTACCGTGATAACGAGTATGCTGCAGCAAACTGTGATGTGGCAGTTCTTCCTTATTATAAAGATCCTTCAGACCGTGTATCTATCTACAACGGACTCGGATGGGCAGCGTCTGCGAATGGAAAGAATACAGATGCAGCATGGTCTTTGATCGAGTATCTTGGTTCTGAGGAGGCACAGATTAAGCAGGCAGAGCTTGGTGTTACAATGTCAGCTTACAAGGGAACATCCGATGCATGGGTGAACAGTGTGGATTGTTTCGACTTGAACGGACATATGAAGATGCTGGATGCAAAATTAGTATTCAGACCTTATTCGAGAGTAACCACTGTATGGGAAGATATGATGACTGAGAAGCTCAAAGAAGCATGGACAGGTGACAAGGCTACCGCGGATGTCTGCAAGGATATCGCAACTGAGATGAATGCAGCTCTTGCGGAAGAGTAAGGAGAAGAGTTTTGAGTAAAACGAAAATGACTCCCAGGCAAAAAAATGAGACGATCTGGAGCTGGATCTTTATTGCGCCGACGATGATAGGATTGATTGTGCTTAATATTATCCCGATTTTCCAGACGATTTATCAGAGTTTTTTCAAAACCGGTGATTTTGGAAAAGGTAATCAGTTTGTAGGACTGGCGAATTACCAGAAAGTGTTCGGTGATGCAGAGGTCTGGCAGTCGTTATGGAATACAGTAAAGTATGCAGTCGTAGAAGTGCCAATTTCGATTGTGATTGCACTGGTGCTGGCAGTATTTCTCAATAAAAAGCTTAAGGGAAGGGAAGTTTTTCGTACAATTATGTTTCTTCCTATGATTGTGGCACCGGCTGCGGTTGCTATGGTATGGAAATGGCTGTACAATTCCAATTTTGGTCTGATCAATAATGTGTTTGGTATTAAGGTAAACTGGATTTCTAATCCTGACATAGCCATTTATTCGATTGCGGTGATCGGAATCTGGAGTGTGATTGGATATAATATGGTACTGTTTCTGGCAGGATTGCAGGAGGTGCCGCGGGATTATTATGAGGCGGCGGCATTGGACGGTGCCAGTGGTGTACAGCAGTTTTTCCGGATTACCGTACCGCTTATCTCGCCGACGATCTTTTTTGTACTTGTTACCCGTATCATTGCAGCTATGCAGGTATTTGACTTGATCTACATGATTATTGACTACAATAATCCGGCGCTCAAGAAGACAGAATCTCTCGTTTACTTGTTCTATAAGTATTCGTTTGAACAGAGTAAGAAGGGATATGGCGCAACAGTGATCGTAGTCCTCCTGGCAGTGATTATGGTACTGACAGTGTTCCAGCTCATCGGACAGAAAAAATGGGTTCATTATGATTGAGAAAAGAGGCGATTAAGGATATGAAGAAAGAGCGTGCTGATAATATAATAATATATATCATTCTGATCGTGTTTGCTGTCATAATGATCGTTCCTTTTATATGGATGGTGCTTACCGCATTTAAGACAACGGCAGAGACTATGCAGGTAGATCCGTTTGTGCTGATTCCTGAAATATGGCAGTTAGGCAACTTCAAGAAAGTAGTTGCTGCCATGGATTTTGTAAGATTGTATTTTAATACCATACTGATGATCGCGTTACGTGTGTTGTTCGCAGTGCTGACAGCAACGTTTGCAGGATACGCATTTGCAAGGCTTAACTTTAAGGGAAAGAACCTGATGTTTGGAATTGTATTATTTCAGATGATGATCCCGGTGCAGATTTTCATTATTCCGCAGTATGTGATGGTGAGTAAGCTGCATCTGACTAACACGGCACTTGGGCTTCTGTTTCCCGGTCTGGTCAGCGCATTTGGTACATTCCTGCTTCGACAGGCATATATGGGGCTTCCAAAGGATCTGGAAGAAGCAGCCAGATTGGATGGCTGCAATATTCCGCAGACATTCCTGTTTGTGATGGCACCTCTTGCAAAATCGTCTATGGTAGCACTGGGTATTTTTACAGCAGTGTTTGCATATAAGGATCTGATGTGGCCGCTGATTGTGTGCCCAAATCCGAGGAAGACAACACTGGCTGCTGCGCTTGCGAATATGAGCGGACAGTATGCACAGAAATATCCGGAACTCATGATGGCAGCACTGATCTCGTGTTTACCGATGATCATTTTGTATATCATCTTCCAGAAGCAGTTCATAGAAGGAATCGCGACTTCCGGAGGAAAGCTGTAGATCGGAGCTGAAAGAAAGTATGCTTTTGTCGGTGTCACCAGCGCCGGCCTCCCATAAAGAGCAGAACTAAAAGCCACCTGGCATATCAATATTTCACAGGATATGTCAGGTGGCTTTCTGTATGTCGGATGCAGTAATCTACTATATTGTGCAGATGGTACGGCAGAAAATTGCTGAAGCCAGAGCCTTTGTTGCCGCTATTCTAAGAGCAATAGTGGTCGAATGCAAGGGGAATCTTTAAGTTGTGTTTTCTGGTAATCTATGGTACTCTGTAAAAAAAAGGAGGGGGGGAATGAAAAAATGATACAACGTAAATTATTAAAAAAATGTCTGACACTCGCACTTGCCGTGGCAACTGCAGTGACATCTGTAAGCGTACCGGGAGGACTGCTGGCACCAGAGAAGGTATACGCGGAGGATGCTACGCAGGCTCCGCAAGAAGGAATTGATTTGATAGCAAGGGTAAACGAAGAATATACGGCATATATTATTGATGTGCTGAAGCTGGTGGAGACTGATACGGTAAAATATGAGTACAGTATCGGTGACGAGGGCGATTACCAGCCCTTGGCGGAGCTTAAGAAGAAGGAGTTTGGCGCTGAGGTAAAGGTCGAGTTGTATGTGAGAAAGTCTGCAACAGATGTTGTTTCTCTGGCAACAAAGTGTGCAATCACGACTCCGCCGGCAAGTGAAACTCCGGTGATTTCCGGTGAGGAGAAGTTTAAGGATTCCACCACCGTGACGATCACGGCGACAGACAGTGCGATTCGTTACACAACGGATGGTACAACACCAACAGCCACATCGACTGAATATACAGCACCGATTCAAGTCACCTCAACGGCTACGATCAAGGCGATTGCGATAAAAGCTGACAATAGCAGAATCATGAGTGCTGTGGTCGAAAAGACATTTACAAAAGAATCTTCGGGCGGCAGCAGCTCCGGTGGCAGCAGCTCCGGCGGCAGTTCATCGGGCGGTTCGACCGAGAGCGGATCTGAAACCACTCCGCCACAGGACGATAACAAGAGCAATGTTACGACCAGAACCGAGACCAGAGAGGACGGTACGATCGTAACTACGACCGAGACATGGGCGGAGGACGGTTCCGTACAGGTCAGAACCGAGATCAGAAATGAAAAGACCGGAATGAGTATAGTGGTCAATGTATCGAAGAATGCCAAAGGCAAGATCACTTCAGCGGCTGCAGAAATCTTTGACAGAGGCTTTGGCAATGTGAAGATCTCCGGCGCAGCGCTTTCAGAGATCGTAAATGCGGCAGGCACGAAAAATGTAAAGACCACAATAAAGATGCTCACGAAAAACGGCTGGGTTATTCGGGAAGTGACAGTCAATGTAAATACCTTGCTGAAAAGGACAGTGAGACCTAAAAAAATGAAGGTCGTTGAGCTAGATCCCGAAACAGGTGAAAAGATTGTGGTGAGTAAAACTCCTTTCAGAGTCGCGGCAGATGGAAGTGTTGAGCTGGATCATAATCTGCTGGGCTATGGAATCTATGAGTTAGTGACGGCCGACGAGGAAGAAGCACTTACGAAAAAACTGCTGCGGTCGGTCAGATCCGCGAAACAATCAACCAGCATCAGTGAGGGCAAAAAGACATGGTTTGAAATAGATAACGGGATAAGCTGGTACAACATCGATGATGTGACTTATTTGACGGGCAATCCGAATGTGGCGAAAGTTGATTCCGATGGCAGGATCACTGGTCTGAAACCCGGAAAGGCAATCATCAAGGCAGTCGTCAGACTGAAAAACGGCAAGTCGAAAGTTTTAACGATGGTTGTGACCGTGAATGAGAAAAATTAACGGACATCAGAAAGTAGGCTTTTAGCCAATAAAGATCCCCCCATGGGGCTTGCGGTTTTTCTGTTCTATGGTAAAGTAGGAACAGTAAAAACGAGTCTCAGGGGGGAATTTTTATGCACATGGCAGATGCGCTGGTCACGCCGGCAGTGGCAGGTACGATGTATGTATGCTCGGCGGCAGTGGCAGCTTATTCGATAAAAAAAGTACGGCTGGAGAACGAGCCGAAAAAAATACCTCTTATGGGTGTGATGGGAGCGTTTGTGTTTGCCACACAGATGATCAATTTTACGATTCCGGGAACAGGGTCGAGCGGACATCTGTGCGGAGGCATGCTGTTATCATCGCTGCTCGGTCCGTATGCGGGCTTTTTGACGATGATCGGTGTGCTGCTGATCCAATGCCTGTTTTTTGCGGACGGCGGATTGCTGGCACTCGGCTGTAACGTGTGGAATATGGCATTTTACGGATGCTTTATCGGGGCGCTGATCTGGAAGCTTGTGACAAAAAAGGGTTATTCCAAACGCCGGATTGCTGTTGCATCGGTGTTGGGCTGTGTGCTGACCTTGCAGATGGGAGCATTTAGTGTGACGCTGGAGACACTCGCATCAGGTGTTACAGAGCTGCCGTTTGGCGTGTTTGTGGCGACGATGCAGCCGATCCATCTGGCAATCGGAGCGGTGGAAGGTCTGATCACGGCGGCTGTGCTCGTATTTATCTATGAGGCAAGACCCGAATTATTATATGGAAAAAACGTGGCAGTGTCAGCAGATGGAAAGCTGTCCTTTCGAAAGACACTGGTTGTATTGGCGCTCGCGGCAGTTGTGATCGGTGGCGGATTGTCACTGGTGGCATCTGAATATCCGGATGGGCTGGAATGGTCGATGGAGCAGGTGGCAGGTACGGCCGAGCTGCAGGCGGACGGTGAAGCGTATGAGGCTGCGGCAGCCGTGCAGGATGCGACAGCGGTATTACCGGATTATGCGTTTCAGTCCTCAGATACAGCGGCAGGGACAGTTGTCTCCGGTATCGTGGGCAGCGTGATCGTCGTGGCGGTATGCGTAGGGGCATGTTATGCATTTCGATTTTTTAGGAGAAAACAGACAGCATGAGCCGGATGGGAAATGCGATTTATGAAATAAATGCGATGGAAACACTCGCAGCGAGAGACCAGTGGATGAATCATATACATCCACTGGTTAAATTTATATTGACGGTCGGTTATATTGCGGTCGTGGTGTCATTTCCGAAGTACGATCTGATCGGACTGCTTGCGATGGTGGTCTATCTGATTGCGGGATTTCTGCTGGCAGAATTATCATTTGGAAAATGTCTGCGGCGGCTGCGCGTTGTACTTTCGCTTGTCTGTGTCGTGGGGCTGGCAAATCCTTTTTTTGACCGGACTGCGGTCTGGATCGGGGGTGTGTGCGTGCGCGCCGGAGTGATTTCAATGCTCACGCTGATGCTGAAAGGCATTTTTGCAGTGCTGGCATCGTATCTGCTCGTCGCAACAACCACACTTGAACAGATCTGTTACGCGCTGCAACTGCTGCATGTGCCGCGCATCATTGTGACACAGCTTCTGTTGACCGGACGTTACCTGACGCTGCTGCTCGCAGAGGTGAACCGCACCACACAGGCATATGCCCTGCGTGCGCCGAACCAGAAAGGTGTGCACTACAAAGTATGGGGTTCGCTGACCGGACAACTATTGCTGCGTAGCATAGACCGTGCCAATGAGCTGTACGAGAGCATGACCCTGCGTGGTTATACCGGAGATTTTGGTTATCTGGGCGCGCACACGCGCATACGGTGGCAGGATCTGGTGTATCTCGTTATCTGGTGCGCCGTATTTGCAGTCGCGCGTAAGGTGCCGGTGATCTTATGGGTAGGACGGTTCATAACAGGAGTATAAAAATGATCAATATTCATGTGGAAAATGTCTCTTTTTCCTATGAGCAGGGAACAGAGATCTTAAAGCATCTGTCTTTTGATGTGTGTAAGCGGGAGTCGGTCGGGCTCATCGGGGCAAACGGTGCGGGAAAATCGACGCTGCTCAAGTTGCTGGTGGGGCTGAATCCTGCTTATTCGGGAACGATTCAGATCGGGGAATATCCGGTAAAAAAACAATATCTGCCACAGATCCGCGCGAAGCTGGGCTATGTGTTTCAGGATTCGGACAGCCAGCTATTTATGTCCACGGTGTATGAGGACATTGCCTTTGCACCGAGAAATTATGGGCTGTCGCCGGAGGAGACCGATCAGCGGGTGAATCAGGCACTGGAGCTCACCGGAATCGGTCATTTGCGGGATCGCCAGATCCACAGGCTTTCCGGCGGGGAGAAAAAGCTGGTATCGATCGCAACAATCCTGTCGATGATGCCGGAGGCGCTGCTGATGGACGAGCCGTCGATCGCGCTCGATCCCCACAACCGGAGAAACCTCATTCGTATCCTCAATTCACTCGGACAGCCAAAAATCATCGCCTCACATGATCTGGATATGATTCTGGAGACATGCTCCCGCACAATTTTATTGTCAGGCGGTGAGATCGTATGTGACGGACGGACGGAGGAGATCCTGCGGAATCGGGAGCTGCTCGAGGCAAACGGGCTCGAATTGCCCTTGTGTATGCAGGCATATGACAGATGATTGGTTGTTGAAACGAGCTAGAAGTGCACAGCAACAAATCATTTGCGAAAAAGTGAAAAATGTTGAAAATAATTATTGACAAATCACACACAAGTGTATATAATAATTTTTGTTGTGAAGCGCTATCGCCAAATGGTAAGGCAACGGACTCTGACTCCGTCATTTCCAGGTTCGAGCCCTGGTAGCGCTGCTAAGGCATCCGAGTTTATCGGGTGCCTTTTTTGCTATAAAAAAACCAACTGGTATTTCTATCTAGGATCATAGTATAATCAAAGCATAGGATGGGTGTATCAATATCATAAGAGGAGACAACAGGTATGAGGGTGATCGTAATTGAGGATGAGATAAGAATCCGCGAGGGCATCAGCAAGCTATTGGGGAAAATGGGTGAAAAGTTTGATGTGGTCGCTGAGGCGGAGGATGGCAAGGCTGGACTGGCGCTCTGTCTGGAGCACAAACCCGATATTATCATTACCGATATACGGATGCCGGATATGGATGGTCTGGAGATGCTGGCGGTGCTCAAGGAGCAGGGTGTTGATTTTAACGCGATCGTGATTAGTGCATTTTCGGAGTTTGAGTATGCGAAAAAGGCGATTTCACTCGGCGTGACAGAGTATCTGCTCAAACCGATCTCTGTCATGGAATTTCGGGCGGCGCTAGAAAATGTAGAAAACAAAATTATTGAGAAACGCCAGAAAAAGCCGGAGCAGGTCGGAACGCTGTCACAGCTTTTGGGAGAGGCGCTGGACCGGGATATCACGGTCGATCCGGCGACAGAAAAATATCTGAGAGAAAACTATCATATTGATCCGAATCAGGAGCTGTTTTTAGTGTGTGTCTATCTCGGCAATGATTATGACAGCAGCCGTGAGAGCAACCGCAAAAAGCTGGAACGCACATTTACCTTTTATAAAGATATTTCTTATATTGTGCTGGAATCGCGTTATTACGGTTCTTTGATTACTGTCATTTACAACTACCAGAACGCCCATGATATTGAACTGTGGATACAGCACCAGATACTCAGGCAGGACGATCTGGATGTGGTATACGGCTGTGTGCGCAGCAACGGTTTTTCCAATATCCGTGCGGCGGTCAGTGTCTTATATCAGTATATGGACTGGAATATCTCATTTGAGAAAAAGATATTGATTTCGTATCCGAAAATCACACAGGTACATACGGAGATCTGTACCTATCCGGTCGAGGCGGAGTCACGGTGTAAGGTCGCATTGTGTGCCAATGATTTTGACCGGTTCAAAAAATCTGTGCGGCAGGTGCAGGAGAGCTTTTTTGACGGAAAACTGTATGATCCAAGAGAGATCAAAGACGGTTATGTGCGGTTTATCTGGAAGATGATCGAGATCGCGAAAGATGTGTCCTTTATCGAGTTCCATGACATCAACTATCAGGAGCTGCTCAGCAAAGTTATGAACGCAAAATCCAGACAGGAGCTGCAGGCGATCTGTGACGAGGTGTTTGACAATCTGATCGAGAAAAAGACGAGTGATGTAGCGGTATCAGATCTCACGGTGCTGCGGACGCAGAGTATCATCAATGAGTTCTATAATACAGGTATCACGTTGGATGAAATCGCGGCAAAGCTGAATATCACGCCGGAATATCTGGGCACGAAGTTCCATAAAGAGACCGGCGTATCCTTTAAAAATTACATGAAGACCGTGCGGATCAATAAGGCGAAGGAGCTGCTTGTCGGCACAAGCCTAAAGCTCTATGAGATTTCTGAGCAGGTCGGCTATTCCGACCCGAAGTATTTCAGCAGGGTGTTCAAGGAGACGACCGGGCTGCTTCCGGCAGATTACCGAAAGACAAATAAATAATGACCTTTAGAAATTCCCCCTTTTTTAGAAAATTCGTATTTGGAATTATTGGATAAGAAGATACAATGATTTCACGGATGAACGAAGGGGGAATTTCTATGAGAAAAGTAAAAGAATTTTTTCGTTATGACAATGTAGGTTTACTGTTCATTTTACCGGCGTTTATTTACATGATGGTTTTTGTGGGATATCCGGTAGTCAGTAATATCATTCTGAGCTTCCAGAATGTGACAGTAAAAAACCTTGTGCACGGATCAAAGGACTTTATAGGATTCGCAAACTATATCACGCTGTTTCAGGATGAGGTGTTTCGAAAAGCGCTGTTTAACACGCTGCTCTTTACGGTCGCGTGTCTGATCTTCCAGTTTTTGATCGGATTTGCGCTGGCACTCTTTTTCACACACAAATTCAAATTTGCAAAGACGGTCAGAGGCTTGCTCATGATTCCGTGGATGATGCCGATGACTGTCACCGCGCTCATGTTTAAGTTCATGTTTGCAACGGATGTCGGCATTATCAACTACATATTAAAATGTCTCGGTCTGATCAGCCAGAATGTCGACTGGCTGACGAGTCCAAAGACAGCGATGTTTGCCGTGATCGCTGCGAATGTGTGGATCGGAATACCGTTTAACACGATTCTGATATCTACGGGACTGACTACGATCCCGCAGGAGCTGTATGAGAGCGCTTCGGTAGACGGTGCGACGAGCCTGCAGCAGTTGGTAAAGATTACAATTCCGCTGCTGCGTCCGACGATCGAATCGGTGCTCGTGCTGGGATTCATTTATACGTTCAAGGTGTATGATCTGATCTATGTGATGACGGAGGGTGGTCCGGTAAATTCGACACATTTGTTATCGACCTATTCCTACAAGCTGTCGTTCGATCTGTTCAAATACAGTGAGGGCTCGGCAGTTGCGAATGTATTGTTTGTTATACTTGTATTAGTCGGTATTTTATATATGAGAATCACGATGAAGGGGGAGAGCGAAAATGAGTGAGAAACGTATGGGGAAACTTGCAAATATGATATACTGCGCGATATCGGTCATCATTTTGTTTGTGCTGCTGTTCCCGATTTTCTGGACATTTATTACATCCTTAAAAACAGAGGCAGAGATTTTTCAGATTCCGCCGACATGGTATCCGCATGTGCTCAATACCAAGTCCTATGCGGCGCAGATTGAAACCGGTGATTTCAACATGTTCCGGTCATTTGCAAACAGCTTTATCATTTCGGCATCTGCGATGTGCATTTCCGTCGTGCTGGCTGTTCCGGCGTCCTATGCGATCGCGAGATACCGGTTCAAGGGCAGGCTGCCGATTATGCTCGGATTTCTGGTGACACAGATGCTGCCGGTATCCGTGCTGCTCACGCCGATGTTTATTATCTTTAAAAATATGCATGTTTATAATACATGGGGCGCTGCGATTTTAGCGGATGCGACGATCGGTATCCCGTTTTCGGTACTGATCCTAAAAAACTATTTTGCTTCGATTCCAAAGGCGCTCGAGGAGGCGGCGTATATCGACGGCTGTACGAGAATGAGTGCGTTTTTCCGGATTCTGATACCGGTCACAAAGCCCGGCATCATAGTCTGTGCGATCTTTTCCTTCCTCTACGCATGGGGCGATCTCGCCTACGGCATGACATTTATACTCGATCAGGAAAAACGTCCGATCACGGCAGGTATCTTTAACTTTATGGGACAGTACGGCACAAAGTGGAGTTATCTGACGGCGTTTGCGATCGTTGCGATCATTCCGGTGGCGCTGATCTTTATCTTTATGCAGAAGTATATTGTCAGCGGTATGACGAGCGGGGCAGTCAAAGGATAATTGTTGATTATTTAAATTGAACAAGTTATGATGGAACCAGAGTTGTTGTGAACAGCTCTGGTTTTTTGCAAATGATATGGGTGGGGGATTTTTGTATGCTAAAAGGCAGTATTCGTGCGACATTTACATGGGTGTTTATTTTTGCTTCTATTTTACCCATTATCATTGTCGGCATCTTTTCTTTTTACAATATTTCACGGACAATACATATCAATTCGGAGACGCTCATCGCGGATAACCTTGAGCAGATTGATTCGAACCTGCACATTCGGCTGGATTCGTATAACGATCTGCTTTATCAGTTATATACGGATGATAATATGGTGCAGTGGGTTGAAAATCTCGATGATGGTGTGGATTATGCGCTGACGGTCAATCAGATGCGCCGCAGCCTGAATGCACTGCTCAACTCGAAGGGATACATTCGGGCGATCACGGTCGTGACACCCGGCGGAAAGGCCGTCACCTATGACCAGATGAGCCCGATTTCCGGTGAGAGTGCGTGGATCGGCAATTTTTCCAAAAGCATTGATGAAATATATACGGAGAGTACGGTGGATGGCTATGCCCATATCTATGAGACACAGTATGCGACGACATTTGCGAATCGGGATTATTATACATTTCACATCGTTCACCGGATCATCAATTACCGCGACATCACTAAACAGTGTGGAATCGTGATTTTGTCGCTGGATCAGGAGCTGTTGGAGAATGTGTGCAACAATCAGGAGACGACAGATTTTATCTATATGATCAATGCCGAAGGGGAAAAAGTCTGTTATATGGATCAGGATATTTCCGATTATCAGGAGAGATCCGCGTATTCGTATTATGATGAGGAGCTGGGGTGGACGATCTGCTATTATCATGACGATCGTGAGCTCACACAATCGCTGCACAGCCAGTTCGCATTGATGCTGGGCGTGGCGCTGATCACACTGCTGTTTGCATTTTTGATTTCCTCCGGTATTGAAAAGGATATGAGCCGGTCGATCGCACTGCTGTTTCAGAGCATGAAGCGGATTGAGGCGGGAGATCTGTCTGCACGTGTGGATAACCGCAATATGTCTCCGGCAGAGATTTCCCATATTGCTGATGGGTTTAACAAAATGGTAGAAAAGCTCGATGAAGCCCAGCAAAACGAACGGGTTGCCACACAAAAGCAGCGCGAGGCACAGATTTCCGCGCTGGAAGCACAGATCAATCCGCATTTTCTGTACAATACACTCGATACGATCAACTGGATGGCGATTGACAAGGATGAGTACGATATCAGCAATGCGATCAATGCATTGGCAAATATTTTCAGATACGCAATCGTCAACAGCAATCAGGAGGTCACAGTCAGGGAGGAGATCGAATGGCTCAGGCAGTATATCCATTTACAGCAGTTCCGGTTAAAAAACAGCTTTGCGTGCAAAATTGATGTTAATGCGGATGTGATGGACTGCAAGGTACATAAGCTGTTGATGCAGCCGTATGTTGAGAATTCGATTATCCACGGATTTGAGGGAATGAAAGAAAACGCACTCCTTGAGGTAAAGCTGTTTACGCAGGAGGAGCATCTGATCATCCGGATCATAGACAATGGAGTCGGTATGCCGCAGGAGCTGCTGGCGCATATCAATTCGGGCTGCGAGGATATGACCGGGGACCGGACGCATATCGGTATGTCAAATGTGGCGATCCGGCTGCGTATGTACTATGGGGAATCGGCACGTGTGGAGGCATCGGGCGGCGCAGACGGCGGAACGTGTATTCAGATTACGATACCTTTAAAGAAAATGTAGCTTAGAAAATTCTCCCTTTTTAAGATTTATTGCGTTTTGGAAATCCGCTTTCCAAAATATAATACAAACATCATCAATGTTGAATTACATCAAGGAGGGCAAAATGAAGAAACGATTATTAACCGGTCTTTTGACACTGACAATGGGTGCGGCACTGCTTGCAGGCTGCGGTTCATCCGGTGATACAGAGACCACCACAAAATCAAATGACACAACTAGCGAGGATGCAGCCACAACAGACACAGAGACAGACGCAGAGACAGAAACAGCAGATGCTTCCGGTGATGTCACCATCTGGTACTACTGGGAGACCGAAGGACATCAGAAAGCATTGAACAAGGTTATCGATGACTTCAATGCATCACAGGATGCGATTACTGTCGAGGCAAAATATGTGCCGTTTGCAGATTTCACGAAACATCTTTCAGTAGGAGCTTCTGCAGGGGCATTGCCGGATCTGGTCATTCTCGACAATCCGGATCACGCATCGTATGCAGCAATGGGTATTTTCGCAGATCTGACCGATCGTTTTGATGTGAGTACTTATTATGACGGACCTGTTAATTCATGTACATTAGACGGCAAACTGTACGGTGTTCCGTTCGGCAGTAATGATCTCGTGCTGTTCTACAACGAGGATATGCTTGCTGATGCCGGATGTGAAGTTCCGACGACATGGGAGGAGCTGGCAGAGGTCGCAAAGGCTACGACGAAGGACAATGTACACGGCTTTGCACATTCCGCACTGCTCAACGGAGAGGGAACGTTCAACTTCCTCTGCTGGACATGGTCAACCGGTGTGACCTCTTATGAGATGGATTCCGAGGGCGGCATCAAGGCGCTGAACTTTATGGATCAGCTCGTGAAGGATGGTTCTTTCCCCGAGGAGGCAATCAACTGGACACAGGGCGACACGATGAATCAGTTTATCTCCGGAAACCTTGCGATGATGCTCAACGGCACATGGCAGATTCCGACGATGCGGGAAGAATCAACTGTAAACTGGAATGTAGCACCGATCCCGAAGGATACGATTCAGGCATCCGGTCTGGGCGGCGAGAACTATGCGGTAATCGCAGGCGGAAACGAGGAGGCAGCAATCACATTTTTACAGTATGCGACATCTCCGGAGCCTTGTACTTATCTGATGAATGCAATGGGTTATATTTCATCCAACTCAACGATCGCCAAGACACAGTTTGAGGGTGATGATGTTTATCAGGTGTTCGTAGACCAGATGCAGTATGCGCAGGCGAGAGGACCGCTTCCTGAGTGGCCTGATATCTCAGATGCAATCGCACTCGCATACAATGAGGTGATCACCGGCAAGAGCACACCGGCGGACGCTGCTGCAAAGGCGCAGGCATCAATCGATGCGATCGTACAGCAGTAATAGCTGTGAAACACAGACTATGAAAAAAATGAACATTAAGATTACGGATCATTTCTGGAGCAGATACCGCGATCTGGTAAAAACAGAAATGATCCCGTATCAATGGCGGGTATTAAACGATGCGATCGGTATCCGGATTGAGCGCGAGCGGAATGATGACACGATTCCGAATGAAAAGAGCCATGCGATCGAGAATTTTAAGATCGCGGCGGGGCTGGCAGATGGACAGCATTACGGCTGGGTCTTTCAGGATAGTGATGTGTATAAATGGCTGGAGGCGGTCGCGTACTCCCTGCGCGACAAGCCGGATGCCCATTTGCAGAAGCTGGCGGACGGAGTTGTGGATCTGATCGCGCAGGCGCAGGAGGACGATGGCTATCTGGACACGTATTTTACGATTATGGAGCCGGAGCGGAAGTTCAAGCGGCTGGGCGAAAGCCATGAGCTGTACTGTGCGGGTCATTATATGGAAGCTGCGGTTGCTTATTACGGGGCGACAGGAAATATCACGGCGATTACCGTAGCGCGGAAATTAGCGGATTGTATAGACGCGCATTTTGGCATCGGTGCAGGAAAGATCTGCGGCTGTGATGGACACGAGGAGATCGAGATCGGGCTTATGAGGCTGTATCATCTCACCGGTGAGAAACGGTATCTGGATCTGGCACAGTTTTTTATCTTAGAGAGAGGGAAAAATCCGGACTTTTTCCGGCAGCAGAATGAGGCAGATACAGGGGCGGTGCTCCTGCAGGGTGTAGATCGGTTTCCGGACACATATTGCCAGAATCATGAGCCGGTCAAAGAACAGACAACTGCCGAGGGACATGCAGTCCGTCTTGTTTACATGTGTACCGCGATGGCGGATATTGCGAAAACAACCGGGGACGATGAATTGCTGCAGGCATGCCGCACGATCTGGCATAATATCGTATACCGGCGCATGTATGTTACCGGCGGTATCGGTTCAACGGTGATCGGAGAGTCGTTTACACTGGACTATGATCTGCCGAACGACACCATGTACTGTGAGACATGTGCAGCGATCGGACTCGTATTTTTTGCAAAAAAAATGCTGGAGGCAGATCCATGTGGTGAATATGCCGATGTCATGGAACGAGCATTATATAATGCAGTCATTTCCGGTATGGCGCTGGATGGCAAACATTTCTTTTATGTCAATCCGCTTGAGGTTGATCCGAAAAAGAGCAAAAAAGATCCGACAAAAAGCCATGTCAAGCCGGTGCGCCCACAGTGGCTGGGCTGCGCCTGCTGTCCGCCGAATCTGGCGAGAATGGTGACATCGGTGGAAGATTATATTTATACAGCTACGGAGGATACGGTATATACACATCTCTACATCCAGTCCGAAACGGATGTGGCAGGACTTCGAATCAGTCAGATCACGGATTATCCGTATGACGGCAATGTGAAGCTCCACATACAAAGAGGCGGTTCGGGAATCCGCCGGATCGCTGTCCGTCTGCCCGACTGGTCGGATGCGACGTCGATAAAGGTCGATGGCATCCGCATAGATGTGCAGAATACAGGCGGATATGCGTATATTGAACTGGATCGGGACGATCTTTGGATCGAACTGGATTTTGACATGAGCGTGCAGAGAGTCTATGCGAATCTGAACGTGTCAGAGAACATCGGTAAGGTGGCTGTCCGGCGTGGGCCTCTGGTATACTGCGCAGAGGAAACCGATAACGGTGCCGGATTGCACCGCCTGTATTTGTCAAAAGAGGCAGCAGCCGGAACTGCATGGACGGAGGAACTGTCCGGTGTTACCAAAATCTCGATACCGGGTGTCCGTCTGACACAAAACGAGGAAAAACTCTACGTTACGGGAACACCGCATGTAACGTGTGAGAAAACAATGATCCAACTAATCCCGTATTATGCATGGGCGAACAGGGGCGAAAATGAAATGCGCGTCTGGCTCAATGAATAAGGAGTAAAGCATGCTTAGAGCAGAGAAAACCAAACTGGTATACCATTATGATGCAGAGGAATTGTGGATTGAGGGATGGGGGAAAAACGGTCTTCGCATCCGCGCTACCAAAAATGCACAGATGCCAGCGGAAGACTGGGCATTAAACCCGGAGGCAAAGACCTCGGGAGAAATAGAATTCACCGAAGCCGGTGCAGGAATGCGCAACGGAAAAATAAATCTGTTTATCACAAATAGCGGAAAAATCACCGTTTATGATCAGAGTGGCAAAATACTGCTGGAAGAATACTGGAGGAACCGACGGGATCTGACAGATAGAAAATGTAGTGCCATTGAGATTGAGGGACGGGAATTTAAGCCCAATATAGGTGGAGACTATCATGTGACGATGCGTTGGGAATCACTGGATAGAAATGAGAAACTGTATGGTATGGGACAGTATCAACAGCCTTACTTAGATTTGAAAGGGACAGATCTGGAACTGGCTCACAGAAATTCACAGGCAAGTGTGCCATTTCTGTTGTCGTCGTCCGGCTATGGCATGCTGTGGAATAATCCGGGAATCGGGCGGGCAGTATTCGGAAAAAATGTTATGAGCTTTGAGGCATATGCATCAAAGAGCATCGACTACTGGATTACGGTCGGAGACACGCCCGCACAGATTGAGGAAGACTATGCGCAGGTTACCGGAACCGTGCCTATGATGCCGGAATACGGACTCGGGTTCTGGCAGTGTAAGCTGCGTTATCAGACGCAGGAAGAACTATTGGAGGTAGCGAGAGAGTATAAGCGTCTGGGGATTCCGCTGGATGTGATAGTGGTGGATTTTTTTCATTGGCCAAGGCAGGGAGAATGGAAATTTGACCCGGTATACTGGCCGGATCCGGATGGCATGATCAAAGAATTGCAGGAATTGGGAACCGAGTTAATGGTATCTATCTGGCCGACAGTGGATCGGGAGTCTGAAAACTATGAGGAAATGCTGGAAAAAGGTTATCTGATACGGACAGAACGGGGATTCCGTGTAGGGCTGAATTTTGAAGGTGCGACAATTCATTATGATGCGACTAACCCGGGGGCGAGACAGTACTTATGGGAAAAGGTGAAAAAGAATTACTACAAGAAAGGCATTAAGATTTTCTGGCTGGATGAAGCGGAACCGGAGTATACGGCATATGATTTTGATAATTACAGATATTATCGTGGCACTGATTTAGAGATAGGAAATCTTTATCCGGTAGATTATGCGAAAACATTCTATGAGGGAATGAAAGCGGAAGGACAGGAGAATATTGTGAACCTGCTTCGGTGTGCATGGGCTGGAAGTCAAAAATACGGAGCCTTAGTTTGGTCCGGCGATATTGCATCCAGCTTTGAGAGTATGAGAAATCAGATCGCAGCAGGGCTGAATATGGGACTTGCGGGAATCCCGTGGTGGACTACGGACATAGGCGGATTTCATGGAGGCGATCCGACGGATCCGGCATTTAGGGAATTGTTTGTCAGATGGTTTCAGTGGGGAACCTTCTGTCCGGTCATGCGGCTTCACGGCGATCGGGAACCGAGACAGCCTCAATATGGAACAACGGGAGGGGCGACCTGTCGCTCGGGTGCGGCGAATGAAGTGTGGAGTTATGGTGAGGAAGTGTTTAAAATCTGCAAAAAATATTTACAGATCAGGGAAAAGCTGCGTCCATATATCAGAGAGCTGATGCGGGAAGCGCATGAAAAAGGCTCGCCGGTCATGCGGACTTTGTTTTATGCTTATCCGGAAGACCCGCTATGCTGGAAAGTAGAGGATGAGTATTTGTTTGGCGCAGATATTCTGGTAGCTCCGATATATCATGCAAAACAGAAAACCCGGAACGTATACCTTCCCGGGAAGGAAGTATGGCTTGAATATGAAACGAAAAAGGAGTATGCAGGAAATCAGTGGATTGAGGTGGAGTCACCCATAGAGAAAATGCCTGTGTTTGTAAAAAAGGCAAAGGCAAACATATTGATATAGGAGCTGTAGGATGCCGCCGGTTGATTCCGGCGGCGTTTTTTTAAAAGGATGCCCGTTAGGCTGCTAATTCGTATTGGAATAATAGAAGTGTACAATTTATAATAAAGAGGGTATAATATCATCAAATGTAACTTAGATAAAAGATTAGGGAGGAGGCATATATGTGTACGAAAAGTCAGTTGAATGTATTGTTGAAAAAAATAAGCGATATATATAGGTCGGTATACGGTGATCAACTGGTGCGAGTAGTGTTGTATGGTTCGTATGCACGGGGGGATTATGCCGATGATTCGGATCTTGATGTTGTAGCACTGGTTCATGGGGACAGGAAAAAATTGCAGGATCAATTAAGAATAGTCTGGGATCAGACCTGCGATTTGGAGTTGGAGTATGAGATGGTACTGTCGCCTGCGGTAATCCCTTATGAGGAATTTGAGAAATACCGGGAGGATATACCGTATTATAGAAATATTGCTAATGAGGGGGTAACGGTTGTTGCTTAATAATAGAAAAGAATTGATGATGTATCGGCTTGCTGGGGCAAGGGAGAAGTTGGATTCTTCAAAACTTCTTTTAGATAATGGCAATTATAAAGATTCTATAGGGCGTTCTTATTATGCAATGTTCTCCGCAGTACGTGCAATATTGGCATTGGATGGCGTCGATTATTCAAAGCATGCCGGTGTAATATCATATTTTCAACGGGAATATGTGAAAAGCGGAATAATAAGGTTATTTTGAAAGAAGAACGATCAAAGGGGATAAATACAATGAGATTAGCAATTTTAGGAAACGGATTTTTGGCAGGAATTGTCGTGGAGGCTGCGAAAAAAGGGCTGCTTGCGGACTATGAGCTGGTAGGAGTGCTCGGCAGGAGTGAGGACAAGACAAAAGCGCTCGCAGAAAAAGCAGGGTGTAAAGCCTGCTTTACGATGGAGGAATTGCTGGCACAGCAGCCGGATATCGTAGCGGAGGCTGCTTCCGTGGCGGCAGTAAAGGATTACGCAGAGCAGATTTTAGCTGCGGGTGTGAGTCTGGCGGTGCTCTCGATCGGGGCGTTTGCGGATCAGGCATTTTATGAAAAAACCGCACAGACCGCAAAAGCGCACGGTACAAAGGTACATATCGCATCCGGCGCGATCGGCGGCTTTGACGTACTGCGCACCGTATCTCTGATGGATCAGGCGCGCGTGACCTTTGAAACACATAAAGGGCCTGCATCCCTGCAGAATACGCCGCTGTTTACCGAACAGCTTATGACAGATACCGATGAGACAAAGGTGTTTGAAGGCACTGCAAAGGAGGCGATCGCGTTGCTCCCGACAAAGGTCAATGTGGCAGTGGCGGCATCACTCGCGAGCGTCGGACCTGACGCAGAGCATGTGGAGATCACGAGTGTTCCTGAATTTGTCGGCGACGATCACCGGATTACGGCTCAGATCGATGGTGTGAAAGCGGTTGTAGATGTTTATTCGTCGACGAGTGCCATTGCGGGATGGAGTATCGTGGCATTGCTGCAAAATCTGGCATCTCCGATCGTATTTTAAGGGAGGAAACCGACGATGTTTGAAAAATTAGTAGCGATTGAGCCGGTGCATCTGGTAGATGCAGGCGTTGCCGAACTAAAAAAATATGCAAAAGAAGTCATTCTCTACGACGATATTCCGGCAGACGATGCCGAGATCGTGCGCCGTATCGGCGATGCGGACGCGGTACTTGTGTGCTACACTTCACGCATTACCGGAGAGACACTGGCACAGTGCCCGAACGTGAAATATATCGGTATGTGCTGTAGCCTGTATTCCGAGGCGAGTGCCAATGTGGATATTGCCTATGCCAGAGCGCATGGCATCGATGTGAGAGGCATCCGTGATTATGGCGACCGGGGCGTTGTAGAATTTGTTTTGTGCGAGCTGGTGCGTTTCCTGCACGGCTATGACCGCCCGATGTGGAAGGATCAGCCGCAGGAGATCACACGTTTGAAAACCGGCATCATCGGATTGGGCGTATCGGGTGGCATGATCGCGGACGCATTGCAATTTATGGGTGCGGAAGTCAGCTATTACAGCCGTTCCAGAAAACCGGAAAAAGAGGCGGTGGGGCTGGTCTACCGCGAACTGGATGAGCTGTTGCGGCACTGTGATGTGGTATTTACCTGTCTGAATAAAAATGTGATCCTGTTAGGCGAGAAGGAGTTTGCGCAGCTTGGAGATGGAAAACTGTTGTTTAATACCTCCATTGGACCCTCTCACGAGATCGAAGCATTGAAGCAATGGCTGTCACATGGAGCTAACTGGTTCATCTGCGATACAGCGGGCGCAGTCGGAGACACTTCATTGGTGAAAGATGCGCATGTAGTCTGTGAACAGGCTTCTGCGGGCTGTACTGCACAGGCATATGAGCTGTTGACCGAGAAAGTGTTGAAAAATATTGCAGACCATCTGGGATGTTAAGGACAATAAAAAAGGAAACAGGCGATTATCGTCTGTTTCCTTTTGCATATACTGTTTTAATATCCGAGCGTATCACCGACCAGAATCACGTGTATACGGCCTGCGGTATAGCTTCTGCGGGTGATAACCGTGTGGCTGCACATGCATTCCGGCGAGAGACAGTCATGGCAGAATCCGGTCACTGCACAGGGCGTGGATTTGCCGAGACGCACACCGTTTGCGGATGCCGCGATGTCGTGGACTCTGCGGATGCCGTCGTCTACCGTGGATACGATTTTGTTCATGCCGACAACAAGTACAACCTGCTCCGGTCCGTAGATCAGGGCAGCGACACGGTTGCCGTTACCATCGATATTGATCAGCTCGCCGTCCTTCGTGATGGCATTGGAACTCATGAAATAGACATCGCTGCCCAGGGCATCGTGGTAGATCTGTTTGGTCTCTGCGGCATCTTTTGCCTGACTGCGGTCTAAAAGCGTGATGTCGGTGCGGTTTTTCAGCATATCCATGATACCGGTTTCGGACAGTGTCATAGAGCCGCCAAACGATACGGTCGATCCGGCGGGAGTCAGTGTTTTCGCCAGTTCGACGGCTGCGGCGCAGTCTGCGCAGTAATAGCCCCGCATATTTCTTTTTTCTAAAGCCTTGATAATCGTTTCTGCCTGGTGTTCATAGTTTTTCTGCATGATTTCGGATGTATGTGACATCGTGTGTCCTCCCTTTCTTCCTTATATATAGTGGCGGTGTTTATACGCCGACCTTTTTGCATACTTCGGCGCAGCAGCATCGTTCGCAGTGCGGTGAAGTGCGTGCCGTGCAGACATCCCTGCCGTGATAGACCAGCCGGTGGCAGAAATCGTTGCCTTCCTCCGGCGGAATGAGCTTCCACAGCTCCATTTCGACCTTTTTCGGATCTTTGATTCCATCGACGAGCCCCATACGGTTCACAAGCCGGATACAGTGCGTATCAGTGACGATCGCAGGTTTTCCGAATACATCGCCCATGATCAGATTCGCGCTCTTTCTGCCGACTCCGGGCAGGGAAAGCAGTGCATCAAAGTCGTCCGGTACGTTGCCACCGAAATCATCGCGCAGCATCTTCATACAGGCGCTGATGTCGCGCGCTTTGCTGTGGCCGAGCCCGCAGGGCTTGACAATCGCTTCAATATCTGCGACATCCGCATCGGCGAGTGCCTCCACGGAAGGGTATTTTTCATATAATCCCTGCACAACGACATTCACGCGTGCATCGGTACACTGTGCGGCGAGACGGACACTGACGAGCAGCTTCCATGCTTCGTTGTAGTCCAGCGTGCATCCGGCGTCGGGATATTCTTTTTTCAGGCATTCTATGAGCGCGAGTGCGCGTTCTTTCTTTCGCATAATCAGTTCCTCTTGAGTATTATTTATCAGTTAGTATACATCTTTCACGCGCGGAGTACAATGTGGAAAAAGCAAATACTCGTTCCATGTCCTGTACTTTTTGGTGCAAAATGGATACAC
This sequence comes from uncultured Eubacterium sp., assembly GCA_934320655.1. Lineage (GTDB taxonomy): Bacteria > Bacillota > Clostridia > Lachnospirales > Lachnospiraceae > W0P33-017. The sequence goes on from CAKRFN010000010.1 coordinate 73,209, forward strand.
TGAGAGTATCATCTTTACAGATTTACGGAGGATCTGGAGCAGGCGGTCAACACGTTTCATTTTCATGAGGAGATGTCGGTGGATGTGCTGGAGCGTGTGACGATCGGGCGGCATCTGTATGTGCTGTATTCACAGCTTGGCAGCTCCGGAGCGAGCGGGCTGGCGCATCTCGAGCGCGGGATTTTTGGAAAATACCGCATATTAAACACATGGGATACGAATGATCCGTTAGCCGGGGTAACGATCGTGACTGCGGGCGGGGATCAGACGGATTCTGTAGGGAAAAAAGATATGCGCTGTTCTATAGTGCGAATGAACTGCCGCAGGTGAGCCGTCTGGAGCTGATCGTTCTGGCGATCGGTGTGATTTTTATTCGGTATTTTATGAAGTAGAAAGGGAAAGATACGGTTGCATATTAAATAAAGTAGAAAATAAAATGAGCGTACGGAGCAAGATGCTTCGTGCGCTCATTGGATCATTAAGTATTATTTTCCTGTTGATACATTGCGTTTCATGGCTTCAAAGCTCTCCTGACTGATGACATGCTCGATTTTACATGCATCCTCAGCCGCAATGTCTGCGGGTACTCCAAGACTCTCAAGGAAAGCAGATAAAAATTCATGTCTTTCATAGATCATCTCTGCGATCCGTTTCCCCTCGTCTGTCAGATAGATAAAGCCTGCATCCGTGACAGTGATGCGCCCCTTTTCACGCAGGTTTTTCATAGCAATGCTGACGCTGGATTTTTTATAATTTAATTCATTTGCAATATCTACGGAACGAACAACCGGAAGGCGCTTGCTCAGAAGCAAGATCGTTTCCAGATAGTTCTCTGCCGACTCATTTACTACAAGACCCATGGATCAATCCTCCTATTTAACCTAATACCTGTAGCTATTATAGCATAATATAGACAAAAAAACAAATAAGGAGAAGCTAAATTTCGTTCGATTTATCGATAAAAAGTTATTGACATCTAACAAAAAACAGCATATACTAACGGCAGAAAACAAGTTTTGTGTTCTTTTTATAGATGAAAGATAAAATACAAAACGGAAAGGAGATCTATGATGCCCCTGACAATGGCGAAAAAAGGCGAAGAGAACATCATCAAGCGAGTTGGTGGAAAAGAGGAGACCAGAAAGTTTCTTGAAAAACTTGGTTTTGTGGTTGGCAGTGTGGTGACCGTTGTGTCTGATGTTGGCGGTAATGTGATCGTAAATATAAAAGACTCACGTGTCGCGCTCGGCAAAGATATGGCGAACAAGATCTTAGTCTAAGAGGAGGATTGTATGAGTACGTTAAAAGATGCAAAAGTCGGCGCTCACGTAACCGTTACCAAGCTGAACGGCGAAGGAGCAGTCAAGAGAAGAATCATGGATATGGGTATCACTAAGGGTGTAGACGTATATGTCCGCAAGGTGGCACCGCTGGGAGACCCGATTGAGGTTACCGTCAGAGGTTATGAGCTCTCACTTCGTAAGGCAGATGCTGAGATGATTGAAGTGCAGTAGCGCATATTTTTTTGATCGTATGTTAGTTTATACTAACGTAAGATAGCTGTAAACAATAAAAGTTACATAGTACATTACTATATAGAAAGGAAAAAACTATGGCAGTAAAAATTGCACTTGCCGGAAACCCTAACTGCGGCAAGACTACATTATTTAATGCGCTGACCGGATCAAACCAGTTCGTAGGAAACTGGCCGGGCGTAACTGTTGAGAAAAAGGAAGGAAAGCTGAAAGGTCACAAGGATGTTGTGATCATGGACCTTCCGGGAATCTACTCCCTGTCTCCGTACACACTGGAGGAGGTTGTAGCAAGAAATTACCTGATTACCGAGCGCCCCGACGCGATCTTAAATATCGTAGACGGAACAAACCTGGAGCGTAACCTGTATCTGACTACACAGTTGTTAGAGCTGGGTATCCCGACTGTTATCGCAGTCAACATGGCAGACTTAGTAGCAAAGAGCGGAAACAAGATCCATCTCGATGAGCTGTCAAAGCAGTTGGGCTGCGAGGTCGTAGAGATCTCTGCATTAAAGGGAACCGGCGTGAAGAAGGCAGCGGAGAAGGTCGTCTCACAGGCTGTATCCAAGGCGGCAGCCCCCGCACCTGTTACATATGGCGCGGAGCTGGAGGATGCGATCCATTCTGTAGTAGCGAAGCTGAGTGGTGTACCTGAGGAGGAGAAGCGTTTCTTTGCCATCAAATTACTTGAGAGCGATGAGAAGATCTCTGCAAATCTGAAATCTGTTCCGGATGTATCGCTGGATATCGGGAAATTAGAGAAGGCTATGGATGATGATGCAGAGAGTATCGTTACCAACGAGCGTTATCAGTACATTTCATCCATCATTGATAAGTGTATGACAAAGGCAAACGGCAAGGAGAAGCTGACTGTTTCCGATAAGATCGACCGCGTGGTTACCAACCGTATTTTAGCGCTTCCGATCTTTGCACTTGTGATGTTTGTTGTTTACTATGTATCAGTTACAACGGTAGGTGCATTCGTTACTGACTGGACAAATGATGTATTATTCGGCGAGATCATTCCTCCTGCAATCGAGGCAGGTCTGAATGCCATCGGATGTGCAGACTGGCTACAGGGACTGATCCTTGACGGTATTGTAGCCGGTGTCGGAGCCGTACTCGGATTCGTACCGCAGATGCTCGTACTGTTCCTGTTCCTCGCATTCTTAGAGGGATGTGGATATATGGCACGTATCGCGTTCATCATGGACCGTATTTTCCGTAAGTTTGGTTTATCCGGAAAGTCATTCATCCCGATGCTGATCGGTTCCGGATGTGGAGTTCCCGGTGTCATGGCTTCCAGAACGATCGAGAATGACCGTGACCGTAAAATGACCATCATGACAACAACCTTTATCCCCTGTGGAGCAAAGCTGCCGATCATCGCCATGATCGCAGGTGCGTTCTTTGACAATTCCGGATGGGTTGCATGGAGTGCATGGCTGGTTGGTATCGCAGCAATCGTATGCTCAGGTATCATCTTAAAGAAAACAAAGCTGTTCGCAGGCGAGCCTGCTCCCTTCGTTATGGAGCTGCCTGCTTACCATATGCCGACTGTAGGAAACGTTCTTCGTTCTATGTGGGAGCGTGGATGGTCATTCATCAAGAAGGCTGGTACTATCATTACATTATCAACAATCATTCTGTGGTTCTTAATGAGCTTCGGATGGATCGATGGCAGCTTCACAATGCTTGAGGCTGAGCAGTTAAACGCAAGTATCCTTGCAAAGATCGGTAGCGCAATCGGCTGGATCTTCGCACCGCTTGGCTGGACACAGGCAGGCGAGGGCTGGAAGATGGCAGTTGCAGCCGTTACAGGTCTGATCGCAAAGGAGAACGTCGTAGCTACATTTGGTATGCTGTACGGATTCGCAGAGGTTGCAGAGGATGGATCTGAGATCTGGGGTAACTTAGCACAGGCAATGACTCCGATCGCAGCATTCGGATTCATGGTATTCAACCTGTTATGTGCTCCCTGCTTCGCAGCAATGGGTGCGATCAAGCGTGAGATGAACAACACCAAGTGGTTCTGGACCGCAATCGGATATCAGTGTATCTTAGCTTATGTTGTAGCAATGTGTATCTATCAGATCGGAACTGTATTTACAACAGGTGCATTCGGCATCGGAACGGTCGTAGCGATCGTATTCGTGATCGGATTCTTATATCTGTTGTTCCGTCCCGCTCCGAAGGAGACCGAGCATAAAGCCGGTGCATTTGCAAAGGCAAACTAATCAGTAAATCATAGAACTGTCCAGAGTCAGAGCAATATGGCAAATGATCTCTGGGCAGTTTTTGAAATTGTAGTTAAAGGAGGGTATATACAATGGGAACATTGATTGTATTAGTCGTGCTGGGCGCAGTCGTAGCCCTCATTGTCCGCAGTATTGTAAAGGACAAAAAAAGTGGCAAATCATCGTGTGGCGGTGATTGCAGCAAATGTAAAGGTTGTCATTGAGTGCCGGATCGTCGGTACAGACACCAAAACTTAATATTCTTCGGTATTTGCGTAGACATCTTTACGGTTGCGTGAAAGGTGCTATAATGAGTATCGAACAGGGACAATGGCGTACTGGGCAGTACGTCATTGTCCTTTTTTACGTGACAGGAAATCTTGTCACACAAAACGCTGCGCGGGGATGCACAATAAAAACAGAAACATACCTAAAGGAGGAGAACATCATGTTGAGAACTGACTTACCGAAAATCATCACAGAGACTGTGCCCGGACCGAAAGCGAAGGCACTTATTGACCGCAGAAAAGCTGCGATACCGACCGCGATCGGCTGCGTATATCCCGTAGCAATCGCACGCGGTGAGGGCGCAATGATCGAGGATGTGGATGGAAATAAATTTTTAGACTGGATCGGCGGAGTCGGCGTGCTGAATATCGGTTATTCACAGCCGGAAGTCGTAGAGGCAGTCAAAGAACAGGCAGATAAATATTTTCACGGCATGTTTAATATCGTGACACATGAGGGTTATGTCGCTCTGGCGGAGAAGTTGTCACAGATCGCTCCGGTCAAAGGCGACAAGAAAAAGGCATTTTTCGCAAACAGCGGCGCAGAGGCGGACGAGAATGCGGTAAAGGTTGCAAAAGCATTCACAAAGCGCAATAATATTATTGTATTTTCCGGCGCATTCCACGGACGAACCCTGCTCACGATGTCCATGACATCGAAGAAAGCATATGCTGTCGGCATGGGACCGTTCCCCGATGGTGTGTACCGTGCGCAGTTCCCGTATTATTACCGCAATCCCGAAGGAATGCCGCAGGAAAAGGCGTGTGACTACTATCTGTCATCTATTCAGGCAGTGTTTGAGCAGTGTGCACCGGCAGATACGATCGCAGCGATCGTCGTAGAGCCGTTGCAGGGCGAGGGCGGATTCATCCCGGCGCCGATCGAGTGGGTGAAGGCAGTCCGTAAGATCTGTGATGACAACGGCATCATGCTGATCGCGGATGAGGTACAGAGCGGATTCTGCCGTACCGGACGCATGTTTGCGACTGATTACTGGAAAGAAGCCGGTGTGCAGCCGGATATTATAGCAACCGCAAAATCGATCGCAGCCGGTGTTCCGCTATCAGCGATCATCGCCAGAGAGGAGATCATGGAGGCACCTGCAAAGGGAACGATCGGAGGTACCTTCTGCGGAAATGCACTTGCATGTGCAGCAGCATTAAAGACGATCGAGATCATGGAGCGCGACCATCTGGCTGACCGTTCACTGGAGATCGGTAAAAAAGTCACCGACCGCTATCATGAGTGGCAGAAAAAGTATGGCTGTATCGGTGATGTCCGTGGTCTGGGCGGCATGATCGGACTGGAGCTTGTCAAGGATCAGGAGAGCAAGGAGCCGGATGCACCGCTGACGGCAGCACTCATACAGGAATGTGCGAAAAACGGTCTGCTGATCGAGAATGCAGGTACTTACGGCAATGTTGTCCGTTTCCTCGGACCGCTGGTAATGACGGATGAGCAGTTAGAAGCCGGTTTAGAGATCATGGAAAAAGCACTTGTAAAGTGCATGGAAGAGGAGTAAAAACATGCAGCAGTTAATGATAAGACCAACGATACATAAGTTTGACACCGCAAAGGAGTTCGCCGAGGGCTTTTCACTCGGCAAAGGAGATCTGATCCTGACCAACCAGTATATTTATGAGCCGTATTTCGGTTCACTCGGACTCGGCTGCGAGGTCATTTATCAGGAAAAATACGGAGCAGGCGAGCCGTCTGACGATATGGCGGAGGCGATCTATGCAGATATCTATGCGTCAGGCAAAGAGGCACCGAAGCGGATCATTGCGATCGGCGGAGGTACGATCCTCGATCTGGCAAAGCTATATTCACTCAAGCAGACATCACCGATCCTTGATCTGTATGACGGCAAGATTCCGGTAGAAAAAGATAAAAAGCTGATTCTCGTACCGACGACCTGTGGCACAGGCTCGGAAATGACAAATATTTCAATTCTCGCATTAAACAGCCGTGGCACGAAAAAAGGACTTGCCAACGATCAGATGTATGCGGATGATGCGGTACTGATTCCGCAATTACTCGAAGGTTTGCCGGACTATGTGTTCTCAACCAGTTCGATCGATGCGTTGATCCATGCGATCGAATCCAGCCTGTCCCCGAAGGGCAATGTGTACACGAGAATGTTCGGATACCGTGCGATCGAAATGATCCTGAACGGCTACAAGGTGATCCGCGATCAGGGTATGGAGGCGAGAAAGCCGCTGCTCGGTGATTTTATGCTGGCATCCAACTACGCAGGAATCGCATTTGGCAATGCGGGCTGTGCAGCAGTACACGCACTCAGCTATCCGCTCGGTGCGACGTATCATGTGGCACACGGCGAGTCGAACTATGCGATGTTTACCGGAGTTATGAAAAACTATATGGAGCTGAAAACTGACGGGGAAATCGCGGTGTTGAACCGTTTTGTGGCGGATATTCTCGAATGTCCGGTGAGATATGTCTATGAGGAGCTCGAAAAGCTGCTCAATGTGCTTATCCCGAAAAAAGCACTGCATAAATACGGGGTTACAGAAGCACAGTTGGATGAGTTTGCCGATTCCGTAATGGAAAATCAGGGCAGACTGATGGCAAACAATTTTGTGCCGTTAGACAGGGAGCGCGTGTACAAGATCTACCGAGAATTGTGGTAGACCGGTGCGGATGGATGGGTCTGCGGGTATGCCTGACAGCTACAGCCGCAGGATCTCCCATTTGGAGGCGACTCCCAGCTTCCGGAACAGATTTTGAAGATGTTTTTGCAGAGTATTATCGCGGATGCCGAGTGCGTCCGCGATTTCTGTATTCGATTCAAAACGGTACAGATGGGCGAGCAGCTCTGTCTCACGTGCGGTCAGGCCATATTCCTTCTGCATGGCGGTCAGGCGTTGTGTATCGACCATCGGAGCGGCAGAAACAGGTGTCAGAATCCGATGCATGACGGCGTTCAGATGGACACCGAGCGCACGCATATAAAACATATCATCCGTGGCAAAAGAGCCGTCCACGCGCGTGCGGTAGAGCGTGAGCAGACCGAGCAGATGACCTTCATGTACGATCGTGAACTGCATGTCATCATACACATCATATTTGCGGTAGCAGTTGACATATAGCGGAGAATTTAGGCGCGTTGCGTCGTCTAAGATCGCACTGGAGCGCATGAGCTGGGATTCCTTAGCATAGAGATTCCATAGCGTGTAGTCGGATTCCGGATCATTGGCGATGTAGTTCTGCTCTGCCTCCGTAAAATAGTCGGGATAGCAGATCGGATTGCACAGTGTCACATCATCCGGATCGCGGTTCGCTTTCAGCAGGATACTCGCGTAGCTGAACGGAATAATGATCTTCAGGCGCTGGAAAAAGTTATGTTTAATATCTTCAAGAGAATGCCAGTTGTACATCTCGTAGATCAGGTCATTGATGACTAAAAAATGATTTTTTTCCATAAAAGAGATCCTCCGTTGTGTATAATCGCGACACAGATGTGTTTGATACTGTTATGATAACGCAGAAACTACTTAAAAACAAGTAGTCATAACGGAAAATAATTAGAAATTAAGCAAAATTAGGAATGGAAAATACATACAGCGGATGCTATACTAATCTCAGCTCAAGGGAGCGGATACAAAGGCGTATCTGAAACAGATAGTTTCAGGTACGTTTTTTTGTTATCAGAATCATCTGCATTCACACAGAGGCCTGGTGCGGAGCCGATGAGACAAACGAAACTGTTCAAGGGATTAGATAAAACCAAAGGAAAGGATAAGGTGAACATTATGGCAGATAAACAGCAGGTAATTAAGGATTTAGATAAAGTAATCGGTTTGATCGAGCGTGATACAAAGGATATCACACCGGAAGAGAAAAAAGAGATGGTAGCGGATACATTGAACTATTTTGATAATTATGTCAGCCCCGGCTGGTTAAAATATCGTAAATCCGTATCTTCCGATTCAGAGAGCGGAGCAGTGCTGGAGTGGTACGATGAGGGCGCTTACTGCTGCGGATTAAATGATGAGAAATTTATCGACTGTCTGGGTGGATTTGGTATTTTCACCTGCGGACACAGAAATAAAGAGATTCTCGATGTCGTAAAGGCACAGCTTGATCATCAGGCATTACATTCACAGGAGCTGCTTGATCCGCTGCGTGGCTATCTGGCAAAAGCAGTCGCAGATATCACACCGGGTGATTTACAGCAGTGCTTCTTCACAAACGGCGGTGCAGAGGCAGTCGAGATGGCATTGAAGTTAGCGCGTATCGCAACAGGCGGACGCTGGTACATATCTACTGTCGGAGCTTTCCACGGAAAGTCAATGGGTGCAATTTCCATGGGTGGTAAAGGAACCTACCGTGTGCCTTACACACCGATGGTACAGCAGGTCCAGCACGTAGAGTACGGCAATGCGGATGATGTGAGAAAAGCGATTAAAAACTTACAGGCAGTCGGCGAAAAGGTCGCTGCCGTGATCTTAGAGCCGATTCAGGGCGAGGCAGGCGTTATCGTTCCTCCGAAGGGTTATCTGGCAGAGGTTCGTGAGATCTGTGATGAGACCGGCGTGGCATTGATCTTTGATGAGATCCAGACAGGTATGGGTCGTACCGGTACAATGTGGCGCTGCGAGGCAGAGGGCGTCGTTCCCGATATCATGACATTCGGTAAGGCATTTGGTGGTGGTATCCTCCCGATCACCGGTATCATTTGCAGACCGAAGATGTGGACACAGGATCTGATCGACAACCCGTGGCTGCTCGGATCTCCGACCTTCGGCGGCAACCCGCTCTGCTGTGCAGCAGCGATCGCAACGATCAAGTATATGCTGGAGAATGATATCCCCGGTGTATGTGCAAAGAAGGGCGAGGTATTAAAGGCAGGCTTGCAGTCACTGGCTGACAAGTATCCGGAGATCATTCAGGAGGTTCGCGGAACCGGTCTGATGCTGGCAGTAGAGTTCCGTTCCTGCGAGCTGGGGTATGAGACTTCCAAGGGTCTGTTTGCGAGAAAGGTCATGACCGCAGGTACACTGGTCAATGCAAAGACGATCCGTTTCGAGCCGACCGCAGTCATTTCCGATCAGGATATCAGAGATGTTATCAGCCGTATGGATGAGGCACTGGCAGATACGAAAAAGACATACAATTTATAAAATAGAAGAAGCAATGCAAAGGGGCATATTTCCGAGCTGGGAATATGCCCCTTTTCTGCTGTAATTCATAAATGGAGGATTAGTAAATGAGCAAATATGTAGTTACGATCACCAGACAGTTTGGTAGTCTGGGACGTCCGATCGCAAAGCGGATGAGTGAGTTGCTTGGAATCGAATATTATGACAGAGATATTGTGGATCAGGCAGCACAGAAACTGAAGCTGCCTGTATCGGTCGTAGATCAGGAGGAGGAAAAAGCTGCAAAGCAGATCAAAAATCCATTTTCCCGCATGCAGTTCCCTCTCGGAAAAGGAACGAGTTCGACGCAGGATGATATTTTTGAGGCACAGGAGAATATCATCAAGTTTCTGGCAGAAAAGGATAACTGCATCATTGTAGGACGCTGCTCCGACTTTATTTTGAGTGAAGTGGAAAACAGTATGCATATTTATATCTATGCATCCTATGAGGCACGGCTCCGCCACTGTATTGAGGATCTTCAAATGGAAGAATCAGAGGCGAAACGAATGATCAAGAGTGTTGACGAGGCACGTGATTCCTACCATATGCAGTATGCAGGATTCCTGCCGGATGATAAGCGGCATAAGGATATCCTCATCGACAGCAGCCTGTTCGGTGTGGATGGTACTGCTGAGTTTCTGGCAGATGCCGTGAGACGCAAGTTCGGTGGGGAGTAGAACCGGAGAAGAAACGGCAATATTGCCGGAAGACGAGAGGAGAGATAGACATGAATACTGGTTTGATAGCGATCTTTATTATTCTGTTTATTATCGTAGGAGCAATCTATACAAAAAAATGTGTGGAGTTTTTGATCGCAGGATCGCTGCTCGCAGCGCTGGTACTGTATAAGGGCAGTTTTATCACAGAGTGGTGTTCGGTAATGCAGACAGCACTTGCCGATAATGTGTGGATCATCATTATCTGTGGATTGTTCGGAAGCCTGATCGCACTTTTGCAGGAGGCAAAGGGCAGCTTTGGATTTTCCAAGCTGGTAGAGAAGCTGTGTAACACAGAGCGCAAGACGCTGCTCACGACATTTGTGCTCGGCATACTGATCTTCGTCGATGACTACTTAAATGTGTTGTCGATCGGTGTATGTATGAAGGGTGTGTTTGACAAGAAAAAGATCCCGCGTGAGACACTGGCATATATGCTGGATTCCACGGCAGCCCCGGTCTGCGTGCTGCTCCCGTTTTCCACATGGGCAGTATTCTATGCGAGTCTGTTTTTTGAGCAGGATTTTATTACCGGTGCGGGATATACATCCGGTATTGACGCATATATCCATGCGATTCCGTTCTGCTTTTACCCGATTATCACGCTGATTATCGTACTACTGTTTTCGCTCGGTATCATGCCGAAGGTCGGAGCGATGAAAAAGGCTTATCAGCGTGTCGCTGAGACCGGAAAGGTATACTCCGATGCCAGCAGAAAATACAACCATGAAGAGCATGAAGGTTATGAGGAAGAAGGAAATATCTGGGATTTCATCATTCCGATGGGTGTGCTCGTAGGCGTTGCAGTTGCTACCAGTGATGTGCTGGTTGCGGTTGTGCTGGCAATTCTCGCATGCTTTATCCTCTATGTACCGCGAAAAATTGTTACATTCGATAACTTTTTTAATATCGTGGCAAAGGGTTATGCAGATATGACACCTGTTGCGATCCTGTTAGTGGTAGCGTTTGGCGTGCAGACACTGACTGCCGATATGGGACTGGCAGATTATATTATCGAGACGATGACACCGCTTTTAAGCGGAGCAACTTTCCCGATGATCACATTTATTCTCGTAGCGGCACTCGGATTTACAACCGGTTCGTTCTGGGGTATGTGTGCAGTCGTTACACCGATTGTATTTCCGCTGGCAGCAGCAGTCGGCGCAAGTCCGGTACTCGTCATGAGTGCAGTTGTATCCGGTGGCGCATTCGGAAGCCATGCATGCTTTTACGGTGATGCGACCGTGCTTGCTTCGACAGGAGCATGTATCGACAACATGGAGCACACCGTGACGCAGCTGCCATATGTGCTGACTGCGAGTGTACTCACGATCGTGGCTTATCTGGTCTGCGGAATCATTATGTAAGGAGGTCGCAACGGTCGCTAAAAAGGGGGATTGGCCAATGAGTTTTTTGATCAGAAGTAAAAATGTGTTTACCGGGCTCGCGGATTACCCGCAGCCCGCGTCTATATTGGTGGATGGCGCACAGATCAAAGCTGTTTTGCCGTGGGATTACGATAAAGATGCCTACGCAGGTGTGGAATGCAGGGATTACGGAGAGCAGATGGTTATGCCCTCGTTTATCGATGCGCACACGCACATGTTTTCCGGTGCGATCGATGCCAGCGATTATGTGTGTGACACGTTAGGCGCATGTACCTCGCAGGAGGAATGTGCGCAGATGATCGCAGATTATGCCGCCGAGCATCCGAACCAGAGACGCATCCGTGGTGTCGGCTGGTTTGTCGGCGCGTGGAACGATGCACCGCTGCCGGATCGCCGCAGTCTCGATGCACTGATTCCGGACCGCCCGGTTTATATGCTGTGCGCGGATTCACACAGTATGTGGCTGAATACAAAAGCGATGGAAGAAGTCGGATATACGCCTGATTTTGCCGTGGAAAACGGTGAGGTGTGCCATTTCCCTGACGGATCGCTGTCCGGACTGTTTATCGAACCGGCTGCCTATGAACCGGCGATGCAAAAATATATGGAGTTTTCTGCAACAGAGATGGCAGGTATCCATCAGGGATTTCAGGAGGAACTGGCATCGTATGGCATCGCAGGAGTCAGCGAGATGTTTGCAGATGATTACACCGATGATACACGCGCCCGCTATCGGCAGCTGGTAGCGCTGGATGAGAAAAAAGGACTGTGTGCACACACATTTATCTATACAAAGCTGTTTGATTACACGGATTTCACACCATATTTTGAACTGAAAAAGGAGATCGACTCCGCACATGTACATATCAACGGAGTAAAGGGCTTTATCGATGGCGTGACGGAGACTTATACCGGACTGCTGTTAGAGCCGTATACCGACCGTCCGGAGACCTGCGGCGAGGGATTGCCGCTGCATCCGGCAGCACGTATGCAGGAAGAGATCACGGCTGCGAACAAGGCGGGCATTCAGGTACGCCTGCACTGTATCGCAGACGGTTCGGTGCGAATGGCACTTGATCTGTACGAACAGGCACAGAAGGAAAGTGGCTGGGATACATCCGTACACCAGAATACGATCGAGCACATCGAGAATATCCATCCGGATGACATCGACCGTTTTGCAAAGCTGGGCGTGATTCCTTCCATGCAGCCGTATCATGTGACGCTGTCCAACGGCGGAAAAGTATGGCGGCTCGGCGAGGAGCGCTGCAAGCTCGAATTTCCGGTCCGCACGATCTACGATCACGGCGGACAGATCGCGCTCGGCACAGATTATCCGGTCGTGACGATCAATCCTTTTGTGACAATCTATGCGGCGCTGACTCGATGTGATGATGCGGGACAGCCGACCGGCTGCAATTCGGCAACCGAAAAACTGCCGCTGCCTGTGATCCTGAAGGCATACACAGACGGAGCTGCGCGCGTTTATCACGCACAGGACCGGATGGGTACGATCGAACCCGGCAAGCAGGCAAACATCATTGTTTTAACACAAAATTTGTTTGAGATACCACCGGAAAAGATTCGCGATACAAAGGTAGCTGTGAATTATTTTGAGGGTAGCGTGGTATATGGTGAATAAAGGCAGGTGAAAGATATGTTTCGTGAAATGAGACTGACCAAGCAGCAGTTGTCGAAGGAGGAGACAGAGACGATTCTGCGCATGAAAGGAACCGGCACACTCGCGCTCGCGGGTGACGACGGATATCCGTATTCCGTTCCGGTCAACTATCTATATGTGGATGGCTGTATCTATTTTCACGGTGCCCTGCAAGGGCATAAATGTGACGCGATCGCGCGGGAACCGAAGGCTTCGATGAGTGTGATCGCCGCCGATACACTCATACCGGAAAAATATACGACCGACTATCGAAGTGTGATCGCCTTTGGGGAGATCCATCCGATTGTCGATGATGAAAAAAAGCGGGCGGTTATCCGCCAGATCGGTATGCGGTTTTGCAGTGCATATGCAGATGGTATTGATGCCGAGATTGACAGGGAATGGGATATTTTGAATGTATATGAAATGAAAATCGTACATATGACCGGAAAACGGGCGATGGTTTAAATGACAGGGAGGAATGATCTATGAGAAACGTAACAGTAGCTGCAACGCAGATGGCTTGTAGCTGGGACAGAGAGGACACATTAAAAAAGGCGGATAAATTGGTGCGCGAGGCAGCAGCTAAAGGAGCAAATATCATTTTGCTGCAGGAGCTGTTCGAGACACCGTATTTTTGCCAGAAGCATGATTTTGAGTACATGGAGCTGTCCATGCCGGTGGATCAGAACCCCGCAGTTGCCCATTTTAAAGAGGTTGCAAAGGAGTTATCGGTTGTATTGCCGATCAGCTTTTTCGAGCGTGCCGGAAATATGATGTACAACAGCATCGCAGTCATCGATACGGACGGTACATTGCTCGGTATTTACCGGAAGACCCATATTCCGGATGGAGCGCCCTATGCCGAGAAATTCTATTTTTCACCCGGAGATACCGGATTTAAGGTGTGGGATACAAAATACGGCAAGATCGGTATCGGCATCTGCTGGGATCAGTGGTTCCCTGAGACTGCACGCTGTCTTGCACTGATGGGCGCGGAAATCCTGTTATATCCGACGGCGATCGGTTCGGAGCCAACACTCGATATCGATTCCAAACCGCATTGGCAGCATGCGATGCAGGGTCATGCGGCAGCCAATATCATGCCGGTGATCGCGTCAAACCGCGTTGGTTACGAGAAACAGGGTGATTCCGAGATGACGTTTTATGGATCTTCCTTTATCGCTGATGAGACCGGAGAGATTGTGGAGGAGGCAGACAGGGAGTCGGAAATGGTGCTCACGCACACGTTTGATCTGGATGCGATCGATGTCAAGCGCAGGCAGTGGGGCGTGTATCGCGACCGCAGACCTTCCATGTATGGCAGATTGCTGGAAAAATAACAAAAAATAACGGAAAAGGAGAACAAGCATATGATGAAGAAGAAATTATTTATAGACGGCGCATGGGTAGACGGCTGTGAGGGAAAGACATTTACATCGATCAATCCGTCCAACGGCGAAGTGATCGCAGAGGTCGCAGAGGCGGGGATCGCAGATGTACGCGCCGCAGTTGCAGCCGCAAAGCGTTCGTTCTATGAGACAAGAGAGTGGCGTGACATGGATTCGCAGGCACGCGGAGATATGCTTTTAAAGATCGCAGATAAGATCGAGGAACATGCAGATGAGCTCGCCAGACTCGATGTCATTGATATGGGTAAGCCGTTACGCGAGGCAGCCTGTGATGTGGATGATGCGGTACATTGCTTCCGTTATTATGCGAGTCTGATCAAGACTCCGCATGGCGGCTGCTATGAGGTCAATACCGGATTTGGCGAGATGCACAGCTATACCGTACATGAGCCGGTCGGTGTGTGCGCAGAGATCACACCGTGGAACTATCCGCTGCTCATGGGTGTCTGGAAGCTGGCACCGTCACTGGCAGCAGGAAACAGCGTTGTATTCAAGCCTGCGACCGTCTGTGTATTATCCTGCATCCGGTTATTTGAGATTTTTGAGGAGTGCGGCATGCCGAAAGGCGCTGTAAACCTCGTTATGGGACCCGGCGGAGTCATTGGTGATGAGCTTGCTGCCAATCCGGATGTGGATATGATTACTTTTACCGGCAGTACCGAGGTCGGTCAGTCGATCATGCGTCAGGCAGCGACCAACGTCAAAAAAATCGGTCTGGAGCTTGGCGGAAAGTCACCGAATGTCATTTTTGCAGACGCGGATCTGGAGGGAGCTGTCGAGTGGGCGATGGTCGGTATTTTCCTGAATCAGGGCGAAATCTGCTCTGCCGGCAGCCGGATTCTCGTTGAGGAGAGCATCCATGATGTATTTGTAAAACGTCTCGTAGAGCGTGCAAATGCGATCACGATCGGCAACCCGCTGGATAATCCGGACATGGGCGCGATGGTCAGCGAGAGCCATATGAACAAGGTATTGGCATACATTGAAAAAGGAAAGGCAGAAGGTGCGACACTTGCCTGCGGCGGCGAGCGCTATACCGAGGGCGAATGTGCAAAGGGATATTTCCTGCGCCCGACGGTATTTGACAACTGTACATCCGATATGACGATCGTTAAAGAGGAGATTTTCGGACCGGTCGTAACCGTGCAGACGTTCAAAACAGAGAAGGAAGCGATCGATATGGCAAACGATACACCGTATGGTCTGGCAGGAGGTGTATCTACCAGTGATGGCGCACGCGCGCTGCGTGTCATCAGGGAGATCCGTGCGGGCATCACGTGGATCAACTGCTACAATCCGGCATTCAACGAGGCTCCGTGGGGCGGCTACAAGATGAGCGGCATCGGCAGAGAGCTCGGCGTACACGGACTGGAGGAGTATCAGGAGATCAAGCAGATCAATATTAACTTACATCCCGGTGTGCTTGGATGGTATGAGCACTGATTTTGGTCAACAAAAAAATAAACAGACTCAAAATGATCGGGACATTTTAAGACAGCGTCGGCAGGAAATCTGCCGGCGCGTTTTTTCGGGTGAAGCACTTGTTGCTTATCACACGTTTTTCCGCTATAATATTGCAGAGATTCTGGTATCAGATCAAAGTATAAAAACGGAAAAGGTCAATCACGAGTGGAAAGGCTGGGAGATAAAAAGCAATGATGGAAAAGATTTTTTACAAGCAGCGCGCAGATTTTGAGCGATCTTCTGCCGCGCGGGATAAGGAACTGACATTTCCGGAGGATGTCTGTGAGACAAAGGATATCCGTTACAGTGAGGATGCGTGCGACGCCCATCGCATGGACATCTTTCGTCCAAAGGGAAGGGAACAGGAGATTTTGCCGGTGATCGTAAATATTCACGGCGGTGGTCTGGTGCTTGGCAGCAAGGAATTTAACCGGTTTTACTGCGCCAGACTGAGTGAACAGGGATTCCTCGTATACAGTCTCGAGTACCGGCTGGTGCCGGATTGTACGATCTTCGATCAGATTTCGGATCTCTCACTGGCAACGGAGGCGATCAGGGAGCGCCTGTCAGATGATAAAGGGGATGCGGAACATGTCTATGCAGTCGCAGATAGTGGCGGTGCCTGCCTGTTGATGTATTTTGCCGCGATGCAAAACAATCGGGAACTGGCGGATGCTGCACAGATTGCGCCGTCGCAGCTGCCGCTTCGGGCACTCGGACTGATCAGTGGGATGTTCTATACGACAGGATTTGATAAGATCGGCTTGTTCATGCCGAAATACCTTTATGGTAAAAATTATAAAAGGGGAGCGTTTGCGCCTTATGTGAACCCGGAGCACCCGGCAGTTGTTGGCAGCCTGCCTCCGTGCTATCTGGTCACAAGTAAAAAGGATCACCTGCAGCGCTATACTCTGCGCTTTACGCGGGCACTTGCAGACAATCATGTGTCCTACCGTCTGCAGAATTTCCGTAAAAGTCCACAGCTGACCCATGCGTTCAGTGTGTTTTTCCCTGATTTAAAGGAGAGCGGCGAATCTATACAGTCCATGGTTGATTTTTTTAGAAAATATTAGAATTGTTGCACGGATGGCATGTTTGTTACATGCCATCCGTAATTTCCTTTTCATGTTGTTTTCGAAATTCGCTCGGCGTTAAGCCATATGATTTGTGAAATGTCTGTACAAAATAAGAAGTTGAATTATAGCCAATCAGACTTCCGATTGCAGAAATAAACAGATCCGTATCCAGTAACATATGTGCAGCTTTTTCCATGCGGATCTTCGTAATATATTTTGAAAAACTCATGCCGGTACGGTTTTTCAGAAGTTTACTTAAATAGTTCGGATGCAGATAGAAAACAGATTCCGCAATTTTATATAATGACAAATCTTCCGCATAGTGTTCGTCAATATAATCCATGAACCTGCTTACGGTACTTTCCTGTTCGGTTATATTGACCATTTGTTGATTTAGATCATCGAGCAATATCTTAAAAAATCTTGTACAGGAATTTAAGTCAGGATGCGATGTCATTGTAAGAAAATCGCAGGTTGCAAATAGTGTCTGATGATAGGCGGTGTCAGCAATGTATTCCTTTATGATTTTCAGTACATCATTGTAATAGGAATAAGCATTTTCATCGACTAGTTCGTTTGCAGTGATCTTCTTTTTGAAATACTGGTTCATATGATCTTCTAATAAAAGAATTTTGTTCGCATCTAAATAGTAGAGAATCAGCTTTTTGGTTAGTGAGTCCAGCTTGTTTGCATAAAGGATGAAGTCCTGTTGCTCGGGCAGGTGGCTATTAACCGCATTGGATGACAAACAATCCGCAGAAGTTGTTTTGTACTTTAATAATTGAAATTCACTGATGATATTCTCAATATCTTCTTCATCAATCGGTTTCAGAAGATATTTAAAAACGCGATATTCAATCGCTTTTTGTGCATATATAAAATCAGCATATCCGCTGATAATAACAGAAAAAGTATCAGGGAAATCCTGGTGAATGATTTGACATAATTCGATTCCGCTCATTTTGTGCATTTTTATATCTGTAAAAACAATATCTATTTTTTCTTCCTGCAGATGCACCAATGCCTGCTCGGCATCCTCACATTCTAAAAGATTCACATCAGTAAACCCGGCATGATTAAAAGCCTGTGAAATACATGAAAAAAGAGCTTTTCTTGCGTAATATTCATCATCTGCTATTATAATATTCATACTGCGATCCTCCTTAGTTATGTATAAGGATATGTGAGAGTGACAGTTGTGTATTGATTCGGAATGCTTTCAATGGTCAGGCCATATGAATCACCGTAAAAGGTCTTAATACGTTGTTGTATATTCCATAATCCAATGGAACTGTGCGGTTCATCAAAAGAGGCGTTCAACTGTTGGCGAATGTGACTTAAAGTATCACTGTCAATGCCGCTGCCATTATCCTTGCAAATGATAGATATAATATGTTCACTTTCATATATGATCAAATCAATTTTGGCGCGAAACGATGAACCGGACCGTACATCTGATTCCTGTTGTGTAAATAAGCCATGTGAAAAACAATTTTCAATAATGGGCTGCATAATAAATTTCATGCAAGGACGATCCAATAATGACGCTGAGATATCAATGTCGATATCAAAAGCATTCTGAAATCGTTTCTTTTGTATTTCAATATAATCCAATACCTGAGAAAGTTCATCTCCAATAGTTACAAAATCTCCATTGCTTAATGAATATCGATACATACTGGCCAGTGTGCGTGATACGGTAGAAATATCGGGAACGTTATTTATAATGGCAAGTGAATTGATCATATTCAGGCAATTATAAAGAAAATGAGGGTTGATCTGGTAACCCAGCATTTTCAAGCGCAATTCCTGCTTCTGAATGGTAGAACGATACTCGTTATTTAAACTTAATTGCAGTTTATCTACCATTTCATTATAATTCAATATCAGATCGCCGATTTCATCATCGTTAATGTTTGCGGCATCTATTTTTATAAGATTCAGACCGTTACTCTTTTGAAAAGTTCTGGATAAAAGCGTCATATTCTTGGAAAAATCATATGAGATTTTCCATGCGATTAAGCACATGACAAACATACATATGATAGTCAGACAAATGTAAATAAAAACGTTGGTGTTCATGATCGGACTATAATGTTGCGGAATAAATGCAAATATGATATACCATTGCAAACGTTTATTGTATGTTCCATAAAGACTGCTTTTGCCATATTTGTAAGTATAGTATGTACTATCAGAAATAGTTGTTTGTTCAAAACTTGAAGGATTCAGGTTATCTAAATTCATATCATATAAATCACGGTGGTTCGACTGGTAAATTGTCGAGCCGTCAGTGTCAAAGAGGATTAAATGAAGTAATTGGTCATTATAGAGATCTACGGCTGAAACGACTGCATTAAAATCTAAATTGATAATAATATAGCCAAAAGATCTTCCGTTTTTTCCGTAAAGTTCTTTATAAATAGGTATAACCTTTGATAAATTATCTTTTTCGTTTGCCAATACCGGTTTGCCAATATATGGAATTCCATGTCTGTCCTGTAATACAGATCGCATAGAGGCAAAACTGATCTTTTCTATATACTTGTTCGAAGATACCCAATCACCAGCTTGATCCACATAGATAATGGATTGTATATACTGATTGCTCTCTAATACTGCCTGGGCAATATTTGTTAAGGATAATTCATTTTGTGGATCATGAATATCAGATAGACAGGATTCAATCGTTGCATTATTGATGTGCATGTATTGAATCGGTTTAATGCTGTCCAAAATGTCATTAAACGAATCAGAAACCGTGTTTAGCCTCATTGACAGAACTTCGAAAGAGGCCCGATCCTGCTCCTTCTGTACCTGAATCATCCAGTATGTGATGGAAAATAGTGCACTAATTAAAATAAAAACAATATAGGAAAGTAAAAGTTTGTTTTTGAAATCAGATCGAAATTTATTTCTTTTTATTTTTCTCATAAATCACAATACCTCAATATCTATAAGTATCTGTCTTAAATATTATTATATCAAAAAGCGCTATAAATAATATAAAAAATAGAATACAAAAAATGTAAGTAAAAGAAAATGAGGTACGGATTTTGCTATATGTAGTAAATCGTAACATTTTTCGGTGTAGAAATGCGCATGGTGAATGTGCTGTATAATTATAGCTTTGTGAGATCAGAAACTGTACAATATAGACAAATCAAGGGGATGGTAGTCAAGAGGGAGGTAAATGAAATGATGGAGGGTGTAAAACGGAAGAAATACAAATATTTCTTTTATGAAATGATTTTTGTGGCTCCTGTTATGTTTGGTTTTTTACTGGTTAAATTAGTACCTTTTATATTAACCTGCTATTATTCTTTGACCGATTGGAATGGAATCAGTTCAGGCATACATTTTGTTGGGATTCAAAATTTTATAGAACTGCTGAAGGATGAGAACTATTGGAATTCTTTTGTGTTTACATTTAAGTTCGCGGCGGTTTCGCTGGTTCTGGCAAATGTTCTGGGATTTGTTGTTGCATACTTTTTGACAAGACCTGTTCCGGGGAGAAATTTATATCGGGCTGGATTTTATATACCTAATACGATTGGTGGTCTGGTGTTAGGATTTATATGGCGATTTATTTTTACAGGCTTGTTTAAGAAATTATATTCAATCACCGGATGGAACTTTTTCGGACTTAGATGGTTGTCGACTCCTGCTACGGCATTTTGGGGACTGGTTATTGTTCAGGTGTGGGCGCAACTGGGATATACCATGTTATTGTATATTTCGGGTCTCATACAACTTCCAGACGATGTGATGGAAGCGGCTGCTGTTGATGGGGCGACAAAGGTGCAGACATTGTTTCGGATTCAGATGCCTTTGATGATTCCAACTATTACGAGGGCTGTTTTTATAACGTTCTTAACGTGTATGAGACTTTATGATATGAACCTTGCACTGACCGCGGGTAATCCATATCGATCATCGGAATCCATTACGATGAATATCTTTGAGACAGCCTTTAATTCAAATGAAATGGCTTATGGGTGCGCAAAGGCGGTTATCTTTGTTATTATTGTAGCTGCGATTTCATCGGTGCAATCATATCTTACATCTAAGAAAGAGGTGAAATTGTGATGAAAGCTGAGCGAAAACAAGAAAAAAGACAATTATTAAAGCTGGTAAAAGGTAAAACGAAAAAAGAAAAGAGAATGAATCTGTTGATCAGTATCATTACATTTTGTGGGTTGTTGTTTATTATTTTTCCGTTTTTGCTTGTTTTGATGAACTCGTTTAAAACGAACAATGAGATTAGCTTTAACCTGCTTCAATTACCGGAACAATTACATTTTGAAAATTATACACGCGCAGCCGGGCTGATGAACTATGGACAGGCATTGCGGAATACGTTTATTGTAACATTTGTAGGATGTGCGGAATTGGTTCTGTTTGGAACTATGACCGGATATTGGCTGACAAGATATAGAGATAAATTAAACCGGTTTCTCTATTTGTTGTTTATTGGTGCAATGGCACTGCCGTTTCAGGCAACCATGATCCCGTTTGTTAAAGTCATGAACAACATGGGATTAACAGGGAATCTGGCGGGTGTATGCCTTTCGTATTTAGGTATGTGTGCTCCGGTTACGGTGGTGTTGGTCAGCGGTGCGGTGTATGCCATACCGTATGACATAGAAGAATCGGGAATTATTGATGGATGTAATCCGTTGCAGTTGTTTTTTAAAATTATAATGCCAAATTTGAAACCAATCATCAGCACTTTTACAATATTAAATCTGTTTTATATATGGAATGATTATCTTCTGCCGTTTATTTTATTGGGAGTGAATAAGACGAATTATACATTACAGATTGCGTTGAAAAAAGTTGCAGGTGAAGCAGGAACAGGCACAAGATGGGATAACATGTTGCCGGCGATTGTCCTTTGTCTGATTCCGCCGATTATCATGTTTCTAATCAGCCAGAAAAATATTATAGAAGGTATGGTTTCAGGTGCAGTTAAAGGTTAAAAGGGAGGTGACAAAAATTATGAAATGTATTGTGCTGAAAGAATGGGCAGCAGGGGGACAGGCCAAAAGCTTTCCGATGGGAGTTGTGGTTCCGCCGGGAACGATTTGTGAAGTGAATCCGTATGCTGCAAAGAACTGGTTAATACCGGCAGGTGTTTTGGCACCGTATACTGAGGAAAAGTCGGAAAAAGTAAAATAATGATTGGACAAAGGGAGGAAAAGAGATGAAACGATTTATAGCAATGATTTTAAGTCTGGCAATGGTGGTATCAGTGATTGGATGTGGTGCTTCTTCGCAGGAGGAGACATCGCCTGAAAGTACAAGTGATGAGGCGGAAAATGAGACAGAAGAAGCTGATAACGGACAAGAAATTGAGCTTGTATGGGCAACTTTTAAAACAGACTGGGTTGATACGCTTGAAAATGTGATTTTTCCGGAATATGAGAAAGAACATCCGGGAATTAAAGTATCTGTTTATACGGCAGAGTCCGGTGATCTGTTCGGAGATCTGAAAGCGCTGCAGGCATCCGGAAATCTTCCGAATATTTTTAACATGCGTGGTGATGATTTCGGTTATGAATATAAAGATCTTTTGCAGGATGTGAGTGATTCGGCAGCAGTTGCAAATGTTATGGATGGCATGACAGACGGTTTTGAATGGGATGGGGGAATCTATGGCGCTTACTATAATTATGAAATACATGGAATTATCTGGAATAAAGCGGCATTAGCTGACGTTGGAATTACATCTGTACCTGTTACAAAGACGGAGTGCTTTGATGCGTTTGAGAAATTATATGCGGCAGGATATATGGGACTTTCCTATTTGCAGACAGCTCAGGTACTTCATAATCATATGGGTAATGCTCCGCTTGTGTTAGGTGGTGAAAATGCATCCGAAAGATACAAGGGGCTGGTAGATGGCACGATTGATCCGACTACGGATGTTTATTGGAATGAATTTTTTGACTTTTTGAATGACATGATGAAATATGCTGATCCGGAATCTATTTCTTATGACCAGAATGTTATGGTTGAAAAAGTATTTCCGGGAAATAGCGGATATGGCTGGGAATTCGAATATGGAACAACAGGAATCTATTACAAATATGATACTAATTTCACGGAAGAGTGGGAAATCGGACCGTTTTGTATAGATGATGAGAATTCTTACTTTATTCAGAATTGTCAGGGATATGTTGTATCAAATCAGGGAACGGAGGAAGAAAATGCGGCTGCGCTTGATTTGTATAATTGGTGGTATACAAGTGATTTCGTGGCAGAAACGCTGGTAAAAGAATTTTCTGTAATTACTACCAGTAAATCATACGTTCCGGAGCCGGAAGTTTATGATACTTATACATATGATGCGTATATGATGATTCAGGACGGATTTGCATGTCATCCGATTACGTACTATATGGGCAGTGATCTTTGTGCAAGCTATGCTGCAGTGATTCAGAAGATGTTGGATGATGCACTTCCGGAGTATGGAAAAGAGGAAGCACTTAATGAAGTCGGCGAGCTTTTCAGGGCTCAGCAAAAATGAGGTGATTAAGGGATGAAGGATATAAACAAGGATTCGTATTATGAACTCTATAACCGGGT
The DNA here is from genome assembly GCA_934320655.1 of uncultured Eubacterium sp. Lineage (GTDB taxonomy): Bacteria > Bacillota > Clostridia > Lachnospirales > Lachnospiraceae > W0P33-017. Next base: position 96,741 of record CAKRFN010000010.1, read on the forward strand.
TCGTATGCCGGTAGTTGGTTATGGAGATGCACAAGGGCGAACGATTGATGAGCAGGTCAAAAATTATCTTGATGCGATTGCGGCAGGGTATCGTATGTTTGATACGGCTTTTATCTATCATTCAGAGAGAGCGCTTGGTATTGCGATAAAGGAAAGTAAGATTCCGAGAGAAGAATTTTTCATTGTATCAAAGATGTGGGATCCGGCTATGCGACGCGGAGAAGTCGATATGTTAAGGCAGTTTGAGGAATCTTTAAAAAGATTGCAGACCGATTATATTGATTGTTACCTGTTGCACTGGCCGGTAATCGGAAAGATTGTTGATGCATGGAAGACATGTGAAAAATTCTACTATACCGGACATGTTCGATCTTTGGGACTCAGTAATGTAAAGAGACATCATTTTGTGGAGATTATGAGAAATTGTGATGTTCTTCCACATGTGCAGGAGGATGAGTTCTCTCCATGGTGTATGAGTAATGATGTGCGCAGATTTGATGAGTTTTATGGTATCAGATATATTTCAATGATGCCGTTATGCCGCTTGAAATATGAGTCAGAAGATTCGGTACTGAACGTTATCGGGAAAAAATATGGGAAGTCCATGTATCAGGTGGTATTGAGATGGAATCTGCAGCATGGAGTCTGTCCCCTTCCTACATCGCACAATTCTAAGCGTATGAGAGAAAATCTCGATTTCTTTGATTTCGAGCTTACGAAAGAGGAGATGGACAGAATAGATGCCTTGAATTTTGAAGGTCCTGTAAATTGGGATCCGGATTTGTTTGATTTTTGATGAAAAGAGGTAACATATGGAAAAATTATCACTTCAATCAACGGTAACGTTGGCAAATGGTGTAAAGATGCCTCTTTTGGGGTATAGCACAGAGGAAACAGCGTATGATTTGAAAACGCAGGTAGAGATTATCATGGATGCGATAGACGTCGGTTTTCGATATTTTGACACAGCGGAATCTTATCGTACACAGAGAGCACTTGGAATTGCAATTAAAAAGAGCGGCATTCCGAGAGAAGAGTTTTTTATAGCCTCAAAAATCTGTATTGATGATATTCGTGACAGATGTACATATAGAGGTTTTGAGGAAACGATGGCGCAGCTGGACATGGATTATATTGATCTGATTTCCATGCACTGGCCGTTTGCAGAGCGTATCATGCCTTCGTGGTGGCAGATGCAGGATATTTATGATGATAAGAGGGCGCGGGCGATCGGAGGATGTAATTTTGAGATTCATCATCTGGAAGGAATAAAAAATTTGATTGAAAAAGAAGATGGATATACAAAATACATGCCGATGGTAAATCAAAGTCATTTTCATCCGCAGTTTACATGCCAGGATCTCCGCGAGTATTGTTTGCAGAATAAGATCGCGTTTGGAGGATTATTTGAGAAGGATCAATTATATACAATGACAAAACCGTTGTATAATCTGGAATCGTCCCGTGGAGGAGAATGGTATGAGCCCGGAGAGGATCCGACAGATCATTCAAAGAATCCAAGACTTCCGCATGATTATTATGATAATTTTGATGTCATGTCGGATATTGGGAAAAAATATGGAAAAACGAATACGCAGGTCTGGATTCGTTGGAGTCTCCAGCATGGCGTTATCACGACACCGAAGACGATCTGGAAAAACAAGATGGAAGAATACATAAATGTTTTTGATTTTGAGCTGACGCAGGATGAGATGAATAAAATAGATGGATTAAATATCAACCATCGCATTGGATATCATCCGGATTATATTGATTTTTAACAGGAGGTATAGGATATGAAGTATAGTAATATTCGTGGAGGTTTAAACGTATCGGAGATTGCGCTTGGATGCTGGAGAATGGATGCGTTAGATGACGTTGCTGCAAGTAAGGTTGTCCGTAATGCATTAGACAATGGAATCAATTTCTTTGATAATGCTGATATTTACGGAGATGGTGTATCAGAAGAAAAATTTGGAAAGGCATGGAAGAATTCGGGTGTCAACAGAGAAGATATTTATATTCTTTCTAAAGCAGGAATTCATGCAGACGAGGGATTCTATGATTTTTCCAAGAAACATATTCTGGAAGCTGTTGATGGCAGTCTGAAAAGATTACAGACGGAATATCTGGATGTTTTATTACTGCATCGTCCAGATACGTTATATGATCCGGAGGAAGTAGCGGAAGCATTTGATGAGCTACAGAGTTCCGGAAAAGTCAGACACTTTGGCGTTAGTAACCAGAATCCGTATCAGATTTCATTTCTGCGTAAATATGTGAAGCAGGATATTGTGTTCAATCAGATGCAGTTTAATGTTACGCATACGAACCTGGTTGATACAGGGTTGACGGTAAATAACTATTTCGATGCAGCGATTGATCGTTCGAATGGTGCTTTGGAATATTGCAGACAGAATGATATAGCTTTACAGGCATGGTCACCGTTCCAGTATGGATTTTTTGAAGGAGTCTATATTGATCATCCGAAGTTTAAAGAATTAAATGAAGCGTTGCAGGTGATTGCGGACGAATACGGAGTAAATACATCGGCAGTGGCAGTTGCATGGATTTTAAGACATCCGGCATTTAAACAGGTGATGGTAGGTTCCATGAATCCTGAGCGTCTTACGGGTATTTGCGATGCATCAAAGGTAGAGCTGACAAGAATGCAGTGGTATGACATTTATAAAGCTGCGGGTAATATGATTCCATAAAACATATATTTTTAAATTTAAGGAGGACAAACTTATGAGTAACAAAAACAATCCGTTCAAAGGTCTGGCGCATATGTGTATTTATACACAGGACAATGAGAAATCGATTGATTTCTATTGTAATGCAATGGGGTTCGAAATTTATGACCGTGAAATGATGGGCACACATGAGGAACCCAAGAGAATGTTTCCGGCTGAGTTCTGTCTCGTAAAACTGGGAAACCTGTTTATTGAATTGATTCAGTGTTTCGGTCCGTGGAACGATACGCCGCAGGATAAGAAACATCCCGGTGTGCTGGGTGTTATTGACCATTTTGGTATTGAGGTTGATAACGTTGATGATGCAGTTGCACAGTTAAAAGAATGGGGCTATGAGGGAGAGTTGAGTGTACAGACAAATACGATCTCATATGGTGTTGACAGACCGTTCCGTTATTGCTGCGTGAAAGGACCTGATGGAGAAAGCATCAATTTATATGAATTAAATAATGAAAAATTCTTTAAGGGTGCTAAGTAAAAATCTATAATGATGAAAGCTCTCCGGATTAACAGATGAAAGTATAGTTGCCGATGTGAAAATTATTAGCTGCTTTGCATGATCAATGTTGATAAGGGGAGCTTTCAAAATATATTTTGGTATTATAGTAGAAGGAGGTAAGTATGAAATATTCTGTTTGTGTAGAATCTGTTTATGAAGAGCTTCCTATTTATGAAAGAATAGAGAAAGTGGCTCAGTTCAGACCGGATGCGGTTGAGTTTTGGGATTTGTCTAAATATGATCGCAAGAAAATCGCGCAGTTGGTGTCTAAATATAACTTGAAAGTTACGGATTGCTGCTGCAATAATCAGTGGGAGACAAGGTTGACACATCCGTTTAAGAATGTTAAGAAAAAATATATGGAGACATTGGATACTGCCAGAGAAGTTGGTTGTAATACAGTTATTATGATGGCAGGAGATGTCGACAGCAGTAGAAATGATACGAATAAACTTATCTCTGTGGAGAATCTGAAAAGATTGGCAGAGGTTTTGGAAAAGGAAGATTCTTACGTGATTTTAGAACCGTTAAATTCCATGTATGACCATAAGGGGTATGCGCTTGATAATGCATATGACGGCTTTGAAATTATAAGAGCGGTCGATTCTCCGAGAATTAAATTATTATTTGATTGCTATCATATGCAGGTTATGCAGGGAAATCTTGTTAATACACTGCTCGACAATATTGAGTACGTGGGTCATGTTCATAGTGCCGGTGTTCCGGGAAGAAATGAGATTCATCTGGGAGAGATCAATTATCATAGAATTATTTCTGCGTTAGATGACAATGGATATCAGGGATATTTCGGGCTTGAGTATTTTCCTTCGTATGATTCGACAAAGTCGCTGGAAGATACATTCAAATATTTAAGGAAGGAATGATTCTATGAAAAAACTTAAGGTTGGTATCGTAGGCTTAGGATTTGTTGGCATTCTCCATATTGACGCAATCAGAAGAATTCCGTATGCGGAGATTGTCGCAGTTGCCGATAAAAATATGGAACAGACGAAACGGATTGCTGAAGAGTATGGGATTCCGCAATATTATGATAACGTGGATGACCTGATCAACGAAAGCAGACCAGATGTGATTCATAATTGTACACCGAATTATTTACATAAAGAAATAAATATCAAGGTCATTCAAAATGAGATTCATCTTTTTTCGGAAAAGCCTTTAACAAGAACTGCACAGGAGGCGGCAGACGTATTGTCTGCATTGCGGGAGCATCCCGATGTAGTGACAGGCGTGAATCATTGTTATAGAATGAATCCAATGGTGCAGGAAATGTATACGATGATACAGTCGGGAGAAATAGGGGTACCTAGAATTGTTCATGGAGCGTACATTCAGGATTATCTTTCAGAAGAAACGGATTATAGCTGGAGAATTGATCCGGAAATCAGTGGTGCTTCGAGAGCGATTGCAGATATTGGGATTCATATTATGGATACGATTCAGTTTGTGTTAGATAGCAGAATTACAGATGTCTGTGCGGATCTCTATACAGCGCTTCCGATAAGAAAGAAGCCGAAAGGACAGGTGGCAACATTTAGTAAAAATGCAAATACCGAATATGAAGATATCGAAATCAAAACAGAAGATTATGGTGCAGTGATGTTTCGGACGGATAAGGGTTTGCATGGAGTATATTGTGTTTCTGAAATCAGTCCGGGACACGGTTGTGGACTGGAATTTGAGGTCGATGGAAGTAAAGCATCGGTCGAGTGGAATCAGGAACATCCCAATCAGCTTCGGGTGGGTTACCGTGAGAGAGGAATACTTTCTATTGATAGAGATCCGATTACGCTTAGTGATCGTGCAAAAGGGTATACCAAATTAGCAAAGGGTCATCCGGAAGGATGGAATGATACAGAAGTAAATAGTATCAGAAAATTCTATGATTACATATTGAAAGATAAAGAGAAAAGGACAGAAAAACCGGAATTTGCAACATTTGAAGAGGCATTCTATTTAATGAAAGTAGTGGAAGCGATTCTCGAGAGCAATAAAAGCGGCTCATGGGTACATATTTCTTAGATTATCAGGAAGAGAAATCAAATATATCTATTACAAAATAGGTAATTGCGAAACTCGCGATGCTCGTTCGCAATCTTGAACCAAAATAGAAACAGAATTGTGCATAGCATGATTT
>CAKRFN010000011.1 GCA_934320655.1 uncultured Eubacterium sp.
TAGGTATACTTATTTCTTGCCTGTGATTCCCCTGCAAATGCCTCCTGTAAATTTTTCTCTGTCTGTGTTCCTGCATACTTGTTTGCTGCCATCTCTTTTACCTCCGTTTTCTTTACTACTTTTTCAAAATCTGATGCCGGGTGCTTACATAAAGGACATATAAAATCATCCGGTAATTCTTCGCCCACATATTCATATCCACAAATTCTGCAGCGCCATATTGTCTGACCATCCTCTGTTTTTCCAGCTTCCTGTGGCTTAGGCTTAATATTATTCTGGTAATAATCATATGTGACTGAAGGGACATTACTTAAAACTTCCATATCTGTTATCTCACCGATAAACATTGTATGTGAACCTAAATCTTCTGTTTTGTTAACCGTTACAGAAATGTATGCATTTGTACCTTCTGTAATATAATAAATGCCATTTGTACCTCTGGCACACTTCTCAAATGCTTCAAACTTATTCACGTCCCTTCCTGATTGAAAGCCAAAATGTTTGAATAATTCAAACTGTGCATTCCGGCTCAGAACTGATACTGTGAATTTTCCGGTTCTGTGGATTATATCATGCGTGTAATTTACTTTGTTAACACAGACACTTAACTGGTTTGGTTCTGAAGCTGCCTGAATAGCTGTATTAACGATACACCCATTATCTTTTTCGTCTTCCCTTGCAGTCAGTACAAATAATCCATAGCTCAGCTTATACATTGCTTTCCTATCCATGCTGTTTCTCCTTTATCTTCTCTCTGCATTTCGGACAAATGCCCTTAAATGCAATATCATAATCTAAAAATTTAATTCCGTGAGTGTCACGAATTCTTTCCAGCAGACCCGATATTTCATCCATATCCACATCAGACGCTCGCTTTGATATTATTTAACGTTGTCTCAAGAAAAACATCTCCGACCACCAGTTTCCCATCATCGGTGATGTCTTTGAATGCTACCGGAACTACATTGGGTTCTCCATCTGCACATGTTGCAAGATCCCACATACCACTTTTTAATAATTTAATTACTGATTCGTTTAACATCGAATATACCTCCTGTTTCATGTCTATACCTGATGTACTAATGTTAACAAACCAGCTTCCGTTTTCTGTTTCCGTCTCAAAACGATACTGCATCGGCGTTTTGCCGACGTATTTTTTAAAGCTGCGGTTGAAATAGCTGATATTATCGTAACCGGCACAGACAGAAATATAAGCGATTTTTTCAGATGTTTCCCTGAGCATTTTGCATGCCATCCGTATGCGGTACTGGATCAGGTATTCCACAGGTGAGATCCTGATCTGCTCCCTGAAATACCGCAGGGCAGTGTTTTTACTGATATTTCCCGCACCCGCAATATCTGCGAGTGTGATCGGCAGCTCGTAATGCGTCTGGATATACTGCATCATGATCTGCAGCACTCTCCCGGCATTGTTCCCACCGGCAGTTTCCTTTTCCCGCAGTTCCTCACGGTTTAAGTTTTCCATCATAAGCAGCCAGACTTCGCTCACCTGATTGCGTATCCACAGCTCATTGCGTTCCGGCTCGGAGAGCTTTGCAAACAAGGTGTCCAACAGGCTTAAAATCCGACTCTGCCACGCTCCGTCCTCCCTGAAAACCACGCAGGCTTTATCCGATTTTTCTAACGGCATGATATATTTCCGATAGATCAGGCTGTCGCTCGCAGCGAGAAACACCGATGAAAAAATACTGTTTGTGATAATTCCGTAATGACCGGAGGTAAACCGGTGCAGCGCGCCGCTGTTGATCATCATGCCTTCCCCTGCCGCAAGCGTGTAGGCAGCCTGATTGATATGGCAGGTGACACTTCCCTCCTGAATATAGATCAGTTCAAATTCGTTATGCCAATGCCAGTTGATATCCTGATTCAGATAATTGCGCGTGTCATCGATATTAAATTCAAGCGGAAATTCTGCTACTCCGTGTTCTTTTTCTTCATACAGATCCGCATTTGTTGAAACGCTTTGCATGGAATTTTCCCCTTTCACATATTTTGGTGATATTGTACTATAAAATGATGTGAATATGCAATTTTTTCTTTTGCTGTAATGCTATAATACAATCCGTTTGTTACTGTTCACTCGTACCTCGTTCCAGTAACATCCGTTTCCATATGATGCAACGAAAGCACAACTTAAAAATCCGGAGGTTTGAAAGAAAATGGCAAATTCGCAAAAGATGGATTTAACAGTCGGTCGTCCGTTTTACTGCTTACTGAAATTCGCGATCCCTATTATTATAGGAAATCTATTCCAGCTATTCTATACCTTGGCAGACTCTGTCATTGTAGGGAAAACATTAGGCACAAATGCGCTTGCTGCCGTTGGCTCTACCAGTATTATCATTTATTTTGTGTTCTGCTTTATCAACGGTCTGACAAGCGGATTCGGAATCTGTCTCGGTCAGCGCTGCGGCGCAAAGGATGAGACCGGTATGCGCAAAAGCATCGCATCCTCTACGGTTTTGAGCATTGCATTTTCCGTTTTACTGACCGCTGTCTGCTGTCTGCTCGCCCACCAGTTGATCAGCCTGATGCAGATCCCGCAGGATATCGCACAAGAAGCCTACGACTATATGTTTGTTGTTCTTCTCGGCACGGGGGCAACCATTTTTTATAACACGATTTCAAACATTCTCCGTGCGCTGGGTGACAGCCGGACACCGTTATATTTTCTGGTATTTTCGTCCATCGTGAATATCATTCTGGATCTGGTGTTCATTCTGTCCTTTCATATGGGCGTTGCCGGAGCTGCGTGGGCGACGATTTTATCGCAGTTCATTTCCGCTGCGCTGAGTCTCTGGGTCGGACTGAAAAAATATCCGGTCTTACATATACAGCTTCAGGATTTCCATCATTTGAAAGAATCGCTGCTGCTGCATCTAAAGACCGGATTTCAGATGGGTTTTCAGATGTCAGTGATGTGTATCGGTCAGCTTGCCATGCAGGCTGTCGTCAACTCCATCGGAACAGGTGCCGTCGCCGGATATACCGCGGCTTCGAAGGCAGATCAGGTGTCTGTACTGGTCAATAATGCCATGATGACAGCCATCTCTAATTATGTCGCACAGAATTTTGGTGCCGGTAAATGGGATCGCATCCGTCAGGGCGTGCGTGCGAGCCTGATCCAGACAGAAGGTTTAAATATTTTGATGTGTGTGGGCATCCTGCTCCTGCGCCACCCGATTGTCCGGCTGTTTCTGTCAGAGCCGACCGGTGAGATCTACCGCTACTCCGACCTGTACCTGACCATCGTAGCGCCCTGCTACTTTCTTTTAGGGCTGCTGGCGGTCTACCGGACGACGGTGCAGAGTATGGGAAACGGACGCGCCCCGTTTCTGGCGTGCATCATTGAGCTGATCATGCGGCTCGCAGCGACCTTAGGGCTTTCGTCTGTTCTCGGCTATCTGTCCGTCTGCATCGCAAGCCCGCTGGCGTGGCTCGGCGCCTGCTCCCTGCTGATCGTCTGCTACTACCGGATGATCCGGCGCGCGCCGCTTCCGTCCGAGGAAAAAGCCCCTGTGTTTCAGCTCCGGAAACAGCAGACCTCTTAGACGATGAGCCCCACTGACCAGACCGCCAGAGCCAACGCCCAGCCCAGATATGCCGTCCATTTCATCAGGCACACGGCACGCACAATGTCCTGTCTTTGTACGGCGCGGCAGTCATCCCCGATTGTCGGTTTTTCATGGATCACACCAAAATAGCTGGCATTTCCTGCCAGCTGCACGCCGAGCGCGCCCGCCATGACACTCTCTGTCTGTGCCGAATTCGGGCTCGCATGTGCCCGCCGGTCCCTGCGGTAAATGTGCCATGTTTCTCCAAGACTGCTGCAAGAGATACCATCCCTGCGCGCCCAGTGACGCTTAAACGGCTGGCAGACAAGCAGCATGAGAAACGCCGACAACCGCGCCGGAATCAGATTCACCAGATCATCGAACCGCGCAGCAGCCGTGCCATACCATTGATAGCGCTCATTTTTGTAGCCTACCATGGAATCCATCGTATTGGCTGCCTTGTAAAAATAGGCGAGCGGCGCACCGCCGATTGCCGCAAAAAAAAGCGGCGCGATCACACCGTCTGACGTATTTTCCGCCACGGTTTCGACCGCAGCCCTGATGACACCCGCCTCCGTAAGTTCTGCCGTATCGCGGCCGACGATCATGGACACCGCCTTGCGGCCGGCATCCAGCCCATCCTTATTTAAGGCTTCATACACCGCCATGCTCTCCCGCTCGAGTGATTTTGCGGCAAACGTAAAATAAATCAGAATGCTCTCAACGAAAACGCCAAGCGCCGGATGCAGACAATATGCGCCGGTCACGACTGCAAGTGGCACCGCGGTACTGATGATCAGCACGGACAGCACCAGATACACACCGGCTGCGCGCATTCCCTTCTTTGTATCAGGAAACAATCCCCTCGTATGCTGTTCCATCCAACTGATCAGATTTCCGATCAGACAGATCGGATGCCACGCCACGCGCGGATCTCCAAACAGCTGATCCAGAATTCCGGCAGACAAAAGCGTCAGAAATCTGTAAAATACCCAATTCATAGATCTCCCCGTAACTGTCCGGTATGACCGTAGACCGGCTCCAGCCTGTTCCGGACAATTACTTCTCCTGTATTTATTATTTGATACGCACCGCGATCCCACAGGTGATGCGGTATACCTCCACAGCCTGCGCCGCCAGTCCGCAGCTGATACGTCCGACCGTCTCGCGGTATTCCCGCTCAAACGCATCCATCGGAACAAGCCCGCAGCCGACCTCCGCAACGGTGACGACTCCGTCAGCATATGCTTTTACAATCTGCGCAACCTGCTCCTGCAAATCTTCCCCCGACTGCATCCACTCGCGGATCAACCGGTGCAGATCGTCACACACATGCTCCGATAACGTGTGCGCAAATGCTGTTTTTCCCTGATGTATGCCTCCCACTACCAGTTTCATAGTAATTCTCCTATCACGACAAAGAGTGCCATCAGACACTCACACATCTGCAAAAACCATCCGGCGAGATCTCCGGTAATTCCTCCAAACTGCTGCTTTGCCATCACGCCATACCACGCGAGTGTGACTCCGGCGGCAAGTGCCATACAGATCGTCTCCCGCGGTGTCAGCAGGCATCCTGCCACAAGAACGGCGATCAGTTCAAGCCCACACACGATCCCGACGATCCTGCGGTGTGCGGCATTCTGAAATGTCGCAGCCAGACCGGTGTCTTTGGCACACGCAAATGCGGTGACCGACCAGCCGCTCAGACACCGGCTTATCACAAAGCCGAGTGCCAGCGCACGCGCTCCGTGTACCGACAACTGCGACCACAGACCGAAGTTTGCGACAAACAGGCTGCATGCACAGATAATCGCAAATGCCCCTGCGCGCGGATCTTTTAAGATCTCCAGTTTCCGCTCCATCGGAGCGTAGGAATGCAGCGCATCACACGTATCTAAAAAGCCGTCGAGATGAATGCCTCCCGTGATAAAAACAGGGATCAGCACATACCCAGCCGCACGCAGCGCATCACTCAGACCGAGGCTCACAGCCACACAGCTCCAGCCGTAAATGAGCGCTCCGATCACTGCTCCGACGAGCGGAAAACAGCACATGACATAGCGCATATTCTCTTTTTCCCAGTCAGCACGCGGTGTCGGTATTTTTGAATACATCGCAAATGCAATCACCAGACTGTTCCATAATTTTTTCATCCGTTTACCTGTTTCCCTTTTTGTATGAGCGGTATGCCGCACACGACCTCGACCACCTCATCCGCATATGCTGCGATTTTTCGCCCGCATTCCGCCAGTAAGCCAATGTAGCGCTCCATCTCAGGCGAACACACACCGCTCTCCCGATATACATCATTGCCGACAACAACGACCAGCGCATGCTGCCCTGCCAGCCGTTTACATGCATCTGCGACTGTTTCCGCAAATGCGGCATCACAGCCGTCCCAGCCGCGCCCCTGACCTGACCAGATCTCGTTTGCGAGCAGATTTGACAGATCCTCGATCAGAACCGCTCCGCGCTCCACGCATGTGAACTGCTCTAATCGCACCAGACACTCGACCGTCTGAAAATTCTTTCCTTCGCGCAGCGCACGGTGACGCGCGATCCTGCGCCTGCCCTCCGTACCAAACGGCTCCATCGTCGCGACATAATAGCGCTTTTTCTCACCACTGGCTACGATCCGCTGCTCCGCATAGGCTGATTTTCCGCTGCCGCTGCCTCCGTATACATAGATCAGCATATATGACCCTCCGTATAATCCTCATATTCCTCCACGTGGATATCCGAAAATGTCCCCATCTGCTCATAAATTGCCGCCGTCATGTCCAAAAACGGCAGCAATGCCACCGCGCCGGAGCCCTCACCCAGACACAGATCCATGCAGATCCCAGGTTCCATGCCAAGCGCCTGTAACAGCAGTGCGCTCGCGGGTTCCTTTGATACATGTGACGGAATCAGATACGGCACACAATCTGGTGCGATACGCGCTGCCGCCAGCGCAGCCGTGAGTGAGATAAATCCATCGATGATGACCGGAATGCCTGCCGCCGCGCCGGCTAAAAATATGCCGGTGAGTCCTGCCAGATCAAATCCGCCCACCTTTGCAAGCACATCGATGGGATCTGCGGGATCGGGTGCCAGCAGCTCAATCGCCTGCCGGATGACCGCTTTTTTCCTCTCCAGTCCGGTATCCGACAGCCCTGCGCCGCGTCCGGTCACCGCCTCCGGTGTCAGTCCGAGCAGCACTGCCGTGACCGCACTACTCGTCGTCGTGTTGCCGATCCCCATTTCTCCGGTCGCCAGCAGTTCATAGCCCTCTGCCCGCTTTTCCTGTACCAGCTCGATGCCGGTACAGATCGCGCGGTATGCCTCCTCACGTGTCATCGCAGGCATTTTTGCCATATTTTTTGTGCCGTAGGCGACTTTCCTGCGCAGCGTGCGCGGTGTGTCGGAGATCATTCCGATATCGACAATACACTGATCGCAGTGATTTTCCCTGCACAGGATCGAGGTGCAGGTCAGATCATCAAAAAAGTTCTCCGCCACGGTCGCAGTGACCTCCTGTCCGGTCTGCGTGACACCCTCTGCCACGACACCGTTGTCCGCACACAGGACGATCAATGCGCGCTTTTTTACTGACGGGTGTTCCGTGCGCCGGATCGCCGCGAGCTGCGTCCACAGTGTTTCCAGCTTGCCAAGACTGTGCAGCGGTTTTCCCATATGATCCCAATGCGCCTGTGCACGCATGCGGCTCTTCTCATCTACCGGGTGGATGTGTTCGATTGTCTGTTTGAATAGTAATTCATCTGTCATGTTCTTTTTCTCTTACATCTTGTTATCTTATATCTTTTTATCTTATATCTTTTTATCTTACATTTTTCATCTAATATCTTTTCATCTTTTTGCATCTTTCGCTGTCTTTTCTGCGATATACTGCTCCAAACGTTCATATAAAAACATCGGATTGCTGTAATAATACAGATGCGGAAAGCCGATCAGTTCCCGCCCGGACGCATGCATACATTGCCAACTGACCGCGCGAAACGGCTTTTTCGCCAGAAAATCCGCTCCATTGTCATCCGTATCGAAATAGTGGAATTCATGTCCGCGGATCGATGTACCTCCCGCCGATACCGGCTCGGGTGTCAGCTCGATATAGCCGAACCGCTGCAGCTTCGCGGTCGCTTTTGCCTTGGCATCGATCCAGCCGACCATCGGATACACATGCCCGTCCATATCCTCGATCGTCTTTGTCAGATACATAAATCCACCGCACTCCGCAAGCACATAACAGCCCACCTCGAGTGCCTCATACACCGCCTTTTGCATCGGCTCATTTTCCGACAGCGCCTGTGCATACAGTTCGGGATAGCCCCCCGGAAACAATAATACATCGGTGTGCTCCGGCAGTGACGCATCATGAAGCGGTGAAAAAAATTGCAGGGACGCGCCGATCCTTTCTAAATATTTCAGATTATCCTCATACAAAAAACAGAATGCCTCATCCCGTGCCACCGAGATCCGAAGCTTCTTAGACAAGTGCGGCAGCTCCGGTTCGCTCCATGTGACCGCATCTGCATCACACGCCAGCGCTGACAACGCATCCAGATCCACGGTCTGTATGAGCTGATCCGCCAGCCGATCGGTATAGGCACGCAGATTCTCCAGTTCCTGTGGTGTCACGAGTCCGAGGTGGCGGCTCGGCAATTCCATGTCCTTTAACTTTGGCACATAGCCGCATGCACGGACACCCATCGCTTCTACCTGTGGGCGCACTGCCTCATAAACCGACTGGGACATCCGGTTAAAAATCACGCCTGCGATATGGCTTGGCGCACGAAAGTCCAGAAAGCCCTTGAGTACGGCTGCCGCAGACAGACTCATCCCCGCCGCATCAATGATCAGCACGACCGGCGCATCCAGCGTCTCCGCCAGCTCACAGGCGGATGCCTGCATCGTGTGCAATCCTGCCCCGTCAAAATATCCCATCACGCCCTCGATCAGCGAAAGCCCATCCTCTGGGGCTGCGGATCGGGCGAACAGCGCCCGCGTCGTATCCGCATCGGTAAAATATCCATCCAGATTGCGCGTCGGTATACCAAGCACCCGACTGTGAAACATCGGATCGATATAGTCCGGCCCGCACTTAAAGGCTGCCAGCGGCAGACCCTGCCGCTTCCATGCCGCGAGCAGACCCATCGTGATCATCGTTTTGCCACTGCCGCTATGCGTGGCAGCGAGAATCAGCCGCGGCGCTTTGGTTGTCCGGTTCTTCTTTCCCTGTTGTGTCATTCCTGTATCCCTGTCATTGATCATTCTGCCGATTCCTGTTCCTGTGTATCTCCTGCACCTGTAAAGGAGAACATATAAACCGGATTCATGCTCTCCATCAGCTCATACCCTCCGATCGCACGCGCCTTTGCCACAGACGCACAGATAATATCCACATCCTTCACGGGCAATGTTTTCAATAGCTCATTCGCCTCACTTACAGTTTCTAATGTAATTGCGTCAATCACGATACGGATATGCGGATTTTTTTCAAGCAGCCACGCCACGATCTCACGCAGCCTGCCGCCACTGCCACCGATAAATGCATGCGTCGGAATCGCAGATCCATCCAGACATTCCGGTGCCTCGCCCTGCACGACCTCGATATTTCCAAGTCCCTGCCGCTTCGCATTCGCACGGATCAGCGCACAGCCTTCCTCCCCGCGCTCAAAGGCGGTCACGCTGCCCTGCGGTAGAAACCGCGCGATGTCACAGGTCATGCCACCCGTACCGGCACCGATATCATAGCAGACCGCATCATGCGTCAGGCGCAGCTTGGCGAGTGCCAGCGCACGGATCTCCTCCTTTGTGAGCGGTACTTTTCCGCGTTCGTATGCCGCATCCGCCAGATTTCCGGTCGTAAACTGCCGTGCAGCGTCATTTTCAAACAAAGCGACACACAAATAGGTATCCTTCGCATCCTCCTGATCCAGAAACTGCTGTGCGGTTCCCTTCCAGATCTGCTCGGTCTCATATCCGAGCTCGCATCCGACCGACAAGCGCACCTGCGGCAATCCGTTGTCACACAACTGCTGTGCGATTTCCCGCAGCTGTTTTCTGCCGTTTAATAAAGAAAATACCCGCCGCTCACGGTGGATCTGTCCGATCAGATCGTTTGCCCTGCCATGCACACTGCACAAACGCACATCCTGCCATGCGATACCCAGCTTTGCCGCAAAATAATTGACGGACGACAGACCCGCAATCCGCCTGGTCTGCCACTGTCTCTCCCCGCACACAAACTGCTGTTCAAATCCATCCGCACCGCTGTAAAATCCGACATCTCCGGAAAATACAACCGCTGCCCTGCAAATATATGGATGCTCCTGCAAATATGCCAGAATCTGCTCCCTGCGGTACTCACACACCTTTTCTCCGCCGACAGTGCCGACTGCCTCGAGCATACGCCTGGCACCAAAGATCACCGGCACGCGCTCCAACTCCCGAACCGCCTCCTGTGTCATCTGAGCACGCGTTCCCATGCCGATTCCGATGAGCAGCAGTTCACCAAAGCCGCCGCACAGGTTTTCACTTTCGTGCTCCGCAGACTCCCACACCGGCTGACTGCCCAGTCCTAACAGCGTACACACCTGCCCATAGGTAAATCCCTGCTCCTTCGGTCTGCGTATCACAATGCAGTCCATCCCCCGCGCACGTGCCGCCCACAGCTTGTCCACAAATCCACCCGGCTGACCCGATTCCTTTGTCACGAGGATTTTCGCATCGATATGTGCATAGGTTGCCTGATTGAGTTCCTGCGAAAAAGGTCCCTGCATACAGATCAACTGTTTTCCGCCGATCCCTGCCTGCTCACAGAGCTCTACGCTCTCCCGCGACGGCAGCACCCGCACATACACACGCGAGCGGTCACTGACCACCTGCACAAATGTCGACAATTCCTTTGATCCGGTTGTCAGAAAAATGTTTCCGGACATCTGCTCTGCCAGCTCCGCTGCCTCTGCGACCGTATCTACCAGATGCACGTGCGTATCCCTGATCTGTGCATCCGCTGACTCCCGCAGCAGACGTACATATCTGACATGGCAATCCCCGCATACCTTTTTTAACGTCTGTGACACAAGCACCGCATACGGGTGCGTCGCATCGATCACCAACACCTGCTCCGTCCCCGGCTGCATCTGTTCCTGACGTAAAAAATCATGCATTTCCTGCTCATCCATGCGCCCGCAATGTACCCGGATATTCTCGTCCTCCGGCAGCACCTGCTCTCCGTATTCCGTTGCCACGCAGACGATCACCTGTCTGCCCTCCGCCGCACAGTGCAGCGCCAGCCTGCGTCCCTCGCTCGTACCCGCAAACAGTACGATTGTCTGTGAATGATGTTTCATTTGTTTTTCCTCATATTGATAAACTGACAGACATTTACAGTTCATAGCCGCGCGGTGTCACCATCCTGCCATCAACCACGCGCGTCTGCGAATTTCCGATAAATACTGTCGTAAACATGTTGACCTGTTCATCCCTCAGTTGTTTTAAGGTGAGCACTTTGGAGCGCTCGCCCTCGCGCCCGATCTGCTCCACGAGTCCGCACACCGTATCCGGCGACTGATGCCGCAGGATCAGATCACACGCCTTTTGCAGATAGTCATGCCGCTTTTTGCTGGACGGATTGTAGAGCACAATGACAAAATCAGCCTCCGCCGCGAGCAGCAGGCGCTTTTCGATCTTTTCCCACGGTGTGAGCAGATCACTGAGACTGATCAGTGCGAAATCATGGATCAGCGGTGCACCGAGTACCGCAGCGCCCGCCAGCGCAGCCGTCACACCTGCCACAACCTGTATGTGCACACGCGGATATTCCTCCTGCAACTGATACACCAGACCGCTCATCCCATACACACCCGCATCACCGCTGCAAATGAGCGACACCGTTTTGCCCTGATCTGCCAATGCCAACGCCTGTCTGCAACGGTCAACCTCTTTTTTCATCGGTGTTGTATAATATTCCTTATCGGGGTAATCGCCCTGTACCAGTTCCGTGTACACGTGATAGCCGACGATGCAATCACTGCTCTGCAATGCCTGTGCCGCCGCGAACGTCATACCGTCCCTGCCTCCGGGTCCGATCCCTACGATATATAACTGTGCCTGTGTCTCATTCATTGATCTGCCTCCCGAAATTCTGTCGTAAACGACGGATCGTACAGCTTGGAACGTGAATAGCTGCTGTGCGCAACGACATCACCGATGATGATTAGCGCCGTTTTTTTGATCCCATGCGCCTGCGCCGTCTGCGCCAGTGTCTCAACGGTGCACACATAGGACTGTTCCTCCGCCCACGATGCCTTATAGACGATCGCGGCAGGTGTCGTCCGGTCATATCCGCCCGCGACCAGACGTTCTGACAGTTCCTCAAGCATGCCTGTGCTTAAAAATATGACCATTGTCGCGCCATGTGCGGCGAACGATTCGATGCGCTCCCGCTCCGGCACCGGAGTCCGACCTTCCATGCGCGTGATGACCACGCTCTGCGACACATCCGGCAGCGTGTATTCGAGATGCAGTGCTGCCGCCGCCGCCTGAAAGGAGCTGACACCCGGCGTATCGTCATAGGCGATCCCGCGCGCATCGAGTGCATCCATCTGCTCACGGATCGCTCCGTACAGACACGGATCTCCGGTGTGCAGGCGCAGGGTGTCTTTCCCCTCACGCTCTGCCTGCTCCATGACCTCGATGACCTCCTCCAGCGTCATTGTTGCACTGTTGTAGACAACTGCGCCCTCTTTTTTATAGGATAAAAGCTCCGGATTCACGAGAGAGCCCGCATATATGATCACATCTGCCTGTTCGAGCAGATGCTTTCCCCGCAAAGTAATCAGATCCGGTGCACCGCTTCCGGCACCTACAAAATGTACCATCTATGAGTTCTCCTTTACGATAATGAGTGAATAATAGCCTGCATCATCCGGCAGTTCCTGCGAGCCGTAGATCATGCGCTCATTTTCCATGCCGCAGTTTTCGATCATATAAATATCATCCGCGGCTTGTGAGACGGCTGCTTTCACTGCTCCCATCTGTTTTCCGGCTTTCATGAGCACCTTTGTGCCGGACAGCTCCAATGCCTGCTCCACGCCGTAGGTGGACGGTATGATATGTAACTGGTCACGCTGTTCCACCAGTCCGATGTCAAACGCCGCTGCCGCCGCCAGAAACGATGCGATCCCACTGATGATCTGTGTCCGGTAGCCCGCCTGCTTCACTCGTTTTTGCAGGTAGAGATAGGTGGAATAGACCGTTGGATCTCCCAGCGTCAGAAATGCGACACTTTTTCCGGCTGCCAGCTGCTCGCAGATCCGCTTTGCACCTGCCGCATGGCTCTCATCCAGTTTGTTTGCATCCTTTGTCATTGGCATCGGGATACACAGGCATTCCTTGTCCGCCAGACTCCGGTCTGCCCCAAGTGCAATCCGATAGGCAAGGGACGAATCCCGGTCGCGTCCCGGCACCGCCAGTATATCTGCCTCTCTCATCATGCGAAGTGCTTTGAGGGTGAGCAGCTCCGGATCACCGGGGCCGACGCCCACACCATAAAAAATTGGGTTCATGTAGGGTTCTCCTTGTAATCAGTTTTCATTTTTATGAGGTCGCAGCTCCTTACAGTTCTCCAAAACGGTTCGAAAACAGCACAACCCGCGCCTGCATCTGCTCGCCTGCCCGCTGCTGCAGATAATACGCAGCGCGTTCCTTTACGGCTGTCATCACTGCCTGCAATGCCTGATGTTCATCAAGGATCTGCAACGCATCCTCGGTTGTAACCGCATCGAATAGCTGCCGCAGAATCTCACCGGACACGCCCGCACGCACCCCGGCGGACACAAGCAGATCGATTCTGGCATCTGCCTGCCGCGAATGCGTCTGGAAAATGCCTCCGGACAATTTTACGAGCTTCCCGATATGCCCGACGAGCAGCAGCTCGGTAAAACCGAGCGCCCCCGACATATCCACCGCATCACCGATATAGTTCGAGCATTTGACTGCTGTATCTGCATCTATTTTATATGATTCACACAAAAAGTCCAGACCGTAATTGCCCGGCACAAGTACCACCCTCTGATTGCCCTCGGCACGCCGCATGGACAACTCCGTGCGGATCGTTCGCTTTAATGCATCCTCACTCATCGGCTCGACAATCCCGCTCGTCCCGAGCACGGACAGCCCGCCCTCGATACCGAGCCGCGGATTGAACGTCTTTGCCGCGAGTTCCACACCGTCCGGTATCTCGATTGTGATACAGATACCGGTATGCGCCGCATCCGCATCCAGCGCATGGAGCACGCGCTGTACCTCCCGTGTAATCATTTCGCGCGGCACATGATTGATCGCTGCCTCCCCGACCGGCTGGTCGAGTCCGGGACGCGTCACGGTTCCGACACCGATGCCGCCCCGGATGTGCACGCCCGGCTGATCGGATAATTCTGCAACTGCATAAACATAAATCCCGTCCGTAATATCCGGATCGTCTCCCGCGTCTTTTTTCACCGCGCAGCGCACCCTCTGCTCCTGCATGGAAATCTGCTCAATATCCAACACAAGTGAAATCCCTTTTGGCGTGTCGATCACTGCCTCCGTAACCGCAGTTCCGGTCAGGAGCATCTGAACCGCTGCCGCCGACGCTGCCGCCGCGCAGCTTCCTGTCGTATATCCAAAGCGCAATCCCTGCTCATTTTTCGGTAATCTGGTACTCATCACTGCCTGCTTTCTATTTACAATTACACAATCTATAAACTCATATATCTCAAGTAATTTTCCTCAAACTCCGGCTGCTCCGCCAACACGATCTGTCTGCACTGTGCCAGCAGCCCATCAGTCTGCGCATCAACGGGCGCATGCCTGCCCACATAGACGGCTCCGCTCAGACTGCTGTTACCGACTGCCCGTATCCGTCCGGCGAACTGCTCCGGCAAAAGTCCGGTGCGAACTGCCGCCTGCTCGTCCATGCGCACACCGAAGCCTCCAGCCAAATACACCTGTGTCACGGCATCCGCATCTGTCCCGGCTGCCGCCAGCAGCGCCTCGATGCCCGCACGGATCGCTCCCTTTGCGAGCTGGAACGCACGCACATCCGCCTGTGTAAAACAGATATCTGTTCCGTCCGTTTTTTTTGCAAGTGCATAACCGTGCAGTCTATGCACATCCGATATATACAAACCGGTCTCATCGATGATCCCATGTGTCCGCAGCTCACTCACAAGCTCCAGCACACCGCTGCCACAGATACCGACCGGCGATGCATCCGCAATCGTGCGCACCTGAGGCTGATCTGCCGCTTCCAGCCGGACACTGCTGATCGCACCCGGAATACTCGCACACCCGCAGCTGATCCCACCGCCCTCAAACGCCGGTCCCGCCGCCGCACTGGTCACGTAGACAATGCCCGCATGACGCAGCGCCATCTCACCGTTCGTTCCCACATCGAGCAGCAGCGCCGTTTCCTGCCCCTGATCCATACCGAGCGTCAGCATACCGGAGACAATATCGCCTCCCACAAACGCCGACACCGCCGGCAGGATATCTACCGGACAGTCATATCCGGTATCTCCGAGTATCCTCAGGGCATCCGCGTGTATCCATCCGGAATTTACAGGCACAAACGGCGCCCTTCCGAGTGTCTCACACGAATAACCCATGAGCAGATGTACCATCGTCATATTTGCGGCAATCACAATCCGGTGAATCTGCGCTTTTGGCACATCCGCCTGCGCACAGAGATTTTCCAGTAAGCCGCACACATCCTCCTGCAGCAGTTCCTGCAGCCGCGTGCGTTTTCCATGCACGGATGCATCCATACGGCTGAGCACATCGGCACCGAAATCCCTGCCGTGATTGACCGCCGTCACCGTAGTGTGTGCATCTGTGGCTCCCCCGCTACAGCCGTACAGACATGCCGCCAGTGTCGTCGTGCCGATATCAACCGCGATCTGATACCCTGCCGGATCTTTCTCAAGTACCTCCTGCGACAAAAGCCCTGCCGCAGCCGTTGTTCCAACGGAGGCATTGGTCGCAATCCGCTGATCTCCTTTCGCGAGAATCCGGATGCGCAGATTGTCTGTCGGGTGCGCCACACATGCCAGACGCACGCCGGATGCCAGCTCCCGCTCGGATAAATACTGTTGATCCGCCGGTGTGACTTCCAATTCTCCGCCGACAAGGCGTATCCGGCACTTGCCACACCGACCGCTGCCGCCACACGGCGCATCCACGCGGATGCCATTGTCCCGCAGCACCGATAACAGCGGCTGTCCAGCCGCACATACGATCTTTTTTCCGCGATCCTCTACGACGATCTGTATCTGTTTTTCCTGCATATGACACCCTTTCTGCTGACCGCTGCGCTGCATTCCGTTTTCCATTGCATTTTCTGTTCCGATTTCCACACCGGTCTGTCTTAGATTTTCCTGCCGCATCCCACAGTCCGGTTTGCTGCAATGTGTGCAGTCATGTCCTGCCGCAAACCGGCTGCAATCCTGATCCAGACGCAGCAGATAACACATCGACTTTTCCGGATACAGCATTCCGCCCGCCGTGATCCGCACGCCAAAATCCGTTTCTCCCGAAAACTGGTCACAGATCCAGCGCTGTGCCTCTCCCGCCAACTGTTCAAACGGCTCCAGCCGCGCGCCGATGCCAAGCGACTGCGCCTCACACCACACGCGCAGCCGCTCCTGCAGCTCGTGATCTGCCGCAAACAGCCATGCACTTTGCAGCGCATCAGATACGAGTGCATCCAGATGCTCTCCCTGTGTGCACAGCTCCCGCACTTCATCCACACCTGCTCTGCCAAGTGTCAGCACAACGGCTAACAGCTCACAGCCCACAGCGATTCCATAACCCGCCAATATCTCATCCGCCGTGACCTGCTTCACATAAGCGACCGGCTGCACCTGTGCACGTAATTTTCTCAGCTGCCTTTCATAGCACGGATACCACGCATCCGCCGAGTCCGGATTGCGGTCACCTAAGATCCGCCGCACATCCTCATATTCCGGCAATTTTACCAGCTTTATGCATTTCATGCCGAACCCTTTGTGTGCTGCTCCAGCCATTCGCCCACGATCCTTGTCAGCTCCATCCGCTGTCCGGTGAAGCTGTGATTTCCGTTGACTGCCACATAGGAAAAGCGCTCACTCTCCGCTGCCAGCTTATCTGCCAGTGGTTTCAGCATTTTATCCGGCGGCGCGACGGTATCATATTTTGCCTCGATCAAGAGCACCTGATGATCAATCAGCTTTTCATAGCCATTGCACACGCCCAGCTCGTGATAATGTTCAAGTGCATTTTCATACACTTCACTCGCAGAATTCATTTTGAGACACTGTCCTTCCGTCTCAATCATCAGAAACAGATCCTTTTCGAGGTGAAAACGGAATGCCGCGCCGATGTCATACGCCGCCATCGCAACCACGCCCTTGATAAACGGCAATTCCTTGGTGGCGTTCAAAACGGTCATTCCGCCCATACTGTGTCCGACGAAAAAAATGTGTTCGGTATCAATATCATACTGCTCCGCAATCGCCGGATTATGTGCCCATTTTGCGACTGCGATCAGATCGTCCTTGAGGTTTGTAAACAGATAATTGCCCTCGCTGCCCCATGCGCCTCTGTGATTCATATGGATCACCACACAGCCCATCCGCATGAGCGCGAGTTCGAGATCGTTGTTCGTCGTATAACCCGGAAAACCATGCGACATGATCACCGTCGGGTATGGTTTCTCATAGCGTCTGTCCGGTGTGAGTAAATAGCCATACAGATGACATCCGCCGCTGATAATATTCAGCTCCTCGATCTGCGGAAATGATTCCGCTCCCTCAAATTCCAATTCTTTAAATGCGTTTTCTGCTCTCATTTTGCCTGCTCCTTCGCTTTGTATCCGTTTCCATTGCACTATCATAACATAAAAAGCCCCGGAAATCACTTCCGAGGCTTATCATTTTAGAGGAATTTCCTCAAAATGTCTGTAGTCATCTCATATGGATAGTTTTTCAGTTTCGCCGGATTGGACATGAGCAGCTCCACATCATGCTCCCACAGCTCCTGCGCTACCTGCGGACGTCCGATCAACTGCTCTAAATAGCTGCAAAATGCATCCAGACCGTCAAATCCGAGCAGCTCCATCACACGTGCCACATCCTCACGGTTCTCGTAGGCACGCAAAAATCCTGGCAGGAAATAGCCGACTGCCTTGCCGTGCGGCACGCCCATCTCATAGGTCACCGGGTAGCTCAGCCCATGCGGTATGCTCGTTCCGGTATGTGTGATCGCTACTCCGGCGATCACGGATGCACGCATAAACGCATCGAGTGTCTCATCCGCAAGTGTCATACTGCCATGTGCCGCCTTTGCCGTCTGCGGTAAAAGTGCATCCTTTTCCACTCCCCACACACGCAGCCCTTCTGCGGAATACATGCGGTTCAATTCGTTCGCATTTGTATTCAGATATGACTCGATCAAATGTGCGAGTGCATCCACACAGGTACTCACCATATTGGCATAGGAAGATGTCCTCAGATAACCGGCATCCACAAATGCGACCTGCGCAAACAAATGTTGTGCGATCGACTGCTTCGTGTGTCTGCTGTGCAGTGTCAATATTGCATACGGTGTGACCTCCGATCCGGTACCGGATGTCGTCGGCACTGCTGCGATCGGGTAACCGTCCATCGGTGTTTTATCATACAGATGCTTCTCTGCCTCCGCGATCGCCTCCGGATGCCTGCACAAAATCGAGATCGCTTTGGACGCATCCATCGGTGAACCACCGCCGATTGCCACGAAAAAATCGACCTTTTCCGCCACTGCGGTCTGTGCGGCACGGGCAACTGTCTCCACCGAAGGATTCTCCTCGATCTCATCGAAGATCACATACGGCTGTCCATTCTCCGTCAGCACAGCCTCCACATCGGCAAGCGAACCGTTGACGCGGCTGGAATGTTTTCCGGTCACGATCATCGCCTTGCTGCCAAGCGCCTGCAATTCCGCTCCATGCGCCCTGACGCAGCCCCGCTCAAATAAAACCTTTGTCGGCATATATAATTTCATTGTCGTTCCTCCTGTTTATAACTGTTCATAATAATTATTATCATACATCAGAATCGGCCAGCCGTAAATATTTTTTCATTCCGGTCTTTTATTCTAAAAAAAATGTGCTAAAATAGCAGACGAAAAAAATGATTCGGAGATATATGTTTTATGGAAAAAGATCTTACAAATGGAAAAATCACACCCCAGCTGATCCAGTTCACGATCCCACTCGTTCTGGGCAATCTGTTTCAGCTGACTTATAATGCGGTAGACAGCATCATCGTCGGCAGATATGTCGGCAAAGAGGCACTCGCCGCCGTCGGTATCTGCAACCCCATATCCACACTGTTTATCCTGTTTTTGAACGGCCTGTGTATGGGTGCGAGCATCCTCATGGGCAATCAGTTCGGAGCCAAAGACTACGACCGCCTGCACCGCCAGATCAGTACGACGATGCTCTCGGGATGCGTCTTTTCGCTCCTGCTGTCAGTCTTATGCATCCTGCTCGCACATCCGATCCTCGCACTGATGCAGGTCGATCCGTCGATCGCTGCGATAACTGCTGCTTATCTGCGCATCATATTTTCCGGTCTACTGTTTACATTTATGTACAACTGCTTTGCCAGTACACTGCGGGCGCTCGGTGACAGCCAGTCACCGCTGTATTTTCTGATTATCAGTGCTGTGGTCAACATTATCGGAGATCTGTTTTTTGTATTGTACCTGCATATGGGCAGTGAAGGCTGTGCAATCTCGACCGTCCTCAGCGAGTTACTCTCCTGCGTCTTTTGTTTTATCTATATCCAGAAATGTGTCCCGATCCTACGGCTCGGCAGAAAATGGTTTGTCTTTGACGTTGCCCTTCTACGCAAAACCGTTGCCTTCGGATGGGCATCCGCGATGCAGCAGGCAACTGTACAGCTCGGAAAACTTGGCATTCAGGCAATCGTCAATTCCATGGGTGTATCCGTATCTGCCGCATTTGCAGTCGTAAACCGGATCGATGATTTTGCCTACACACCCCAGCAGAACATCGGACATGCCATGACCGCCCTGATGGCACAGAGCAAGGGAGCCGGCAAAAAAGACCGCTTAAAGGAAGCCTTCCGATGCGGCATGAAGATCGAGCTGTTTTACGGTATTCTGATCTTTATCGTATGCTTCGTCTTTGCCTCCCCGCTGATGCGGCTGTTTACTTCTGACCCGGATGTATACCGCCACGGAGTGACCTACCTGAAGCTCATATCCTTCATGTACCTGCTCCCCGCCCTGACAAACGGTATTCAGGGGTATTTTCGCGGCATCGGCGATCTGAAGATCACACTGATCAGCAGCTTTATCAATATGGGCGTGCGCGTAGCAGCGGCAGTCGTTCTCGTCCATGCCTGCGCATTACAAATAGAAGCCCTGCCATACTCATACCTCGCCGGATGGATCGGTATGCTGATCGCAGAGCTTCCACTACTCATAAAAAACTATAAACAAATTTAGCCGCTCCTGTCTACAGCACCGGCTAAAAAATCACCCGAATCTGTGTGCCCTCGCCGAGCTTGCTCTCGACCTCCAGCTTTGCGCCGTGCTGTTCCACGATATGCTTGACGATCGCAAGCCCGAGTCCGGTGCCTCCGGTCGACTTGGAGCGGCTCTTATCCACGCGGTAAAACCGCTCAAAAATGCGCTCCTGATCCTCTTTGGGAATGCCGATACCGGTATCGTTGACTGCCAGTACCACATGCTCCTTCTCCCTCGTGACCCACACACTCACACTGCCGCCTGCATTGTTATAGCGGATCGCATTGTCACACAGGTTGTAGACGAGCTCCTCCATCATTTCACGGTTTGCATTGATGATACAGCTCGTTCCATACAGGTTGATCGATACATCATGCTTCTCTCCGTTGATCTGGAGCATATTGACACAGGTCCGCGCGATCTCATACAGATCTACCTCCTGCGTCATCAGTGTCTGCTCCGATACATCCAGCTCTGACAGACGGATAATATCATTGATCAGGGTGAGCAGACGCATGGAATTTTTATGAATCTCGGCGGCAAAACGCACAACATCAGCATCCGTCGCCATCCCGTTTTCAATCAGTTCGGAATAACCGGAAATCGAAGTAAGCGGCGTTTTCAACTCATGCGAGACATTTGCCGTGAAGTCCTGCCGCATTTTCGCATTCTTGATGATATCCTCATGCTGCTTGCGGATCTTGGTCGTAAACGGAATCATTTCCTTATACACAGTCATCGAATCGAGATGATCCATATCATTTGCCATCCGCTCGATCGGCTCTAAGAGCTGCAACGTCAGATAATGGGATAAAATCAACCCGATCTCTATAAGCAGAAAACCGATACCGACAATCCACGGAAAAATACTTGCGAATACCGACCAGATACTGCCGCTCTCCTTTCCGACACGCAAAACAGAACCGTTATCCAGACGCAGCGCATAATAAAAAAGACTGCGGTCGATCGTATCCGAATGGCGGATCGCCTCACCGTAACCTTTTTTCAATGCCTCTGCGATCTCCGGACGGTTCTCGTGATTATCCATACCAGCGGCATCTGCCTGACTGTCGTACTGCACCGACCCATCCGGATCAACCAGCGTGATACGCACATCCGTATCGGACAGTGTATACTCCTGTACAGCCGTAAGATCATCAAACATGTGCGCATGCTGCAACACATACGTGTAGGAGCGCAGATCTGCCAGCACTTCTTTTTTAAACAATTCATAATATGCCATCGTCGCCAGTATCAGTGTCAGGACAACAGACATCACTGTCAGCAATACAAAGCGCGCATTGATTTTTCTTTTCATGTGTGTGTCCCCAAACGATCACTCCAGCCGGTAACCAACATTGCGCACGGTCTTGATATGGTTGCCATAATCACCGATCTTCTGGCGCAGCGTCTTGATATGCATATCGAGCGTGCGGCTCTCGCCCTCGTAGTCGGTTCCCCACACTTTATTCATCAGTGTTTCACGCTGCAATACGATCCCCGCATTCTGCATAAAAATGCGCAACAGTTCAAACTCTTTAAAGGTCAGCTCGACTGTCTGACCCTCCACACGCACGCGGTGCTTCTCAAGATCCATCTGCAAGCCCTGAAACTGCAATACGGCATCCTCCTGAAGCCCACTGGTACGGCGCAGCAACGCTTTGACGCGCGAGATCAGCTCCATCACGCCAAACGGCTTGGCGAGATAATCATCCGCGCCCTGATCGAGTCCTTTGACCTTGTCGATCTCGGTCGTCTTTGCCGTAACCATGATGATCGGCAGCCGCCTTGTCTCCACACGCGCGCGCAGATCCTTTAATATATCGAGTCCATCCCGATCCGGCAGCATGATGTCGAGCAGCACGAGGTCTGGCAGCACGCGCTCGACACGCTTGTAAAAGTCGGCTGCACACGCAAAATCCTCCACCTCATAGCCGGAATTTTTCAATGCAAAGCTCTCGATCTCCCGAATATTCTGATCATCCTCTACTACATAAATCGTTGCCATGTTATCATCCTTTTTTTAATCTAATAAATATTTCTCCTTATACATGCGATACATCTGCGCAAACTGCGGATCCTGTGTCTTGACCTGTCCGAGATATTTATGCACATCATGTTCCTTTTCATCCATCTGAATGACTGCAACCGCAATATTCGAACAATGGTCTGCGATACGCTCGTAATTCGTCACGATATCGGTCAGCGCAAAGCCGAGCTCAATCGTACATTTTCCTTTTGCAAGACGTCTGATATGCCGCGTACGGATCTCCTCTTTCAGATCATCGATGACTTCCTCAAGCGGCTCGATATTTGCCGCCTGCCCTGCGTCCTCATTTTCAAATACCGTAAAGGTCAGCGACAGAATCTCATTCATCGCAGAAGAAAACAGTTCCAGCTCTGCCTGTGCCTTTTTCGAGAAATTCGCCTTTTCCTTTTTCATGCGCTGTGCGTTCTGAGCCAGATTCACCGCATGGTCCGCCATGCGCTCCAGATCGCTGATGCTGTGCAGCAGCGTTGTCAGCACATGATTGTCATGCTCCGCTAACGGCTTGGCACACAGCCGCACAAGATAAGTGCCGAGCACATCCTCATACTGATCGACGCGCTCCTCGATCTCACAGATCGTCTGCACCTTTTTCTTATCATAATCCTGATACAGCGGAATCGCAAGTGTTAATGCTTCATTTACGAGTTTTGCCATATCAACGGCTGCCGTCTTTGCCTGCGCAACCGCAAAAGCCGGATGATCCAGAAAGCGCTCGTCCAACAGCTTCATGCCCTCGTCCACATCCGCTGTCTGCTGTTTTTGCATCTGCTCTTCCACATCCGTACCCTTATCCGGAATCGTGAGCACTGCCAGACGCTCCAGTCCCCTAGAAAACGGAAGCAGCACAATCGTTGCAGCAACATTAAACGTCGTATGCACAACCGCAATACCTGCCACGGGCGCCGGCGAATCCAGAAATGCAAAATTCAAAAACGCATTCAGCATATAGAAAACGACCATAAAGATCGTCGTACCGATCAGATTAAAATACAGATGCACGAGTGCCGCGCGCTTGGCGTTTCTGTTGGCTCCAATCGATGATATGAGCGCCGTCACACACGTACCGATATTCTGTCCCATGATAATTGGGATCGCCGCTCCAAAGCTGACCGCTCCGGTCGCACACATCGCCTGCAAAATACCTACGGACGCAGAAGAACTCTGAATAATGGCAGTGAGCACTGCACCGACAAGCATTCCGAGAATCGGATTTTTAAACGCGACAAACAGGTGCGTAAACTCCGGCACATCCGCCAGCGGTTTCACCGCACCACTCATCGTTTCCATACCGAACATGAGCACCGCAAAGCCGAGCATGATCGTTCCGATGTCCTTTTTCTTCTCATCCTTAAAAAACAGCAACAGCACGACACCGACAAGTGCCAGTATCGGTGAAAATGAACTGGGTTTCAGCATCTGAACCCACAGACTGTCTCCCTCCACACCGGAAAGACTGAGCATCCATGAGGTCACTGTCGTACCGATATTTGCACCCATAATGATGCCGACTGCCTGCGACAGCTTCATGATTCCGGAATTGACAAAACCGACCACCATGACAGTTGTCGCAGAAGAACTCTGGATCACACCTGTCACCGCAGCACCGAGCAGCACCGCACGGATCGGTGTACTGGTCAGTTTCTCTAAGATCTGTTCCAGACGGCTGCCCGCCATCTTTGCCAGACCGTCGCCCAACGTGTTCATTCCATACAAAAACAGTGCCAGCCCACCAATCATGGTGAGGAACCCGAAAATATCCATAGTTTTAACTCCTTGTTTTTCTCTTATGATTTACGATTCTGTCTCATCGTAAATCACCTATGTAAAATACAAGGATAATCTATGTAAAATCTGTGTAAATTTTTAATTGCCCACGAAATAAAGGTGTTGCTTCACGCTTTCGCAGTTACGATACATGCTCCCGATACCAGTAGCCAAACCATACGATTCCTATACAGGCTGCCGCCAGCAATAAGATTTTTGCAAATAAGATCATACTTTGAATGCTTATCATAATGGTTCCTCCTTTTGTACTGTTTTCATTCATGCTCTCCGGTCAGTGAAAAGATCACCCAGCCGGCAATGTTCGTCGCATGATCGCCGATCCGCTCAAAATATTTTGCAACCATAAGCAGGTCAGTTGCCTGCTCGCCGTCACTTGTTCCGGTACGCAGTTCCTCAATAATGTTTAATTTCACCCGGTCAAACAAATCATCCACAATATCATCCGCCGCAATGACCTCGCGTGCGAGTGTGATATCACGGTTGACATAGGCATCCACACTGTTTGTCACCATCTTGGTCGCCTCGGTCGCCATCTGCTCGATGTCAGTGATTTCCTGCAAATAAGGCTTTCCTGCCATCCGGATTGTAAGCTCCGAAATATCCTCCCCGTGATCCCCGATCCGCTCCATATCCGTGATCATTTTCATCGTCGCGGACACAATGCGCAGATCGCTCGCCAACGGCTGCTGCATGAGCAGCAATTTGTAGCACATCTGCTCGATATTACGCTCCTGTGTATCAATCTCATAATCGGAGGCAATGACTTCCTCCGCTAACTCTACATTCTGCTCGGCAAGTGCCTTGATCGCCATACTGATCGTATTTTCGATCATGCAGCCCATCGTAATCATCTGATCATTCAGTTGTTCTAACTGTTTTGTAAAATTCTTTCTCGGCATTATCTATCATCTCCTTCTATACGCTTACACCTGTCATCATCGGTATTTTTTAACCGAACCGACCGGTAATATAATCCTCTGTGCGCTTATCCTTCGGCATTGAGAACAATGTCTCGGTACGGTCATACTCGACCACCTCACCGAGCAGGAAAAACGCCGTGCGGTCGGAGACTCGCGTTGCCTGCTGCATATTATGTGTTACCATAATGATCGTATAATCTTTTTTCAGATCCAGCACCAGATCCTCGATCTTAGAGGTCGAGATCGGATCGAGTGCAGAGGTCGGCTCATCCATGAGGATCACCTCCGGATTGACTGCCAGCGCACGCGCGATGCACAGTCTCTGCTGCTGTCCGCCGGATAATCCGAGTGCCGATTTTTTCAGCCGGTCTTTGAGTTCCTCCCAGATCGCCGCCTGACTGAGCGAGCGCTCCACGATCTCATCAAGCTGTGTTTTATTTTTAATACCGTGTGTACGCGGTCCGTAAGCGATATTGTCATAAATGCTCATCGGGAACGGATTCGGGTTCTGGAATACCATACCCACTCTCCTGCGCAGCAGATTCACGTTCATCTGCTGATAAATATCCGTATCATTTAACAATACTTTTCCCGTGATCCTGCAGTTTTCTACCAGATCATTCATTCTGTTTAACGTCTTTAAAAATGTCGATTTTCCACATCCGCTCGGTCCGATGAAGGCTGTCACTTCATGCTCGGGTAATGTCATGTTTATGTCTTTTAATGCATGAAAATCACCATAATACAGATCCAAATGCTCGACACTAAATTTATCTGCCATATCTGTGCTCCTTTTTCTTTTCATGCTACTCATTATATCTGTGCTATGTAAAATCCGTTATCATGTACTCGTAAAATGTATGTAAAATATATTTAAATTTAGACATAAAAAATCTCCACCACCGATATGTTGTATCGGTGGTGGAGAGATGCTACTGTTTTACATAAATTGTGCTTCGTGCGGCACCTTCTTTCCTTAAATAAGCGTCCTCTACCATATTCATTAAAACGGCTCTCGCTCTACGATGCTTTACTCCTAAAAGCTCCGCTGTCATATCCGGCATTTTACTGACACTATCCGGCAGTTTCCATGTGGTATTCGGCACTTTATCAGTATTATCCGGCACTTTATTGACATTATCGGGGACATCCATGTCATGATCCCGATTTTTGACCTCATTCTGACCTCGATAAAGATTGATGCGGAATGCTACCTCCATATCAATAAATTCCGGTTCACGCAAACCATATTCCTGCATAGCCTTCATAATTACGAGTTGTTCCCTTAAACACAGCACATTGAATCATGGAACGCATTCCACCTTGCCCCGTCAAATACACATACGCATTAGTTGGATAAACCTTTTCATTTTCATCTTTTTTCAAAATTCCCCAACTGAGTAAAACGTTCTTTGTTACATCTTTTACTGCTGACCGCTGAAGATTTGACTTCTCTGGTTTTGTCATCAATGCCAAATATAATCTGCCCACCTTTTCCATTGGCAAAGGCAACGACTGTTTTCATATATTTAATACTCTTGTCTGGGCGTTGTACCTTAAACTCTACATTCTTAGATTTCCCGGCAAGGATTTCTTCTATGGTCATACTAACACCTCGCTCTCTTTGTACTAGATAATTCGTAACAATTTAATTGTCTGCAAAAATTATATCTTTCATTGCTGAAAATCAAACTTTTCTGCCTTCAGATACTCCCGCACCTGCTCCATGCGTCCACGCGCATCACGCACGCCGACATCGTAAAGCGCCTGTAGCTTGTCCGGATTCTTTTCGGTGCGGCTGATCGGGATGGTCTGTGACGGTCGCAGCACGATCAAATGTCCCTGCTTTTCGAGATATTCCAACCGCTGCATTGTCTGATTATACATCACATGACGCTGCCCGACGCGGCTGGCAAACTTCGGATACTCCTTTGCATAATACAGCCGCGGCAGGATCGCCGGAATCGGCTTTTTGACATAGCCTGCCGGTTTTGTCAGCACGACAATGAGACGGTCATAGCCCATTTCCATGAAATGCTCAAACGGAATACTGTCCGTGACCGCCCCGTCGAGATATTTTTTCCCGTCAATCTCTACCGGTCGGGAGACAAACGGCATCGAGCCGGACGCGCGCAGCACATCCATCTGCTCAAACACACTTTTGATCTGTATGTACTCCGACATCGCTGTCTCCATATTTGTGACGACCGCATAAAACGGCACACCGCTCGCACGGTAGGCGGCATCGTCAAATACATCCAGCTCATACGGTACTCTGTGGTACGCATACTCCGTATCCACGATATTGCCCGTGCGAAACAGCGGTCGGAGTCCGAGATAATTTTTATCTGCGTTGTAGCGTTTGTTATAGCGGATCACACGCCCTTTTTGCCCGCTCAGGTAATTCACACCAAACAAGGCTCCTGCCGATACACCAATGATGCCATCGAACAGAAGCCCATGTTCCATAAATACATCCAGCACGCCTGCGGTATACATTCCCCGCATCGCGCCGCCTTCTAACACTAAACCTGTTTTCATTGTACCACCTGCCTGATTTTTATCCATAAAGTCTTTTCTTATTAGTATAGCTCAAGCACGCAGCATGTACAATCCCAACAAACAAATCTTTTAATCCTGTTTTCTACCTCTTACGATTCTGCCCGCCACGAAATTGATCGCAATCACGAGCACCAGCAGCACAACCGCCGTCGCATACGCCTGATCGGTATTGAGTCCCTCTTTGGAGAGCAGATACATATGTACCGCCAGTGTACGTCCGGAAGCACCCAGTGAAGTTGCTGCCTTTGTAAATGTACCCGCTGTATAGATCAACGCTGCGGTCTCTCCGACGATACGTCCGACCGAGAGCACGATACCGGAAAAAATACCAGGGAGTGCAGCTGGAAGCACAATACGAAAGATCGTGCGCAGCTTTCCGGCACCCAGACCAAAGCTGCCCTCACGGTATTTCTTCGGCACTGCGATGAGCGCCTCCTCCGTTGTTCTCATAATGACCGGCAATACCATGATCGCCAGCGTGAGCGCACCGGATATGATCGACATACCAAAAAAGCGGTTGAAAAACAGCATACCGAACAGTCCATACACGATCGACGGAATACCTGTCAGTGTCTCTGCCGTCATGCGGATAAACGGAATCATCCGGTTTTTTGCATTTGCATATTCCACAAGATAGATCGCTGCCCCAATGCCGCAGGGGATCGCCAGCAATAACGTGAGGACTGCGATCTCGATCGTATTGATCAGCGCAGGCATCATCGATACATTTTCCGAATCATACTCCCACGCAAACAGCTCCGGCGTCAGATGCGGAACACCCTTCACCAGTATATATACGATCAGAAACCCGAGTACGAGTGTCGTAAGCAGTGCTGCCGCAATCGTAACCACGCGCATAGCAGTTGCTGTACGCCTGTTTTTCGCAATGATTTTTTCATAGGATTTTTCGTCATTGGCAACCACTGTCATGACTCACGTACCACCTTTCGTTTCACCAGACTAAAACTGATATTGATAATGAGAATAAACACAAAGAGCACAACACCTGTAGCAATCAGTGCTTTCCGGTGTAAATCCTGTGCATATCCCATCTCTATAACGATATTTGCCGTCAATGTACATACGCCTTTGAGCAATTCGTTCGGCGCACGCATCGCGGGCTGATTTCCGGCTACCATGATCACAGCCATCGTCTCACCGATCGCACGGCCGATTCCGAGGATCACACCAGCGAAAATACCAGATTTGGCAGCGGGAAGTACCATGCGGTACACGCTGCGCTCGTGGGTTGCCCCGAGTGCAAGCGATCCTTCATAATAGCTTTTCGGTACAGCACGGATTGCAGATTCTGAGACATTTACAATCGTAGGGAGGATCATAATTCCAAGTAAAATACTCGCCGTCAGAATACTGTAACCCTTGCCACCGACCGTGTTCCGTACAAACGGTACGATTACGACCAGTCCGAAAAAACCATATACAACCGAGGGGATGCCCGCCATCAGCTCCACACCCGCCTTGATCAGCGGATACCATTTTGCCGGACAAAACTGTGCGAGAAATGCCGCTGTCAGTATGCCGATCGGCACACCGATGATGATTGCTCCGGCTGTGACATACAAGCTGCCGAGTATCATCGGCAGAATGCCATAGTCACCATTTCCCGGCCGCCAGACGGTTCCAAACAGAAACTTGAATAATCCGATTTCCCGGATACCCGGCATGCCGTTTGCAAACAGGAAAATGCAGATCAGCCCCACCTCAAGTATGCTGATACATGCGGTGGCAAAGAATACTGCCTTCATGACTTTTTCTTTTACCATTCTGTGCGCTCTCCCTTGAAGATCGCTGCGATATCATCGGTTGTCAGATCCGTAATATCATTTGCATTGTTTACGATCACGCAGATACCATCCATTGCGATTGCTGTCGGTGTCAGTCCTGCTTCTAACTCGCTGTCCTTTAAGTCACGGCTTGCCATTCCGATGTCACAGGTTCCGTCGATCGCCTGAGTCATACCGGTGGTAGAATCGCTCTCCTGAAGCTCGATCTGTGCGCCGCTGTTGATTGTCAGATATGCCTCCTGTAACTTCTCCATAACAGGTGTTACAGATGAAGATCCTGCTACAACGATCTTTCCAGTTGCTCCGTTGCTCTCGAATGCAGGTGCATTCGCATCGATTGCGATATAGCCCTTATCCTCGATCACTGCCTGACCGTCAGCGCTCATAATGAAGTTGATGAAATCCTGTGCTACGTCGGATACCTCTGCCTTTGTTGCAATGTTAAACGGTCTTGAAAGTGCATAGCTGCCATTCTTTACGTTGTCTGCGGTCGGCTCTACGCCTCCAACATTGACTGCCTTTACGGTATCGTTCATAGATCCCATAGATGCATATCCAATCGCATTCTCATCACCTGCAACGGTTGTCATCATAACCTCGGTGCTGTTTGTGATGATTGCCTCTACAGTTGTGAGATCCTGATCATCCTGCTTTACTCCGGTCAGCTCGATGAACGCGCCTCTTGTACCGGAACCATCCTCTCTGGATACGACTGTGATCTCATTTCCTGCCAGTGAGCTTGCTGCGTCTGCGCTCTGATCTGATGAGTCTGCTGACGCTGTATCATCAGCACTGCTGTCTGCTGCGGAAGTATCTGCGGTAGTGTCTGCCGGAGCATCTGTAGTCGTATCTGCTGCGGTATCCTGCTTAGAACCACAACCTGTCATCATGGAGATAGCTAATGTAGCCATCAAAATTGTTGCCAGTAATTTCTTTTTCATTTTTTTCTTCCTCCAATTTGTTTCTTTGAATTCTTTATTTATTTGACAGGATCTATCATAGTGCTCCCATGTAAAATCCATTACCAGCAATGCGTAAAATGTATGTAAAAAGGGCGTAAAAATACCTGCCGTTTTGCGGCAGGTATTTTTTACACAATCATGTATCAGGACTCCTTTTGTTCGTCCGTCTGCATATATTTTTTCTCGTAATCCGCAATCTTCATCGGTCTTCCAAAGAAATAGCCCTGGAATACATCGCAGCCGATCTTTGTCAGGAAATCCACATGCTCCTTGGTCTCCACACCCTCTGTGATGACCGGCATGCCGAGCTCCTTTGCCAGTGCGACGATCATTTTTAAAATCGTGCGGCTGCGCTCCTCGCGCTCACTCTCACGCAGGAAGTCCATATCGATCTTGAGAACATCGACACAGATGTCCTTGAGCATATTCAGTGACGAATAGCCGCTGCCGAAATCATCCATCTCGACGATAAATCCTGCGGCACGCAGCCTTTTAATCAAGGCAAGCTGTTTTGGCAGATCTGTCATCATCGCGCTCTCCGTGATCTCCAGCTTGAGATTTTTCCGGTCAATGCCATAACGGTGTACCAGTGTGTTGAACTCCTTATAGATATCCACAAAGAAGAAATCCTTCGGTGAGATATTCACAGACAGATAGCGGTCAGTAAAGCCTTCCTCCTTCCACTTTTGCAGCTGCCGGCACGCAAGCTCCCACACGTGCAGATCCAGTTTTACGATCAGACCGTTGCGCTCGAATGACGGGATAAACGCACCCGGCAGCAGTAGTCCGCGTCTCGGATGGTTCCAGCGCACGAGCGCCTCCCCGCCGTCACATCTGCCGTCCACCGTGATCTGCGGCTGGATATACAGTTCGATCTCGCCCTCGTCGATCGCGCGGTCGAGTCCCACCGCCAGCTCCTTTTCTTCTAATATATGATGCCGCAGCGTCTCATCATAATATGCCACCAGTTTCTGGTAATCGCCCTTGATCGTCTCCAGCGCGAACATCGCGCGGTCACACATCACGGAGATCGGTAAATTCAGATCGTCGATCTCGTATACACCGAGATACACCTTGAGCGGATAGGAGATCTCGTTTGCGATCTTCATAACTTCCGTTGTCTTTTCCGCAAACTTCATCTCGCGGTAATCCCGCTTACGCATGAGCAGCGCAAACTGGTCATTGACCAGCCGCCCATAAACTTCACCATTGATCGTCTGCTCTCGGAGCGCATTCGCAATATCGATCAGCAGTTGATCTGCCGCCTCGCTTCCGAACACATCATTGATCATCTTAAAATTGCTGACATCGGAGCAGATCATCAGGTAATGTTCATCGGGATGCAGCTTCAAACAACGCTCCGCCTGCTTATAAAAATATTCCCGGTTATACAGCCCTGTGAGGTAATCATGTGTCGCCGCATGTCGTTCACGCAGCAGCATCTCAATCTCCTCCGTGCGCTCTTGTATATTCAGATAACAACCGACATACTGCTGCTTTTCGTCCAGCAGCCTGCGGTACTGTACTTTTAAATACTGCTTCTGATCCCCCTTTGTCCTTGTCCAGTCATAGATAAAATTCTCATCCATCGACTGATAATGCCGTTTGCACCATGTCTCGAACATCTCATTAAAATGCGGCGCATACTCCGGCTGCAGATCCAGCATCTCCATCACGCACGCATTGGAATAGATCGCGCGGTTGTCGGCATCTGTCACGATCACACCGTCCTGCATCTCGTCTACCGTCATCCCCAGCGTCTGGTTCACCAGCGCATGCGGCATGAACTCTACCGCATAATAATAGATCGCCATCGCTGCCAGCGGGAAGCCGAGCACAGAGAAATCAATCAACGTCCGGAAAATCAGATGCAGCGCATCCAGCACCACGACAATACTTAAAATCAAAAGTATATGATCGTACTTTACCTTATACATGCGCGGCACATGCATCCGCTTATCCCAAAAGATCAGTACAATGATCGCAACGAGTATGTAACACCAGCACAAATGAATCCGGAATGCTGTCATCTGGTCATAGTTCCAGTAAAGAGTCTCCCCTCGATCCACCGGATACACCCGGTAGGCATGCTGGAACAAGGGATTGAGCAGCAGCTGGATCGAATCTGCCACGCTGATCAACACGATAATCAGCGGATGCACATAGCGCTCAAGCTCCGTTCCGCAGTAATCATTGGCAAAGTATATAATCGAAATGAGCAGCCAGTCAAGAGAAATAAAAAACAGACCAAATGACAAATCTGCCACGAGCGGCTGATCCGTAGCGAGCTGAACAATGCTCGTCACTACCGATACGCATGCAAATCCCATGATCCATTGAATATCATGTGCTATTTTCTTCTTATTATAAAATGCCCGGATCAGAAAAACGATCAAGGCAATCGTGACTAGCACATACGCGATCTCAAACCCAAGTTTCATGGTGAAAATCCTCCATCTGCTGCCTGTCTGTTATAACTTCTATCTTAGCAAAAAAAGGCAAAAATGTCCAGAAACAACGAGCTACCGGCTATAAGGCTTTCCGTTTTTCATGCGCGGCACAAAACCCGGTCCCTCCTGCCATTCACGGCACATACCAGAAATGCTCTCCCACGAAAAGCCGACATTCTGATCCAGATTGTTCCGGCAGCGCTCTACGCCGGAATTGCAGTCGATCACGGAAAAATGATACTGGCTGCGGATGCATTCCTCCATGATGTCATAAGTCATGTCATTGTCATATAAATGGTAAAAATAGTCCTTGTACGCCACATACTCATCGCCTGGAAACAGGCGGCACATGGCATCCCAGTTGTGCTCGGTCAGATGCAGCTCGATCAGATCCAGATGATCCAGCCCCAGCTCCTCCAGCATAGGCAGACGCTCCATGAGTGCCTCCCGGTTCGGCGGATATGCCGGTTCCTCGACCGTCACGATCATGCCCCTTGCCTTCGCACATTTCATATGCTCATACACCTGCTCGGAAAAACCGCTCGCCGACCAGTGGAACCGCACCTCCTGCACGCCCATGTGCTGTAGACGCTCCAGCATTGCATCATCGGCTAAAATGCCGTTCGTATATAAAAAGGTATAGGGATGAATGCCTTTCTGATAAATGAGCGGATAGATCTGTGACGCGTAGCGCTCAAAGACATCGATATATAACAAGGTCTCCCCTGACGAGCAGAACGAGACGATCGCCGGACGGTAATTTTCCATTTCGCGCAGCTTGTACGTCGTGAATTCCAGTTCCTTTTTCTCCTGCTGCTCATTTAACAGCAGTTCCTCTCTCGTCGGCGCATAGTAGCAATACGGACAGTGACACATGCACTGTGTCCCGTGAAATAAATTGATGGACTGCTCCCCACTGAAGCAGTCCCTGCATCCAAAAGAGATGCTGCCATAGTGAAAACAGTGCCCGTTGGCATGCCTTTGCGCACCGATGGCTAACAGCTCCTTTTGTCTTTTAAATTTTTGTTCCAATATCTCCTGATAGGGTGCAACTCTCATAGCTTTTATCCTTTTTAGTCATTTGACAGATGCAGCACCCGCTCCTGAATCTCCTGCGTGCGTCCCTGATTCCAGAACTGCGTGCCGATGTAACCGCAGGTACGCCGCGCCACAAACAGGGTCTCCTGATCGCGGTTGCCGCAGTTGGGGCATTCCCAGACGAGCTTGCCGCTGTGGTCTTTGACGATCTTGATCTCCCCGTCATAATTGCACTTCTCGCAGAAATCACTCTTTGTGTTGAGCTCCGCATACATAATATTGTCGTAAATGTATTTCATAACCTCAAGCACTGCCGAGATATTGTGCTGCATATTCGGCACCTCCACATAGCTGATCGCGCCTCCGGGCGATAGCTTCTGAAACTCGGACTCGAATTTCAGCTTGGAAAATGCATCGATTTTTTCTGTCACATGCACGTGATAGCTGTTCGTAATATAGTTTTTATCCGTGACACCCGGAATAATTCCGTAGCGCCGCTGTAAGCATTTTGCAAATTTATACGTCGTAGACTCCATCGGTGTGCCGTATACCGAATAGCTGATATTCTCCGCTGCCTTCCACTCGGCACACTTGTCGTTGAGCTTCTGCATGACAGCGAGTGCAAACGGCTTTGCCTCCGGGTCGGTGTGTGATTTTCCGGTCATACGGACACACATCTCATACAGTCCCGCATAGCCGAGCGAAATCGTGGAATAGCCATCGTAGAGCAGCTTGTCAATGACTTCGCCCTTTTTCAGACGCGCCAGCGCTCCGTACTGCCACAGAATCGGAGCCACATCGGAAGGTGTTCCGAGCAGGCGCTCATGCCGGCAGCGCAGCGCACGGTGACACAGCTCCAGCCGCTCCTCTAAAATCTCCCAGAAACGCTCCATGTCCCCGCCGGACGCACATGCCGCATCCACCAGATTGATCGTGACAACGCCCTGATTGAATCTGCCGTAAAACTTGTAGCTGCCGTCCGCATTTTTCTGTTTTTCCTCAACCGTTAGAAATGACCGGCAGCCCATACAGGTATACACGTTGCCACCTTTGAGCTCACGCATCATTTTTGCTGATATATAATCGGGCACGAGACGCTTTGCGGAGCATTTTGCTGCCAGCTCGGTCAGATACCAGTATTTCGAATCCTCGTGAATATTGTCCTCGTCCAGCACATAGATCAGCTTCGGGAATGCAGGTGTGATCCATACGCCCTTATCATTTTTGACACCCTGCATCCGCTGGCGTAGTGTCTCCTCGATCACCATTGCCAGATCGTCCCGTGTCTGACCGTCTGCAACCTCGTCCAGATACATAAAGACCGTCACAAACGGCGACTGTCCGTTACAGGTCATGAGTGTGTTGAGCTGATACTGGATGATCTGGACACCCTGTGTCACCTCGCGCGCCAGTCTGGACGCTACCACGCGCGCAATGATCTCCTGATCCATGCTGTCACCGCACGCCTTACGCTCTGCCTCGACCTCTGCACGGATTCTCTGACGGCTGATATCAACAAACGGTGCCAGATGCGCCAGCGAAAACGACTGCCCACCGTACTGGTTCGATGCGACCTGTGCGACGATCTGTGTCGTCACATTGCAGGCGATGGAAAAGCTGTGCGGCTTGTCGATACGTGTGCCGTTGATCACGGTTCCGTTTTCAAGCATATCCTGCAGGTTAATCAGATCGCAGTTGTGCTCCTTCTGTGCATAGTAATCCATATCGTGAAAATGGATGATGCCCTCGTTATGCGCATGCACGATCTCCTCCGGCAACAGAATCCGGTTGCTCAGATCCTTGCTCACCTCTCCCGCCATATAGTCGCGCTGTGTAGAGTTGATGACCGGATTTTTATTGGAATTTTCCTGTTTGACTTCCTCGTTGATCCGCTCGAGCAGGGCGAGAATGCCATTGTCGGTCGAATTGGCTTTGCGCGCCAACTCTCTCGTATAGCGGTAGCGCACATACTTCTGTGCGACTTCGTAGCCGCGCATCTGCATGATACCCTTTTCTACCATGTCCTGAATCTCCTCCACACTGACTGTGTGCAGGGATTCCGCGACCTGATCCTTCACGTTGTTCGCGATCGCCCGGATCTGGCATTCGCTCAGCTTATAAATGTCTTCTATCTCATGATTTGCCTTGGAGATTGCATTTACGATCTTCTCCTCCTCAAAATCTACTTCTTTTCCGTCTCTTTTGATGATCCTGTAGTTTTCCATGTCTTTTCTCCGCTATTTTTCTACTCATACGGAAGCGCCAGTTGTCGATTTTTTCGACAGATTTCGCACGTTCAGACCCACTTCCGCTATCATGTACTTATCATAGCCGATTCTTTTTCAAAATGGAACCCCTTTTTTGCAAAATGTTGAACTTTTTTCCGTGTCAACTACTAGATGTTGTGTTTTCATGTGATGAAAAATTTCTATCACATGAAATGCTCCGCAGGGATACGCTCTGATACCTACAACCGTACCACATCTGTGACCGACAGATACCTGTCACGCACTATAAAATGAATATCCCAGCCCGCATAGGCGATCTTATACACACGTTCCGGATCACGGTGCACTGCCGGTCGTGGGTCCTGCTGCAAAAAAGCGATCGCGCCCGCCCGCTTCTCCTGCGGCAGACGTTCCAGTAACGTCTGCGGAAATTCGACCTCCAGCGCGTGTTCCTTGACACGGTCGCCAAAGCCGCCAACTGCATCGGGATGGGCATCGACATATGGCAGATACGGTTTGACATCATAGATCGGTGTGCCGTCCATCAGGTCCACACTCGCGACAACGAGCACAGGTCCGTATTTTTCATCCTGACGCAGTCCTACGAGCCGCACACACGACAGCCCGATCGGATTCGGGCGAAACGGGGAGCGCGTCGCGAAAATACCCATGCGTGTTTTTCCTCCGAGTCTTGGCGGCTTGACCGTCGCTGACCAGTGCTCGCGCTTTGCCTCGGAAAACTCCCACAGCAGCCACAGGTGCGAATATTCCTCAATCCCGCGAAACGCCTCCATCTGCCGGTACTCCGGCTCGAATATGATCTCCCCCGTCAGCTCGTCCA
The DNA here is from genome assembly GCA_934320655.1 of uncultured Eubacterium sp. Taxonomy (GTDB): domain Bacteria; phylum Bacillota; class Clostridia; order Lachnospirales; family Lachnospiraceae; genus W0P33-017. Next base: position 36,780 of record CAKRFN010000011.1, read on the forward strand.
CGAGGCTGCTCTGGCGCGGGATGCCGAACTTTGTCGGAAAATCGGTGTGGATGTGGGCGATCACACGGATAGTAGATTGTGTCGGCATGATACTGCCTCCTTTCAAAGTGTTATTGCGTGACTATTTTAAAATATTTGCCGGACGACAGTCGCAGCAGTTTCCCGATCAGGCTGCTCCGATTGCCCTGCGGTGTCTCGCTTTGTTTTGCCAAGTACCGCTGGCTCTGTCTGCAAGCTCGCACTTCGCCGGACAAACGTCGCATCTGACGGGAACTACTGCAACTGCCGCCGGCAGCCATAGGTTACGCAACGCAAAACATTCATAGCGTAAAGCGGCATGTGGGCACAAGCCTGCCAACCGTCGTGGATGCAGCGCGAGCAACCGTGCATCTGTTTGCTGCTTTTGCACGATGGAGATGAGACTCCAAATTGTGGAAGCCTTTGCTGACACAATTTTGCTTTGCGGAGGCTCATCGGAATGGTTCGTGCAATAAAGCAAACCAGATGCACTTGCGGGAGCTGCAAGTACGAAACATAGTGCTCACATGCCTCAAAACACCACATAAATAATCCCGCCATTGCTGTCTCCTACCGATACAGCCGCTCCCGCTGCCGCAGCATATACCCGCCTCCGATGAGATCGGCGAGCGCCCACCCGATCGGCACAGACACCCAGATGCCGCGCACACCGATCACCGGTATCGCAGACAGCGCATACGCCAGCACAACGCGCGTGCCGAGCGACGCGACCGTGAGGATCACCGACATCATCGGGCGGTTCATCGCACGATAATAGCCATACAGTAAAAACAGGATGCCGATTCCGACATAGCATGCCCCTTCGATGCGCAGATATTCCACGCCAGTCTGTATGATCTGCTGTTCATCCGCCGAAATAAAGATTCCCATGAGCTGCGGTGCAAGCGCACAGACAACCGCGCTGATCACGATACAGAAAATACCAGAGAGACACACCGCGCTGCGCACACCTTTTTTGATGCGATCAAACGCTCCCGCACCGTAATTTTGTGCCACATACGTTGAAAACGCATTCCCGAAATCCTGCACCGGCATGTAGGCAAACGAATCGATCTTGACCGCCGCCGCAAACGCCGCCATCGTGACTGCCCCAAAGCTGTTGACCAGCCCCTGCACCATCAGAATGCCGAAATTCATGATCGACTGCTGAAGGCTTGTGAGCATTGACAGTTTCCAGATATCCGACAACAGCGCGCTGCTCCATCTGCAATCCGCACGCCGCGGCATGAGCTGTGGCACGCGAAACAGTGTATACACCAGAATACCGATCCCTGCCGCATACTGGGCGATCACGGTCGCGCCTGCCGCGCCGCGGAGCCCCAGATGCAGTACCGGAACTGCAATCAGATCAAGCACGACATTTCCGACTGCCGACAATGACAAAAACACGAGCGGCACCACGGAGTTTCCGACCGCCCGCAGGACATTGGCACAGTAATTATATAGAAACGTCGCGATCATCCCCGCGAAAATCACCTGCAAATACATCCGCATGCCGTCCTGTACCTCCATCGGCACGCGAAGCAGCCACAAAATACCGTCCAGCCCCGCATAGACCCCGATATTTAGCACGACTGCCACTGATAAAATCAGACAGAAGGACATAAAAATACACTGGCGCATCCGCTGTGATGCGCCTCTGCCGTATTCCATCGAAATAGATACGCCGCTGCCCATGCACAATCCGAGCATGATCGATGTCAGAAACGTCATCAGCGTGTAGGACGAGCCGACCGCGGCTAATGCATTCGATCCGAGAAATTTGCCGACCACCCACGCATCCGCGAGATTGTACATCTGCTGTAACAGATTTCCCGCCATGAGCGGCAGTGCAAATTTTATCATGTTAGATGTAATAGAACCTTTTGTAAAATCCATACTGTGATCCGGCGATTCCATACCGACACGAAGCATCCGTGTCCCTGATATTTCTAATACGGAATCGCTACTTACCTTCTTTCCAGTCATTTACCTGCTTCGCAAACGGAAAGTGCTTCTCACCTTTTGGATACTCCTTGTCCAGATACACCTCCCGGATGTCACGCTCCGCTGCCTGCACCTCCAGCCGCAGCTCATTCGACGACATGCGAAGTGCACCTCCGGAGCTGACGGTGAGCTGTTCAAGCCCGTCTGACGTAGCAACGGTCACTTTGACCTTTTTTCCGAGTGTGCGGACATATTCCTCGATATACATATCCGCGGTCTGTCCCTCGCGCGTAAACACGAGCCGGATATTGTGGTAATCCTGTTCACTGCCCGCGCCGCCTTTCCGTTTGTACGCATCGTAGACAACGATCAGATGGCACTTTTTATAGCCCTGGTAATTGCATAAAATATCATTCAGCCGGTCGCGCGCCGCATCGAGATTGTGCGCCGCCAGAGTTTTGAGATCTTCCCATGCAAAAATCACATTATAACCGTCTACGATCAGGTATTCGTCCGGCGCCGCTGCCGGTTTTCTCGGATAAGAGGTGTCCTCCGGACGATGGAGCCGCGATGCATAGGACTTCGTCTTTTGCATCGGTGCACTCCCCCTCTCATAGCCCAGATCCGTATCCGTTGCCCCTGTACGGCGCTTCACCTCACCGAATGTGCGCGTAAAAATCTCCTGCAGCTCCTGTTCATCGGCATAGCCGCCACCACCTGAACGGCTCGTGCGTGCCGCTTCCCGTGCCTGCAAAACGCGCGCCTGTTCCTCCAACAGTGCCTGCTCGTATGCTTTCATATCTACAGAACCGAGCACACGGATACCGTCCGCAGCAGATGCAGCATCCGCAGAAAATCCGCTGTCCAGATGCATGTATGCTTCCACCTCATACCACGGCACGACAAAGCCTGCACCGTGCGCGCAGAATACGGATCCGGTCGGTCGATCCAGATCTGCCTCACTGTCATAACCGATCTCTGAGACGATCTGCTCCTGTCTGGACGGCTCAACCGGCTCGTAGCCGGACAGCTCCAGTGTCAGCCGTCCGCAGCCTCTCGTATATGCGTTGACTTCCGACAAATACCCCTGCATCTGCTCTGCCGGTGCCGTGCCCGTCAGTCTTGTCATCACTCCATCCGCAGCAGTCTCCGGCGGCTCAAAGCTGCCCTTCATCCGCTGGATATCTGCCATCGCATGTCCGATCTGTTCGGTCGGCACATCCAGAATAAACCGGTAATACGGCTCTAACAACACATTCTGTGCCTTTTTCAATCCCTGCCGGATCGCACGGTACGTCGCCTGACGGAAATCACCGCCCTCCGTATGCTTTTGATGCGCGCGTCCGGTCAGCAGAGTAATCCGTACATCGGTGATCGGCGCACCGGTCAATACGCCCGGATGCTCCCGCTCCTGTATATGCGTCAGAATCAGCCGCTGCCAGTTGCGGTCAAGCACATCCTCCTTGCAAGCAGTCGCAATCTCTATGCCGCTGCCGCGCTCGCCGGGCTCTAACAACAGATGCACCTCTGCATAGTGGCGCAGCGGTTCGTAATGTCCGACTCCCTCTACCGGCGCAGCGATCGTTTCCTTATATACAATGTGCCCCTCCGCAAACGAGACTTCCTCGTGAAAACGCTGCCAGATCAGATTTTTGAGCACCTGTGTCTGCACCTCGCCCATGAGCTGCATGTGGATCTCCCGCGAACGCTCATTCCAGATCACATGCAGAAGCGGATCTTCTTCCTCAAGCTGGCGCAGCTTCCCTAAAAATACAAATGCATCGCATGTTTCCGGCAATACGATCCGATAGGTCATGACCGGCGCGAGACTCGGCGGTGCGAGTGTGCTTAACGCTCCTAGCCCGTCCCCCGCCGCTGTAGCAGTAAGCCCCGGCAGCGCGCACACATCACCTGCGCACACCTGATCGACCGCCTCGTATTTTGTGCCTGAATACAGGCGGATCTGATTGACCTTTTCCGGTTCTTCCCCTCCTGTGTCGAGCACTTCTTTTACCTGTAATCTGCCTCCGGTCAGACGAACCCAGCTCAGACGGTTTCCGGCATCATCCCGTGAAATTTTAAACACGCGCGCCCCGAAAGCACCATCCGCATCCCACGGAGGCTCTGGAAGATACTGCTCCATGCCGTCTAACAGCTCTCGCACGCCCTCATCCCTTAACGCTGTACCAAAAAAGCAGGGGAAGATCTTCCGCCCCTGTACATGCGCCGCGAGTGTTTCCTCGTCCAGCGCTCCCTCTGCCAGAAAGTGATTCAGCAGTTCTTCCTCACACATGGCTATATTTTCCATCCACTGCGCATCATGTGCCGCAGAAAAATTCTGGCATCCGTCAGACAGCTCCCGTTGCAGCTCCGCCATCAGCTCCTCCTGCTGCCGGTCTGACAGATCCATTTTATTGATAAACAAAAACACCGGAAGCCGGTAGTGCTCAAACAGCTTCCAAAGTGTCCGCGTGTGGCTCTGCACGCCATCCGTCGCACTGATGACGAGCACAGCGGCATCGAGCACGCTCAGCACGCGCTCCATCTCACCGGAAAAATCCACATGCCCCGGTGTGTCGAGCAGTGTGATCTCGCGCTCCTTCCATGTAAAACGCGCCTGCTTGGAAAAGATCGTGATGCCACGCGCCCGCTCCTGCTCATCCGTGTCTAAAAAGGCATCCTTATGATCCACGCGGCCCAGGGAACGGATCACGCCGGATTCGTATAAGATACTCTCCGACAGCGTCGTCTTTCCTGCGTCTACATGGGCAAGAATGCCGATACTTCTTTTTTTCATCATTTATGATATGCGGTTCTGAAATAATCGTTCAACTGCTTGAGCGAACGAACCAGAATCCCCAGCTCCTCCTCCGATAGATTAGCCTTCGCATTGGCGATCATCTCCTCGTGGAAACGCCTGTGATGTTCATAAGCCGCCTTGCCGCGCTCCGTCAGCGTCAGATAAATGACACGCTTGTCCCTGTCACTTCTGGTACGGACGACATATCCGTGCTCTACCAGACCATCCACCGCCCTTGTCAGCGTTCCGGTCGTGACAGACATCAGTCTGGCAACGTCCGAGCTGCGCTTTGCCTCGCCCAGCCCGATCGCTTCTACGATATGCATATCATTGTTTGTCATATCGGAAAATTCTTCTGTGATCAGACATTTTCCCTCAATATCCATCAGATCCTGAAACAGATGGACCAGTACCTCATTTAATGTCTCGTCTGTATTCATATTTCGACTCCTTTACCATTGAATCACTGCGGCTCCCCACGTCAGACCGGCACCAAAGCCAGCCAAAACGATATGCTCTTTTTTTCTTATCATACCATTTTTATTCAAAGAATCCAAGAGGATCGGTATACTTGCCGCAGAAATATTTCCACATTCCTGTAAATTCATCGGAAATTTGTCCACCGGCTGCCCCAGCCGCTTTGCCACAGACTGGATGATCCGGCTGTTTGCCTGATGTAACACAAAATGATCTATGTCCGATAATGTAAGCCCTGCCTGCTCCACCGCCTCTGTGATGACCTGCGGCACGGTGCCCACCGCAAACCGGTACACCGCCTGTCCATCCATCTCAACATACAAATGTTCCGGCTCATGCGCAGTATACGGATTGACGAGCGGACGGCCGCCGCAGGATAACACGCCCCCGCGCGCCCCGTCCGAATACTGTACAAATGTCTGAAAACCTCCGGCAGTCTCATCCGGCAGCTCACGCACAACCGCAGCTCCGGCGCCGTCACCAAAGAGTACACATGTCCCGCGATCCGTCCAGTCCAGCATCTTTGATAACGTCTCGGCACCGATAATCAGCGCATTTTTATATACACCGCCACGCAGATAGACGGCTGCCGTATTCAGCGCAAACAGAAATCCGGAGCATGCCGCATGCAGGTCAAAAGCGACGGCGTGCGCCGCACCGAGCGCCGCCTGCACCTCACAGGCGAGCGTCGGCAGCACATGATCGGCAGACAGTGTCGCCGCAATAATCAGATCGAGCTCCTCCGGCTGTATGCCCGCCTCTGCGAGTGCCCGGCGCGCCGCAGCTACGGACAACCCAGTCGTTGTCTCCTCCACAGCCAGATGCCTTGCGCGGATTCCGGTCCGGCTGCTGATCCACTCGTCCGATGTATCCATGATCTGTGCCAAGTCGTCATTTGTTACGCGCTTTTCGGGAAGGGCACTTCCGGTTCCACATATTTTAATCATCCTATACTCCTTATATGTAATCTTAAAATTTCCGGAAGCGCTCGTAGCGCGCCGCCGCCAGTTCTTCCCCGCTCTTTTTACGGTTCTCCTTTAAAAAACGTTTCAGCTCGCGCTTCATCGCACGCGCGATCGATGTACATGCCGCCTGATCCGCACCGCCAAACTCCGGGATGATCCCATCGACCACACCGAGTGCATACAGATCCTGCGCCGTGATCTTCATGACAGATGCCGCCTCCTTCGCCCGTCTGCCATCCTTCCATAAAATAGAAGCAAAGCCTTCCGGTGAAAGAATCGAATAAACCGCGTGCTCGAGCATCCACACCTCATTGCTGACTGCCAGTGCGAGCGCACCGCCGCTGCCGCCCTCTCCGATCAGAAAGGTAAATGTTGGCACATGAAGATCACTCATCTCATATAAATTCCGCGCGATCGCCTCGCCCTGTCCGTTTTCCTCCGCCTCCATACCCGGATAAGCACCGGATGTATTGACAAATGTAATAATCGGGCGACCAAATTTTTCTGCCTGCTTCATCAGCCGCAACGCCTTGCGGTATCCCTCCGGCGAGGGCATGCCATAGTTGCGTGCGGCACACTCTTCGACTGAGCAGCCCTTTTGAATGCCGATCACTGTCACCGGCTGTCCATCCAGCCATGCAATTCCGCCGATGATCGCCGGATCATCCCGAAAATAGCGGTCTCCGTGAAACTCCATAAAATCATCGAATACCGCCGTGAGATAGTCCTTGGTCTGCAAACGTCCCATCTGTCTTGCCTCACGCACTTTTTCCCACGCACTCTTTTCCTTCTCCCGGCTGGCACGCTCACGCATCAGCTCGGTCGGCTCGTAGCTGTCATTTTCATGCATCGGGTCAAAATTGGCATAACCCTTAACGGCATGGCATTTTAATAACTGATAGAGGGTGAGTTTGAGATCCTTCCGCTCCACGATCCGATCCACAAATCCGTGCTGTAGCTGAAACTCCGCACGCTGAAAGCCCTCCGGCAGCCGTTGTCCGATCGTCTGCTCGATCACGCGCGGCCCCGCAAAGCCGATCAGCGCGCCCGGCTCCGCGAGAATCACATCACCGAGCATCGCAAAGCTCGCTGTCATGCCGCCGGTCGTCGGATCTGTCAGCACCGGAATATAGAGCAGCCCCGCGCCCGCATGACGCTTCAATGCCGCCGAAGTCTTTGCCATCTGCATGAGTGAAATGATTCCCTCCTGCATACGCGCACCTCCGGAGCAGCAGAATAAAATCACCGGAAGCCGTTCCTCGGTTGCACGCTCCACTGCCGCCGCGATCCGCTCTCCGACGACATGACCCATGCTGCCCATTAGAAACCTGGCATCACAGACACCGACCACAGCGGCCATGCCATAGATTTTTCCTTTTCCGATCGTCACGCCCTCACTCATTCCGGTCTTTTCACGGGTCTGCCGCACTTTTTGTTCATACTGGGGAAAATCCAGCGGATTGACAATCTGCGCGTACTCCTGTGTATCCCACGGTGTAAATGTATCCTCGTCCACGACCATGCGCAGACGGTTTTTCGTGCGCACCCGAAAATAATAATTACATTTCGGGCAGATATATTTTTTTCTGATTACAAGCTGCTTGCTGACACTCTCTCCGCAGTTCGGGCAGACAAGCTGTTCCTCCTGCGGTGTCTGTACGGGTGAGTGATCCGTTTCTTTTTTTCTCGATTTCAACAACAATGACATCTGTCTGCCTATCCTCCATCTCATCAAAATCCGTCTTTTATCCGATCGCGAACGTAAGCTGTGCCTGACACACGACCTTTCCGTCAACAGATGCCCTTGCACTGCCGACTCCGATCGGTCCCTTTTCTTTTATAATTTCTGTCTCCAGAATGAGCACATCACCCGGCAGCACCTTCCGCTTAAACTTTGCATGATCGATACCCGCAAAATATGCCGTTTTTCCTTTGTTTTCCTCTTTTGAAAGAATCGCTGCTGCTCCGGTCTGTGCCAGTGCTTCTATAATAAGTACGCCCGGCATGACCGGTTCACCCGGAAAATGCCCCGCAAAGTACGGTTCATTGTAGCTGACACATTTTTTTGCGACCGCACGCACGCCGATCTCCAGTTCCTCTATGGTATCGATCAGCAGCATCGGCTGTCTGTGCGGGAGGATCTGCATGATCTCCTTTGTCGTAAGCACTGACATTACATTTCCTCCCATCTGCGGAACAGCAGACTGGCATTGTGCCCGCCAAAGCCGAGCGAATTGCTGAGTGCATAAGGAACGGCTTCTTCATAGGCACTCCGGCAATAATCCAGATCCAGTTCCTCGTCCAGTGTCTCATAACCGACGGTCGCATGAATATAGCCCTCCTCCATCTGTTTCACACAGGCGATCGCCTCCACCGCACCGGCTGCACCGAGCAGATGTCCGATCATGGATTTCGTCGAATTGACTTTCAGATCCGCCGCGTGCGCGCCGAATGCGAGCTTGATCGCGCGCGTCTCGAATAAATCGTTGTGATGTGTTGCGGTTCCATGCGCATTGATATACGTGATTTCCTCCGGCGCTACATGTGCGTCGTTCATCGCATTTGTCATCGCACGAGCCGCTCCTGCACCATCCTCCGCAGGCGATGTGATATGGTAGGCATCCGAAGAACAGCCGTATCCGACCAGTTCGGCATAGATGTGGACGCCACGGTTTTTGGCGTGCTCCAGTTCCTCCAGAATAAGCACTCCCGCGCCCTCACCCATCACGAATCCGCTGCGGTTTTTATCGAACGGAAGTGAGCACTTTGCGGGATCATCCACCTCCGATAATGCGGTCAGCGCATGGAATCCAGCGATGCCTGTCGGCGTGATACAGCTCTCCGTACCGCCTGCAAACATCACATCCGCGTCTCCGTACTGAATCGAGCGGAATGCCTCTCCGATACTGTTCGTTCCGCTCGCACACGCGGTTACGACATTGATGCTCTTTCCCTTGAGTCCGAGCTGGATCGATACATTTCCCGCCGCCATATTGCTGATCATCAGTGGCACAAACAGCGGATTGACTCTGGAAGGTCCTTTTTCGAGTATTTTTTTGTGCTCCCGCTCGACCGCCTGCAGGCTGCCGATGCCGCTGCCAATCGCCGTACCGATCCGGTAAGCATCCTCCTGATCCAGCGCCAGCCCGCTGTCGGCGAGCGCTTCCTTTGCCGCGGCTACCGCATACTGTGAAAACAGCTCCATGCGCTTTGCCGCCTTAAAATCCATGTAATCTTTGCCCGCAAAGTCCTTGACCTCTGCCGCAATATGATTTTTATATTCACTCGTATCAAAATGTGTGATCGGCGCGAAACCGATCTTCCCTGCCCGTACAGACTGCCAGAAGCTGTCTACATTTAATCCGATGGGAGTGATTGCTCCCATTCCGGTCACTACAACTCGTCTCATTCTCTATCCCTCTCATGCTTTTCTATTTTAGGCGTTTGCGAAACTATCTTAAAAACACGTTGCCCGGCGGCAGTTGCGGGAGCTGCACATACCAGATATGGTGCTCACATGTCTCAAAAATATCATATACATAGTTTCGCAAACGCCTATTTTCTATTTACCTAACAACCGATACTCATGCCGCCGTCTACCGCAATGATCTGTCCGGTCACATAGCGCGCCGCATCGGATGCCAGAAACGCAACGACATCCGCGACTTCCTCCGGTTCACCGATCCGCCCGAACGGAATGTGATCAGTCATCGCTGCTTTCGCACTGTCTGTCATCGCATCGACCATCTCTGTTGCGATAAATCCTGGTGCAACCGCATTGACCGTGATCTGCCTGCTCGCAAGCTCTCTCGCCACACTTTTTGTGAGTCCGATCACGCCTGCCTTGCTCGCCGCATAGTTTGCCTGCCCTGCATTTCCGAGCAATCCTGACACCGATGCGATATTGATGATCCGTCCGCTCCGCTGTTTTAAAAACTGTCTGCTCGCATGGCGGATCGTGTGAAACGCACCTTTCAGATTCGTGTCGATCACCGCATCAAAATCTGTTTCGCTCATCCGCATCAGCAGTCCGTCGCGCGTGATGCCTGCATTATTGACCAGCACATCCAGCCTGCCATAATCGGCTGTGATCCTTGCAATCAGCTCCCCGCATGCATCAAAATCACTCACATCACACTGCAATGCCACCGCCTCGTTTCCGGCTGACACGATCTGTGCGACGACCTCCTGTGCGCGCTGCGCCGAGCCGTTATAATTGACAATCACAAAATAACCGTCTGCCGCCAGCCTCTTTGCGACCGCAGCCCCGATGCCGCGGGATGCTCCGGTCACGAGCGCAATCCTTCTATCCGACATATGCTTTCATATCCTCCAGTTTATCGATTGATACACTTTTTACATCACGGTTGATTTTTCGCAAAAAACCGGTCAGTGATTTCCCCGGTCCGATCTCCACAAATTCGTCCGCTCCATCCGCGATCAACCGCTCCACCGTCTGCTGCCAGCAGACCGGATGGCACACCTGCAATGCCAGCAGGGAGCGGATTTTTTCCGGCTCGGTTACATAATCGGCTGTCACGTTCGACAGATACCCGATCTTCGGTTCAACGATCGCGGTTTTTTCCAAAGCCTTTGCCAGCTTTTGTCCCGCCTCCTGCAATAACGGTGAGTGGAACGGTCCGCTGACCTTCAGTGGTATGACACGCTTTGCACCCGCTTCCTTGCACGCTGCGGATGCGCGGTCGACCGCACCGGCTTCTCCGGTAATGACCGTCTGTCCCGGACAGTTATAATTTGCCACAAACACTTCTCCGAATGTATCTTCACAGACCTCACGGATTGTCTCTGCATCCAGACCAAGCACCGCCGCCATCGCGCCACCTGTCGGCACCGCGTTTTGCATATAAGCGCCGCGCTTTTTTATCAGTGCGAACACATCCTCCGGTGCCATGACTTCTGCTGCTAAAATTGCTCCATACTCGCCGAGGCTGAGCCCTGCCGCCGCATCTGCCGTGACTCCCTGCTCGCTTAATACCGCCAGTATTGCCGCCTCCGTGGTCAGCATCGCGATCTGTGTATACGCGGTCTGATTCAGCCTGCCGCTCCCGTCATCCTCAAAGCACAGCTTTGCGACATCGAGCTTTGCTGTCTCAGATGCTGCTTCATATACCTGCTTTGCGGTCTGGAAATTGTCATAAAAATCTTTTCCCATTCCGATATACTGTGATCCCTGTCCGGGGAACATAAATACTCTTTTTGCCATATTTGCTCCTTCTATCAACATATTTATCCGGTGATTGTGAGACTGTTACATGAGGTCGCAGCTCCCGCAGCCATTCACAACAGTAGCAGCGCGAGCATAGCATGTCTGAATTTGCTGCCTTTGCACGATGGAGATGAGACTTGTAACTCGTGGAAGCCTATTTTGAATCAGGTCGAAGCATTTACTGCTGAGACCGTAAGAACATGATTCAGATGTGCAAAAATTCCATTGCGAAGCAATTTTAAATGAATTTTTGCATCTTGGAACTGCAAGTTCCAAGTAAGTGGTTCGTGCAATGAAAGCAAAACAGATATGCTTGCGGGAGCTGCAGCTTCATGTAAAAAAATAATAATTTACAGGCAGACACTCTGGCTCAGCAACTCCCGCGCCCCCGTAACAATCTCCGTGATGATCTCCTCACATGTATCTGTCCCATGAATCAGCCCCGCGATCTGACCTGCCATCACACTGCCGTGTACAACGTCTCCGTCTATAACTGCCCTGCGCAGCGCACCTAACGTCATCTGCTCCAACGTCTCCAACGATGCGCCCTCCTGCTCCATCCGCAGATACTCGCGTGTCATCTGGTTCCGCAGCACCCGGATCGGATGACCGGTACTGCGTCCGGTCACTTCCGAATCAATATCCTTTGCTTTTATCACGCGATCCTTATATGCCTCATGTACGATCGATTCCTTTGCGACGACAAAGCGTGTTCCCATCTGCACACCGGCTGCCCCGAGCATGAGTGCTGCGGCAAAGCCGCGCGCATCCGCGATACCGCCTGCCGCGATCACAGGAATCTGTACCGCATCCACAACCTGTGGCACAAGCGTCATCGTCGTTGCCTGCCCGATATGTCCACCGGACTCTGTTCCCTCTGCGACAACCGCATCCGCTCCTGCGCGTTCCATCATTTTTGCCATCGCCACACTCGCAACGACCGGAATCACCTTTGTGCCGTTTTCTTTCCAGCGCTCCATATATTTACCGGGATTGCCCGCTCCGGTCGTGATCACGGAAATGTGCTCGCGCGCCAGAAGATCTGCGATCTCATCCGCCTGCGGATTCATCAGCATCAGATTCACACCGAACGGTTGATCTGTATGTGCCTTCATCTGGCTGATCTGCTGCTCAACCCACTGTGCATCCGCACCGCCGACTCCGATCAGTCCCAAACCTCCGGCATTGGACACCGCACTCGCCAGTTCCCATGTAGCAACCCACGCCATACCGCCCTGAATGATCGGATAACGGATACCGAGCAGTTCGTTTATCATCCCTGCCATTTTTATCACCCTTACGCTTCCACACCTTTTTTGTTGATATAGTCAATCACATCCTGTACGGTAGTGATCTGCTCAAGATCCTCTGACGGAATTTCCACGCCAAATGCTTCCTCAAATGCCATCACCATCTCAAACAAATCCAGTGAATCCGCATTCAGATCCTCCTTGAATTTCGATGTCGGCTGTACCGCTCCCGCATCGATTCCCAACTGCTCCGCAATGATTTTCTGTACCTTCTCAAACATGTGTGTGTCCTCGCTTTCTTTTTTCAACTATTTTTTCATCATTCCTAATAGTTTGCAATCCAAATATTTGCACTATCAAATCTCTTGGCTATCAAACTATCGCATAGTATAGTTCTTTTCATTTGTGTTGTCAACAATTTTTTTCAACTATTTGAAATTATGATTCCCGCGAAAGCTTTCCTGTGAGCGGAAATTTCTGTCAAATTGTATCCCTGCGGAGCATTTTATTTGATGGAATTTTTCGATCACACTCACAACGCACAAAAAAGAACCCTGAAAGGAATCTGATTGATCAGCTTCCCCTCAGGGTTTGTACAAAACTACCTCATTTTGTTATTTTTACAATCTTCTACAATGCTACTTTCGCAATATCTCATGCGGTGCCTCGATCTCATTTGCGATCGTATGCTCTGTCAGCTCCGATAAAAGCCGGATCTTCGCATTGATCATCGGGCGCATGCAGTTGGGAACATGCTCCTGATGTGCGCGGTGTATCGCAACACATTCCTTGCAGTTTCCGTGATAACGGCATGCCTTTTTACAGGGGCAATGATCCTTATCTGCGTATTCGATACGGAACTCACGCGCAAATTCTTCCTGCAGCCGCAGCCCCTCTGCACGGTTTCCGGCGTGGAACTGCTCCATTGCCGCCTTTTCCTTTTCATTTCCCTCAATTAGCATGTTCTACCTCTCAAGAAATTCTATGCCCCCGCTTTTTTGTTCTTGCATCCGTCAACATCATTTTGTACCTTTTACAGATGGAACTGTGCCACAAACTCACGGATGACAGCCACCGACTGCTTGCACTCCTGTAGCTTATCGTATCCGTCTGTGACTAATTCCTGCGTCTTTCCGGATTTCTCCGCAATACCATTGATGCCGTCGGCAGACTGTTCTACCATCGTATTGATCTGCTCGACTGTCGTAGTGATCTGCTCAATGTGCTCCTCCAACTCCTCCACCGCATGTCTGGTCTCCTGCATCACCTGCTGGAAGGTATCTGCATCCTCATGGTACTGCGCACCGACCTTTGTGAAATTCTCGTAATCTCCGAGGACGGTATTCTCAAGAAATTCCATGACTGTCGTCAGACATTCCATCATATTCGTAACGGCGCCGTTTACCTCGCCCACGATCTCATCGATCGTCGCAGCAGTATCCAGTGTCTGGGCTGCCAGCGTACCGATCTCCGATGCGACAACCGCAAAGCCTTTTCCGGCATCACCGGCTCTGGCTGCCTCGATATTGGCATTGAGCGCCAGTAGATTCGTCTGCGAAGAAATCTCCTTGATATTCTCTGTGAGCTCGTTGATCTTCTGTACAGATTTTGACTGCTCCACTGCAATATCCGTCTTTTCACGCATGATCGCATACATTTCATCCGTCTTGTTGCGGGAATCCCGGCTGAGCTTTTCCATCTCAGCGGCACGCGACTGGATCTGTCCGGAATTCTTCTCGCCGTCCTCTGCCAGACGATAAATATTTTCTGAACTGTCCCGCATGATATTGACATTCTCCACAATGCTCGCCGCGCCCGCACTGGTCTCCTCCATGCCTGCTGCGAGTTCCCGCGTCGCAGCGGAATTGCCCTCTGCATAATCGCTGCTCTGCGTCATAATGCTGTTAAGATTATTCGTACTCTCCGACAGCACATCTTCCGTCTGCTGAAGGCTGCTCATCATATCGCGCAGTTTCTTTCGCATCAGATGGATCTCGTTCGCCATCATGCCGATCTCATCCTTCTGTCTGCGCAGCCGTGCACCTGCCTCTGTCGGGCTGAAATCGAGCTGCGCCGTCTGCTCAATCATGTCCGTCAACTGGCGGATCGGCTTTGTCAGCCCGGTGCCAAGCACAATTCCGATCACAATCGATAATATAAAGGCTGCTATCACTGCCACCACAATCATATTCATCAACCGGTATGCCTCTGTATAGACCTCTGAGGTCGGTGCGGTAAGCACCAGCTTCATGCCGTTATCCAGATTAAAATATGCCAGTTTCTTTTTTACACCCTGATAGGTATAGTCAAACGTCTCTCCTTGTTTACTGTCATCCGAGAGGAACTGCGCACCATTAGACAAAGACGCATCCAGATCAGCCAGTGCCGCGCCCTCGGCTGCATCCCTGTGGTACATAATATTTGCCGCATCATCCGTTACAAATGCATAACCGGTGCGATAGATCGTCGTAGCATCCACCTGATCCGTGATCTCCGAAAAATCAATATCCATACCGACGACACCGATCGAAGTTCCGTCATCCGCAAACAGCGGCACGACATACGAAATCATATAGATATTGACATTCTCATTCATATACGGAGACATCCAGATCGCTTTTCCTGCCTGTACCGGAAGGTAATACCATCCGACATGCTCCACATCGCCTTCCTCATACATGGAGAAATCCGTCGGTGTCAGACATTCCAGATTCGCATCCGTCGTCGGGCGCTGTGCAAACACGCCTGAGGTCGAATTGGAATACTGCGGGTTATACCGCAGATACACCGTAACCGCACCCTCCGTATGGTTGGCAAAATCAATCACCGTCTGCTGCACCTGCTGTGTGTATGCATCCGCATAATCCTTGCTCTGTGTAAACGCCGCGTAATCAAAATTACTCATCGCCACTTCGCTGAGTGTATCCACCGACTGTGCAATCTTCTGGATCGTAGCGTTGACCTCTTCCGCGCTGTTCTGTCCCGTGAGCTGCATCTGCATAAGCGCATCCGTTCCCGCTGTCCGGGCAGAATTCCACATGGATATGGCTCCTATCAGCACTGCCGTAAACAGTGAACAGCACACAATCGCTAATATCAGTTTCTTTCGTATTGACCGCATGATACCCTCCCCCTCAGAACAGTTTCATACTTCCCTCTGTTCTGCACTTAAAAATTTCTTTTATTGTACCATAAAACACTGCACCTGTACCATTTTTTTATTCCATTTGGGTGTAAAGTATCCACAAATCAATTATTTTAGACCGTAAATTTAGTCAATTCGCCAATCAGTTCCTCTATTTTGGTATTTAGTTCGCTAGAATTCTGATCCACAGCCTGCATCATGCCGTTTAATTCCTGTATAGAAGCTGTCACCTCTTCCGAAGCAGCCGCATTTTTCTCTGCGCCTTCTCCAATTTCTGTAATACGCTCAGAAATCACATTGATCTCTGTCATGGTATCCTCTGAAACAGATCCTATTGTCTCCACGCATCCACCCATGAGACCAATCTGTTGATCCAACATCTGGAAAGCATCCACAACACTTTTCATTTCCGTAATGCTGGTGCCATTGCTCTGTACTACACTGTCGATACACTGCATGCACTCCTTAAAATTAGCTACCAGATCTTCTATACTTGACATAAAATTCTTTGATGTAATATTTTATCTGCTATTTTACAGTTACAACCGTAATTATGATCTGTATTACTCTACCATGCAGCCGCCCCACTCCACTGCCGTAAAACCGCTACGTGCCGGTGCACGGAGCGTCTGTGCGGGAATATCTACGGCTGTATCTGACGGTTTCCATGCCATAAATACACGCAGCAGCGTATCGGGAGCCGGATCAATGGCTAACTGTGCCGCCTGTGTGTACGCATCGGTCTGAAAGGAGATCAGGTTGTACGGGTTTTCCTGCATCATCGGCAACCAGTAAACAATAAACTCATTGGCTTCCTGACGGGTCAGTCCGAGCTTTGCGAGGGAATCCTCTAAAAAAGCTGCGGTATCGCTTCCGGCTACGCAGTAACCCTCGGAAAAATCATAATCTGTGTCAGAAACACCTTCCCAATAGAGGTAGTTATACATCTGACCGTCCGCATCCGTTAAGGTGCCGTCGGGATCAGCTGTGACCGTCCAGCCATCATGATACGCGGGATAGGTACAGGTCAGTGATCCTGCATAGTCTAATTTCACGGAAACCTCCTCGGTTGTCTCCGGATAAAGGTAAATGACAGGTTTCATATCAACCGATTCTTCCTGCTGTGCGCCACACGCGGTAAGCGCAGATACACTTAATGCCGCTAACACGACTGATAAAAACTGCTTCGCTCTCCAATTTTTCATTTTGTTACCCTCCTCATACCTGTTGTTACGCTTGTGTTTCAAACGATCCGATGACTTGCCCTTAATCCCCATTACTGCAATTTGCCGCATCGAGCGCGATGACGAGCATCATGCCGTACAGTTCATCCGAGGGATTGGCTATATCGATCACGTAGGTGTCGCCCCAGTGGAACAGTTCTTTTGAAATATGCATAATCCGATCGTTTCCGGAATAGACATCATAGTCCCATCCGAGAAGATCCCCCTCGACACGCCAGCCGTTAAAATCAATTTCATATTTCGGATAAAACAGAGTGAATTTCTTCTCGATCCTTCCGCACGACTGTCCATGGATAATAATATCAAACTTCGGTAACACCGTGAGCAGCTTCTGTTTAATCTGCCCGATCTCATTGTGCTGTGCATCATATACATGCATCTGGTGTCCAAGCGCGATCAGCTCCGCTTTGACCATATATTTCACCGCACCGTCCTCATCATAAATATCATAGGTATCTCCCAATGCAAACACCCGCTGTTCGATCAGTAATTTCATAAATATCTCCTCCGCCGTTTCTTATACTTATATTCAGCATATCACGCGGAGCACCGTTTGTAAACTAGGGGATATACTGCTCGGTCACTGCTGTAATATAATTGTTGTCTATTCTGATCTTGTAAGGGATATTCAAATCTTTCCGCTCCTCTAAGATCTGTTCCATTTCTTCCTTTGTCACATTTTTCGGTTCATAATTATTTTCCCAATCTAATATCTGAAATCTGCAGTTATCATCGACCGGACGTTTATCAAAATCTATGGTCTCGTTATAGACGTAAAAGCCGGACGGCGCATCCTCCTCTGTGATTCCAAGCTCATCGGCACGTTCACTCGGCACCTCTACCCATTCCACCGGGTCAAACGCGCAGGATCTTCCCCGCAGCCAATCGATGTAGACCATCTCTTCCCCGACATCGCCCAGCCATCTCATCCTCTCATCGTATGCTTCCTCTGACATGAATTCCATATGCCCGGTATCATATCCACAGTCTAAGACTGTCTCACACCATACCGGTTCGCCGTTCTCATAGTCAGACACATAGGAGAACACATACTTGTCAAACGAATACTTATCCGCTCCTGAACTATCCCACTCTAATACCGGTTCATCATCCGCTAAGCCCGAATAATACCACGGCACACAGGCAAAGTTCCAGTTTTCTGAGCCACCGGCTCCGTCATTGAGCAGCATACCATATGTGCCGTATTTTTTGCTCATAATACCGTATATTTCATAACGCCCCGTATCATCCGATGCCATTTTTATCAGTGCATCCGTATTCTCCTTCAAATCCGCTGTATTATTCCACGGATAGGCATGTTCCAGCCCGACACTGCTGACGACACGCGTCAGTTCATCGATGAGTTCTGTCTGATCCTGAATCAGAGGCTGCTGTACACCACCCGTTTCTGTGACAGACATATCATCTGTTTCCATTTTGCCGGCAGAATCTGTTCCTTGCGCAGCAGTCACATCCCCGCCCTTGCAGATCCGGCTTACATATGCTGCAAAATCTGTATCTGCGACCACATAATGCGCTCCGTCTCTCTCGATATCCACCATGTCCTCATCCGTCGCAGAATATCCGCTTACACAGATATCGGTGCCATCGGATAATACCGCCCGGATCTGGTATAGCGGTGTCAATCCTGCGAATTCATTGCTTCGGCTGGTTTTTTTCACATGTGCCAGCCTGGATCCCAGCTCATCGATACGTGCAGCGCCTAGCTCAACCACAGCAGCATCACTCTGCCCGCGGCGATCAAAGGAATCCGCAGAAACAATGACATCTTTTGTCTCATCATACTGAAATCCGGTCGGATTGGTCAAAAAACAGACCGCAACGAGCACACATACTATAACAGCCAGAACGGTCGCTCCTAACGTTGCCTTTTTATGATTCAGCACAGATTTTACACGCTCCTTCACTCCTACTTCTCCGAATGCGAGCGGACAACTGAGTACAAACCGCCGCCGCGTCGCACAGGATAATAAGACTCTCGAATACTCTTTTTTATCGTCATAGCTCATATCCCGGATCACTCTCTCATCACAGGCGAACTCGATATCCTTGCACAACATGAGATAAGCAATCCAGCACAGCGGATGAAACCAATACACACATAGCATCAGATAACCGATCGTTTTCCACACATGATCGCCACGTTTCAGATGCGCCCGCTCATGTGCCAGAACATAATCAATCTCCGCCTGCGGCAATGCGGACGGCAGATAGATACGCGGTCTGAACACTCCGAGTAGAAAAGGTGTCGTCACTGCATCGCACACATAACTATTGTCCCTGTAACGGATCGCTTCCCGCACAGAGCGATGCAGCCGGATAACACCCACCAGCGCATAGATCAGTAGCACAGCCATTCCAACGAGCCAGATGTATCCGGCGATCTCTGTGACAATCTGTACCGGCGCGGCGCTCTCTGACTCCTGATAGGCAAACGTATCACGCAATGCCGGATTCACCCGGTTCTCCACAAATGAGACACGGCTGTCTATCGATGGTATATACGTCTTTACTCCGCCATCTATAACAGTCGTTGACTGGATTGGCTGCGCACTCGGCTGTAAACTAAACGGACTCTCGATCGAAAACGGCACGAGCAGTCTCAGCGCCACCGCCGCCCAGAGCAGACAGCAGATCCATTTTGGCATGTTCCGAAACAGGAAACGCACCGCTAACACTGCCAGCACAAGCCAGCCTGCGGTGATACTCATATTTAAAAGCTGTAAGAAAATATCTCCCATACTATTTTTCCTCCGCCTGATCAATCATTTTCCGAATGGTATCTGCTTCTTCCTGTGTCAGCTTCGTATGCTGCGTAAATGCGGCGATAAACGCCGGAAGTGAGCCTGCAAAGGTATCTTCTACATATTGCCTGCTCTGTTTTGCATAGAATTCTTCTCTTGATATCACGGCTGTGACCAATCCGTTCTCGTTTTTGAACAAGCCCTTATCAATCAGCCGGCGCAGCACATTGTGTGCAGTCGTCCGTTTCCAATTGAACGCTATCGCTGTCAGCTTGACGAGCTCTGATGATGTCACCGGCTCATGCTCCCAGATCATATCCGCATACTTCGCTTCAACCACACCTAACTGAATCTCCATACATAAAACCTCCTAATCTGCAAATGTATTGCGCGCAAAAGACCACAAGCAGTAGTCTTATATATAGACTACTGCTTGTGGTCTTGTTTGTCAAGAAAATTCTGCCGGGCGAATACTACCTCAAAAATCGTTCCTCCTGCCGGATTTGGCTGAATCGTAATGATGCCATCATGTACTTTCACAATTTCACGGACAAGAGCAAGTCCGAGCCCTACGCCTCCCAGTTCACGGCTTCTGGATTTATCCACGCGGAAGAATGGGTCAAACACCCGCTCTCTCAGTTCCGGTGGGATTCCACTGCCCGTATCCTCTACCGACAGATAAACCTGCTTTTCCTTCTGGCAGGAGGTGACCGTGACCTGTCCGCCCGGATGATTATATTTTATGGCATTCTCAACCAGATTATATACGAGCCTGTAAATGAGAATATCACTTCCCGTCATCGTGGTATCCTCACATGCTCCAACGAGCTTTATATTCTTTTCCTGTGCAAGAGGCTCCAGATCTGCCAAAACCTCTTCCACAATGGCATCCACGATAATTCTGTCATCCCTGCCCACGGTCTGAAGCTCACTCATGTCAAGGAGCGTCTTTACCATCCTGTTTAGTTTGTCATTTTGTTCCGTAACCATCCTGATCATCTGTAATGTGTCTGCATCATTTCCCGGATGCCCGGCAGCATTGTATAGATCCAGCTGCACCTGCATCAATGCCAATGGTGTGCGCAACTCATGTGCTGCATTTGCTGTAAACTGCCTCTGTATCTCAAATGCATCTGACAGTCGTTCGAGCATCTTATTATAGGAAATGCCCAGCTGGTTCAGTTCTTTCACATGACATTCCTCTATACGTGAATCAGACAGATTCTGAGCCTGCACCGCCTCTATTTGATCGGAGAACTCCCTGATTGGTCTGAGTGCATGTCCACTGATAAAATACGCGGTCACTCCTCCCAGCAGAGCCAGTAATGCTGATATGATCAGACTGTTTCTTTTGTAGTCGGCCTTATTATTGTACACCTGAACGGAGACTTCTGCTGCAAATTCATCCCACTTATCATCCGGAATACTGATATAGATTTGCTCAGATGTATTCCCTTTTCCGTCTCCCTGGGACTCTACCGTCTCCTGCAGGGAGTCAATATAATACACACCGTTTTTATAGACAAACAGCGTCAGGCATCCGCATATAATGGCAATACACAATGTAGTGATGCATGTAAGCCTCCACTGCAGCGACATCCTTTTCATCGTTCAGACTCCTCCCGTATTTTATAGCCCTCACCTACCTTGTTCACAATAGGATCGTAACCCAGCTTCGCCTTTAGCTTTTTCCGGAGCGAAGACATATGTACCCGGATCGCTCCGCTAAAGCTGTCTGCCGAGGCATCCCACACATGCTCGATCAGCTCCTCCTGACTGACCGGTCTGCCCAGATTCATAAGTAAATATTCTAATATACCATTTTCTTTTCTTGTCAGCGGAACTGCCTCTCCCTTTGCATATGCCTCACGTTTCATCGTATCAAACTTTATTTCTCCGCACGCCAGACATACCTCCTTCTGCACAAATTTCCTTCTTGTCAGACTTCGGATGCGCGCCTCCAGCTCCTGCAGATGGAAGGGCTTTTCCATGTAATCATTCGCTCCTGCATCCAGCCCCTCCACCTTATCCGCGATCTGACCTCTGGCAGATAAGATGAGGACTTTTGTCTCATCATTGTATTTTCTGAGTTCTCTCAGAATCTCCATCCCATCCATGCCCGGGAGATTCAGGTCCAACACGATCAGATCATAATTCTCCGACAGAATGCACGTAAGAGCCTCCTCCCCATCATAACAGGTATCCACCTCATACCCTGCAGCATACAGGCTTTTAGCAACCATATCACATATTTGTTTCTCATCCTCAACGATTAATAATCTCATAATTTTCACCTGCTTCTTAACAATAATTTTACAACGTATATTGTATAATACCAAAGTCAGCTGGTCAATCATACAACAAAAAAGGAGCAATCATATGTGGAAATGCCAAAAAACAGGTCAAATTGTCCTGCTCATCCTCGGTGCAGCCATGATGGGCTATGGTGCAGCCAGAGGTGAAGCGGCTGCCGTGCTTAGTAAAGCTATCAAATTATGTCTGGAGTGTGTCGGAATTGGATAAGAAAAAGAAATCACGATCAAAAAAAACAGCAGAGCTGCGCGGATGGATACAGGCGGCCGCCACGCTGCTTACGAATATTCACATCCCCAATTTATTTAAGGGTAAAATCTATCAGGGCAATGCTAAAACAGTATGCGTACCCGGACTGAACTGCTATTCCTGTCCTGCCGCGACCGGGGCATGCCCGATCGGAGCTTTTCAGGCAGTGGTCGGATCATCCGGATTTAAGTTCTCATACTACATAACCGGATTTTTCATTTTACTTGGTGTGACCCTGGGGCGATTTATATGTGGTTTTTTGTGCCCATTTGGATGGTTTCAGGATTTACTCCATAAAATCCCCGGCAAAAAATTATCTACAGCCCGGCTAAAGCCGCTCAGATACCTGAAATATATCATTCTGATCGTTTTCGTTATACTTCTTCCGATGCTTGTAACGAACTCCATCGGAATGGGAGACCCGTTCTTCTGTAAATATATTTGTCCGCAGGGTGTCCTGGAGGGTGCGATACCGCTCTCGCTTGGAAATGCCGCTATCCGGTCTGCATTAGGAAAGCTTTTTTCTTTCAAATGTATGATTTTAATTGCAGTAGTTGTGCTAAGTATTTTATTTTACAGACCATTCTGTAAATGGATTTGTCCGCTTGGAGCAATCTACTCGTTATTTAATAAGGTCAGCCTTCTCAACATGACAGTTGACAGCAGCAAATGTGTCGGCTGCGGCCAATGTGCAAAAGCATGTAAGATGGACGTCGATGTGTGCAAGACTCCGAATCATCCGGAGTGCATACGCTGCGGAGCCTGCATAAAGGTCTGTCCAACGGATGCGGTCTGCTATCAGTTTATGGGAAAATCATGTCAAAAGAAGGACAACCGGTAACTATTTCACTCATTATTATTTTCAAATTATTTAAAAACATTATTCAAAGGAGCAATTACTCATGAAAACAAAATTATCAAAACTATCATTACTTACGATCGTTACACTTTGCACGGCATTATCACTGACCGCATGCGGCGGCACGCAACCGGCAGACTCTAAAAAGCCGCAGGATACCCAGACGGAAACCGGCACACAAGCTGCAGGCGACCCCAAGGCGAAGCTGGATGATCTGTATCAGCAGGAGAACCAGTTGTTTGCAGAACATAAAGACGTATGGAACAAGGTGTTTGGCATGATGGATAAGAATGCTGCGAATCCAGATGGCAATTATGCTGACACTCTGGCTGACGCCGTAGAAGCAAATAAGGCTTCCTTTACAGAGGATGAGCTGAAAACACTCACCGGGGATATCGAAGCTATACGCACCATTGAGGAACAGATCGCGGAAATCGAAAAAGATGATGCGGCATCCGATAACAGCGGCCAGACCGATCATTCTGACACAGCCTCTCCCTTCAGTGATTTCTCCGGTCAGGATTTTGATGGCAATTCTGTTGACGAAAGCCTGTTCTCCAAAAATGCAGTAACTGTCGTCAATTTCTGGTTTAACGGCTGCAAGCCTTGTGTTGCCGAATTATCGGAGCTCAACGCATTAAATGATGAACTCAAGGCAATGGGTGGCGAGGTGATCGGTATCAACACAGAGACTCTGGACGGAAATGAAGCTGCCATAAAAGAAGCTGCCGCTATTCTCGAAAGTCAGGGGGCTAAATACCGCAACATTTCCCTGAACTCTGATTCAGCCGCATGTAAATACGCCTTTAACATTATGGCCTTTCCTACAACTATACTAGTCGATCGGAATGGCAATATTGTAGGCGATCCCATGCTCGGTGGAATTGATAATAAGGACAACTATGATACTCTGATGAAGCAGATTCAGTCTGTCATCGATGCAGACACTGATGCAGACAGTTCAAATAAATAATTCACTACGTTTTCTTCTGCCAGCCTGCTCAACAGCGGCTGGCAGGTTTTTCTGTTATCAGCCGGTCACTACGACCGCCACATCCCACGGTGCCAGACGCAGCCTGCCGCCCTCCAGGATGCCGGTCAGCACTTCCCTGCAGTCTTGTACGGACACGCGCTGTTCCTGTGCAGAATAATTCAGATAATAGCTGATGTGCTCACCCTGCTCATTCACACCACTGCGCACAATGACAGGATAGCACACATCATCACGCAGCGTGATGCCTGCCTGTGTCAGTTCGCGCGTCAATAGCTGTTTTAACAGTTCCTGCGGCAGCCCACAGCCAATATAGCACGCCGTACCCTTTCCAAAATGATGCTCGGTCACTGCCGCATAGTCCTTCCAGTTTGCATCTGCATAATGTATGAGTACCTGCGCACCCTGCGGTCTGAGCAGTTCCATAAAATACCGTGCCTGATATCGTTCACCGTCTGCCAGTCCGCCCCCTTCCAACGCGACATGCTTTGGAAATGTAAACTGCTGATAATAGATCCCGAATACATCCGTCAGGCCATGTGGCTGTAAATCATGATAGATCTTCACATACTCATCTGCAAATGCCGTCTTATATGTAGCGATCAACAGTCCGCCCTGTGCCGTGTAATCTCTCAGTTTTTCAATTACAGATTCTGCAATCGCATAATACGCAGGTACAATGACCGCCTGATACTGTTCGAATACATCCTCATCCCAGATAATATCACACTCGACATTCAGCTCATACAATGCATCATAAATATCACGCACGACGTCATTATACCCGATACTCTCCTCACTGCCTGCTTTTGCCTGGATTGGAAACCATTTTAGCGCCGTGAGTGCCACATTGCTCACTAATATAGCGACCCGGTTATTCTTTTTCAGATTGACGAGCCGTGGAGACAACTGTTTCATCTCATGCCCGGTTCTGACTGCCTCCCGGTATACCTCATTTTCTGATAAGTCATGACTGAGCACGCCCTTCCAGTAGGATTCCTTCGCATTGTGCAGGGAATGCCAGTGCCAGTACTCGACGGCGTTGGCGCCTGCTGCCAGATGGCTGAATGCCTGCAATCTCAGCTGCCCCGGATACGGTGTCCAGTCCGGGAAACCCTGTGCCTGTGTCTCCAGTACAAGATAATTGTCGTGCTTTAACGACCGTGTCAGATCTCCGCCAAAGGCGATCTCCTTTCCGGTCAGTTCATCCTGCGTAGGATGATAGATATCGATACCTGCTATATCGAGGAGCTTCGCTGCCTGCGGATGATCCACATCGGTCTGGATTCCATGGGAATAGCCCCGCCATGACAGATCCAGATTCGTCGTGATGAACTGATCCTCCCTGCTGTATTCCCTGACCAGATCTGCCAGCCACGAGAGATAATCCGTCACGAGACTGCGCTGGTATTTTTCAAATTCTGCACCGAGACTGCCGTTAATCGTGCCACGCACATCCGGGAAGTCCTCCCATGTATTGATCCGGTTGCTCCAGTAATCGAGCCCGAACTCGTGGTTCATCGCATCCAGATCGCTGTGAAACTTTTCCTTTAAATATTTCACAAAATTGTGCTGGACATTCGTTCCAGCAGTGCCGTAATATTTTGTCTCATTATCGAGCTGATAGCCGATCACACATTTGCGCCCGGCTGTGCGCTCTGCCAGCTTCCGCACGATCCGCTCCACATAAAAACGATACGTCGGATGCGTGATATCCATATTCTGACGGGGCCCGTAGATCTCTTTGCCGTTCTTTGTCGTCGCTAAAATATCCGGATGCTCCTTCACAAGCCACGTCGGTATGGCATAGGTCGGTGTACCGACGATCACGGCTATACCCGCCTGTTCCATTGCATCAAGCACCCGGTCGACATGTGAAAAATCGAACACACCATTTTGTGGTTCATAAGTACTCCATGTGCTCTCGGCAATACGCACGACATTCATGTCTGCTTTTTTCATCAGTTCAATATCTTGTTCCAGACGCCCGCAAGGCATATATTCGTCATAATATGCCGCGCCGTATAGTAAATGCCCTGGTTTTCCTCCCATGGTTATCCCCCTTGTAAATTCTAAAATGATAAGCTGCAATCATTGTTTTTGATTCTGAATTCCCATCATAATTCCTGCTCGTAACATAAATACGGCTGTCCGTACATCTCACATGTTCCTGCAAGTGCAAACCCTAAATGAGCATAAGACCGGACTGCCTTGGCATTGTTCTCACTCACCATATAATGAATACTCTTCTTTCCGCGTTTTTTCAGTTCTCCCATCGCATAGCGGATCATCTCCCTGGCAATGCCCTGATTCTGGCAGTCAATACGCACCGCCAGCCGCGACACCTCTCCACCCGGCTGCAGATCGGGATTCCAAAACGGCAGTCCTTCCACATTTCCATCCTGATCCAGTGAAATCGCTGCGATGATGGCCTGCCCATCACCCTGATCTTCTCTCATGACAAACAGTGCATCCCTGCCCAGGTCAAAGGCGATCTCCTTCAACCCCGGATAATTCTCATCCCACACACAGCATTCCGTCCCTAGCTGTGAACGGTATAGCTGATAGATCTCCTCTGTATCCTGCGCGGTCGCAAGCGTAATCTGCCTCATACTTTTATCCTCCTAAAAAGACCACAAACAGTGGTCTTATCGTTCGACTACCGCCTGTGGCCTGTTTTGTGAAAGAACTGATTACTCAGTTTTATTATTTTATTTTGTTATTTAGTCTAATTATTTACTTTTTATTTTAAAGATTACTTTTTTCTGTGTGTTTACACGTAACTGGTATCCGCCCTTTACCTTGATCATGCTGTCCGGATCCAATGGCATATATGATACTGTTCCATCGGTAGCGGTTAATATCGCATACGCACGGTTCATTTCGTCTACAGATGAAAATACTTTACTTCCGGTACTTGATTTCACAGATTTAATACGGGCACCATCAGTAAACATCTGCATCCATCTTCCGTTAGAAACGCCAACACCAATATACTGTGTATCACTGGAAAGAATATTCTTTCTGTGTCCGGTTGAATTCATCCATGATGACATACAACTCTTGGGTGTCTGCTGCGTACCTCTACAGATATTCTCCCTCACGACACGAACCTTTGCGCTTGACGGAATCGCAGTGTCACAGGCCTGTCCATTCGGACGGGTGTGGCTGTAGTATTCGAGCAATTCCTCCTCACGTACATCCGCAACATTCTGAAGCATCTTTGTCATACTCAGAGAATTTAATCCCTGCTTTGCACGCTCTATATTTACAAGACGAAGGATTTCCCATTCATATGAATTTACAGAAATCTCTTTCGACGGTCTGGTCTGTACGATCTTATCATACCACGTACCAATTTCACAGGTACGTGTCTCTGTACCATCACTGATCGTAACGGTTCCGCCACACTGTCCCTTCTGCTCAATCGTCGGTTTCTGGAAAGCGAAATTCTTTCCAAATTCGATCGTATAACCATCCGGTAACGCAGCACGCATTGCTTCCTTGGCGGTCTCAACCGATTTCATTTTATCAGAAGAGATACTATCCAATGCCTTCCGGACTGCTTTCTCGGCTTTGTCCATCCCGCTCAATGTAGATTCATCCACAGGTTCTGCTTCAAGCTTGCTGATCGTGCCATGGAATTTATAGATATACCGCTGGCTTCCATAGGATATCTCAAATGAGCCAACTGCTGAGCCCTCCTTGAAATCAGTAGCAGCAACTACAACAGCCGGTTTTCCCTGATACCATTCCACCTGTGCGCCGTTTGTAACAGCAGCTTTTGCTGCTTTTAAAAGGTCGGAAGATGTCGTTGAATTGTCATACGCATACGCTGCCATCGCTTTCTCAACCTGTTGCTTTGCCGCATTTACTTTCTTTTTATCGGCTTCTGCATTGCTTGGATCCGTCTTAATCTGCGGTATCTTAACGGTGAACGTTATATTTTCCATGCTGCCGTCATCACCAAGGATCAAGATTTTGGCAGTAATTTTTCCTTCATTAAATGCGCTCGCATTACTGATATAATAGTCATGGTCATAAAAGAATTTCATTCTTACAGCTGTGCCTTCCGGTACATACTTCATCGCCAGCGCCAGAAACTCTTCCTGTGTCATGTCATTATAGGTATGCGTTCCCATATCGTCCAGCGTTTTCTGATCCAGAAAAACGTTTCGGGCAATCCTTGCACTGTCCTTCGAACTCGTCGCAGCCGAAGCGACTTGCGGACCTGCGGCTACAAGCATACAGATCATTAACAGGATACTTAATAGTCTTTTCATTCTAATACCTCCTCATCCCTTTGAAGCATAATAATACTATTCTTATTATGCTTCAAAACACAGGAAAAAGCAATTCTTTTTATTTCATGACCGGATCACTACATCCCCGCCTCGTCCAGTACATCCCGCAGCATGGATGCCGAGTGCTGCAGCCGTTCGAGTTCATCCGCCGACAGCGGAATCGGCACTCTCGTCTCCACACCGTTTTTTCCGACGATTGCAGGCATCGACAATGCAACATCCGAGATCCCGTACTCCCCATACATCAGCGATGACACCGGCAGAATCGACTTCTCATCACGCAGAATCACTTCACAGATACGCTTGACGGACATCGCAATACCGAAATATGTCGCCTGTTTTTTCTGGATGATCTCATAGGCGCTGTTTTTGACCTCCTCTGCGATACGGCTCGTCTCCTGCGCGTGCTCATAGTGCCCGCGCAGCTCACAGAAATCACTGAGCGGAATACCCGAAATATTTGCCCCCGACCACGCTGCGATCTCGCTGTCGCCATGCTCACCGATGATAAACGCATGGACACTGCGGCTGTCCACATTCAGGTGTTCTGACACTGCCCGCTTCAGACGCGCCGTGTCTAACACGGTACCCGATCCGATCACGCGGTTTTCCGTGTAACCGGACAGTTTTGCCGTCACATACGTGAGGATGTCTACCGGATTGGACACGACGAGCAGAATGCCATGAAAATCCCGTTTGCAGATCTCCGGAATAATCGAGCGGAAGATCGCTACATTTTTTTGTACGAGATCAAGCCTCGTCTCTCCGGGCTTTTGTCCTGCCCCGGCCGTGATCACGATGATCGCTGCATCTGAGACATCATCATAATCCCCTGCATAGATCTTTGCCGGCTTGGCAAATGGCATGCCGTGGCTGATATCCATCGCCTCACCCTCTGCACGCCGTCTGTCCACATCGATCAGTACCATCTCTGAGAACATGCCGCTTTGCATGAGTGTAAATGCACATGCTGCACCTACAAATCCACAGCCGATGACCGCCACCTTCCGTGGGTTAGTGGTCTGCTTATTTACTGTCTGACTTTTTCCTTTTTGTTCCATTTGTCTGTTCCTTTCTTTTGCTCATATTTGGCTTCCGCCACTGTATCATTACTCTGAGCGGTTACAATTTTTTATTGAAAAAAATTACACATACTTTATAATAGAATGAAAGAAAAAGTACAATTTTATGCGGAGGTTATTCAGATATGAGAAAAACAAAAATCATCTGTACGATGGGACCCGCCACAGAGGCACCCGGCGTACTCGAAGCACTGGTAGATAACGGCATGAATGTCGCGCGTTTTAACTTTTCGCACGGAAACCATGCAGAACAAAAAGAACGAATGGATAAGATTAAAAAAATCCGCGAAGCGAAGGATCTCCCGGTCGCTATCTTATTAGACACCAAAGGACCTGAAATCCGTGTAAAAAACTTTAAAAATAATAAAATTGAACTCACACGCGGGCAGACATTTACCCTGACGACGGACGATGAGCCCGGTGACGAACACTCCGTGGGCATCACCTGTGGGGAGCTCTGTCACGATGTATCGGTCGGTACAATCGTCCTGCTCGATGACGGACTGATCTCTATGGAGGTCACACAGATCAACGGCCCGGATATCGTATGTGAAGTGCAAAATGATGGTGTACTGAGCAATCACAAAGGCATCAATGTGCCCGGTATCCATCTCTCCCTGCCCTATATGAGCGACAAGGACCGCGATGACATTCTCTTTGGTATTGACCAGGATATTGATATCATCGCTGCCTCCTTTGTCCGCACCAAGGAAGATGTATTAGAGATCCGCCATCTCTTAGAACAGAACGGCGGTGAAGGCATCTCCATTATCGCAAAGATCGAAAATGATGAGGGTGTCAAAAACATTGATGAAATCATCGAAGTATCCGATGGCATCATGATCGCGCGTGGCGACATGGGCGTGGAGATCCCGATGGAGGAAGTGCCGATCATCCAGAAAATGATCATCAAAAAAGTATACGCTGCCGGAAAACAGGTCATCACAGCAACACAGATGCTGGATTCCATGATGAAAAACCCGCGTCCGACACGTGCGGAGGTCACAGATGTGGCAAACGCGATCTACGACGGCACGAGTGCCATCATGCTCTCCGGTGAGACTGCCGCAGGCGCATATCCGCTGGAGGCATTGCAGGCAATGGCACGTATCGCAGAGCGCGCAGAGGCTGATATTGACTACCGCAAACGCTTTTTCTCTACTACACGTGATGAAAACCCCGATATTACCGATGCGATCTGTCATGCGACCTGTACGACCGCACTCGATC
The DNA here is from genome assembly GCA_934320655.1 of uncultured Eubacterium sp. Classification (GTDB taxonomy): domain Bacteria; phylum Bacillota; class Clostridia; order Lachnospirales; family Lachnospiraceae; genus W0P33-017. Next base: position 67,646 of record CAKRFN010000011.1, read on the forward strand.
TCGGTGCCCGCGCGATTCTGACGGTCACAAAGTCCGGAGGCGCAGCCCGCATGATCTCCCGCTACCGTCCGCAGTCTGAGATCATCGCCTGTACGCCGAGCGCGAGAGTCGCCAGACAGCTCAACCTCTCATGGGGTGTCACTCCGATCGTCATGGAGGAACGCCACTATGTACTCGATCTGTTCAACCACGCAGTTGAATGTGCACAGGAAAAGAAGTACATCAAAGAAAATGACATCGTTGTCATCACCTCCGGTGTACCTCTCGGTCATTCCGGCACAACCAATATGATCAAGGTTCAGCGCGTCGAATCGCACTCATAATCACTGGCAAATGTAAATGAAATCCATCCGGGTTTCTTTTTACAGCGCAGATAACTCTCATAAGCAGTCCGTACATCCTCCGCAGTCGAACCATTGTCGGAAAAGCGTGCCACCCGTACGATCCTCATATATTCGTCCGGATCGATGGCAGCGCTCCGTCTGACGGAGCAGCGCATCAAAGCCTCGCAGTAAGAAGCATCGTCTCTGATCCGCCGGAAACGCATGCGCTCCCCTCTGACAATGATACGGTACATTTTCCGGTTGATGTAACGGACTGCCTGTGTATACGCACACTCTTCCAGCATCTTTTCTACCCTGCGTCCCACATACTGTTCCCATTTTTCATATAATTTCTGTACAGAAAATGCTACGAGCAGCAACGCGGCTGCCGCCAGGGCGATCCACAGCCAGCAGCGCAGTGCGATTCCAAACAGTTTCCGCTCTGCCAACGGCTGTTCCTGCTGCACATTCTGCGTGCCCTCATCCTGCGATACGTCCGACGTGTCCACATTCTGCTGATCCTCGCGATCCGTCTGCGGACTGGTATTTTCTGTATTCTGCGTGCCGGAGCTCTGTGACCCGGCAGACGCATCCGTATGTGCCGGCTGCTCCTGACCGTCAAAACCACGTGTCATCTCAAACGGTATCCATCCGATCTGATCCAGATAGACTTCCGTCCATGCATGCGTGCGTTCTCCGGTCACAACCGCCTCACTGCCTGTACCGCTCTTTTTAAAATCCGATGCAAACGCGACATATCCGGTCGCATAGCGTGCCGGTATGCCGAGCCCCTGCAGGAGCATCGTCGCCGCGGACGCATAATGCACACAAAAGCCCTTTTTCGATGTGCCTAAAAAATAATCAACCGGATCTGCACCGACCGGCAAGCGGTCGAGATTTGTAGCATAAGTTCCGAACTGCTGCATAAACTCCTGTACGATCAGTGCATATGAGAGACGGGTGGTATTGACCGCATCAGACGTCCCGAACTGCTCACTCTGCCGTGCGACCGCACGCAGATAGCCCAGCGCTGCCGATGCATTCGCGTAACCATAGTCCTGCAAATACTCCTCAAACTGTCTCTGTGCCTCGGCTGACAGTTCCTCCGATGTATAGGTATCGACCACATACGCATCATACCAGCGATCCTCCTCTCCGTCAGCCGGAAGCTCTGACAAAGATACGCCATCCACATAGGGCAGAAACTGGCGCGTGAGATAATATGACATCAGATACTCCCGCAACTGGTAATCCGCAGCCCCGCCCATCATCATCGTCCCATTGTACTGTTTCTGCGTCCACGGCTTCTGCACCGCCGCATCATCCGCCCACACGAGCGACTCGGGCAGATCACTCACCGCCGGAACGCCGGCAGCTGTCCCCCAATGCCTGTAGTTCACTGTAAAATCATAGATTTTGGGACTCTCCATGGAATAGGACAGCAGATTCGTGTGCAGTTCGGACGAAAGCAAAGATTCTGCATTTGCATAATCATACTGTGCCAGCCATCTGCCCGCCTCATCCGGCTGCATATCCTGTTGACCTGCCAATTCAGCAAACCCATCTGTATCCGCGTACCATTTGCCGTTTTCATAGCGGTTCGCCGCAAAATCTCTCAGATACACGTTTTCTGTTGCCTTGTCAGACAGCCGGACGGTCAATATCTCCTGCTTGCTGCCGGATGGAGCATCATTTGTCACCTTGCCGTCCTCAGTAAAAAGCTCCGCCACAGGCAGCGCCAGCAGCGCATCCTCAAGCACGAGCTGACGCTCATAAAAGTATTCATGCTCTGCGACTGCCCGATCCGCAAGCGGCGCGAACAGTGTGCCGGTCACGGCACAGACACAGGCGAGCGCCGCCAACTGCCCCAGATGCACACATATCCGCTGCCACGATGCGCTCCGGTACATCGCCAACAGCAACACGCCTGCCACAAGCAGGCACAGTTCTGTCTGCTCCGGCACTCTGCCGACCGCGATACCTGCTGCCAGCACGAGAACCGGCAGCACTGCCGGCAACAGGATTCCGGCACCCAGAACGACAGCCAGACATACGGCTCCGATCAGCACCAGCATCCAGAATAACAGTGCGTCGGGCGCATCCGCCCTCATACCGCGCCAGAATAAAATCTGTGTCTCATAATAATCATTGACCGCCGCCAGAAAGCAGCGCACCAGATAGATCCCGCCGTCCTCCAGTGCGATCCGGTGCCGCACATAGTACAGCAGCACCCCTCCCGCATACACGAGAAACGAAAGACCACACACGCTGGCTTTCCGCAGCCATCCGGTATTGTATCCGACCGAAAACGCAAGGATCACAGCCGCCACAAGCAGCCATGTACCGCGCGGCATCGCAAGGATGCGCACGCCCGGCAGGATCTGTCCCAACTGCCGGTAGGCACTGAGCACGCACAAAAACACGCCTGCTGCCAGCAGCAGGCTGCCATACCACAGATGTCCGCCGCGTTTTGCCGTCTGCGGGAGCTGTGGTGTCTGTTTTTTTGCCTTTTCCCATCGAATCGTTTTCATAAGATCAATCCCTTGTTATCCTGCCATCTGCTGCCATCCAGATACATGCTCTGTTCCGGTTCGATCCGCAGAATGTGCAAAAACTGCTCCCCGCGGTATTTTTCACGGTAGCGCGCCTCAACATCCTCATAGGCACGCGGCGGTTCTGCACCCATATACTGCACCTGCCACTCATAGAAATCTTCTTCCGTGTCGACGCGCATGCGCACCAGATCCTGTACGCGCTGCTCATACCAGCCCACGACATGCGGACAGCCCGCATCGAGCAGCGCAAAAGAAACTGACACCGCCAACTGCAAAAAGTGCTCGCTCTGCGCCGGTTTTAGTCGCTTTTCCTGTTTATTTCCGATCAGAAGGACGATCGGACAGCCCTTTGCCAGCCCCCGCTCCCGCACGATCAGATCCTCGGATTTGGCAGAGAGCTTCCAGTGGATATTCTGTAGGCGGTCGCCCGGCTGGTACTCACGGATCTGGAAAATCTCCGCTGCCTCATCCCCGCCGCGCAGATCATCATAGATCTCGGATTCACCGGAAAAATTGCGCACCGCAAACGACAACTTCACCGCCAGTTCACGGATACCCGCAAGCACCTGCACCTGTGCGTCCGCACGCACCCATTTTGTCAGATAAAACCATCCGAGCCAGTCATAGACACGCACCCTCCGCACGCGGAATACATAGCCACCCGCATGGGACAGCGTCACTGCGCGGCGGACGGTTGTCGGCGTGCCTGTCTGCGCGGTTGCGCGTGTCCATGTCCGCACACGTTTCCTCCCGTGGCGCGGCTTTGCCTCCACACACACGGACAGTGCACACGTTCCAAGCAGCGTCCGGTCTGCCTGCGTAGTCAGACAGACATCAAACGGCTGCCCGCTCTGCGCCAGCAGAAACGGGATAGATACGGTTACATGAAGATGACACATGCGCCACACGATCACAGCTAGCGACAGCAGCACGATCCCCGCCAGAAACAGCGCCAATATGCCCAAAGCAGCGCTCATATAGAGCGCTGCCAGATAAAATAACAATACAATGCCGATCATTGTCAGACACAGATGGATCATACACGTTTTCTCCTCGTCGATGCATCAAAGCATGCCGGTTCTGCCGTCTTTGCCAGCAGCTCATCCAAAACCGCTGCTGCCGTGACCTTTGCCACACGCGCCTTTGCATTCAATACCATCCGGTGCGCCGCCACATCGTGAAACGTGTCCTTGACGTCCTCCGGCAGCACATAATCCCTGCCATGCACATACGCCCATGCCTTTGCCATGCGCACACAGGCGATCGTTCCGCGCGGGCTGACTCCCAGCTCCACATATGTGTGATCCCTGGTCGCGGTCACAAGGCTCGTAATATACGCATAGATGCTCTCGTCCACATAGACTGCTTCCGCCTCCTGCTGAAGCGTACTGAGCTCCTGTGCATTGATCACAGGCTGAATCTGCGACACCTTTGAGCCTCTGCTCATGCCCTTTGCGATCTCCAGCTCACTCTCAAAATCCGGATATCCCATACTCACACAGATCATAAAACGATCAAGCTGCGATTCCGGCAGAAGCTGTGTGCCCGCACTGCCCTTCGGATTCTCTGTCGCGATCGCAAAAAACGGCTGCGGAAGTGCATGTCCGATCCCATCGACGGTCACACGCCCCTCCTCCATGACTTCGAGCAGCGCGGACTGGGTCTTGGGCGAGGTACGGTTGATCTCATCTGCCAGAAACAGATTGCACATGACCGCGCCCTCACGGTATACAAACTCACCGCTCTCCTTCTCGTACATCGTAAAGCCTACGATATCCGCAGGCAGTACATCCGGCGTAAACTGCATTCTGTGGTTTTCCAGTGACATTGCGGTCGAAAACGCCAGCGCAAGCGTCGTTTTGCCGACCCCCGGCACATCCTCGATCAGAATGTGTCCGCCGCCTAAAATCGCTGCAAACACTTTTTCAATGCAGGTGTCCTTGCCCGCGATCACTTTTTTCACTTCACCTAAGATGTCCCGTATTTTACCATACGAGGGTGAAATGTCCGTTATCCGGTTTGTTTCGCGTTTTTCTGCAAACATTGATCCGCTTACCTTCCATAAAATATATCTGCTAACGGGGAGCTCTCATCGATAATGAGCGTCTTATTATCCCCTTTCAGTGTCGCTTTCGCCGCGTCGAGCGATCTCAGATACAGATAAAAATCTGCTTTTTCCTCGTTATTATACGCCTCGCTGAGAATCCGCATATATTCCGCCTCGCCCTTTGCGATCGTCTCCGCCGCCTTTGCGTCCGCCTCCGACTGCATGACGGTGATCTCCGCCTTTGTGTTGTTGGCGATCTCCTTTGCTTCTTCCTCACCCTCTGCCTGATAGGTCGCTGCGATATTGTTACGCTCGGAAATCATGCGCTCATAGACCGCCGCCTTGTTTTCATCCGGCAGGTCGAGTGATTTCGTCTCGACTGCCAGCAGCGTGATCCCGTACTGATTCAGCGTATCGCCGATATTGTCCTTGATGGACGCCGCCAGCTCCCCGTCCCTGCCGCTGATCACTTCCTCCTGCGAGAGCGAGCTGATGACGTTTTTCAGGCTGTTGTATACGATCGTATTGATACGGTACTCCGCGTTACTTTTCTGCGCGCTGAGCGTCTGTGTGTATTTTCTCGGATCGTTGATCTCCCACAATACAAAGCAGTCCGCGATCATTGATTTTTTATCCTTTGTCATGACATCACTGACCGCCAGATCGTATAAAAGCATTTCATTTTCGATCTTATCCACATGCTGGATGAACGGTATGCGCACACTCAGACCCGGATTTTCGTGAATCGCCACGATCTTTCCGAACTGCTTGACAACCGCATATTCGTTCGGATAAGTCACGACGAGCGACGAGCCGCCCAGACCCAGCACCAACAGCAACAGGACAATCACAATCCACTTTTTTCCTTTAGTTTTTTTCATCTGCAGTACCTCCTGTCTGCGCTGCACCACTGGCATCCGTAACGGAAATATCAGCAAAGCTCTCTAGCGGAAGCATTGTCTGCGTACTGCCGTCACTCTTTGTAATAATCACCTTCATATCGGGTAAAATATCCTCCATCGTCTCATAGAACATGCGCTGTTTCGTGATAAGCGGATATTTTTTGTACTCCTCATACAATTCGTTGAGTCTGGCGACCTGTCCCTTTGCCTCATTCACGCGCTCCTGCGCCTGTGCATTAGCATTTTTGAGTGTCTCATCCACCTTCGCACGCGCCGCCGGAATATCCTCGTTGCGCTTCTGGTTTGCCTTGTTGATCGAGGTCTCCTTGCCCTGCTTGGCATTTTCCACGTTTTTAAATGCGTCGATAACTTCCGTTGTCGGAGGCTCCGCATCCTGAATCGTGATGTTCACGAGCTGGATACCGATATCCTCTACGTCGAGCCGCCGCATGATCTTCTCCTTGATCGATGCCTGGATCTCATTTTTTCCGGTTGTAATGACGCTGTCCACATCATAGAGTCCGATCGTATCACGGATATAGCTCTGGGTCAGCATCTTTAAAATCGCGACCGGATCTTCGGAGTGATACAGATATTTCATCGGATCGGTCACACGGTATTCTGCATAGAAATCCACATTGACAAAATTATAGTCTCTCGTAATCATAAATGATTCTGAATCGACGGATTCGTCCGTGTCCTTGTCATAGCCGATCGAAAAGCCGTTGATCGTCTTCGGCACGCGCGCCATCTGCTGAATGAGCGGAATCCGCACATGGATACCCGGCTCCCCGATGATCGACGGCACACCGAAGGTCGTCACGACCGCATATTCATTTTCCTTGAGTGTGTAGACACTGCCGCCGACCAGATAGACCGCCGCCAATGCCACCAATATCCCTATAGCAGCGCGGCCTGCCTTTCCCGCCTGAAATTTTTTCCGTTTTCTGTCTGTTTTTTGACTGTTTTCCTGATTCGCAGCATCTTCACCTGTCTGTGCATCGGTAAATGGCTGCTCCTGATTTTTCTTTCGAAACTCCATCGCCTTCCTCCTTTATCGTTTATGTCCATTCTACACGTTTCCCCGCCAGAAAGCAACAACGGCATCCGATCACTGACCGGACGCCGTATTATTCTTATGATTCTGTTACTGTCCACTCATACCCTGTTCCAGTAACATCCTTCCATTTTCTGTTTTCTGCGAAAAACAATCTTATTCCTCAGCAAATAACGGTGTAGACAGATATCTGTCACCGGAATCGGGCAGTAATGCCACGATCGTCTTGCCCTTGTTTTCCGGACGGCTTGCGAGAATGGTCGCTGCCTTTAACGCTGCTCCGGATGAGATACCTACGAGAATACCCTCACTGACCGCAAACTTTTTGCCCTCTGCAAATGCATCCTCATTCTCGATCGTGATGACTTCGTCATAGATCTTTGTGTCGAGTACATCCGGCACGAATCCTGCACCGATACCCTGAATCTTGTGTGCTCCGGGTGTGCCCTTTGAGAGTACGGGACTGGTCGCGGGCTCTACTGCTACGATCTTGACATCGGGGTTTTTCGACTTGAGATATGCGCCTACTCCGGTCACGGTTCCACCTGTGCCGACACCTGCGACGAAAATATCTACCTTTCCGTCTGTCTGCTCCCAGATCTCAGGACCTGTCGTCGCCTGATGTGCTGCGGGGTTCGCAGGATTCACAAACTGTCCAAGGATCACAGCGCCCTCGATCTCATTTTTGAGTTCCTCTGCCTTTGCGATCGCACCCTTCATGCCCTTGCTGCCATCAGTCAGAACGAGCTCGGCACCATAAGCCTTTAACAGATTTCTGCGCTCAACACTCATTGTCTCAGGCAGTGTCAGAATCGCATGGTAGCCCTTTGCAGCAGCTACCGCAGCCAGTCCGATACCGGTATTACCGCTGGTCGGCTCAATGATGGTCGCTCCGGGCTTTAACACGCCACTCTTTTCCGCATCCTCGATCATTGCCAGTGCGATACGGTCCTTGACCGATCCCGCCGGATTCAGGTACTCCAGCTTTGCGAGAATGGTCGCGTCTGTGGCTCCTGCCTTTGCGGCATATCTGTTTAATTTTAAAATGGGTGTTCCCCCAATCAGCTCTAATGCGCTCTCTTTAATCTGACTCATGATTGTATCCTCCTTATTTTTCTATTTCCTATTTTTATTTTCCTATTTTGCTACTGCACGGAATGCCTCATCCAGATCCTGAATGATGTCATCAATGTTCTCTGTACCGATTGACAGACGAACAGTGTTGGGCTTGATGCCCTGATCTAACAGCTCTTCCTCGGTGCACTGGCTGTGTGTGGTAGATGCCGGGTGGATGACCAGTGATTTTACGTCTGCCACGTTTGCAAGCAGTGAGAACAGCTCCAGATTGTCGATGAAGTCCTTTGCGTCCTGCTCATTGCCCTTGATCTCAAAGGTAAAGATGGATCCGCCACCGTTCGGGAAGTATTTCTTATATAATGCCTGCTGTGCGGGATCATCGGATACTGCCGGATGATGCACCTTCTCTACCTGCGGATGGTTATTCAGATAGTCAACGACCTTGAGTGCGTTCTCTACGTGGCGCTCTACACGCAGTGACAATGTCTCTAAGCCCTGTAAGAAGATAAATGCATGGAACGGTGAGATGGTCGCTCCGGTATCACGCAGCAGAATCGCACGGATCTTTGTCACAAATGCTGCCGGTCCGACTGCCTTCGTAAAGCTGATGCCGTGGTAGCTCGGATTCGGCTCGGTCAGAGATGCGAACTTGCCGGATGCCTCCCAGTCAAACTTACCGCTGTCTACGATGACACCGCCTACCGTCGTTCCGTGTCCGCCGATGAACTTGGTTGCGGAATGTACAACGATGTCTGCGCCGTACTCGATCGGACGAACGAGATACGGGGTTGCAAAGGTATTGTCTACCACAAGCGGAATCTTATGCGCATGTGCGATCTTTGCGATTGCCTCGATATCTACGACCTCGGAATTCGGATTGCCGAGTGTCTCGATATATACTGCCTTTGTATTGTCCTGAATGGCTGCCTCTACTGCATCCAAATCGAAAATGTCTACGAATGTTGTCTGTACTCCGTACTGCGGAAGTGTATGCTCTAACAGGTTGAAGGAGCCGCCATAGATATTCTTTGCAGATACGATATGGTCTCCTGCCTGTGCCAGATTCTCGATCGTGTAGGTGATGGCTGCTGCGCCGCTGGCTACTGCCAGTGCTGCGACACCGCCCTCTAAGGCTGCGATACGTTTCTCAAATACGTCCTCGGTCGGATTTGTCAGACGTCCGTAAATGTTTCCTGCATCGCTCAGTCCGAAACGTGCAGCCGCATGCTCGCAGTTGCGGAATACATAAGAAGATGTCTGATAAATGGGTACTGCTCTCGCATCTGTAACCGGATCAGGCTGCTCCTGTCCTACATGAAGCTGTAATGTCTCAAATTTGAAGTGTCTCTGGTCTCTGGTGATTTTTTCGCTCATTTTCATGTCCTCCTTCATCATTCCTCTAATCGTATCCAATCCTGTTTCTGGCTGGATCGTTTTTATTTCCTACTTAGTAGATATGTTTTATATGCTTTGTATCATATTCCATTTTAACCTATATGTCAAGTAGGAAATTAAATTATTTTTTTAGAATCATTTACAAGGTCTGCGAGCGTCACACCATCAACATAATCATTGATCGTTTTCCACAGCCCTTCCCAGAACTTTAACGTTGTGCAGCGGTCCTGCCGCTCGCAGCGGTTCGGGACATCATCCAGACATGCGATCGGTGCCAGTGAACCCTCGACTGTCCGCAGGATATCTCCGACCTTATAGTCCTCCGGTTCTCTCGACAGCAGATAACCGCCGTTGTTGCCGCGGAATCCGCGCACATAACCCGCTTTGGTCAAAAGTGGCATGATCTGCTCCATATATTTTAAGGTGATGCCCTGACGCTCGGAGATCTCCTTTAATGGGATCGCGGTGTCCTGTGTATGCTGCGCCAGATCGATCATGATCCGCAGTGCGTAGCGTCCTTTGGTAGATATTTTCATCGTAAATTCCTCCTCCCACATAATGGTATATTTAGAAAATTCGCCTGTGAAAGCACATACTTCCACAGGCGTAGTCTTTGTTTTATATAACTGTGGACATACCCAACAGCCACATTTTAATCATGGCGCTCGTCTACGCTGTCAAACGTCTCACAAAAACGCGCCTGAAAAGACGGCTGCTCGCCGTGCTTATACAAATGGGAGATGTCCCCGAAACCGGTCATCCGCAAGATCGCGATCCCCTCCCGGCGCTCCTCCGTCACCAGCGTCGTGACCGAGCCCGGTGCCGCGCACACCTGATGCCAGAGCACCATCGGCGAAACTCCGAGTACATGGCTGAGCAATACACACTCCAGCCCGAAATGACAGAAAAACACGAGCGTATCACGGTTCGACTGTGCGACACGGTAAATCCGTCCCTCATGTACATATCCATGTGATGCTAACAGCCGGTCAAAATTGTCCGTCACCCACCGGTACTGCGCTGCTACATCATCCCGCACCATCACTGGATGCGTCATCCATTTCTCATGGTCAAAAAAGAGCGGTTCGCCCGTCCAGTCCTGCGGCAGCCAGTCCCATGTAATCATTTTGCGGCCTGTCACATCCGGACGATCAATCGGCGCATCAAACTCACGCAGCCATTCACATTCCGTCGCTGTCCGCCCCATGCGCTCCAGCGTCGGGGCAGCCGTCGCCTTTGCCCTGCCAAGCGGCGACACATAAAATTTAGTGATATCCATGCCGGAGAGCCGTTCCGACAGCGACTCTGCCTCCCTGCGCCCCTTTGGGGTCAGTGAGTCGTGCTCGTAGTCCGGATCTCCGTGTCTTACGATTAAAATTTTCATCTTACCAAAATCTTTATCTCTATTTTTTATCTCGTTAAATGCTCTTATTCATGGTCGCGGTGCATAGAGAACGCATCCATCGGATAATTTTTCAGGTTGTCTACGATCTTGCGGTCGTCAGCCTGTGACAGCAGTGCATCACGGTTCTTCTTTGCGGAAGCGATCTCCTCAAAACGGCTCGGTCCGCCGACACAGCCGCCCTCACATGCCATTCCCTCAATGAAATCCTCCGGCAGCTTGCCAACCTTCATGAGCAGCAGTGCTTTCTTGCAGTCTGCCGCACCGTTGACGGTACATACCTTTGCATCGCACTCCTGATCGGTCTCCTTCATGTACTCAAGCACAGAAGCAGTCACACCGCCGGCATTGCCGTAACGCTTGCCGTAAACAGATGCCTCCTGATAAGTATTCGCCTTCGGCTCCAGCTCCACATTCTTTGCACGTAAAATCGCACGAAGCTCGCTGTAGGTCAGTACATAGTCTGCATTTCCCTCGATCTGCTGGTCTACAACCTCCGACTTCTTCGCCACACACGGTCCGATAAAGACGGTGAGTGCTCCCGGATGCTGTGACTTGACATAACGCGAGATCGCACACATCGGTGAAACCGTCGTCGAGATATTATCTGCGAGCTCCGGATAATGCTTGCGGATCATATTGACAAAGCCCGGACAGCAGCTTGTCGTCTTTTTCTCACCGTTTCTATAAGCCTCTAACCATTCCTCCGCCTCGCTGGCAGTCGTCATATCTCCGCCGAGACCCGCCTCGATCAATCCTGCAAAGCCAAGCTTTTTCGCTGCCTCGCGGAAGCTCTGCATCGTGATGCCCTCGCCAAACTGTCCCTCGGTCGCAGGCGCCACGATCGCATAGATCTCCTTGCCCTCTGTGAGTGCACGGATCACATCTACAATATATGCCTTAGAGCCGATCGCACCGAACGGACAGCTATGGATACACTGACCGCAGCGGATACATTTCTTCTCATCGATCACGGAAATACCTAACTCGTTGTAGGTAATCGCATTGACCGGACACTTGAACTTACAGGGACGCTTCAGATGCGCGATCGCACCGTAAGGACACGACTTTGCACACTTTCCGCATTCCTTACACTTATTCGCATCAATATGTGAACGATGCTCGCCCACAGAGATCGCACCGAAATTACATGCATTGATACATGCTTTTCCCAGACAGTTCTGGCAGTTATCGGTTACGACATAGCTGGAGATCGGACAGTCCTCACAGGCAGAAGTAATGACCTGAATCACATTTCCGGTATCTTCCATTCCGGGTGCCTTGCCCTCCGCAAGTCGAATACGCTGGCGGATGATCTCACGTTCTTTGTACACACAGCAACGGAACTGCGGGGTCGGTCCGGGGATCAGATCCATCGGTATATGGTCTCTTGCCTCCTCTAAATCTCCTGCAAATGCATGTTTTGCTACTTCATAAAGAACCTCATGTTTGATCTTAATGACATTTTCGTCTGCGTACATTCTCTTGTTTTCTCCTCTCGTCGTATTGAATCATTTTCTCATTTTCTCAATTTTTAATCATACATGAATTTCTATCTTTTTTCCACAAAAAAATTGTCTTAAATCATGTACATTGTTATTTTTTTAACGTTTACCGTTTTCCCCATGTTGTTTTTGAGAATAAGATCAATATCGGGAAGATTTCCAATCGTCCGGCAAGCATGTCCAGAATCAATACCACCTTGGAAAACACACTGAATCCGCCGAAATTGCAGGTTGGTCCGACTTGCTCCAGACCCGGGCCGATATTGTTAAAGCATGCCAATACCGCCGACAGATTGGTCGTGACCGAAAATCCGTCAATCGAGATCAGAAGAAAGCTCGCAACAATGATCAGCGCATAAGCCGCCAGATACGCATTCGTGTTCTGCAATACCTTTTCATCCACAGCCCTGCCGTTCACGCGCACGACCTCCACCTTACCGGGGTGTACGATCTGCCGCACGCTGCGCCTGAGTCCTTTCAATACAAGCAGGGCGCGTCCGCATTTGAAACCGCCCCCCGTACTGCCCGCACAGGCTCCCAGCAGCATCAGACACATGAGAATCCCCTTGGAAAAGGACGGCCACAGATCAAAATCCGTCGTCGCAAATCCGGTCGTCGTCACGACGCTCGCCACCTGAAATGCCGCATGGCGGACCGTCTCGCCGAGTGTCCCATAGTAGCCGCGCAGATTAAACACGATCAGTGCGATGCTGCCCGCCACGACACCGAGATACAACCGCAGCTCCTCATCCTTGAACACGCTTTTGACCTGCTTAATCAGCAGCATATAATAACAGGTAAAATTCACGCCGAACAGCAGCATGAACACCGTGCATACATTTTGCAGGTACGGACTGTAGCCTGCCATGCTGTCATTTTTGATACCAAAGCCTCCGGTGCCCGCCGTGCCTAATGCCGTACATACGGAGTCAAACAAGGGCATACCGCCTGCCAGCAGAAAGATCGCATTGAGCACGGTCAGTATAATATAGAGCACATACAGAATCTCCGCCGTCTGTTTCATGCGCGGAACGAGCTTGCCGACCTGCGGACCGGGGCTCTCTGCACGCAAAATGTGCATCGTAAATCCTTTGCTGCGCTCGTCTCCCGATGACACCGCCAGCAAAAATACGAGCACACCCATACCGCCGAGCCAATGGCTGAAGCTGCGCCAGTACAGCAGTCCGTAAGGCATGGACTCTACTTCCGGCAGGATGGATGCTCCGGTCGTCGTGAATCCGGATACAATCTCAAACAGTGCATCGACATAATGGGGGATCGCACCGGAAAAAAAGAACGGCAGCGCGCCGAACAGTGCAAGTACAATCCAACTGATCCCGACGCACACCATACCCTCCTTTGCATGAAAACCTTTGCGTGTGCCGCGTGTCATCGCTACCATGACACCGCCTGTCAACAGGGTAATGACCATCGTGATGAGCAATGCCCGCACCGCCTCCTCCTCGTGATAGTACAAGCTGATCGCATAGGCGGGCAGCATAAATACTGCCTCTACCAACAGGATCTTTCCGATAAATTTTCCAATCATTTTATAATTCATCGCTCTATGCCTCAAAAATATCGTTTAACTGATAAATCACCGCATCACGGCTCGTCACCACAATCACCGTATCGCCCTTTTCGTAATAGGAATCACCACCGGGAATCTCCTGCTTTCCCTTGTGTGTAATGCATACGATCAGCACATTTTTCTTTAAATGCAGCTTCTTTAACGGTTCACCGATATGTCTTGTATCGTCGTCCACACAGAACTCCAACGCCTCTGCCTGTCCATCCGCGATCGTATGCACGGACAATGCCGCCCCCTCCTGATTGTGGAGCGCACGCACATAACGCACGATCGTGTTACAGCACAACTGCTTAGGGCTGACTGTGCTTCCGATCGGCAGCTGGTCTAAAATATAAGAATTGTCCATACGTCCGAGCTTTGTGATCACCTGCGGCACCTTACGGATCGTTCCCTGCAGGGAAATAACCATGTTGAGCTCATCGATACCTGTCATCGTCACGAGCGCGTCACAGTCATCCATGCCCTCGCTCTCCAACAGGCGCTCATCGCTCGCATCTCCCTGAATGACCGTCACGCCCGGCAACAGGTTCGCAAGCTGCAGGCATCGGTCATAGTCCTGCTCGATCAGTCGTACCGCAATGCCACTCTGATCCAGCTGTTTTGCCAGATAATAGCTGAGTCGTCCGCCGCCGCACAGCAGGACGCGGCGCACTTTATGTGTAATCACTTTCAGATTTTTGAGTAATGTCTCTAACGTATCGGTCGGCGCGGTCACAAAAATACGGTCTCCCGCGAGCAGTGTATAGTTACCATCGGGAGCTACCGCTGATCCGTTCCGGAGCACCGCGCAGATCAGCACCTTGCAGCCGACAACCGAATCGAGATCCGCCAGTGTATGGTTGCAGAGCAGGCTATCCTTGTTCACGCGCAGCTCCACGATCTCTACGCGCCCTTTTGCAAACGTATCCCGCTTTAAAAAGCCCGGATATTTGAGCAACCGCTCGATCTCTACTGCTGCCTGCTTTTCCGGATTGATCGTCAGCGACAGCGGGAACACCTCACGCATCTTGACAATCTGATCCGTATATTCCGGATTGCGGATACGCGCGATCGTATGCAGCTTGTCGTTCATCCCGTGCGCCGTCAGACAGCACAGCAGATTGATCTCATCCGCACTCGTCGCAGCAATCAGAAGGTCTGCCTCATGCACACCTGCCCGTTCCAATACATCCATCGTCGCACAATTACCCTGTACTGCCATAATATCGTACAATTCCTCGGTTGACTCAAGTACACGCGGGTTGGCATCTATAATCGTAATATCATATCCCTCCGCAGACAACTGTCTGGTCAGCATCGCACCTACCTTGCCGTCCCCCGCAATTATGATCTTCATAGCAAAATCATTCCTCCTAATATTATGATCGTTCCGTAACCGTTTCCGTGTTACGCGTTACCTTATATTGTACCATATCTGTAGCAATCTGCAACTACTATTCACTCCGCGCTGCGCGCTCCTGCAAAAGACCATACATCTTCTCCGATACGGGCACCGCTACGCCCAGCCGCTTTGCCTCGCGCACAAGATAACCGCTGAACGTATCGATCTCTGCCGGTCTGCCGGCTGCCAGATCCCGCTGCAGTGAGCTCGTGGCATCCTTGCGGTACATCCGGAAACGGTCGAAAAATTCCTTTTTATGCTCCGGCAGCACTGCTACGCCCTTTGCCTTTGCCACCTCGTAAGCCTCTGAAACCAGATCCAGAAACTCCTGTGATTTCAGCGGGTCCTCGCGCAGCTGTCCGATCGTGTTGTCATAGGCGGCTGTTGCCACATTATAGGCACAGTTGAGTATGTATTTGCGCCAGACCTCCAGCTCGATATCCTCGGCAACCAGATGCTCCACGCCTGCACCCGTGAGCAGCTCGGATACCTCCGCGAGCGCCTGACGCTCCTGCTCGTCTGCATGCTGGATACCGATGCGCAGTCTCGCAAAATAGCCCTGATGGATCACCTCGTAGCACTCATTCGTAAATGCCACGATATAGATCACCGCATCCGCCACGATTCCCTTTCCGAGCTGCTCACGCACACGCTGCGCCGTATCGATACCGTTCATGACCGGAATGACGACGGTATGCTCCCCGACTGCATGTGCGATCTGTGCACACGCCTCTTCAAGCGAATAATTTTTCACACATAAAAAAATGTAATCCTGTTCTTCTAACTGATCCGCCGTCACTACATGCGCCGGCTGGATGCAGAATTCACCGGACAGGTCACTGTGCACCTTCAGACCATCCTTTTTGATTGCCTCCAGTCTCGCGCCTCTGGCTGCCATCGTCACCTGATCGGGATAAGCTTTTGCGAGTACGCCCGCCAGATAACCGCCGACTCCGCCGACTCCCACAACCGCAATCTTTTTGTTTCTCAAATCCATCTGCTACCTCTCTTTCGTTGAAAAAACTGTTGAAATACAAAAATTCCCCGTCATCCAACTCATGCTCTGATCAGTCTTCCTACGGGGAAATGCTTGTCAAAATCCAAAATCTTCGTAATCGGCGGGCAGAAACCGGTGATAGATCACATGGCAGCCCTCATCCTTGAAACAATAATAGTAAGGGTCATCGCCCTCCGTAAAACGGATCAGCAGGTCAAATTCACCGTTATCAAGTGCTGTCGCCGTACTCGCATACGGCTGTGCCTCAAACAGCCGCTTTACGTCATCGAGTGTCGCGTGTCCGCCCAGCAGTTCGACTAACTGGCGGATAAACGCATTTTCCTTCTGGTGCGCATGCACATACTCCACGCCATCCTCCGATATCAGAAAACAGAAGCGGTCCTCTACATGTGTGACCTCCACGCCGCCAAGCTCCGCCGACACTGCCTCCGGAAAACCGGAAAGGCGCGCCTGCATCTCGTCCGCCGTATCTGCACAGTCATAGAAATGCCGGAGCGATTCCAGCGGATAATACAGCCGGATCGTCTCCTTGCGGTAGCCGAGCTTTGCCTGCTCCTCCACGATCAGATCCATTAAATTTTTCTCTAAATCCTTATGACTCATCATACCCTCACTACGATTCCTGTTACGACCAATCGTCTGCTATCAATATTTTACCACCAATATTACTCTCTCACGAGTGAAAAGTAATCGTCCAGCTCGTCCGTCTTGCATTCACCCTTGCTCATCCAGAAATCTGCCATCTCCTTGCACAGATCATAGATGTTGCCCTCTGCATTCGCATCCAGCAGCTTTTCGTTGTCCTCTTTTCCGAGGAACCGCAGTCCGGACGCATCGCTCTCGATATCCTCCGGTGTCACTTCCTCAAAACCGCTCGCCATATTCTCATATGCCTCTGTCGCATTCGTCTGGTAAAAATCAACGGCTTTGTACCATGCCTCCTTAACCGCCTCCACGATCTCGGGATGCTCCTCCGCATAGCTTGCGTTGACAACCAGACTGTCGGAAATCGCATCGGGATAATCCGCACTCGTAACGATCGTGTGCGCACCTGCGACCTCTGCGAGCGCATTTGAAAGCTCCGGCTCCCACATGATCGCGGCATCGACCTGTCCACCGATAAATGCCACGCCTGCCTCGGTCGTATCTCCCATATCCTGCACATCGATATCATCCTCTGTCAGTGAAGATCCATCCTCAAGTGCCTTTAAGAAAAAGTAATAGGAAGATGCGGACTTGTCCAAAGCGACCGATCTGCCCTTGAGATCATCCAGTGAATTGATGCCCTCGACAGCTACCAGCGCGTCCGCTCCGAACGACTCATCCATCGTCAGCACATATCTGCTGGCTGCACCGTTTGCAAACATTTTGATATTCGGGTCCTGCGCGGTTGCCAGAAACTGGATATCACCCTTTGTAATCAGGCTGGCATACGTCGATTCATCCTCGATGACCTGAATATTCATATGGATTCCGGCGTCCTCAAAATAGCCCTGCTCCTGTGCGATAAACATCGGCGAATATCCGCTGAACGTACAAAACGCCATATTTACCTCTGTCAGTCCGTCTACCGACTCCTGCTTGCTTCCGCAGCCGGTCAGCAGCGTGGTTGCGAGCAGCAATCCCATCAACAGTACACTCATTTTCTTCTTCATACAAGTTTCTCCTCTTTTGTCATATTTATGTACCAGCTCCGTGCAGAGCGAATACGCATCTGATGTTCTATCTTTTATTTACTGATCCAGCGCCGCGTCCATGCTCTCTTTCCAGAGCATGTCCATGATCTGCTTCTTGATCTGTAAAAATTCCGGCAGCACAAGGCTCTCATGCGTGCGCTCACCCGGCAGATCGACATCCAGCACCGCCCGGACCGTACCGGGTCTGCGGCTCATCACATAAATGCGGTCCCCTAACAGTACCGCCTCGTCGATATCGTGCGTGATAAACAAAATCGTCGTCTTTGTCTTTTTGCTGATGTCCGCCAGCAGCTCCTGCATGACGACACGCGTCTGTGCGTCCAGCGCGCCAAACGGCTCATCCATGAGCAGGATCTCCGGCTCATTGGCAAGTGTCCGCGCGATCGCCACACGCTGCTTCATACCGCCGGACAACTGCTTGGGCAATGCCTGCTCAAATCCGGTCAGCCCGACCAGCTCAATATACTTCTTTGCAATCTGTGCACGCTCGTCCTTCGGCACTTTTTTCATTTTCAGTCCGAATTCTACATTTTTCTGAACCGATAACCACGGGAACAGGCTGTAGCCCTGAAATACCATGCCGCGGTCTGCGCCCGGACCCTCCACCGGTCTGCCGTCGAGCAGCACCTGTCCGGAGGATGGTGTATTCAGTCCGCCTAAAATGTTGATCAGTGTCGTTTTTCCACAGCCGGACGGACCGACAATCATCACAAACTCACCGTCTTTTACTTCCAGATTCACATGGTCGATCGCCGTGACCGATCCTCTCTTGCTGTCATCAAATACTTTTGTCAGGTCAACCGCCTGCAATTTATACTGCTCCATGTTCGTTATACCCCTCTATTTATCAGTCAGACGCTCGTGCCACGGTGCCACGATCCGTGTCAGCACGCGGAACAAAAAGTCGGTGATCAGTCCGATGAGTCCGATCAGGATCAGACCCGCAAAGATCGTATCGGTCGCCAGATAACGCTGCGAGCGCAGGATCATATAGCCAAGACCGTTCTGTGCCGCCACCATCTCTGCTACGACCAGATATGTCCACGCCCAGCCGATCGTCAGACGGAAATCGTCCATCAGACCCGGCAGCGCCGCCGGAAGAATGACCTCCCCATAGACCTGCCATTTGCTGGCGCCAAGCGTCTTTGCCGCGTTGATCAGATTCACATCCACATCCGATACCGTGTCGCACACCATCAGCACGAGCTGGAAAAACGTGCCGAGAAAAATGATCGTATATTTCTGCGTCTCATCGATACCCAGGTATAACAGTGTCAGCGGAACGAGCGCCACAACCGGAAGGTAACGCGCAAACTCGATGATCGGCTGGATAAACGCGCTGAACTTTCTCGAATTTGCCATCAGCATTCCGCAGGGAAGCGCCACGACCACCGACCAGAACCATCCGACCACAACACGTGTCGTCGACTCAAAGCAGTTCGCCCACAACGAGCCGTCCTGATACAATTCCACGATTCTGCGTGCCACCGCAAGCGGCGACGGCAAAAACAGCTCCGATACGATTCCGCCGAATGTGAGGACACACCACAGAATAATGATCAGCAGAAAGCAGATCATACTTAACAGAAATTCCACATTGATATAACGTTTACTCTTTTTCATAGATCAAACCCGCTCCTTACAATTTGCTCATGATCTTTACATGTTTTTTCAGCACCTTGTAATATCCGCTTCCCTGTTCCTGTCCGAACTTCTTCACCGCCTCTACATTGAGTTTCTGAAGGTTCTTTTTCGGATCATCGATATGATGATAAATCTCCATGAGCGCATCCGTTCCCTCTACGTCGCAGTCGGTATGTGCCAGCGCCGTAGCGAAATAGTTTTTCAGCCGCGCCTTCCGTTTGGGCAGATAACGCTCACTCAGACCGGCAAATTGTTCCGGATGCTGCTTCATGTAATAGTAGAGTTCATCGCCAGTCTCCTGATCGTACATACACACAAACGCATCGTGGAACAGTGTCAGCTTGGACAGCGGGATCGACGCGCAAAGCTGCTCAATATCAGCCCTATACTGCGGCTCCAGCTCCTCATGCTCCGGCTCTTCCAGAAGCTCCGGAAGCGCTGCGGTCTCCAGCTCTGTGCCCTCTGTGCCCGCCCGCAGAAGCTGTGCGAGCTTTTTGCACTCGGTGCTCTTCATCCGGCGCACAGGTTTTCCGCGCTGCACCCAGTATTTGACAGCCGCATCAAAACCGGTATCATTTGAAACGATCACAAAAGCGTGATCCGGCGACAGCGCCACGCGCGCGCCCAGCTCCGTCACGAGCTGGAAATCCAGTGCATTGCTGCCCTCCACGCATTTGATCCACTCGATCGTGCGGTTAGATAACCGCGTCAGTTCGATCACACGCTCATAGCTCATATGCGGGCTCTTGTCCGTATAAAAAACCAGAATCTCATCTTTGGAATGCATCACCAGCGCCAACTGAATCCATGCATCATTCACATTCTCACTGTCAACAAAATAGACCGTGGATTTCTTGTCATCACTCATCATTCTTCTCCTATATATCATACGTTTACACGCTTTATTATTTTACTACTTTACCACATTATCGTGTACGAATGCCTTGTTTATTATCATAGCATAAAACTGTTGTGAAAATCTATATGAAATGTTAAAATATAAACAGTTCATTTACTGATTTTTTAAGTAATTTTGTACAATTTTTTTAGGAGGAACCCTTTATGAAAACCAACACTATCTGTGTACAGGGCGGCTATACTCCGGGAAACGGAGAGCCCCGTCAGGTCCCTATCATCCAGAGCACGACCTTCAAATACGATACGAGCGAGGATATGGGCAAGTTATTCGATCTGGAGGCATCCGGATATTTCTACACCCGTCTGCAGAATCCGACAAACGACTACGTTGCGGCAAAAATTGCCGAGCTCGAGGGCGGTACGGCTGCGATGCTGACCTCCAGCGGACAGGCAGCAAACTTTTTTGCCCTGTTTAATATCTGTGAGTGCGGAGACCACATCGTTTCCAGCAGCAGCATCTACGGCGGCACATTCAACCTGATCGCTGTCACGATGAGGCGCATGGGCATTGATGTGACATTCGTCTCTCCCACTGCCAGTGATGACGAACTAAACGCCGCTTTCCGTCCGAACACGAAAGCAATGTTCGGTGAGACCATCGCCAACCCCGCGCTGACCGTGTTAGATATTGAGCGCTTTGCCAAGGCTGCCCATGCACACGGTGTACCGCTCATCGTGGACAACACGTTTGCGACTCCGGTCGGCTGCCGTCCGTTTGAGTGGGGCGCAGATATTGTGACGCATTCCACGACAAAATACATGGACGGACACGGTGCCGGTGTCGGCGGCGCGATCGTAGACAGCGGCCATTTCGACTGGATGGCACACGCCGACAAATACCCCGGTCTGACTACGCCGGATGAGAGCTACCACGGAATCACCTACGCCGAGCGTTTCGGCAACGGCGGCGCATTTATCACCAAATGCACGTCACAGCTCATGCGCGATCTCGGTTCGATCCAGAGCCCGCAGAATGCATTTCTGCTCAACCTTGGTCTGGAAAGCCTGCATGTGCGCATGAAACGCCACTGTGAAAACGGACAGGCCGTTGCGGAGTATCTGCACGATCATCCGAAGGTAGCTTATGTAAACTACTGCGGTCTGGTGGATGACCCCTACCATGAATTAGCCACCAAATATCTGCCGAACGGCAGCTGCGGTGTCGTTTCCTTCGGCCTGAAGGGTGGACGCACAGCCGCCAGCACATTTATGAAGAGCTTGAAACTGGCTGCCATCGAGACGCATGTCGCAGATGCACGCACCTGCTGTCTCAATCCGGCATCCTCCACCCACCGTCAGATGACCGATGAGCAGCTGAAAGAGGCGGGTGTACCTGCCGAGCTCGTCCGCATCAGCGTTGGTCTTGAGGACATCGAGGATCTGATCGCGGATCTGTCTCAGGCACTCGACCAGTGCTGATTTCCGGTTCTTACGGAACCGTCGCCCGCAGGACTTCTTCAGATATTTTGCAGCAAACCAAAACATGCACGCCCCTTTAAGGGTGTGCATGTTTTTTTATGAAAAACTGATAAATTGTAATCACCAATCCAATGATCAGCATCAGGTAAAAGCTCACGCCTCTTGTAATACACATCGAAGCTGTCACACCCTGCGCCGTAAAAATACCACGGAACGCACGCCGGTACATCGCCTCTGTAATTCCCTGTGCACCGGGTACCGGCAGCATATCGACTCCGATATAGACAGCCGCCTGCAGCCACATGATCGTCGTCAGGGACGCTCCGCTCATTCCCATTCCCCGATAGACAACATACGTCAGCGCAAAAACCGTCGCACGCTGTAGCACCGTACCGAGCAGAACCACCACGAGATTCTTTTTATGTAGCTTGAAAAACGAGAGCGCGCTCTGGTAATTGTCCATAAAATGGTCTAACCGCTCTTTCCGCGATCCCGTACTGCTGAGCAGATGCAGCTTCACAGCCAGCCATTCCACCTTGCCAAGAAACAGCCGCACAACGGACGGTGTCAGCATGACCATGAGCAGTCCGACAACCAGCAAACCATTGAGCACCAGACCGAGCAGAAACAGGCGGTAATACCACGTACCCAGCCACCCGCGCAGCGGTCCGTTCCAGAAAATGAGTATTCCGAGTCCGAACAGCACGAGCACCAGCTTATACATAAACGCCAGCATCATCAGCGCTACCGATGCAAACGACCATGAATTGCCGTCTTTTTTCAGGTAATACAGCTGCATCGGCTGACCGCCGGTCGCTGACGGAGTAATTCCCGAAAAGAAAAATCCGATAAACGCACAGCACAGACAGCTTAACAGACTGCTCACACTGCCGAATGACCGTAGCAGATACCACATCATAATGCCCTCCGCGCTCACAAAAAGCACCGCCATCGCGATCGCCAGAACGAGCGGTCCGGTCGCCATCCGGTGCATCGCCGCTTGTACCTCACTGAATTCCTCATCCCGGAACACAAACCAGAATGTCAGGCCCATGATTGCCAGAAACAATATAATATTTACAACTAATTTCTTTTTCTTCTTCTGATCCATGACGCATAATATAGCACACTTTTTCAATGGATGCAATAACGAAAATATTTAAGCACAGCTAACGGGTCTTTTTGCTCCGGTCACCATTTCCCAGTGATCCAGCACATGTCTGCCGATCACCGGATCGTACATTTTTCCGAGATTACGCTCAATCTCGTGATAGCAATAGATAAAATCATGCGCCTCGCGGTAGCAGCGGTTCGAGGTCATCGCGTCGATCGAATCGCAGATCGCAATGATTCTGGCTCCCAGCGGAATCTCAGCGCCCGCCGCACCGGTCGGATAACCCTTGCCGTCAAAGCGCTCATGGTGCATAAGCACAATATCCGACAATTCGCTGAGCTTTTTGGACTTTCCGAGTATCTCTGCCCCGATCTGCGGATGCTTTTTGATACTCTCGAACTCCTCCTTTGTCAATTTGCCCGCCTTATTTAAAATTGCATCCGGCACACCGATCTTGCCGATGTCATGTAAATGTGCCGCGATATGGATCTTCTCCGTATCCGAAGCCCGAAGCCCTAACAGCTTGCAGACCCGCAGCGCCATATCGCTCACACGCTGGGAATGTCCGGCAGTATACGAATCCTTGGCATCAAGCGCACACGCAATACACTCAATGATCTCATGATAATCGATCTCCGCGCCGCAAAATTCACAGATCGAATCATCCACGACTGGTTCTTCCTCCACCGTCTCCACGCAGTGCTCACAACACTCGATCCGATACATATTTTTCCGGTCGATCGCACCGATCTCCTCTAACAGATTGATCATGCGGTAAACAGTCGCCGCACCGATCCCGCTGTCGATCGCCGCTGCCTTATAATAGATCTCCTTGCAGCAATCACAATCCTCCTGCAATATCACATCCAGCAGAATCTGGCGCTGCTTTGTGATCCGGCAGCCGATATCGCGCAGTTTCTGGATGATGATCTCTTTTTGCATCTCTGTTCTCATATTTACACCTTCTTTGACTAAGTCTTAACGAAATGTTCTGATTCAATCACTACAACTTCGGTAGGTATTCTTTTTGATAGTTAGTATACTCTAACCCGTATTAGATGTCAAGAATCCGTCTGCCCGAAAAATTCTCGCGGAGCATTTTGTGTGATAGGAATTTCCTACTTAAATAACTAAGCAGCAAAAAACTGCCTGATCCCGCCCAGAATGGGATCAGACAGTTTGATCTTTCGTCTCACGCACAGACAGTCAACTGTGCCAGACTCCGCCCCTGCAAAAATACCTGACGGTATACGCGGGAACATTTGCTCATTTTATCAAATAAGCGCTGCGCATAAGCTGTATCGCAATAGACTTTCCACAGCCCACAGCTCTTGCAGTCGCGTCCGCCATGCTCAATGAAGCCTTTCACATCCTCGATGGGGTATCCTAAGAATACACCGATCTCATGGGGAAAACAGCTATTATGTGCAACCCGCTCCTTCAAATGATTCAGACAGCCGTCGACGCTGACGTCCTCATATCCATACGGCTCGAGCAGTTCCGATACACCGTCCTGTCGCAATCCCTTTTCCAAATGACTCTGCCGATAGGCATAGATCAATACAGACGCCTCTCTCCACACCAGCGCTTCAACGTAAACCCCACGCTCATTCAACGTGGCATTTACTTCCCGAAGTTCCTCTCTCGCCCGTGTCTCATCTGTATGAAAATAACTGAACAGTCCGGCACTCTTGATGCCCGCCAGTGTCGGTGCACAATGTTCGATCAGTGCTTTTTCCAGTCGCTCCCCACGCATGGCAGCCTCCTCTATCAATCAGGATTATAATGAAGCTAACTGCTTTCCAAGTGCCTCGCACTCAGCCAGTGCAGCCTCGTCAGGCATCTCCTGACAGATCAGACCCTCACCGTTTAATACAGTTGCGCCGCTGCCGCTCATACGGTCTACCCAGTCACGCATCCACTGTCCGTCGCCCCATCCGTAAGAGCCAAACAGTGCAACCGTCTTGCCGCCGGATACAGCCTCAGCCTCTGTAACGAACGGATCCATTACGCTCTCCTCAAGCACTTCTGCGCCCATCGCGGGACATCCCATTGCATAACATTTTGCATCTGCGAGATCTGCAACCGAAGCATCCTCTGCACGTGTCAGAACCGCCTCTTTTCCTGCTGCTGTGATTCCTCTGCCGACTGCCTCTGCCATTGCCTCTGTGTTGCCTGACTGTGACCAGTAAATAACAAAAATCTTATCCATCCTGTTTTACTTCCTTTCCTATTCTGATCATTCATTTCTTTGCTGCCTGTAGTATGTGCATATTTGTGCGTCTTACTACAAGCATTTGGTTAGTCCTGTTTAGTTTTTGTTAGTCTTTCCTAAGCGCAGATACAGAATAGCATACCGGCAGTCGAAAATCAATATCGGCTACTGATAGGGTTTCTCAACAAAACAGGGAACCCATATCACAATGGATTCCCTATCACGAAAAATTTTTCTTATAATTCTTTCATACTCTCAACACTGATGAGCAGGGTCGATGCATTGTGCAGCATCGCAGAAGTCGTCGGCTGGATCACGCCACCGACACCGAGCAGAATGAGTGCTGTGTTGATCGTGACGATCTTGCGGTAATTGCGGTCAATCCGCTTCATCAGTGCGGTGCTGAGTCTCCGCAGACGCACGATCTCATACAGATCATCTGCTGCAACCGTAATGTCCGCGATCTCGCGCGCCAGCTCCGCGCCGTCGCTGATCGCAATACCTGCATCCGCTGCCGACAACGCCGGTGAATCGTTGACACCGTCACCGATCATGAGTACCCGCCGTCCGGCTGCCTTTTCGCGCTCGACAAACCCTGCCTTATCCTCCGGCAGTACCTCGGCATAATACTCGTCCACACCGACTCTAGCTGCAACCGCAGCCGCTGTCCGCTCACTGTCTCCAGTCATCATAACGATCTTTTTAAAGCCTGCCTGATGCAGTGCTTTTACAACGTCTGTGCTCTCCGGACGCAGCGGATCTTCGATACAGATCACTGCCTCGAGCACACCGTCGATCGCCAGATACAGATGGGAATATTCCTCCGGCAGCGCATCAAAACGCTCCTGATATTCCGGCCGGATCGTACAGTGCTCATCATCAAATACAAAATGCGCACTTCCGATAATGACACGCTCCTCGCCTACATAAGAGGAAATTCCGTGTGCCACAATATATTCTACTTTGGAATGCATCTCCTCGTGATCGAGTCCCGCTTTCTGTGCCGCCTGTACGACAGCCTTCGCCATCGAATGCGGGAAATGCTCCTCCAGACATGCCGCCAGACGCAGCAGTTCTTCCTCATGCATTTCACCCATCGGAACGACCTGCTTCACCGTAGGCTTTGCCTCTGTGAGCGTACCGGTCTTGTCAAAGACGATCGTCTCTGCCTCTGCGACCGCTTCAAGGTATTTTCCTCCCTTGACGGTGATTCCGCCCTCGCCTGCCTGACGGATCGCCGACAGCACTGCGAGCGGCATCGCCAGCTTGAGTGCACATGAAAAATCTACCATCAGCACTGCCAGTGCCTTTGTCGCATTTCTCGTCAAAAGCCATGTCACTGCCGTACCCGCCAAAGTAACCGGTACAAGCTGGTCTGCGAGCCGCGCTGCTTTTCCCTCTACCGAGGACTTGAGCTTTTCAGACTCCTCGATCATCGTCACAATCCGCTCATAACGTGAAGTGCCGCCGACCTTTTTTACACAGAAGGTGATTTCCCCTTCCTCTAACACGCTGCCGGCATAGACATAACCGTCCTTTTCACGGTGTACCGCCAGGGGTTCGCCGGTCAGGGATGCCTGATTGACCATACCGTCACCGGACACGACCACTCCGTCAAACGGAATGATGTTACCCATATGTACGACAACCAGATCCTCTTCTTTCACCTGTGAAGTCTCAACTAACACTTCCTGATCACCGCTCTTGACCCATACCTTGGATACCTGCAATGCCATACTGCGCGCGAGATCGCCGACCGATTTTTTATGTGTCCACTCCTCTAACGTCTCACCGATACCGAGCAGGAACATGACAGAACCTGCCGTGTTCGTATCGCCACGCAGGATCGATACACCGATTGCCGTCGCATCCAGTACCGCTACCTCGAGCTTTTTGTGTGCCAGACTGACCAGACCCGCTTTCAGATAATGCAGGGAGTTCCATACCGTCCACGCTGCACGCAGCGGATACGGCAGCAACAGCTTCCGCGCATAATGCCACATGATCTGGCTTGCAATCTTCTCTTTGTATTCATTATTTAATGCCCGTCCGGAATTGGACAAAACTGCCTCCGGAACCTCCACAGACTCATACCGGAATTTTCTCAGCGCCTGAATCACTGACGCGCGATCTCCGGAAAAGCAAACGCAGGCATCAGCCGTCCGTTCATAAACCGTTGCCTGCGTAACAGATTCCAGCGATTTCAGATAATACAAAAGCGTATCCGCCTGTGTCACAGACATACGCCCCTGCATCACATGAATTCGGATTCTGCCCGGAATCTCATGCTTGATCTCAAATTTCATCGATTACTCTGCCTGTGCTTCCTCTGATGCGGGCACCTCGCACAGATCATCCTCGCTCAGATCCTCCTGCATAGCTGCATTCTTTGCCTGCTCGCGCTCCTCGTTGATGTGCTTTGCCTCTGCTAAAATATCGCCTGCGTTCTCCTGAACAGTCTCAGCAGTCTTCATCACACAGTCCTTTGCACGTAATACGGCTGCGGTACAGTTTGTATATGCTTTTTTTGCATCTGCGCTGGATAAAATCTTGATTCCGGCTGTTCCGAACAGCACACCACCTGCAAATAATCCGAGTTTTTTAAATTTAAAGATATCCATATATTTATCCTCCTGTTTCTTTTTTTTTTGCAAGTCTAGCATTCTTTTTCCCTGATTTCAAGTGGGAGGAATGACTAACTTTTCTTTGGATTTAGAAAAATACTTAGATTTTATGTCGCTAACTTTGATTCACTATTTCTTCCCGAAATGTGAGAACAATCCGGTCTTTGTATACGGTTCCGTCTGCATCGTGAGCATCGTATATCCGGTCTGCTCGATCGCTGAGCGCAACGCCTCCTCATCGAGCTCCTGCTCCGCGATGATCTCTGTCGTGCCGCTCCGATGGGAGGACGACACCTTCTTCACACGAAAATCCCTGCGGATCGTATCATTGATATGACTCTCACACATGCCGCATGCCATGCCTTCGATCTCCAATGTGGTCTTCACCATAGGCACACCTCCTTATCTTTTATTATCCTTAAACATGGATTCCCGCCCTGATAGTTAGAACGACCTAACCGAATTATAGCACATTCTGCATGTGTAGCTATCTATTATAATGAGAAAATTTATCAATAACGTTTTCCCTTCTATAGCAAAATAAGAGACTGCTAAGGCAGCCTCTCATTTTACAATGCGTATTCTATTTATTCCTCAATCATATAGTCTTTGATCACGTTATGGTCTCTGAGTACTTTCTCGACAACCGTTCCTTTGATTGCCTTTAAGAGCGGTTTCTTCAACAGGCCGATCGGTCCGGGCAGCTCGATCTCAAGCGGCGAACGGCCATCCATCAGCTTCACGCTGGCATCAAGCAGCTCTCTGACATCATAGACACTGCCCCATACCTCCGGCACACCGCGGTCGACACCGAGCAGTCCGTAGACTGCCTCCATCGCGGTACGGACAGAATATTCAGTCGTGAAGATCGTGTCTCTCGGAGTCTCTGCGAACTGTCCGAGGAATGCGAAATTGACACAGCCATCCGGAATAACATCCGGCCGGTCACCCTTTGCCCTAGGCATGAAGAACGCAGTAATATACGGCATCATCGTCGGTACGCAGACTGCGCTGTGCTCTGCCAGCTCCTCGATCTGGTCGGTCGGTACACCCAGATGATACAGCCACTCCTCGGTGATCTCCTTACCGGTACAATCCTTCATCGGTTTCTTGATATAATCGCCGGGCACATCGGTAAATAAACCGTAAACCCATACGCAGACCTTATCCTTATCCTGA
This sequence comes from uncultured Eubacterium sp., assembly GCA_934320655.1. GTDB lineage: Bacteria > Bacillota > Clostridia > Lachnospirales > Lachnospiraceae > W0P33-017. Next base: position 96,709 of record CAKRFN010000011.1, read on the forward strand.
TCCTTGAACTGACCCTGACGGTTGATCGTCCAGCTCATCAGCCAGCTTGAATCCTGACAGCTCACGATACCTCCGGTAACGACTCTGCCACTCTTCGGATCTCTCTTGCAGATATTCGTGATATAGGGAATGATCTTGTCATCCAGTGTGGTGACTGTCGCAGATTCCCAGTTTGTCTTGGCGATATCGGAGCAGAACTTTTCGGGATGTCCGAACGAAGGATCCTGCTTTGCGATATTTTTCCACAGACTCCAGCAACCGCTTGTGCGCACCTCCGCATCTCCGTTCGGTGCATGGTTCTGGTCACCGTAGATCGTTCCTTCCGTACAGCTTCCGTTTGTGACAAATACGAGGTCGTTTTCTGTCAAGGTAATGCCTTCCTCAACACCCTTGACCTTGCACTCGATCGTCGTTGCCACTTTCTTGCCATCGTGAATATCAAAGAGTACATTTGTGACCTCGGTATTGAACTGGAAGTCCACACCTGCATCCTCCAGATATTTCTTCATCGGCAGGATCAGGGACTCATACTGGTTGTATTTTGTAAATTTCAGGGCACTGAAATCCGGTAAACCGCCGATATGATGGATGAAACGCTGGAAATACAGCTTCATTTCGAGTGCACTGTGCCAGTTTTCAAACGCAAACATCGTTCTCCAATATAACCAGAACGTAGAATCCAATACTTCTTCGTCAAATACATCCTCGATCTTCTTATCATACAGATCCTCGTCCTTTGTAAAGAACAACTTCATGATCTCCATGCAGCCCTTCTGACTCAGGTTAAACTTGCCGTCTGTATGTGCATCCTTGCCGCGGTCGACCGTCGCACGGCACAGGGAATAGTTCGGATCATGCTTATTCAGCCAGTAGTACTCATCAAGTACCGATGCGCCCGGCTGTTCGAGTGACGGAATGCTGCGGAACAGATCCCACAAACACTCAAAATGGTTCTCCATCTCGCGTCCGCCGCGCATCACATAGCCTCTCGTCGGATCGAAAATACCGTCACACGCACCGCCTGCAATATCCATCGCCTCTAAAATATGAATGTGGTCTCCGGGCATCTGTGCATCTCTCACAAGGAAGCACGCTGCTGCGAGGGATGCGAGTCCGCTGCCGACCAGATACGCATGCTTTTCATCGACACCTTCCGGTTTCTCCGGACGGGCAAATGCCTCGTAGTTTCCGTTTGTATAGTAAATACCTTTGCTGTTTTTCTCGTTTTTGCCACGCTCGGTATTGCGGTAATCCGGATCTATATGTGCCTCTGTCACCTGCTTTTCCTGACGACTTTTCTTTGCCAGTACAGTGGCTCCGGCGCCTGCCGCAGCAGCGATCGCTGCCACACCTAATGCTGCATAACTTTTCTTTGCCATATCAATAACCGCCTTTCTTCATTCAACTGATGTTGTTACCTATGGTGTATTATTTCCTGTTTGTGATTATATGTTACATGGAATTACTGATTTTCTCAATATACAAAAAAGGACGGATGATAGGATTGCTATTCATCTGCCCCGATTTGTATAGATTACATATTCATTTTTACTATATTATTTATTACGTTCAATCTCCGGCTGGAACGCCTTGATGTCCGCAGCGATCTCCCCGCTGAGCAGCAGCATACAGATCAGGTTCGGAATCGCCATGAGCGCATTGGCGATGTCGGAGAAGTTCCATACCAGACTCAGCGTCTGTGTGCATCCGAAATATGCAACAAGTGAAAAGATCACACGGTAGATCATGTTATATTTATGTGTGCCGAGCAGATACTCAAACGCTTTTTCTCCGTGATACTCCCAGCCGAGAATCGTGGAGAACGCAAATAACGTAATGCCGATCGTCACCAGCCAGCCGCCGGATGCGCCGAGCACGGTTTCAAATGCCTCGATCGTAATATCCGATCCGGTCAGAAGCTCTCCTGCCTCATCGGTCATTCCGAGCACGCCGGAAGATGCGATCGCAAGACCTGTGATCGTACATACGACGATCGTATCCCAGAAAGTACCGGTCATATTTATGTAGCCCTGACGCACCGGATTGTCCGTCGTCGCTGCCGCAGCCGTGATCGCTGCTGAACCCATACCTGCCTCATTAGAAAAGACACCGCGTGCCACGCCGTAACGCATCGCACTCATCATGGATGCGACAATTGAGCCACACAGACCGCCGCCGACTGCCTTTGCGGAAAATGCCATCTTGAAAATCATTGCCAGTCCTGCCGGAAGATTCGCGATATTACCAATAATAACGATCAGTCCACAGATCACATAGAAAATCGCCATGACCGGAACGACGACAGACGATACCTTGGAAATTGACTTGATACCGCCCACAATAATCAACAGTGCCAAAAGTGTAATCACCAGACCGGTGATCTGTACCGGCACATGAAATGTCACATGCAAAGCGCCCGCGATCGAATTTCCCTGCGTCATGTTTCCGATACCGAACGATGCGATGACGGCAAAAAGGGCAAACAGCCACGCCAGAATCACACCGAACGTCTTGTTTTTCAATCCTTTTTTCATCGTATACATCGGTCCGCCGCTCATCTCACCCTTGGCATTGACCTCACGGTATTTGATGGCAAGCATACATTCGCTAAACTTTGAAGTCAGACCGAATGCTGCCGAAATCCACATCCACACGAGTGCGCCCGGCCCGCCGGACACCATTGCGGTCGCGACACCGACGATATTTCCCGTACCGATCGTAGCGGCAAGCGCCGTGGTCAGTGCTGAGAACGGCGACACATCGCCCTCTCCACGGCTCTTGGTGCGTGCCTCCTTGCTCAGTGTGCTCCGTAGCGCGTATCCCAGATTCCGCCAAGTCAGAAAACCAGTGCGAAATGTGAGAAATATACCCGTTCCAACGAGCAGTACCAGCATCACCGGTCCCCAGACAAAATCATCCACCAATGTTACGATTTCATTCAATCTTTCCATAACCTGTTCCTCCTGATGACTTTTCATAACCCTACATTTTCTCCAAAAATGCAAAAAAGAGCCATGTTTTGAACAACATCGCTCTTTAAAGGTATGTGAAATTTTCTATATTATACGCTATATTGGGAATTGTTGTCAAGAGTATTTAACAACTGTTGATACAATTCCGGCGAAGTATCTCCCTCTGTAGAAAATAACAAAATCCGTGATTCACACGTCATGCACAGCAGGTCACGCAGGTGATCCCGCCTTGCCGCTCCGCACAAAAAGCCCATCGTCGCCGCGCCACTCTCCCCCGATACAATCGCCGGATCTGTGCCAACCGGATGCGCCAGTCTGCGCATTCCTTCTACCGCAGCCGCATCGGGTATGACAGCAAAATATTCCGCAGTCTCCCGAAGGATCTCCCAGCCGATATGACACGGTTCCCCGCACGCCAGACCCGCCATCAATGTATCCAGATTGCCGCTCGCACGATGCAGCCTGCCGTCCGATGCAACAGCGGTCTGATACATACAGTTGGCAGTCTGCGGCTCGACAACACAGATCATCGGTTTTCTTTCTTTGTAATAGGCGCGCAAAAATCCTGCGACGGCACCTGCCATAGCCCCTACACCCGCCTGCAAAAACACATGGGTCGGCGGCTCACCCTGCCATTGGTTCACCGCCTCCAGTGCCATTGTCAGATACCCCTGCATAATGTATGTCGGGATTTTCGTATAGCCCTGCCATGAGGTATCCTGCATGAGCACCCATCCAAAGCGCTTTGCCTGATCCCTTGCATACCTTACCGTATCATCATAATCCAAATCCGTGATTGATGCCTGCGCCCCGTAACTTCGTATCGCTTCTAAGCGCTCGATGCTGCTGCCCTTCGGCAGATAGACCACACTCTTTGCCCCAAACAGTCTGGCAGCCCACGCCACTCCTCTGCCGTGATTGCCATCGGTGGCGGTGACAAATGTCGTCCTGCTCAACAGTTCCTTTGCATCCGGCTGTGTGAGCCGGTCAAATGACAGCAGCTCCGGCGGAATATGCAATTCATCCGCGATATATCGGGCAACGCTATAGCTACCGCCCAGCCCTTTAAACGCCTTTAACCCGAAACGAAAACTCTCGTCTTTGACACAGATACGCGCCACCTGCAGCCGGACTGCCAGCTCCGGCAATGCCTGTAACGGCGTAGAACTGTATTCGGGAATCGTCTGATGAAACCGGAGCACCTCTCCTGCGTGTTCCGCTGCCAGAATATCTGCTCCGTGTTCCGCTGCCAGATTCTGCCTGTATATTTTTATATTTTCCAACTCCACCGCTTTTCTCCTCATATAATCAAGTGTTTTTTATTGAAAATTCAAGGTTTTTAAACCTCGCATATCTCAGTGAATAAGCCAA
>CAKRFN010000012.1 GCA_934320655.1 uncultured Eubacterium sp.
GCAGCAAGACCATGATCTCCGACATCAAGTCGCTGGGCTACACGGTCAAGTACCAGTTCTATCGCTCGACGAAGAAGACCGCAGGCTACAAGCTGCTCAAGACCAAGGCTGCAAACACCTTTACCAACACCAAAGGTACGAAGGGCACGAAGTACTACTACAAAGCCCGCGTGCTGGTCTATGACGGCAAGACACTTGTGGCGAAGAGTGCGTTGAGACAGTGTAGTTATGGAGCACGAACCTGGATCAAATAAATGCTTGTTAAAATCGCCTGTGGCGTTGTTGGCTGCATGGCGAGGAGGACACGAAAAAACCGGCAATCCTTGTGGTTGCCGGTTTGATTTTTTGTAGGGCTATAAGCCCTGTCGAGAACGCAAAGCGTTCGAGACAAATAAACCACCCGCTATGCGGGTGCGCGTCGAAGGTTATACCAAAAAAGGCACCCTTTTTGTTACAATAGAGTTGTTCAAGCCTTATTGTAACTAAGAAAGGAGGCCTTTGATGGCAAATATAAATCATAGCTTATCGCATACAAAATGGTTATGTTAGTACCATGTTGTGTTCACACCTAAGTATAGACGAAAAATAATCTCTAATATTTCCTTTCTTATCAGTATGCGTATTACGCCATTGTTTTGCAGTAATTCCAATGCAATATCTTTATAGGCATAGGTGCCGCCATACCTCCCGGCTTCTTGTTTATCCTAAAAGGGTACTCCCCCAACTCGGTCCGCCAACGCAAAGAGAAAATTGGCTACTCCACCAACGCGTTACGCCATCAAAAAGTTTGGATGCCCTCAGAATGGTGAATCACCAGCGCATCTGTTTTTTTGTGTGTCAAAAAACATCTCATACTTTGGTAGGATTTACACCCCTGAAATATTAGTGTATAATGTATCGGGAATAAAAAATATGCAAAAAAAGACGAAAACAATATGTAAAGCACTGCGAGAAACAGGATGCTGCAGGCAAGCAGGCAAGAGGAAGACTTGCGTGGCTGGACATTTCTTTGCCACAGAGAGGGGCGGAGAGTAAGTTCGAAAAAGGTGAGGACATTTCTGGGAGGATGCTCAAGATAATTTCTTCCCTGCGTGAAATCAGGCGGCGGTGCGGACGCAGGCGGCGTTCTACCCGCATTTCCTTGAACCCCGCCTTGCCCCCGGTGAGGAGTTGACGCCCACGGAGCTGCAAATTCTCCATCTGCTCTGCGCCGACAAGTCCAACGCCGAGATCGCGCAGATCATGGATGTGAAGCTGCCGACCGTGAAGACCCATGTCAGCCACATTCTCGAAAAGCTGGATGTGAAGCGCCGGGCGGAGGCCAAGACCGCCGCGAAAAAGCTGCATCTGGTACCGGAAGAGTTATAAAAACAACGTCCGGCGGACGCCGGATTCGACATAAACGCAAACTGATTTTAAGGAGGAAAGATATGAAAAAACGACTATTGAGTGCATTCATGGCGCTGACCCTGTGCCTGACGCTGCTGCCCGCCCCCGCATGGGCGGCGGAAGCGGACGCGCCGGAGGGCGGCACCATCGTGCAGGAGGAGCAGCAGGAGAAAGCTCCGGCTGCGGAATCGCCCGCCATATTGGAACAGGCGGCGGAAAATGGCATTGCCGCTCAGAACGGCGAGGACGGCGTTTCCGTGCAGAGCGGCGGAGACGGCATTGCCGTGCAGGCCGCTTCTGCGGAAAAGACGGAAAACTCTGTCGCCAGCGTGGTCATTGACGGCACAACATCCTACTATGATACGCTGAGAGAAGCCATCATGGCGGCCGGTGAGAAGGCCGGAAGCGACGGTACTCCTCCCACCATTACGCTGCTGCAAAACGGGGTCGAGCTGAGGTATCCCCAGTATAACTCTGCCGAGAAACGTGACGATCCCACGTATCCCGTAATCGTTGACATGGGCGGAAACTCCCTTAGCAGCGTGTATTTCCTGTATGACACTCTGACGCTGACCGGCGGCACCGTCAACGGCACCTGGGGCGCTGACCTCAGATCCGGCGGCAACCTTATAATGACTGCGCCCGCCGATGCGGACACCGCCATTAACGGACTTCTTCGAGTCGCGTCTGTAGGATCTGGCACAGCCAGCGTCAGCGGCGCAAACATCGGCGTGAAGGGCACGCTCCACATCAACACCAGCGCCGCGAACGCGGTCGTCATCTCCGGCTCGGAGAAGGCGGTGGAATTGAGCGCAGCAGCAAGTCTGGCAGACAACTGCCGCCTTTACGGCTCCACGGAGGTAAATGGCAGCCCGGACACCGTGGCCGTTTTCGACGCAGCTCAGAAAACCTACACGGTGGACGGCAAGGTCGCCAAAACGCTGGTCAGTGGCCCTAAGGCCGTCGTCGCGGTAACGCCCGGCGACACTCTGAGCGTCATGGCGGGCGAAGCGCAGGAGTATACCGCGCAGTTCACCGCCGAGGGCGTTGTGAGCGGCTCCGTGAAGGGTCTGGGTGATTTGCGGGCCACGGTCGAAAACGGGGGCGCGAACGGCATTACCGTGAATGTGGCCGAGAATGCGGCAGACGGCACGTGGAAGGTTACCGTCCAGACTGCTGAGAGCACGCCGCTGGGGACCTATACCCTGAACCTCTCGTCGGCGGTGGACGGCGCGGTCTCCGGCTCGGTGACGTTCACGGTCTCCAAAACGCAGTACGCCGCCAGCGTGAACGGAACGAACTACCGCTCCCTGAGCGCGGCCGTTGACGCGGCCAAGAATGTCAACGGCACCGTCACGCTGCTGGACAACGTGACGGACAGCATCACGGTCACGGACGGAACTTTCACCATCGACCTGAATGGCAAGACTTGGAGCGGCACCAGCAGCAGCTATGCACTGACTGTCAACGGCGGCGAGCTGACCGTGTCCAGCACTGGCGGAGCCGGTACGATTGTTAGCTCTTTCGGCAACAAACACGCTATATGGATCAACGGCGGCACGGTCCATCTGAAAGAGAACGTAAATCTTAAGGAACGTCTTTTTATTAAGGATGAGAACGGCGGCAGCGTTACCTTTGAGCCGGGCGTGACCGTGACCGAAAATATCATGACCGACTCCCACTCTGTTGTGCACTTTCTGGACGGTCTGGCGCTGATGGACCTTAGTAAAACCGGCTATGTCCCTTTCTACAATAGAAATACAAATTCCGAACCTTTCAGCGGTGTGACCGTCGTGGACCACCCCGCCCACCATATGGTAGACGGCGTCTGCAATCAGTGCGGCTATGTCTGCGGCCACTCGAACGCAGAGGCCAAGGATACCGTCTGCCCCGACTGCGGCGCGGCGTTCATTGCTGCCGCGACGGCGGCGGACGGGACTGTCACGCGCTATACCAACGCGGACGCGGCGCTGGCCGCGGCGGCGGGGAACGCCAAGGTCACGTTTGTTTCCGGCACGTATACGCTCAAGAACATGACAAGGCTCTACGGCAGCGCCGAGATCGACCTGCAAGGAGCCACGCTGCAATACGCAAGCGACTACAACGGCGCTGTTTTGTGGATGGAAGACAATTCCGTCTCGGCTACCATCAAAAACGGCATAATCCAGAATATCGGCAAGGGCACGGGCATCTACCTTTACAGAGGTTCCACGCTGACGCTGGAAAACGTGACCGTCATCGGCGGCATGGACACTTTCAATACGCGGCAGGCGGCTGTTTATGTGGCCAACTACGGCAACACGCTGACCGTCAAGAGCGGCAGCTTCTCCGGCCCGCTGAATTTGAAACTGGCCAACAATACAGTCAAGCTCTATGGCGGAACCTATCAAAATGGCATTAAGACCTACGATAAAACCGCCAAGGATTACGCCGCGCTGCTGGATAACTCCGACCCGGCGAAGCAGTATGCCTACGCGGACGGAGCTGGCAGCGTTATCACCTATGATGAAGTTGCAACGCGGATGAATGACAGCGACAGCACGAACAACTCCATTCAGGTTAAGGAACACACCCACACGATGGGCGGCACCAACACCTGCACGCAGTGCGGCTTCGTCTGCACCGCGCACCAGTACAAGAACGGCGTCTGCGCCATCTGTCAAGCGGCGTGCCCTCACACGGATGCGGCCTGCAATGCAGAGGTCTGGACCTGCAACGCCTGCGGCCTGACGATGGTCGCGGCGGTGACGGTGAAGGACAGTGAAAACAACGACGTCACCACCTACGCCGCCGACCTCCCCGCCGCGATGAGAGCCGCTACGGACAACAGCGCGACCGTCACTCTGCTGGCGGATATTGAATTGGGCACGACTCCTTCATCCAGAGCGGAGATTACCGGAGATGGTAAAATTGTTACGCTGGATCTGAATGGACACAAGATCACAAGCGGATGGCTTGATGTTGGGGGCAAAGATACTAATGGGACTTATACGACCTGCACCTTGAAGATCATCGGCAAAGGCAGTTATGAACCTCCGATGTATGGCGGCATAATCACTGTTGATCTGAAAGCTACGCTGGATTTGAGCGAGTGGGAAGGCGGTACGATCAGCTCGATCAATATATCGGATAACTCGAACTATGAAGCAGAAACGCGGGAAGCCGCAGTGATCGTAGGGCCGAAGGCAGGTACGATCGGAAAACTGTCGTTCGGGAATAATCAATTGCCTAAAATAACAAAGACCAAACTGAGCGGCGGCAGCTTTAATGAGATTTGGGCAGCTGGTTTTGGGCCGGTCAAACTTGGCGAACTGCTTGCAGATGGCTATGCGTACCAGAATGAAGATGGGTCGTATGTGGAGTACGGAAGAACACTTCAGGGCGCGTCTATCGACAACGTCAAGGTCGTAAAATGCCTGCATCCGAATATGAAACCGGATGAAACTGGCACAGCAACATGCGAATACTGCGGCAAGAGCGGCAAATTCGTAGCCTCGGTGGATGGCAATCTCTATACCGATATGGATGAAGCCATCACCTATTGGCTGGCAAACGGCGGCACGCTGAAGCTGTATACCGATTATACCGCTACGGATGGTACATGGAGCATTGGCAGCGGATCGCATACGATCAATCTGAACGGACATAGGATGCGGGGTACATTCAAGCCCACTAACAATATGCATTTGACGGTTACCGACGGCACGGAGATCGGTCAGATTGAGAATATCCTCCTTGATGGGAGTCAGCGCGGGAGCTTTACGCTGGAGAGCGGTTATGTCGGCAATCTGGAGATGACCGGCGACGCTGTCGTTGCGCTGAAGGGCGGCAGCGTTGACGAGTTGGATGTACAGAGCTGCTCCGCAAACACAAATCTTTCCATTCAGGGCGGCAGCATTGGCAAGCTGAATATAAAGGATTGGGTTGAGGGCATGCATGTTTCCGCCACGGGCGGCAGCCTTGGCGCGTATGATCTGCCAAGCGGCAAGATTCTCGCGGATGTGCTGGATCACCAATATTACGCCAAAGGCACAAGCCTTGATAGACAGGTGGATACGGCGCAAAAACCGGAAAAATTCGTTATCAAGCAAGCCCCTTACGACTTTGGATCGACTTCGAAAGCGGCAGAGGTTCCCATTAACGGCAGAATCCCCTTCATGGTTGACTCGCCCAGTGAAAATGTGGGCGTGTACGATGTGAAGTGGTATCGCAGAACGGACAGCGGCGCAGAACATATGACGGAGAATAAAGTGGCTGGCGTGAATCTCAATGATAAGCTGGATGTATTCTGCGTGATTACAGGGTTGGATAGACCCAATAACGGCACTGTTCTCTGGCAGGTGGCAGTCAAGGGCTATACGATAAATGTCGTGCCTGCCAATCTGAACGGCGACCGAACGGTCATTACGCAGAAGCCGGACACGGGCAACACCGGAAATCCGGCAGACAACCGCCTGGTGGTTACTCCGTTTTCTTCCGGCGCGTTTAGCGATGTAGAATACCAATTTGAGGTGACCTACAACAGACAGCCGCTGGAATTGAATAAAGATTACACCATTAAAGATTCGAGCAATTGGGCAAGGAATGCCGGAACGCACACGCTGACCATCGAGGGCAGGGGCAATTATACGGGTGAAAAGTCGGTGACATGGACGCTTGAGCCGTATGAGCTGTCGGTTGAAAACTTTTGTCCTGCCCAGATTTACAAGACGTACGATGGTACAGATGCAGTGACTGACATCACAAACGGAATCAACATGTTAGACGGTTTTAATCTTGATTCGAAGAACCCGCGGAATCCTATATTGTCGACTGTGGATAAGCTTAATTTGGACAAGAGCGACTACGAGTTGAGCAATATGAAATTCGACTCCGCGGAAGCTGGAGACAGAACCTTCACCGGCACAATGACGCTGAAACCCGACGGCAACTTTGTCTTTGCCGGTGGCAGCAGGGTGATGCAGATCGAATACGGCAGCGTCAGCGGCCAGCAGTTTGTTTCTATCAGCCGTGCGATCATCGCTGCCCCCGCGGCCAAGGCGCTGCAAGTCGCGAACAACCACGCGGCGACGTATACGGTTGATCTGTCCGCGCTGCTGCCTGCGCTGGAGGCTCCCAGGGAGTACGGCGCGGTGACCTACGGCGCACCAACTGTCAACTTGTCCAGCGCCTATTACGCCGTTGGCACAGCAAAGATCGAAAACGGCAAGCTGATTTTGCCCATTCAGGCCGTGGAAACGAGCAAGGAAAGCAACATCGGCACGGTCACGGTCATGGTCACTCCCATGAACTACAATGAATTCGAGTTGACCATCAATGTCAATGCCACCAACAAGATCATCCCCACCGGCGAGCCGACGCTGAGCACGAAGACGCTGACCTACGGTCAGGCGCTCTCCACCATCAAGCTCTCCGGCACGATGAAGGATGACGGCAAGATCGTTCCCGGCACGTTCGCGTGGGTGGACGGCACGGTCAAGCCCGAAGTCGGCAGCGGGACGTATGAAGCGGCGTGGAAATTCACCCCCACTGACGGCGATACCTACGCCGAAGCCGACGGCACGGTGACGATCACCGTCAACAAGGCAACCCCAACCGGTACGCCGAAGTATACGGCGATTAGCAAGGAAGGACAGACCCTTGCGGATGCAAACTTAACAGCTGCAGGCGAAAATAAAGAATCCTTATTCAAGGCTTTGGGAACATCCATTCAAGGAATCGTAAAATGGGTCGAATCCGAGGACAAAACTACAGCGCTGAATCTGGGTACCAAGGTAGAGCAGGGCAAGGCCTACACATGGCTCTTTACGCCAAACGACTTGGCTAACTACAACAAGCTGACCGGCACGATCGTCCTTTGGGCGAAACCGACCTCCGGAGGTGGTGGCGGCGGTGGCGCAGCCCCGGCTCCGACACCGGCTGATGCGGATGTCATCACAGTCAAAGAAGACACGAAGGACAATACGACCTCCAAGCCGGGTGCGGAAAACGACACAACTACAATAACCAAGACAACCGTCAAGAATACGACGACCGAAATGACCAAGAACGAGCAGGGTCAGGATGTTTCCAAGACCACAGCCAGCGTTTCCAAAGACCTCGGTGACAAACTGCTCGATCAGGCGGTTTCCAATAAGTCCGATACGATCGAGATCACTGTGAAGTCCAGTGACGCGAATAACGGCAGCGGCGCAGGCAGCACAGGCGCGGCGGACAGCGTGAAAGCAACCGAAGTCGAGCTGCCAAAGGCGACCGTCAACGCGATCGCCAAGGACACGAACGCCGACCTTGTCATCAAGACCGACAACGGCGAAGTCGTCCTCGACAACAAGACCTTAGAAACGATTGCAGGCGCAGCCAAGGGTGACACCGTAACCATCGTGGTGGGCGAAAACACCCAGCTCAAGGAAACGCAGAAACCGGCGGAGAAGATCGTCGGCAAGAACGGCACGCTCTTCGACCTTGTCGCGAAGATTGGCGAAAAACACCTGCATCAATTTGAAGGCGGAAAGGCTTATGTGATTCTGCCGATGCCGGATAAGCTCAAAGGCAAAGACATCCTCGTGATCTACATCGACGACAACGGCCTCTGCAAGATCCTGAACCACAGCGTAGTGAAGATCGGCGCAGAAGATTACATTCGCTTCACGACGCCCCACTTCTCGACTTTCGCAGTCGTCGACAAAGACGAAGCAGAGGGGTTAATTAAAGAACAGAACGCCGCCCACGTCAAAGAACTGATGCAGAGCGCGAAGTTCAAAGTGACCACCACTAAGACGAGCAAGAAATCCGTCAAGGTACAGGTCGCAGCCAAGAGCAGCAAGACCATGATCTCCGACATCAAGTCGCTGGGCTACACGGTCAAGTACCAGTTCTATCGCTCGACGAAGAAGGACGCAGGCTACAAGCTGCTCAAGACAAGCAGCAAGAACAGCTTTATCAGCACCAAGGGCACGAAGGGCAGAAAATATTACTACAAGGCCCGCGTGTTGGTCTATGACGGAAACAAACTTGTAGCTGGGAGTACACTCAAGCAGTGCAGCTATGGCGCAAGAACATGGACGAAATAGACGAAAACAAGCAAGAATGGAAAATAATAGGGAGTATGTTATTTGGTTGACATCAATGTTGATGTCAAGTCAGTGAATTTCCATCGTGAAATACATAACTCAGAAAAGAAAAAGACCATCAAATACCTGATAAAATCAAGGGTTTGATGGTCTTTTATGCGGATAACAGGACTTGAACCTGCACGTCGTGGACACTAGAACCTAAATCTAGCGCGTCTGCCAATTCCGCCATATCCGCCTGCTGCGTACCTGAGCGTCTGAGCGCATCCTAGTACATCTGCACTATCCAGTATACGATACCGTTTCATAAAAATCAATCAAAAATAATTGAAAAGTGTTGACAAATGGGTTGTGCGGTGATATGGTTAATTACACAAGTAATGAGCCATACAACTAAATAAGTGAAAAGAAATAGAGAGTTATGTAACTGTCGGGAACAGATGCATAGACAGGGAGGTGTAACATTTGAATGAACTGTTATCTCAGGATAAATCCATTTATTTGCAGCTAAGTGAGATGATAGAGACAGATATCCTGCGTGGGATTCTGCTGGAGGAGGAACGGGTACCCAGTACGAATGAACTGGCGAAGCTCTATACCATCAATCCGGCGACTGCAGCGAAGGGAATCAATCTGCTCGTGGATGAGGGAATCTTGTATAAAAAGAGGGGGATCGGCATGTTTGTAGCAAAGGGTGCAAAGGAACAGATCATAAATAAGCGTAAAGATGCATTTTATGAAAATTATATGAAAGGTCTGTTAGAAGAAGCAAAGAGCCTGGGTATCAGCAGTGATCAGTTAATTGAGATGATCCGCGCGCATGAATAGGGGGATGAATAATATGGGACAGTTAGTATGTGAGAATCTTACAAAACAGTATGGAAAGAAACAGGTGCTTGATGGCATTGACCTGACGATCGAGCAGGGAAAGATCTATGGACTGATCGGAAGAAACGGAGCCGGTAAGACGACACTGCTGTCGATTCTGACAGCACAGAATCCGGCAACAGGCGGAACCGTCACATATGATGGCATGCCGGTGTGGGAGAACCGTGAGGCGTTGGATCATCTGTGCTTTTCCAGAGAACTCAATACGCTCTCTGTGCTTGGTCCGAATACGATTAAGGTCAAAGAATATCTCCGGATGGCCCGCACGTATTATCCGAACTGGGATGTCGGGATGGAAAAACGACTGGTAGAGCAATTTGGTCTGGATGTGAAAAAGAAGATCTCCAAGATGTCCAAAGGCATGCTGTCTATGGTGACGATCATTGTCGCACTGGCGAGTAAAGCGGAGATCACGATCCTTGATGAGCCGGTGGCTGGTCTGGATGTGGTGGCCAGAGAAGATTTTTACCGGCTGATCTTAGAGGAGCATGAGGCTACCGGCAGAACATTTGTGATCTCTACGCATATCATTGAGGAGGCGGCAAATGTTTTCGGGGAAGTCATTTTCTTAAAAGACGGTAAGATCTTATTAAAGGAGGATACGCAGGAATTGTTGGAGCGCGCAGTACATGTGAGTGGTCTCGCAGAGGAGGTAGATAGCGCATGTGCACATCTTGCGGTGCATCATACAGAGATGATCGGACGCAGCAAGGGCGTGACGGTACTGCTCGGTGAGGGACAGTCGCTGGCTGACGGCTATGATGTGACGGTACAGCCGGTATCGCTGCAGAATCTGTTTGTAGCATTGTGTGGAAGGGAGGCATCATAATGAAAATGAATGGATTGACACGTTCACTGCGTTATGCGGGCTTTCGGGCCGGGCGGGTGCTTGGAACGGCAATATTGATGTCAGTTGGTTTTGTTCTCTATTTTACACTGATAGCCGGTGAAGCATTCAGCATGCAGAATCTGGTGTCGCGCCTTCCGGAGACCGTGTTATTTATCGGTGCGCTTATATTTATGATCTATGGAATGCTGGATCTGGTGACCTACACGCAGTTGACGCTCAGTTACGGTTCCACGCGAAAGGATGCAATGATCAGTGTGATCTACATGGATCTGCTGCAGATTGTCGGGATGCTCCTCGTTGTATATCTGATTTTCACATTTGCACCGGCAGCATGGATGCCGATGGGGACATTAGAGGCATGCGCACTGGCGCAGAATATATTTTTTATTGCCAGCAGCATTGCGCTGATAAACGGTATGCTGATCTACCGTTTCGGAAAGGTGGCATACTATATATTTACGTTTCTGGCGGCAGTGATCAGTGGGGCGGTTGCAGGTTTTACGGCTTTTATGGGCAAGATGTCTGTATTGGGCAATGTGTTCCGGATCGGTGGCTTGTCAGTGTTTGATCTGATCGGAGTTGTGTTATTTGTGATCGCATCGGTCATCTGCTGGCTGTTTATCCGTAAAATAGAGGTACGTGTGTAAACAATAGAGTGTTGACGGTAGGAGGGAATTGATAGATGAAACGGTATATACAGGATGTATGGAAACAGTTCTGCCTGATGCGGGATCTGCTGCTTGCTGGAGTACTGTTCCTGGGTGGTCTGTATGTGGTAGGTATGGTGATTGTGGTTGTATTGATGTCGGGTACAGAGGAGGACAGCGTATTTTTGATGGGCAGCCTGATGGTAGTAGGGGCACTGTTCTATATGTGTTTCTTTTCGGCTGCCCAGATGGTCATAAATTACAATTATGCGATTGCCATGGGGCAGACGCGCAGGCAGACGCTGCCGGCATATATGACGGCGACATGGATTGTTTATCTGATATTTGATCTGGCAGTTGTGCTATTGCATTGGATCGAACAGCGTTTTCTGGCAGTGATCTATCCGGGAATCGTACAGGAGGACGTTGCGCAGCCGATCCTGCGCTGGCAGTATCTGCTGCTCATTGCGCTGGTTGGCATGGCAGTGACGATGCTGATGGGTGCAGCGGTCACACGGTTCGGGCGGACGGCATATTATGTATTCTGGGTAGTGATGCTGGTCATCCTGATCGGTCTGCCGCGCGGCTTTACTTATCTGAAGCAATATCAGTCAGGCAGCGCGCTCACAATAGCGCTGCAGCAGATGACCGCATATGTGGGTGCGCATGTACAGCTGATCCTGACGGCAGGCGGTGTGATTGGTTCCGTGATCTGCATCATAGCAGCATGTCTGATGCTGCGCAGGCAGCAGGTATCAATTTAATGATAGTTAATGATAGCTGATGATATCTGGTGGCCAGTCAGCGGATCATCATAAAATAAGAGCGAATGAGGGAAGAAAAGATGGGTAACATACAACAATTTGCAAAAAAGCATACATTCATCTACTGTATTCTGGCAGAGATCTTTGTGCTGGGCGGCATGATGCTGTGCTCTATCGCATGGCAGATCCTGCTGCGGAATGTTCCGCTCGGGGAATATACGATACTGGCATTGCAGGAGGCATGCGGGGCACTGCTCGCCTATGTCGTGCTCCGGCAGAGCGGCGGCGGGGATGTGCTGCTAGAAAAGGGAATCGGCTTTCGTAAAGGGCTTGTTGTCGGCGGCTATTTTCTGGTGGTCGGTGTGATCTCGGCAGCCTCACAGCTCGTCTCCTACGAGGGAGAGCGGATGCTGCGGCCCGGTTATGAGATCGCGGTTTTTGCGGTGTGTATGTTTCTGGTTGGCATGACGGAAGAATTTTTGTGCAGGGGAACGATCGCGCAGCTATTGCTTGAGCGCTACGGAGCGACGAAATCCGGTGTGTGGAAAGCGGTGATCGTTTCAGGTGTGCTGTTTGGTGCGGCGCATCTGACGAATCTCATCGGTGCAGAGCCGGTCGGCGTACTCGTTCAGTGTGTCGTAGCCGGAATGATGGGTATGGCGTTTGCCGCGATCTATTTCCGGACGGGAAATCTGTGGGTGAGCGTATTTTTACACGGCTTCGTCGATCTGTGCGGACTGATCACGAGCGGACTGTACGGAGCGGGCGGCGCGTCGGAGGTGATCTCCGGCTATGAGCCGGTGCAGTTCATCGGAGTTGTCTATTATGTGATTTTATTGTCAGTATTATTGCGCAAAAAGAAAATGAACGAGATTCTGATGCGGATCAATCAGGATCAGTAGCCAGAAATTACCTATCATATTTTATGTGTCGGCGGAAACACTAGCAATGAGTAGGAAACATACTCAAAAAGCAAAAGTATGATGGAGGAAACAATCATGGCAACAACCAATTCAAAGACCGGTACAAACCAGATGGAAGTGCCCGAGGCAAAGGACGCGATGAAGCGTTTTAAGGAAGAGGTCGCAAGTGAGTTAGGCGTACAGTTAAAGGATGGCTACAACGGAGATCTTTCTTCCCGTGAGGCTGGTTCTATCGGTGGCGAGATGGTCCGCAAGATGATCAGAAAGCAGGAGGAGCAGATGAAATAATTTCATCGCTTCCGGTTGCGGATCACAGACAGATTGAACGCAGACCAGAAAGAGACAGGGTATATCCGGGCGCTCCCGTGATGCGCAAATGCGCAAAAACAGGTGAGCGGCATCAGATATATCCTGTTTTTTTGTATACTTCGCATACCGCTCGGGCGCGAAAGAGTCGCAAGCGCCCCTTTTTTAATGTTTCCGCATAAAAAAAGTAAAAAAGAGGTGGAAATTCCGAAATTCCTATGTTATAATTCATAAATGACTGCATAGGCGTTGCTATGCCCTTTTGCAGCAGCGCTTTTCATAATATATATTTTAAATATGTAAGATAATGTTTAAGGAGGAAACAGTTACAATGAATGTACAGGTTGAGGATTTAGGAAAGAATATGGTCAAGCTCACCGTCGAGGTGGAGGCTGATGCGTTAGATGCAGCGATTAAGTCAGCATATAATAAGCAGAAAAATAAGATTTCCATTCCGGGCTTCCGCAAGGGCAAGGTGCCTCAGGCAATGATCGAGAAGATGTATGGTGTGGAGATCTTCTACGAAGATGCTGCCAATGAGCTGTTACAGAAAAATTATCCCACAGCCGTAGACGAGAGTGGTGTGGATGTCGTATCACAGCCGAGCGTAGATGTGACCCAGCTCGAGAAGGGCAAGCCGTTTATCTTTACCGCAGAGGTGGCAAAGAGACCTGAGGTGACATTAGGAAAGTACAACGGTGTGACCGTAACCAAGATCGATACGAGCGTATCTGACGAGGAAGTAGATACCGAGATCGAGACACAGAGAAATGCAAATGCGAGAACCATCACCGTGACAGACCGTGCGGTTGCAGAGGGTGACACCGCAGTGATCGACTTCGAGGGATTCGTAGACGGCGTTGCATTTGAGGGTGGCAAGGGAGAGAATCATCCGTTAGAGATCGGTTCCCACTCTTTCATCGATACATTTGAGGATCAGCTTGTTGGCAAGAATACCGGTGATGAGGTCGAGGTCAATGTGACCTTCCCTGAGCAGTATCAGGCAGAGGAGTTAGCCGGAAAGCCCGCAATGTTCAAGGTAAAGATCAACGAGATCCGCGCAAAGGAGCTGCCGGAGCTGAACGATGAGTTCGTACAGGACGTATCAGAGTTCGATACAATGGCAGAGTACCGCGAGGATGTAAAGAAGAAGTTACAGGAGCGCAAGGAGAACGCTGCGAAGGGCACCAAGGAGGACGAGGCGATCCAGAAGATCATCGACAAGTCCAAGATGGAGATCCCTGAGGCGATGATCGATATGCAGGCAGAGGGCATGATCGATGAGTTTGCACAGAGAATCGCTGCACAGGGCATGTCATTTGACCAGTATCTGCAGTTCTCAGGCATGACGGTTGACAAGCTCAAGGAGCAGGTTCGTCCGGAGGCATTACAGCGCATCCAGAGCAGTCTCGTATTAGAGCAGATCGCAAAAGAAGAAAATATTGAGGCATCTGATGAGGATGTTGATGCAGAGATCGAAAAGATGGCTTCTATGTATGGCATGAAGGCAGAGGATCTCAAGAATTACATGGGTGATTCTGAGAAGGAGTCCATGAAGAGAGATATTGCTGTAAAGAAGGCAGTAGAGTTCGTAATGGCGAATGTGAAGGAGCGAGCAAAGGCAAAGCCCAAGACTACTACAGAAACAGACGCTGAATAAACGAAAGATCAAAGCAGGCTGACCTTGTATAAGGTCAGTCTGCTTTCTACATTTTGCTAATTAGGTTTGAAGGAGGTTTTTGATATGAGTTTAGTACCTTACGTCGTAGAGCAGACGAGCAGGGGCGAGCGTTCGTATGACATTTATTCCCGCTTATTGAAGGAGCGTATTATTTTTCTCGGAGAGGAAGTTAATGAGACGACTGCCAGCCTGACCGTGGCACAGTTGTTATTCCTCGAGTCAGAAGACCCGGGAAAGGACATCCACTTATATATCAACTCACCCGGCGGAGTCGTTACCGCAGGTCTGGCGATCTATGACACGATGCAGTACATCAAGTGTGACGTATCCACGATCTGTATCGGAATGGCTGCCAGCATGGGTGCATTCTTACTGTCCGGCGGAGCCAAGGGCAAGCGTTTTGCGCTGCCGAATGCGGAGATCATGATTCATCAGCCGTCCGGCGGAGCGAGAGGACAGGCAACCGAGATCCAGATCGCAGCCGAGAATATTTTAAAGACCAAGAAGAAATTAAACGAGATTCTCGCTGCAAATACCGGAAAGCCGGTTGAGCAGATCGCAGCCGATACCGAGCGCGACAACTACATGAGTGCGCAGGAAGCCGTAGAGTACGGACTGATCGACAGCATTATTACGAATCACAGTAACTAATCAGGAGAGACGATAGTGGCAGGTAAAAATATGGAAAAGATTCGCTGCAGCTTTTGTGGAAAGACACAGGATCAGGTGCGCAAGCTGATCGCAGGACCCGGCGGAGCCTATATCTGCGATGAGTGCGTGGACATCTGTGCAGAGATCATAGAGGAGGAGTTTGAGGATGAACCGGCAGCACAGCCGAAGGCTGACTTCGAGATCAATCTTCAAAAGCCGAAAAAATTAAAGGAATTTCTCGATGACTATGTCATCGGACAGGATGAGGCAAAAAAAGTATTGTCCGTGGCTGTGTACAATCATTATAAGCGTATTACGAGTGAGCAGGAGATCGATGTCGAGCTGCAAAAGAGTAATATTTTAATGCTCGGTCCGACCGGTTCCGGAAAGACACTGCTGGCGCAGACACTCGCGCGTGTGCTCAATGTACCGTTTGCGATCGCAGATGCGACGACACTGACCGAGGCGGGTTATGTCGGTGAGGATGTAGAGAACATCCTGCTCAAGCTGATTCAGGCAGCCGATTACGATGTAGAGCGCGCACAGTGCGGCATTGTCTACATCGATGAGATTGATAAGATCACGAAAAAATCTGAGAATGTATCGATTACCCGTGACGTATCGGGTGAGGGTGTCCAGCAGGCACTTTTAAAGATTCTGGAGGGAACGCAGGCGAGTGTGCCGCCGCAGGGAGGCAGAAAGCATCCCCAGCAGGAGCTGATACAGATCGATACAACGAATATTTTGTTTATCTGTGGCGGTGCGTTTGACGGTCTTGAGAAGATCATCGAGAACCGTATGGATCAGAAGTCGATCGGATTTAATGCAGAGATCCGTGAAAAGCATGAGCGCAATACCGGAGAACTGTTCAAGCATGTGATGCCGCAGGATTTTGTGAAGTTTGGACTGATCCCCGAGTTTGTAGGCCGTGTGCCGGTGACAGTTTCCCTCGATTCGCTGGATAAGGATGCGCTGATGCGTATTCTGCGCGAGCCGAAGAATTCACTGATCAAGCAGTACACCAAGCTGTTTGAGCTGGATGGAGTCGAGCTGTACTTCAAGGATGACGCGGTCGAGGCGATTGCAGATCAATCGCTGGCTCAGAAAACCGGAGCGAGAGGTCTGCGTTCGATCATGGAGCGCACGCTGGAGGATCTGATGTATGAGATCCCTTCGGATGAGGACATTGTGGCATGTACGATTACCCGTGAGGCGGTCGAATCTGGCGGAGAACCGGAGATTGAGCGCAAGGGTGCTTAAATGAAATGATGCATGTAGCCCGCCTGTAGAATCGTTACAGGCGGGTTTTGTTATTGCCATGCATCCGTTGGAAACTGCCGGTGGGAGCTCCTGCCGGTATCGAAATGGGGGAGGATAAAAGCATGACAGATATTATATTAGAGCTGCCGGCAGTCGCGCTGCGCGGAATGGTCATATTGCCGGGGATGCTGGTGCATTTTGACATCAGCCGGGAGCGCTCGATCCATGCGGTTGAGCAGTCGATGATGGAGGATGAGCGGATCTTTCTCGTCGCACAGCGGGATCCCGATGTGGAGGAGCCTGCGCAGGAGGATCTGTATCAGATCGGTACGATCGCCCATATCAAACAGGTCATCAAAATGCAGGGCGGCGTGATCCGCGTGCTGGTCGAGGGCGAGGAACGCGCAGAACTGGGTGAGATCATGGACGAGCAGACATTTTTAAAGGTGCAGGTGATCCGTTTTAACAGCGAAGATATGGAGGAACTGGCGGAAAATGTGCAGCAGGGAATGCTGCGCGGCGTACAGGAGACATTTACAAAGTACGCTGCTGTCAACGGCAAGGTGAGCAAAGAGCTGGTGCGTCAGGTCGGTGAACAGATCGATCTCGACAACACACTGGATATGATCGCAAACAACCTGTCGGTCGATTACCGCGGCAAACAGCGTCTGCTCGAGGCGGTGACACTGACCGAGCGCTATGAGGTGCTCGTCGCGATGCTTTTGCAGGAGATGGACATCATCGCGATCAAAAATGAGTTTCAGGAAAAGGTCCGGCAGGAGGTCGACAAAAACCAGAAGGAGTATCTGCTGCGGGAGCAGATGAAGGTCATCCGCAAGGAACTCGGCGAGGATAATACGGAGAGTGACATCGACCATTTCCGCGCCGAACTCAGAAAACTCAAGGCGGATGCACAGATCAAGGAAAAGATCGCAAAGGAGATCGACCGTTTTAAAAATATCCCCTCCAACTCGTCGGAAAGTGCGGTGTTGCGTGGATATCTGGAGACTGTTCTGGAGCTTCCGTGGAAAAAGGTGTCTAAGGACAACAAGGATCTGAGACATGCGAAGGAAGTGCTGGAGGAGCAGCATTTCGGCTTGGAAAAGGTCAAGGAGCGCATGCTGGAGTTTCTGGCGGTGCGCAATCTGACAAGCAAGGGCGACAGTCCGATTATCTGTCTCGTCGGACCTCCGGGAACCGGAAAGACGAGTATCGCGCGTTCGGTTGCCGAGGCATTGAATAAAAAATATGTGCGCATCTGTCTGGGCGGCGTGCGTGATGAGGCGGAAATCCGCGGACACCGGCGCACTTACGTCGGGGCGATGCCGGGACGGCTTGTGACGGCACTTCGGTCTGCGGGAGTGAGCAATCCGCTCATTTTATTGGATGAGATCGACAAGGTGAGCAGCGATTACAAGGGAGATACCTCGTCTGCATTATTGGAAGTATTGGACGGCGAACAGAATCAGAAATTCCGCGATCACTATGTGGAACTGCCGGTCGATCTGTCAGAGGTATTGTTTATCTGTACCGCGAACTCAACGGAGACGATCCCGCGACCGCTCTTAGACCGTATGGAGCTGATCGAGGTCACAAGTTATACGGCAAACGAGAAATATCATATTGCGACCGATCATTTACTGCCCAAACAGATGAAGAAAAACGGTTTAGAGCCGGGGCAACTGGAGATCAGCCGCACGGCGATGGAACAGATCATTTCCGGCTATACGAGAGAGGCAGGTGTGCGTAATCTCGAGCGCAAGCTCGGTGAGATCTGCCGCAAGAGTGCGCGCCGGGTCTATGAGGGTGAAAAGAAGCAGATCCGGATCACTGCCGGCAATCTGGAGCAGTATCTCGGAAAGGTCAAATATACTGAGGACAAGGCAAACCAGACCGATGAGGTCGGCATCGTGCGCGGGCTCGCGTGGACGAGTGTCGGCGGTGTCACACTGGAGGTAGAGGTCAATCTGATGCCCGGCAAGGGTGAAATGAAGCTGACCGGACAGATGGGTGATGTCATGAAAGAGTCTGCACAGACGGCGCTCAGCTATGTGCGCTCGGTCAGCACTGATTACGGACTGGATAAAGATTTCTTTAGTGAGCATGATATTCATATCCATATTCCGGAGGGTGCAGTTCCTAAGGATGGACCGTCCGCGGGCATTACGATGGCATCTGCAATGCTCTCCGCAGTGACGGAGATTCCTGCGAGGGCAGATGTGGCGATGACCGGCGAGATCACGCTGCGCGGCAGAGTGCTCCCGATCGGTGGTCTGAAGGAAAAGCTGCTGGCGGCAAAAAATGCCGGGGTAAAGACTGTATGCGTGCCGAAAAAGAATGAGAAGGATCTGGAGGAAATCTCATCCGAGATCACGCGGGGACTTTCGATCATTCCGGTGGAGCATATGAAAGAGGTACTGGATATTGTGCTGGTAAAGGAGAACAAAGATGGTAATTAAACAGGTGAATCTGGAGACCGTGTGTGGGATCACAAGCAAGATTCCGGACAATCAGCTGCCGGAGATTGCGTTTGCAGGTAAATCGAATGTTGGAAAATCGTCACTGATCAATGCGCTGATGAACCGCAAGTCATTGGCGCGTACCTCTTCCCAGCCGGGAAAGACGCAGACGATCAATTTTTATAATATCAACGATGCAATGTATCTGGTCGATCTGCCCGGCTACGGCTACGCAAAGGTGTCGGAGAGCGAGCGTGCAAAATGGGGAAAAATGATCGAAAATTATCTGCACAGGAGTAAGCAGCTCCGGGCGGTATTTCTGCTCGTTGACATCCGCCATACACCGGGAACCAATGATAAGACGATGTATGACTGGATTGTGTATCAGGGCTACGACCCGATTATTATTGCGACAAAATTAGATAAGCTGAAACGCTCGCAGGTGCAGAAAGCGCTGAAGGAGGTGCGTGCCGGACTTGGGCTGAAGGCGGACGATATTGTGATTCCGTTTTCCGCAGAGACCAAGCAGGGCAGGGAGGAGATCTGGGATCTGATGGATCACTTTGCAGCGGTAGTGCCTTAACCTACGACAGTATTCGACGCTGGGACTTGCTAAAATAAAATATATTTTAGAAGGAGACAGGCAGGGGAGTTATATGATCATCAGTATTTGTGATGACAGTTCGATCGCCAGGCGCGTTATAAAGGATATGGTATTGCTTTATAAGGAACGACGAAAAATACCGGACCTGGAAGTTTTAGAATATGATTCGCCAATTCCGTTAGAGGAAGATCTTAAAAAAATAGAGTCGGATATTTATTTGCTGGACATCTTTTTTCCGGATGGCAATGGGATTGAGCTTGCAAAGAAGATCAGGCTTCGCTATCATTACAATCCGATTGTGTTTATCACCGGTTCGGGTGAGTATATGATGAGAGCATTTCGTGTATATGCACTGCGCTATCTGCTCAAGCCGGTTCATATGCACGAGTTATTCGAGATACTGGACTATGTGTTTGCAAAGGTGTGGAGACAGGAGCCGAAGTATTTCCCCATCCGGACGATCGACGGTACACAGAATCTGCGGTATTCGACCATCATGTATGTGGAGCGCGAGGGACAGGCATTTCTTGTTACGACGGGCAGCGGCAGAGTCTATCACAGCGTCACGTTGCGGAAATCTTTTGCAAGCAGATTGAAGGAACTGCTTGCGGACGAGCGTTTTGTGCAGACACATGTATCGTTTGTAGTCAATATTGATGCGGTGGAGGTATACCACAACAATTACATGGTGATGCAGGATGGGCGGGAAATACCGATCAGCCGGAAATTCCGTGCAGCAGTAAAAGCCAAATTTGGTTATGATGATGAGTAAATAGTTCAAATTATGCAAAAAATTACCATTTTTTTGCAATTTTTTATCGTCTATTCACTTTTCCGCGTTGATGTGGTAAGTTTTACTTACCATATAATTTCATAGAAAAGGAGGAGTATTCATGGATATGACGGTATTTGAGCCGGGAAAGGAGTTGCAGCTGATTGAGAATTTACAGTCGCAAGGAATGACTGTCGTCATATGGAATGAGGCGGAGTCATTGAAACCGGGTTCAGCGAACCAGATGGCAAAGAAGACACCGTCAGAAGTAGCAGCCAATCGGGGGAATCGGTTGCAAGTACAGATCGCAGCGGATCTTGTGGGGATGGGATTTCGCAGAGGTCAAGTGGGGTTTAACAACATCGTAATAGCAATTTATCTGATTGCAAAAATGGGGTATGGACAACAGATTCGAATGACGCGTGATGTGTATCCGGAGGTGGCAAAGTATTACGGCACTTCCGCAAACAGTGTTGAGCGTACGATTCGCAATGCGATAGAATCGGTTTGGAAGCGGAGTAATCTGAAAACTTTGCGCCATATGTATCCGTATCCGTGCGACAATTCGAGTGGCAGACCAACGAATGCTGAATTTCTGATCAATACTGCAATGAAATATCGACAGTGAAAAAAGTACCATGCGGGGTTCCGCATGGTACTTTTTTGTTTAAACCCATAATATCAAATCGCATGTGTCTGAATCGCACTCTGTGCGGGTGCTTTCAGCCATGTTTCCAGATAGCTTTGTCCGTCTGCCGCCTTATACCAGACCTGCAGATTGGCGAGCGGCACACCGGCGAAAGAATCCGCTGCGATGCTCGTGATACCGGTTCCGGGGATGGTCAGGATCGATAATTTGATGCAGTTGAAAAATGCCATGTTTCCGATCTTGGTCACACCGGTGGGGACGGTCAGGTTGCTCAGCATATAGCAGTTGTAGAAGCACCGGTCGGGGATCGCCGTGAGCAGGTTGGACAGATGCACAGTTTGCAGTTTTTCACAGCCGGAAAAGCAGGCGGTTCCGAGTGTTGTCAGCTTGTCTCCCATAGAGACATTTCCCAACTGTTTGCAGTCTGCAAAGCATTCTTCTCCGAAAGACAGCACATTTTTGCAGCCGGAGATGCCGAACAGCGTGTCACAGCCCTTGAATGCACCTTTGCCGATCGTGCTCAGGCTGTCCGCACCGAAAAATGTGAGCAGCTTGTCACAGTCGTAAAATGCGTAGTCGCCGATTGATTTTAAGTTCAGTGAAACCGGCAGGGTCGTGAGCGCGTCACAGTTATAGAACGTCTCTGTGTCGATCGTCTCCACCGCAGAGAGGTCGGGCAGCTGCTCGAGCGCATTGCATTCATAGAAAGCGCGCGCGCCGAGTGATGTGATCGTTCCGCCACAGTTGACAGACTTTAGCTGGTGGCAGCCCGCAAACATGGAAGTGCCGATCCTGGTGATGCCGGACGGCAGCGTGATCGTCTCCAGCCCGTCGCAGTTTTCAAACAGTCCGTCCGCAAGCTCCGTGACCGGATAACCCTCGATCGTATCCGGAATCACAAGCTCTGTCTCGGTGATGCGAAGCAGCTTGTTGATCGCGATTTTGTCATATTTGACCTGATATTCATAGTATCTGGTGTAGTCGGTCGTGACGGTTACCGTACATTTTCTCGTCACTTTTCCGGCTTTGGCGGTGATGACTGCCTCACCGGGCGCTTGGGCGGTCACTTTTCCCTTTTTTGTAACAGTGGCAACCGATGTGTTACTGCTGCGCCATGTGATCTTTTTCGTGGTGCCCCGCAGCGACAGCGATGCGGTCTGCCCCTCGACGAGTGTAAGTGATGTCTGGTTCAGCCGGACTGCCGCATCCGCGGGCGTCGTGTGAATGCCCAAAAGTGCGATGATGAGTACCGCCAGAAACCATACGGACTTGCTCTTTTTCATGTAAAATCCTCCTTCATTGACGCGCTGCGCCGATGCACCGGTCGACCGGCCATGCAAAAGCACAGCGAATTGGTATAAATAGTATAACACATTTCATAGGTTGTGTGGTATACTATTCATATTTAGAGTTATAGGAGTAACAGCATGAAAAAAGGACGAAGTGCAGGCGCATTTTTACTGGCGATGCTGCTCGGCATACAGGTAATGCCGCTGCAGGAGGTGTGGGCATCGCAGGTGCGCGTTCAGGAAACAGAAGAATTGATGGAAAACGCGCTCGCGGATCTGAGCGGAGCCTCCTATGCGGAGGGCGAGGCGCTCATATCCATTGAAGCTGCACCCGGCGCAGCATTGGCACAGGAGGGCGTATACCGTTACGATCAGGAGGTCGAGGTCGCCGGAGTCAGTGATTTTGGCGTGGATGAGAGCAGCGGAAAAGAATGCTATATCGTGCATCTTGTCTCCGATACATATTCGACAGAGGAGCTCATGGAGCTGGCATTGAAGCAATATTATGTGGACGGAGTGAGCGCGAATGGTTATCAGAAGCTGATGTCGACAGATCCCTACGTGGAGTCACAGTGGTATCTGGACGGCACGGGTACAGCCGGCGAGGGTATCCGCTGGTCACAGCAGCAGGTCGTACAGACCGACACGCCGGTGATCGCGGTCATCGATACAGGTGTGGACTATACGCATCCGGATCTGAGTGACTGTATGTGGGACAATCCTTATCCGGGAACACTCAAGGGCAGCCATGGTTACGATTTCGGTGATCATGATGCAGATCCGATGGATGAGAACGGACACGGCACGCATGTGGCGGGGATCGCTGCTGCGGTGCAGGACAACGGAGTCGGGATCAGCGGTGTCGCACAGGCGCAGATCATGGCACTCAAGGTCACGGAGGGTGACTCGGACGAGATCTCGGATCTGGCGATCATCGAGGCATACGAATATATTTACGACGCAATGGACGCAGGGGTAAATGTCTGCGCGGTCAACTGTTCATGGGGCGGCAGTGCCGATACAAACGGCATTCTCTCGCTCGCGGTCGATATCGTCGGCGGAATGGGTGCATTGTCCGTATTTGCCGCAGGCAACGATCACGTGAACTGGGACAATACGCGCAAAGCGCTCACGACTCCCTACGATCTGGACAGCCCTTATGTGGTGATTGTAGGTGCCTCCAACGAGGATGATGCCGCAGCCTATTATTCGGACTACAGTGCCAGCAAGGTAGATCTGTTCGCGCCCGGCAGCAATATGCTGTCTACTTATGTTGAGGATCTGTACATACCGGGGATCTACAGCGACAGCCAGCGCAGGCAGCTATCGGTGTATTTTAACCGTTTCAGTGCAGATGCGGAGAATATACTTCCAGCGGGACAGACCTGGGAGAATTATTATACGGCGGATGAGATCGGCATAGAGACCGGCTATACGGTAGACGCGAAACAGGTAAAAAACGGCTCCAACGGTTATCTGAAATTATCGGTGACGCGCAATACCCGCTCGGATGAGGGCGAGGTTGCCGGTTCAATCTACGTCGATGTGACGGATCTGTATCTGGATCAGAATGCGACCTACTATGTGGGTTTCCTGGACGGCGATGCGTCTGGCAGCGAGATCTGCTGGCAGGCACAGATGATGACCAGCACGCCGCAGGATTCCCGTTTTGTGACGGTTGGAAACCGTACTTATATGAGGATCGTCGGGCTGACAGTGGGCAAAAAATATGTCGGCACACCGATGGAGCTGTATCTGGATGACATCGCAATATCTGTGGCAAATGTGCAGCCACAGCAGTTTGGCGCTTATGCGTATCTGGACGGAACCTCGATGGCGACACCGGTCGTCAGTGCGGCGGTAGCTACGCTGGCAGCGGCAAATCCGGATATGTCGGCGAGTGAGCTGCGTGCACGGCTGATGGGATGTGTGCGCAAGGTAAGTGCGCTGTCGAACAAGTGCATTTCCGGCGGAGTGATCGATCTGTCCAAGCTGCGGACGTTTGCCACAAGGGTGACGCTGAACCGGAAAAATGCGACGCTGCGGTATGGAAATACACTCAGGCTGAGCGCGCAGGTAGCACCTGATTATGTGACCAGTGACAAGGTGACATGGAAAACCAGCAATCAGAGATACGCGGTTGTGGATCAGAACGGTGTGGTACGTGCGAAAAAGGCAGGCATCGGACACACGGTAAAGATCACGGCGACAGCCGCGGACGGAAGCAGAAAATATGCTGTATGCAGAATCAAGATCAGAAAAAGTAACAGATAATGGCTAGCGGAGGAATGGTATGATGAAGCACACAAAATTACGGTGTATCGGAAAAGGAATCGTCTGTCTGGTGTTTGCGGTTATGCTGGCAGTAACCGGAATCACGGCAGCTCCGGTAACGGCACAGGCGGCAGAGACATTTGTATATGAAGATTCGGATATGATCGGACAGGGCGGATATATCTATTTTATCCGCAGACAGTATGACACCAGCACGGCGACGATCTGCCGGAAAAAAGTATCCGACGGAAAGGTATCAAAGGTCGTGACAGAGCCGAACGGTATCATGCGGCTCGTGGTGAGCGGACAATATCTGTATTATACGACAGTGGATGACGGCACAGGCTGGGTGATCCGGATGTGCCAGTTGGATGGCGATGATGTGCGTACACTGTGCGAGGGCACCGTCAGCTATGCCGACGCGCAGCATGTCTACGGCATCGAGGTACTTGCGAGCGGCAAACAGCGGCTGTTCTGCATGGAATACGAGACTGAGGATGTGACGCGGATCAAGACGGTCAAGGCAAAGCAGTCATTGGAATATGTGACGAATATCGGCAGTGACAGCTATTATTCGCTCTACGACCAGAAAACGGATAAGATCTCATTGTACCGTCTGAATACGTCGAAAAATCAACTGGTACGTGTGGCAACCGATAAACGCAGTGACAATGAGTCGGCATCCCCGCTGTGCATCAGCGATGTGGCACAGTCCGGCGGCGAGCTGTATTATAATTTCGGCTCGTATGAGGGCAGCGGAAATTACTGGTACGGAACGATCTGCAAGCTGACTGTGGATGGCAAAAAAAAGACAGTGACAAAGGATACGGCGGATGATACATTGATGCTCGGAAGCAGGGAACTGTATTTTTCAACACCGCAGGGAAATAACTATAAATATCAGTTGTCAACAGGAAAAAAGAGCAAGTATTCGCTGACGCTGCAAAAGGATGTCACATACACGATCCTCGGTGATAAAACGTACATGGCAGACACTTCAAATGCGAAAAAGATCGAGATATCCAGATTTAAATCGGGAACCGACCGTGAGACACTGACAAAGAATTTTATATCGATTTCATTCAAGCAGAAAAAGAATGTGAGCTATACCGTGAGCATCAGACAGGTCGGTATTTACAATCTCGTATGCGTGACCGGAACGGATTTTACAGATCAAAGCTACGGCTGGCGCGGAAAGCTGACCGGTATCAACTGGTATATTACGGACGGAGCCGGAACGGTACTCGGTTCATTTAAATAATCGCAGCATACATACTACGAAATGATGAAAGTGGAAAGGAATAGAAACACAATGGCAGATAATCAGACACAGATAAAGGAAATCGAGCAGTTGCTGGAGGAGTACAAAAAGGGAATGACACCCGAACAGTCGCGGGAGCTTGTGGAAAAAATGAAGGAAGTACGTTTTATCGTACCGGTTACTTTCCCGCAGGATGAGACACTTGCAGCGATGCAGGCAGAGCTGGAGCGGACTGGAAAGCCGGTCAGACTGCCGAAGGATGCCAAGCCGATCCCGGTATTGATCCAGAATCCGAATAAGGAGCATTTTCTTGCAGTCTACACAAACCTGTCACAGCTGCCGAAGGAGCATCACTCCAACGGTGTGATTGAAATGACATTTGATGCATGCATGAATTATGCGAAAAATGCAAAGAGTCCGGTATACGGTGTCGTGGTCAACCCGTTTTCGAACAACTTTGTTGTCCGCCCGCGCAAGGAGCAGCAGGTGACACCGGCGCAGTTCCATCTGCTCGCCAGAAAAAATGTGGAATATGTACTGTTTCCGCATAGCATTTATACAAAAGATAAGGCATATTTTGACAGTATCGATGCACAGACGCTGTACACGTTTTTCAAGGATCAGTATCAGAACAAGCTGCCGATGCCGTATGCGGAGAGTGATTTTGAGGTGATGCAGCTCGGCATTGATCCCAAGCTGGATATGATCCATATTTCCATGCCGGCGAAAAAGCTGGATCAGGGAGCCTGCATCCGTATTTATGCGACATGGCATAAGGAGGCGGAGCGCCCCGGTTATTATATGATCGTCCGTGGTGAAGAAAAAGGGGACCGCAAGTGGATTTATATCCATGATAACGGCAGGACGGAGGATCTGGGTGAAGCGCCGGTAGAGAGTACAGAGATGCAGCAGGTCATGAACATGGAACTGGAGCGTTACAGTGCCAATTAACGAAACAGCCCGGAAGAAAGGAAACGTATGGTTGGATTTATAATATGGATTGCGGTGATTGCCTACATTGTGATCCGGTGTACGAAAAATGCAAAGAAAGACCAGCGGCAGTCAAAACCGAACGTGCCCCGTAACACGAGACCACCGCAGTATTCACAGCCGCAGATGCAGGGACAGAGACCACCGCAGCAGCGGATGCCGCAGTATAACAATCCGCAGATGCAGGGACAGCGTCCGGTCAAACAGAGCGCACCGCAGCAGGCAAAGCGCACACAGCCGCAGCCTGCAGCACAGCCGTCGATTCTGCAGAAGGCAAAGGCGAATGCGGCACAGCAGTTTGATGATGATACCAGGCCGGTGAACACAGAGGTGGAACTTGGACGTGTGCCGGTCGGTGACGAGATCATGAAAGATAAGGCAAAGGCGCGCCATATCCACAGTGAGCATGAGGATGGACACGAGACTGAGCTGCGCAACCAGCTCGGCGTGGATGATCTTGACACCTATCACCTGATGGATGAGGTGAATGATCTGATTGTCAAGGGCTACAGCGGCAATCTGGAGTTTCAGCGTGATTTTGTCGCGGAGGCTACGGATATGCTGAACCGCATGTATGGATAAGCCGCGTTATGTCAGAATGGAAGGAAACAGCTATGGAAGTAAATAAACAAAATCCGGAAACGGAAGTGGGACAGCCCACGGAGGAACGCCCGCCGCAGTTTGATGCGCTGATGGCATTTCTGGATGCGGAAACATATGAAGAAAAACTGGAGATTCTGTATCGGATGCAGTTGGATCTCAATGATTATCTGATCGATACGATGGCGGTTGCGCTGGATGTGGTCATTCCCGAGGGGGATATTGATGACCGCTACCGGCAGTTGAAGGGATGTCTTGAGGCAAAGCGCAAATATGAGATCAACCGGTTCCGGTGATCGGGCTGCGTGACAGGATCGGATCATAAATGTAATAAGGAATGTAAAAACGGATGTCGGGCGGCTGCCTGTCATCCGTTTTCTGCTGCATAGGGAATTTTTATCCCATTATTTTTTGCTCATTGTGCTGTTGTGGTAACGGCGGTCAAAGGTGACATCCTCGCCCAGCCATTCCGGAGGAACGAAAGCGTTTGCCTCATCCTCTGATGAAAACTCCACTTCCGCGAGAATGAGCGGAGCCAGATCGCCTGCAAACACATCCAGTTCCACGGTCAGCTTGTCATCGAGTGGAATCAGGTAGCGCGTTTTCTCGATGATGCGTCCGTCTGCCTTGGGTTTCAGGTGTGCGTATGCCTCGGCGGTCAGCGGGAGGTTGTATTCCTCGCGTGCGAGCATGCCGCTGGACTTGTAGGTAAGGTAATAGTCGTCGTCCGAGCGGCGGATGCGGACAACCGGACTTGTGCACAGATAGCCCTGCTCGATCTTGTGAAAAGCGAACTGCGTCAGGTCATCCGGCAGTTCTTTCGGTAAAAATTTGCGTTCGATTTCCATAATAGGTACTCCTTTTCTTCTGGCTGAGCTGCGGTCACAACCGTATTCCGATCATCTGCTCCGGTTGCCCGCCGGTGCCTCGCTGTCTCTTCAGCCTTGGCTCGATGTTGCCATGCGGCTGGTAATCAAATCGCTCGCACTTCGCCGGACAAAAGTCGCAGATGCCGGAAACTGTTGCACCCGCAGCCATTCACGTTACGGACATTGCGTAAACGTAGCAGCGCGAGCAAAGTCATGTCTGATTTTGCTGCCTTTGCACGATGGAGAGGAGACTCGTAACTCGTGGAAGCCTATGCTGAACACGAGTTAGGTTTTTCCGGGGCTCATCGGAATGGTTCGTGCAATGAAAGCAAAACAGATATGCTTGCGGGAGCTGCGACCTCATGATAGTTTGTGGTATGTATAAAGTGTGGTCAAAAATAGCTTTGAATAGTTATAGTATATTTGAAAAATGTATGACTGTAAAGAATGCTATTTGTTGAAAAAATGAGCAGATTGTGAGATACTTATACAGAATGTGAGAATTTCATGCAGGGGCGCAGCTCCCGCATGAACTAATTTTTGTATACAAAGCAGAAAAGGAGACGCGAAATGAGTGATAAAAAAGTAGGAATTATGGTAGCAAACGGATACGAGGAGATCGAGATGCTGACAGTCGTTGACATCCTGCGCCGGGCAGGGCTGACCTGCGACATTATTTCGGTGACAGGCGAGCAGGCACTGACCAGCTCCCACCGGGTAACGGTACTGGCAGATGTATTGTATGAGGATGCGGACTTTGACAGCTACGATGCACTGGCAATCCCCGGAGGCATGCCGGGCACGATCAATCTCGGAGAGCACGCAGGCGTATGTGAGCAGTTGCAGCGTGCCTGTGCACAGGGCAAACTCATCGCTGCGATCTGTGCGGCACCGACCGTATTCGGCAAGCTGGGACTGTTGCAGGGCAAAAAAGCGATTTGCTTCCCCGGCATGGAAGACCAGCTCACCGGTGCAGAAGTGACCTGCGAACCGGTTGTCCGCGACGGCAACATCATCACGAGCCGCGGTATGGGAACCGCGATCGACTTCGGTCTGGCGATCCTTTCCTATTTCGAGGACGAAGCCACCGTGGAAGCACTGGCGAAAAAGATCGTGTACCACGCATAGCAGCAGGCACAGGCATGGGGGGTAGGATATGAGTAATACCGACAAAAACAAGCAGAAACAAAAAAAGCCGTACCGTGCAGCGCAGGATCAGATCGCGCGCACCGGCGGGCATCTGGGCACGATTTTTCTGACCGCGGTCGCGGCACTGTTTATACTTGTAGGCAGCGTCATGCTGTTTGTGGACGGTGTACAGGAGCAGTATCTCGTCTATATGATCAGTGCGCTGCTGATTGCACTCGGCATCGGTTTAATCGTCAAATATTTTGTGACCGAGGCATACCGGAGCATGCATGACTACAGCTTTTCGGGCGGCGCGCTGATCGTGATCTTAGGCGGCAGTGCACTTGCACGTGCCAAAGAGCTGACCGGACAGATCAGCGTGCTTGCAGGTCTGCTCGTGCTGGCGGTAGCGGTTGTCATGCTGCAACAGGCATTGCAGATGCATATTATGCGCAAAAGCGTGTGGCCGGTCGTGCTGACGATCGCGGTCGTGACACTGCTGGCAGCCGTCGTATTACTGTTTGACCTCCGTTTTCTCACCGGAACAATCGATAAAATCGCATATTGGATACTGCTGATCGCCGGAATACTGACACTGCTTTGCATGGTGATCTCAGCCATCGGTGTCAAGCTGTTTCTGCATCAGGAGAAGGATGAACTCGTGCGCAGGCAGAAGGAACAGCAGCTTGCGTTTGCGCGCGCCATCGATCAGGATCGTCTGGAGCAGAAAATGAAGCGGATTGAGCAGCAGGAGAGAAACGGACAGGCAGATACCCCCGCTGAGCCCGGGGATACATTGGACACGGAAACGCAGAGTATCTGACATGGAAGGGAAACCCACTGCATATAATAAAGCAACTGTATGTAAGTGGGTTTTTTATGCATTTTGGTGATCGTAGGAAAATGCAATATAAGGTGTTGCGCGGGCTGCTGCTGTTTGCTGTCTCGCTGGCAGCCGGCGTGTTGGCGGCGGTTATCGCGGAACATTGTGTGCAGGCGACGGAACCTGTGGACAATGAAGTGCAGACCGGGGATGCAGGCATGGATGATGAAGCCGTAGCAGCATTCGGTGGAAGACAGAGCGATGAACTGACAAAAAAGGTGGCGCTCACATTTGACGACGGACCGAATCCGGATTATACGCCGGAGCTGCTGGATGAACTGAAAAAGCGCGGTGTGCCCGCAACGTTTTTTGTGCTGGGTGCAGAGGTAGAGCAGTATCCGGAGCTGGTTCGCCGTGCCAGTGAGGAGGGGCATCTGATCGGTGTACATTCTTACAAACATGTCAATCTGCGCCAGTTGAGTGACCAGCAGGCGGTGGAGCAGGTGAACCACACCAATGAGGCGATCCATGCTGCCTGCGGACAGTATGCGAGCTACATCCGGCCGCCGTATGGCTGCTGGAAAGAGGATCTGGATTATGAGGTGCAGATGGTTGAGGTGCTGTGGGACATCGATCCGAGGGACTGGGCGACGACCAGCGCGGATCTGGTTGTGCAGCGGGTCTTGCAGGATGTAGAGGAAAACAGCATTATTTTATTGCATGATGCGTCGGAGTCCTCGGTGCGGGCGGCATGTATGATCATTGACCGGCTGCAGGCACAGGGGTATACCTTTGTGACGGTCGAGGAACTGCTGATGGAGTGATTTTGTGAATAATGAATTTGCACAAACCTAAATCTTGCAAAACACATCTTCTCATCAATCATCACAAAAAGTTCGATTTTTAAAAAAAGTGCCTTAAAATACTTGAAAAATAAGGTAATATCATGTATCTTTGTAAAAGACGTCGGAAAACGTTTATGAATTTTTGAACAAGGAAAACTGCAAAACGGAGGAAATCGTCAGTGGATTTATTCGATTACATGCGGGAAAAGAATATGGAGCAGGAATCGCCGCTGGCATCACGGATGCGGCCGACGACGCTCGATGAGGTCGTCGGACAGGAGCATATCATCGGAAAAGACCGCCTGCTGTATCGTGCGATCCGCGCGGACAAGCTGCAGTCGATCATTTTCTATGGGCCGCCGGGCACCGGCAAGACGACGCTGGCAAAGGTCATTGCACATACGACCAGTGCTGCATTTACACAGTTGAATGCCACATCTGCCGGAAAAAAGGATATGGAAGAGGTTGTGGCGCAGGCGAAAAACAATCAGGGCATGTATGGGAAAAAGACGATTCTG
Organism: uncultured Eubacterium sp.; assembly: GCA_934320655.1. Classification (GTDB taxonomy): domain Bacteria; phylum Bacillota; class Clostridia; order Lachnospirales; family Lachnospiraceae; genus W0P33-017. The sequence goes on from CAKRFN010000012.1 coordinate 31,511, forward strand.
TTTATCGACGAGATCCATCGTTTTAACAAAGGTCAGCAGGACTATCTGCTGCCGTTTGTGGAGGACGGAACCGTGATCCTCATCGGGGCGACGACGGAAAATCCCTACTTTGAAGTGAACGGCGCGCTTTTGTCCAGATCGATTATTTTCGAGCTGAAGCCGCTGACAAAGGACAATATCCGTGTGCTGCTGCGCCGCGCAGTTACAGACTGCGAAAAGGGCATGGGCAGCTATGGGGCGGTGTTGGATGCGGATGCGGAAGAATTTCTGGCAGACCTCGCAAACGGGGATGCGCGTTCGGCATTGACGGCGATCGAGCTTGGGATTCTCACGACGGAGCCGGATGCGGCGGACGGAAAAATTCATATTACGCTGGATGTCGCACAGGAATGTATCCAGAAACGGGTACTGAAATACGATAAAAACGGAGATAATCATTATGATACGATCTCCGCATTTATAAAGAGCATGCGTGGCTCCGACCCGGACGCGGCAGTGTATTATCTGGCGCGGATGCTGTATGCGGGTGAGGATGTCAGGTTTATCGCCAGACGCATGATGATCTGCGCGTCGGAGGATGTGGGAAATGCAGATCCACAGGCATTGCAGGTCGCCACGGCAGCGGCGCTCGCGGTCGAGCGGGTCGGTATGCCGGAGGCACAGATCATTTTGTCGCAGGCAGTCAGCTACATTGCCAGCGCGCCAAAGAGCAACGCGGCGTGTGAGGCGATCAGCAGGGCGATGGATGTGGTCGCGCATACAAAGACACCGCCGGTGCCGGTACATTTACAGGATGCACATTACAAATCATCCGGAAAACTCGGACACGGCGTGGGGTATAAATATGCACATGCATATCCCCATCATTATGCCGCCCAGCAGTATCTGCCGGATGGACTGGAACAGGAGACATTTTACGAACCGTCTGACAATGGCTATGAGCAGACGATTCGGGAATATTTAAACAATGTAAAACGCTGGAAGCGTGAACAGGAGGAACAGGAATGAAGACATACGATCAGATGACAAAGGAAGAACTTCTTCAGGAGCAGGAAAAGCTGCAAAAGGAGTACAAGGGCTTTGAGGAAGCCGGATTGCAGTTAAATATGGCGCGTGGCAAGCCGGAGCGCGCACAGCTTGATCTGTCCATGCCTATGATGGATCTCTTAGACAGCAAGAGCGATTGCCGCGCAGAAGACGGAACAGACTGCCGCAATTACGGTGAGCTGGATGGTATTCCCGAGGCAAAGCAGCTCATGGCAGAGATCATGGAGTGCCGTCCGGAGCAGGTGATCGTATTCGGTAATGCGAGTCTGAATGTCATGTTTGATGCGGTTGCACGTTATATGCTGCACGGCGTGTGCGGCGGTACACCGTGGTGCCAGCAGGGCAAGGTCAAATTCCTCTGTCCGGTGCCCGGATATGATAGACATTTTGCTGTTACTGAGTGTTTAGGCATTGAAATGATCAATGTGCCGCTCGGCGAGGACGGACCGGATATGGATCTGGTTGAGCAGCTCGTCGGTTCTGATCCTCTGATCAAGGGTATCTGGTGTGTGCCGAAATATGCGAACCCGACCGGTATTTCTTATTCCGATGAGGTTGTCCGCCGGTTTGCAACGATGAAGACTGCGGCAGACGATTTCCGTATTTTCTGGGACAATGCATACTGTGTGCATCATCTGTACGAGGAAGCGGACAAGCAGGATCAGATTTTAAATATTCTGGATGAGTGTGAGGCAGCAGGCAATCCGGATCGTGTGCTGGAGTTTGCATCTACCTCGAAGATCACATTCGCAGGTGCAGGTATCTCTGCGATGGCGGCATCTGAGAACAATCTTAAGGATGCGAAAGCGGTCATGACGATCCAGACGATCGGCTACGACAAGCTCAACCAGCTCCGCCACGTGCTGTTTTTGAAGGACCGTGCAGGCGTAGATGCACATATGATGAAGCATGCAGCGATCATGCGTCCGAAGTTTGAGAAGGTAGAGCAGATGCTTTCCGAGGAGATCACACCGCTCGGTATCGGCAGCTGGGTATCTCCGCGCGGCGGCTATTTTATCTCCTTCAATACCCTGCCCGGCTGTGCAAAGCGCACTGTAGCTCTTTCTAAGCAGGCAGGCGTGGTACTGACCGGAGCGGGTGCGCCGTTCCCCTACGGAAAAGATCCGGAGGATACCGTGATCCGCCTGGCACCCTCTTTTCCGAGCATGGATGAGCTGATTGAGGCAACGAAGATCTTTATTTGCAGTGTCAAGCTGGCAAGTGTGGAGAAGCTGCTCGCAGAATAGCATACCGTTCTGTATTTTTGCGGGTACTTGTCAGATTCTTTGCGCATCATATAGAAAAAATACCGTTAAAAGGGTATAATTTCTATATGGTGCGTTTTTTGCGTATACGCCTGAATAAAATAAGATGGGGAAAGGAAGAGACCAATGGAAAAGACAATCTTGGATTATGATACAGTGGCGCTCGATGATGCGGACAATGCGCTCGTCATCATCGACCAGACCAAATTGCCGGAAAAGATAGAGATCCTGCGTTTACATACGGCACAGGAGATCTGGGATGCGATCTATTTGTTGCAGGTGCGCGGTGCTCCGGCGATCGGGGTGGCGGCAGGCTACGGGATCTATCTGCTGGCAAAGAGTATCGATACCGATGATTTTGATGAATTTTATAAACAATTCTGCACATACAAACAATATCTGGATTCCTCACGTCCGACCGCAGTCAATCTGTCGTGGGCATTAAACCGCATGGAGCAGGTGTTGCTGCGTGCACACGAGGCGGGCAGCACGGTGGCACAGATCAAGGAGGAGCTGCGGCGCGAGTCGATCGCGATTCAGGAGGAGGACATCGCGATCTGCCGTGCGATCGGCGAACACGGGCTGGCGCTTGTGAAGCCGGGCGACGGCATTCTCACACACTGCAATGCCGGAAAACTGGCGGCGAGCAGATACGGCACGGCGACCGCGCCGATCTATCTCGGACAGGAGCGTGGCTACGGTTTCCATGTCTATGCGGATGAGACAAGGCCGCTCTTGCAGGGCGCGCGGCTGACTGCGTTTGAGCTGCAGTCAGCAGGGGTGGATGTCACGTTGATTTGCGATAACATGTCTGGTATGATAATGAAACAGGGCAAGGTGCAGGCGGTGTTTGTCGGCTGTGACCGCGTGGCGGCAAACGGGGATACGGCAAACAAGATCGGGACATCGGTGGTCGCTGCGGTGGCAAAACGCTACGGAGTGCCTTTTTATGTGTGTGCACCGACCTCTACGATCGACTGGAGTACACCGACCGGAGACGATATCGTGATCGAGCAGCGCAAACCCGAGGAAGTGACGGAGATGTGGTATGCGTCACGCATGGCACCGGAGGGTGTCAAGGTATTCAATCCCGCGTTTGATGTCACGGACGCGGAGCTGATCACCGGCATTGTGACGGAGTATGGAGTCGCACGTTATCCGTATACGGAGTCCTTGCAGGAGATCCGCCGGAAGATGCAGTAAATTTCATGCGAGCACATGGATATGAGGACGCAGCTCCCGCAAGCATGTCTGTTTTGCTTTCGTTGCACGACCCATTCCGATGAGCCTCCCCAAAACAAAATTGTGTCAGCAAAGGCTTCCACAATTTGGAGTCTCACCTCCATCGTGCAAAGGCAGCAAAATCAGACATGGCTTTACTCGCGCTGCTATTTTTGTGTATGATTGGATTGTGCACACATTCCCAATCTACTTGATGAAAAGTTTCGCAGGCAATATGTAACGCAGGGCTGGCGGCTGTGGGTGCAGTAGTTCCCGTCAGATGCGACGTTTGTCCGGCGAAGTGCGAGCGAATTGATGACGTATCTCATGGTATGACTGGAAGACGCAGGCTATGTGTGCGAAGGACACATCGAGCCAAGTCTGAAGAAACAGCGAGACACCGACGGGCGATCGGAGCAGGCTGATCGGGATACTGCTGTGCCTGCAGCCGGACAGTTATTTATGACATGCTTGCGGGAGCCGCGACCTCACATCAAAAGTGCCCGCAGCAATGCAGCCAAAATGGAAAAATATTTTTGTAAATACCATAAAATTTTATAATATAGTAAAGGAGACTAGAAAAATGGCAGAAGAAACATGCAGCAGCGCTGGAAGCTGCTCAAGAGAAAGCTGTGAGGGATGTCCGAGCAAGAGCGGCGGACAGACTTCATTTTTAGCGGAGCTCAACAAATATTCATCCATCAAAAAAGTAATCGGCATCGTCAGCGGAAAGGGCGGCGTTGGCAAATCATTCGTGACCGCGTCCCTCGCATGTGCGATGCACAAGGCAGGCTATAAGGTCGGTATTCTGGATGCGGATATCACCGGACCGTCCATCCCGAAAATGCTCGGTGTGCACGGCACCGCGTTCGGCACGGACGAGGGCATCATCCCGTTAGAGTCCAAGGAAGGCATCCCTGTGATGTCGATTAACCTGCTTGTCGAGGACGAGGAGCAGCCGGTGATCTGGAGAGGTCCGGTCATCGCCGGAGCAGTCAAGCAGTTCTGGACGGACGTCGTATGGGGCGAGCTGGACTATCTGTTCGTCGATATGCCTCCCGGAACCGGAGATGTGCCGCTGACAGTATTCCAGTCACTTCCGGTAGACGGAGTCGTTGTCGTGACTTCTCCGCAGGAACTGGTTCAGATGATCGTAAAAAAAGCATATCATATGGCAGAGATGATGCACGTTCCGGTGCTCGGACTCGTAGAGAACTTTAGTTATCTGGCGTGTCCGGACTGCGGCAAAAAGATCTCTGTATTCGGTGAGAGCCACGTGGATGAAGTAGCGGGCGAACTTGGCATTCCGGTATTCGCCAAGCTGCCGATCGATCCTGCAAAGGCAGCAGCCGCAGACGCGGGAGAATTTTATGGGGTAGATCACAGCGCATTTGACGCAGCGGTCGCAGCCTTAAAATAAAAATCATGCAGTTGTAGGACGCTGTGACAAACAAATAGGGGGGATTGCCATGGATGCAGCAACAGAATTCAGAGAAGCTTATATGCAGGGAACTGCGTATATGTCAGAAGAATTAAAAACGATTGAAAACAGCGCGGATGGGGTATTTCAGCAGGAGGACAACCAGCAGCTTGAGCAGGAGTATATGAATGCGCTTGAGCAGGGTGTTGTCCGCATGCGCATGTTTGGCATTGAAGCGACCGATTTCGCTAAAAACGAGGATCTGTCGGCGAGGGTGTTAGGGAATTACTGTGAGCAGCAGAAGAAAGTCAGGCGCGTGCATCAGATCACAGAATCCAGAAAAAAGAAAAAATCCAAACAGGAGAAAGATGCGCGGGCGAGACTTGGTAATTATGTCACCAGTCAGATGAAAAATTCTGCGGAAGCTGCGGCTGAGACGGTTTTCCGTTTATACAGTGAAAAAAAGAGGGATCAGGTACCGGCAGGAGCCCAACCGCTACAGGGAACGGAATTTTATGTGACCGCCAGAGACAGCCAGACCGACCGGCAGATAAAGGAGCAGCAGATCACGGATCTGTTGCTCAAACGGGATGCATTGGCACTCCGGATAAAAAATGCCGGACAGAAGACGGGGATTGACGGTATCAAGCTGGACTATGACAAACAGCTCCTTGAAAAAATGAATGATGCACTGCGTACATGGATGGCAGCGGGAGGCATTTCCGGTACGGGAAAGCATGTTTCCGCAAGAGAGAAAGCCAAAGCCATGCAGCACCTTCCGCTGGCGGTCGAAAGCTACGAGTATTATGTGAAAAACCGCGATATGCTGATCGGTGGAGAGGTATTGGAACGTTTTAAGAAGACGGCGGCGTATGAGAAGTCTTATCAAGACCACTTAAAGCTGGATCAGGGTTCAAGCGAACAGACGCTGGGGATTTCACAGCCGATTGCTAATATTTATAAGGATGACATTGCGAATCTGCGCGCCCTGATTTCTAAAAACGGACCTTATGGGGAAGAAAAACAGAAGTTGATCTCGCAGGTATATCAGGAATACATGCAGCACAGCGTTGCCTATGCGAGGCGCAATCTGGAATACAAGGCGGCGTTGTATGGGCTGACGAAACATATCGAACACAGCAATTATGTGCAGGCATGGTGGGACGATCGGAATGACTATTTATCCAGACAGCATGAGTTCGCGATGGATGCAGCAGCAGCGTACCTGAAATACTTAACGGAGGGAAAAGCGCCGGAACCGCTGACGGCTGCCTACATAGAACAGCACTGGCATACGGATGCTTTTGCAGAGGGACTTGATCAGACCGCGGATGCGCGGTACGCAGACCATGATGCATATGAGGCCAGAATGAGGGAACGGATCGAACAGATCAGGAATAGAGAGGATCTGGGACAGCAGAAAAAGGACTCACTCATATACAAGCTGGAGAATTCCTTGGATCACTCGCAGAATCAGCAGGTAGAACGTCTGCTGAGTACTTCGGACAACGAGATCAGATATACAGAGTTCGTCAGCAAGAACTGTCAGGTGACAGATAACGACCCGAATGGAGGCGGCTATCGGGATCTGGTTCGCGTGATGATGCCTGTAAACGGCAGTGTGGACGATGTGAATGCGCAGGAAAGTGTAGCGCGCAAGGTGGGACTCGTAAAATTCGCCAAAGGAGTCTATCTCGGAGACCAGAAGGACGAAAACGGACAGATCATCGAAGAAAAGCGAAATGGAATGGCTTGTTCCAAGGAGGAGCGGCTGGCAGAATTTTCGGCGCTGAAGGAAGTGCTCGCACGGGCAAAACAGGATCTGGAGCAATATGTCGATCAGCATAAAGCAGTATTTGGAAGGCAGTCGTTACAAGAGGCATACGATGCGGTGGAGATCCCGACTGGAGCGTACAAAAAGGCGCAGGGTATGCGTGATATGTGTAGTGTGATCTGCCAGTCACCGCTTTTTGACGAGTTGGCAGAGACTGATCGTAAACAGATGATCGAGTTGTGGAATTTTGGCAGTGGGCTCACTGATTTTACACGTGACCGTGTGACGGTGATCGGAAATACGACAGGCAGGACGCTGCGCGAGGTGTTGGCAGATCCGGCTTCTATCGCTTCGCTGGGACTCACACTCGAGGATTCCATTGCGAATGCGGCAGGGCAGCATGAACAGGCGCTTGCAGAGAGAGTGAACGGATAGGAGTAAATATCATGATTGAGGAATATTTGATCGGGCAGCAGATACCGGGTATTTTTGTTCCACTGATCCCGTTGCACTATGCGCAGATGGTCGAACAGGGAGAACTGCTGGCAGTCGGAGCATACGATACATGGGACGAGGAAGCGGTCGGTATCCTTGCATTCCGCAGGACAGAAGGCTGGATGGAGCTGGTGTGGCTCAATTTTTCAGAAAACTATCGTGAGTCGGAGGACGCGCTGCGGTTTGTGGCGCGCAGACTGGAACAGGCAAAGAAAGCCGGCGTGTTAAACGGTGCATTTATCGATTTTGCGGATGAGAAAGAGGCAGAGCCGTGTGCATGGATTCTGCGGACACTCGGATTCCGGAAAGATTCTGTATCGACCCATGTATACGAACTGACACTTGCGGATGTGAAGGATTCAAAGAGTCTGCACAGGGAGACGGCGAAAAATGTCAGGCCACTTGGCGCAGTAGGTGAAGAAGTCAGAAGAAAGCTGGTAAAGGCGGTTGCGGCAGATGCGCGTGCGATCCCGCTGGAGATGCCGGTAGACTGGAGCCTGTATGATGAAGCGGTCAGCGTCGTGTATATCAATGGAACGGTTCCGGAGGGCGCGCTGCTGTTTGAACGGCAGGAGAAGGATCTGATTTTCTCCTGCGCATGGGCGTCAGAACCAAAGAAAATGATGGCTATGCTCGCTTTTGCGCTCGCACAGGCAGAGCGGGAGCTGCCGGAGGATACGACCATTTTGATTCCTGTGCTGGGACATCGGGTGGCAGAGCTGGTGGAACGGCTTGTTCCCACAGCGGCGTGCCGGATGATCGATGAGTGGTCGCTTGGTTTTCGGATTTAAAAAGGGGTAGTAAGGAGTAGGATAAAAACGATGGCGTTTGTACATTTGCACACACATACCGAGTATTCCCTGCTGGATGGCTCGAATAAGATAAAAGAATATGTAGCCCGTGTCAAGGAGCTCGGCATGACTGCGGCGGCGATCACCGACCACGGCGTGATGTATGGCGTGATCGATTTTTATAAGGCATGTAAGGCAGCCGACATCAATCCGGTCTTAGGCTGCGAGGTATATGTCGCGCCGGGCTCGCGTTTTGACAGGGAGGCGGGACGCGGCGAAGACCGCTATTACCATCTGATCCTGCTCGCCGAGAACAATACCGGCTATGCGAATCTGGTCAAGATCGTGTCCAAGGGCTTCACCGAGGGCTATTATTACAAGCCGCGTGTCGATCTGGAGGTGCTGGAACAGTATCATGAGGGCATTATCTGTGCCAGTGCGTGTCTGGCAGGTGAGGTCGCGCGCGCGTTGAACCGCGATGATTATGCAAGTGCAAAAGAGGCGGCGCTGCGCTATGAGCAGATCTTCGGAAAGGGCAATTTCTTTCTGGAATTGCAGGATCACGGCATCCCCGCGCAGCAGAAGGTCAATGCCGGACTGCTGCGTCTGTCGCAGGACACGGGGATTGAACTGATCGCGACGAACGACTGCCATTACACGTATGCGTCGGATGCGGAGGCACACGATATTCTGCTGTGTATCCAGACGGCGGCAAAGCTCGCGGATGAGAACCGGATGCGCTATGACGGTGGACAATATTACGTCAAGAGTGAGGCGGAGATGCGGGAGCTGTTTCCGTATGCGCTGCAGGCACTCGAAAATACACAGAAGATCGCCGACCGCTGTCATGTGGAGATCGAGTTTGGCAATACCAAGCTGCCGCGCTATGATGTGCCGGACGGCTACACATCGCTGGAATATCTGAAAAAGCTCTGCTATGACGGCTTGAAGCAGCGTTATCCCGAAAACTGGGAGCAGTTGCAGGACAAGCTCACCTACGAGCTGGACATCATCGAGCGCATGGGCTATGTGGACTATTTCCTGATCGTGTGGGATTATATCAACTATGCGCGTACACATGGGATTCCAGTCGGCCCCGGACGAGGCAGTGCAGCCGGATCGCTGGTCGCATATACGACCGGCATCACGAACATCGATCCGATCAAATACAGCCTGATCTTTGAGCGTTTCCTGAATCCGGAGCGTGTGTCCATGCCCGATATTGACGTCGATTTCTGCTATGAAAGACGACAGGAGGTCATCGACTATGTCATCGAAAAATACGGCAAGGACTGTGTGACGCAGATCGTCACATTCGGTACGCTCGCGGCGCGCGGTGTGATCCGCGATGTCGGGCGTGTCATGGATCTGCCTTATGCATTTGTCGATAATATTTCAAAGAGCATTCCGATGGAGCTGGGCATCACGATCGATAAGGCGTTGTTGATAAATGCCGAGCTGCGCACGACCTATGAGAACGACGAGACAGTGCACCGGCTCATCGACATGTCGCGCAGGCTTGAGGGGCTGCCCCGCCATACGTCGGTACATGCGGCAGGTGTCGTGATCAGCCGGCTGCCGATGGAGGAATATGTGCCGCTGTCGAGAGGTGCCGACGGAGTCATCACGACGCAGTTTACAATGACGACGATCGAGGAGCTCGGTCTGCTGAAAATGGACTTTCTGGGGCTGCGTACCCTGACGGTCATCAACGATGCGTGCAAGCTGGTCGAAAAATCGCGCGGCATACAGATCGATGTGGATCAGATCGATTATGACGACCATGCGGTGTACGAGTCACTCTGCACCGGAAAATGCGAGGGCGTGTTCCAGCTTGAAAGTGCGGGCATGAAAAACTTCATGAAGGAGTTAAAGCCGCAGAATTTAGAGGATGTGATAGCGGGTATTTCGCTCTACCGCCCCGGTCCGATGGATTTTATCCCCGCATATATCCGCGGCAAGAACAATCCAGATGCGATCAGCTATGACTGTCCGCAGCTCGAGCCGATTCTGGCGCCGACCTACGGCTGTATCGTCTATCAGGAGCAGGTCATGCAGATCGTGCGTGATCTGGCGGGTTATACGCTCGGACGAAGCGATCTGGTGCGCCGTGCGATGTCCAAGAAAAAGACACATGTCATGGAGGAGGAGCGCAAAAACTTTGTCTATGGCAATGAGGAGCAGGGCGTCAGGGGCTGTATCGCGAACGGCATTCCGGAGCAGGTTGCGAACAAGATCTATGACGAGATGATCGATTTTGCAAAATATGCATTTAACAAGTCCCATGCAGCCGCCTATGCGGTCGTGGCTTATCAGACTGCATATCTGAAGCACTATTATCCGGTCGAATTTATGGCGGCGCTTATGACGTCCGTCAAGGATAACACGACAAAGGTATCGGAGTACATACAGACCTGCCGCAGCATGGGGATTGCCATCCTGCCGCCGGATATCAATGAGGGAGAGGGCAATTTCTCGGTGTCAAACGGTGCGATCCGCTACGGAATGAGTGCGATCAAGAGTATCGGGGCACCTGTGATCCGCGCGATCGTCGAGGAGCGCACGCAGCATGGCGTGTACCAGAGCCTCAAGGATTTTATTACAAGGGTCGGCAGCCGTGAGGTGAATAAGCGCGCAGTGGAAAACCTGATCAAGTCGGGGGCGTTTGACTGTGTCGCTGGCAGCCGCAGGCAAAAGACGCTGATCTATCCGATGATCATGGATCAGGAGGCGCAGGAGCGCAAGGGCTCGGTCGCAGGCCAGATCAGCCTGTTTGATCTCGCGCCCGAGGAAAATAAGAAAGAGTATGAGATCCGGATGCCGGATGTGCCGGAGTTTGCGAAGGGTGAGCTGCTCGCCTTTGAAAAAGAGGTGCTCGGTGTCTATATCAGCGGTCATCCGCTCGAGGAATACGAGAAAAAGTGGCGGCAGAACATCACGGCGGTGTCCACGGATTTTATCTATGATGACGAAGTCGGTGCGGCAAAGCTGCCTGACGGCGCACATGTGATGATCGGCGGCATGATTACGGATAAGACGATCAAGTTTACAAAAAATAATAAAACGATGGCGTTTCTCACGCTCGAGGATCTGTACGGGACGACGGAGGTCATCGTCTTTCCGAGAGATTACGAGAAGTACCGCGCGCTCATCGAGGATGACGCAAAGGTGTTTGTTTCCGGCAGGGTGAACGCGGAGGAAGAGAAGAACGGCAAGCTGATCTGCGAACAGATCTATGCGTTTGACGATGCGAAAAAGGAGCTCTGGATTCAGTTTTCCACAAAAGAAGATTATGCAAATGCAGAATCCACAGTCTATGACCTGCTCCGCGCCTGCGAGGGCAAGGACACGGTCGTGATCTACATTTCAGGGATCAAAGCGGTCAAACGGCTGCCCGCAAACTGGAATGTATCTGTCGACCGGCTGGAGCTGACACGGTTTTATGAACTATTTGGCGAAAAAAATGTAAAAGTCGTCGAAAAGCCTATTGAAAACAGCGGCAAAAGAGATTAAAATATATAGGATAGTGATGAGGAAAAGAGACTAGATTTTTATACAGGAGGTTTTCAATTATTATGGCAAATGAGATTCAGACCATCGGTGTATTGACGAGTGGAGGGGATGCTCCCGGAATGAATGCAGCTATCCGTGCAGTGGTTCGCCGGGCACTGGCAGCAGGCAAGCAGGTAAAGGGAATTCAGAGAGGATATGCAGGTCTTTTACAGGAAGAGATCGTGGACATGAACAAGCGCAGCGTATCCGATATCATCCAGCGGGGCGGAACGATCCTTCAGACCGCACGTTGTATGGAGTTTACGACTCCGGAAGGACAGGCGAAGGGTGCTGAGATTTGCCGTAAGCATGGCATTGACGGCGTGATCGTCATCGGAGGAGACGGATCTTTCCGTGGTGCCCAGAAGCTGGCAGCCAACGGAATCAACACGATCGGCGTGCCCGGTACGATCGATCTGGACATTTCCTGCACCGATTACACGATCGGATTCGATACAGCGGTCAACACCGCGATGGAGGCGATTGACAAGGTACGTGATACCTCTACCTCACACGAGCGCTGCTCGATCATTGAGGTTATGGGACGCGGAGCCGGATACATTGCACTGTGGTGCGGTATCGCGAACGGTGCCGAGGACGTACTGCTTCCGGAGAAATACGATTATGACGAGCAGAAGCTGGTCAACAATATTATTGAGAACCGCAAGATCGGCAAGAAGCATCATATTATCATCAATGCAGAGGGCATCGGACATTCTACTTCGATGGCACGCCGGATCGAGGCAGCCACAGGCGTAGAGACACGTGCTACGATTCTCGGACATATGCAGAGAGGCGGCAGCCCGACAGCCAGAGACCGCATGATGGCATCTCTGATGGGCGCATATGCAGTCGACTGTCTGTGTGAAGGTAAGAGCAATCGTGTCGTAGCCTTAAAGAAAAACCAGATGGTTGACTTTGACATTGACGAAGCGCTGGCAATGGAGAAAACTGTCAACGATTATGAGTTTGAGATCTGTACCGTATTGGCAAAATAATCATCAGGAAAGAATATGATCACAAGTACATCTAATCATCAGGTAAAGACGATTGTACAACTGAATAAAAAGACAAAGGCGCGTAGGGAACTGCGCGCCTTTATTGTTGAGGGACCAAAAATGGTCGCCGAGACACCACGCGCACTGCTGGAGCGTGTCTATGTGTCGGAGCATTTTGCAAACGAGCCTGAGGGTCAGGCACTTTGCGCGCATCTTGGCATAGATTATGAAGTGGTGAGTGACGGGGTATTTTCACATATGAGCGATACGAATACACCGCAGGGCATACTGGCGGTTGTCCGTATGCCGGAATATACCTTTTCCGATCTCGTGCGAGGGGCGGCTGTGCGGCTGCTCGTACTGGAGGACATTCAGGATCCAGGCAATCTCGGCACGATGTTCCGCACCGGAGAGGGCGCGGGGATCAGTGGCATCATTATGACGAAGGGGACGGTGGATCTGTTTGCGCCAAAGACTGTGCGCGCGACGATGGGCAGCATTTACCGTGTGCCGTATCTCGTGACAGATGATCTGGGTGCAATGCTGGGGAAACTGCACGCAGAAGGAATCCATACCTATGCGGCGCATCTGCGCGGCGAGAAATATTATGATGAGCTGGATCTGACCGGCAACTGTGCATTTCTGATCGGAAACGAGGGAAACGGGCTGAAAAAGGAGACCGCAGATCTGGCGGACACGTACCTGAAAATTCCGATGGAGGGAAAGCTTGAGAGCCTGAACGCTGCGATGGCGGCGGGGATACTCATGTATGAGGCACACAGACAGAGCAGACAGGAGGAAGCGGCACGTGCGCATTTGGTTTAAAATGATGAAAAATAATCATCTGCAAAGGGATTATATGTATGAGGATACATCGGATGATACGCGGACACACAAGATCTTCCGTGGGGTGGAAGAGGTGTGCCATGCGTTTGACCTGAGTAAACCGATCTGGCTGGACGCGACGATCGCAGATTTCAAGCGGTATGCCAGAGCACGTTTTACAAAGGATTGTTTTATCGAGGAGATTGATTTTGACTATTTGGAGATCCATGTGATTGAGGAGGACTGAACATGCAGGCAGTAGAAATATTTCAGGATAATGCCGAGAGCTGGGAGACGCTGATTTTTTTATACAATTCCGCGCTTAAGGAGGTTGGCACAAAGCTGGAGATCCTGAATGACGAGTTTGTACATATCCATAAGTACAATCCGATTGAATACATCAAATCCCGCATCAAATCGCCGGAGAGCATCTGCAAAAAGCTCAAGAGAAACGGACTGGACACGACGCTGGAAAATATGGTGAGCCATCTCAACGACATCGCCGGTATCCGCATCGTGTGTTCGTTTACATCGGATATTTACCGGATGGCGGAGATGATCGGCAAGCAGAATGATCTGACCGTGATCTCGGTCAAGGACTACATCAAGCATCCGAAGGCGAGCGGCTACAAAAGCTATCACATGCTCGTATCCGTGCCGATCTTTTTGTCGGACCGCGTCGTTGATACAAAAGTCGAGATCCAGATCCGCACGATCGCGATGGACTTCTGGGCAAGTCTGGAGCATAAGATCTACTATAAATTCGAGGGAAATGCGCCGGAATATATCAGCCGTGACTTAAAGGAGTGTTCCGAGATCGTATCAATGCTGGATGCCAAGATGCTGCAGCTCAATCAGGCGATTTCAGAAGCAAAGGTACAGCAGGGGATCGAGTAAGTAAATGCTATAAAAAAGAGTCGCTTGCGACTCTTTTTTATAGCAAATTTACAGTTATTTTTACAGCAAAAACGAATCCATCTCCCCGGAGCGTCTGCTGTGGGGCTTCATATCGCGGAAAATGCTGCGCAGCGGCCGCTGGCGGTAGTCAAAGCCCTGTTCCATATAGGACTCGATGACCTGTGCAATAATGGCATCATCCGTGATACCTTCTTCGGCAGCCAGAGCCACCAGCTTCTCATAGGTATCGGCATTGATATAGAGGGCAGCTTTTCCTTCGGGGGCAGCGGCAGGCACTTCCTTCACGACGACTTTTTCCACAACGCGTTCCGGGGCAGCCGGTGTGGCTGCGGGAACAGATGCATGGTCTGCGGAGGGGGAAGGGGCTTCGGCTCCCATAAATGTGAAAAAGTCCATATCCAGTGCCGCGAGCACCTTCATCAGAATATCCATGTCCGCCTTGTTGCTGTCACGGTTGATCAGTGCATAGACGGTCTGTGCAGGAATATCTGCATCCTTTGCGAATCGGGTCACAGTCAGCCCGCGTTCATTCAGTATGTGTTTCAATCGGGAACCTAAATTCATCGAAAAGCCCTCCTTTATGTGCTGTGTTTCTAGTTCTATTACTGTAACAGTTCAGCCCGCGCCATGGCTGAACTGTTACCTATTATTTATTCTTGTTGTTAAAGTTTGCACGCTTGCGCAGGGTCGGGTCGAGGATGCGCTTGCGGATACGGATGCTCTCAGGTGTGATTTCCAGCAGCTCGTCCGTATCGATGAACTCCAGCGCCTGCTCCAGACTGAGTACCTTCGGAGGTACGAGCGTCAGAGCCTCGTCCGCGCTTGAAGAACGTGTGTTGGTCAGATGCTTTTTCTTGCATACGTTTAACTCAATATCCTCAGCCTTTGCGCTCATACCGATCACCATTCCGGCGTATACCTTTTCGCCGGGTCCGATAAACAGTGTGCCGCGGTCCTGTGCGGAGAACAGACCGTAGGTGACACTCTCACCGCTCTCGAAAGCGATCAGTGAGCCGGTCTTGCGGTACTGGATGTCGCCGCAGTACAGATCGTAGCCGTCAAAGATCGTATTCAAAATACCGTTTCCCTTTGTGTCCGTCATGAAATCATTGCGATAGCCGATCAGACCGCGGGAGGGAATGCGGAACTCCAGTCTCGTATATCCGCCGCTGATCGATCCCATGTTGAGCAGTGAGCCCTTGCGCTGGCTGAGCTTGTCGATCACGACTCCGGTAAATTCGTCGGGGACATCGACATATGCCAGCTCCATCGGCTCGGTTTTCTTGCCGTTCTCGTCCGTGTGGTAGAGCACCTCTGCCTTGCTGACTGCGAACTCATATCCCTCACGGCGCATATTTTCGATCAAAACCGACAGATGCAGCTCGCCACGGCCGGATACCTTGTAGGTGTCGGCATCCTCTGTCTCCTCAACACGCAGCGAAACATCGGTGTTCAGCTCGCGGAACAGGCGGTCGCGCAGATGGCGGGAGGTGATATATTTTCCCTCCTGACCGGCGAGCGGAGAGTCGTTTACAATAAAATTCATCGCCAGCGTCGGCTCGGAGATCTTCTGGAACGGGATCGCAACCGGATTTTCCGGTGCGCAGATCGTATCTCCGATATGGATGTCTGCAATACCGGAGATCGCCACGATCGATCCGATGCCTGCCTCGGTCACATCGACCTTGTTCAGACCGTCAAACTCGTAGAGCTTGCTGATACGCACTTTTTTCAGCTTGTCGGGCTCATGGTGGTTGACAACGACGGCATCCTGATTGACGCGGAGTACACCGTTGTCGACTTTTCCGACACCGATACGTCCGACGTATTCGTTGTAGTCGATCGTGCTGATGAGCACCTGTGTGTTGGCATCCGGATCTCCGGTGGGAGCGGGGATGTAGTCAATGATCGTCTCGAATAACGGTGTCATATCCTTGGGCTCGTCGTTCGGATCGAGCATCGCATAACCGTCTCTGGCTGATGCGTAGACGAATGGACAGTCAAGCTGCTCGTCGGAGGCATCCAGATCCATAAACAGCTCCAGTACCTCGTCAATGACTTCCTCGGGGCGTGCCTCCGGACGGTCGATCTTATTGATACATACGATGACAGGGAGATTCAGATCCAGTGCTTTCATAAGCACGAACTTTGTCTGCGGCATGGCACCCTCAAAGGCATCCACGACTAAGACTACGCCGTTTACCATTTTCAGCACACGCTCCACCTCGCCGCCGAAATCGGCATGACCGGGAGTGTCGATAATATTGATCTTTACATCTTTATAAAAAACAGCGGTATTTTTTGAAAGGATGGTGATACCGCGCTCACGCTCAATGTCGCCGGAGTCCATGACGCGTTCCTGCACTTCCTGATTGGCACGGAACACACCGGACTGCTTCAACAGCTCGTCCACCAGTGTTGTTTTGCCGTGATCGACATGGGCGATGATTGCGATGTTACGAATGTCGTCTCTAGTAGTCTGCATAAATCTTTTTTTCCTTCTTTCCTTAATAAACTATCTGTTCTTCTCAAAATTCCGCATATTATCATACCATAATTCGCGGATTATGCAAGTGCATATGACTGATTTTTGAAAAAATGTTGTTTTGTCGACATAAATCAGCGTACTTCGCGTGCGCAGGCTGATATGATTTCCTCAGTCACGAGCTAGATTAAAACAATCAAAAACGGAAGGAGAACTACTATGGGAAACAAAACGGCAGACAAAGCGGGGGACAAAATATTCGAGAATAACCAGGTGATCATCGCAGGGGAGATCGTGTCCGGCTTTACATTCAGCCATGAGGTGTACGGAGAGGGCTTTTATATGGTGGAGGTTGCGGTGAACCGATTGAGCAACTATGCCGATTACATACCTGTGATGGTGTCGGAGCGCCTGATCGATGTGACGGAAAATTATGAGGGACAGTATATCAGTGTTGTTGGACAGTTCCGTTCGTACAACCGCCATGAGGAGAAAAAGAATCGTCTGGTATTGTCCGTGTTCGCGCGGGAGATCGAGTTTACAGGGGAGCCCGGAGAGGATGTCAAGAGCAACCAGATCTTTCTGGACGGCTATATCTGCAAGGAGCCGATCTACCGCAAGACACCGCTTGGCAGGGAGATCGCGGATCTGCTGATCGCGGTCAACCGCTCCTATGGAAAATCCGATTACATACCGAGTATCTGCTGGGGAAGAAATGCCCGCTACGCTGCCGGATTTGCGGTCGGTGAGCACGTACAGATCTGGGGGCGTATCCAGAGCCGCGAGTATGTGAAAAAGCTGAATGAATTTGAGACGGAAAAGCGCATCGCCTATGAGGTGTCTGTCAGCAAAATCGATTGTATAGAAGATTAAATGGATGCGCAAAATGGCGTATTTTGACAATTTTAGGAAAATGTGCTATCCTTTGTGAGATTTGTGGACTGCGATTGAAATTATGATGTATCGCACAGACAGGGAGGCAATGAAATGGCTACAGGAATTGTACGAATATTTTACGGAGAGGGACACGGGAAATCTACGGCGGCATTAGGACGCGCTTTGAAGGCTGCCAGTGAGGGAAAGAGTGTATTTATCATCCATTATCTGAAAGGACGGATGGAGGAGGAGGCTCAGTTTATGAAAAAACTCGAGCCGGAGATCAAGGTATTCCAGTTTGAAAAGACGGATGCCTGCTATGAGGATTTGTCTGCGGAGGAGAAAAAGGAAGCATCGCTCAATATAAAAAACGGTGTCAATTTTGCAAGAAAGGTGCTGCTCACGGGTGAGTGTGACCTGCTCATTCTCGATGAGGTATTGGGACTCGTAGACGCGGGACTTCTGGCGAATGAGGAGCTGGAAAATCTGCTCAAATCGCGGTCGGGAGGTATGGATCTGATTCTGACGGGACGCAACATGGATGCATCCATCCGCGAATACGCGGACGAAATCTATAAAATTAAATCAGAAAAATAAAAAATGATGAAAATTTGAACAAAAAAGTGCCCCTGCATGTCAGTGGGCACTTTACATTTTGGTGAAATTCGAATATAGTATAGAAAGGAAATTAGCAGCTGCCTATGAAAACTGAAAAGCAGCCGCTAAACGATAGACAGGCAGGAGGAATTACGAAGATGGCAATTTTCAAAGGTGCCGGTGTGGCGATCATCACACCCATGAAGGAAAATCTCGAGGTAAATTACGACAAGCTGGATGAAATGATCCAGTTTCAGATAGACAATGGAACAGACTGTATTGTAATCACTGGAACGACAGGTGAGAGCTCTACACTGACGATGGAGGAGCATGCGGATGTGATCCGTGCAGCCGTGCAGATGACAAAGCATCGGATTCCCGTTGTGGCAGGAACCGGCTCGAACTGTACTAAGACGGCGATCGAACTGACGAATGATGCTTATGAGGCAGGCTGTGAGGGTGCCCTGATTGTGACTCCCTATTATAATAAGGCGACACAGGCAGGACTCATCAGCCACTATGGACAGATCGCAGAGTCCACCAAGCTGCCGATCATTATGTATAATGTGCCGAGCCGTACCGGATGTAACATTCTGCCGCAGACAGCAGCGACACTTGTAAAGAAATATGACAACATCGTTGGTATCAAGGAGGCGACCGGAAATGTCGCACAGGCGGTTACAACGATGGATCTGTGTGACGGAAAACTCGACATGTATTCCGGCGAGGACGGACTGGTCGTGCCGTTAATGTCGATCGGAGCACTGGGCGTGATCTCCGTATGGTCGAATGTGGCACCGAAGGATGTCCATGACATGTGTATGTATGCGCTCGACGGCGATTATAAAAAGGCAGCACAGCTCCAGTTAAAGGGGCGTGCGCTTGTAGATGCGTTATTCTCAGAGGTCAACCCGATTCCGGTAAAGCGCGCACTCAATGCGATGGGATTTGGTGTCGGCTCCCTCCGCTCACCGCTTACGGAAATGAGTGAGGAGAACGCAGCAAAGCTCATTCAGGTGATGAAGGACTACGGATTAAAGGTCGTAGAATAACAATAACTGACAGGCAAAAAGAGGTAAAAAATGACAAATGTAATCATGCATGGATGCAACGGACGGATGGGACAGATGATCGCAGGACTGTGTGCGAATGATCCCGACATCACGATTGTTGCGGGTGTAGATACCTATACCGAAAAGAAGAATGATTTTCCGGTGTTCGAGACGATCGCACAGTGTGAGATACCGGCGGATGCCGTGATCGATTTCTCCAACGCGGCAGCAGTCGACGGACTGCTCGACTGGTGTGTGGAGCACAAGGTTCCGGTGGTGCTCTGCTCGACCGGTTTATCGGAGGAACAGTTGGAAAAGGTAAAAAAGGCGAGCGGACAGGTCGCCGTACTCAAGTCGGCAAACATGTCGCTTGGCATCAACACACTGATGGATCTGCTGCAAAAGGCAGTGAAGGTGTTTGCACCGGCGGGCTTTGATGTGGAGATCGTCGAGAAGCACCACAACCAGAAGTTAGACGCGCCGAGCGGAACGGCGATCGCTCTGGCAGATGCAATGAACGAGGCGATGGACGGACAGTACGAATATGTATATGACCGCAGCGATCGCAGACAGAAGCGTGATGCAAAGGAGCTCGGTATTTCAGCCGTGCGCGGCGGCACGATCGTGGGAGAACACGAGGTGATCTTTGCGGGAACGGACGAAGTCATCGAATTTAAGCATACCGCATACTCGCGTGCCGTATTTGGCAAAGGCGCGATCGAGGCGGCGAAGTTTTTGAACGGAAAATCTGCGGGACTCTATAATATGCAGGATGTAATAGCAGGAGCTTAGGCTTCTGCTATTTGTCGTCATATAATTAAAACATGAGACAGGAGAAGTAAAACATGGGCGAGATGGAACTGCGATACCTCAAAAGTCTGGCAAGACAATACCCTTCGATCGCATCAGCGGCGACAGAGATCATCAATCTGCGTGCGATCCTGAGTCTGCCGAAAGGAACCGAACATTTTATCACGGATGTGCACGGCGAATACGACCAGTTTCAGCATATTATGCGAAACGGTTCCGGCGCGGTCAAGCGCAAGATCGAGCAGGAATTCGGCACGACCTTTGGCAGGGCGGAAAAGAGAAGTATAGCGGCATTGATCTACTATCCGGAGCTCAAGCTCGAGGAGGTCATGCGCCATGAGGAAAATATGGAGGACTGGTACCGCGTGACGATGTACCGGCTCATCCCGATCTGCAAAAATGCATCCTCCAAGTATACGCGCTCCAAGGTGCGCAAAGCACTGCCGAAAGATTTTGCCTATGTGATCGAGGAGCTTCTGACCGGCAGACCGGATCAGTCCGATCAGGAGGATTATTATAATGAGATCATCAATTCCGTGATCGAGACCGGCCGTGCGCCGGAGCTGATCATTGCCCTATGCAACCTGATCCGCCGTCTGGTCGTGGATCATCTGCATGTGGTCGGGGATATTTTTGACCGTGGGCCGTACCCGCATCTGATCATGGATACATTGATGGAGTATCACTCTGTGGATATCCAGTGGGGCAACCATGATGTGCTGTGGATGGGCGCGGCTGCGGGCAATCAGGCATGTATTGCGAATGTGCTGCGCATCTCCGCAAAATATGGCAATCTCGATATTCTGGAGGATGGCTACGGCATCAATCTCGTGCCGCTGGCGCGCTTTGCCATGATGACGTATCACGACGATCCGTGCGAGTCGTTCAAGGTGGAGTATGACGAGGATCAATACAATGTGAAGGATGCCCAGCTCGACGAGAAGATGCACAAGGCGATCGCGGTCATCCAGTTCAAGCTGGAGGGAAAATTGATCGAGGAGCATCCGGAGTTTGACATGGACGGGCGCCGTCTGCTACACCGGATGAATCTGACGGACGGCACGGTAGAGGTCGAAGGTGTGACTTATCCGCTGCGGGACACCTATTTCCCGACGATCGACCCTGAGCATCCGTATGAGCTGTCAGCGGAGGAGCAGGAGGTTGTCGCGCGTCTGACGATGGCATTCACAAATTGTGAAAAGCTGCAAAAGCATGTGCGCTTTTTATTGAATAAGGGCAGTCTGTACAAGGTGTACAACGGCAATCTGCTCTACCACGGCTGTGTGCCGCTCAACGAGGACGGCAGCTTTAAACAGGTCGAACTGTTCGGACATGCCTATGCAGGCAGACAGCTCTATGATGTGCTGGAACACTATGTGCGGCTCGGATATTATTCGATCGATCCGGCAGAGAAAAAACAGGGCGAGGATATTTTCTGGTTTATCTGGGAAAATAAAAATTCGCCGGTTTTCGGCAAAGAGAAAATGACGACCTTTGAGCGCTATTTTGTCGCCGACCGCAAGACACACATCGAGCAGAAAAATCCGTATTACCGGCTGGTCGAGCACGAGGAGATCGTCATGCGTATTTTGCGGGAGTTCGGGCTGGATGGCAATGATGCACATATTATCAACGGACATATTCCGGTGGAGACGACGATCGGGGAGTCACCGATGAAGTGTAATGGCAAGCTGCTCATCATTGATGGCGGTTTTTCACGTGCGTACCGCTCCAAGACAGGTATTGCGGGATATACGCTGATCTATGATTCCTATGGACTGTTTCTGGCGGCGCATGAGCCGTTTGAGTCCGTGGAGAGTGCTGTCGTCAACGGCACGGATATCCATTCCCACAATGCGGTCGTGTCTGAGAACGGCAGACGGCTGACTGTGGCGGATACCGACCGTGGCGTACAGATTAAAGAAGAGATACAGGCGCTCGAGTCACTGCTGCGCGCGTATCGGACAGGACTTTTGGTGGAGTCGCTGTAAGCAGATGCTTACAGCAGACGTACACCGGCCTCTTTTGCAGCCTGAATCGTGTCCTCGCGCCAGATCGAGCTCTGCACTTCTCCGATATGCGCTTTGCGCAGGAAGAACATACAGATACGTGACTGACCGATACCGCCGCCGATCGTGTAGGGCAGCTTCTGATCGATGATCGCTTTCTGGAACGGCAGCTTGGCGCGCTCCGGGCAGCCTGCTTTGTCTAACTGCTCGACAAGGGAGTGCTCATCGACACGGATACCCATGGATGATAACTCTAACGCGATGTCCAATACCGGATAGTAGACGAAAATATCACCGTTCAATGCCCAGTCATCGTAGTCGGGGGCGCGTCCGTCGTGCGGCTCGCCGTTGCTGAGCTTGTCACCGATCTGCATGATGCAGACAGCGCCGCATTCCTTGGTGATCTCATACTCGCGTTCCTTCGGGTCGAGTCCGGGATATTTCTCCAACAGCTTCTGGGAAGTGATGAACGTGATATCTTTCGGCAGCAGCTCTCCAATATAATCATATTCGATCGACATATATTTCTCGGTCTGCTGTAAGGTCTTATACACGGCGCTGACCGTTGTCTTGAATGTGTCAACCGTGCGCATTTCTTTTGTAATGATCTTTTCCCAATCCCACTGGTCAACAAAAATCGAGTGGATGTTATCGGTGTCCTCATCGCGGCGGATGGCATTCATGTCGGTATATAATCCCTCGCCGACCTCAAAGCCGTATTTATCCAAGGCGAAGCGTTTCCATTTTGCGAGTGAGTGAACGACCTCAGCCATCTTGTCGCCCTGTTCCTTGATTCCGAAAGCGACCGGACGCTCGACACCGTTTAAGTTGTCATTCAGTCCGGATTCGGGCAGGACGAACAGCGGTGCGGATACACGCGCGAGATTTAAGTTCTGCGCGAGATGCTTCTGAAAAAAATCTTTGACGGTTTTGATCGCGATCTGTGTATCGTGCAGATTCAGCGCGGATTCATAACCTTCAGGAAAAATCGATTGTTCCATTGTATTATCCTCCAAAAAGTATAGGTATGAGATGTATTGCAAATCATTAAGGTTTATTATAGCAATAATTGGGCGAATTGACAACGCGAAACAGTAAATGCTACACTTGAAATAAAAAAATACAAAAACAGGTTTTACAGAATTTTATGACAGAGGGAAGGATGGCTATGACAACGAGACAGAAATTAGATGCGCTGCGGGAGCAGATGCGGCAGTTTGAAATACAGGCATATATTGTACCGACGGATGATTACCATGCGTCGGAATATGTCGGGGACTATTTCAAGGCAAGGGAATATCTGTCCGGCTTTACCGGCTCGGCGGGCACACTGGTTGTACTCGGACATGAGGCGGCGCTCTGGACGGATGGCAGATACTTTTTGCAGGCGGCGGACCAACTGGCGGATAGCGGTATCACGCTGATGAAAAGTGGGCAGTCCTGCGTGCCGGAGATTCCGGACTATCTGGCGGAAAAACTGCCGGAGGGCGCTGTGGTCGGCTTTGACGGGCGCACCGTCAGCCACAGCTTTGTGGAGCGTTTGCGCCGCGCGCTGGATAGGCAGCAGATCCGCTATGAGGGTGGCGTGGATCTCGTGGACAGGATCTGGACGGACCGTCCGCCGATGTCAAAGCAGCCGGTATTTGAACTGCCGGTCTGCTATGCGGGCATGAGCCGTGAGGAAAAGCTGGCGCAGCTTCGCAGTGATCTCGCAGAGGCGGGAGCGGATGCGTGTCTGATCAGTGCGCTCGATGAGATCGCATGGCTGCTCAATCTGCGCGGTGCGGACATCGCTTATACGCCGGTGTTTCTCGCGTATCTGATCGTGGAGCCGGAGCGCGCCGTACTCTGTGCGCACCGCGAAATTCTCTCGGAGGAGCTCATTTCAAAGCTGGCTGCGGCAGATGTCGCACTCTCGCCCTATGAATCGGTCGAGGCACTGCTGGGCGGTCTGCCCGCAGAGCGGACGCTGCTCATCGATGCACAGGGGATCAGCGAGCGGCTTATCCAGTGCATACCGGAGACTGTCCGGTGCATACCTGCAATGAGCCCTGTGACCCGCAGAAAGGCGGTCAAAACCCCGCAGGAGATGGAGCATGAGCGGGTGGCGCACATTCGGGACGGCGTGGCAGTGACGCGGTTTATTTACTGGCTCAAGCACAACGTGGCAGGCGGACAGATCACGGAGATGGGGGCTGCCGGGCAACTGGAACGCTTCCGTAAGGAGCAGAAAAACTATCTGTATGAGAGCTTTGCGCCGATCATCGCATACGGCGCACACGGTGCGATCGTCCACTATGAGGCGACCGCGCAGACAGATGCCACATTGGAGGCACACGGACTGTGTCTGGCGGATACGGGCGGACATTATCTGGAGGGCACGACAGACATTACGCGCACGATCGCACTCGGCGCGCTGACGGACGAGGAGATCCGCGCCTTTACGAGCGTGCTGCGCGGACATCTGAATCTGGCGGCGGCGCGTTTTCCGGAGGGCATCTGCGGTCAGAATCTCGACATTCTGGCACGTATGCCGCTATGGGAGCAGGGGCTGGACTTTAACCACGGAACCGGACACGGTGTGGGCTATCTGCTCAGTGTGCACGAGGGGCCGCAGCGCATTCACTGGCGGCTGCGTTCCGGTCAGGAAGTGATCCCGTTTGAGGAGGGCATGATCGTTTCCGACGAGCCGGGACTGTATATGGAAGGAAAGTTCGGCATCCGTCATGAGAACCTGCTGCTCTGCCGCAGGGATGAGTCGAACGAATACGGGCAGTTCCTGCGGTTTGAGCCGCTTACGATGGTGCCGTTTGACCGGGATGCGATCGATGTGGCGATGCTCACACAGCCGGAGCGGCAGACACTCAATGCGTACCACGCGCGCGTATATGAGACGTTGCAGCCCTATTTTGAGGGTGAGGAGCTGAAATGGCTGGCGGAGGTGACTGCACCGTTATAGATTTGCGGGCAAAAATTACCATTCGCGCCGTATAATTACCATTCGCACCAAAACGCAGATATTTTGAAAAAACATGTTATGATATAGAAGATAAAACATTCGGAAAGGAGTGGTAGGAAATGACAACAAATAAGGGGACGAAGTTGCTTCAGCGGTTTTTGTGTCTGCTGTTAGCGCTGGTGTTACTGATTCCGGCAGTACCGGCTTACGCACTGACAGACGAGCAGCAGGAGATCGCTGCCGCACAGAAGGCGATCTCTACAGCGATGCGGCAGTTTAAGGGAACCAATGAGACAACGGAGCAGGAGTTTCTGGCGGCTGCACAGGCAGCACTTCCGGCGGGCAGCAAGGTAACCGTGACATCGGCAGGGGATTTCAAGATTGATGTTCCGGCAAACGAGGAGCGGGATGGCAGCATGAGCTGTACGCTGATCCTTACCTGCGGTTCGGAGCAGTTCGTGTTGCGGCAGGGAGCATCTGTCGCACAGATTGTGTCGGGAAATACGGCACAGCTTGAAGAAGACCGTCTCGCGATGAGTAAGGCGATGCACGCGATGACCTACACGAATAAGACGACGAAAGAGGAGATGCTGGAAGTCGCACTCGCAGCCAGAAAGTACAATACGACCGCAAAGTGGACGAAGTTCACAAAGAAGAATGCGACATTTGAGGCTGACGGCGAGGTCACGGGTTATCTGACGCTGACATTAAATAACGAGACGAGTGAGCTGCGTCTGCATGATACGATCCCGATGCTCAAGCGCACGATGCCGACCAAAGCGATCTCGATCAACAAGGAGGAGTGGGATATCCTGCGCCTGACCAATATCGAGCGCTATAAAGATGGAAAAACGCTGCTGACGATGCCGAAGGAGCTACAGAGAGCCTGTGATGTGCGTGCAAGGGAGAATATCAACAATACCCAGAAAGCACATATCAGACCGGACGGTACACTGTTTAGCTCAGCCGTCGAGGGGACATTCCGCCTATTCGGTCTCGGCGAAAACCTGTACCATGAGGCAAAGATCGATGTCGTGGCAAAGCGCGCGGTCAACGCATGGATGAACAGTTCCGGACACCGCGCAAATATGCTCAGCAGTGCGTATAGCTATATGGGAGTCGGAGTCTGCGAGAATCAGTCCGTACAGATCTTCTCAAAGAAGAGCAATCCGATTACATCATGGACGACAAGCACCGGCAAAAAGACGTTTGAGGATGAGGAAGCAATGTGCAAGGCTTATCTGATCTGCAAGGATGCAAGCGGTCTGAAGTCGTATGTGCCGCTCGATCCGGAATGCATGACGAAGGTCAAGGGCGGATATAAGATGAAGCTGAACAGCAAGCTGACGATCAAGGTGAAGATCAAGCAGGAGCAGACGAGTACATTTACGGATGTTCCCGCAAATGCAGCTTACGCAAAGCCTGTCGCATGGGCAGTCGACAAACGGATCATGACCGGTATCAATCAGACCGAGTTCGCACCGGATCAGACCTGTACACGCGGTGAGGTATTCAACTATATGTATCTGGCAAACGGTTCGCCGGCGGCAGCAGGCAAGAACTGGTGGAGTGATGTCAAGGCGAGTGATTTCTATTACAAGGCAGTGCTTTGGGCAAAATCACAGGACATCATCGATTACGGCAGCTTCCACGGTGAGGATCTGTGCCCGCGCGGCTATGCATTGTACTATGTATGGAAGAGCGTCGGATCTCCGACCGTATCCGGTAAATCGACATTTACGGATGTGACAGACAGTGTCTTCTATTCAGATGCAGTGGCATGGGCGCAGCAGAAGGGCATGTTCAAGGGCAATACAGACAACCAGTTCCATCCCGATTACGGCTGCACCAGAGCGGATATTGCGACCTATCTGTATTATGCATATGGCGGAAAATAATAGAGATCTTCCATTGCTGTGAATGAAGTGAACAGCAGCCATAATACTTAATATAATTAGGAAAATGCAAAAATCTCTTGCAGGCGTGCATAAGAAGTGCTAATATCTGTAAACATAAAAACGAAGATAGAAGTAAATGCAGTGAAGGAGACTCACATCTGCAGACATCGACAGGAATACAGCGTCACCGACTGAGAGCGCTGTTTGAGAGAGCAGACGATGGGAACACTCCGGAGCAGGCTGGTCGAAACAGTAGACAGACATGGAGACATGACAGCACTTTATTAGGTCAGCACGTACAGGAGGCGCGTTAAGCCCACAGAGCGGAATGTTTATGCATATGCATAACATTCAAAACGGGTGGTACCGCGGATCAGATAATTCGTCCCAGAATATAATTTTTATATTCTGGGACTTTTTAGTGTGATAGAAAATCACTATCACAGTCCAAAAACAAAGAGAGGGGATCAGAAGCATGTACAGAGACGTGACATTAAACCAGATCAGTGAGGCAGATATCGACAAACAGTTAAGCGTGGCAGGCTGGATCGAAAATATCCGTGACCACGGCGGCGTGTCATTTATTGACCTTCGGGATATGTATGGCATCTTGCAGGTCGTCATCAGAGATGATACACTGTTAAAAGGACTCAGTCGTGAGGACTGCGTATCGATTCAGGGAATCATGGAAAAAAGGGATGAGGAAACCTACAATCCCAAGATCCCTTCCGGTACGATCGAATTAGAGGCAAAACAGATCACCGTGCTCGGCAAGGTGCGCAAGGCACTGCCGTTTGAGATCATGACCTCCAAGGACGTGCGGGAGGACGTGCGGCTGCAGTATCGTTATCTCGACCTGAGAAATGCCAAGGTGCGCGACAATATGATCTTCCGTTCACAGGTCATCGCATTCCTGCGCCAGAAGATGACGGAGATGGGATTTTTAGAGATCCAGACACCGATCTTGTGTGCATCTTCCCCTGAGGGCGCCAGAGACTATATCGTGCCGAGCCGCAAATTTAAAGGAAAATTCTATGCATTGCCGCAGGCACCGCAGCAGTATAAGCAGCTTCTGATGGTATCGGGCTTTGACAAATATTTCCAGATCGCACCGTGCTTCCGCGATGAGGATGCGAGAGCTGACCGTTCGCCCGGAGAGTTCTATCAGCTGGATTTCGAGATGAGCTTTGCAACGCAGGAGGATGTATTCCGTGTCGGCGAGGAAGTGCTGACCGCTGCGTTTGAAAAATTTGCTCCCGAGGGATATGAGGTTACAAAAGCACCGTATCCGATCATCAGCTACAAGCAGGCAATGTTAGAGTTCGGTTCCGACAAGCCGGATCTGAGAAACCCGCTGCGGATCATCGATCTGAGTGAGTTTTTCCAGAAGTGCAGCTTTAAACCGTTCCACGGCAAGACCGTCCGTGCGATCAAGGTACATGCCGAGATGTCCAAGGGCTTCCACGAGAAGCTGTTAAAATTCGCACAGGGCTTAGGCTGTGGCGGTCTGGGCTATCTGGAGGTGCAGGAGGACGGCAGCTACAAGGGACCGATCGATAAATTTATTCCGGATGACTGCAAAGAGGAGATGCGCACGCTCGCCGCACTCGAAGTCGGCGATACGATCTTTTTCATCGCAGACCGCGAGGCAAAGGCAGCCGCTTATGCAGGTGCGATCCGCACGGAACTCGGAGAAAAACTTGATTTAATCGAGAAGAATGCATATCGTTTCTGCTATGTGAACGATTTCCCGATGTTCGAGAAAGATCCCGAGACAAAGAAGATCGGATTTACACACAACCCGTTCTCTATGCCGCAGGGAGGCTTACAGGCATTGCAGGAGCAGAACCCGCTCGACATTCTCGCTTACCAGTATGACATCGTCTGCAACGGTATTGAGTTATCCTCCGGTGCAGTCAGAAACCATGACCTCGACATCATGGTCAAGGCATTCGAGATCGCAGGCTACGACGAGACCGTATTAAAAGAAAAATTTGGGGCACTTTACAATGCATTCCAGTATGGTGCACCGCCGCACGCAGGCATGGCGCCGGGTGTCGACCGAATGATTATGCTGCTGCGTAATGAGGAGAACATCCGTGAGATCATTCCATTCCCGATGAACGGCAATGCACAGGATCTCATGTGCGGAGCGCCGAACACGGTCACAGAGCAGCAGCTGCGTGAGGTGCATATTAAGGTGCGTGACTGATCGCAGGAACCAAAAAGGAGATAAATATGGCAAATATCATTAGTGATGAGACGATCGAATATGTAGGTATTCTCGCAAAGCTGGAGCTCTCCGAGGAGGAGAAGGAAGCCGCGAAAAAGGATATGGGCGATATGTTAGATTATATCGATCAGCTGAATGAACTGGATACCTCACAGGTGGAACCGATGTCCCATGTATTTCCGGTCAATAACGTATTCCGGGAGGATGTGGTGACAAACGGTGACGGCAGCGAGGATGCACTCGCCAATGCGCCGCTGAGCAGAGACGGCGGCTTTGAAGTACCGAAGACGATTGTATAGTATATAGAATAGGAAGGGGATAGACCATGTCTCTTATGAGTCTGACAGCCGTTGAGCTGGGCAAACGGATACAAAAGAAAGAAGTGACAGCGGTAGACGCGACCCGCGAGGCACTGGCTGCCATCGCTGCCTGTGAAGATGCGGTGCACAGCTTCGTGACAGTGGACGGTGACCGCGCGATGCAGCGGGCAAAAGAGGTGCAGGAGCGAATCGCTTCCGGCGAGCTTACATCACCGCTCGCAGGCGTACCGGTGGCAATCAAGGATAACATGTGTACAAAGGGGCTGAAAACGACATGCAGCTCTAAAATCTTATATAATTTTATACCGACTTATACATCGGAGGCGGTGCTGCAGTTGGAGCGCGCCGGTGCAGTCATCCTCGGAAAAACGAATATGGATGAATTTGCGATGGGTAGCACGACGGAGACTTCCGCATACGGAGTGACGAGAAATCCGTGGAATACGGCACACGTACCCGGCGGATCTTCCGGCGGAAGCTGCGCGGCAGTTGCGGCGGAGGAGTGTTCCTATGCGCTGGGCTCTGATACCGGCGGATCGATCCGTCAGCCGAGTTCTTTCTGTGGCGTGACAGGCATCAAGCCGACCTACGGAACGGTATCCCGTTACGGACTGATCGCTTACGGTTCATCGCTCGACCAGATCGGACCGATCGCAAAGGATGTGACCGATTGTGCGGCAGTGTTAGAGGCGATCGCTGCGCACGATCCGAAGGATTCGACATCGATGAAGCGGGAGGATACCGATTTTACACAGGCACTCGTGGATGATGTGAAGGGCATGCGCATCGGTATTCCGAATGACTATTTTGGCGAGGGACTGGACGAGGCTGTGCGTGCGCGTGTGCTGGATGCGGCAAAGGCATTGGAGGAGAAAGGCGCGGTCGTGGAGCATTTTGACCTCGGACTGGTCAAATATGCGATCCCTGCCTACTACGTGATCGCCTGTGCCGAGGCGAGCAGCAATCTAGCGCGTTTTGACGGCGTAAAATACGGCTATCGTACCGAAGAGTACGACGGACTGCATCAGATGTATAAAAAGAGCCGCTCCGAGGGCTTTGGCGCAGAGGTCAAGCGGCGTATCATGCTTGGCTCGTTTGTGTTGAGCTCCGGCTATTATGATGCGTATTATCTGAAAGCGCTGCGCGTGAAAGCACTGATCAAGCAGGCATTCGATGATGCATTTGCAAAATATGATGTGATTTTAGGACCTGCGGCACCTACGACCGCACCGAAGCTGGGCGAGTCGCTGTCTGATCCGATCCAGATGTATCTCGGTGATATTTATACAATTTCTGTCAATCTGGCAGGACTGCCCGGCATCAGTCTGCCGTGTGGGCTTGACCGGAATGGACTGCCGGTTGGTTTACAGCTCATTGGAGACTGTTTCCAGGAGAAAAAGATCATCCGTGCGGCATATGCATTTGAACAGACGAGGGAGTATGCGCACAGTAAACTGGCGCAGGAGCAGAACGGAGGTGCGTCATGAGCAGAGAATATGAGACCGTCATCGGTCTGGAGGTACATGTGGAGCTGGCGACAAAGACGAAGATCTTCTGCGGCTGTTCGACCGCATTCGGCGGCGCACCGAATACCCACACCTGTCCGGTCTGTACCGGTATGCCCGGTTCGCTGCCGGTGCTGAATAAGCAGGTCGTGGAATATGCGATGGCAGTCGGGCTGGCGACAAACTGTACGATTAACCAGAATTGTAAATTTGACCGCAAAAACTATTTTTACCCCGATAACCCGCAGAATTACCAGATTTCACAGCTCTATGAGCCGATCTGCCGGAATGGAGGCATTGAGATTGAGACTGCGGACGGCACAAAAAAGACGGTCGGCATTCACGAGATCCATATGGAGGAGGATGCCGGAAAGCTCGTCCACGACGACTGGGACGACGTATCCATCGTAGATTTTAACCGTTCAGGTGTCCCGCTGATCGAGATCGTATCGGAGCCGGATATGCGCTCCGCAGATGAAGTGATCGCGTATCTCGAGAAGCTTCGCCTGATTATCCAGTATCTCGGTGCGTCCGACTGTAAGCTCAACGAGGGCTCGATGCGTGCCGATGTCAATTTGTCAGTGCGTGAAGTCGGTGCGAGTGAGTTCGGCACACGTACAGAGATGAAAAACCTCAACTCGTTCCGCGCGATTGCACGTGCGATCGAGGGTGAGAAAAACAGACAGATCGACCTGATCGAATCCGGTGAAAAGGTCGTGCAGGAGACCCGCCGCTGGGATGATGCGAAGGAGAGCTCCCATGCGATGCGCTCCAAGGAGGATGCGCAGGACTACCGTTACTTCCCGGAGCCCGACCTCGTTCCGATCCATATTTCCGACGAGTGGCTCGCAGAGGTGAAAAACCGCCAGCCGGAGCTGCGCACGGAGAAATTAGAGCGCTATGAGAGCGAGTATGAGATCCCGCGCTACGACGCAGAGATCATCACATCATCCAAGCATCTGGCAGATATTTTCGAACAGACCGTGGCGATCTGCGGCAAGCCGAAAAAAGTATCCAACTGGCTCATGGTAGAGACGATGCGCCTGCTCAAGGAGCGCGAGATGGAGCCGGAGGATATTGTCTTTTCACCGGAGCATCTGGCTGCATTGGTAGAGCTGGCTGACGCTGGCACGATCAACAGTACGGTTGCCAAGGAAGTGTTTGAGCACATGTTTGAGGATGACACAGATCCGAAGCAGTATGTTGAGGAACACGGCTTAAAGACCGTGAACGATGAGGGCGCGCTGCGCGCAACGATCGAGCAGGTGATCAAGGATAATCCGCAGTCTGTAGACGATTATCACAATGGAAAAGAAAAAGCGATCGGCTTTTTAGTCGGACAGACGATGAAAGCGATGAAGGGAAAAGCAAATCCCGGTATGGTAAACCAGATTTTGAAGGAACTGCTGTAGTGGCAGTTCCTTTTTTCCGTTGCCGGCGTTTCCTTTTATATTTTTCATTGTGTTTCGGACGTGTAGTCGGTATAATGGAAGTAATTGGAAATAGGCTGGAGTAGGCGTATGAAACATATTTTTATTGTAAATCCGTATGCGGGCAGTATGACGTTCGCAAACAATTTAAGACAACAGCTGGAAAAAATGAATGGCTTTGAGTATTTTTTGTTTAATTCCAGATATACGGGCAACGAGACAGAGCTGACGCGCAAGATCATCGACTTTTTCCCGCAGGAGCAGTTACGCATCTATGCGTGCGGCGGCTCCGGAACACTGCGGAATGTGTTGGAGGGCGTCGGCGAGAATCCGAATGTCGAGCTCGCTTTCTATCCGTGCGGGATGACCAATGATTTTCTCAAGTGCTTTACGCCGGAGGACCGGACACGCTTTTATGACATCGCAGAGCTGATCGGCGGTGAGACACTGGTGCTGGATTCGATCCTGACGAACCACGGCAGGGCACTCAATACGTTCTCCTGCGGCATGGATGCGGACATCATGTCCTACATCGCCAGACAGCATCCGGTGCGCACGGTCGGTATCCAGATTCCGTATTCGATGTATACGTTTCAGGCGTTGTTCCGGCTCAAGAAGATGGAGCTGCGCATCCGCATGGACGGAAAAGACATGAACGGCTGTTATGATGAGATCTGCTGGGCGAACGGCTGTGCGCTGGGTGGCTCGCTGTGTATGCCGAAAGGCTTTTCACCGGCAGACGGCAGAGGCAGCTACGTGCTCGTTCCGTCGCGCGGACATTTTGCATTTATCCAGATTCTCGTCAATCTGATTGCGCAGAACAGTGATTTTATACAGCGTCATGCCCGTGTGGGTACGGCAAGCAGGATGTCGCTGATACGCAGTGACCGTATGCCGATCATTGCCAATCTGGACGGTGAGATGGTATCGGCGGCGGGAGAATGGACGGTGGAGCTGCGTCCGTCGAGCGTTCGTTTTGTTGTACCGAGAGGAGTGAAGCTGCCATGAGAAATTTTCAAAGAGAACGGCGCCTGACATGGTATATGCTGGTATTGGAGTGCGTGGCGGTGCTCTATGCACTGTATATCAACTATGCGATGAAACCGGCATATTTCATCATACATCTGATCATATTTGTGGCACTGGTGGTCGTCACGAGGATACTCACGGTCGTTGAACCGGAGGAATGCTCGGATTTCAAACAGGGCGCAATCACGATCGTCTGTGGAATGTATGTGTATATGTGTTATTCGATCGTGAGCGGGTCGGATCGTCTGCTCCCGGCATGTATGTTTTTCGTCATGGTGGAATGCACGATCTATAAAGATATTCAGCTCAATATATTTATCACTGCAATGAATGTGTTTGTGAGTATTCTGACACTCATCCTTAGCGGCGTGGGCATCATCGAGCATACCTACCGGTGGATCGAGTTTTTGTTTATATTGACACTGATGCTTGTCTCTGCCGGGTTCATGCTGTTTATGCAGACCAAGGATCTGTTTACGGAGCGCGTGGCGAAGGAGGATGAAAAGTCGCTGGATGACCTGTTGCAGCTCGTGGAGATGAAGTGTGAGGACGCGACGGCTGCGGCTGAGGCAAAGAGCAGCTTTCTGGCAAATATGTCGCACGAGATCCGCACACCGATCAATGCGGTGCTCGGCATGAATGAAATGATTCTGCGGGAGGAGCAGGACGAGGAGATCCGGGGCTACGCACAGAATATCCAGAGCGCGGGTACAACGCTGCTGTCCTTAGTCAATGATATTCTGGATATATCCAAGATCGAATCCGGCAAGATGGAGGTTGTCCCCGAGAAATACGAACTCAACAGCATGCTTTATGATATCCTGCTCGTCGTGCAGCCGCGTATCCAGAAGAAAAACCTACAGCTGGTGCTGGATATCGATGAAAAGATACCGAATGGCCTGTACGGTGATGAGGTACGGATTCGTCAGATTATTACGAATATTCTGACAAATGCAGTAAAATATACAGAAAAAGGAAGTGTGACGCTGCGTGTCCGGATGAAAAAGAAGGATTCCCGTCATGTGATTCTGGAGGTGGCGGTCAAGGACACCGGTATCGGAATCCGGGAAAGCCGGGATGTGCTGTTCGCCTCGTTCCAGCGCGGCAGAGACCTCAAGGCACATCATATCGAGGGAACCGGACTCGGTCTTGCGATCACACAGCAGTTGCTTGAAATGATGGGCAGTACGCTGGAGATGGAGAGTATTTACGGCAAAGGTTCACGGTTCAGTTTTGAACTGGAACAGAAGATCGTCAGTGAGGAGCCGATGGGCAATCTGAATGATCTGTACCAGAAGCGTCATGCGCAGGAACAGAAATACAAGGAGAGTTTTACCGCGCCGGATGCCCATGTGCTCGTCGTAGACGACAATCCGATGAACCGTAAGGTTGTCAAATCGCTGCTCAAGCAGACACAGATACAGATCGATACCGCGGAGGACGGCATCTGCTGTCTGGAAATGTGTGCAAAACAGCGCTATGATCTCATTTTGATGGATCACCTGATGCCGAACAAGGACGGTGTCGAGACGTTCCGCGAGCTGCGCGCCGACGATAGAGGCTGCAATTACCACACGCCGGTGATCATACTGACCGCCAATGCGGTTGCGGGTATGCGGCAGCAGTATCTGGACGAAGGGTTTGACGGCTTTTTGTCCAAGCCGGTACAGGCACAGCTGTTGGAGGAGACGCTGCGTCAGTTCCTGCCGCCGGAGCTCGTACATCTGACAGAGACGGATGGGGCGGATGATGCGGCAGAGCAGGAGCGACAGGAGCTGTTACAGGAAAAGATCGATGAGACAGGACTGACCGAGCTGGCATTGGAGGACGCCCTGCAGTATTCCTCCGGTAGGGTGGAGGATGTGCTCGAAAACATCAAGGGCTATCTGAACGAGGCGCAGGAAAATGACGGAAAGATGCATGAGGCATATGTCAAGCGGGATTGGAAGAACCTCAAGATCCATGTGCATGCACTCAAGAGCACCTCGCGTGTCATCGGGGCGGTACATATGGCTTATTGCGCCGAGAAAATGGAGATGGCTACCGCAGATGCAGACACTTCCTATATAGATGGAAACATGGAGGAAGTATTGCAGGAGCACAGGCAGTTGTGTGAGAGCCTGCGCGCACTGCTGGCACTTCCGGAGATATACAGCATGGCACCGGATGCGACGGAGGTTGAGCAGCAGCGGGACATCTATGTGCAGCAGGCAGAGATATTTCTGCACGGTGTGGAGGAATACGAGGTGGATTTTGAGCAGCTGCGCATTTTCTGCAATTATTATCCTACTGGTGATCCTCTGCGTAAAGAGCGCGCACTGCTGGCACATGCGGTAGAGGATTTTGATTATGAAAAGATCAGTGAACGGTTGTCACAGATCATTGAGGAGTTAAAAGAAAGCTAGTTTGGAGGGTGAAATATGGATGACCAATACGAAAAGGAATATATGCACCAGCATGATATGCAGGTGACGATCGGTATTCATAAAGTGGTCAGACTGACATTTCTGATTGGACCGCTGCTGTACCTGCTTACGCGGCTGCATATTTTCCGGATCGAAACAGAGACCTGTATTTTCTGGGGTGTGTATCTGATCGGATTCTGGATCTTCGTAGAGATCCTGATTAGAACCGGTCGTATCTCCGTTGCAAAATATTTGCAGTTGTTTTATATGGAGCTGATGGTGGCGGCTGCTTCGGTGAGCCCGAATATCGGTATTTATCTGACTTATTTTGCGATCCCGCTGCTGTCGTGCGTTTACATGGACTGGCGGCTGACGACGCTGACGTCCGTTGTCGGCTATGTGTGTATGATCGTCTTTTTGTATCCGCGCGCAGTCGGATTTGTAGAGGGTGGCTATACGAATTATGACCAGCCGTTAGAGTTCTTCCTGTCGTTTGGCGCCGGTTATACGATCGAGTATCTGTTTATGGCTGCGTTTGCGATACTGGTCGTGCGCCACGGACGAGAGATCCGGCAGCACTATTTTGAGAGCCAGAAGGAAAAACTGTCGGCGGAGGCAGCCAATCAGGCAAAGAGCAGCTTCCTTGCAAATATGTCGCATGAGATCCGCACGCCGATCAATGCGATCATCGGCATGAACGAGATGATTCTGCGTGAGAGCCGGGAACGTCGGATTTTGCGCTACGCGGGAAATATCAAAAATGCGAGCAAGAGCCTGCTGGCGCTGATCAACGATATTCTCGATTTTTCCAAGGTGGAGTCCGGAAAAATGGAGATCATAGATACGACGTACCAGATCAGCTCTCTGCTGAATGATCTGATCAATATGATCCAGCCGCGGGCGAAGGAAAAAGGTCTGGAGCTGAAGCTGGATATTGACGAGCAGATCCCGTGTGAGCTGTACGGTGATGAGGTGCGTATCCGCCAGATCGTTACAAATCTGTTGACGAATGCAGTCAAATATACGCGAGAGGGCTCTGTCACGGTGAAGATCCGCTGCACGAGGCTGTTAGATCCGGCGTATGTACGGCTGGATGTCGCAGTTGTGGATACCGGTATCGGCATCAAAAAGGAGGATCAGGAAAAGCTGTTTGCGACCTTCCAGCGGGTCGATGAGGTGAACAACCGTGGCATCGAGGGCACAGGGCTCGGACTTGCGCTGTCCAAGCAGCTGCTTGAGCTGATGGACTCCAGGCTGATGTTAGACAGCGAGTATGGCAGGGGCAGTGCATTTTTCTTTGGCTTGCAGCAAAAGATCGTGGACGATACGCCGATCGGCGATTACAAGGCGGTCTATGAGCGGGCGCTCAAAGATACGGCGCACTATCAGGAGAGCTTTCAGGCTCCCGATGCGAAGATCCTCATTGTGGATGATACGCGCATGAATCTCGAAGTGTGTAAGGGACTGCTCAAAAAGACGCGGATTCAGATTGATACGGCGGACAGCGGCATGGAATGTCTGAATATGATCATGAAAAAAGAGTATGACATGATCTTCCTCGACCATAAAATGCCGAATATGGACGGTG
Organism: uncultured Eubacterium sp.; assembly: GCA_934320655.1. Classification (GTDB taxonomy): domain Bacteria; phylum Bacillota; class Clostridia; order Lachnospirales; family Lachnospiraceae; genus W0P33-017. Next base: position 69,013 of record CAKRFN010000012.1, read on the forward strand.
TACAATGTCTTGAGCGGATGCGGGAGATGAAGGATTATCCGAACAAAAATACAAAGGTGATCGCATTGACGGCGAATGCGGTCAGCGGTGCGCGTGAATTTTATCTCGAGCACGGTTTTGACGATTATCTGGCGAAGCCGATTCAGGGCGAAAGGCTCGAACAGCTTTTATGCCAGTATCTGCCGCCGCAGTATTTAAAGATTCCGGAGATCGAGGATTTCGATTATGTGGAGGAATTATGTATCCCGCCGATCGATGGTATCGCGGCAGACGACGGTCTGCGCTATGCAGGCGGCGATCAGGAGGAATACCTGAACAACCTGCGGCTGTATGTGTCCGAGTATGAGGAGAAAAAGGAAAAGCTCGAGCAGTATTACGCACAGAGCGATCTCGAAAATTACCAGATCATTGTCCATGCGGTAAAGAGTACCTCCAAGCTGATCGGAGCAAACGAATTGTCGGATCTCGCACGCGCGCTGGAGGAGGCATCCGGAGCAGGCAATATCTATGTGGTGCGTGAACAGCACGCGGCGTTTATGGACAATTTTGCACAGCAGAACCGGTCGATTGCAGACACGATCAAGTCTCTGGGTATGCAGGAGACACAGGCAGAGCAGGAGCGTATCTCACCCGAAGAATTGCAGACGTTCTGCAGGGAGTTGCAGGCGAGTCTCGATGAGTTCGATATGGATGAGATCCAGCGGCTCAGCGCATGGCTGCAAAATAAGGATCTGTTACAGTCAGTTAAGGCTGCAATGAAAACCGCCGTAGACAATTTCGATTACGACGGGGTAGCGGAGCAGCTCCGCCGGATCGAGCAGATGCTGGGGCAGTGACCGCGGGAACATACATAAAATAATAGTGAAAAGACGGATTTCAGGAAAACTTTTATGAAAGTTTTGTCAGATCCGTCTTTTTTTGCGCTCATTCATAGTTCAGTCCGTTTTATCGGACTGGCAATCCGTTAAAATAGAGTCAGGTTAAGAGCTGTGAACGAATGAGAGGGAGGAGTGAGCGCATGAGTGGACGTATTATAGCAGTAGATTTTGACGGAACGCTTTGCACGGATTGTTATCCGAAGATCGGTGAGGCAAACGGACGGCTGATCCGCACATTAAAGGAGCTGCAAAGAGCCGGAGACCGGATCATTTTATGGACATGCAGGCAGGGACAGGCATTGGAGGAAGCGCTTTGCTTTTGCAGGGCATGGGGACTGGAGTTCGATGCGGTGAATGAGAATCTTCCGGAGATCACCCGGCGTTATGGCAGTGATTCGCGCAAAATATATGCGGATATCTACATCGACGACCGCAGTATCAGCCCGTGGGAGTGGTGTGAGAACGAGAGGAGGATCGGATGATGAGACAGTTTTTATCGTACCTGTTAATCGCAATGATTTTATCGTGCAGCACGCTTGCGATGGCGGCGCGCCTGATACATCGGGATCTGTTCGGGGAGCAGGACCCTGCGATCGCGGTGATCTGGGCGCTGCTCGGTCTGCTGTATCTGTTTGTCATCGAATGGATGAGCTGGCGGCAGAATGTGAAAAAAATGGTAAGAGGTTGACAGCCACAGGGAGAAAAATTACAATATACATAAGTAAAGAAAAGTTTGGAAAAGCAACCAAACCTTCCTTTTCTTTGCCCAATGACAGACGACAGGCAGATAACAGAAAAAGAGGATTACTTATGAAAAATAAAGTCAAAACTATCATAGGAAAAAAGCGGATGCTCGCACTGGCGGCAGCGCTTGCGCTCGGCATGAGCCTCGCGGTACCCGTCACAAGCTACGCGACGCAGACCGGTGATACGGGTGTCGTGGATGATGAGTTTGCGGACGGTGAGCAGGAGACGGTCGCAGGACCGGATGCGGGTATGGATACGAATAGCGGTACAGACAACGGAGATTCTACCGGAAATTCCAACGGAACAAACAGCTCCGGCAGCGGGAATGGTTCTTCCACGGGCAGCAGTTCAGGATCCGGCAGCAGTTCCTCAACGGGCAGCTCCGGCACAAGTACCGCGAAATCTTCGGACAGCAGCCTTGCGCATTTAGGTATCTCGCCGGGCAGTATCAGCCCTGCATTTTCGGCAGGCACACACGAGTACAGTGCGACGGTGGATGCCAATGTGACGGCGATCTCTGTCGCAGCCAGACCGAATGACAGCAAGGCAGTCATCGCTTCCGTGACAGGAGCCAAGACGCTGACACCGGGCACGAATACGGTAAAAGTCGTTGTGTCCGCAGAAAACGGAACGACGACTACCTACACGATCACGGTCATCTGCGGAAGTGCCTCCGATACCGGCTCAACGGCTCCGGCATCCGAGCCGGATACAGGTTCGGAATCAGACACAACCAATGTCGTAGAGGGCGAGGTCACAAATGATTCCACGGATACTGGGAATACGGATCAGGCAACGGGTAAGAAAAAAAAGTCAAAGTCGGATGTCACATTTGATGATAACGGTTATCTGATCTATGAGGGTGAGTCCTATATGCCTTCGAGCATGATGCCGGAGGGAGAGTATGTATCTCTGGATAAATATAACAAGCTGTATGAGCAGAACCAGTCGCAGAAATCCAAATACATGCGGATGGTGATTATCCTTGCGGTGCTGCTGTTAGTTGCCTGCATTGCGATACTGAATCTGGCGCTCAAGCTGCGCGATTTCAAACAGGATGCAAAGCTGGGACTCACGGATCTCGATGATGAGGACGACGATAGGCCGGTCAGACATGAGAAAAAGCAGGAGTCAAAAAAGGTGCACAAGCGCTCTGCCACGACGGAGGCACAGACGGATATGATTCCGGATCTCAAGATGCCGCAGTCGATGGCGGCAAAGCCGGAAAAACCTGCGAAAACAGAAAGACCCCTGAAAACAGAGAAAACCGTAAAGGCGGAAAAGCCGGTCAAGTCCTACCGGACACCCCATGCGGCACCGGATAACGATGATCTGGAGATTCTGGATCTGAATGACCTGTAGTTTGGGGATCATATGACAATATTGTAGAAGAGAGAGGTAATTAGTACAACTATGAACAGACCCTATACAGCCAAGGCGAAGAAAGCACTGACTTTGGCAGGCAGAATGTCACGGAGTCTGCACCATAATTATATCGGAACCGAGCATCTGCTGCTGGGTCTGCTGCGTGAGGGCAGCGGCGTGGCAGCATGTGTGCTTATGAGCAATGGTGTGGAGGAAGAAAAACTGGTGCAGTTGATTGAAGATCTGATTGCGCCTTCTTCGGATGTCCTGATCATGGATCGTGACGGATATTCACCAAAGACGCAGAAGGTATTGGAGCGCGCACAGACGGAGGCGGAGCATTTCCACAGTGAGCAGGTCGGAACCGAGCATCTGCTGCTGGCGATCATCAAGGAGATTGACTGCGCTGCATCCAGACTGCTCAACACACTCGGTGTGAGCGGGCAGAAGCTGTATGTCGATATTTTAGTCGCAATGGGCGAGGATGCATCCCAGTACCGGGAGGAGCTGCAAAACGCCAGATCCGGAAAAAAAGCGAAGAACACGACGGCAACACTTGACAGCTATTCGCGGGATCTGACCGAACTGGCGCGGAACGGGGCACTCGATCCGGTGATCGGCAGAACGGATGAGATCGAGCGTGTGATACAGATTTTAAGCCGCAGAGGGAAAAACAATCCGTGTCTGATCGGTGAGCCGGGTGTCGGCAAGACCGCGATCGTGGAAGGGCTGGCACAGCGCATCGTGAGCGGCATCGTGCCGGATACCGTCGCAGGCAAGCGCCTGCTGACGCTGGATCTGTCCGGAATGGTGGCAGGCTCGAAATACCGCGGCGAGTTTGAGGAGCGCATTAAGCGTGTGATCGCCGAGGTACAGCAGGCAGGCAATATCATCCTGTTTATCGACGAGCTGCACACGATCATCGGCGCGGGCGGCGCGGAGGGCGCGATTGATGCGTCCAATATTTTAAAGCCCTCGCTGGCACGTGGCGAGCTGCAGCTGATCGGTGCGACGACGATCGAGGAATACCGCAAATACATCGAAAAGGACGCCGCCTTAGAACGCAGATTCCAGCCGGTGACGGTGGATGAACCGACGACTGAGCAGGCGATCGAGATCTTACAGGGCTTAAAGAGCCGCTATGAGGAGCATCATCAGGTACAGATCACGGACGATGGTGTGGAGGCGGCGGTACGGCTGTCACAGCGCTATATCAATGACCGTTATCTGCCCGATAAAGCGATCGATCTGATTGATGAGGCGGCCGCACGGCTGCGCCTGTCCGTATGCAGAACCCCGCAGGAGCTGATCGAATACCAGCAAAAGAGCAAGGAGATGGAGCGCGCATTTGTGGATGCGATCGCTGCCGGAGATATGGAGCTGGCTGCGCAGTATATGGATGAGCGTGCAAAGGCAGAGGCGCTTTGCGAAAAAGAGAGAAAGCGCATGGAGCGCAGCAAAAACCGTAAAAAACTCGTCGTGGACGAGAACCAGATCGCAGAGGTCGTTTCCAAGTGGACAAAGATACCGATCCGCCGTCTGACGGAGGGAGAGGCAGACCGTCTGCGCCGGTTAGAAAAAACACTGCACAAGCGCGTTGTCGGACAGGAGGATGCGGTCAGTGCGGTAGCGCGCGCGGTACGGCGCGGTCGTGTCGGTTTGAAAGACCCGAACCGTCCGATTGGCTCTTTCCTGTTTTTAGGACCGACCGGTGTCGGCAAGACAGAGATTTCCAAGGCGCTTGCCGAGGCGATCTTTGGGGATGAGCAGGCAATGATCCGCGTGGATATGTCCGAATATATGGAAAAGCACAGCGTATCAAAAATGATCGGCTCACCGCCCGGATATGTCGGGTTTGACGAGGGCGGTCAGTTGAGCGAAAAGGTGCGGCGCAATCCGTACTCGGTGATCCTGTTTGACGAGATCGAGAAAGCACACCCGGATGTGTTCAATATTTTATTGCAGGTGCTCGATGACGGACGCATCACGGATTCGCAGGGACGCCGGATCGATTTTAAGAATACGATTATTATTATGACGAGTAATGCCGGGGCACAGTCGATCGTGACACCGAAAAAGCTCGGTTTTGCATCGTCAAATGACGAAAAGCAGGATTATGAGCGCATGAAATCACTCGTGATGGAGGACGTATCGCGCATTTTCAAGCCGGAGTTTTTAAACCGTATTGACGAGACGATCGTGTTTAGGATGCTGAACAAGGACGATATGAAGCAGATCGTCACGATCCTGTCAAAGACGCTTGTTGACCGCTGTAAAAATCAGATGGACATTCATCTGGTCATCACAGAGCCGGCGAAGTCGTATATTGTCGAAAAAGCCTACGATCCGAAGTACGGTGCGCGTCCATTGCGCCGCATGATCCAGTCGAAGATCGAGGATCAACTGGCGGAGGAGATCCTTGCAGGCAAGATCAAAAAGGGCGATACGGTGCGTGTCGGCTGCAAGAAAAAAGAGTTAGTGTTTGAAATAAAAAACAGCTAGAAAAATACACGTGATTCCTTTATAATAAAGTGACAGAAAAATAACCCCCATGGCTGACAGCGCATGGGAATACTTAGGAGGAAAATAAAAACAATGAGTACAGTAAGCGAATTGATCCGTTCTGAGGCAGACGGCAGCCTCAGCTTTGGCGACTATACACTGGGAGCAAAGGCAAAGCTCGACAATTTTGCGCATTCCGGTGATGTGTACAAGGTAAAGACGTTCAAGGAGATCACAAAACTGGAGAAAAACGGTGTGTTTGCCTATGAATCAGTTCCCGGAACTGCTGTAACCGGTATGAAAGCCACAGACGGCAGCCTCTCTTTTTCCGTAGAGGGACCGGAGGATGCCGAGATCACAATCGGTCTGGACGAGGAGACATCCTATGATGTGAAGATCGGCGGCGCAGATGCAGGCACGATGACAACGAATCTCGGCGGCAAGCTGACGATCAGCGTAGAGCTGGGCGCAGATCCCGTATCTGTAGAGATTCAGAAAGCATAAGGCAGTATCATTCAATGGCAAAAGGAAAGACGACGGTATATTTTTGCCAGTCCTGCGGCTATGAGTCCTCAAAATGGATGGGACAGTGTCCGGGCTGCCATGAGTGGAACAGCTTTGTGGAGGAGTTTGTAGACAAGCGGACGCAGGCAAAAACAGGGGCAAAGGCGGCACACACACAGAGTGCTCCGCAGCCGATCAGTGCGATCGAGCTGCACGAGGAACAGCGGTGTTCGAGTGGCATGCCGGAGCTCGACCGCGTGCTGGGCGGAGGGATTGTGCCTGGCTCGATGGTGCTGGTAGGCGGCGATCCGGGTATCGGAAAATCGACGCTGCTGTTGCAGGTATGTAAAAATCTGGCGGATCAGAAGATCCGTGTGTTGTATATTTCCGGCGAGGAGTCGCTGCAGCAGATCAAGATCCGCGCGCAGCGGATCGGTGAGTTTTCGGATGACCTCAAACTGTTTTGTGAGACGAATCTGGACGACATCCGGCAGACGATCGAGCGGGAAAAGCCGCAGGTCGTAGTGATCGATTCGATCCAGACGATGTACCGCGAGGAGATCAGTTCGGCGCCCGGCTCGGTGTCACAGGTGCGGGAGTCTACCGCGACGCTCATGCAGATCGCAAAGGGCAGCGGTGTGACGGTGTTTATCGTCGGTCATGTGACAAAGGAAGGTGTCGTTGCAGGGCCGCGCGTGCTAGAACATATGGTAGATACCGTGCTGTATTTTGAGGGCGACCGCTATGCGTCGTACCGGATTCTGCGCGGCGTGAAAAACCGTTTTGGATCAACGAACGAGATCGGTGTGTTTGAGATGTGTGGTGACGGACTGCGCGAGGTCGAGAATCCGTCCGAGTATATGCTGAGTGGCAAGCCGGAGCATGCATCCGGTTCTGTTGTCGCGTGTTCGATGGAGGGCAGCCGTCCGATCCTGATCGAGATACAGGCACTGGTCTGTCATTCCAATTTCGGTATTCCGAGGCGTACGGCGGCAGGTACGGATTTTAACCGTGTGAACCTGCTCATGGCGGTGCTTGAAAAGCGGCTGAACCTGAAAATGTCGGAGTGCGATGCTTATGTGAATATCGCAGGCGGCATCCGCATGAACGAACCGGCGATCGATCTGGGGATTGTGCTGGCACTGATCTCCAGCTTTAAAAACCGCCCGATCGACGAGAAAACCATCTGTTTCGGAGAGGTGGGACTGAGCGGGGAGGTCCGCGCGGTCAGTATGCCCGCACAGCGTGTCGCGGAGGCGGAAAAGCTTGGGTTTACGACCTGTATTCTGCCGAAGGTCTGTCTGGACGGCTTACAGCAGAAAGGAAATATCCGGCTGGTCGGCGTGAGCAATGTGAGAGAGGCCATTGACCTGATGTAGAAACGATAAAGAGATCAGAATAGAGAATCAAAAAAGGAAAGCTGATGCATGTTCAGCTTTCCTTTTATATTGCGTATAGGGTGCATTTTTAGTTGCCTTCACTTGCGTAGTTGGGCGCTTCCTTTGTGATATGGATATCATGCGGATGGCTCTCACGCAGGGATGCGGCAGAGATCTTCACAAACTTGCCGTTCTGGTGCAGTGCCTCGATCGTCGGGCAGCCACAGTAACCCATACCGGAGCGGATACCGCCGATCATCTGGAAAACCGTATCTTCGAGGGAGCCCTTGTAAGCGACACGACCCTCGACACCTTCCGGAACGAGCTTTCTCGCATTTTCCTGGAAATAGCGGTCTTTTGATCCGTTCTCCATCGCTGCGATACTTCCCATGCCGCGGTATACCTTGTATTTTCTGCCCTGATACAGCTCAAACGTACCGGGTGCCTCATCACAGCCTGCAAACAGACTACCCATCATACATACGTTAGCACCGGCTGCCAGAGCCTTTGTCATATCACCGGAATATTTGATACCGCCGTCTGCGATAACGGGGATATTGTACTCCTTAGCGACCTCGTAGCAGTCCATGATCGCGGAGATCTGCGGTACACCGATACCTGCAACGACACGTGTCGTACAGATCGAACCGGGTCCGATACCGACCTTGACCGCATCAGCACCTGCCTCGATCAGCGCGCGGGTTGCCTCGCCGGTGGCGATGTTTCCTGCAATTACCTGTAGATCGGGATAAGTCGCTTTGATCTTTTTGACTGCCTCAAGAATATTTTTGGAATGTCCGTGTGCGGAATCGACAACGATCACATCTACGTGTGCGGCGACGAGTGCAGCGACACGGTCCATCATATTTGCGGTGATGCCGACACCGGCACCGCAGAGCAGACGTCCCTGTGCGTCCTTGGCGCTCAGCGGGTACTTGATCTGCTTTTCAATGTCCTTGATTGTGATCAGACCTTTGAGATTGTTGTCTGCATCTACGATCGGCAGCTTCTCTTTTCTAGCCTTCGCGAGGATTTTCTTGGCTTCTTCGAGAGTGATGCCTTCACGGGCAGTAATCAGATTCTCAGAGGTCATGCTTTCCTTGATCTTCTTGGAAAAATCGGTCTCAAACTTTAGATCGCGGTTTGTGATGATGCCGACGAGCTTGCCGTCTCTGGTGATCGGAACACCGGAGATGCGGAACTTTGCCATGAGATCGTCTGCATCCTGTAAGGTATGCTCCTCAGATAAAGAAAATGGATCGGTGATGACTCCGTTTTCAGAACGTTTTACCTTGTCTACCTCCTCTGCCTGTGCCTGAATGGACATATTTTTATGGATGATACCGATACCGCCCTGACGCGCCATAGCGATCGCCATGCGATGCTCCGTAACCGTATCCATCGCAGCACTCATCATAGGAATGTGCAACGTAACCTTGTTTGTCAGTTTTGTGGTCAAAGTGATCATATCGGGGGTCACTTCGGAATACTGCGGAACTAACAGAACATCATCAAATGTAATGCCTTCACCAATAATCGTAGCCATTTGTTTTTATCCTCGCTTTCTTAATCTGAATTGCTGAATTGCTGAATTCTTTGAATCCGATTTTTTCATGATGCCGGAATCCTGGGGTGTTTTACGGATGCCGGATGAATGTATCGTTAATGTATCTATGATACAAAAAATAAAAAATAATGTCAATGGAACGCACAAACTTAATAATGTAAAAAAAATGAAAGTTAAATATTTTGTTTTTCGTGAAATTGTGCTACACTCAAAAAAGTAAAAATGCAGAATCAGTTAAGGTGGTAAAAAATGGAGTTTCGACCCTGTATAGACATTCATAACGGAAAAGTCAAGCAGATCGTCGGCAGCAGCCTGCGCGACGCGGGCGATACGGCGTCAGAAAACTTTGTGAGTGAGCGCTCCGCGGCGGATTACGCCGCGCTGTACCGCACAAAGGGCTTGCGGGGCGGGCATGTGATCCTGCTCAATGCCGTGGATTCCGGCTATTATGAGGCAACGAAGGCACAGGCGCTCGCGGCACTGGCGGCATATCCGGGTGGTCTGCAGATCGGAGGCGGCATCACGGCGGACAATGCGGCGGATTTCATCGCGGCGGGAGCCAGCCATGTGATCGTGACCTCCTATGTATTTAAGGATGGGAAAATCCGCTTTGACCGGCTGGAGCGGCTGGTGCAGGCAGTCGGAAAGGAGCATATTGTGCTGGATCTGAGCTGCAAAAGGCAGCCGGACGGCGCGTATGATGTGGCGACAGACCGCTGGCAGCATCTGACCGATGAGCGTGTCTGTACGGAGCTGTTTGACCGGCTGGCGGATTATGCGGATGAGTTTCTGATCCATGCCGTCGATGTCGAGGGCAAGTCGCGCGGCATCGAGCGTGAGCTGGTGACGATGCTCGGAGGCTGGGACGGTATCCCCGTCACCTATGCGGGCGGTGTCGGCAGCTTTGCGGATCTCGACGAGCTGCGGACGCTCGGCAATGACCGGGTCAATGTCACGATCGGCAGTGCGCTTGATCTGTTCGGCGGACCGCTGGAATTTGAAAAAGTTTGTGCATATATCTAAAAATTTCATTATATATAAAAGGAGAGCATACAAATGTCACATTACACAAAACAGGATATTTTACAGATGGTAGACGAAGAAGATGTCGAGTTTATCCGTTTGCAGTTTACGGATCTGTTCGGCACACTCAAAAATGTTGCGATCACAAAAACCCAGCTGGAGCGTGCACTGAACAACCAGTATGTGTTTGACGGGTCATCGATTGAGGGATTTGCGCGTGTGGAGGAATCCGACATGTATCTGTATCCGGATCCGGACACGTTCGCCATTTTCCCGTGGAGACCGCAGCAGGGCAAGGTGGCGCGTATTATCTGTGATGTGTACGGCGCGAATGAGAAGCCCTACAAGGGAGACCCGCGCGGCGTGTTGAAGCGTGTGATTGCAGAGGCAAAGGAGATGGGCTATGAGTTTCAGGTTGGTCCGGAATGCGAATTTTTCCTGTTAAATACCGATGAGGAGGGCAATCCGACGCTGGAGACGAGAGAGCGCGCAGGCTATTTTGACCTGGGACCGAATGATTCCGGTGAGAATGCAAGGCGTGACATCGTTCTCACGATGGAGGATATGGGCTGTGAGATCGAGGCATCCCATCACGAGGTGGCAGCCGGACAGCACGAGGTAGACTTTAAATACAAGGAGGCACTGGCGATCGCAGACGATTTTATGACGTTCAAGCTGGCGGTCAAGACCGTTGCGAAGCGTCACGGACTGTTTGCGAGCTTTATGCCCAAGCCCAAGGCGGATGTGGCAGGTAGCGGTGTACATCTGAACATGTCGCTGACCCGCGGCGGGGAAAATATTTTCTACGATCCCGAGGGCAGGTATGGACTGAGCAAAGAAGCATATTATTTTATCGGCGGTATTATGAAGCATGTGCAGGCGATGACGCTGATCATGAATCCGCTCGTGAATTCCTATAAGAGACTCGTGCCCGGCTATGAGGCACCGACAGACGTTGCATGGTCATTTACGAACCGCACACCGTTAATCCGTATTCCGATGGTCAAGGATTCCAATAAACGTATCGAGCTGCGGAGCCCCGATCCGTCCATGAATCCGTATCTGGCACTGGCACTTTGTCTGGCAGCCGGTCTTGACGGCATCAAAAATCAGATCAAGCCCCCGGCAGAAGTACAGATGAACGTGTTTGCGATGAGCGATGCGGAAAAGGAGACACTGAACATCGCGCGGATGCCGGAATCGTTAAAAGAAGCGATCGACTGGTTCGAGGCAGATGAGTTTGTCCGTAACGTACTCGGCGACCATATCTGCAACAAGCTGTTGAAGATCAAAAAGCAGGAGTGGGTGACTTACCGTACACAGGTGACAGATTGGGAACTTGAGGAATACTTATACAAATTCTAACGCGGAGAGACTCACACGAATGAATATTATTTTAGTATTTCCAAAACCTGAAACAGCAAAGAGCTTGAAAAATGTGCTGCGCAAAGCGGGCTATACAGTGGATGCATCGGTATCTACTGTCGCGCAGGCACTGCAGGCGGCGAGTGAGTGTGACAGCGGGATCATTGTCAGCAACTATAAGCTGGTTGATGGCATGGCGATCGATATCTATGACAATGCAGGCAGAAATTTTCAGTTTCTGATGATCGGACCAAAGGATTATGTAGAGGCACGTACCATCCCTGATATTTTCAGTTTACCGACACCGTTGCATGTGAATGAATTGTTGTCTACGATGGAAGTCATGAGCTATGCGTATTCACGCTGGCGCAAAAAGATGCGTGCCAAGCCGCGTGTGCGTTCGCAGGAGGAACAGCGGACGATTGAGCGTGCAAAAATGCTGCTCATGGAACGAAACGGGCTGACAGAGCCGGAGGCGCACCGCTATTTGCAAAAGGCGAGCATGGACAACGGGACGGGAGTCGTCGAGACAGCCGGTATGATCATGAGCCTGATGAGTGAGCGTTAGTGACTGTTTGGGGTCAGAAAGGAAAAAATATGAAATTTACAAAAATGCATGGATGCGGCAATGATTATGTGTATGTGAATTGCCTGACAGAGACCGTGGAACATCCGGAGGAGGTCGCAAGGTTTGTCAGCGACCGCCATTTCGGGATTGGTTCAGATGGACTCATCCTGATCCGCCCGTCAAAGGTGGCGGATTTTGAGATGGCGATGTACAATGCGGACGGTTCGCGCGGCGAGATGTGCGGAAACGGCATCCGCTGTGTCGGAAAATATGTGTACGATTACGGTCTGACTGATCAGACGACGGTGCGTATCGAGACGCTGGCAGGCATCAAGACGCTGGAGCTGACCGTCGCAGACGGCAAGGTGCAGCAGGTGCGTGTCAATATGGGCGCGCCGATCTTAGAGGCGACTGAGATCCCGGCAGTCTTTCCGGCAAGCCCCATCGTCAGCGAGCCGCTTACAGTCGGTGACCAGACCTATGCGGTCACCTGTGTATCAATGGGCAATCCGCACTGTGTAGCCTTCATGGACGAGGATGTGAGGACGCTGGATCTGGAAAAGATTGGTCCCGGCTTTGAGCATCATGCGGCATTTCCGAAACGGGTGAACACAGAGTTTGTGAATGTGCTTGACGAGACACATCTGCGGATGCGCGTGTGGGAGCGCGGCAGTGGAGAGACGCTTGCGTGTGGAACAGGTACCTGTGCGACGGTTGTCGCAGCCGTATTGTGCGGTCATGTACCGGCGGATACGGAGATCGAGGTCGAGCTGCTCGGCGGCACGCTCCGCATTCTCTGGGATCGTGAGAGCAATCTGGTATACATGACAGGACCGGCGACGGTCGTGTATGAAGGGGAAATAGATTTATCGCAGTTTTTAGCAGTACAGTAAAACAAAGGAGTGAAAAAGATGTTTCAGATCAATGACAATTATCAGAAATTACCGGGCAGCTATCTGTTCAGCACCATCGCGAAAAAGGTAGCGGCATTCAGTGAGGCAAATCCGGACAAGCAGATCATCCGTCTGGGAATCGGCGATGTGACACAGCCGATCGCACCGGCGATCATCGAGGCAATGCACCGGGCAGTAGACGAGATGGGAAATGCAGAGACCTTCCGTGGCTATGCACCGGATCTCGGTTATGAATTTTTGCGGAAAGCCATCGCTGACAACGATTACAAGGCGCGCGGCTGTGACATTTCACCCGATGAGATCTTTGTATCGGACGGAGCCAAGAGCGATTCCGGAAACATTCAGGAGATTTTTTCCGTGGACAACCGTATCGCGGTCTGTGATCCGGTCTATCCGGTATATGTGGATTCTAATGTCATGGCGGGCAGAACCGGCACGTATGACGCACAGACCGGCATGTGGAGCAATGTGATCTATATGCCCTGCACGAGAGAAAACGGATTCGTACCGGAGTTCCCGAAGGAGACACCGGATATGATCTATCTGTGTTTGCCGAACAACCCGACCGGAACGACGATCACGAAAGCGCAGCTTCAGGAGTGGGTAGATTATGCAAATAAAGCAGGGGCAGTCATTATCTATGATGGCGCTTACGAGGCTTATATTTCAGAGGCGGATGTGGCACACTCGATCTATGAGTGCGAGGGCGCAAAGACCTGTGCGATTGAGTTAAAGAGCTTTTCCAAGAACGCCGGATTTACCGGCGTGCGTCTGGGCTATACCGTAGTCCCGAAGGAGCTGAAATGCGGTGAGGTATCGCTGCACGGCATGTGGGCGAGACGGCACGGCACAAAATTCAACGGTGCACCGTACATCATCCAGAGAGCCGGAGAGGCAGTCTACTCCGATGAGGGAAAGGCACAGCTCAAGGAGCAGATCGCCTATTACATGCGGAATGCAGCCACGATCAAATCCGGCTTGCAGGAGGCAGGCTTTGAGGTATACGGCGGCGTGAATGCACCGTACATCTGGTTAAAGACACCGGAGGCAATGACCTCATGGGAGTTCTTTGACTACCTGTTAGAAAAGGCGAATGTCGTCGGTACACCGGGCTCCGGCTTCGGACCGAGCGGTGAGGGATATTTCCGCCTGACCGCATTCGGCAGCTACGAGAATACCGTAGCCGCCTTGGAGCGTATCAAAACACTGTAATATGCACATAAGAGGGAGCCGTTACACAGTATAAGCGTGTAATGGCTCCCATTTTACACATATTGCATAAAAAAAGCCGCATTTTCTTGTATAATACGTTGAACTGTGGGATTGCATTTTTTTCATTTTTTTAGTAAAATTTTTTATAAATATTTCATAAATAAAAAGATAAAGACAGAAGATATTAAAAGTTAAGGGTGATCGTATGGCAGATGTTACAACGGAACAGATTGAACAATTAGAACAAAAGGTGATGTCCACTTCCGAGCATATTCGCAAGATGGATGATTTTGTCAGCCCCGAGATCTTGTACGAGGAGCTGATTAACTGCGTGCGCAAATACCACCCTTCCGATGATATATCCATGATAGAGAAAGCCTTCCGGATCGCAAATGATGCCCACAAGGGACAGGTGCGCAAATCCGGCGAGGCTTATATTATACATCCGCTCTGTGTAGCGATTATTCTGGCGGAGCTGGAGCTGGATAAGGAGACGATCGTAGCGGGTCTTTTGCACGATGTGGTTGAGGACACGGTCATGACGGACGAGGAGATCGCGCAGGAGTTCAACGAGGAGGTCGCATTGCTCGTCGACGGTGTCACAAAGCTTGGCCAGCTCTCTTACGATGCGGATAAGGTAGAGATTCAGGCGGAGAATCTGCGCAAGATGTTCCTTGCGATGGCGAAGGATATCCGTGTCATCCTGATCAAGCTGGCAGACCGTCTGCACAATATGCGTACCCTGCGCTATATGACGCCCGAAAAGCAGAAGGAAAAAGCGCGTGAGACGATGGACATCTATGCACCGATCGCGCAGCGGCTCGGTATTTCCAAGATCAAGACGGAGCTGGATGACCTGTCATTAAAATATCTCGAGCCGGAGGCTTATTATGACCTCGTCGAAAAGGTAGCCATGCGCAAGGGCGCCAGAGACGAGTATGTGAAAAAGCTGGTCGAGGAAGTGACGCACCATATCAAAGAAGCCGGTATCGAGGCGACGATCGATGGCAGAAGCAAGCACTTTTTCAGCATTTATAAAAAAATGGTCAATCAGGGTAAGACGATCGACCAGATCTACGATCTGTTTGCGATCCGTATTCTCGTCAATGATGTCAAGGACTGTTATGCGGCACTCGGTGTGATCCATGAGATGTATAAGCCGATTCCCGGACGTTTCAAGGATTATATTGCGATGCCGAAACCGAATATGTACCAGTCGCTGCACACGACGCTGATCGGGCCGGACGGACGCCCGTTCGAGATCCAGATCCGTACCTATGAGATGCACCGCACCGCTGAGTACGGTATCGCGGCGCACTGGAAATATAAGGAAGCCGCCAACGGCAATGCGGTCGGAGGCGAGGAGGAGAAGCTGAGCTGGCTGCGCCAGATTCTGGAGTGGCAGAGGGACATGTCCGACAATAAGGAGTTCATGAGCCTGTTAAAGAGCGATCTCGACCTGTTTTCCGACACGGTATTCTGTTTCACACCCTCCGGTGATGTGAAAAACCTGCCGAACGGCTCGACACCGATCGATTTTGCGTACAGCGTGCATTCTGCGGTCGGCAATAAAATGATCGGAGCCAAGGTCAACGGCAAACTCGTCACGATCGACTACAAGATCCAGAACGGTGACCGTATCGAGATCATTACCTCACAGAATTCCAAGGGACCGAGCCGTGACTGGCTCAATATTGTCAAGAGTACACAGGCGAAAAACAAGATCAATCAGTGGTTCCGCAGCGAATTTAAAGAAGAAAATATTTTAAAGGGCAAGGAACTGTTAGAAAAATACTGCAAGACCAAGGGCATCAACTGGGGAGACATCAACAAACCGGAATATCAGGCGAAGATCCTGCGCAAATACGGTTTCCCGCAGTGGGATAACTGTCTGGCGACGATCGGACACGGCGCGCTCAAGGAGAGTCAGGTCGCGAACCGCATGCAGGAGGAATACCGTAAGGATCATCCGCTCGTTGTGACGGACGAGGATGTGTTAAAGCAGATCGAAAATACGAATATCGAACGCCAGCCGAGTGAGCACCGTTCCAAGAGCGGCATCGTTGTCAAGGGGCTTTACGATATCGCCGTGCATCTGTCAAAGTGCTGCAGCCCGGTTCCGGGTGACGAGATCGTAGGCTTTGTCACACGCGGACGCGGCGTATCGATCCATCGTACAGACTGCGTAAACATGATCAATCTGTCCGAGATGGAAAAGGCGCGTTTAATCGAGGCAGAGTGGAGCAGCGGCGGTAGCAGTGAGGAAGGCACCTATCTGGCAGAAATCAATATTTACGGAAACAACCGTACCGGTCTGCTCGTGGATCTGACCCGCACCTTTACCGAGCGCGGCATTGATATCAATTCGATCCATTCCAAGACGAGCAAGCAGGGCGTGGCGACGATCTCCATTTCATTCGAGACAAAGGGCAAGGAGCAGGTGAACGGACTCATTGAAAAGCTCCGTCAGGTGGAGAGCGTCATCGACATAGAGAGGACAACAGGCTGATGAAAATCGAACACTATGTAGTAGGTATGGTAGGTACAAACTGCTATTTTGCAATCAATGAGCATACAAAGGAATGTCTCATCATTGATCCCGGGGATGAGGCGGCGAAGCTGTCGGAGAAACTCACGGCAGGCGGCTATAAGCCGGTAGCGATCCTGCTCACACATGCACATTTTGACCATATCATGGGTGTGGATGCACTCGCGGGCAAATACAACATTCCGGTCTATATCCATGAAGATGACGCGGATATGTTACAGCGTCCGGAGCTTAACTGTGGGGCGATGATCGGTACAAAAGCGACCGCAAAGGCTGACAAACTGGTGCGTGACGGGGATGTGCTGCAGCTTGCAGGCATGGAGATCCGTGTGATCCATACACCCGGACATACGACCGGAGGCGCGTGCTATTATTTCCCGCAGGAGGAAGTCGTATTTTCGGGAGACACACTGTTCTGCGAATCCGTCGGACGGACAGACCTGCCGGGTGGCAGTATGTCGCAGATTGTGCGTTCCGTGAAGGAAAAGCTGTTCAAGCTGCCGGATCTGACGATTGTCTATCCGGGACATGGGGAACCGACCAAGATCAGCACAGAAAAACAATACAATCCGTTTATATAAGACTATGATACAAGTACAGTTAAATAAAGCAGATTTTGAATATGATATCCATTCTCTGGTGAAAGCGTTTTTCCCATCAGAGAATGTTTGCGTGTCGGCAGAAAAAAAAGAGCCGGAGGAGCCGGTGATGGCGCGGATGGACATTGATTTTTCCGGAGCGGGCATTGATGTCTGTTGGAAAAGCGCGCAGGAAGAGCCTGTCCGTGTCCACATGGACTGCTCATCCACAGACCGGCTGGATGTAAAAAATGTGTTAAAGATCGGACTCTATGACATGTTTGTACAGATCACCGGACACGAACTGCCGTGGGGATCGCTCACAGGCATCCGCCCGACAAAAATACCGATGCAGTTACTTGGCGAGGGCAAGGACGAGACACAGATCGCAGACTATATGCGGCAGGCGTATCACATGAGCGATGAAAAGATCGATCTCGCCATCGATATTGCAAAGCGGGAGCGGGCGCTGCTCTCCAAGCTCGATTACGAGAACGGTTTCAGCCTCTATATCGGCATTCCGTTCTGTCCGAGCACGTGTCTGTATTGCTCGTTTACCTCTTATCCGCTCGGCGCGTGGCGTGGGCGTGTCGATGCCTATCTCGATGCACTGGAGCACGAATTGGACTATGCAAAAGAGGAATTCGGACATAGAAAATTAAATTCGATTTATATCGGAGGCGGCACACCGACGACGTTAGAGCCGGCGCAGATGGACTGGCTGCTCACGATGATCGAGGAGCGTTTTGATCTCTCACATTTACTGGAATTTACCGTTGAGGCAGGGCGACCCGACAGCATCACACGCGAAAAGCTCGAAGCGATCAGAAAACACCCGATCGTCGATCGTATTTCCGTCAATCCGCAGACGATGAAGGACGAGACACTCAAGGTCATCGGCAGACATCACACGGTCGCACAGACGATCGACAGCTTTTATCTGGCGCGGGAGCTCGGCTTTGACAATATCAATATGGATCTGATTCTCGGCTTGCCGGGAGAGACACTGGACGATGTCAAGCATACTATGGAGCAGATCGAGCGTCTGCATCCGGACAATCTGACCGTGCATTCGCTGGCATTAAAGCGCGCAGCGCGGCTCAATATCTGTCGGGATGAGTACAAGGACTATCAGATGGAGATCACGCCGGAGCACCATGCTGTGACGGCGCAGGGCGCGGCTGCGATGGGTATGGCACCGTATTATCTCTACCGCCAGAAAAATATGGCGGGCAATTTTGAAAATGTCGGCTACGGGTTACCCGGAAAAGAGGGCATTTATAATATTCTTATCATGGAAGAAATGCAGACGATCCTCGCACTGGGGGCCGGTTCGGTCACAAAGCGCGTATACGCTGACGGGCGGATCGAGCGCTGTGCCAACGTGAAAGATGTGGCGCAGTACATCGAGAGAATTGATGAGATGATCGGGCGCAAGCGGGAGTTATTTGCGGCAGAATAGTTGAGTTAAAAAGGTTATACATTAGATCAGAAACAGGCAGTAAATCAGTGAATGATTTGCTGCCTGTTTTGATTCTCACAACAAAAAAAGGTCGGTTCACAACATGATGGATAGATATTGCACAAACCTTTCCGATATAATGATTGACGATATAATGAGTGAGAAAAATATATGAAAACAGGGAGTGACAAGATGCGAATTGCGATCTGCGATGATGAACCGTCTATCGGGCTGATATTAGAAGAAAAAATACGAAAATTATTACCGGATGCAGTCATAGAAAAATATTTATCCGGCGAGGAACTGATTGCAAGCGGTTGTAAGCCGGAGCTTCTCTTTTTGGATATCCAGATGCCTGGAATGGACGGAATGGAGACGGCAGGGATGCTGCGTCAGAACAATGAAGATATGGTGTTGATATTTGTGACAGCAATGGAAGAGTATGTGTTTCAGGCGTTCGATGTCGGGGCGTTTCACTATCTCGTAAAGCCTTTTTCCGATGAAAAATTTGAGCAAGTTGTAAAACGGGCAGTCAAAGCGGTTGGAAAACATTCTGAAAATAAATCAGACGGAACATACATGATGATACAGTCCGCGGGAAGCCATATCAAAGTATTTTTGAAGGATATTGTGTATGCCGAGGTATATAACCGGAAAGTTGTGATCCATACACGCAATACGGATATTGAGTATTATGGAAAATTGAAGGAGCTGCGTGATCTGGCGGGGGCAGATTTTTTCCGCACACACAGGGCATATCTCGTGCATTTCAAATATGTCCGGAAATATGATAAAAAATGCGTGACGATGGAAAACGGAACGGCATTGATTGCAAAACAGAATTATCCGGAATTTGTAAAGCAGTATCTGAAATATAATCAGCGGAAAGGAAATGAGATCAGATGAGTCTGGTAGAAAAATGCTGGATGGTCACATCAAAGATTTCTGTCATAGCAATCCTGATGATTACGGGAATCTGTTTTGGCAGATTTGTTTCTCCTTATATGAAAAAGAAAAAAGGGGCTGTGTCGGTCAGTATCGTTTATGTTGTGGTGATGCTGGTGCTATATATCATGCCACCACAGATTGATAATTTTTCCGCATATCTGATTGGAGTTCTCGCAGCGTTTCTCGTGATGTATGCGCAGGACAGAAGGAACATCTGTCAGAAAATATTTCTTGCAGTTACGTTCTTTTCTATCCGCTGGCTGGCGGTTGCAATGGCGGCAGGACTGGATGATCTCGTGACAAAAACAGTGCTTTTGCGGAATGTGGATGCAGAAAAAATATGGCTGCAATACGGACTCTATGTCGGAAATCGGATGTTGGATCTCGCACTATGTATTGTTTTTCTTGCAGTTGCAACGGGACTGATCAATCGGGCATATGTCTATAAAAAGGACGAAATGAGTGTCAAAGAGATGGTAATGCTTATGATCCCTTCGCTGGTGGGTGTGACCGGATATGGCATTTTGCAGTATTATCTCGCGATATACGAAAAGGATACCGGAAAGAGCCTGATTGATACCTATGGATTTTACGGAACTTTGAGTTTTTTACATTACCTGATTTCCATTGTTGCGATTCCTGTTATGATCGTGATGTTCCAGAACTGGAAAGAGACGCAGGAAGAACAGCGGGGACAGGAGCTGGTGTTAAACCAGATCAGTGACATGAAAAAGCATATCGGGGAAGTGGAAAAGCTGTATCAGGATATCCGCTCCCTGCGCCATGATATGGGAAATCATATACAGACCCTGGAGCATCTGGTGGCACATCACAATACGGATGATGCCGCAGAATATATGGAGCACCTGAAAAACGAGTGGGACGAGGTATCTCCGGCGATCAGGACAGGGAGTCCGGTCATAGATGTCATTTTAATGGAAAAACTGAGGGAATCAAAAGAGAAGCAGATCCGGTTTTTAACAGATTTCCATTATCCGGAAAATACGGAGTTAAATGCATTTGATCTGAGTGTGATTATGAATAATGCTTTGAATAACTGCATGGAAAATGTGAGTGGAAATGATCCGTATATCAGCGTCTCCTCTTTTCGGGAAAACAGTGTTTTTCTGATCACTATAAAAAACAGTTTTCAGGGGCAGCTTCATTTTGGTGACGGCGATTTACCGGAGACAACGAAATCCGGCAAGGGGCATGGAATCGGTCTGAATAACATCCGTCGGGTGGCGCGGATGTATATGGGCGACATATCTTTGGAGCAGGGAAAGGGGGAAGTGGTTTTAAGCATTATGATGCAGATAGGATAAAAATTAGTTCAAGGAGGATAACGAAATGATGAGAATTAACGGTTTTAACGGGACGAATATGCAGGCAGGGACAATGGGATTGTCGCAGGCGAACGACGCTGTAAGTAAAAGTATCCAGAATCAGATCGCAAATGCGCAGCAGAGATTACGGGATTTATCATCGGATGAGGAATTGTCCTTAGAGGATAAAATGAAAAAGCGTCAGGAAATACAGCAGGAGATTGCGAGTCTGAATCAGCAGTTAAGGCAGCACCAGATCGAGCAGCAAAAAGAACAGCAGCGTAAGAGAGTAGCATCCATGGATGATATGATTGCCGGTACAAAACATACATCTGGTCAGAGCGGCGCAGGATTGTCGCAGGCAAGTATGCAGGCAATACTTTCCGCAGATGTTTCCATGAAACAGGCGAATGTACAGGGCAGTATGGCAACACAGATGGAAGGACGGGCTGGCGTGCTTGCGTCTGAAATCAAGCAGGATGCGGGCAGGGGTGATACTGCAAAGAAGGAGGAAGAGCTGGCAGATCTGCAGGCAAAGGCACAGTCTGCAACAGCGGCACAGATGTCTGCCCTTGCGGATGCAAATCAATCCATAGAAGAAGCCGCAAAGGCAGACAACAGCGCAGAAACAGCCGAAAAAAATAAGGACAAGAACGCTAAGACTGACCGCACGGATCAGGCAGATAAAACAGACCAAACGGAGCAGGCGGATCAGACAGAAAGGACAGATAAAATAGATAAGACACCCGAAACGGTATCTGCCGTAGCAGACCATGTAGATGCAACAGCCCCTGCGGATGCAGCAGTGCAAGTGAATGTCAAAGCAGAAGCCGTATATACACCGATCGATATTCGGTTATAAAAGGAAAATGCCACTCTGTTTATTCTTATGTAGGATCATACAACAGCCCCACCGCACAGATAGTGTGCGGTGGGGCTGTGTTTGTTAAAATATGAAATGAAATGCTAGTTTACTGTGACCTCGATCGTTGCATAAACACCATTGTTT
The DNA here is from genome assembly GCA_934320655.1 of uncultured Eubacterium sp. Taxonomy (GTDB): domain Bacteria; phylum Bacillota; class Clostridia; order Lachnospirales; family Lachnospiraceae; genus W0P33-017. The sequence continues at coordinate 90,907 of CAKRFN010000012.1, forward strand.
GCGACTACGTAGATCACACATGTTCCGGCTTTTGTAGCCGTTATTTTGCCGTTCTTTGATACAGAAGCGACGCTCTGATCGGAGGTGTAGTATCTGTATGCTGCTACGTGGAGCAGCTCTTTTTTCTTTGTGTTTTCGAGTCTGGTGCGGCTCTTGATCACAAATGTCTGTCCTGCCTTGAGCGTGACGGTTGTCTGATTGACGGTAACCGCTTTTGCGTTCGTTGCTTTCGCGTCTTTTAATGCGACATGGAGCGGATTTGACTTTGCGATGTAAACCTTTTTGCCGTCAACCAGCTTGTAGGCAGCTACAAAATATTTGTACCGTCTGTTGTTGTCTAAATGTCTGCTGGTGACACGGTTTTTGCCTGCCTTTGCGGTGGCAAACTTCGTGTAGTTCTGTTTTCCGTTGCAATATGACCAGTAGCAGTCGTATCCGTCTGCGCCCTCATAGGTGCGCCATGAGATAGAGATCTTTTTGTCGCCGCCTGTTCCTGTTGCGAGAAGGATCGGAAGCTTCAGCTTTGATATCTGATTACCGTTGAGCGCTGACTGATCCTCTGTGTCCGTATTGGGAGTCACCCTGTTCTCGTCATAACCGATCATGTAGACGGAGAGGTGGCCGGTTTTCCAACTGATCAGCTTCTTTACCGGATCATAGCTGGTTTCACAGCTTTCCCTGTTACCGTTCTCGTCTACATAATAGACCACGATTCCATTGGACTGCTCGCCGGAGCGCAGCTCATAGGGTGTGTGGAGCGTAATCACGCCACCCATGTCAGAGATGTTTTTGCCGCCGCTGGTGAGCTTGATATCCCACGCGGGCTGGCTGCCCACTGCCTGCTGCTGCAGGGCACTCAGGGCGCTGTCCGTGGTGCGTTTGATGGATATGGTAATGTCGGTCTGGTTTGTCTGTGCGGTCTTTTTGGACAACGCTTTTTCGTCAAATTCAATGGATGTACCATCGGTGAGTACGATCGAGAGGCTTTCCGCATCATTGGACGGGTCTTTCACCGCATCCGAGATCTGCTTTAGGACGTTGGCGGGGAGCTTTACAGTATCGATCTGCTTCTCCAGTACGGAAAAGTCGATGGTCACAACACCTGTTTTCACATCATTGCCAATGACGGTATTCAGTTTGGAGAGGTCAATATCTTCAATGGTGGCAGTCGTGCTGTTGACGGCTGCATCCACCCGGATCGTTTTTTCCTCGCCGGATACCGGGACGGTCACAGAGGTGGATGGGGTAGTATTACCGCCAGTGCCGCCGGATGTGCCACCGGAGCTGCTGCCGCCGGTGCCACCGCCACCGGAGCCGCTGTCTTTTTTCGGGATGGTTTTGCCGTCAGCGAGCTTGTTGTTGCAGCCCTTGCAGTAGGTGTCGCCTGTGTAGCCTTCTGTGCTGGTGGTTGCCTCTACGCTGCCGCGTACCTCTGTGCCGCCGGTGTGGTTGGTCATATCTTTGGCGCCGTAAGCTGTGTTACAGACAGCGCATATTGCCGAGCTCTGACAGGTAGCTGTACCGCCGGAGCAAGACTCCTTTTCGGTGTGACTGCTGTCCTTTGAGCAGGTTCGGGTATGTGTTCCGTCACCGTTGGAGATCCATGTACCCCAGACATGGGTGTGTTCCAAAGCTGGGGCAAGCTCATAGCCGCATTCTGTACAGATCTGCGGAGCATCCTCGGTGGCCGCAGGACCGGGCGTATGGGCAGCTTCCTCAGCGTGGGCACGACAGCAGGAATACTCTTTCCAGTGGTTGGTGTCGTTTGATTTCCAATCATTATTTAAGGTGCCGCTGTGGTTGGCAGGGTTTTTGTCGCCGCTTTCAAACGTATCCGCGCCTTTTGCGCCACAGACGCAGGACATATAGTAAGTTGTCCCAGATAGGCAGGTCGCAGAGGATTTCTCATACGCGTTTGTTTTAACTTGCTGGTCGTAGGTGTGCGCAGCAATATCCCCTTTGCCTTTGCAGATGGAACAATCATGCCAATGAGAGAAAGAATCTGAACGCCAAGTTGTTAAATCCAAGTTATGCTTACACACGACGAGGTCAGCGGTGCTGCCATATTTGCTGATCGCATTGACAGGAATGCTGTCGTTCTCGTAGCTGAATTTTCCTGGATCGGCATAGCTTTTGCTGCCCGAAGCTATGCGAACATAGTTAGAAGTATCCGGCGTCTTCTCCGTCGTTACACCGATTTTGCTGCCGGTCAGTTCACCCGTAATATTGATATATTTGTTGGTAGGCAGATAGACGTTGTTATCTGCACTCTCTTTTTTGTTGCCACTGATGTCTATATTGCCGGAAATTATGAATGTATCGCCATTGAAATGCACGCCGCCGCCGTCGCCTGTCGCGGTATTTCCGGTGATGCTGCCGCCGTTCATTGTAAGCGTGCCTTCCTTATCGAAATAAATACCGCCGCCATAACGGGTTGCAGTATTACCGGAGATGCGCGCCGATTCGGAAATGGTCATAGTATTACTAGAAGAACCATAGTAAACACCACCGCCCTTTACAGCCGTATTGTTTTCAATCACGCTGTTGCCGGATATTATGAATCCGTTGATGTTCGTCCAGATGCCGCCGCCATTATTGGCCGCTGTGTTATTACGGATGGTGCCGCCGTATATATTCATAGTACCGCCCACCACCGCCACGCCGCCGGCGTCTGTTACGGAGTGGTTATTATTGATGGTGCCGCCGTACATCGTAAATGTGCCACTGCTATGCGCGCATACACCACCACCGCCGTAGTTAGAATAGGTATTTTCCTCATGGTTATCGCTGATGGTGCCGCCATACATTTTAAAAGTGCCGTTTTGTATCTCCACACCTGCACCACCAGCCCCCGAGCGTGGATCATCGGCATGATTGCCGCTGATCGTTCCGCCGTACATGGAAAATGTGGCGGCAGCGGGGTCTGACCCGCCAACACGCACTCCTTTTCCTTTTGCACCGGTCGAGTGAGTGATCGTGCCGCCGCCTTTGCAGTCACAAAGTATGAACTTCGCACCATTGTCGACATTGATGACCTGACTCATTCCCTGATAATCGTCGGAACTTGTTACGGAGCTTTTCAGTTCTCTTCCATTCAGACAGAGATAGAGCGTGTAGCCTGTTTTTACTATAAGGCGATTGTTTCGTGTCGCATTACTCGCCAGATAGACATAGGCGGTATTGTTAGCATCGTATGTAATCTCACTTGTTCCATCCCATGCGGTCCATGTGGCGTCTGCACACGTGCCTGTGTGGTCGCCGATATCTTTATGCGTCGCACCACAGATCGGGTGGGCGTTGTGCCCCGTATCATCCGCCAGTGCCGGTGTAGGTAACATTCCTATCGCAAGACAGGCTGCAATAGGGATTGATAATAATCGTTTCCAAAGCTTCATTGTTATAATCCACCTTTCTGCGAAAGGCACCAATGCGTCATGAAACATTTCGGCTGCCTTTCACTTTTCTAA
>CAKRFN010000013.1 GCA_934320655.1 uncultured Eubacterium sp.
AATCTTTGAAAAATGCGGCGATACGCCAGAATTTTCCGAAGTATGTGTGCCGGAGATGAATGTTCCGGCGATTGCTTCTATTTTATCATCAAAAACAGGACTCCACAATGGCGCAATGTAACAATCTTACTTGCTCATATTTCGTGCATGTTTACTATATTATTTTCATTTATTATACAATATGTACAAAAGAAAAGCATTGTCGGCGTAGTTGAAAGCTATGGCATTTTATATCACAAACAAAAGCCCCGCGAAATGCGGGGCTTTGAGTTGCTTTAGGATGTGTTCCAGCCGATGTGATAGTAACCTGCGTATGCGATTACTGTAACAGTGAAAGAACTCCCTGATTTGACTGGTTTGCCTGTGCCAGCATGGACTGTCCTGCCTGTGCAAGAATGTTGTTCTTGCTGTAGGTAACCATCTCTTCTGCCATATCTGTATCACGGATACGTGACTCAGCAGCTGTGGTGTTCTCTACGACGTTATCTAAGTTCGCGATCGTGTGCTCTAAACGGTTCTGAACTGCACCGAGAGCAGAACGCTGTGAAGATACCTTAGAGATAGCATCTGCGATCGCATCAATGGCATATGTAGCTGATGATCCATTATTATCCGATACGTTGATACCCTTGATACCTAATCCTGCTGCATCCATAGCATCAATATCTACAGTAATCTTGTTCGTCATATCAGCATCAGCACCTACATGCAGATTGAATGACAAACTATTCTTAACTTCTACAGAGCCCTGCGTAATCGTGAACTCACCAGAATTGTTGCTCTTTACTGTAGCTGCCGTATCAGTACCAATAGAACTTGCTTTTGTCAGTTCCTCTGCCATCATCTTGTAGGCATCCTTAACAGACAATACATTTTCATCATTTGATGCTACCTTTGTCTCAACTGCTGTGTAAGTTACACCAGCTGTAAGATCAGCTGCTGACATTGCATTTTTGGCTTCAGTAGAAGTTGCTGTGATAGATACTTCGTCGCTATCATTTAATAAAGCCAGAATATCATCAACTGTATACTTATCAGCTCCTACATCTGTCTTATCTGCTACGGTGAAGGTTTTTGCACCAATGGTTACTGTGTCTGCAGCTGCACCGCCATTAGCAGTCTGATCTGACTGCAACTGCTTGACAACATCCTTGATTGTCTTCATTGCAGCTGGATCACTCGTCGTAGCTACTTTGCTGTCACCCTTAATAGTAACAGTATCTCCCTTACCCAATGTATGGGTCAGTTGTCCTGCAAGCTCACTAGCCTTTACTGCTTTGCCAGCTGTTCCACCTGCATCTAAGGAAGAAACTTCCTTAGATGTCGGTGTGTTTTCAAGATCAGCAACTATCTTAACATCAATAGCCTCACCTGCACCATAGATACCTGTAGCAGCTTTCTTGCTAGTAATAGACGCTTCTTTTCCATTTTGCAACGCTTCGCTAACCAGTTTTTCAGCGTCAGCCGCACTTAAGTCACCCGTGCTTAAATTTGTATTAGCTGCAATAGTATAATCCTTACCGTCAATTTTGATAGTATCACCTGTTGCATAATTAGCAGCTTCATTTTTTACTTTATCAACTAGCGTTGCTGTTACATCCTTGCCGCCATCTTTGTATGTGATAGAATCGCCTACATTTAAAGTTTTATTTCCCAAATCAGTAAGCTTTGCATATCCATCCGCGCTGGCAGTTGTAGATCCAATCGTATACTCTTTTCCAGCAATCGTTACTTTATCGCCATCTTCCAAAGCCTTATCCAACTTGAAAGTAGAAGTACCATCTCCGTTGTCGACTAACTTTCCTGCAAGACCTGCATCATGAGCGTTTACATTTTTAACGGATTTTGCTCCATCAGCATTGCCCTTTAACAGATAAGTCTCATTAAACTTAGTTGTCTCGGCTACACGATCTACTTCCGTTGTCAGCTGCTCGATCTCTGCCTGAATTGCATCACGGTCTGATGTGCTGTTTGTTCCGTTTGAAGCCTGGTTTGCCAGCTCGTTCATACGCTGTAACATAGAATGAACTTCTGTCAGGGCACCTTCTGCGGTCTGCACTGCAGATACACCATCCTGTGCGTTTGTAGAGGCACGATCCAGACCACGCATCTGCTTACGCATCTTCTCGGAAATGGTTAAGCCTGCTGCATCGTCCGCTGCGCGGTTGATTCTATAACCGGAAGACAACTTCTCTGAGGACTTTGCCTGTGAGCTGGTTGTGATACCTAACATTCTGTTTGAGTTCATCGCTGTTAAATTGTGCTGTACTACCATAATTTTACCTCCGTGTGTTTGTTTTTTTGCGGGAATCCGTTCCCACATTGAAATAGGTTAATAGTTGTATCATAGTTACTGAAACAAGGTACGAGTGAACAGTAACTACTTATAATAAGCAGAAAGCCTAGGATATTTCTGCGTTATTACCGGTGTGTCACTGTGTGACCTGTTTCTTTTTCTCCCGCCGGATGATGTCCACGATCTCCTTCTGTGCCTGCGGTGATAATTTCCGCTCCGGCTCATAACGGGCTGCGACTGTATCGTTTCTGCCGTTCGCGGTGCTCCGCGCGATGTTCATTTCCCGCGGTGCATCGACGAGCAAATGGATGTTGTTTGCCGATCCTCCGGAAAATACGACCCGGATGTCCTCCCCGATGTCGATGAAATCGCCGGGATGAAGTGTGAGTTTTAACATAAAAGCCTCCTTGCTTTTTTGTGAAACTACATGCAACATATTGTATAATGTGTTGCATTTACTAAAAGCATTCGCATATAGATCATGCGGGAAAGGACGACAAATGAGTACAACACAACCAATCAGAAACGGAGAAGATGTCCAGAAGCTTCTCAACTATTACGAGCAGGAAAAACCCAATCTGCGCAATTACACGCTGATTATCTGCGGTCTGCACACCGCACTGCGGATCAGTGACCTGCTTTCCCTGCGCTGGGAAAATGTCTATGATTTTAAGAAGCAGCGCTATGTCACGCACTTGCATGTGTATGAAAAAAAAACCGGAAAACACAGTGTGCTTGCCCTCAATCACCATGTGATTCAGGCTTTGGAGGAATACCGGAACTTCCGCATGCCACAGCCGCAGGACTACATTTTTTCCAAAACGACCAATCCAGCCCATCCGCTGTGCCGCTCACAGGCATACCGCATCGTCAAAAAAGCAGCCGAGGCAACGCTTGATGATACACATATCAGTTGCCATTCCCTGCGCAAGACCTTTGGCTATCACGCATGGAAAAGAGGCACATCGCCGGTGCTGATCATGGATGTTTACAATCATTCCTCCTTCGTGATCACGCGCCGGTATCTCGGCATCGATCAGGATGACCGCGACACACTGTTTAAAGAATTAGATTTTTAAAAAAATTTTATTTTAGGGGTTAAGTTTTGCCAGAAACGACCGAAATAGAGAGTGTAATCAAAAATGCAACACTTTATACATTATGTTGCATTTTTGATTTTTTTATGCCCTTTTCAAACCTTGGTACGGCATTAAAAAGATATGTTACCAGCGGCAAATTTCCGTTAGTTTCAGGTAAGAAAGTTTAGCGTTTTCAAAGCTGTATTTTTACGCAAACACGCTTGAATCGGCGCATATCATGTGCTATAGTGCAAGGAAACATTCAATCAGATCTGTTTATTTTTGGGGGGAATTTTTATGACTGAAACAACAAACTATCAAAAAAGCGCGACCAAAGTCGCGCTCGTTACAATCGTATGGAATGTTCTGTTATCCATCGGAAAATTATTTGCCGGAATCGTTGCACATTCCGGTGCGATGATCTCGGATGCCGTCCACTCTGCATCCGATGTGTTCAGCTCGATCATCGTCATCATCGGCGTGCATATCGCCAGCCGCGATTCCGACCGGGATCACCCTTACGGACATGAGCGTCTGGAATGCGTTGCCTCTGTGATTCTCGCGACCGTGCTGTGTGTGACCGGCATTGGAATCGGCATCAAAGCCTGCAAGGATATTTTTGCCGGCAATTACGCAAATCTGACTGTTCCGGGCATGCTCGCCCTGATCGCGGCACTCGTATCGATCCTCGTGAAAGAAGCGATGTTCTGGTACACAAGACATTACGCCAAAAAGCTGGACTCCGGCGCACTCATGGCGGACGCATGGCATCACCGCTCTGATGCACTCTCCTCTGTCGGCGCGCTGATCGGTATCGGCGGCGCACGCATGGGATATCCGATCCTCGACTCTGTTGCCAGCGTCGTGATCTGTGTTTTTATCGTCAAAGCCGCCTATGATATATTCAAGGATGCGATCGACAAAATGGTCGATAAAGCCTGTGATGAAGCAACTGAAGAAATGCTACGTGACTGCGTCATGAGTGTACCCGGTGTCGAAGGCATTGATCTTCTGAAGACACGTGTCTTTGGCAATAAAGTCTACGTCGATGTAGAGATCTGTGCCAATGGACAGGAAACATTGAGTGAATCCCACGATATCGCCGAGGCGGTTCACAGCCGGATCGAGACCGATTTTCCGAAAGTAAAACACATCATGGTACACGTAAATCCTGCCTGAAAAAGGCAGGATTTATTTTTATGTGATAGGAATTTCCTATCACATAAAATACCCCGCAAAGATGCGTATAATCTTATCATTACGAAACTTTTTCTGCCTGTGAACGGTTCTCAAACTGGCTCTCGTACAGATCCGCATAGAAGCCGCCCATCGCGATCAACTCCTCATGCGTACCCTGTTCGATAATATCTCCATCCTTCATGACAAGAATCAGATCGGCATTTTTGATCGTTGAAAGGCGGTGCGCGATCACAAAGCTCGTTCTGCCCTTCATCAGATTGTCCATCGCTTTCTGGATGCGCTGTTCGGTACGTGTATCAACCGAGCTGGTCGCCTCATCCAGTATCATGATCGGATTATCCGCTAAAATCGCACGCGCGATCGTGAGAAGCTGCTTCTGTCCCTGTGAGACATTGCTTGCCTCCTCATTGAGCTCCATCTGGTAGCCGCCCGGCAGCGTCTGGATAAAGTGATGCGCATGCGCCGCCTTTGCCGCAGCGATCACTTCCTCGTCGGTCGCATCAAGCCTGCCGTAGCGGATATTTTCCATGATCGTTCCCTTAAACAGCCACGTATCCTGTAATACCATGCCGAACTGGCGGCGCAGGTCATCTCTGTTGAAATCCCGGATATCGTGTCCGTCTACATAGATCGCACCCTGATTTACATTATAAAAACGCATGAGCAGCTTGACCATCGTCGTCTTTCCTGCTCCGGTCGGCCCGACAATCGCAACAGTCTGACCCGCTTTCACATCACTGCTGAAATCGTGAATGATGATTTTTTCCGGATCATAACCAAACTGTACGTGTGAGAAAGACACATCGCCCTTCGCCTGATCGATCTGTACCGGATGTTCCGCGAGACTGCTCTCCTCCTCTTCCTCGAGAAATTCAAACACGCGCTCTGCCGCTGCCGCCATCGACTGTAACATGTTGGAGATCTGTGCCAACTGGTTGATCGGCTGAGTAAAGTTGCGCACATACTGGATAAATGCCTGAATATCCCCGACCTCTATCACACGCTTTGCGGCTAAAAAGCTGCCCGATACCGCAACTGCCACATAGCCAAGATTGCCGACAAACATCATGATCGGCTGCATCATGCCTGAGAAAAACTGTGACTTCCATGCAGATTCATACAGCTTTGCATTTGTCTCGTCAAACGTCCGGATCGACTGTTCCTCACGGTTAAACGCTTTGATCACCTGATAGCCGCTGTAGATCTCCTCGACCTGTCCGTTGACTTCGCCGAGGTATTTCTGATGATCTTTGAAGTGCTTCTGTGAAAACTTCATGACAGACATCATCAACAGCATGGAAACCGGCAAAATGACGATCGCAATCAGCGTCATAAGCGGACTGATCGTCAGCATCATAATAAGCACACCGATGATCGTCGCCACGGATGTAATGAGCTGTGTCACAGACTGGTTCAGGCTCTGTCCCATCGTATCGACATCATTGGTAATACGTGAGAGCACTTCGCCGACCGTGCGTGACTCGAAATATTTCATCGGCATGCGGTTGATCTTCTCCGAGATCTCCCGACGCATGCGAAACGTCATTTTCTGCGAAATTCCCGTCATGATCCAGCCCTGTATAAACGAAAACAGCGCGCTGCACAGGTAAATGCACAGCAGACCGGCCAGAATCCTTCCGATCTTTGTAAAATCAATGCCGCTGCCTCCCGACAGCTTGCTCATAAGCCCGCGGAACAGCTCCGTTGTCGCACGGCTCAAAATCTTCGGCCCGATGACGTTAAATACGGTACTTGCGACCGCAAAGATCATGACAACAATCAGTGCCGGCTTGTAGCTGCCCATATAGGATAAAATCTTTCCGATCGTTCCCTTAAAATCCTTCGCCTTTTCTACCGGCACGCCGGGACCGTGTCCCATCGGGCCTCTCCCATGACGATTTCCTGTCTGTGCCATCATCAGACACCTCCTTTCAGTTCTTCCTCAGAGAGCTGCGAATTGGCAATCTCCTGATATGCCTCACAGGTTTCTAACAATTCGCGGTGTGTGCCTTTTCCGACAATGCATCCTTCCTCCAGCACAAGGATCTGATCCGCATGCAGGATCGTATTGATACGCTGTGCCACAATGATAACCGTCGCATCCGCCGTTTTTTCCGCAAGCGCGCGGCGCAGTGCCGCGTCAGTCTTATAATCAAGCGCCGAAAAACTGTCGTCAAAAATGAGCACCTTCGGGTGTTTTGCAATCGCGCGGGCAATCGACAGACGCTGCTTTTGTCCGCCGGATACGTTCGTACCGCCCTGTGAGATCTCACTGTGATAGCCGCCGGACTTTTCTTCGATAAACTCTGTCGCCTGTGCGATCTGCGCTGCCTCTGCCATCTGTTCATCGGTGATCCCATCCCCGCCAAATTTCAGATTGGACGCAATATCTCCGGAAAACAGCACGCCCTTCTGCGGCACGACACCGAGGAGGCTTCGCAGCTTTTTCTGCGATAATTCACGGATATCGATACCATCAATCGTGATCGTACCGTCCGTCACATCATAAAAACGCGGGATCAGATTGACTAACGTACTCTTTCCACAGCCGGTACTTCCGATGATTGCTGTTGTCTTACCCGGCTCTGCAACGAACGACAAATGCGAGAGCGCATCCTCGTCCGCACCCTCATAGCGGAAAGAAACATCGGAAAACTCAATTTTTCCATTCCATTCTGCCCGCTCCCCATCACGCACCTGCTGTGCATCACGAATCGAGCCCTCGGTCCGGATCACCTCTGCGATCCTGTCTGCCGCAACTCCCGCACGCGGCAGCATGACGGAAATCATCGTAATCATGAGGAACGACATGATAATCTGCATCGTATAGGAAATAAACGCAATCATATCACCGACCTGCAGATTGCCCATGTCGATGCCTTTTCCGCCTACCCACACGATCAGTACCGTGACTGCATTCATAAGCATCATCATCGCCGGCATCATGAGCGTCATCACGCGGTTGGTAAACAACTGTGTCCCCATCAGGTCGCGGTTTGCCCTGTCAAAGCGCTCTTCCTCGAATTTTTCACGGGAAAACGCACGGATCACCGGAAGTCCGGTCAAAATCTCACGCGATACGAGATTGAGCCGGTCGACCAATTTTTGCATGATCTTAAACTTGGGCAGTGTCACGCTCATCAATACAAGCACCAGTCCGCTGATCACGACCACCGCCACTACGATAATCCAGCCCATACCGGTTTTGGTCGTAACGACTTTTAAAATCGCACCGATGCCGAGCACCGGCGCGTAGAGCACCATGCGCAGCAACATGACTGTCACCATCTGGATCTGCTGGATATCATTTGTGCTGCGCGTAATAAGCGATGCCGTAGAAAACTGGTTCATCTCCACACTGGAAAAACTGAGCACATTTTTAAATACACTGCTGCGCAGCTCCATACCGATCTTCGCCGCCGTTTTCGCCGCCAGATAGCCGCAAAGCACCGCTGCCGCCAGCATGAGCAGCGATAATGCCATCATTTTTGCTCCGGTCGTGAGCAGATATGTGCGCTGCAATGCCGACAGATCAATGCCGCACGCCTCATACTCCTGTGTGACGCTCTGCACCGCGATCTGTTCCATAATCGAATCGCTCATCTGTCCGTACTGCGCCAGCATCTCCTGCATCGCAGCCGGATCATCCTTCATCGCCTGCATTGCGGAGGCATCCATACCGGTCTGCTCCATCAGATCGTCCATATGCGACGATGCATACAGCAATACGAGCGGCTCCTGCAGCTGCTCACTGAGTGCCTGCCGCTGCTCCTTTGTAATCTGCTGTAATTCATAGTGTCCGGTCTCCTCATTGCGCGTATAGGCAGCCGCAAACGCCTCCCTGCCCTCCGGTGTCAGCATGCCCTGCAATGCCTCGCCGGTCTCCGCACGCATCTGCGTCATCACGCAGTCCTCGATGCCGTACTGTTGCAAACCTACATCCACGATATCCGATGTGTAGGTCGGCAGCGCCAGATCACAATATGCCTGTGTCATCAACAGCAATATGATCGCACAGACGGCTGCTTTATGCTTTAGCAAATTCCCAAAAATGTGTCTCATAGCCTAACCTTTCTACCTGTTATTTCTTTCTGCAATTTCTGATATTTCTTTCTGTAATTTTCTTCTGTCACTTCCCACAGATACACGCTCCGGCAGCCGCCTTTTGCCTCGCTGCGGCTTAGAACAGTTACATAGTATTGTATTTTAACGCTTACATTCAGTTTGTCAACATTACAAATCTTAATTTTTTATAAACCTCAAATTCGAACTTGTGTTCTGAATCATTTTGTGCTATAGTCATTTTACTACACAAACATTTGTTCGACAAGGAGTTTTTTATGGAACTTGCTTTACAATCTGATCTGATGGAAAAACTGGCGATCCTCACGGACGCAGCCAAATATGATGTTGCCTGCACATCCAGCGGTGTCGACCGAAAGGGCAAGGGACACGGCATCGGCAATTCCGTCGCAGCCGGCATCTGCCACAGCTTTGCCGGAGACGGCAGATGTATCTCTCTATTAAAAATACTCATGACCAATCACTGTGTGTATAACTGTAGCTACTGCCAGAATAATTGCAACAACGACCTGCCCCGCGCCACATTTACGCCGGAGGAGATCTGTACGCTGGTCATCCAGTTTTACCGGCGCAATTATATAGAGGGTCTGTTTTTAAGCTCCGGCGTGATCGATAACCCCAATCACACGATGGAGCTGCTGTTTCAGACATTGTATCTGCTGCGCACAAAATATGAATTTAACGGCTATATCCATGTCAAGGCGATTCCCGGCGCCGATCCGCGTCTGATCGAGCTGACCGGATACCTCGCAGACCGCATGAGCATCAATCTGGAGCTGCCGACCGCCGACGGGCTGCGCACGCTGGCTCCCTGCAAGAGCCGCCAGACGATTCTGCGCCCGATGCGCCAGATCCAGAACGGTATCCGTGAGAATCACCTGCTGACCTCACACGAGCTCATGCGCAGCGGCAGCCGTCTCCCCGAAGTCGTACGGCTGTCCAGTATGGATGCGCCCCGAAAGCGGTTTGTCCCTGCCGGACAGAGCACACAGATGATCATCGGTGCGACTCCGGAGAGCGACTACCAGATCATAAAGGTCGCCGAGAGTCTGTACAACCGTTTTGAGCTCAAGCGCGTGTTTTACTCGGCATTTGTCAATGTGACCGGCAGCGGGGATCTGCCTGCGACCTCCGGCGGCCCGCCGCTGCTGCGGGAGCACCGGCTCTATCAGGCGGACTGGCTGTTACGCTACTATCATTTTGAGGCAGACGAGCTGCTGAGTGAGTCACAGCCGGATTTTAACATCTATCTTGATCCGAAATGCGACTGGGCGCTGCGCCATCTGGAATATTTTCCGGTAGAGATCAACCGCGCACCGTATCAGACATTGCTTCGCGTGCCGGGCATCGGTTATGTGTCCGCCAGACGCATCGTAGCCGCCAGACGCACCAACCGGCTGGACTTTTCCGACCTCAAACGGATCGGTGTCGTGCTAAAGCGTGCGATCTACTTTATCACCTGCAACGGTCATACGATGTATCCGATCCGTATCGATCAGGACTATATCACTAGACAACTGTTGGCAGACCGCACACAGATCCCCCGCGAGATCCGCCAGTCGGGCTATGAACAGCTCTCCCTGTTCGACGACAAACGATACGCCGGCTGCGCCCCCTGATATCCGGCAAAATCATTTGCCTTTTATTTGTCATTTATTTGCCTTTTTACATCATTATAACCCTTTGAAAGGAATCTAACTGCTATGTACACTTATATCTGCGAAAACTCTATCGACGGCATCCTCACCGGGATCTATACCGCCTACGCCGACCGCCATCCGCTGCGCGACATCCACCTAAGCGTGGGGGAGGGCATGACACTGTCTTTATTTACACAATATATCGAGGTCACACCTGATCCGGTCAAAGCGGCAAAGGTGGCAAACACGCTCAAATCGCGCTTCGGGCAGGATTTCTACGAGACGATCTATCAGGCAGCCATGTCCGGGGATGTTCCCGGCAAAAGCACGATGGACAAAGCCGACGCGATCTTTGAGACGATCGCCCTTGCGCTCTCCTCCGGTGACGGCACAGGCACACTGCTCTCCCTCGGTGAACCGTGTGTCTACCGCGTCTTTGAGCTGTGCCGCGCGACCGGGCGCGAAGCCATGCATCTGCTCGGTTTCGTGCGCTTTCAGGAACTGGAGAACGGCATCCTGTTTTCCGAAATCCATCCGAAGCACCATGTACTGCCGATTCTGGGCGATCATTTCTCGGACCGTCTGCCGGAAGAAAATTTTATGATCTACGATGAAAACCGCAGGCTCGCGCTGCTCCATCCGGCAAAGCAGCACTATTTCCTTGCCGATGCCAAGGATCTGAACATGGATATGATCCGGCGCTTTTCCGCAGACGAAACGCATTTTGAGCAGCTCTGGATCACCTTTTTCCGCAATATCACGATCGAAGCCCGCAAGAATCCGCACCTACAGTCGCAGATGATCCCGAAGCGCTTTCAACAGGATGCCGTTGAATTTCAAGCCGAACAACAGCGTGCCGCATCTTTTTATTAAGTGAGTGTTCACTCGTTGCATAACCAGCAATTTTGTTAGCACTCGCTTAAAAAGAGTGCTAATTTTTTATTGACATTTCACTTTCTCCGCGTTACACTATGTCTTAACGAAGGCAATTCTGCCTGTTAAACATGTGAAACATCAGAACGAACATCGACAAGGAGTGATAGAAATGAGTAACAAACACGGAAGTCTTTCCATTAACAGTGACAACATTTTCCCGATTATTAAAAAATGGCTGTATTCTGATCAGGATATTTTCTATCGTGAGCTCGTAAGTAACGGCTGCGATGCGATCACCAAGCTTAAAAAGCTGGACATGATGGGTGAATACGAGCTGCCCGCAGACTACAAGCCCCAGTTGCAGATCGTCGTTGATCCGGACAATAAAAAAGTAACGATCACCGATAACGGTCTTGGCATGACAGCTGACGAGGTAGAGGAATATATCAACCAGATCGCATTTTCCGGTGCGACTGACTTCATTACCAAATATAAGGACAAGGCAAACGAGGATCAGATCATCGGCCATTTCGGACTCGGTTTCTATTCCGCATTCATGGTAGCGGATGAAGTGCATATCGATACTCTCTCCTACCAGAAGGGAGCCAGTGCCGTTCATTGGGAGTGCGACGGCGGCACAGAATTTGATATGACAGACGGCATCAAAGAGGAGGTCGGTACAACGATCACCCTGTTTTTGAATGAGGATTGTCTGGAGTACGCAAATGAATACCGTGCCAGAGAGGTACTTGAGAAATACTGCTCTTTCATGCCTACCCCGATCTACCTGAGCAAAGCCAATGCTCCGGAAGAATATGAAACGATTGATCCCGCAGACAAGCTCGACACCGATACGGTCATTGAGACGATCGTAGAAGAAGCAAAGACAGAAGAAAAGGAAAATGAAAACGGCGAAAAAGAGATCGTCGAAGTATCTCCTGCCACCGAAAAGCTGAAAATCGTAAAGCGTCCGGTTCCGCTCAACGATACGACACCGCTGTGGACAAAGAACCCGAACGACTGTACCGAGGAAGAATACAAGGAATTCTACCGCAGTGTTTTCCATGATTACAAGGAGCCGTTGTTCTGGATTCACCTGAACATGGATTATCCGTTCAATCTGAAGGGTATTTTATACTTCCCGAAGATCAACACCGAATACGATTCCATTGAGGGTACGATCAAGCTGTACAACAATCAGGTATTCATCGCAGATAATATTAAGGAAGTCATTCCCGAATTTCTGATGCTGCTCAAGGGTGTGATCGATTGTCCCGATCTGCCGTTAAATGTATCCAGAAGTGCGCTGCAAAATGACGGATTTGTCAAGAAGATCTCTGAATACATTACGAAGAAGGTCGCTGACAAGCTCATCGGTATGTGCAAGACCGAAAAAGAGAACTACGAAAAATACTGGGATGACATCAGTCCTTTCATCAAGTTCGGCTGCCTGAAGGACGAGAAGTTCTGCGATAAGATGAATGATTATATCTTATTCAAGAATATTGATGACAAGTATCTGACTCTGCCGGAGATCTTAAAGCCTGTCGAAAAGGATGACACCGACGAGAATAAGGATGCCGACAGCGATACCGAAACCAAGGATGCTGCTTCCGATGTGGATAAAGAAGAATATAAGGATGAGCGCTCTGTGATCTACTATGTCACCGACAAGAACCAGCAGAGCCAGTATATCAATTTGTTCCGCGAACAGGGCATGGATGCAGTGATCTTAGACCACAATATTGACAGCTCCTTCATCACACAGTTAGAGCGCCGCAATGACAACTACAAATTCATGCGTATCGATGCGGATGTGACCGGCACGCTGACCGAGGATACCTCAGCGGATGAGTTGAAGGATGCTGCCGAGAGCCTCAAGGAGATCTTCTCTAAGGCACTGAACAATGACAAGCTCGCCATTCAGGTACAGAAGCTGAAAAATGCAGACACACCTTCCATCATCACCTTATCCGAGGAAGGCCGCAGAATGCAGGATATGATGAAGATGTATGCGATGGGCGGCATGGGTATGGATCCGTCCATGTTCGGAGGCGATTATACACTGACCCTCAATTACAACCACCCGCTTGTACAGTATATTTTGAACAACAAGGATTCCGAGCATGTTCCGATGTTCTGCGAACAGCTCTACGATCTGGCTATGCTCAGCAACCAGCCGCTGGCACCGGACGCTATGACCAAGTTTATGAAGCGTTCCAACGACATCATGCTGTTGCTCACAAAATAATCATTTCAGCTGAAAACAAAACGTGCGCCACTGGGCGTACAGCCTAAAAAAGAAAGAGCCGTTTCAAATTGATATGCCCATTGTCAAGCAGACAATGGGCATATCAAAAACGGTTCTTTCTTTTCTATTTTATATAATCGGATTCCGCTTTACTTAGTTTGATGTATCACTCTGTGGTGCAGCTTCTTCGACCCAGCTTTCCTCACTGAAATATTTGTCGTAGATCTCGTAGAACTGTGCAAAGGAATACTGCTCCAGATCCTGAATCGAAAGGTTTTTCCACACCTTCTCATTGAGCTTGGATACCGTCTGCGCTACAAACGGATCGTATTGCGCATCGAACGCATCCTGTCTGCGCTGCTCGATAATATCCTGCTTGTGCTGCTGTGTCTGTTCCTCATCATATTTATTGTCACAATAAAAGATGTAGTAGCCGTCCGTCGTCTGCACCGGCTCGGAAAATGTACCATTTTCCATCGCAAATGCGACTGCCTCTGCCTCTGCGGGCAGCATGCCTCGCTCTACCGTGAGCGAAATTTCATCCGCCTCATTGTAGTTGGCTGCTACCGTCGAAAATTCGGTATCGTTCTGCAAATCGCTATATGCCTGCTGTGCCTGTTCTCCGTCTTTCACAAAGATCTGACGGATCTCCATCACACGCGCCTCATCATCGCTGACCTCCTGATTCACATCCGAAATCAGCGTCGCATACAGCTTATCCGCGAGCGCATATTTACCGTAGATATCGACGATTTCATCCTGTGACAGACCCAACGCACTGATCTCTGCCTCGGAAAGATTCTTATAGCAATCCTCCCCCGCCCACTGTACGAGTTCTTTTTGTTCATCAGTGAGCGTGACTCCTTTTTCATCCGCCAGCGCATCCATCGTATAGACCTTTGCAGCCTCATCGATACAAATTTTCTTGATATACTGCCCGAACTTCTTCTGTACTTTGAGATCTTCATTTTTCAAAAGACTGATCCCATAGCTTTCCCCATACAGATTCATATTATTCACGAGCAACAGCTTCATGACCGACAGCTTACACGACTTTCCACCGATCAAAAACACTTCATTTTCAGACATTCCCCTGCTGATCGTAACCTTTTCGCCTCCGACCTGACAGCCGCCGCTCACCACTGCCAGTGAGACAGCCAAAACCGCTGCCGCCAGACGACAACCTTTTCTCTTCATCCCATTCTCCTGTTTTTCATCATTTGGTATGAGCATCCAAGATGCTGCGCGCCACAGACAGACCGTTCGCGGATGCCTGCTGCAAGCCGCGCGTCACGGATGCTCCATCTCCGATCGCACGCAACCCCTTCACATTCGTTTCAAAATCACGGTTTACAACGACCTTGTTCGAATAGAACTTGACCTCCACGCCATACATCAATGTCTCCTCACTGGCGATACCCGGTGTCACCTTGTCGAGTGCCTCGATCATTTCCTCGATATCGACCATGATCCGGTGCGGGAATACGAGCGACAGATCACCCGGCACGGCATCCTTTAAGGTCGGAATCAGATTGTTGCGGCAAAGCCGTTCCTCTGTCGTTCTTCTGCCTCTCTTGAAATCGCCGTAAGTCTGCACCATGATCTTGCCGTCGCAGAGCATATTTGACAACTGCGCGATCTGCTTGCCGTACTCGATCGGAGTTTTAAACGGTTTCGTAAAATTCTTCGATACGAGCAGTGCAAAGTTCGTATTGTTCGTTTTCATATCCTGCGACTTGTAGGCGTGTCCGTTGACGACCGCCAGACCGTTGTCGTAGTATTCCGTCGCTACCTCTCCGGACGGATTCGTACAGAATGTGCGCACCTTATCATCGAACGTCGGGGTATGATATACCAGCTTTGCCTCGTACAGATTTTTATTGAGCATCTCCATGACCTCATCACGCACCTCGACACGCACGCCGATATCCACGGTTCCGACCTCTGTCTCTACACCGATTTTCTTGCAGATGTGTGAAAACCAGTCCGCGCCCTCGCGTCCGACTGCCGATACGATCTCAGCCGCGTAGAGCTGTTCCCCTTTGTCTGTCACAACACCTTTTGCGACGCCATCCTCGACGATGATCTCATTTACCATTGTATTGAATTTCATTTCCACGCCCTGCTCCAGCAGATGTGCCTGCAGCTTGGCATAGATCTTGTAGCCTTCCTCCGTACCCAGATGGCGGATCGGACACTCAATCAGCTTGAGATTCGCATTGATCGCTTTTCTGCGGATCTCGCGGATCTCCTTTTCCTTATCCACGCCGTACACACTCGTGTCCGCGCCGAATTTCAGATAAATATCATCCGACTCATGGATCAGCTTTGTCGCCGCATCATATCCCAGAATCTCCGGCAATGTGCCGCCGACATCCGGCGAGAGCGAGAGTTTTCCATCCGAAAACGCCCCTGCTCCGGCAAAACCGGTCGTGATGCTGCACGGTGTACAACCCACGCACACCTTTGTCTTTCGTTTCGGACACGCGCGATCCTCGATCCTGCGTCCCTTTTCAATCAACAGCACTTTTAAATCCGGCTTGCTGTGTATCAGCTCATAAGCGCAGAAAATACCCGAAGGTCCCGCGCCGATAATAATCACATCATAATTACTCATTTCGGTTTCCTCTTACTTTTTATATCTTTATCGCAGGTTTCCCGTCGGAATCCCGTATTTCATAGGCTATGCCTCCACGATCAGATAGCGTCCCCGCTCCAGCGGAAATACTTCCGGCTGTTCAAGCAGTTCTTCGTCGGACATGCCGCAGATATCTACGCCTTCCTCCTCGAAATACTGCTTTACTTCTTTTTTGTTTTTACATACGATCGCCATGCAGTCTTCAAGAAAATATTCGGCTTCCTCCAATGTCTCTGCTACCGGCTCCGGAAAGAGCTGCAACTGCTGATCCAGAAATGACTGTAAATCCTGTTCGCTGTATGAACTCATCCTGATTTCCTCCTCTTTGGTTCTCCTATTATCTTAACGGATCTGCCGGAAAATGGCAATGGGATTCTGTTACATCCCATGCAGCTCATGATAGAGTCTGGCGATGGGCAGACCTACCACATTCTGATAGTCGCCCTCGATCCCGCTGATATAGATCGCGGCATCGCTCTGGATGCCGTAGGCTCCTGCCTTGTCCATACCGTCAGAATGTGCCACATAATCGGCGATCTCCTCCTCGCTCATCGGATAAAAATGGACGCGGGTGCACTCGGCAAATATCCGTACTTCGTCGGATTCCTCTGGATTTCCGGCGATGCGGTCGATCGCCACGCCGGTGTATACCTCATGCGTTCGTCCGGAGAGCATACGGATCATGCGCTCCATATCCGCGCGGTCTTTCGGTTTGCCGAGGATCTCGCCCTCACAGACAACGATTGTGTCCGCGCCAATGACGATGCTTTCTTCTCCCGCGTGATGTGCTGCGATCTCACGTGCTTTTGCCGCCGCGAGATTCTGTACGATCTCCTGCGGGGTGTCTCCTATCTGTCGCTCTTCGCCGGTCGCCGGTTCGATGTCGAAGGTGATGCCGAGCATACCGAGCAGTTCTCTCCTTCGCGGAGACTGTGATGCTAATATATATTTCATATGATTCTCCTTATGAATATGTGATATCTTAGGTGGTTGCGAAACACTATGATAAGAGGTCGCAGCTTCCGCAAGCACCATATTTTCAATTTGATGGCTGCGCTCACAGCCGTTCACCGAAACAGGCATGCTTGCGGGAGCTGCGTCCTCATGGCATAGTAACTATCTTACGCCTGTATGATTTCTTCCAGCCGGAACGAATAGATCAGCTTCTCCTTGACCGGCTTGCCGGTCGCCGCTGCCAGCGCGCGTGCATACAGATCCATCTGCGTCTGATAGCGGTCTAACAACTGTGATGCCTCGCGCACCGCATCCGTCTTATAATCGAGCAACACAAGTCCGTCCGCTTCCTCAAAATACAGGTCAATGATACCCTGTACGAGTACGAGCTGCTCACTGTGGATCTGCGGATCGGTCTCACATGCTGGAAGTCCCATGACAAACGGCTGCTCCCGATACAAAGAGCCAGAATTATGCGCCTGCATAATCCTTTTTGCCAGATCTGTCTGTAAAAAATGCACGATCTGGCGCACATTGATGAGCGCCGCCGCATCTGCCTGTAGCCGTCCGTTTTCACAGAGTGCATCCCTCTGTCGGGTAATCTCCGCCGTCAGCTCCGCGCCCTGTCCACGCGCATCACCCAGCAGCGCCCCCAGCGCACCATAATCCAGACACTCCATCATCCGGTGCATTGCCGTACCGCGCAGCGCGCCCCGGTGCGGTGCATCCGTCATCGCTTCGTCTGTCTGCTCTGTCCGTGCAAAACGCGGCACATACACTTCGGGCTCCGCCTCGTCCTTCGCATACCAGACGAGCGCCTCCTCATCCCCCGGCTCCAAAATCATATTCCGGTGCTTGATCTCCGACACGGACATCTTCGTCCGCAGCGTCACCTCATCCTCATAGGGATAACTGCTGTGCAGCCGCTCATCGATCGCCGCATACACATCCGGATCTACCGTTTCGAGCTGTTCGATCAACTGCTCTTTTTGAATGTACTGCTGCGCCTCATGCAGTTGTGTGTGCATGACAAACTGTGCGGACTCATACGTCTCGATCGACAGATGCTCCGGATGGCGATACGCACCCGGCATGATCCAGTCAAGGTAACAGCCTGCCTCCCGCCGATCCAGAAACGATGCATCCTGCTCCGACTCCAGCTCATACCGCAGCAACGCGGTTTCCAGTCCCTTGAGTGTACCGGTCAATATGAGCTGCTCCTTCGCGCGGGTCAGTGCCACATACAATACGCGCAGCTCCTCGCCGATATTATCCCCTGCGATATGTGCGGCAACCATTTCTTTTAACAGCGTCGTGCGCTTGCGATGGCGTTTGCCCTCTGAGCGGGTGAGACCGACCCCATAGGTACTGTCGAGAATCATCGTATCCTCGCTGTCCTTTTTGTTGAACCTGCGCCCCAGCCCACTCACAAACACGATCGGAAACTCCAGTCCCTTACTCTTGTGGATGCTCATAATGCGCACGACATTTTCATGCTCTCCGGTCACATCCGCCTCGCCGTAATCGACCTCGTATTTCTGTAGCTGCTCCATATAGCGTATAAACGAAAAAAGTCCCTGATAGCTCATGCGCTCAAAGCCCGCCGCATGTTGTAACAGCATCTCCACGTTTGCCAGCCGCCGCTCTCCCGCAGGCAGCGCGCGCACCAGATTCAGATAGCCGCTCTCCCGCAGAATCTCATCAAGCAGGTCATGGACACTCAGATGCCTTGCCATCTCCCGATACGTCTCAAACCGCTGTAAAAAGCAGCTGCACTTCTCCCGCAGCAGCGGATCGTCACCTTCTATGGCATACGCCGTGACATGGTCATAAAAAAATGCCGCCTGCCCCACGAGCCGGATCTGTGCGAGCTGCGCATCCGTGAAATTAAAAAACATGCTGCGCATCACCGCCGCGAGCGGAATATCCTGCAACGGATTGTCGATCACATGGCAGAGACCGAGCACCGTCTGTACCTCCGTGGTGCCGAAATATCCGGTCTGTGACATCTGATGGGAGGGAATCCCACGCGCCGCGAGCTGTTCTGCGAGTTCATCGCCCCACGAACCGGGGGAACGCAGCAGAATCACAATATCCGAATAGCATACCGGACGGAAACCGCCCGCTCCATCCGAGATCTGCTGGCTCTCGACCACGCGGCGGATCTCCTCCGCGATCATCGCTGCCTCCAGCTCCTTTGCATTGTCCGCACCCGATTCGTCAAGCGACTCTGCAGCGCTGTCCGCAAGCAGAATGCGTGTCCGGTAGGCATCCACGTCTTGCGGCTGCGGAAATGACGCACCCGGATAGAGTGCCGCATCCCTGTCATACTCGACACCGCCGACATCGCGTTTCATAATCCGGTAAAACAGGTCATTGACACTCTCTAACACCTCCGGACGGCTGCGGAAGTTCTGCTTGAGACAGATCTTGCGGCAGCGCGATTCTGACTCCGTGTACGTGTCGTATTTTTCCATAAACAGCTCCGGTCTCGCCAGACGGAACCGGTAAATGCTCTGTTTAACATCCCCGACCATAAAACGGTTATCCGCGCCGTTGCCGCCCGACACGGCGGACAAAATCGTCTCCTGCACATAATTGGAATCCTGATACTCGTCGATCATGACCTCCTCAAACATGGACTGAAACTCCCGTGCGACTTCGGTCGGCTCCTTCGTCTTCTCGTCGATCAGAATGCGTAACGCCATATGCTCAATATCAGAAAAATCCAGCAGACCACGCTCCTGCTTTTTCGTTCTGTATGCATTTGCATAATCCATTGTCAGCCTTGACAATACCGCGATCGAGCGTCCGGTCTCCGCCAGATCATCCAGCTGTGCGCGCAGGGTTCTCCCAAAATATTTCTTATGGAGTTTTTGCAGGTCATCCTTCACCTGTGTGCGCAGCGATTTGACCAGCTCCTGAATCCCCTTATCGCCGTCAAAGCCGCGCCGCGTCCCCAGTCTGCCAAAATCGACCTCATCGATCGCCTGTCCGAGCGCATCATAGTCTGCAATATCATCCAGCAGCTGCATCTGTTCGATGACATATCGGATATTATCCAGATACATATCTGGTCCGCCCGGTTCCTCACACAGACGGCTCGCCAGTATCAGTTGGGCGCGCTCACCAGATAGCACCGCATGCACATACCGCATCAGATCCTGCAGCCAGTTGTCCCCATCCACCAGTGCCTCCGGTGTCAGAGCCTGCGGCTCATACGGCTCACACAGGCTTTGCAGCCACTCCTCCTGCCACGGATAACTCGTTGAAAATGTATAGAGATTCTGTACCATCTGCGCCAGCGGTGCGTCGCTTTTTGCAGTTGCATAATTATCCGCAAAACGGATAAACTCACTATCTGCCTCATCATACCAGCGCTCCAGCACATCCGTCAGCACATCCTCCGCCAGCAACGACAATTCTCCCGGATCCCCGACACGGAACCCCGGCTCTAAGTCGATACACTGAAAATAATTTTTGACCACATACAGGCAAAAGCTGTCGATCGTCGTGATCTGTGCATGGTGCACGAGCGTATACTGACGATTCAGATATGCATTGCCGGGATCAAGTGCCATCCGCTCCTCAATCGCCTTTGCGACACGCTCCCGCATCTCTGCCGCCGCTGCCTTCGTAAAGGTCACAACGAGCATCCGGTCGATATCCACCGGATGCTCACTGCTCAATACCTTTTGTATGATACGCTCGACGAGCACCGCAGTTTTGCCGCTGCCGGCTGCCGCCGAAACGAGCAGATTGCAGCCGCGCAGGTCAATCACCTGCTGCTGCTGCTCGGTCCATGATACGCTCATCGTCAGTTCCCCTCCTTTTTCTGATCTAATGCCTGCTGCATCTGATCAAAGATCTCATCCTCCGCACCGACCCGGTCGAGCCTGCGGTAGCTGCAACCGTCCAGCCGCTCATCAAACCCACAGATGCTGCGATAACCGCACCACGTACACGCATTTTTGCCCTTCAGCTCATACGGTGATGCCGCGATCTCGCCTGCAAGCATCCGCTTTCCAAGCCCTAAGATCGTCTGATTCACATATTCGCTCATCGTTTGAAACTGCTCCGTGTCATAGACCTTGGATGTCTTTGACAGATCTCCGCTCTTTGTCCGGGCAACCGGTATGACATCCGAGCGGTCCGTGAACTCAGTATCCATCGCACCGTAAACCTCCGGATCCGCATTCACGATGCCGTCCAGCCGCAGCCGCTCAAACACACCCTGCCAGATCTCCTGCTCATCAGTCTCGCCTTCCGTCTGGATCACCGGCTCATCCACATGGTAATAGAAAATACCCGCCGGCAATACCGCCCCTGTGTGGGGACGTTTGCGCAGCAGCTCCATCGCCGCATTCAGATAGACGACAAGCTGTAGCTGCAAGCCATGATACATGGACAGCAGCGAAAACTTCGTCTGTCCCGATTTATAATCGATGATCTTCACATAAGTGTCTGCACCGTTGTCCATCACATCGACGCGGTCAATCCTGCCGCGCAGACGCATCCGTTCTTCCTCATTTAAAACGAACTCCGCTGCGTCTAAATGTTCCGCCATGCCAAATCCGATCTCGTAGGCAGCCGGCAGGAAACGCCCTTTTCGCACCTGTCTTGTCAGCGTATCTACTGTCTGATGCAGCAGATGCTCGATGCGGGTCACCAGATAGCGATTTTTTGCAGATGCATAAAGTGCATCGTTGCGCGTCTGTGCCATCGCTGTCTGCATCGCGTCGTCGCCGATCCTGTGGCGCACATCCTCCGGCGCATTGAACCAGTCATAATCGCTGGCAGCCAGACCGCGCGCATAGTGCTCGAGTGCAGAATGCACAAGATTACCGAAATCAACCGCCTCAAAGGTGTGTTCCTCCCTCGGTTGCAGTTGCAGTCCATACGTCAGAAAATGCTCATACGCACACGCCGCGAAGCGTTCCAGCCGCGTCACACTGTTTTCCAGTACCGTTCCGTACAGCATACGGCTCACATCCGCGGGCAGCGGCTCCTGTCCGTAATGATAGAACGCAGCCGACAGCAGCCGTGCGAGCGGCTCCTGCCACTGTGCCTGTCTGCCATACCACGCAAACAACGCGCGCCACTCAGGTGACGCCCCGCCGCTTTTTGCATCCTCGAGTCCTTCCGCCAGCAGCCGGAACGCCACACTGGGCGTTTGGATTCCGGACATCAGATCCGCAGACGGCAGTGTAGCGTCTGTAACCGTAAGTCCCGGAAACATCCGAAGCAGCATGCCGATCAGATAAGACCTGCGTCTGGATACACCGTCTGCTCCGCGTCCCGCAAAGGTAAGATACAGCCGTTCGGAAGGCTTTGTCATGTTCAGATACAGGTAAAAGCGTTGGATAAACGCCCGTTCGCGCGCCGTCGGCGCCAGCTCATAGTGTGCTTGTGCCAGCATCTGGCGCTCCGGCTGGCTGAGGATTCCACCCTCATTTGTGACACGCGGGATCACACCATCATTCACGCCAAGGAAAAACAGCACCTTGATATGATCCAGCCGCGTCCGCTCGATGTCTCCGACGAGCACCTGATCCGAGCCCGGCGGGATCACGGCTACCTCTGCGCCCTCAAAGCCCGCTTCTAAGACATCTGCATATTCATCCAGCGGTAACTGTTCTTCTCCGAGCAGTCCGACAAGCTTGTCAAACAGCTCCATTAAAATCCGCCAGATCCGTCCCTCGGGATCTCCGTCCGAAAGTCTCCACGCGATCATCACATCATAGAGTGCCTGCGTGCGCACTTTTACCGTCGCATCCTCCGCTGTCATGACAGTCAGGTACGGATCGAGCACATCCATCAGTTGCTCCCGTATCTCATTGAGCTGCTGCAATTCTTCCACAGTCAGCCACTTCGGACAATACGTCCACAGCTTTTTCCACTGCCGCCAGCCGCAGATCCCGCAGGCGAGCACATAGTTTTCGAGCAGATCCGCCTGCCGCGGTTCGATCGGCAGCAAGCCGGACTTGACCACACGCATCATGCTCTCATACGACAACCCGCGCGAAAGCCCTTCGGTTTTTGCCAGCTCCAGCAGTCCCCGCACGCATTCCATCAACGGATGGAACAGGATCGGTCTCGTCTGATCCAGAAAGTACGGGATCTCATACTCCGAAAATACCTGCGGCACGTAGGACGCATACAGCTCCACCTCACCCGATACGATTGCGATCTCGCGGTAACGAAGACCACTCCGGATCAATCGTCTGATCTCCTGCGCCGCATAGCGCAGTTCATCCAGCGGCTTTGCAAAACCGAGTATATGCAGCTGCTCCTGTTTGTCCATCTCTCCTGCATACGGCATCTGGCGCAGCCGGAACAGATTTTGTTCTAAGTGATACAACAACGGCGCAGCCGCAAACCGGCACTGTTCCCCGCCGTTTAACACGGTCGGCTCACACACCTCCACCTGTGTGCGTGCCGCGATATCTAATAAGGTGTGGATCGTTTTTCTGGACAGGTAAAAGAGCTGCTCGACATCACTTGCCGCGAAAAAATCCTCCCGTGCATCGATCGTGAGCGCCACGTAGCAGTCCTTCACAACCGGAAATACCGCCTCTAAAAACGTCTGCTGCACGGGCGTAAATCCGGTAAAGCCGTCAAATACAAGCACCGTATCATCAAATAATGCCGACTGCGGCACGAGCTGTGCCAGATATTCCACGACCTCCTCCGCGAGCAGATAATCACCCTCTATTTCACGCAAAAAAGCGGTATACAACATCTGTATATCCGCCAATTTTGCCGCCAGAAGCGGTGAGACACCCGGCTGCTGTGCCATCTCGGACAGCGTATCCGGCTCGATCCGGTACTGCGCCAGCTCGGTCAGAAACGACTTGATCTCATCAATATAACCGATCCGGTGCAGACTGCCCTGCAATACGTGTAGCCGCGGCTCTAAATCCGCCGCCAGCTTGCGCAGAATCAGATTTTTTCCGGTATCCTCGAGTACCTGTAACGTATCCCTGCCGAGCTCCTCAAACACACGATAAGCCAGACGCTTAAAGCTGAGTACATCCACATTTAAGATCGCATGGTTTTTCTGACGGCTCACAAACTCACGCTGCGTCGCCATCGTAAACTGCTCCGGCACGAGCACATAGTAGGTGCGCTTCGGATGCTGCTCCGCCTCCGCCAAGATATGTTCATAAAGCCGGTCTGATTTGCCGGCTCCCGAATTTCCCAAGATCAGATGCAATGCCATAACTGTTTCTCCCCGTTATTCGCTGCGAAGCGCATCGATCGGATTCAGACGCGCCGCACGTTTTGCAGGCATATAGCCAAACAGAATACCGATGCCCGCCGATACGCCAAACGCGATGCCGATCGCTTTCAAGGACGGCGCACAGCTCACGCCGACCACATTGCCGAGCGTCGTCGTCGCAACTCCGCCGATCGCGATACCGATGCCTCCACCGATCGTGGAGAGCACTGCCGCCTCGATCACGAACTGCTTCATAATGTCCTTTTGCTTTGCGCCGAGTGATTTGCGGATACCGATCTCCCGCGTCCGCTCGCTCACCGACACGAGCATGATATTCATAATGCCGATACCGGCAACAAGCAGTGAAATGCCCGCAATTCCGATCAGAATCTTCTCCATCACGCCGATCATGTTGCTCATGATGTCGAGCAGGCTCGCCATGTTGGTCACCATGTAGCAGTCCTTATCCCGGTAAAATGCATACAGATAATCCTCAAGCTCCTGCTGTGCCGCAGTCGAATGATCCGGATCTGTCATTTTTAACGTATAGCCGGACGGATTGGCACTGCCCGCCGCCCTGCTCACGAGCGTGTACGGTGCATAGATCACATCATCCTGCGAATATTTGCTCGAATCGCCCTTTTCCTCGAGCAGTCCGATCACCTCATAGCTGTCCGCGCCGATCTTGATCGTCTGTCCGACCGGATCTTCGCCGTCAAACAGCTCGTTGCACACATACGTGCCGATCACGCACACCTTGCTGCGCGAGAGCATATCCGCATAGGCGAGAAAACGCCCGTCCGTCAGCTTCAATGCCTGAATGTCCGCGTAGCTCTCACTCACACCCGTAACCGTCTCGTTTTTAATCGATGTGCTGCCTTTTCGCACCGATGCCGTCAGTGACGCGCTCGGCGAGAGCTTGTTGAACGCATCACTGTGCGTCTCCACAAACTCGTACATCTGCTCATCTGTCAGCTGCTTTGATCCTTTCCCCGTCAGATTGACCGTAATCGTATCCGCACCCAGATCTGAAAAAGAATCCATCGTATATCCGATCATTCCATCCATCAGCGAGATCATTGCGATGACCGCACCGACACCGATGATCATGCCAAGCATTGTGAGAAACGACCGCATTTTATTGCTGACGAGACTCGAAAATGCCATAAAAAATGCCTGTGATGTCTTCATTTTGCGCTTATCTTCTCCTTATATTCGTGTGCGGTTCCATCAAATATCACTTTGCCATCATGAATCTGGATCACACGCTTTGCCTCCACTGCGATCGAATTATCGTGCGTGATAATGACGATCGTATTTCCTTCTTCATTCAACTCTTTTAAAAAGTCCAGCACTTCCCTGCTCGTTCGCGAATCAAGCGCACCGGTCGGCTCATCCGCAAGGATCAGCGACGGATTGCCCGCCAGCGCACGCGCGATCGATACACGCTGCTGCTGACCACCGGAGAGCTGATTGGGGTATTTTTTCCACACATCACCCAGACCGACCTTCGTCAGCGATACAATGGCGCGCTCATGGCGCTCCAGATCCCCGACGCCCGCATAGAGCAGCGGCAGCTCCACATTTTTTGCCAGATTCATTTTCGGCAGAAGATTATACTGCTGAAAAATAAAGCCGATCTGTTTGTTTCGGATCACCGCCAGCTCATTATCTGTCATAGAGCCTACATCGATGCCGTTGAGATAATATTTTCCATCGGTCGGCACATCCAGCGCACCGATGATATTCATAATCGTAGACTTGCCGCTGCCGGACTTTCCGACGATCGCGACCATCTCGCCGCGGTCGATCGAAAATGAGATCCCGTCATTGGCGCGCACCTGTGTATCTCCCATCTGATAGATCTTATAAATATCCTGCAATTCGATCAGATGCGGGTGCTGTTCATTTTGTCTGTCCTCTGCCATTGCTGTCCTATTCCTCGCTGTCATCTTCCTCGTAGTATTCCATGCCGCCGCCCATCACATACTGATTCATATCCGTAATCTCCGTACGCGGCACATATACTTCATCCGTCTCAGTCAGCCCGGATAAGATCTGCACCTCGGAATCGTTGCTGATACCGACTGTGACATCGACCGCATGAAATCCGTTCGGCACACCATCCGCAAGCTCTTCCTCGCTCGTCTGCTGCTCCGGCGCATTTTTCACATAAACAACATTTCCGCGCATCAGCGCATCGACCGGGATACACAACGCATTCTTCTGCTCCTCCAGCACGATCCTTGCAGATACATTCATGCCGGGCAGTAACGATCCGACCTCATCCATCTCGACCGTGACCGGATACTCGGTCACACCGCCGTTCGTGATCGCCTCTAAGCTGATATTCGTAATGTGTCCGGTCATTTCTACCTCCGGCAGTGCATCCGCAGTAACCGTCACTTCCTGTCCGACCGCAATCTTTAACACATCCAGCTCATCCACCTTCATGCGGAATTTTACCTTTGACAGATCATAGATCACCGCGAGCGGGTTCGCATAGGTCGCGTTGATATTATCTCCTGCCTTTGCGTTTTTCGTGATGACCGTACCGGAGATCGGCGCCGTCACACGGTAATCATCCAGACTCTTTTTCGCGCTGGAAAGCTGGTTCTCGGCGCTCTCCACGCTGAGCTGTGAGCTTTTGACGCTGTCTCCGACCGTCGCATCCTCCAATACCAGATAGGTATCTCCCTTGTTCAGATATTTGCCTTCCTTGATCTTCAAAGAGTCGATCGTACCGCTGCCGTCAGCGATCAGCGTGCCCTCGGATTTGACTGAAAATGTACCCGCCGTGTTGCAATCGACACTGCCGATGCTCGCCGAACCGCTCATTCCGGCTGCGATTCCACCCGGATTGATGACCTCGATCGTCACATAGCGGACGACCATATTTCCTGCCAGCGTTGTTGTCGTCGGATCAACATTTGTCACCGTACCGCGCAGACGCTCGCCCTCGTCCTCCACGTAGACATTCGCACGGTTGCCAAGCCAGCTGTTTTTCACATCCGATGCATTGAACGGCACTTCGAGCGACATTGTCGTGTTGTCATACACATCTGCGACCTTGCTGCCTGCCGTGATCTTCTGACCGGCGGACACATACAATTTTTTTACATAGCCCTCCTGATCCGATATGAGGGAAAGATTGTCTTTCGTCTGCTGCTTACTGTCAACTGCATCGTTGTAGTTCTGCTTTGCCTGCTCGACGCCCAACTTTGCGGACTTGATCGAATCCTCTACATTTTCCGTGGAAAACTGGTACAACACCTGTCCTTTTTCTACGATGTCACCCTCCTCAAACGCAGCCTCGATGATCTCTCCCTGCACCATCGGCGTAATCGAATACTGATCGTTCGGCTCGATCGTGCCCGTTCCAGTCAGTTCAACCTGCAGATCCTGCATGTCGGGTGTCTGTGTCTGATACATTCCCTCCATCATATCATTCGCTTTTTTCGCGATCACCCGCGGCACGACTACAACGCCCACGACTACCAGAATGACCAGAAAGATCAGTCCTTTTTTATGCCTTTTCAAAAACAATACAATTTTATCTTTCATTTTCTTCTTCCTACTTTTTATTTTGCCTTTGCCACGATCACACGTACCCTGCCGCCTGTCGTTCCGTCATAGTATGCCGTCAGTTCATAGTTCGACAGACTCATCACCTTGGACAGCTCGGTCGCATAATAAGATGTTCCCTTTTTCAGATAGACACCGACATCGTCTGCCATCACATATGCATTTCTTCCGTTAGATACTTCTGTCTGCGTAATGGAAGTCACAGTAATGCTGCCAAGTGTCTTGATACCAGTCACTGAGCCGTCTGACGCAAACGCAAACTGCGCCGGTCCTACATAGCCCTGCATCGCAAAGATCTGTCCGTTGCTCGTCGCATAACCGCTCTCATCGCCGATCTGATAGCTGTAAGTACCCATAAAGGTCATGGTCGCCGGGCTGGACACCTCGCTTGCGCCGGTCAGAATACCGTATTTATAATTATCTCCGGTCACACCGCGCACAATCAGATCCGTGATCTCTTTATTTGCATTCACATGATAATAGAGAATGTTGGTTGCATTGATCGTCAGTCCTGCCAGACGCTTGCGGTCGATCCGGCTGTAATTGCCGCCGTTGTCATACTCGAGCACACGGATGCTCTCCGAAAGCTGATAGCTTGAAAACCGGCTCGCATCGGAGCTCACAATACCGTTGAGCCTGTCGATCGTCACCTTATTTACAACCGGCTTGCCGTTGTCAAATGCGACCTCGACCGGTGTGCGCTCAGAGAACTTCGTCAGATCCTCGACCTCGTACTCATGCGTCTCGCCAAGTGTATCTAACATCGTAATATATTTTTTCACCGTTGTATCGTTTTTATCATCGCTGACTTTTTCGTCCTTTGACAAAACGATACCGCCGATAAACGAATTGAGCGTCGCAGCGTTGCCGATGCCGACCACCTTGCCCTCCTTGCCGAGCAGCAGCGTGATATAATCACCGATGGCATAGCTGCCCATCGCAGACACATCATATGCAATCTGCTGGTCTGCCAGCGTGTAGCTCATGCCCGCGACTGTAACCGCATTCGGTGTGTAGCGATCCGGCGACACGCCATTGAGCCGTCCGGTCACACGATCCTGATAGACAAAAATGCTGTTCAGTTTTTTCGAATAATAAAGTACGTCATAAATATGTATATTGTCCGTGGAGCTCTTTGATCCATCAATATAGATCGTAGCATTGTCGGCCTTAAACGGAATCTGCTTCTGCCAGTCTGCCTGTGCGATCACAGGTCCGTCAAGTTCATCGTAGACAAGCGGCAAATACGCGATATCCCCGTTTGCATCCAGTGTATAATCTAACGAACGCGCATAGATCGTACCGCTCTTATCGGGTGTCACCTGCATATTGTAGAGCAGGCAGCTCATCTCCTTATAGGTCATCGCCGCAGATGCCTTTTTGCTGATATTGGTGTCCAGCTTCTGCGCCTTGTAAAAGGACATCTTCGCGCTGCTGAGACTGCCCTGAAAATCACTGTCCTCATAGCCGAGCACCGCCAGCACCGCAGCTACGGATTCCTGCAGGGTCACCGCCTGCTTCGGACGGAATTTTCCACTCAGGTTGCCTTTCATCCAGCCGTTTTCCACTGCGATGCGGATATATGGTGCATAAGCGCTCGTCCGCTTCACATCGGAATACATCGATGTCTTGACGGTCGTTCCGACCTTATTTTTATACGGAGAAAGCTGTACGAGCATCTTCGCAAACTCCTGTCTGCTGACCTTCTTATTCAACCCTGTCGTTATCTGACTCTGCTTTAACACGCCCTGTGCGACAAGCACGCGGCGCGCCAGCGACACCTCATAGGTCGGGTTTGTTTTCTCCGCACTCGTTGCGGCAGCGGCTGATGCCGTGCCTGTCATATCCGCCGCAGCAGCCGGAGCCACCGCGGTAAAGGTCAGCACCGCGCTGAGCAGCACAAGTGCGATTCGATCATATTTATTCTTCATCCGTTCCACCTCTATTTTTCTGATCGGATAACTGTCTTTGCAGCTATCACATCTAAATATAACGAAAGATCGGACAGAAGGTCTTCCTCCTGCCCGATTGGTATTATAGCATGTGATACATGCTCTGTGTGCTTTTTTATGAAAATTTAAGGATTTCTGTGATTATTCGATATATTTGTGTTCATATTCTATATGATTGTGTCCTTTTTCACGAGGCATCCGCCGTCAATGCAGCTCATACGAACCGATCCGTGCGAATTTATCCGACATATCATAGGCGATGATCTGATCCGAACATACCAGATACAGGGTGTCACCAATATAGACATTGCGGTAATCATCCGAGCTGCGGCTGTAATCATCGCCCTCCCAGACGCGCTCTGTGCGCTGCTCCTGCAGTCTGCCATCTGTCACGCTGTAGATCCGCTCGGAAATATCATTGTACGCTCTCTCGTCATCAGTCAGAAATGCAATCACATTTTTCGCGCTGTCTGCCAGCAGTGCCTTGTAATTATACGCTGCCGGAGCTGCATAGGCATCCTTCAATACGACTTTATCGCTCTCTGTAACCTTCGTCGGATCGGAAATGTCATAAAGTGACAGCTTCATACCGATAAATTCGCTGTCCTCCCCGATACGCTCCTCGCCGACACCGATCAGATGCGTATCATCCCAGAACTGTAAATAATCTGAAAATCCCGGTATCTCCAGCTCACCGATCAGCGTCGGGTTCGTCGGATCACTGAAATCGACCGTAAAGAGCGGGTCCATGTTCCGGTAGGTGACAAAATATCCAATGTCATCGACAAAGCGTGCCGCGTAGACTGTCTCGCCATCGGCAATGTGGTCGATCCTTCCCTTGATCTTGAGCTTTTTATCCAGCACAAACAACTGGTTCGTCTCATAATCTGTCGTCAGCACATACAGATCACCGGCGGCACTCTCATGGATCGCAAACGTATCATAAATTTCCCCTACGACTGACTCTGCGCAGTCGGCGATGATCTGTCCATCCCTGATCCTGAATTTGGTCAGCGCCGTTGTTGTATTTTCGACCGCCTCCGAATAGTCCGACCGGTATAAAATGACGCTGTCCTGCGTCACATACATGGTCGAATATCCGCTAAAGATCAATTTCCGGTCACAGACCGTCTCCGGCTCATAGACATCAAACGAAGCGATCACGATACCGCCCTGACACTGCCGCTCCGGCAGATAAATACAGTCGGACGGGATCGTCTCTCCCTGCACTTTGGGGAGTACCGTCTGAACCTCCTTTTCACCCGGATACATACGTGTCTGCCGCGAACTCAGTCCTCCCTCCGTGAGCGCTGCATCATCCGGCTGTCCCATCAGCTTCGCGTATAACTGATAAGTGTCCACATAATAATTGGTAAACAGATAGACACGGTCTCCGATCTTCCGCGACGTATTGTATGTGCCGTCCTGCTCAAACGTGCCTGTGAGCTGTGCGCCCGCCGGACTGCTGATATCATAGGTCAGCACCTCTGTGTGCATGCGCTGATTGGAGATAAAAGCAACATCACCCGTCACGTAGGACGTATCCTCTCCGATCTGCTCGGTATCCTCCTTCTGCACGATGAGTATCAGACGGTCTCCGGACACGTACATCTCACGGATCGTATCCAGATTGCCCTCGAATTTCGGTGTGATGCTGCCGAGCTGTCTCACATGTCCGTCAGCCGTATCGACGATGCGCACCTCCC
Source organism: uncultured Eubacterium sp. (assembly GCA_934320655.1). GTDB lineage: Bacteria > Bacillota > Clostridia > Lachnospirales > Lachnospiraceae > W0P33-017. Next base: position 31,483 of record CAKRFN010000013.1, read on the forward strand.
GTTCAGAGGCGATGTAAATATAATGTCCGTCAATTTTTACAATATCGCTCTCATCCACGCCTTCCACCTGTAGATTGGTCGTGGAAAAATCTTCGCCTGCGTACACATCTGCCGTATCAGCGGCGCCCGCACTATCCTGCACTGCAAATTGCTTTTGTGTATCACGGGACGCACTGACGCTGTCATCCACCGCTGCGCCTTCGGTCAGCTCCCAGCCCATCATCGTACCGTTTGCATAGTCATTCTGAGACACTCCGAACATGCGTCCGACTTCTTCATAACCGCTCGCCTGATGATAATCACCCAGCTCTGTGACAGATATAAGGTTTTCCTCCTCGTCCTGAGACTCGCTGCCATCCAAGGTGCCTGCACTATCATCCGCGCCGGACGGTTCCTCACCTTTTGTCGTCAGCTGGCTGCTGTGGTCGGACACCGTCACGCCATCTGCATGATTGCCCACGGACAGTGTCTGGCGTCCTGCCAGCGCAAATGTACCGAGTGATACCGCGAGTACAACGGCTGCCGCTGCCACACGGCTGCCATATCCATGCCAGTGAAAGACCGGCATTCGCAGTGTCCTGCTTGTACCCTTATCCCCGTTTCTATTTTCGCTCTTACTTCCATTTTTGTTTTCGTTTTGATTTCCGCTGTGATGCGGCGTTTTCTGCTGTTCGCAGATGCGTTTTTCCATCTGCTCCGGCAAAAGCTCCGGCGGAATCTCCACCTGCTGTGCTTCCCGCCACATGCGCTCCAATATTCGATTCTCTTCCATATGCGGACCCTCCTTACACGCTTTCCAACGCTTCGCCCATGCGTTTCAGTGCCCGGTGCTCTCTGGAACGCACAGTGTTTTCATTCATATGTAACGTCTCTGCCAGTTCCCGCGTCCGGTAACCCGCAAACAGATGAAGTCCTATGATCAGTCGATCCGTGTCATCAAGCTTCTGGAATTCTTCACGCACCTGCAAATGCTCGGCGCTCGGCATGTGATCCGGCGCAGTCAGTGTATCCGCAACCACATCGGTCAGCTCCAGCGGGCGGCGCACATACTCGCGCAGCTTTGCCTTGCACTTGTTCGCCAGTATGGAAAATATCCACTGCTTAAACGAACCGTCCTCGCGCAAAGACCCGATCGATGCCCATGCATCCATCACCGCATCACTGACCGCATCCTTTGCATCCTCTGCATGGTGCAGCAGATAATATGCAAACCGGTACATCTCCTGATACACATCCCTGTACAATTCTGTGAATGCCGCCGCGTCTCCTGCCTTTGCCGCGCGCACCATTTTCTCTCGTTCCATAGCCATCCTCCGGATTCCGTTCATCTGTCTTACATAACATAAGTGTGAAAAAGGATCTGTTTTGTTGCAGGAAATTTACTTTTTATAAAATTTTTTCCAGATATGCTTTTACCTCGGTCAGATCAGGAAGCACGACTGTCGCCAGCGCGCGGATCTCCTCTGTCGGCTGTTTGAGGTCGGGTACCATAACCGCCGTGATTCCGGCTGCCGCCAGCGCATGCACGCCGTTGAAGGAATCCTCGATGCCGACCGCATGCTCCGGTGCCACGCCGAGCACCTCACATGCCTTTAAAAAAATATCCGGCTCCGGCTTGCTCCGCGCGACCATATCCCCGCAGATCACCGCATCAAAATAATCGATCAGCCCGCCGTCGCGCAGCTCCTGTGTGACGACCTCCCTGCGCGTAGACGATGCGAGTGCCACTTTCAGATTATGCATATGCAAAAACTGTAGCAGTTCCTCTATGCCTTTCTTTTTCGGGAGTCTGCCCTCTCCATAGCGCTCGTGAAACAGTGCGGACATCTCTTCCTTATATTCATCATAGGGAAAATCTGCCCCGTAATGCTCCAGCATGATCTCCTTTGTCTTTTCGCGCGTCGTGCCGAGCGCCTCGTAGCACGGTGCCTCAATATCCGCAAAGCCGTATTTTTCGGCAATGTCCTTCCAGCACTCGATGACCTTGATCTCCGAATCAAAGATCACGCCATCCATATCAAACAGTACTGCCTGTATTTGTGTGTTCATAAAATATTCCTCTTTCTCTTATTTCAATGTAACTGCGTAGGGACTGTCATACATCTCCCGCAACTGTTCGGTTCGATTATACTGCTCCCCAATACAGAACTCCTTTGACCATGTCATGTAATACGCCCACGGCGTGTGCGACTGTGCAAGCAGCGCGATGTCCGGCAGATAACCGACCTCCGCCAGTGCAGCGACCTTATTTTTGGATGTGACACGGATCAGATGCTCATACTGTTCGTGATAGTCCGTGTAATACTCATACATCAGCCGGTACAGTCTGGATGCCGTCTGCGGTCCTTTCGCTCCCCACCAGAACCATTCGCCATCCGACTCATGGAACGGCCGCCACAGCACCGGAATCTGTGCCTCCTGAAACTTTCGCAGCTCCGTCGCGATCACATCCATATCGTGATAAAACGCCGCGCGCTCCGGTGTGCCTTCCTCCAATACCTTTGTCGCGTCAAAATCGGTATTTTCTGCATAAAAGCTCTTGTCATGTCCGCCCAGCGGTGAAAACCAGTGAAACGAAAGCGTCACGATGCCGCCGGACTCTTTCGCCCATTGGAGCGCAGTCTCCATCGTATTCCGGTTCTCGTATACCTCGGTCAGACATACCTCCGTTGCATCGTCATAGTTGATATTCGGCGAATATGCGAGCATTTCAAAGCCCCGCAGCAGCGGCTCCTTGCCGGTCTGTTCACGAATATATGCGATCTCCTCCATCGGATTTGTCTGCGTGTGCTGTCCGGTGATCAGCCGGTGCCCCGCTGTCTCCGATAAATAATTCAACAGTCTTTTTGCCTCGTCTGTCGCATTTGCGTTTGCTGTCTGTTGCATGTATAACTCCTCTCCATATATGTACATTTCAGTAATTCACATCCTATTTGTCGGCTTCATGTATCCGCTCCACAACCTCACGCAGCGAATCCGCCACGAGCACACCCTCCGGCGCGATCATATTCTTTTTGCGCCGGTACAAACAGGTTTGCATCCCGTACATCTGACCGCCCTTAATATCCGAGGTAAGTGAATCGCCGACCATCATGCACTCCTGCGGTGTGATCTGTTCGGTGCGTCCGGCGTTCAATTCTGCAAATGCATAATCAAAGAATTTCTCCGACGGCTTTGCCACTCCCACTTTTTCAGAGATAAACACATGATCAAATGCCTCCCTCATCCCCGCGATCTCCAGCCGGTGCAGCTGCTGTTCATACGGTCCGTTGCTCGCCGCACATAACAGATAATTTCCTTTCAGGGCATCCAACAGCTCATAAGCACCCTCCTCTGGAATCGCGCTGTCGTATAGCGCGCCGCGGAAATACATTTCAAATGTCGGTCCGTCAAAATCAATGCCCAGCTCCTCAAACACCCGATTCCACCGGATCTTCGTCAGCTCCCCGAATGTGAGTGTCGCATCCTCGATCTGCCGCCACAGTCCGTTATTCACTTGCGTAAATTTATCATACATCCACGGCTCATACGCTTTTAGCCCGAAATGTGCAAAGCCCTCTCTCATGGTCTGTTTCACATACTCGTCAAAGCTGAGCAGCGTGTTGTCAATATCTATAAAAATTACCTTTAATGCCATGCCTGTCCTCCAAATGTGTTTGTGTTCTATTCCTGCGACTTCATTATAGAGTCGCAAGCAAACTGCGTCAATTATATTATTGCGCTTTTTGAGAATTTGATCGTCTAAGAAAGCAGAGATATACGAAGCATTTTGTGTAATAGAAATTTCCTATCACAAGAAAAAACGACTTGAGAAACACTGTTTCCCAAGCCGTTTTGTGTTTGTTCTAACCCTGCGGATTCAAGTTAAGACCACTGATGTCCAACGTATAAGTTGTCGGCGCATACTCTGTTGCATTCTCACCATCCCAATCGATGGTGATGGTAAGCGTCTTGCTGCCTTCCTCTTTGATATGATAAATGATACTAAAGATCTTAGCACCATTGACATCATCAAAAGTTTCTTTTCCAAAAGTCTTATTGCCGCATGTAACGGATACGCCCTCCGGCAATTCTGTCATACCCTCCGGTGCCGCAAACTGGAGGGTTAGATAATGACCTTTCTGCTCCTCAGGCTTTGCTGTATTGAAACCGGTAAATGTGACTCCCTCCTGCCAGCCCTCTGTCGGCTCGTCCGCTGTCTTTGCACATGCATACTCGACTGTTTTTCCCTCAACCGAAACCGCAGTCAGGGTAATGCTGTTCGCGGTCGTCTGACTCTCGTCTACAGTCGGAGCACCACAGGTCGTTGTATTTTCTGCTTTTGCAATGACTACATGGACCTTCGGAAGCTCTACTCCCTGAGGTACAATCACGGTCTCGTCGTCTGCGAGCTTCGCGGTAAACTCATAGGAGCCTGCGTTGGCATTTGTCTGATATTCTGCGGGTGTCTCCCATGTCACCTTCACAGCATGTGACTCATTCTTTGTATCATACGCGGTAACTGTCTCCGGCAATCCCAGGTCATTTACCTCTTTCGCACTTCCATATGTGCCTCCGTCTATCTCTGCGATAGCATCAAAACAGCGGATCTCTACATCTGTATTTTCAAAGCGGATCGTCAACGGCACAACCGTTCCATCTGCGCCGTATTTCATGTAGCGTGTGATCGCCCCGTTTGCCAACTGGTCAGCTTTTACCCATAAAATAATCTGGTTTGCCGTAGCGACCTGATCCTCATAATCCGCGATCGCAGATAAGCTGCTTTCAGAGCTGCCGAAATACAACTGATCTTTCACATCAGCGCCCACATCGATGAGCAGACCGATCCATTTTCCCTCTCCCTGTGCTGCATTGGATGATGCAAAAGAATGCAGTTTGCTCAATGAGCCTGTGATTGTGTAATCATATCCGCTGCCGCTGAGTGTAACAGCCGCCTGATTTTCATTTGTCTCTTTCAGGGTGTCGGTTCCTTTGGAATCCTCATTATGTGTAAAGCCGGATGCCACGCTGACCGTATAGTTGAGCGCTCCTGCCTCCAGTACCGTGACATTGGCTGTGAGCTGACTGCTGACACCGGTCCATGTCTCCGGCAACTGATAATTACCTGCAAACCGGTAAGTACCTGCGGTTTCCGCATCATAATTGATGGCTCCCCAGCTCACCGTCACCTCGGCTGTATTGATTTTTTCAGCATCATGAATCATGATCTTGTCCGGAAGCTGCTTGATTACATCTGCCTCACTGCATCCGTTTTCCACGCTCAGTGCCGGATCAACATAATTATTGCCTGCATATTCTGCTTTGATCACCGGAAGCGGCGTATGTGTAAAGGTCTGCTGCTTGCCGTTGATAGTGGCAGTCGCGGTCACGACGAGCTGCTTTCCGGCATCCTCTGCCTTGATCGTATAGCTGTCTGTTGTGGAGACAACCGTTTCTCCCAATTTCCACTCATAGGTGAATACTGCCGCCTGATCTGCGGTTGCAGCCGCGGTCGCCTTTAACTTCACACCGGCTTTCAGTGCATCCAATGAGCCCTCTCCGTCTATGGCTACACTGAATGTTACCTTGTTATCCTCTGACGTATCGCCGCCGGTCGTGCCACCGGACGATGATCCGCCACCGGTCGTACCGCCTGAGGATGATCCGCCGCTGCCGGAACCGCCGCTCGATGAGCCACCTCCGGTTGAACCGCCGCCTGTTGTTCCACCGGACGATGAACCACCGCCTGTTGTGCCCGAACCGCTATCCGATGTCTTTCCCGCATCTATTGTCGTCTCTTTTCCGGCAGCATCTGTAACCGTGATCTTATCCGTTGTCTTATTGTCCACCGTCGGTTTGATCTCTGCTTTTTCTGACCTGACCATAGAGCCCTCCGCACCTTCCGTAAAACTGATCGCTGCATTTGCGCCCAGCGTGACATCGGTCTTTACGGCTGATTCGATTGCTGCGCCCTTTGCAACCGTGATACTTGCGTCCGCCTTTACCTCTAACTTCTCTAGCTTTGTGCCTTCCGCAACTGTCAGATTTGCCGACTGGTTCAATACGACGCTGGCATCTGCGGCTGTCACAATCGTTGAATCCTTTGCGTTATTTATAATCTGGATTTTACCGCTCTGGGATGCCACCGTAATATTGACATCTGCCGCCCGCTTTCCGGCAACGAGCTTCAGTTCATTCTTGTCCTTAACGACAATCTGATTTCCCTCGCCACGGTCATAGACGGTATTTCCGTCACGGATCTCGATCTTCTCAAAGCTGGCGTAATTTTTAACGGTCGCTTTGGGTGATGAGATCACCAGCTTTTTATCACTGTAATCTCCATCCTTGATCGTGAAGGTCACTCCCTTGGCAGTTTTGATCACAATGGATGTGACCTTCTTTCATTCTCCTTTCGGCTATATCGCTTTGAATATATTACATTTTTCTTTATATCACATTTATTCCGTTATTTCAATAATAATAACGGAATAAATGTGACAGAATGTGCAAAACTATCAGTTACAATGCTAGGGAGGTGTTTATTATGTATGAAGAAGAATTTGCACAGCGATTGACTGCATTGCGGAATAAAAAAGGCGTTTCTGCCCGTGAAATGAGTCTTTCCATCGGTCAGAACGCCGGATATATCAACAATATTGAGAGCGGTAAGGCACTTCCGTCTATGTCCGCTTTCTTTTTTATCTGCGAATTTTTAGGAATTACGCCAAAAGAATTCTTTGACATCGATAATTCACGCCCCGAATTACTGCGCGAACTGAATCTGAATCTGAAAAAATTAGACGATACACAATTACAGTGTATCGCCTCTATCATATCTGACTTAGCCCGAGCCCCTCATAGCTTCCCGTAAACACAATCCCTTTCATGCCAATGCCCCGTGCTGCCTCCACGTTCTCCGGACGGTCGTCGATAAACACGCACTCCTCCGGAATCAGGTCGTAGGTGCTGCACAGCAGCTCATAGATGCGCGGGTCGGGCTTGATGAGCTTTACACTCGACGACACCATGATGCCGTCGAACAGCGTCTCATCTATATTTCTGGGAAAATATTCATAAAAAAGCTGGCACGCATTGGACAGCACATACATCCGGTAACCGTCTGCCCTGCATTTTCTGACGAATTCCTCCGCACCGGGCATCGGTGCCAGATCCTCCTGCCAGTGGTCTACGACGAGCCGCAGCGTCCCATGCATCGATTCCGGCAGATGCTCCTTGACGAGTGCGTAGCGCTCATCATTGACGATCTCCCCGCGGTCTCCCATGATCCAGATGTCACTGCAGAACAACTGCTCCATGATCATCCGTTTTTCTTCCTCCGACCTGCAATACCGCTCCAGCGTCTTTTGCGGCGCATAATCTATCAGCACATTTCCCATATCCATCACTACATTTTTTATCATTGCTTTGCCTGTCCTTCCTGCTGTAATTTTTCCTTCTTTGCCCGCTTTCCGGTAATACTCCACAGTGCGGCGGTCAGAACTGCCGCCACCGCGCTGATCAGCGCGCCCTCCTTCAGATACGGGTATTCCATCGTGATGACCGTCGTTCCCCTCGATACATAGACGAGGTGATTTTTCTCCTCAAACGGCTGGCTGCCCACAAAAATATCATGGTATGAGATCGTCGTATTGACATGATCCTGCTCCGACTGAATGATGATCCGGTCGGCATCATAGGTGACACCCAGCGGCACGATCGTCCGCTCCGGCAGCGCATCCGGATCAAGCGAGAGCGCGTGTGACAGCAGCGCACCCACCTGTGCGTCCTTCGTCAGCGCATAGTGATACGTCAGGTTCAATCCGATAAAGATCAGATTCTCATTATATTTGGTTCCATAAAAATCCAGCGGCTGATCCAGATCCAGTGCGGTACCCCACACATCGTCCAGCCCGTTGATATAGACCGTTTTCCAGTCCGTATAACCCGCCGGAAACAGGTCACAGTGCAGCATGCCGTCGATCGTATCCAGCTCCGGATAACCGTTTTTAAAGCTGATGCTGTGGCTGTCTGTCCCGAGAAAGCTCTGCACACCGCTTGAATTGTCCACCGGAATGCCGTCCGCGAGAATCACAACCCGCGTGCCGTTTTCCGTCAATTTGAGGATCAGCTCCTCCGCCTCCCGCTTGCGGTCATAGGTAAAGCCGGACAGATAGACCGTCTGATACTGCGACAACTGCTCATAGGTATAATCGTTCAGATTCGTGGATGACGTTTCCTCGACAACCGGAAATGCCATCGATATGAGCGACGCGGATGTACCGATGCCGATCGCAGAATACTTGCTGACCACGCCAAAATCCTCCGGTGTGTCCATATGGTACAGGCAATAACCGTCGTTACTGTCGATTCTCATATAGCCGACGCTGTTTGCCGCCGCATCCAGCTTTTTCAGATCCTCCTCGCGGTTACTCCTGTTCGCGATCTGTATCACCGCCGTATCACTGCCAAGCTCCAGCATACGGTCAAATAAATAGAGGTAATTCGCATTCTCATAAGATTCATTCAATCTCGAAATGTTCATCGCCGTAGCCGCCGACTGCCAGCCCGCACCAAATGTCGCCTTGACTCCGTCCGCGGGATCAGAGACACAATATGCCGCAGTCGCTCCGAGCGTACTCAGGTCAATCAATGTCAGACGCTGCTTCGTGATCTCCTTTGCCTCTCCGATCAGCGTCGTCTCCTCAAGCTGTGCGAGCCGCTGATCCGGTGTCACGGCATTCTGCTCTCCATAGATCAGGCGCAGCGACGGAACCGTATCCAGCACGAGCAGCAGCATGAGCACGACGAGAAACGGCTTTTTCAATGTGCGCCAGATCAACAGACTGTACAGTGCAAAGCACAGCGCAATCGAGATAAACCGCAGCATCCACAGATACTGGCTGCCTGGCAGCAGCACGAGCACATCATACATCGTAGTCGTCGTACACAAAAAGATAATAAAGGCAGTCCAGAAGCCTGCCATTGATTTTCTCCGCGACAGTAGCATTCCGAACACAACGAGAATCAATGCCGCCAGTCCAAAATAAAAGACATCAAAGCCCTGCGACAGCCGCCGCAGCGGATCAAGCGAGAGCCACGCGCTCTGGAAAAACTGCCGCATGACCTGTGAGCTGTCCGTCGAAGTAATACCGCCCTGCAACGAGGCGTACAGCCAGATTTCGGTCAGCAAAAAGCCGCAGATCACCGCGAGCAGCACATGCACCGCCGCCCTACCGGACTTGCGGTATAAAATCCCGAATACTGCCAGAAATATGAGCATCGCCAGCGCGATCATGCCCGCATATCCGGTATGGCACATCGTCATAAACACAAAGCAGACGGTGAGTTTCGGCAGGCTGCTCCAACGCCGCTCCAGCAGATAGTCATGCACATTTTCCACAAACAGCGGCAGCACGACCATACACAGCGCGCGCGGCAGATTGCCCTCTACAAACACCGCCAGCAGATTGTTCGGCATGAAAAACCACAGCACCCCGAAAATGGCTCCGAGCACCGGTCGCTGATGGCGGCACCCGATGACAAACCATGACAGCGCGCCCAGAAAGAACACGATCCCTAAAAACACGAGATAACCGCCAAAGCAGTCACCACCCGCGATCGCCTGACACATCGCCAGAAAATAGACCGGCATCGGTGCCCAGTAGCGCATCATTTCCACACCGTTGTACCACATCGGGTCAAACAGCGGATACCAGTTTCCGTTTTTCAATGCCTGATACAACACAGAGCCCTTGTAGATGTGGCACATCGTATCCGATCCCGACGGCCACACTCCGCTACGCGATACCGCATACATGATGGCGACGGAGATCGCCGCATAGACAGCCAGTACCAGCAGGCAGCCCAATATGTTCCATGGATTTCTAAAATACGTTCTCTGCTTCGAATGTTTAGTCATCATTTAATACGCTCTCCAGCATCTCATCGATCACGCGATCCAGCGTCTTGTCCGTCTTTTGTTTAATATCCGCCATATACTGCTCATCCTGCGTGTAAGTCACGATATAGCTTCGCGTCGGCGTCTCACTTCCCTCGATACGCACCAGTTCGCCGTCGACATCCCGCATGATCTGGCGCAGGCGGTCCCCGAAATACTCCACGATATTTTCCAGCGTCGGGATCACGACATCAAACGGTTCAATATCGTTCAGAATCCGGTCCTGATACTGTGCAAAAAAGCCCGATGCCTCTTTCTCATAAGCATTAAACTCCATGAAATCGCTGCGCTCCACCACAATATCGAGCGTGATCTCCCACGTGTGCGGATGGATCTCGCCCCGTCTGCCGTTGATAATAATGCTGTGGCTCGCATTCAGATAAAATTTGAATCGGTACTCGCGTAATAACCTATTGTTCATTGCTCAAACCCTCTTTACACATGCTTACAAACACCGCCTCCAGATACTGCTGCGGCTTTTCGGTCAGATATTTCCGGTTCACGTACTCCGCGCCAAGCGAAGCGACCTGTGCCCTGCGCGCCTCCTCCGTCATCTGCTCCGCACGCAGATTCAGCAGCAGGATATACGTATCATCGACGATGACACGGATCGTCTTTTCGTTAAATTTAATCTGTAGCTGCGCAAAAAACGCATCGCGCCCCTCGCCCGCCGGACAGTTGATGAGCAGCAGTTCGAGCGGCCACACATCCTTTTTCTCCTCCACGCGCATGAGCAGGTTCATCAGTGCATCCGCCTCAAACGCATTGTATTTTGTCTCAAACTGGCGGTCTTTTTTCGTTTTCTCCCGACTGATCTGCTCGATCTTTGCGACCATCTCACGGTTTTCCGCATCGGACACGCAATACTTTTTGTACCATTTTTCGGCGAGCACGACGATCACCATGCCGCCTGCGATGATAAACAGCAAAATGATGATCAGCAGCAGGATCAGACAGATCTTTGCACTCATATACTCGTTCTGGTCGAGAATGACATCCTTTCCGGTGAGCAGGCACAGATGGTAATTCATGCCATTATAGTCAAACAGCACACCCGATGCCACGTATTCCGTCCCATTCATCTCAATCACGGAATGCACGACCCGGTTCACCTGCAGACTGCTGATAAAGGCATCCGCACTCTCGGTCGAATAATATGTCTGCGTCGAAAAGCCCTTGTAGCGGTTCGTCTCTAAAACGTCCTTGACAAACACGATGTCATTCTGCTGCGACATCGTCCAGTAATGGCTGTTCGAGCTGTCGAGCGTGCGCAGAATATCCTCGACAATCTCCGCATCGTCACGGTTGGTTTTTAGATTGATCTGGTCGAGCACAAGCTGTACATAGCCGTCCTGCTGCGTCGCATAGACACTCAGGATGCCGTCCTCATATTTTTTCAGCTGTCGCCAGCCGACCGCTGCGATCAGCTCGGTAAACACGACAACAACGATCAAAACAACCCATGCATTGACTCTTTTTAATTCTTTTTGTTTCTTTATTTTCTTCTTATTTTCCTGTTCCACTTCAAATTCCCCCAACGGTTCCGGTTCATCTGAATTGACAAAATTTCTGACCGCTGCGATTTTCCCCCGCACCGCCGTCAGATCATGTGCGATAATCCCTCGGAACGCGCTCCGCTCCTCTGTCAATGTCCGCGTTTTCCAGGCACTGGTCGTATTGATGCTGTTGATAATACCGGCGAACCGGATAAAAAATACGACAAAGTTGAAAAGCGGAAGCAGCGGTACGACCCACCACTGCCTGCTGTAGTAGCGCCGCACATCCGGAAAATCCCTCAGAAAACCGATCGTCGAGAAAAAGTACATATATCCGCAGACCGTATACAGCCCGAACAGCATCGCGGTCGCAAGCAGCACCGTCTTTCCGGAATATCCGACAAAAGTCAGGCAGATCAGCGCCAGATACCAGATAATACGCGGAAAAGCAAACGTGTGGTCATACATCAGCGTCTTGACCGACACATCCGTAAACATCTGGTACGAGCGCATCTTTTTTCCGCCGAACATCTTCGCTACTTCCAGACTGCCGCGCTGCCAGCGCTGCCGCTGTGTGTACAGCTTGTCTGCGTTTTCGATCGGATCGACAAAAAAGATGGATTTTTCACTCATATAGATCCGTTCGCCTTGCAGATAACGCATCTGAAACGTGATCTGCGTGTCCTCCGCCAGCGTCTCCGTGTTATACATTCTGGATTTCAAGATCGCAGACTTCCGGAACGCAGAAAAGGCACCCGACACTGTATAGATCGAATTCAGGTCAGATGCATAATTCCGTCCCGCGAGAAATGCCTGCGCGTATTCCATAAATTCCATTTTGCGAAACAGACGGGAAAAACCTCTCGGGTACTCATCCACGAGCCGCGGCTCTATCAGGATCGCTCCCGTCATGCAGTTGATGGACGTATCATTTTCAAACTTATCGACCATATAGGTCAATGCGCGTTTTTCCAATACACCATCGCTGTCGATATGAATAATATATTTTCCTTCACTGTTGTACAGCGCCAGATTGAGTGCTCTGGACTTGCCCTGCTCCGCATTCAGCCACTGCATGATCAGATCCGGATACTCCTTCTGACACTTCGTATACACCGCAAAGCTGTTATCCGTACCACGGTTGTTCACCAGAAAGATACGGATCTGCTTATTCGGATAATCGCAGTCGTTGATCGAGCGGATACACGCCTCCAGCGTATTTTGCGAATTGTAGACCGGTACAATGATCGATATTTCCGGATAGATAATCGGTTTTGGTATTTCTTTTGCAAACAGGATTCGCCTGAGCAGGATCAAAAAACTTCCAAATGCCGGAATGATCTCCATAATCAACGGAATCACGATCCATGCAGCCCAGAACACAAACGAATTTGCAAATCGCTCAATGATCTCCATAGCTGAACTTTCCTAATCTCATTCGTATAATCTGAGGCTTTGTAAATACATAAAAATACAGTAACACAGACAACCCATAGAACACCAGCCTGCCCACGAGTGCATGTGAAAGATAGTACAGATCCAGTCCGCCAAAGTGGATCATTTCACAGATAATGATAATGCGGAGTGCATTCGCCAGCATGATATAGAGGACTCCGCAGATCGCAACGATCACGCGCTCTGCCACCGTATATACGCGGAAAAACACGAGCAGCGACAAAAATGCCATGATCTCTATGATGCCTGAACACTCAAAGTCGATCTGTAGTGTGATCGCACCGACATCCGACTGCACGAACAGAATGCCGTATTTAAAAAACGGCGTAAATGTCCCTGTGACCTTGCCGACCAGACCTGCGACCGCCGCCACTGCCCGTGCCAGCGGTTCGGTCAGAACCGGACGAACCAGAAACATCATCAGTAAAAATAACCCCATTGCCCCGAGTATGAAATGCCAGAACGGAAGCTTTGCACGATCCGTCACCCGCAACAGGTAGAGCCATACACACACGGCAATGATCGCAATTATGTACTTCATCGGTTAAACCTGTTTCTTTCTCTTGCGCTGTGCCACATAAGCGAGTCCTGTCGTAGAAAGGCACAGGAACAGTCCCACACCTGCGCCGGTCGGTGTACCTGCGGTAGTCACCCACTCCTGACCGATCCGTCCCCACTGTCCGCTGACTGTGCGGATCTCATCTGTCTCGATGCCGAATTTCCGTGCCAGAACACTCAGGTCTGCCTCGTACTCCATATTGTCCTCAGACGAGCCAACCGTCACATACATTCTGCCAAAGACTGCGTTGTGATATTTGTTTCCGTACTCATTATCATCCGCCTCTGCAAACTGAGAGATATTCGTCGCCGTTTTCCAGCCCTGTGAGTCGATCATATAAAACTCATAGGTTCCCGGTGCCAGACCGTTAAGCTCCGGCACATAATTGATCGTTCCGTCTGCATCCACGGTCACAAACTGCGGATAAAAGTCTTTATTGTCATTGATACGGATCGTCACCGCTGCGGTAAACTCCCCGCCTGCCTCCTGCAAATGTGCAGGCATCGTCGTCACAACGTGCGCATACAGCAGACCGTTCGTGGAATACATCGCACCCTCTGCATCATCCACATGCTCCTGCGTTCCTGCCGTCGCATACTGGATCAGCACATGCGGATAATACGCCCAGTCTCCGTACAGACCGTCATAGACAACACCGTTAAACTTTTTATCTTCTGCATCCGGATTGCCCTGCAGGTTCGCCACATCGCTGATAAACGTCTGTCCCTGATACAGTCCGAAAGAAATCGTATTCGTATACTCAGGCAGCGCGCTGGAAGGAACTGCTACCTCCCACATATGGGGCGCGCCAAACCAGTCCTTGTTGTTGACTGCTGCCAATGCACCGTCAATACCGCCTACCGTGCCGTCTCTCATCAACTGGATCGGCAGGATGCGTCCCAGATCCGTTGTGATCGCATACTGACCGTTATTATGAGATCCTGCGCCGCATACGGAGCCCCAGTCACCCGAACCATCACCATTGCCGACTGCCATAAAATACAGATACACATAATCGCCATCCCATACCATCGCGACCTCGTCTACCGTATCCCAGCCTTTTCCTTCGTCCACGCTCACCTTTGCGATCGCATCCCAATCGGAAAAATCACCGTCAATCGTAATGCCCTCGTAGCGTGCGACCGGAAGCTGTTCATCCTCGAGCCGCAGCTCGTCAGGCTCCTGCTGTTCCTCCGGTACTTCCTCCGGCTGATCCGCCTCCGGCGCTTCCGGTTCATCCGCCACAGGTGCCTCCTGTCCGTCTGCCGGAGCTTCCTCCTGTCCGCCATCTGCGGGCTGCGTGTCGTTCGCCGCATCCGGCGTGCCATCCAGTGCCGATCCGGATGTCACATCCGATACTGTCGATGCCAGAACGGTCTGGCTCCAGCCGCCGGACAACAACAACGTTCCGGTCAGGCAGAGTGCCGTCAATGCCGCCATTCTCTGTTTCATACCATTTCTCCTATTCTGCATTCCATTTCCCCCCACTTGATGGCTGTTAAAAAATCAGCCGTTTTTGTATTTGAAAACTAATAAAAAACAAGGTCAGATCCACGATTACCTTAATGACTACAGAAGCAACCGGTATCATCTGTGCAAATGCCGTCACCAGCCATGCGCTCGCGAGCATCTGTACGATACATAATACCGCATAGCGCCATGCGCTGCCTGCCATGCGGCGTTTACCTTTGAAAACTATTTTATAATTGATCAGATAGTTGACGATCGCTGACACAATCCGCGCACACACCGTAGCGACCGTAATCGCCATCAGTCCGAGCCCCAGCGGCGCGACCAGTCTTAATATCAATGTAAATCCTGCGATGTCCACGACAAACCCGATGAGCGAAGCCATGCAGAAACGGACCCTTTAATGCCTCCAGCAAATCCAATAAATGCTGCCCCGGCTCCAGTGCCGGAATCAATAATACGATCATTTTCGTTCCTTTTTTATGTATTGATGATGATACACATGCTGTGCACACACTGAAACGACAGGTGCATCTAAAGAAAATTATAAATCCTGCGCCCCTGCAATACAAGACCCATTTTATGAAAAATCTCCAAGAAAATCAGTAAATTCCTATCAAATGAAAAACATGACTGCATGTCATCCACACAGCCATGTTCAAACAAGGGAGTAATTATTAAATTAAAACCATTTAAAACGGCTGGTAATCACGGATCACATTGAGCGCCGGCAGCACATTGCCCTCATAGTCAAACAATGCCTGATTCGCCCACTCATTTCCACACGGACCGGGATCATTCATATATGCCAGCGATGCCGGTGTTGCCCAGCCGCTGCCGGGTACCGGTATCCATGCCGGTTCCCACCAGAAAAATCCTTTGACCCGCTGATCTGCGACGGTATCGAGCCGCGTCAGCAGCGCCGAGATAAAATCCGCCTGTCCTTCTTTTGTCATCGGATACTCGATCCGCTCGACTAATGCGGGCTTTGTCGCATAGCCTTTGCGCTCGTTTGCCGTGAGCTGTTCATACGAAGCGTAATCTTCCATCGTATATCCCATCGACACCTCGGCAATGATCAGATCTTTTCCATAGCGCACCGCGATGTCATTCAGATTCGCCAGCAGCTGATCCATCGTTCCATGCCAGAACGGATAGTAGGACAGCCCGATCAGGTCAAAATTCTCACCGCGCGCGATATAATGGTCAAACCAGCGGCGGTACAGCTCATTGTTGCCGCCGTTATCCAGATGGATCATCGTCAGAATGTGCGGATCGCTCTCGCGCACCGCACGGATGCCCGCGCTCACAAAACGCGCCACGTTATCATATTCCGTGACTCCGTGATCCACATCCAGCCTGCCCTCCGGCCACAAAAGACCGTTTGACAGCTCATTGCCAACCTGTACCATCGTCACACGCACACCTGCATCCAGAAATGTGCGCATCGTCTGTTTCGTAAATGTATAGACTGCCTGCTCCAGTTCAGGCACGGACAGCTCCCGCCATGCCTTGGGCTTGATCTGTTTGCCCGGATCTGCCCAGAAATCGCTGTACTGGAAATCGAGCAGCACATCAAAGCCTTTTTCACTCACACGCTTTGCGATCGCAAGCGTCGTCGGCACATCATTTTCACCTGCGCCGTAGCTGTCATGATTCCCACTCCACGGATCATTCCAGATGCGCAGCCGGATTGTGTCGATGTCATGCTCCTTTAAAATATCGAGCACATCGCGCTCCTCCCCGCCATCATAATATCTGGCGCCGAGACGTTCCAGCTCCAGCATCGTCGACAGATCCGCTCCTTTGATATATCTCATGATAAAGCTCCTGTTTTAGTCGAAATCGAATTTTGTGATCCGCTCGTGCATCGCACCATAGCGGAAACGCACCATCTCATTTTTCTCCAGAACATCCTTCTCATCGCCGCGATACTGGCAGCGGATGCAGCTATAGATGCCGGTTTCTTTGTTATAGAACATATCGATATCGAGATCTCTCATAAAGCATGAGGGACATCTGAAGTTTAATTTGCCTTTTGTAAGTTGAGCCATGTCGCAAATACCTCCTTGTCTGAGACTTTCTTTTTATAGCCGAGCTTGAACATCGGTGAGAATGCATATCCCTCCTGAATATAGCCCTCTGCGCCTCCGGTCTGTGTCAGGGAGACTGCTGTCTCGATCGCCGGAATCTTTGCGCTGACTGCCGTGGCATCTGCCAGACGCTCCTCACGGCATTTGTACTCATAAGAGATCGTCTTTGTCTCGCTGCCCTCACATGCCAGTGTGATGCCGGTCATATCCTCCGGATATTCGGTCGTTCCGTAGCATGCGACCATGTATTCATCCAGATAGACCTCCGCAGCCGGATCGCTCATCTCAAGGATCGTGCGCTCGATCTTGATATTGGAGGATCCCTCCTCAAAATATTCCTTTGTCTGCAATTTGACGGTCAGACCCTGAAACTCGATCGTCACCGGATCAAGTGTCAGCACGCGGGTCTTGCCCTCCTGTGAAAAATGCGCGTGTGTCGGGCACAGGCACAGATCTACTTCCTCTCCGCGATAGCACAGCTTGGCGCTGCGGACGGTACCCTCTCCGGCATAATGTGTGAAATAGCCCGCACGGTATTTTTCCTGAATCAGGAACGGATAAGAGGCATCCTGTACGTGTTTGGTGCCGATACCTACCGGCCACTCGAGCTTGGCTGCATACGGACGCAGATCGACGATCGCGCCGCCCTGATCCATGTTCACGCAGGCGCGCATATACGGATCACAGTACCAGAACAACTGCTTATCTGAGCCGTATAAAATATCGCGCCACAGTGCACACTCAGGCTCTGTATAGCGTTTTTCCTCTGTCACGCCCTTTTTCTGTCTGTAGTAATCGGCAAACTCTGACATTGTCATATCGATCAGCTTGCCCTCTTTTTTCAACTGTCCATAGTATGCACAGCCGTCGGTATAGGATTTGAGCAGCAGCTCATAGGGCTGCTCCCAGCGTCCCATCTTATTCATCCAGCCAGGTCCGACAAACATCATGTTATAGGCATAACCGTTGTTGTATTTTTCCAGATCACGGTACTGGTCGATCAGGTTGTACAGATACGGATATTCCCATGTCTTTGTGTCGTAGATCATGCCGCGCAGTACGTTCTGCGGATGCGTACCGAAGTTCGATCCGTTTCCGTCGTAGCACGCGATCAGGTCGCGGGAGAGATGCGGGATCGCAACGATACCGGAATCCTCCGCCTCATTTGCCGCAGGCGCATGTGTATTCTGCTTGGACGGAATCCACGGAGCCCACGGGCCGCCGTCAAACAGCGTATACCATGAATTGTTACATGTATGGTATGCCTTCGGGCCTTCCTCCCAGCAGGTGGCAACCGCACATTTCACACTCGGGTAAGTCGCTTTCACATAGTTGATGAGATCGGCATCCATGTAGTAGGAACCGGTCGATTCCGGATAAAAGCCAAACCGCTCATAAAACTTTCCGAATACATCATCCACGATCGCCTTCTTGTCCTCCATCGAGAACATCCAGATACAGAAATCCTTTGTTTTGTATTTTTCACGGAACTGCTCACACGGCAGACCGAGCAGTGACAGCGCGATCTCATCCCCGTAGGTATCATGGTCGTGCTTGGCGATCTCTACTGCCTCGTCGTTAAACAGTGCGGCGTAAGTCATCTGGATCGTGACCTTCAATCCGTTCTCATGTGCCAGACGCTGCTGTGTCTTGAAAATATCCAGCGATTCGGTAATCAGCGCCTTGTCTCCGATATCCTCCTCTTTTCCCTGTCCGGTGACTGTCGCTGAATACTCCGGCACCATCTCCGGTCTATGGATGACGTTTAAAATCATTGGTTCCATTCGTAAATGCCCCTCCTTCTTGTTACTTCAATCATTTGTCGCTCTGATTGATCGTTGTCCGTTTGATAATTGTTGATCGTTGTTCATTGCTTTCCGGTACTCTTTTTGATACTCTGTTTCACCATGCGCCATTGCTTTGCGCAATCGGTTGTTCATATGGCTATATTAGCACGCAAAAAGGCGTCTGTCAATATATTTTTCGTTACGTTGTGGATTCCTTTAAGATCACTTCATACGGAAGCAGCGTTTTCGCCGGGACATGTTCGCCCTCGATCAGATCAAGCAGCGTGCGGCACGCCGCCATTCCAAGCTCCTTCGCATTGAACGCGAGTGCCGTGATTGCGGGGACATAATTCTCCAACAGCAGACCGTTGTAAAATGAGGCGACCTTCATCTGCCGCGGCACTTCCACACCGAGCTCACGCAGCGATTTGAGCACATGATTGGCAGTCGCATCATCCATACACAGGATCGCGTCTACCTGCGGTGCCAGCTCACGCACCGCCTTGTCGATCAGCACCGGATCGGACAAGCCGAGCCTCACAAGCGCGTGGTCGGGCTGTCTGTGCAGTTGCGCAAATGCCTGCAGGTAGCCGTTGTAGCGCTGCTTTGTGACCATGTGCGCCTCATCACCCCCGATCAACGCCAGCCGCTGCAATCCCTTGAGCAGCAGCACGCCGGTCAGCTCCTGACACGCGCTCTGGTGATTGTGGTCAACCTGTATGACACCCGCATAATCACTGCTGCCGATCGTTACAAATGGCACTTTTTTCTCCTGCAAAAATTCGACCTGCGCGTCCTTGACATAGGAACACATCAGGATCACACCATCCACCTTGCGGTTTGCGATCACGCGCTCAAGCGAGGAAATATCGTGGTTATCGCAGATGCACAGCAGTACATCATAGTCTGCCGCACCGCTGATCTTTTCGATCCCGAACAGGCAGTCCTGGAAAAACGACAGATCCGACATTCCATAGTGCTCCGGCAGCACCACGCACAGGTTGTAGGTTTTCGACTGTGCCAGCCCCTTTGCGATCACGCTCGGCTGGTAATCATGCTCACTGATATACTCCATCACACGCGCCCTTGTCTCTTTTCCGATGCGCCCTTTTCCTGAAATTGCGCGCGAAACCGTCGTTTTTGACACGCCGAGCGCCTCTGCCACATCCGCAATCGTTATATTTTTCTTGATATTCTTTTCGTCTGCTTTCTTCCCGTCTGCTCCCATGTATTCCTCCATTTTTGCGCAAATTGTAGCGCAACATGCGCAACTTTTTCTCTATCATGCCATGAAATGGGAGAAAAAGCAAGGACTGTTTTTATCAAAAGAGCTTTGCAGTATGTTGTGGCACTTTTGTGCTTATTGATATATACCGTTATTATACAAACTGCATAAAATATCTTTGCATTTTTTGTGAAATATAGTCATTTCTTTGCTTGATTTTTCTTTTTTCAAGTGATAAAACTACTTGTAACAAATGAATCACGCGACCAAAAGCAACGAATGGGATACGCTGGTGCAGGCAAAACATCTCACAGAGAGCCGTCAGATGGTGCGAGACGGCAGATGTTCCTCCCCAACATCACCCACGAGCTTCACGCTGAATCCAGTAGGCGCCGACGTCCGCTCCACGTTATCGGAGCAACTGTTAGTTGACAGTAGAGAGTGGCTGTGTGCAAAATCACAGCAACACAGAGTGGTACCGCGGAAAATTCCGTCTCTGTAGTTCATTGGAACTGCAGGGGCGTTTTTTTATATACATGATTTAGAGCAGCAGCGATTTTGCGAGTTGGTTCTGAATTGAATCAAAACATATCAAACTTAAGAAAAGAGGCTAGATTATGAATGGAATCTTAATGATGGTCATCGCTCTGGTAGTATTGGGAGGCGCTTATCTCCTCTACGGACGATATCTTCAAAACAAATGGGGAATTGACCCGAAAGCAAAAACACCCGCTTATGAAATGGAAGACGGTGTAGACTATGTCCCCGCCGACACTAACGTCGTATTCGGACACCAGTTCGCGTCGATCGCAGGCGCAGGCCCGATCAACGGACCGATTCAGGCAGCGATCTTCGGCTGGCTTCCGGTATTGTTATGGGTACTGATCGGCGGTGTGTTCTTCGGTGCGGTACAGGACTTCGCATCCATGTATGCATCTGTCAAAAATAAAGGACGTACCATCGGCTACATCATTGAAACATATATTGGAAAAGTCGGCAAAAAGCTGTTTTTAGCATTCTGCTGGCTGTTCTGTATCTTAGTCGTAGCGGCATTCGCGGATGTCGTTGCCGGAACCTTTAACGGATTCGCTACCGATGCGGCAGGCACCGTGACCAAAGTCGCCGCCAACGGTGCAGTTGCTACTACTTCTCTCTTATTCATTGTAGAAGCTGTAGCACTCGGTTTTATCTTAAAATATGCAAAGTTAAATAAATGGATCAACACCGGCATCGCCATCGCTATGCTGATCGCCGCTGTTGCCATCGGTCTGAACTGCCCGATTTATCTGACCAGAACGACGTGGCATGTAATCATTTTTATCTACATATTGATCGCGTGTGTCACTCCGGTATGGGCACTGTTGCAGCCGCGTGACTACTTGAACAGCTACCTGTTGATCTTTATGATCGTCGGTGCAGTCGTTGGTATCTTTGTATCCAATCCGACCTGCAACCTTGCCGCTTTCACGAGCTTTGAGGTGGACGGTCAATACCTGTTCCCGATCTTATTCGTGACGATCGCCTGCGGTGCGGTATCCGGTTTCCACTCACTTGTATCCTCCGGTACTGCCTCCAAGCAGATCAAAAACGAGAAAAATATGCTGCCCGTATCTTACGGTGCAATGCTGATGGAAAGTATGCTCGCTGTCATCGCCCTGATCGCCGTTGCCTCCTTTGCAGACGGAGAAGCCGCCGCACAGGGTCTGACGACACAGCCGCAGATCTTCGCCGGTGCGATCGCAAACTTTCTGACCGCTGTCGGTCTGCCGTACGAGCTTGTATTTACGCTGATCAACCTTGCGGTATCCGCATTCGCGCTGACCTCGCTCGACTCCGTTGCCCGTATCGGACGACTCTCCTTTCAGGAGTTCTTCCTCGACAGTAACACCGACGAGGCAAACATGAATCCGGTCACAAAAGTGCTGACAAACAAATACTTCGCTACGATCCTCACACTGGTACTCGCATTCCTGCTGGCAAAGGTCGGCTACGCCGAGATCTGGCCGCTGTTCGGATCTGCCAACCAGCTGCTTTCCGTACTGGCACTGGTCGCATGTGCAGTATTCTTAAAGAAAACCAAGCGTCAGGGCGCGATGCTGTGGATCCCGATGTTTTTCATGATGGCAGTCACCTTTACCGCACTGACCATGACGATCGTAAAACTCGGCTCTGCACTGACCACGACAGGTCTCGACCTCGGAAATACCCTGCAGCTCATTTTCGCAGTGTTACTCCTGCTGCTCGGTATCATCGTGGCAATTCAGGGTGTCAAGAAGCTGTTTGAGAAAACTGACAGCAAGCAGGCAGCATAAGGTGTTGACTGTCCCCTGCACCCTGCATATAGACAAAAAATAGGAGCGTGGAAGCTCCTATTTTTTGTTGTATTCATAATTTATTTATCCCGTATAAGACTGTGTCTGAATGAATAATAAAATAACAAATGGGTACTGCCATATTAGCGGCTACCACACAGGCAGCTTATGTTTAAAATAGTCACACACTAATATGGGCTTACATACCCATCAGATTTCTTACTCGCATACTAACATATCATATACAGAAATTCAAGTGTTTATTCTGTGGCGGTCTATATTTTTATAATCACTTTTACTCTCTTTACGGCTTATTTCCCAAACTTTTTATATGGGAAATATTGTACTACATTGATGCTTCCTTTTATCAAATTTTTGTATATGTCATTTTTATACTCATAATTTGCATATAGCCCATTCGCAACATAAGCCGCAGCTTGAATAATAAATGCGTCTCCCGCATCAGAATCTTTGTATTCAAAATTGATCGTGACATCCAAGCCTTTTTCATATACGATATCTGCAATAATATATTCCCGCAAGGAGTTTTTGGATGTGATTTTCGTTGTTTTGTTATCAAATAAAATATTTACCGTTTTCCCTTCGTCATTTTTTGTAATGAGTTTGGAAATAAGTATTTTTGATGCAAAATTATATAAAATATTTTTATCCTTTAACAATCGTTTTTCTGTATAATGTAAATCAACGACGATATAAGAAATCGTTACATCTTTTGAAAGTTGAGCTTCCGTTTCATGATATTATGCAATGCTTTTGCATTCATTGTATCAATACAGGAAATCACAAAGTACCTGCCGGACACACCTAAATTACCTGATTCATCAATTTTGTTAAAGGATAATAGCTTGGAATTATGATCTGAGCACTTGTATTTTTTATTGTATCCTCGCGGTTTTTTGTGTGATCGGAATTTCCTATCACACAAAAAAACGCCTGCCTCTTTTCAGAGACAGACGGTGAAACATCCTCTTTTTATTTGATATTAAATGCCTTGATTCCAGGATATACGGCGCTCTCGCCCAGTTCCTCCTCGATGCGCAGCAACTGGTTGTATTTTGCGACACGCTCCGAACGGCTCGGTGCTCCGGTCTTGATCTGGCAGGTATTCAGTGCAACAGCCAGATCTGCGATTGTCGTGTCTGCGGTCTCTCCGGAACGGTGGGAAGCGATTGCGGTATAACCTGCTTTGTGTGCCATCTTGATCGCCTCGAGTGTCTCGGAAACAGAACCGATCTGGTTGAGCTTGATGAGAATGCTGTTTCCGCATCCCATCTCAATTCCCTTGCTTAGGCGCTCGGTATTGGTAACAAAAAGATCATCACCGACAAGCTGTACTCTGTCTCCCAGCTCCTTTGTCAGCTTCTGCCAGCCTTCCCAATCCTCCTCGTCCAGCGCATCCTCGATCGAAATGATCGGGTATTTCTCAACGAGCTGTTTCCAATGTGCGATCAGCTCCTCGGATGTAAATTTCGTTCCTGCCTTCGGCAGCACATACTCACCCTTTGCAGCGCCTTTCCACTCGCTGGATGCAGCATCCATTGCGATCATGAAATCCTTGCCCGGCTCATAACCCGCATTTTTAACTGCCTCTAAAATATACTGAATGGCTTCCTCGTCGCTCGCAAGGTTCGGGGCAAATCCACCCTCGTCACCAACGGAAGTTGCCAGCCCTTTTGACTTTAACAGTGCTGCCAGTGCATGGAATACTTCCGCACACCAACGCAGCGCCTCTTTGAAACTCGGTGCGCCGACCGGCATAATCATAAATTCCTGTACATCTACGGTGTTTGCCGCATGTGCGCCACCGTTCAATATATTCATCATCGGAACCGGCAGACGGTTTCCTGAAATGCCGCCCAAGAAACGATATAACGGAATATCGAGTGCCTGCGAAGCTGCTCTGGCAGCCGCAATCGATACTGCAAGGATCGCATTGGCTCCGAGCTTTGATTTATCTTTTGTGCCATCGGCAGCGATCATCGCATGGTCGATCGCATAGATGTCGCTCGCATCCATTCCGGTAATCGTATCCGCGATCGTTATGTTGATATTTTCTACTGCTTTCGAAACACCTTTGCCGAGGTATCTCGCCTGATCGCCGTCTCTCAGCTCCAACGCCTCAAACTCACCTGTCGAAGCACCGCTCGGTGCAGTTCCCCGCGCTACCGTACCATCTACCAGTGTAACTTCCGCCTCAACGGTCGGATTTCCTCTGGAATCCAAAATCTCTCTGCCGATTACTTTCTCGATCTCTAAATAATTCATTGTCGTTTCTCCTTTTCGCGAACGCCCTTCATCCGATGTCCCAAAGGAGGTATGGGCCTTTGAGACATCACCGCCACATTCCGCTATTGTGGCAAAAATGGTCTTACATGATTTACACAGCGTTAGTCATCGCTAACTACAATTAGAATAACACAGACGCCAGCAGGAAGCAATATTTCTAATTGAGAGTTTTTTGCAGGTTTGCAGGAAAATTTTTTCCAACAATGCTTCTGCAAAATGCAACGGACATGCAAAAAGGTGCAAAGTTTTGATTGCTCAATAAAGACTTTGCACCTTAGGTAACTATGGGATTTCTATGAAATTTTTACGTTAATCTAGTAAAAAATCAAATTGTGATACATCTACGCCAAAAGTGATCAGCGTGGCTTTTGATGTCCGGATTTCAATTTCGAGCTGTTCGTTTGTTCCCTCCATTGCCTTTTTAATTCTCAACAACGATACATAATGATTGATTTCTGCCTTTACTATTTCCTGATTCATATTATCAACCTCACGATTCATACGATCACCACCTTTTCAAGTGGTATTATACCATAGTGCAAAGCCTTTATTCAATTATCAATCTGCCGTTTTCATATTTAGGGAATTTATCCGTCTGAACAGACAAATATTGCACGAATCTTCTATTCGTAAAGAAAAAATCAGCAGTCATCACTATCGTTATAATAGTGGCAACTGCTGTCAATATAATATGTCAATTTGATTTTGTCAATCATTTATTGTATCATTTACTCCTGAACACGTTTCAGATAGATCCTGCACAAAAACAGGCACACGATAAATGTAATTACAAATGACACAGGCTGCGCCTCCTGCACACCTGCCAGACCACGCATATGCTTCAGGATCTGTAGCATCGGAATAAATACAATTCCGCTCCGCAGACAAGAACCAAGACTCGCCAACAGCTTTTCTCCGATACTCTGGAATCCCATCTCTACCATCATCGTAAGCGGCACAAACAACTGACCGATACACAACAGACGCAAGGCACGGATTCCGATTTCTATGACCTTCGGATCGTTTCGCAACTGCCCAACCACCGAACCTGCGAATAAATAAATCGGAACTGAAATAATGAACAACACGACTTCTGATCCTGCAAATGCCGCCCAGAATGCCTTGCGCACCCGATTTTTCTTACCCGCGCCAAAATTAAAGCTGCTGATCGGCTGAAATCCCTGCCCGATTCCGATCGCAACCGCCATCGGGATGAAACTGATGCGCGATACGATGCTCATCGCAGCCACTGCCTCATCACCATATATACCGGATGCTTTATTTAATAGCATTGCCGCAACACTGTTTAACATCTGCCGCAACAGACTTGGGAATCCGGTTCCGATAATATTCCATGCTGTCTGCGCATCCTGTGCAACACATTTTATTGAAATATGCGTCTGTGTTTTTCCACGCAAAAACATGCTTAGCAAAATACAAAAACTGATGAACTGCGATCCTGCGGTCGCAATTCCGGCTCCCGCGATACCCAGTTTACAGCCAAACATTAACACCATATCTCCAAGTATATTAATCACTGCTCCCGTCATCATGCCAACAGTTCCGAGTTTTGCCTTTCCCTCATAACGCAGCAGATTATTCATCGTGAGACTGGACGTAAAGAAGGGTGCTGCCAGTATAATAAAGAAAATATAAGTTCCCGCATAGGGTGCAATCGTCTCCGTGCTTCCAAGTAAACGCAGCAGCGGTTTCAAAAATATCAAACTCCCCACCGCCACAATCAATCCTAATAAAAAAGACAAAAAGAACCCCGTCGAACTGTATTTCGATGCTTCCGCCAGATTCTTTTCTCCGAGTTTTCGCGACATAATGCTGCCCGATCCCTGACCGCACATAAATCCAATCGCCTGTAAGATTGCCATATAGCTAAACACGATGCCGGTCGCGCCGCTCTGGCTCGTTCCCAAAGTTCCTACAAATGCCGTATCTACCAGATTATAAATATTCGTAACCATCATGCTAATGATCGTAGGCACAGATAGGGTAAATAACAAACTTCCAATCGGCTGCGTTGTCATTCGCTCATACTGCCTCTTTTGTAATTCTTTTTCATCTTCCAACATACTGCTGCCTCCCTTCATATGCTATGCATATGCAAAAGCAAGGTGCAAAGCCTTGACCTCTCAATAAAGACTTTGCACCTTAGGTGTAATTATATGATTACTCTTCAAATTCTAAATCATGTAAATTGATTCCAAAACTTTCTAGTTTGACTTTTGTTGTCTTGATTTCATAATCTAATACCTTGTTTTCGCATGTATTTGCACGTTTAATAGCCTGTAGATTCTTATAATAGTCAATGATATTGTTTATGACTTCAAATTGGTTCATTTCATCGCCTGCTTTCATACTATCACCACCTTTTCAAGTGGTATTATACCATAGCGCAAAGTCTTTATTCAATTATCAATCTACTATTCTAATTCTGTAATTATGGGGTTGTCTGCCTGACTGGGCAGAATTGGAATAAAAATATTATTCTGAATTAACAAGGCTCTCAAACACGGCCTCTATTCCTTTACTTTATTTTCGCGTAGTCCTCGTCTGTGACCGGCTCACACCACTCGTTTGACGCCTCTGTTCCGGGCACTTCGACCGCCAGATGTGAAAACCAGCTATCCGGCGCAGCGCCATGCCAGTGCTTGACTTCCGCAGGAATGTTCACGCAGTCATCGGGCTTTAACTCGATCGGGTCTTTGCCCTCTTCCTGATAATAACCGCGTCCTGCCACGCAGACTAAGATCTGTCCGATAAAATACTGTGCAAATGCGTCGTTGGGCGCTCCGATCGGAAATACCATGGATTTTGCATGTGCACGCATCGCTTCGTCCTCATAGGGCAGATCGCCCTCGCCATCCTGCCATACCTCCTTTGCCAGATTGAATACTGCCCATGCCTTCGGCCAGCCCGCATAGAATGCCACATGTGTGATGATCGCAGCGATCTCCTTCTGCGTCACGCCGTGATCCTTCGCATTCTGCAAATGAAATTTCAAAGAGTTATCCGTGATTCCCTGTGACATCAGTGCCACTACCGTGATGATGCTGCGCGTTTTTACATCGATATCCTGTCCGTTCCAGTTTTCGCCAAAGAGCACATCATCGTTAAAATGTGCGAATTCCGGCGCAAATGTTCCGAGCGCATTGCGTCCCGCTGTCTGTATGATCTTTGCCATTTTCCGATTCCTCCTTATTATAAAGTTGCAACCCAGTCTGCGATCACATCGGCACCCGCGCGGTTCAACAGCTTTCCTTCACTGATCTGTGCGCCCGGCGCTGACGGCTCCAGCTCTCTGACGGTGTTTCCGAATCCGCTGCCGCCGGATGTCGCAAACAGCACGATCTTTTTACCGGAAAAATCATATGCTTCTAAAAATGTATTGATGATCGTAGGTGCCACATACCACCAGATCGGGAAACCGACCAGAATCTCATCATAGTTCTCGATATGGGCATCCGTATCTGCCAGCTCGGGTCTGATGGTCTTATCAGCCATCTCAACGCTGCTTCTGGATTTTTTATCCATCCAGTTAAGGTCTGCCTTTGTATAAGGTGTCTTGGGCTTGATCTCATACAGATCAGCTCCCGCTATTATAATTCGCCTTCGATTCAATGTCTAATACCTATATAATATCACAATCCATGCCCAAAAAGCATTGAAATTTATTTTGATTTCGTTTATGGAAATTTTTGGAATTTTTAGAAATCCTTTAGATTTCAGACACATGCGGTTCACATTTCTCACATATACTGATATTGTTCAGATGAGGAGCCGAAAGTTTTACGGAACCCGGAACGGCTCCGACTAAAAACAACAGGGCACA
The DNA here is from genome assembly GCA_934320655.1 of uncultured Eubacterium sp. Taxonomy (GTDB): domain Bacteria; phylum Bacillota; class Clostridia; order Lachnospirales; family Lachnospiraceae; genus W0P33-017. Next base: position 59,968 of record CAKRFN010000013.1, read on the forward strand.
GTGCAGAAATATTCCGCGCGATGCCCTTTTATTTATGATGATGCTGATTACCAGTTGATCCGAAGCCCTTTCGGATAATGATTCTTCACCACGCCGCGGCTCGCTTTTCCCCAGCCGAGCGGCATCCCCTGATAAGTGACCAGTACCCAGCCATCCAGCGCCGGATCGCAGCCCAGCGTCATACCGCGCAGATACTGCTCCGGCTCGTCCGTCTCACAGACCTGCGACACCTGATCTGCACGCAGCGCCAATGCCAGTGCGTGCGACGGCTCAAACCGGTTCTTTTTATCCGTTCCCAAATGCAGTCCCGGCCGCAATACTTTCATACCGCGCAGATCCGGCATCTCCTGCGGCACGAGGTATAACTGGTCACCAAACATCTGCCTGCACCCGTTCAGTTCACAGCGCAGATACTGCTTTGCAAATGCCTCACAACTCGCCCACGCATCGGTCGGTGCAACATCTTTCGTCTTCTTTTTTCCTTTTTTATCCCGTTTACCGGAACTATCATCGCTCACGCGAACGGCAGACTGTCTCGGCAGCCGTATCCCGCCCTTCATCAGCCGTGCAACAAAATGTCCCTCTCCGCGCTGTCTGTGCGGATAAATCCGACCGGTTCCACTGATCTCTCCATCCGAGATGCCGAGCGCTGCCGTATCGATCGGCTGCAGCGTGAGATCCGGGTACTTGTCCAGCAGCCAGCGGATCATGTCCTCATCCTCTGCCGGTGCAAACGTACAAGTCGAATAGACAAGCACCCCTCCCGGACAAAGCATATTGACCGCACACGCGAGAATATCCCGCTGACGCTGTGCACACATCTGCACATTTTCAGGCGACCATTCGGTCAGCGCTGCCTCCTCCTTATGAAACATGCCCTCACCTGAACACGGCGCATCGACCACGATCCGGTCAAAAAATGCCGGAAAACGCGCCTCAAGCTCCTGCGGCGAATGGTTGAGCACGACTGCATTTTTCACGCCCATGCGCTCGATATTCTGCGCAAGGATCTTTGCCCGGTTCGGCACGATCTCATTGCACACAAGCAGCCCCTCACCCGCCATGCGTCCGGCGAGCTGCGTCGATTTGCCGCCCGGAGCCGCACACAGATCGAGTACGACCTCACCCGGCTGCGGATCTGCGATCTGCGCCACGCACATCGCACTCGGCTCCTGAATATAATACAGTCCCATCTCATGATAGACATGTTTTCCAGGTCTGTCTGCATCCGAATAATAATAGCCTTCATCCGCCCAGCCCACCGGCTCAAGCTGCCACGGCATCAGCCGTTCAAACTGCTCCGCGGTCTGCTTTAACGGGTTGCGCCGCAAGCCGTATGCCCGCGGTGATTCATAGCTGGCAAAAAAGGCATCCGCCTCCGCTCCAAGCTGTTCTCTCATTCGCTCCACAAATGCCTGTGGCAGCGTGATCTGCTGTTCGTTCATATCTTTTTCCCCTGAAATCCTCTGTCACTGTTCACTTCGTCCGCAGCAACGATTCTATTCTTCACTGTGCCCGTGACCAGTCATCGCCGCTTTCGGACAGTCTCAGTATAAAATATCCGGCTGGAAAAAGAAAGTCCTGTCTGTGCAATTATGCGGTTTCTCCGACCAGTGTAGAGATCTCACGATGCTCGATCGCGGTAGAGAACACGATCTGTGTCTGGGTCTTGCCGAATTTCTGTACCTGTGAGACAAATGCCTCGAGATCTCTCGTATTGGAATAAGCGACCTCTAACAGCATCGCATAGTCACCTGTGATGCAGCTGCACTCGATTACATTATTGCAGGCGCGCGCCAGATTCAAAAATGCATCCTTTTTGCCGGGAAGCACTTCCACATTGATAAATGCACGGATGCGGTTACCCATTTTCTCTTTATTTACGCAGGTGTGATATCCGAGAATATATCCCTCGCGCTCCAGCTTATCAATACGTGCGGATGTCGCAGGTGATGACAAAAATACCTGTGCCGCGATATCCTTTAAGGATGTTCTCGCATTCTGCTGTAAAATATGTAAGATTTTTCTGTCTACGCTGTCTAACTGCTGTCTCATACTGTCCACCTCATCTGTTTTGTCCGCGAAACATTGGTGTGCGTTTCTGATTCCAAGTCGTTCATTCCGGTTTTTATATTCCGGTTTTTATTTTTGGTTTTCCGACTGAGGCTTCGGCGTCAAAAAAGGCGCTTCAACCCCTTGGTTGAAACGCCTTCGTTTCGCTTAATTTTTTTAAGTTGTGATTATAATAACATTAAGATTCTAATTTGTCTAGTCCTTTTTTCTAATTTTTTTAACCTTGCTTGTTTCCTGACCCATTTTGGGGTAGACTATGACTGGATAGAAACGATGATGATACAGGCAGAAAGGACATTTTATTATGCTGATTGATTTTCATACACACACATTTCCGGACAAAATTGCAGCCGCAGCGCTGGAGCAGCTTGGCACCCGCGCAGGCATTTCCCCACACACCGACGGCACGTATCAGGGGCTGAAAGACGCGATGGCGCGCGACGGTGTCGACATCTCCGTCGTGCTTCCGGTCGCCACGAATCCTGCACAGGTCGAAAAGATCAACCGGCGTGCACTACAGACCAACGAGACTGCATCGGATACAGGGATCTATTCCTTTGGTGCGATGCATCCCGATTATCCGGATTATAAACAGGAGCTGCGCTGGCTCGCCGACAATGGCTTCAAAGGGATCAAGCTGCATCCTGACTACCAGCTTCATTTTGCAGATGATGATGCAACCATGCATATCATTGATGAAGCAGAATCGCTCGGTCTGTACACGACACTCCACGCCGGCATCGATATCGGTTATCCCTCTCCGGTACACTGTACACCACAGATGTCCCGACGGATCATTGATACACTCCACCCCACGCACATGATCCTCGCTCACACCGGCGGATGGAAGCAATGGGATGACGTCATCGGATTATTGGACGATCCTGATGTATTTTTTGATATTTCTTTTTCCCTTGGTGTGATCACACTGGAACAGTTTCTGTGTATCCTCACGCAACACGGCAGCGACCACCTGCTGTTTGGCACAGATTCGCCCTGGGACAGTGCAGCACATACACTGGACGAGCTAAAACGTATGCCGCTCTCCCGTGAACAGTTTGCGGATATCTGTTATAAGAACGGGGCAAAAATTTTAGACATCTAACAAAATCTAAAAAAGAGCATAAAAAATTCATGGAGCCGCAACCGCAGTCCCATGAATTTTTTGATTATTTCTTTATCTCTATTATTATGCCAATGCAGCGGTGATGATCGCCATAGAATATACCTCAGATGCGTTACATCCACGTGAAAGGTCGTTGATCGGCGCATTCAGTCCTAACAGAATCGGACCATATGCCTCAAAATTACCCATACGCTGTGCGATCTTGTAACCGATATTACCTGCGTTGATGTCAGGGAAAATAAATGTATTTGCATGTCCTGCCACCTCAGACTCCGGACACTTGGTACGTGCGACACGCGGTGATACGGCAGCGTCGAACTGCAACTCGCCCTCGATCGGGAGATCCGGTGCTTTTGCCTTTGTCTTTTCTGCTGCGTGACGCATCTTGTCTACATCCTCACCGGCTCCTGACCCGAGTGTGGAGTAGCTCAAAAATGCTACCTTCGGATCGATACCGAAGATCTTTGCACACTTCGCGCTCTCGATTGCGATCTCTACCAGCTCATCCTCGGTGGGCTTGATATTGATTGCACAGTCGCTCATCGCAATAACTTCATTGTCACCGGTAGCACTCGGTCTTACGAGAATGAAGCAGGAAGATACGATGCTGTTGCCCGGCTTGGTCTTGATCAACTGCAATGCGGGACGAACCGTGTCAGCGGTAGAGTAAGTAGCACCGCCGAGCAGCGCATCTGCCTCGCCCATCTTTACGAGCATCGTTCCGAAATAATTTGCCTGTGATAATACTTTGCGTGCCTGATCCGGTGTCACGCCCTTGCTCTTACGCAGTTCGCAGAACAGATCTACCATCTCATCGATGCGGTCATATTTTGCGGGATCTACGATATTTGCACCGCGGATATTAAATCCACTCTCCTCTGCGGCTGCCATGATCTCAGCCTCGTTTCCGACAAGAATCGGGCTCAAAAAGCTGCTCGCCAGCAGACGGGATGCTGCCTCGAGAATACGGGGATCACTGCCCTCGGTAAATACGATCTTCTTCGGGCTCTCTTTCAAGATCTGAATCAACTGTCCAAAACCAAACATTTCTTTCTTCTCCTTATATATATTTAAAAAGTCTTATAATACTAACTGCCTATTATTGTAAGCCTTTCCCACACAAAAAACAACATCTACACTGTCATGTATCTTGAAAAAAGCAATCAACATGTTAGCCCTCAGTGATCGTCGCGTGAGCCTCCAGATAATCGATCGCCGCCTCGTTCAAAAAGTATTCCTTCAGTCCGTTTTCATCGTAATCACCTAACAGCTCCGATACGGAATCATACTCATTTTCCTGTGCATAAGCCTCCATGCGCTCCTGCATCTGTTCATCCGTCAGCGTCAGGTTCTCCTGCTTGCGGATCTCGGCTAACACCATCGTCTCATTCACCGCATCGGTATATTCCTTCTCGCGCGCCTGCTCATCCATGTCGAGCATGTCATAGACCTCGCTCAGCGAGCAGTTGAACATGTCCGCATAGCTCTGGTAGCTGCTCTCGACCTCCTGCTTTTTCTGCTTGTACAAGCTCTTCGGATAGCCACTGATCGTACACGCATCCACGGCCGCCTGCACCAGATCGGTGCGCAGCGTATCCTCAGCCTCTTCCTCGTACGACTGCTGCAATTCCTCTTTTAACGATGCACGCCACTCGTCCACGGAAGTAACACCAAAGTTCTCCTTCACAAACTCATTCGTCAGTTCCGGATATGTCACATCCGAAATGCTGTTCACGACAATATGGTAGCTGATCGTATGTCCTGCAAGCATCGCATCCTCGAACGAATCATCATACGATACTTCCAGATCCAGTTCATCCGCCGCGACTGACCCGATCAGCGCCTCATCGACCTGTTCACCGAATTCGCCGTCGCCAATCACCATCTCGTACCCATCATCCGAAAAATCATAGACGACCTCATCACCGGATTTCGCCAGCAGCGAAACGTCTACCAGCTGTCCCTCTTTGACCGGACCGTCAACCGTTTCATACTCGACATATTCTTCGAGCTGCTCTTTTTCGTACTCGTCCACACGCTCCGCAGTGACCTTCTCCACTGTTTTCGTTACTTTCAGATTCTGATAGTCTCCCAATGTGACATATTTACTGTAATCACCACTGTCACTGCCGCAGCCTGCCATCAGCAGGGCTATTCCAAACAGCGGCAGCAATCGGTAGCTCATTTTTCTCATAGATTGACCTCCAAAACTTCCTTACCTGTTACTCCATTATTTGATCGTTACGCCAATGGATGCTCCCGGATCCCCGGCAAATACGATATATCCGTCCTCCGGCAGAACAACGGTGCGCTGGTTATGGATATAGCTGTCAAACTCACACGTTCCGTTGGAATCATAGACAGCTACCATCGCATTTGCGTTTTTCGGCAGGCTGATCCGCAGCTTTTTGTCCGCGTTCTTTCTTCCGATCTTAAACCACTTTGCATTGCCGGTTTTGCTGTTGATCTTTACGGTGTAAGATTTCTTCGCTGACAGATTCTTTAAGCCGTCCTCACTGATCGCCGTATTGCCCGTATAATGCAGATATTCCACACCGTCTGCATCTGTTTCAAAAACAAAGTCCGTCGCATCGCGTGAGCCGCTCATCGGTATATCAGTAAATTCTTCAGCTACATTGGCATCCTTGATCCGGTTGTAGTACAGATACCCTTTCGGACTCTGCGACAGATCAAAGTCGATGATCACTCCGCCCTGCACATACTTAATGGAAGAATACTTTTCACTTAACAGGAAATAGTTTTTGCCGTCACGCGCCTGCCATGCCTTTTTCACTGATTTCGCCAGTTTGCGCTCCGGCACCTTCTGTCCGGCATACACATAGGAATACATTGTGCTGATACCCGGCAGTTTGGAATAAGTGCCTGCCATCAGGTATGTGTTTCCGTCCTGCTCAAGAAACGTGAGCATCTGCGATCCGTCCGGATATACAAATTTTCCGTCTCCGCTGTAGATAAATTTGATCTTTGTATTTGGCTGGTTTAAGTTGACCAGCTGCATGGTCTGATCCAGTATTTTTACCTGATAATTGCCCGTCATGGACAGATAATAGCCATCATACTGCTTTAAATCTTCCGGCACTTTCTGCTTGTCCGCAGTAAAGGAATCCGGCAGTTCGTCAAGCTGTTTCTGGTCGAGCACACCCTGTTCCTTTAAGATCTCTGTAGCGAGATACTGTCCGAAGATGCCGTCATACGCGCTCGCTCCGCCAGATGAGCAGACTGCAACCGCCATGTCATTTTCCGGAAATACAAGCAGCATGCTGTGATAGTAAACGGAATCCCCGCCTTTTTCTACGGCGCGGATACCACAATCCTCAAACGGATACATGGATACCGTATCCCAGCCGAGACCATAATCAACTATGCTCGACGCTTCCTCGCACCACTGTCCTTTTCTGCCCTCCTGTACAAACGTGTCCTGTACGGATTCCCGGGACAGCAGGCTGCCGGAATGGTCGGTAAAGCTCATACCAAAGCGGCACAGATCCTCTGCGGTGGAATACAGTCCACCTGCACCGATCGCATTCAGATATTCGGTCGGCAATCTGTCGTCATCACCTTCCATATAAATGCCTGCGGTATTGTTCTTGGTGCCCATCTGCACCGTTGTACAGGTGCTTGACAGACCAAGCGGTGTAAATATATGCTTTTGCAGATAATCGCTGAAACTCTCGCCGGAAACACGCTCTACGACCAGCTCTGCCAGCTCAAATCCGTCATTGCAGTACACGCTGTACGCACCCGGATCTGCCTTGAGCCTTTCACCTGCCAGTTTCTCCAGAAAACGGTCATGATAACCGGTATCCGAATCATTAAAGAGCAGCGCATTCTGTAGTCCTCCACCCATCAGTCCGGACGAGTGGTTGAGCAGCATGCGCACGGTAATATCCTTGTAGCGCTCGTCTGCCATCGTAAACTCCGGTATATAAGAGACTACCGTATGGTCGAGATCCAGCTTGCCCTGCTCGCACAACTGCTGCACGGCTGCCGTCACAAACATTTTGCTGATCGAAGCAATCGCATAGACGGAATCAGTCGTTACCTTTGTCTTCTTCGCGGCATCATCCGTTCCGTAGGCATCGCTGAGCAGCAGCTCGCCGTTTTGCATGACCGCGTACTGGAGATTGGTCGCCCCGTACAAAACGGTCATTGCCTTCGCTTTCTTTTTTGCCCGCTCAGCCAGTGTCTCCTCTTTTTTCGCAGTATCTGACAGTTCGTATCCGAGACTGCGCTCAAATGCCTGCGCCTCGTCCTCGGTCACATCCGTAAACGGCACGCCAAGCTGTGTCAACGGCTGTGACTGTGTCGTTGTCTCCGGTATCGTCATGCCGGTTGTTGTCGCTCCATATGCACCCACTGATTCAGTTGTCAGTGCCCCTATGAGAAGCACTGCTGCCAGTATACCTTTTAATTGTGTCTTTTTCACGTTTTTTTCTCCATTTTTTCATAAATATAATCAGAGGAGAACGGTGTGCCGTTGCACATTCCTGTCTCCTCTGTAATTATCGCCGTATTCAGACTGTTGCCATATCTGCCGGTTCCTCCTGTGTCTGCATCAGAATATCCTCAAACTGCTCCTGCGGAATCGGGCGGTTAAATAAAAAGCCCTGTGCCATATAACACTTATTCTCCTTGAGAAGCTGTACATGCTCCATGCTCTCCACACCCTCGGCGATACATTCCATGCCAAGGTCATTCGCCATGCTGATGACATGCTTCATCATGGAGCGCTGCCGCTCGTCCGACTCCATATTTTTATCCCCTAAAAAGCTCTTGTCAATCTTCAACACCTTAAACGGCACATCGCGGATCAAGCTCAGCGAAGAATAACCCATACCGAAATCATCGACGGATGACTCGATGCCGTAATCGCGCAGTCCGTATACGATCTGCTTGAGTGCCGCAAAATCCGCATCGATCGTTGTCTCTGTCAGCTCGACCTCTATATACTGGTGCGGCACCTCATATTTATCAATGACCTGCACAATATCCTGCACCAGATTGTCGTTCGACAAATGTCGGCGCGAGAAATTGACCGATACCTTGACCGGCTGTACACCATGCCTCAGCCAGCTCTGAATGCTCTTGCACACGTGCTCGAGCACATAAAAATCCAATTCACAGATGCGGGTCGTCTCCTCCAGAATCGGGATAAACGAATCCGGCGGTACGATCTCGCCATTCACGATCCAGCGCGACAATGCCTCCGCGCCAATCAGGTCATAATCCTTGAGCGATACCTTCGGCTGGAAATAGACATGGATATCTTCATTGACCAGTGCCTTTTCAAACTCCGCCTCATAGAACTTTTTGCGCTCGCTCGCGTCTGCCGTCATCGGATCATAGTAGGAAAACTGTAACTGTAACGAGCTTTTTGCCACGTTCAGCGCACTGCATACTGCCTGTATGATATGATGATAGCTGTCCACGCCGTCCGTGAGCTGATAAATCCCTGCCTCAGCCGAGATACACACGCGATCCGGCTCATTTTTCCCATAACGGATCTCGCTGGCACGCAGCTTGTCCAGCAGCTGCTCCTCATGCTCCTTGTGAATGAGCAATGCAAACTGGTCTCCACTGATCCGGGATACGACCTCATCCGCCGCGAGCCCCATTTTCAGCCAGTCCATATAACGCACCAATACTGTGTCGCAGTTACTGCTGCCGATCTCCAGATTCAGATTTGTAAACCCGGACAGATTGACCGCCATCGCCGTATAGTTTCCGATCGTGCCATCTTTGATACACTGCTCGCAGCGCTGTGAAAAATAAGTCATATTGGTATGGCGGGTCTGCGGATCATGGTATCTGTAATAATCCACATCCTCCGTCAGCCGCTGTCTCTCATTTGCCTGATAGAGCATCAGCACAAACACTTCGATCCGGCTTTTCTCTTCTTCACTCCATGCCGGCTGTCCTTTGACCGGATACAACTCATATTCTGCGGATACGCCATGCTCCTCCTGATACGCATACCGTCTTGCTCCCGATTCATCCGCCCTCCCAGACTCTAAATACTGCACCGACTGAATCGATCCGCCGAGCCAGCTTTTGAGCTGGTTGAGCCTCAGACCTCCCAGCCGCAGCGAATCACTCACGAGCTTCACTGCCTGCGCATTTTTCTCATCTGTAACCGTTTTTGCCTGTGCGAGCAGTTTCGCGCCTTCCAGCAACTGTTCCTCGTACACTTCTAATTGCATATATCCCCCTGCCTCATGTAACAACATCCTTGTTTCTTCTATCAATCCTCAGTCTCCATCTGCGGAATCGACACCAGAAACCGTGAACCCTCTCCAAACGTGCTTCTGATGCTCACACTGCCGTATACGGCATTGACTAACTGGCTTGTCATGCCAAGCCCGAACGCCAGCACATCTTCATTGATCGTCTGGCTGTCATGTACCTTGTCAAACATCTCCTGAATCGACCGCACCTGATTCTCCCGCATACCGATACCGGTGTCTGAGATCTCAAAATTTAAAATCAGCCCGTATGTCGTCCTCTTTTTGGAAATATGTAAACAAATCGTCCCCTGCTCGGTATACTGCACCGCGTTGTTCAACAGATTCATCATAATCTGGCGGATACGTGTCACATCTCCGAACAGATCGGTCGGAACATCCTCGTCGATCTCTAAAATAAAATCTACCGGACGGTTCAACAGCTTGCCGGTATAGGTCAGCTCCAGACCTTCGCACAGCTTGACGAGATCATACTGTGTCTCCACAATGTCAGAATCCGTGCGCGTCATTTCGGAAAATGCCATCGCATCCGCGAGTGCATTGATGACCTTCTGATTCTGTTTTTCGAGTGTGCGCAGCTTTTTCGCCGCTTCCTCCGGCAGCTCCATCCGGTTGATGCTGGTCGCTAAAAACAGCATCTCCTGTAATGGTTTATATAGATTCAGATTGATCGTGGACAAAAACTCTGTCTTCATCTTAGACATGTTTTCCATCTCACGGTTCTTTTTTAAGATTTCATACCGGTTGCCTGCCATCACAGACAGCATCTGTGCCATCGCGCCCATATATCCGGCTGCGTCCGCTACTTCCTGTGCACTGCGCACCGGAAGCTCGTGAATCGCCTCCAAATAAGTATCCGGATCAATCCCAAGCTCTGCGGCAGTCGCGCGGACCAGCTCCTCATCCGGTTCGTCCACAATGACCTGTCCGCCGACAAACGCTCCCATAAAGCGCCCATCTACCACGATCGGTGCCGCCATATCACACACCCCTGCATGACAGGTATACACTTCCGCTTTTCCGCTCCGCATCGCGCGCTTTGCACCCGCGCGGTCACATTCCGCACAGCGCTTTTCCCCTTCTGCTGTGCCGCGCGTCAGATCAAAACAAAAGCGCGGACGTACAGCAGCCCGCGAAACAGGTACTCCATTTTCGTCTACGACTGCGGCCAGCATGCCGGTAACCTGTGAAAATCCACGCTGCATTACCTGCATACTTTCTGCATCTAACAGATCCGATAACCGCATTTTGGACATGAAAAAAATCCCCCTTTTCATACTAAACAAACTAAAAACGAACTATATTATAGCACAAATAGGGAGATTTTTACATATTTATATGTGTGTAAAATTTTTTTCAGTAAAACTATACAATTCTCATGGATGTTTCTTCAAATTTCGCACAGATGGCTTGGTAAACATTACGAAAATCCTGTTTAGACACTTTGCACAGCTCCACAACGCTCTCGTACTCCGGATATACCTTTTCGATGTCACCATAGCTGCACCGTTTGACGCGCGCGGTTCCGTATGCAGTCTCCACCGTGCACAGCTCACGCTCCATCACGCTGCGCTCCATGAGACAATACCTCACACCAATTGTCGTCGTCTCGCGGAAGATCGTGCGTACCATGCGTTCCCGGTCCCTCGGGTCGCAGATCACATGCAGCTCATATGCCGGACGGTTCTTCTTCATATAGACAGGCACAAAGCTCACATCCAGAGCGCCCTCCTGCATCAGACAGTCCATGCAATGTCCGAGCTGTTCTCCGGTCGCGTCATCGATATTTGCCTCCAGCTTCAGGATCTGTCCTGTGGCAGACTGCTCTGCCTGCTGTGGCCTGATCCACATTGCACGCAGGATGCCCGCCGTCTCGTAGTCACGCTTGCCCGCCCCGATGCCGACTCCTTCTATTTTATATGTAGCTCCCGCGCCTGCTGCGTGTCCATGATCCATGTCCATCTGCAACGCATCTGCTGAAAGGTTCTGTACCGCGGCAGCGATCGCCGCTCCGGTCGGAGTCACAAGCTCTCCGCGCACCTGCGTCGGCTGAACCACCAGACCGTGTGCAGCTACGATATTTGTCACAGCCGGAACCGGTATCGGCAGCACCCCGTGCTGGCAGCGCACCGTGCCGCAGCCCTCCGCAAGCGGTGAGCAGACAATCCGCGCCGGTGAGAGATCATCCAGACAGACCGCCACAGCTACAATGTCTATGATCGAATCGACTGCTCCGACCTCATGGAAATGTACCTCCTCACGCGGTACGCCATGCGCCTTTGCCTCGGCATCCGCCAGAATGTCAAAGATCCGCAGCGCCAGACTGCGCGCTCCGTCCGTCAGCTCCGCCGCCTCTATGATCTGTGTGATCTCCTGCAAGCCGCGATGGACATGCGGATGATCGTGTGTATGATGATGGTCATTGTCGTGATGGTGTTCCTGATCGTGTGTATGGTGATGGTCATGGTCATCATGATGCGTATGTTCATAATTATGCACATGCATATTTTCCTGTGATGTGCCGTGCAGATACGCCATATCGTGATCGTGGTTCTCATGCGCCGCATCCAGCTCTACCGCAAAATCACACGCATCCAGCCCGGACTTTTTCACACGCGAAATCCGCACCTCTGCGCCGTCCAGCGCCAGCGAATCCAGTGCGTGTCTCAGCTTTGCCTCATCCGCACCCAGATCCAGTAATGCCGCAACTGTCATATCGCCGCTGATTCCGGATGCACATTCTAAATACAATATTCGTTCATCTGTCATTGTTTCTCACTCCCAAACGATTGATCTGCGTCGCCAGATACGCCGCACCGTAGCCATTGTCGATATTCACGACACCGATGCCGTTCGCGCACGAATTGATCATCGTGAGCAATGCCGACAATCCATGAAAGCTCGCGCCGTAGCCGACAGAGGTCGGAACCGCGATGACCGGCTTGTCCACAAGACCTCCGAGCACACTCGCCAGCGCGCCCTCCATGCCTGCGACTGCAATCACGCAGTTGGCATGATGGATCGGCTCCATATTGGCAAACAGGCGATGGATGCCTGCGACACCGACATCATAGACGCGTTCTACATGCGACCCGAAATATTCACAGGTCTGCGCCGCCTCCTCCGCGACCGGTATATCTGCCGTGCCTGCCGTACACACAGCGATCGAACCGATCCCGTGACTGCCGGTGTCTGCCTGTCGCACTTCTTCTATTTTTAGGATCCGTGAGATCGGATCATACTGTAGCTGCGGCAGCTCATCCCTGAGATATTCATACTGCTCACTGCTCGCACGTGTTCCGAACACCTGACCGTCCGTCTCATACAGGCGCTTGTAGATCGCCAGCAGATGTGCATTGGCTTTGCCCTCACAGAATACAACCTCAGGAAAGCCGGAACGCACCTTGCGGTGCATATCCAGCTTTGCAAAATCTCCCATCTGTTCAAACGGCTGCTGCTTTAGATGCAGCTCCGCCTCATCAATCGAGAGGCTGCCGTCGCACAAGCGTTCCAATATTTCCCTTGTTTCCATGTCTGTTCCGTACCCTTTACATGCTACTCAATGCCTGTAACTTTATAATCCTGTGCCTCGACCGCATCCTTTAACACGGCATCTGCCACATCTGCCGCGAGTGTCACGACTGCCGTGCCTGCCTCATGGCTGACTGCTGCCTCCGATACGCCCTCGATCGCCTCTAAGGTCTTTTTGACTCTCGCCTCACAGTGTCCACACATCATTCCTTCAATATGCATTGTCTTTGTCATCGCTGTTGTCTCCTTTTCCTGTTTTATACTTTTCATTTGATTTTCATTCTTATTCTGATCCGAATGCTCATTTGTATTCTGATTTGTCGTCTGATCCGCATGTTTTTTCCTGATTTTTTTATCCTTTTTCGTGCTGTGCACATCGAACAGATTCAGCCGCAGCGCATTCGTCACCACGCAAAAGCTCGACAGACTCATCGCCGCAGCGCCAAACATCGGATTCAATTTCCAACCGAATATAGGATACCACACTCCGGCGGCGAGCGGAATACCTATTACATTATAAATAAATGCCCAGAACAGATTTTCATGGATATTTTTGAGGGTCTGACGGCTCAGGCGCACCGCTGCCGCGACATCCATCAGACTGCTTTTCATGAGTACGACATCCGCCGCATCGATCGCGACATCCGTTCCGGCTCCGATCGCGATACCGATATCTGCGCGCGTGAGTGCCGGTGCATCATTGATACCGTCACCGACCATCGCTACCTTGCCGTCGGCTGCCAGCCGCCGGACGACTTCTTCCTTGCCCTCCGGCAGCACATCGGAGATCACTTCATCGACACCCGCCTGTGTACCGATCGCAGCCGCGGTACGCGCATTGTCTCCGGTCAGCATCACGACACGAATACCCATATTCTGCATTTGCATAATCGCCTCATGCGAATCCTCTTTGATGACATCCGCCACCGCAATCATGCCGAGCAGCCGGTCTCCCTCTGCGAAAAACAGCGGTGTCTTTCCCGCAGCCGCACACGCATCCGCCTGCTCACACAGCTCCTGCGGCAGTTCATACTGCTCGCCCATAAAGCTCCTGCTGCCACCGCTGACAGGCACGCCGCCCATCAGAGCACGCAAGCCTCCGCCGACAACTGCCGTGAATTGTTCGACCGGTGTCAATTCCATCTGTTTTGCCGCAGCCGCATCCATGATCGCACGCGCCAGCGGATGCTCACTGCTTTGTTCCATCGATGCCGCCTTTTGCAGCAGAGTATTTTCATCCAGCCCGCTCATCGGCACGAGATCCGTGACGCGCGGCTCGCCGCGTGTGATCGTTCCGGTCTTATCGAGTGCGATCGTCGGAATCTTTCCGGTTTCTTCCAAGGATACCGCTGTCTTAAACAAAACGCCTGCCTTTGCGCCCATACCGCTGCCGACCATGATCGCCACCGGTGTCGCGAGACCGAGCGCACACGGACAACTGATGACAAGCACGCTGATTCCCCGCGCAAGCGCAAATCCAAAGCTCTCACCGGCAATCAGCCACGCGATGATCGTAACGAGTGCAATCACAATGACGGTCGGCACGAACACACCCGATACCTGATCCGCTACCTTTGCGACCGGTGCTTTTGTGGCGCTCGCCTCGCTGACCATGCGGATGATATTTGCAAGCGTCGTATCCTCACCGACATGCGTCGCCTCACAGGTCAGAAAGCCTGCGCGGTTGATCGTTGCCGCCGATACGTTATCGCCCTCCGTCTTATCGACCGGAATACTCTCTCCGGTCAGTGCGGATTCATCCACGGCACTTGTGCCGCTTTTTACGATTCCGTCAACAGGAATGCTCTCACCCGGACGCACGACAAACAGATCTCCCGGCTTCACATCCTCGACCGGTACGGTCTGTTCCTCGCCGTCTACGAGTAACACCGCCGTTTTGGGTGCCAGATTCATCAGACTCTTTAACGCATCCGTCGTGCGTCCCTTTGCACGCGCCTCAAGCATCTTTCCCACGGTGATGAGCGTCAGTATCATCGCGGCGGACTCAAAATAAAATTCATGATGATATGCCATCATCTGCATATGGTCGCCGTCAAGTGCCGCCTGACTCATCCCATAGAGCGCATAGACACTGTATCCAAACGACGCGGTCGCGCCGAGTGCCACGAGCGTGTCCATATTCGGCGACCGGTGTAACAGACTGCCAAAGCCGTTGACGAAAAATTTCTGGTTGATCACCATAATCATGCCTGTAAATAAAAGCTGCGTGATGCCCTGTGCCAGCATATTATTTGCCAAAAAGCTGCCGACCGGCCAGTTCCACATCATGTGTCCCATGGACAGATACATGAGCGGCACTAAAAACAGGAGCGATGCGATGAGCCGCCGTTTCATTTTCGGTGTTTCCTTGTCTGCCAGCGCATCCGCCTGATCGCTCGCGGAATGCTGCTCCTGCAAGCCTTTTTTCGATGCGCCGTATCCGGCGTGCTCGACTGCCGCGATGACAGCCCCGCTGTCAGCCGTTCCCTCTACGATCATTGAGTTGGTCAACAGGCTGACCGATACACTCTCCACGCCATCGACTGCACGCACGGCTTTCTCTACGCGCGAGCTGCACGCCGCGCAGCTCATACCTGTTACGTTATATTGTTCCATTATTTCTCACACTCCTTATGTTATCTCATGCTATCTCTTATTATTATGTTTCATTCTCCCATGCTTCTTTATGAGTTCTTTGATCTTATATCCTTTATCATCATCGCATGAGCTTCTGTAAGGTATTGACCAGCTCATCGACGACCGCATCATTACCGTTTCGGATGTCATCCGCCACGCAGGTGCGGATATGGTTTGCCAGCAATACTTTATTGAAGCTGTTCAGTGCAGCCGTCACCGCCGCCACTTGTGTCAATATATCTACACAGTACGCATCATTTTCAACCATTCCCCGGATACCGCGCACCTGTCCCTCGATACGGCTGAGACGGTTCATCAGATCTTTATATTCTTTTTCATCCCGATTCTTTTTTCGTTCACAGCATGTGCAGTCGCACTTGCACGTATTCACATTCTCTTCCAAATTCGCATCTCCTTTCATTTCAAAATACCCCCGTCCGGTATTTTTTGCATCACTATAATATACCCTCATGGGGTATCTGTCAATCCCTTCGAGAATAAATTTTTATTGAAAAACGCAAACATATGTTCCAGCAAAGAAAAAGAACACTCTGTATCTACAGACTGTTCTTTTTCAAATCTTCCATATTTTTCCGTTGTTATCTGATAATTGACGGACAATCTTTCATGCTCCGTCAACTATGACTTGTATACTTTCATGTTTTGACCACAAGATCTGCTACTTTTCTCCGTCTAACATCTGTTCGACCTCTGCTCGCTCCGGCATCACCCGCAGCGCCCCCTTGCGCGTCGTGATCAGTGATGCGGCTGCATTTGCAAACCTGAGCATCTCCTTCACATCCTCCGGTGTCCGTCCGTGGATTCCGTGCGTTAGGATGTCGTCGATCATACATGCGCAGAATGTATCTCCCGCTCCGGTCGTCTCGATCGTATCATCGCGTAAAAACGGTTCTGCCGCTACGCTCTGTCCGTCAAAAAATGCCCGGCTGCCGGACTTTCCCATCGTCGCACAGACAAACGGGATGTGATACTCCTGCAATAGTTTTGCAACGCCTGCCTCGATGTCCTCCTCTCCGGTCAAGAAGAAAATCTCATCATTGGAGATCTTTAACAGATCGCACTGGCTGAGTCCCCAGCGGATCTTCTCCTCTGCCAGCTCCATGCTTTTCCACAGCGGTTTGCGCAGATTCGGGTCATAGGAAATGAGTGCGCCTGCCTCCTTTGCGACGGCAATCGCGTGGCGGGTCGCCGCCTCGCAGACCGGATCGGTCAGTGAGAGACTGCCGAAATGAAAGATTTTCGCCTTCCGAATCAGTTCAGTATCGACCTCGTCCGCGGTCAGCATCATGTCCGCGCCGGGGCTACGGTAAAATGAAAAGCTGCGGTCGCCGTCAGGTGCGGTCTGCACAAAGGCGAGCGTCGTCGGGATCTGTGCATCGTAGCGCATGCCGCGGGTATCGATGCCCTGCTCTGCGACTGCATCCGCAAGCAGATGTCCGAATGCGTCTGCGCCGACCTTTCCGATAAAGGCGGTGCGCCTGCCGAGCTTTTCCAGCATCGCCAGCACGTTACACGGTGCTCCGCCCGGATTTGCCTCAAATATTTTGTTACCTTGTTCGCTTGTTCCGTTTTCCGTAAAATCAATGAGCAGTTCGCCCAATGCTACGACATCCATGTTTTTTCCTCCCTTGTGGTTGTTGGTAGTCAGTAATCTAGTAATAATGTATTTTTGTAGGGGCGCAGCTCCCGCAAGCATGTAAATGATCTCCTGATCTTTTACGGCTTGGCTGCGGTCACACATGCAGATCCCCCGCAATCAGATAAAACAGCATCAGACAGAACCCGACCCCAAAGAGCAGCAGCCCGAATGAGATACTGCGCGTAATGACCCGGTTGTTTTGCGTGATCTGGTCGCTGCACACCGCCAGCCAGTGCACATAGTCCGTCTTGATCGGATTGCGTCTGCGCCACGTATGGTTCGCCAGATCGCGCCCGCGGTTCATCCATTTACCGAGCGCCCTTGTGAGCGCATTCCCCTCGGTATACTCACGCGGCAGCGGTGTATCGCGGTAGATCGTCCGGCGTAGGAACACAACGACCGTATCCACCAGACTGTCACACACGCGGCAGGCAATGCCGCACACACACGGCAAAAACCGAAGCAAAACCGGTCGGTACACCAGATTTTCCAGATCCATCCATTTTGGCAGACGATCCACGAGCACCCGCCCGCGCCCTTTCGCGTCTGTCATCAGCAGCCTGCGGATCACAAGCACATACACGATCACACCGATTACGATCGAATAACCGGCACCCGTTAGATTCTCCAACGAAAAATAATGTACCGCTCCCGATGTTTCTGCAAGTGCATAAAATCCATCACCGAGTGCAGCCACACGATCCATCAGCCGGTGCGGAAACAGTCCCCACACCGCCAGCACGACCGCCGGCACTCCAATCGACAGTGCACTGGGCGGTGTCAGGTAACGCTTCATCCCATCATACTGCCGCTGCAATGCCTCATCCGTATTTTTTTCTATAAAGATCGTCACAAACAGCTTCGTCATATACGCGACAGTCAGCCCGCCGCTCACGATAAATACAATCTCCAGCACCTTCATCCAGCCGACAGCGCCGTATTCGAGAATACTCTCATGGATCAATGTCTTGCTGATGTAACCGCTAAACAGCGGAATACCTCCGATCGACAATGAACCCACCGCAAAGCAGCCTGCCAGAAACGGTTTTTTCTGCCCAAAACCGCGGATCTCATTCAGATCCAGCCGGTGCGTCTGCATATAGATCACACCTGCCGACAAAAACAGCACGAGCTTGATCAGAGAATGGTTGATCATGTGCAGCATCGCTCCGTGCGCCGCCAGCGCGTGTTCGCCGTACAGCAGTCCGCACATGCCGATGCCTGTCATAATAAAACCAATCTGCGAAACCGACGAGCACGCAAGGGTGCGTTTCAGATCCAGTGCAAACACCGCCAGCACCGCGCCCACAAACATCGTACACGCGCCTAAAATGAGAATCAGCCTGCCCCACGCCGGATCACCTGTAAACAGCCGTACCGTGAGCGCGATCACACCGAAAATACCGGTTTTCGTCAGCACACCGGACAGCAGCGCGGACGCCGGTGCAGGTGCGACCGGATGCGCTTTCGGCAGCCAGATGTGTAACGGAAAAACACCCGCCTTTGCCCCGAATCCGGTCAGAATACACACGCCCGCCGCATAGTACATCGGCGTCGGCGCGATCTCCGCCGTCCGTCTGCCCAGTTCCTCAAAATCGAGCGTTCCAAACATATGATACAGCAGGAACATGCCCATGAGCATAACCAGACCACCGATCACCGCCACCGCCAGATACGTGTCCGCTGCGCGCAGCGCCTCCGCTTTTTCCGTCTGGGCGACCCATGTATAGGATGTTAACGACATGATCTCAAAGAAAATAAACGCCGTAAAAAAGTCTGCCGACAAAAATACGCCGACCGTCGCAGCGAGTGTCACGACCGTAAACAGGTAATATCTCACCCTGTGCGCCTCGTGCTTCATATAGTCACAGGACAGCGCCAGTGCAAAAAGCCATGCAAAAACCGCCACTGTCACAAAGACCGCGCGGAACCCGTCCAGTTCAAAGCTCAGACCGTATCCGCACAGCTCCGGAAGATAAAATCGCATACATGTCCCTCCTTCTATAGCTCTGATGCCAGCGCCGTAAACAGCTTCACGAGCGGCTCACTGTGCAGTCCAAACAAAAACAGCACGAGCACAAAAACGACAAGCGGCACGAGCATCCGCCAGCCCGGATCACGGTAACCCGCTACCGTGCCATAATCAAACTCCCTGCCCGGACAAAACGCGCGGAACGAAATACTCATCATATAGATGGCGGTCAGCAGCGCCGATACGAGCAGCGCGAACACACCGACGAGCGCCAGCGGCTGTTCACTCGATACTGCTGCCTTTGCCAGATTCCATTTGCTGATAAAGCCCGGCAGTCCCGGCACTCCCATCAGCGCCAGTCCCGAAATCGTAAAGATCACAAATGTGACCGGCATCACATGTCCCAGTCCATTGATCTCATGTACATAATTTTTCTTCGTCCGGTGCATCACAGCGCCGACGCAGAAAAACGAGCAGATCTTCATAAATGCATGAAATACCATATGACACAGCGCACCCACCAGTCCGAGCGGACTCATCAACACCACACCAAACAGAATGTACGACAGATTGCTCATCGTCGAATATGCCAGCCGCCGCTTCAAATGCGTTTCCTTGAGCGCACGGCTGCAGCCATACACGATCGTAATGATCACGAATACGAGCAGCAGCGTCTGTGCCCATGTCCCGCGCAGAAGCTCCGCGCCAAAGCTGTAATAGGTAATCCGCATCAGCGCAAACGCCCCCGCCTTGACGACTGCAACCGCGTGCAGTAGTGCCGTTACCGGCGTCGGCGCAACACCCGCTTTCGGCAGCCAGCCGCCAAACGGCCACATCGCCGCCTTGACCGAAAAGCCGAAAAAAGTGAGCACATAGGCAATCAGCAGGACATTTTGCTGTTCCGCAGCAGCGGCTGTATGCATCACGCCGCCCGGCACGAAAGCCCCGGTCGTCCCATAGTACAAAATAAAAATCATTCCGATAAACGCAAATGCCGCCCCTCCGAGCGAGTACAGCAGATAGGTGCGGCTCGCGCTGACCGCCTCCTTGCTGAGCGGGTGGATGATAAGCGGCAGCGTGACCATCGTCAGCATCTCATAAAAGCAGTACATCGTCAGAATATTGCCGGAAAACGCGATGCCGAGCGTCACACCAAATGTCATCACATAAAACATAAAAAATAACTGCCGGTGCTGCAGATGGCTCATATATTCAAATGCATACAAGGTCGCCAGCGGCCAGAGAAACGACACGAGCGCCGCGAACACAGTTGCCAGTCCATCGATACGGAAAGCGACCTCCAGATCATTTGCAAAACGAAACAGCGTGTGCATCTGCCGATCAGAATTTGCAAGTGCATAATACGCAAGTTCAGAAGTGAGCAGCACGACCCCTTCGGTATAGATCATCCAATGCGCATCCTGTTTCCACCGGATCAGAGAGATCGGCATTGCGAGAAAAACCGGCAGCAAAACGACTGCCACAAGCAAGATTCCATTCATATGCCTACTCCCTTCTACATAAAATATGCTACCAGATTCCGGCAGAATCCGGTCAGTCCGTTTGGAAATATGCCAAGCAGCACAGCCGCTGCCGCGAGTATCACGATCGGCAGGAGCATGAGAAACGGCGGCTCTTTTTTCCCAAGCCGTGCGACCTGCTCGCTGCATTCCGGCTCACCGGGGAAAAATCCACGCATCGCAACCGGCAGCAGATATCCGGCTGTCAACAGGGCGCTGACGAGCAGCACCACCGGACCGAACCAGCCGAAAAATCCGACATCCGCATCCAGCGCGCCGAGCGCCAGCTGCCATTTACTCACAAATCCGCTCGTCGGCGGTATACCGACCAGCGCCAGTGCAAAGCAGGTATAACAGCCCAGCAGCACCGGCATTTTCCGCCCGATCCCCTTCAATTCATCCACACGCTTACAGCCGCAGACCACGACAAACACACCCGCGCATAAAAACAATCCGCACTTGATGATTGCATGAAACCAGACATGCAGCAACGCCCCGGTGAATGCCTGCTGCTGTAACAGCGACAGCCCGAACAAAATATAGGATACCTGACTGACCGTGGAATATGCGAACCGCTTTTTGATCACAGGCTCCCGATAGGCTAACATCGATCCCATAAACACCGTGAGCAGCGTCAGGCTCATCCATGCGGTCTGCACCCATGTCCCACGCAGGAAATCCGCCCCGACAATGTTGTAAACCGTGCGGATCGTCGCCAGCACACCGGACTTTACGATGATCGCGGAGAGTGCCGCAGATGCCGGGCTCGGTGCGACCGGATGTGCCGTCGGCAGCCAGCCGTGCAACGGGAACATACCTGCCTTTGTGCCGAATCCGATCAGCATCAGAAAGACGACAACAAGCAGCGTCTGCTCATGCCCCGCCAGCACAGCCGGATCCAGTCTGCCGGTCGTGCCAAAGTTTAAGTCCACACAATAATGATTCAGATAAAAAATACCAAACAGTCCGAGATATGCCCCACACAGCGAATAAAACAGATACTTGAGCGTCGCCATGATCGCCTCGCGCGAATGATTGTGCACGACGAGCAGCATCGACACTAACGTCATCAGCTCGTAACACAAATACATCGTGATAAGGTTCGCCGACAGATCCAATCCGAGCAATATGATATAGAGCAGCGCATACGCGAGGAAAAACTGTCCGGGGCGTTCCTCATGCTTCATATATGCAACTGCATAAATTCCGACCAGTAAAAAGATAAACGTCGTTATCCCCATAAACAACAGGCTGATTCCATCCGCGCCAAAAGAGAGCTCCAAACCCTCTCCCAGCGTCCACAGACGAACCGGTGCCACCTCTGTAATCCCTATCATCCAAAACTCCTTCCGTAATCAGATCCTCTAGCCAAACATATCCAGTCCCCTTGCACACAGCTCCACGATCGGCTGTGACATCAGACCCAGCACCAGATTCAGCAGCACAAAGCACGCAAATACGGCTGTGATCTCCGAATGTGTACGCATACGGATCTTGCGGTAGCCTTCACGCTTCTCTGCCGGAATGTCGCGGAGCGGCGTGTAGATCACAATGACTGCCCGCATAAAATAAATGACATTTAAGATCGTGCTCAACGCCAGCGCAATCAATGTCGGCAGCATTTTTCCCGGCTGATTGACCGCCGCCTGTGCAAACAGTATCTTTGAGATAAAACCGGAAAACAACGGAAATCCGACCATCGACAACGCACCGACCGTAAATGCCATGCCCGCCGACGGATTGCGGTACCCCGCTCCGGTAAGCCCCGTCAGCTCCCGGCTGTCGGCAGAGCTCTCACTGAGTCCCGCCGCCGACACGAACAGCAGCGATTTGGTCGCCGCGTGCGACAGGATATGGTAGATGCTCGCCAGCACCCCCATCGCCGTTCCGAGTCCGAAGCCCATGTAAATATAACCGATCTGGGCGACCGACGAAAACGCGATCATCCGCCTGATATTGCTCTCCCGCGCCGCGCTGATCGAGCCGAACATCATTCCCGCGATACCGAACACAAAAAAGATATTGATGATCTTGCTGCCGCAGATAATATCAAAACCGATCACGCGGTAGAAAATCTTGATCAGCAGAAAAATATAACCCTTTGATACAAGCGACGATAAAATTGCCGCCGAGGAAACCGTCGAATAGCCGTATGCATCCGGCAGCCACGAATGAAACGGGAACAGCGCACTCTTGATCGCCAGACCGACACACATCAGCCCGACCGCCACCATGAGCGGCGCATGATACATGCCCGTCGCCACGAGCGCAGCGACCGCCTCCCTGATATTGCTCATCAGCAGATGTCCGGTCAGACCATACAAAAAGCAGATGCCGAGCAACAGCAGACCGGAGCCGAGCAGACTCATAATCATATACCGCACCGCCGCCTCCAGCGTGTGTCCGTTCTGGCAGATCATAATCATGCCGCACGCGGAGATCGTATTGATCTCGACAAATACATAGGCGGTAAACAGATCGTTTGTATAGATCAGTGCGATGAGTGAGCTGAGCAGCAGATTGACCATGACATAATACAGGTTCTCCTTGCTCGCCTCGAGCTTCCGCAGGCGCTGCGCCATACCGCCGACCATCGACAGCAGCATAACCACACAGAAAAACAGCGCCATAAACGCCTCGAGCTGCCCTACACGGATCTCATTTCCCCACGGTGCCGGAAAATGTCCCATCATATAGACATATGCCTCACCGCGCGCACATACATCCAGCAGCACCGCCAAAGACATGATGCCGACAGCACTGATCACTCCCAGATTCACATACCGCGCCCATTTTCCGCGCAGAATCATACAGGTCGGACCGGAAAACAGCGTCAAAATGATACAGAATAGTGGAAAATTCTGAACAAAATCATGCGTCATTTAGAATCCTCCCTTTTTTACTTCTGTCGTGATCTGATCCAGATCCAGCGTATGGTATCTGCTGTACAGACGGATCGTGAGCGAAAGCATGAGCGCGGTCACAGACACGGATACGACGATACCTGTCAGCACGAGTCCGCTCGGAATCGGGTTGATATAGGCATCCACACTCTGTATGCCATCCACAACGATCGCTGCCTGATGTCCCGCGATATAGCCCTTGAGCGCCAGAAACAGATAGACCGAGGAATCCATGATATTAAAGCCGATGATTTTTTTGATCAGATTTTTCTGGAGCAACAGGTTTGAAAAGCCGATCGCAAACATGATCATCGCGATCGCCTCCTGATAGTTCGCAAACAAATTCCCTACACCCATCTCAATATCCTCCCTTTCGGAACATGACATAAAACGTATACATCGTGCCCGATACCACGAGTCCGACGCAGATATCCAGAACGAGAATCAGCCCGCTGCTAAGGATCGCCCCCGGTGTGCCGAGCGGGATCACGCTCTCGATATGGTTTGCACCTGTATAAAAGGAGTACGTCTTGGCGAGCGAATAGCAGGCAAGCGCACCAAAGCACATGCATTTATATGTCTTTCCGGTGAAAAACCGCTCTGTCTTTGCAAAGCCAAACGCATTGAGGTACAGGATCAGTCCGGCTCCGCAGATCGCACCGCCGGAAAATCCGCCGCCAGGCCCCAGATGACCGCCTAAGATCACATAGATGCCGAACAGCTCGATAAACGGCACAAGCACGCGCGCGACCGTCTGTAAAATCACATCATTTTTCGGCTCATAAATGCGGTCATTGTGCTGCGCGGTCTCCTGATTTTCTTTTTTGTCCTTCCGCATCAGAATCAGCACCGTACAGGTCGCCAGAAACAGCACATGCGACTCTCCAAGCGTATCGAATGCACGGTAATCGAGGATCATGCCAGTTACGATATTGATGGCTCCGGTCTCCTGCAATCCACGCTCGATATAACGCGCAGACACCTCGTTATTCACCGGATTTTCCTCTTGTCCGTATTTCGGCAGGCTCGACACGCCGACGAGCAGGATAAACACGAGACACAGACAAAAAATCACACAGAAAATCTTATAAAATTTGCGGAACAGCCGCACCTGCGCATTATGCTCCACATCATACGAATGCTCCACGATCCGCTGGTGCTGCTGCTCGTGCTCATGAACCAGCTCCTCCGACTCGTGAAACTGCTGCTGTGGTTTCATCTCCACCGTATCTAAAAACGGATCCTCTGACCCTGACAGCCATCGGTGGAAACGGAAGGAAAACGTCTTTTCATAGTCTTTTTCTGACACCCGTCTACTCATGATGCTCCTCCCCGCTCTTTTCCGGCTCTGAATCGTTTTTTAAGATCGCATGGATTTTCTTTAAGGTAATAATAAATAAAATCGATGTCACGCCCGCACCGACTGCTGCCTCTGTGATCGCCAGATCCGGTGATTCCAATAAAATCCAGATCACAGACATAATCAGTGAGAACGACATGTAAATAATTATCGAATTTAACAGATTTCTGGATAAGCTGACCGCCACCGTGCAGATCAGCAAAAACACAAGCAAAAGATCAAAAAACAGTTCCATCTTCGTCCTCCCTTGCCCGCGGCACGCACGTCACAACCGCTCCGTCCGCTGTTATCTCCTGCTGTTTGTAATGCTGTTCCTTTTCCTCATCGATCGTCACCTCAAGCCGCGCAATCAGGTGCGACGACACTGGTGACGAAAACCATAGGAAAATGATCACAAGCAATAATTTGAGTGACGTAAAACTGAATCCGCTCATCACAATCAGCCCGAGCAGACAGCAGCCGATACCGAGTGTATCACCCATCGCCGCCGCATGCATCCGGTTGAGCACATATTTGAACCGGAAAACACCGACCATCTGTATCAGAAAAATCAGCAGACCAAGCACCAGAAGTGCACTGCCGAGTAAAAATTGCAGCCATTCAATGATTTCCATATCCACACTCCTCCTTCTGCTTTTCCTGCCCTGCCCGCTCCTCTTTCCGCTGGCGGTAGACGCCCATATATACTTTTGACAGCACGATCACCGCCAGAAAGCTCGTCATCGCATAGATCAGGCAGATGTCGACGAGATAACCCTCATGCTTCATAACTGCCAGTATCGCAATGATCGCCAGCGTCTGTGTTCCCATCATATTGATCGCAACGATGCGGTCTGCCACGCGCGGTCCGATGATCGCACGGATCAGGCTGAGCATCAGAAAGATCGCGAGAATCACCAGTGCCGTGACAAATACCACTTCATATGCCTGTTCTAATACCGGTATCCTGTTCTCCATAATCTACCTCTCCAACTGGTGCAGCCGCTGTTCAAGTCCGGAATCCGTAAGCCCTTCTGCCATACTCTCGTCCAGACAATGTACCATATAGCGGTCGTTCTCCACCGATACTGTGATCGTCCCCGGCGTCAATGTGATCGCATTGGCATAAAATGCGCGTCCCGTCGGTGTTTCCATATCGGTTGAAAACTCTACGAGCGCCGGTTCGATCTCCTCCCGCTCAGACAAAATCAACCGGCACACATTTAAATTCGCCACGAGAATCTCCTTTACGAGTACAAACACGTAGCAGAGCATGCCGCCCGCTTTTTTATAAAAACGCAGCTCCTTTTGCAGACTGTAATCCATAAATCTGCATATAAAAGCAAATACTGCCGCCGAGATCACAAGCCCGAACAGCAGTATTTCCACATTGAATTTCTCATTAAATATGATCCAGATCAGCAGAAAAACAAGGTACATATCGGATACTCCTCTTTCTATTCAAATAGCCATGCATCCCATCAGCATCTGCCACCGGCAGGCTTTCAGATGTATGGTAACTAGAAATAGTATACCCTATTTTTTCTGACAAGTCTAGTTTGTACAACAGTTTTGTATAAACGATTTGTGCGTATCACTTCCTATTATATAGTGGTCAGATCGCAGTTTTTTTATGACACGGTAATCGTAAAACTATAAGATTTCTTCTCGTCCGGTTCTACGAACTGTACGTTGCGCTTCTCCTCGAACTGGTCGCCCTCATCGCTGCACGTAGACAGTCCCAGCCACGGCTCGATCGCTAAAAACGGTCCCTTGTTTGCGGTCGTCCAGAGAATCAGATACGGGAACTGTGCAAAATCGATCTGTACGCTGTGGTCATGCTTATCGCTCGCCAGTTTCACGCTGCGTGAGCTCAGCTCATCAAATGTGATCGCATCCTTTGCAAACAGATCAAAGCTCAACGGCAGGCGCTTCGTGTGATCCAGACACGCACTGCGGTTTTGCAGGTTCAGCAGACCGCTCTCCGTCAACTGCTCGGGAACGGTGCAGGTCTCCTCTTTCTCAAACTCGACATAATAATCGCTGTAATCATCGCCTGCAACGATCGGACAGTTGAATGCCGGATGTCCGCCTACGAAAAACGGCATCGTCTCCCCGCCCAGATTTTCTACCGTAAATGTCTGGCGCACGCTCGCTCCATCCAGCTCATAAGTCACAGCCAGCTTTGCCGCATACGGAAACAGCTCCTGCATCTCCTCGTCACTCGTGATCGCCAGTGTGATTGAATGCATCGACTGCTGCTCACAGGTGAACTCCCTGCCGCGGACGATTCCGTGGCGGTTCATATTCGTCTCTTTGTTATCCCCGACCATCGCATGATTGTCACGGATGCTTCCGCAGATCGGGAACAGCAGCGGTGCCTGATTTGCCCAGTACGTCGGATCTCCCTGCCACAGATACTCGATGCCGTCCTTGCTCTTGATGGAAGTCAGCACACCGCCTGTCGTGGATACCTTCACGGTCAGAAACTCATTTTCCAATGTGTAGTTCATTGATTTTTCCTCCTGAATATAAATTTTCCGTGCAACTAACATGTTACATTTATCGTAGCATACTTTTCATATAAATACAAATAAAATGTAACAGTTCTTCCGCAGTGTTTTTTCTTGACCGGATGTGGATGGAATGATAAAATTCATTTAATATTTTTAGTCACTATTTTTATGAGGTACAAGTGCTTATGGCAGAAACAATTTTAGAATATGTACAACAGGAAATGCGCACCTTCGCCGAGCATCCGTTTCACGAGGTAGACTCACTGGTACTCTCACAGTTTTCCTACATCCATCTCGGAAACCTGATCGCGCCGCCGTCCGCAGGTGCCGTGCGCACGCCGCTCACACTCCAGCAGCTCTACCGCGCGGAATGCTTTTCCTATTTTTTTGCAAACCAGCCAGACGCTGACCGCAACCGGCTGTTACTGGAGGCATGTGCCGCCAGCCCGCGTTTCCGCGACATCGGGATCGCTTACTACGCAGAAGATTTTGACGCGGCTGCCGAAAAACAGTTTTGCGCGATGACCTTTTTCTTGGATACAGACACCGCATACCTCGCCTTCCGCGGCACGGATGCTACGCTCGTCGGCTGGAAGGAGGATTTTAACATGGCATTCCTGACACCGGTTCCGTCGCAGGAGGCGGCGCTCGCCTACACGCTCAGCGTCGCCAAGCTGATCCGCGGAAAACTGATCTTGGGCGGGCATTCCAAGGGCGGCAACCTCGCCGTCTATGCGTCGATGCAGAGTCCGAAACGCCTGCAGAGCCGTATCCGTGAGATCTACTCCCACGACGGCCCGGGATTCCGCGACAATGTTTTTTCCAGCGAAGGATTTTTGCAGATCAAAGACCGCATCAAAAAAACGCTCCCGCAGTCATCCCTCGTAGGAATGCTGCTGGAGCATCAGGAAAATTTTGAAGTTGTCGAAAGCTCTGCGGTCGGCATCATCCAGCACAATCCGTATTCTTGGATTGTGCGTGACAACGCCTTCGTGAAGCTGAATACGCTCACCTCCGGCGCGGACTATCTCAACCGGACGCTCGCAGACTGGCTGAGCCTGCTGTCCAACGAACAGCGGGAGCAATTCGTTGATGCACTCTACTCTGTCATCTCCGCCAGCGATTTTTCCTCGTTCACGGAATTGCGCGAGACATGGCCGAACGAGCTGTCCACGCTCATGGAGAGCATGAAAACGATGGATGACGAGACAAAACGCATCATGCATGAGACGCTGCGCTCACTCATGCTCATGGCGCTCAAAAATCTACCGGCTCCCCCTATGCCGAAGCGGCAGGCTCCTCGTATTTTCGGCAAACCAGACTAAATACCAGAATACCGACACACGGTATGATATTACAAGCCATACCCGCCTGCAGGCTCACGCCCTCCGCTACCAGACCGATGATCCACGGCATGAGGATCGCGCCGAGTCCTGCGGTCGGCAGCATGATCCCCATGCTCGCCGCATTTAACATCTTTCCCGCTCCCGCTACACCGGTCGGATTCACACCTGCCATCGCAAACGAGAACGCGAACAGCATCAGGATCGCAAGCCATCCGGTATTCGAGAAGATCAGTGCTGCATATAAGACGATACAGCCGCCGCCCATGACAGCCAGCGCCTTGAAGCGGTCTTTGATCGGGAATACGAATGCGATCAGAAGTCTGGCGATGAGCGTCGCGCCCCACATGATCGTCATTGTATAGTTTGCCAGCGTTCCGGACAAAATTCCGTTTCCTTTATAATATGTAACCATCCATCCGGTCACGCTCGTCTCCGCTGCGTTCTGGCAAAAAATCAGTGCCGTCAGCAGCCAGAATTTCTTTTCTTTCAAAAATCCCCAATCTGTGCGCTCCTTTTTCCCATCTGAGGTCTGTTTCGATTTTCCCGGAAACCGAACTGCCAGAAATACGAGCCACAGCAGCACACCACCGGCTGCCAGTGCATACATCGGCGCGAATCTGCCAATCAGCAGCGTTGCCGTGATCAGGATCGGTCCCAACAGCGCGCCGCACGCATAGCTGGCATGCATCACATTCATGCCCTTTGTGCGGTCCGGCGCATGATTGCCGACTAATACGGTGCAGTTATTGATCGCATTGCCCTTTGCGAGACCGAGCAATAAAAATGCCAGCATCACGAGCCACAGATAATTGCCGGATGCCATAAACAGATAGCCAAGTGCATAGCCGCTCGTGAGCGTGAGCACAGTCATGCGCGTGCCGATCTTTGATGGCAGGACTGCCGACGCAAAGCCTGCGACCAGATTGCCGATATTCATGAGGGATAACAGGATGCCCGTCATGCTGTAGGCAAACCCGTAATACTCCTGCAGCAGACTCACGATTACACCGCTGCTCATCGCACAGATGCCGCTGAAGAAAAACGCCAGACATCCCATACGATATAATTTTGAATTTTTCTCCGTTGTATTCATAACCCGTTTTTCCTCCTGTGCAGACAATCATACCATTTCTTTTTGTCGATTTCAAGGAAACATCCATGCGCAAATTGCCCCAATTCGCCAGTATTTTCCATAAAAAGGTGGCTTTTTATTTCCCGCTATGTTACACTTGAGTTTATAAAATCTTTAAATTGGAAGGAGAAGGTTATGAACACAGAAACTGGTAAAAGGAGCTCCTTTTCCGGTAAGATCGGTTTTGTCCTGTCTGCCGCCGGCGCATCCGTCGGTCTCGGAAACATCTGGAGATTTCCTTACCTCGCAGCCAAGTATGGCGGAGGAATTTTTCTTCTCGTCTACATCATTCTGGCACTCACATTCGGCTACAGTATGATCGTCGCCGAGACAGCCATCGGACGTATGACCGGCAAAAGTCCGGTAGGTGCTTTCGGTGCCTTCGGCAAAGCAAAATGGATCACCGCAGGAGGCTGGATCAACGCGATCGTTCCTCTGCTGATCGTTCCCTATTATTCCGTAATTGGCGGATGGGTCATCAAATATCTGTTTGAGTATGTATTGGGGCATGGCGGTGCACTCGCCACAGACGGATATTTCTCAGATTTTATTTCCAACGGAGTCTCTACGGAAGTATGCTTTATCATCTTCGCGTTACTCACACTTATCATCATTTTCGCCGGTGTACAAAACGGTGTTGAGCGCGTGTCCAAGATCATGATGCCGATTCTGGTTGTTTTATCTGTCATCATTGCGATCTATTCGATCACGAGACCCGGCGCCATGAGCGGTGTCAAATATTTCCTTGTGCCGAACATGGACAACTTTTCATGGATGACCGTCGTATCCGCGATGGGACAGATGTTCTACTCCCTGTCGATTGCGATGGGTATTCTCGTTACATTCGGATCTTACATGAAAAAAGATATTTCGATCGAGGATTCTACGAAAAATGTAGAAATCTTTGATACCGCAATCGCGATCATGGCAGGACTTATGATTATTCCCGCCGTATTTGCTTTCTCAGGCGGAGATCCCGACACGTTACAGGCGGGACCCTCACTCATGTTCATCACGATTCCGAAGGTATTCGAGAGCATGGGACTCGGCACGATCGTCGGCATTTTGTTTTTCGTTCTGGTACTGTTCGCAGCGATCACCAGCTCGATTGCACTGACCGAGAGCGCCGTATCCACCTTTGAGGATGAGCTCGGCTGGGATCGCCGCAAATCGACCGTACTTGCCGGAGCGATCATGCTTATATTAGGCACCCTGTCCTCTCTGGGCTACGGACCGCTCGCCTCTGTAAAGATCATCGGCATGCAGTTTTTGGACTTTTTCGATTTCCTGACAAACTCTGTGATGATGCCGATCGCAGCGATCGCTACATGCCTGCTCGTATCTAAAGTGATTGGTCTGAAAGCAATCGAGGAGGAAGTCCTGCTCGGCGAGAGTAAGTTCCGCAGAAAAGCGATCTTTAATTTTATGATCAAATATCTGTGCCCGATCTTCGCAGTAATCATCCTGATCAGCTCGGTCGCAAATGCGTTCGGATGGATTTCAATGTAAAAAGTAACAGTTCAGCCTGCATGAATGAACATATTTCGCGGACTGGACTGTTACAATATAAATAATTTAACAGAAGGAGTTTATTACTTATGGAGAAAAAAGAAAACAGCTTTTCCGGACAGCTCGGTTTTGTAATGGCTGCCGCAGGAAGTGCAGTCGGAGTCGGTAATCTCTGGCGATTCCCCTATCTCGCTGCCAAAGACGGCGGCGGATTGTTCCTGCTCATTTATCTGATCCTCGTTGTCACGTTTGGATTTACACTGCTGACCTCTGATATTGCGCTTGGACGCAAGACAAAGCAGAGTGCGATCGGTGCTTACACGCAGTTACATCCGAAATGGAAGTTTTTAGGTATCCTGACATTCCTCGTACCGGTTCTGATCATGACATACTACGCTGTAATCGGCGGCTGGATCACGAAATATGCAGTCGTTTACCTGACCGGACAGGCACAGGCAGCCGCAGAGGACAACTACTTTACATCCTTTATCACTTCACCGGTTTCTCCGGTTATATTCGCACTCATCTTCATGGGTGCGACCGCACTCATCGTATATAACGGTGTAGAGGGCGGTATCGAGCGTGTGTCCAAATACATGATGCCGATTCTGCTCGTGCTCGTGATCATCATTGCGATCTACTCGCTGACACTGAGCCACACAGATGCGGATGGCAATGTGACAACCGGTATGCAGGGATTCCTGTACTATATCACACCTCATTTTGAGGGACTGACGATCAAACGGTTTTTACAGATCCTGCTGGATGCCATGAGCCAGTTATTCTTCTCACTCAGCGTATCCATGGGTATCATGATTACTTACGGTTCCTATGTAAAGCCTGAAGTTGATCTGAACAAGGCAGTCAACCAGATCGAGATTTTCGATACCGGTGTTGCCCTGTTAGCAGGTGCCATGATTATCCCTGCTGTATTCGTATTTTCCGGCACAGACGGCATGGGTGCAGGTCCGAGCCTGATGTTTATCTCACTACCGAAGGTATTTGCCGCTATGGGCAAGGCAGGCGTGTTTGTCGGCATTCTGTTCTTTGTGACAGCTATTTTTGCGACACTGACCTCCTGCATCTCCGTATTGGAATCGATCGTAGCAAACTGCATGGAAATCTTCCACAGCGGACGTAAAAAGACCGTATTGATCTTATCTGCGATCTATCTGGTTATGTCAGCGGTCATCGCACTCGGCTACAGTATCTTCTACTTCGAGGTACAGCTTCCTAATGGCTCAACCGGACAGCTACTCGACATCATGGATTACATCAGTAACAGCGTCATGATGCCATTCATCGCCCTGCTGTCAACGATCCTGATCGGCTGGATAAAAACACCCGACTACATCATCGACGAGATGGAGCGCAACGGCGAGAAGTTCCGCCGCAAAAAGATGTACATCATTATGATGCGCTACGTCGCACCGGTCATGATGTTTGTACTGTTCCTCCAGTCAACCGGAATCTTATCGTAATCACAATAGAAATACTGATAATTGCAAAACAGGAGCTGCATGCAATCGGCAGCTCCTGTTTTTATGCTCTTTTGTTCCTTTGCTGTTCCTTTTCATTTCCCGGTAAAACGAAAAAGACCAGAACACTTGATTTACAAGCATTCCAGCCTTCTCATGAGCAGGGGATGAGAGAATCGAACTCCCGCCAAAGGTTTTGGAGACCCCTATCATACCATTTGACCAATCCCCTATATAAAATATTATGAGAGCACTGCTCTCATATATTATACATAATTAAGATTTATATTTCAATACTTTTTTGCATGTACCTTCAAAACTTCACACAGATCACTTCCGCTTAAACCTTTTGGTCAAGCCCTCGACCGATTAGTGGCAGTCCGCT
>CAKRFN010000014.1 GCA_934320655.1 uncultured Eubacterium sp.
TTTGTAAAATCGGTCTGTTACGGAAAGCCATTTTAATAGTTGCATAGATATATACCTCCAATCAGAACGTATTATATATCAATATGCGTGCGCACGCAAGTATTTTTTCTGCCAACAAATATTTCCACAATGCTTGTCTTTTGGTCTTTGTTTTCTTTGGTATGGAAAGAGATGGTACATAAGAGATGAAAAAAAGAAACATATGGGCTATTGTGACCGCAGTGGTGATCGTGTTGATTCTTGGGATTGATAGAGGCAGATGAGAGTTTTCATGGTTCGGACTATGCGACGGGTAGTTTTATTGCAGCTACTGCGATCCGGTCTGTGGGAGATGCCCGCATCAGATTATCGCTTGGAATCAATCAGAAGTTAAAGGACGAGGACTACATTTCCATCGCACTTGAAAATGGGTTGATTCAAGAAGAACAGCTAAAGCGTGGACTGACGGCTGATGAGACAGAGGTTATTATAGAAAAATTGGATATTCGTTATATGCGGTTCGACGGAGGTGTGTTGGATATTGTTTATTATAAGGATAAAAACAGGAAGCAGAAGGGGCAGAAACAGGAAAAGAATAGTGATCTGAAACACTCCTATGACACGCAGGAACAAAGCACACCTATATTTCGGATCAGTTATCCTGATGGGTGGACAGTCGAGCAGAATTATACAGCAGGAGATCAGGAAAACATGACTCTTAGTAATGACAGTGGCATACATATTGATTATATTTCTGCAAAGTATGGATTCGGAAGTCAATATTATGGCGCGCTTGGAGGGGATACGGAGATGGCGGCTGCACATATCACAAAGGTAGCGGATGTTGCATTTAAGCCTTCTGCTGATTCCGGCTTAGGAAAAATGGTGATTGCTAAAATAAAAGAGTATGCGTTGGAGGATGGTTTAACCGGAGAAAGACGAAAGATTGACGGTGTAACTTATTATGCGGTGGTTCCGAAATCGTATCTGGGTGATACGATGTTCTCAGCATCCGGGTATTGGGCGGCATGTGCATGGGAATATGGGCGACCGACGGCGATCATAGCTGAATCATCAGATGGTAATTTTACTTCGGATCAAGAGAAGGAAGTGATTCAGATTTTATCTTCATTTACAGAAAAGTAGAAAAATCCGGTAAATCTGCCAGTAAGTTTTGAGTCTTTTTGTGGATAGTGAATGACTTTCCTATAACTATCGTGTTACAATAAATGAAAAAGTAACGCTTGAAGTAAAGGAGAAATTCACAGGATGAGAAACATACATAAAATGAAAAAAATCGCAGCACTGTTACTGGCAGCCGCACTCACATGCACCGCAATACCGCAGACGGCAACTGTTGCATATGCTGCGGCTACAGACAATGTGGCTGCGGTGAGGGCAAACAGCCCGAAGCTGAGTGATTCAAAAGTGAAGCTCAAGGTGGGCGAAAAATATAAGCTCACATATTCAGGTATGACAGGTACTGTAAAATGGAAGAGCAGTAATAAGTCCGTTGCAACCGTAAACAGCAAGGGACTGGTCAAGGCCAAGAATCCGGGCAAGGCGACAATCACCCTGACCGGTTCAAAAGCGACGCTCAAGTGTACCGTGCAGGTGCGGCTGACCCAGAAGCAGGTACAGGATCAGTTGTTCGAACTCTATGATGAATACCCCGAGGGTATGTCCTGGACAAACGAGAATCACAGCTATTATTGGAAGGCAATCAATACCTACTGCTATGGGTGCATTGCTTTTGCGGGTGAGATTAGTGACCGATTATTCGGCAAGGATGCAAAAGTAACCACACATAGAAACTTTGACAAGATCAAGGTCGGTGATCATATCCGCATCGGGAATTATCATTCCGTGATCGTACTGGCAAAGGGTCCGGATGAACTGGTGGTTGTAGAAGGCAATTATAATTCGTCCGTCCACTGGGGACGTGAGATCACGGAACGGGAGTTAAAGGCGAGTGGATTCTATGTGCAGAGCCGCTATTAAAATTACATATTTAGCGAAAACCCCTTGCAAAACATATTACAATCTGATAGAATCAATCTGTTGTGAAAATAGGCGATGGTCCTCTGGAATGCAAAGAATGGCATTTTAAGAACATCAAAATAACAGGAGGTCACAAAATGAATAACACAGAAATCATCAAGAACATTGAGGCAGCTCAGATGAAAGAGCAGATCCCTGAGTTCAACGTAGGTGATACCGTAAAAGTATACGGAAAGATCATCGAGGGTAACCGCGAGCGTGTACAGGTATTCGAGGGAACCGTATTAAAGAGACAGGGAAGCAGCAGCCGTGAGACATTCACAGTTAGAAAGTTATCTAACGGTGTAGGCGTAGAGAAGACTTGGCCGTTACATTCTCCCAACGTAGAGAAGATCGAAGTTGTTCGTCGTGGTAAGGTTCGCCGTGCAAAGCTGAACTACTTACGTGGACGTATCGGTAAGGCAGCAAAGGTAAAAGAGCTGGTTAAATAGTTTTAAACTGTGTAAAGAAAGGGCAAGTACGGTTGTATTTGTCCTTTTTTCGTTATACAATAAATAAATACTGTTTGAAGCAGAGGTGAATGTCCCGTAAGGGCAGCGGCCACAGGAGGAATCAGCCATATGGCACGAAGAAAAGGACTGAATTTCAGAAAAAAGAAACGACAGCTAAACATTCCGCTGTTGCGAGAGATCGCCACATGGATTATAGAGATCGCGATCGTCGTAGCGCTGGCAGGCGTATTTGTCTATTTCACAGGTGTGCGGACGACGATCATCGGTCAGTCAATGGGCGCACAGCTACAGGACGGGGATCAGGTGCTGATCAACCGTTTTATATACAAGGTGAGCAAACCAAAGATCGGTGATGTCATCGTATTTCTGCCAAACGGAAATGAGAAATCCCACTATTATGTGAAACGTGTGATCGCGGCGGGTGGAGATACCGTACAGATCATAGATGGAGTGATCTATGTCAATGATGCGCCGGCGGACAAGGTACATTTCACCGGAACGATCTCAGATCCGGGCGTGGCGGCGGAGAAGATCACGCTCGACTCGGACGAGTGTTTTGTGATGGGTGATAACCCGTCGGGCAGTGAAGACAGCCGGTTTGCCAATATCGGCAATGTAAAATCAGATTATATCATCGGAAAGGCGTGGTTTAAGCTGCTGCCGCTCTCCGATGCAGGATTCATAGAGTAGGAGAAAACAGATGCAATTTCAGTGGTACCCTGGTCATATGACCAAAGCAAAACGCCAGATGCAGGAGGATATCAAGCTTGTCGACCTCGTGATCGAGCTGGTAGACGCGCGGATTCCGATGAGCAGCCGTAATCCGGATATTGATGAGTTAGGGAAAAACAAAGCACGCCTGATCCTGTTGAATAAAGCGGATCTCGCGGACAAGCAGGCGAATCAAGCATGGACAGAATATTTTGAGAAAAAAGGCTATACGGTCGTGCGGATGGATGCGCGCAGCAAGGCGCAGATCAAGCTGGTCAACAATGCGATCTTAGAGGCATGTAAGGAGAAAATCGAGCGCGACAGGCGGCGCGGTATCAAAAATCGCCCGGTTCGTGCGATGGTCGTCGGCATTCCGAATGTCGGAAAATCGACCTTCATCAACTCCTTTGCGGGAAAGGCGTGTGCCAAGACCGGAAACAAGCCCGGTGTGACAAAGGGCAAGCAGTGGATCCGCCTGAACAAGAGCGTAGAACTGCTCGATACACCCGGTATTCTCTGGCCGAAATTCGAGGATCAGAGTGTCGGACTGAAGCTGGCGCTGATCGGATCGATCAAGGACGAGATTTTAAACATCGATGAGATGAGTCTGGAGCTAATCAAGCTGTTGCAGCGTCATCCGGCTGATGCGCAGGCATTACAGGCGCGCTATGAACTCACGGAGACAGAGGATGCGGTGCGGATGCTGGAGCAGATCGCAACAAACCGTTCCTGCATCAAAAAAGGCGGTGAGCTGGATTATTCCAAGGCGGCGGCGCTTTTGCTCGATGAGTTTCGCAGCGGTACGATCGGACATATCACACTGGAGAGACCGGAGGAGTACGAATCATGAAAAATATAGGCAAGAGCCTGTTAGGGCTGCTGTTATACTTTGTACTGATATTTGGTGCTGCATATCTGTTCGGACACTTCGTAGTCGGTCAGGTAGCGGTCGACGGGCCATCCATGAATGACACATTACAGGATGGCGACCGGTTGCTGATGAATAAATTTACCTATCGGTTTAAACAACTCGACAGGTATCAGATCGTCGTTTTTAAATATGCCTACGATACGGATACGGATTATATCAAGCGTGTGATCGGTCTGCCGGGAGAGACGGTGCAGATCGATGATGACGGCAATATTTATATTGATGGGGAACTGTTAGAGGAGAATTACGGCAAAGAGGTGATCGAAGATCCGGGTATGGCAGTCGATGAGATCACGCTCGGTGATGGCGAATATTTTGTGCTGGGTGATAACCGTAATAACAGCAGTGACAGCCGTGATGCGGATGTGGGACCGGTTTCAAAGTCGCAGATCAAAGGAACTGCGTGGCTGAGGCTCACACCCAATTTTGGATTGTTAAAATAAGATTGCCGGAAAAACTGTTTGAAGGAGACAGAGCGGCGCAGACCGGAAACGGTTGGAAGAGGATGAAAGCACATGGATACACAGGAAAAAAAGATCGGAGCGATCAAAGAGGAATTAAAAAGTACGGCGGATGAGGGTTTATCTGTATTTATAGAGAATTATCGGGCAGATGGGCGCACCGGAGTACAAAAGCTCGTGGAGCAGGCAGAGAAGCGCCTGCAAAAGCTCGAGGCAGAAAAAAAGCGTATCTATGAGCTGCAAGCCTATGAGAGAGAGTATGCGCAGGCAGCGTACATCTGTGGAATCGATGAAGTCGGCAGAGGTCCGCTCGCCGGACCTGTCGTGGCAGGTGCGGTCATTTTACCGAAAAATTGTGAGATACTCTATATCAATGACTCGAAAAAACTTTCCGCTGCAAAGCGGGAGGAGCTGTATGATGTCATTATGGAGCAGGCGGTTGCAGTCGGAATCGGACAGGCATCGCCGCAGCGGATCGATGAGATCAACATTTTGCAGGCAACCTACGAAGCGATGCGCGAGGCTATCAACAATTTGCGGGTAACACCCGATATATTATTAAATGATGCAGTGACGATCCCGCAGGTAGATATTCCGCAGGTGCCGATCATCAAGGGAGATGCGAAAAGTATCTCGATCGGTGCAGCGAGCATTATCGCAAAGGTGACGAGGGATCGCATGATGGTGGATTATGACAGGCAGTATCCGGGCTATTCGTTTGCGGAAAACAAGGGATACGGCTCCGCGGCGCATATCGATGCATTGAAGCGGCTGGGCGCGACACCGATCCACAGGCAGTCATTTATCGGACACTTTATATAACACCGTAAAAGCCGGAAAACGGCTTGCGGATGTATCGCAGCATACCATGTGGGGGATGACCGGATGCAGATTTCTTATGTCGGACAATATAATAAAAATGCCGGACAGCCGGTAGGCACACCGGTGCCGAGTACCGCAGTCACGAGTCTGACGGCGGCGATCCGTGAGCTGGCACCGGGCAGTATTTTTGAGGGAAATGTATCTTTTGTCAAAGGTGCCAATGTGATCTTAAGTCTGGAGAACGGACAGAATGTACATGCCAGACTGGATAAAAATGCACTGAAGCTCGTGCCGGGACAGTCGATGTTTTTTCAAGTCAAATCCAATGAGGGCGGTGTCGTGGCGATCCGTCCATATATGGGCACCGGAACGTCCAATCCGACACTGATGCGCGCGTTGCAGGCGGCGGGGCTGCCGATGGACGAGCGGAATCTCCAGATGGTCAATGAGATGATGAAGGAGCAGATGCCGATTCACGCGGATGCGCTGGCGGATATGCACCGCGCGATTGTCGCAAATGAGAATATCAGCGTGGATACACTTGTGCAGATGCGAAAGCTGGGTCTGCCGATCACTCCGCAGATGGCGGCGCAGTTTGAAAATTACCGCAATGATACACATATGCTGCTTGGGCAGATGAATGATCTGATGGAGGAGCTGCCACAGTTTCTGGAATCACAAGGTATGGATGTACCACAGATGGTAGGGCTGAATACACAACTGCTCGGTATCCTCACAGAAGGAATGACTGACGATGCGGGGCAGGCTGTACAGTCGTCGGAAACATCAGCGGATGTTACGATGCTGCCGCAGGAGAGGGGCGCTGAGGTGGAAGGCATGTTTTTTGACGGAGAGGCGGGTGCTGCGGATGCACAGCCGGCGGTCAGATATGCGCCGCAGCAGTTGGGCGCTGTGTTGGATTCACAGACACAGGAGAGTTTTTCGGATCTGCTGCGCAGTATCGGGGATCTGGTCGAGAATGATGCCGTCTTTGACGAAAATGGCGATCTGAACCTGAATCTGACAACAAAAAAAATGCTTTCCTTGATCGACCACGAGTTGCAGACGCAGTTGGCAAAGGGCGGGCTCGAGGCGGATGATGTAAAGGATCTGCTGTCGCACAAGGGCTACCAGAAGCTGTTAAACAATGTGATGGAGGAACAGTGGCTCGTGCGCCCTTCCGAGGTGAAGTCGAAGGAGCGGATCAGCGGGTTGTATGAGCGGCTGGAACGGCAGATGGAGGAGATCTCCAAGGTGCTGAAGCTGACGGGCAATGAAAATTCGGCACTGGGGCATTCGGTTGAGCAGATCCGTGGCAATGTGGAATTTATGAATCAGGTCAACCAGATCTACAATTATGTGCAGATTCCGCTGAAAATGAACGGGCACAATGCGAACGGAGACCTGTATGTCTATACAAATAAGCGAAGGGCGCGCGAGGAAAACGGTGAGCTTTCCGCATTTTTGCATCTGGATATGGAGCATCTGGGATCGACCGATGTGTCGGTGAAAATGAAGGGGAAATCGGTAGATACCAATTTTTCTTTTTCGGATGATGAGAGTTATGCACTTGTAGAAAAATATCTTCCGATCCTCGATGCCAAGCTGTCGGCACTCGGATATAACGTGACGCTCACGGTCAGTGGCGACAGGGGC
This sequence comes from uncultured Eubacterium sp., assembly GCA_934320655.1. Lineage (GTDB taxonomy): Bacteria > Bacillota > Clostridia > Lachnospirales > Lachnospiraceae > W0P33-017. Next base: position 7,074 of record CAKRFN010000014.1, read on the forward strand.
AGGATGGATTTTGTGGAGGATTTTCTGAAAAAGGATCTTCCCGGTGCAGGCAGCACCGGTGTGGTACACCGCTATTCGTTCGATGTGAGGGCATGAGATGGCAGATAACAAACAGACAGGTGAAAAAGCAAAAACGGCGGTGGCACTGGCATATACGCCCGGAGATGCCGCCCCGAAGATACTAGCGACCGGTAAGGGAGCGCTCGCGGATCGGATCATAGAGACCGCGAAGGAGGCGGATGTTCCGACCTACAAGGATGACAAGCTCGCAGACACGCTTTCTAGACTGGAGATCGGGGATATGATCCCGCCGGAGTTGTATGAGGTTGTGGCGGAGATCCTCGTCTTTGTCAATGACATGGACCGGATCCGTGCAAAGCTTGGAAAATAGGAAAAACAGAGCAGGCTGGCAAATACAGATACGTACATGATGGGAGAATCAATGGAACAGGACTTATACATGCAGACAGAACATATATGGAAACGAAAGGGCAACAGTCCAGTGCTCACGGAATACGATTATGAACTTACGGCAGGAGAGATCCTGCCGCTTTTACAATTTCCGCTGTTATCACAGTGTGAGGGAATCCGGCATGGATTTACGACGCGCTACGGAGGTGTGAGCAAGGGCGAGTGGAGCAGCCTGAATCTGAGCTTCACGAGAGGCGATGATGAGGCTGCTGTGCGGGAAAATTTTGCGCGAGTGGCAGCGGCGTTTGGGGTGTCACCGGAGCAGATCGTCTGCTCGAAGCAGACGCATACGACAAATGTGCGCCGTGTGTATGCTGCGGACGGTGGCGCGGGCGTGACGCGCCCTTTGGAGTGGGATGATGTCGACGGACTGATCACGGACGAGCCGGGCGTGCTGCTCGGCACATTTTATGCGGATTGTGTGCCTCTGTTTTTTGTTGATCCGGTGCATCGGGCAATCGGTTTGTCACATTCCGGCTGGCGGGGAACGGTTGCGCGCATGGGTGCTGTGACGCTGCGTGCGATGGCGGACGCATTTGGCACACAGCCGGCGGATGTGCGCTGCGCGATCGGACCAAGCATCTGTGTGGACTGCTACGAAGTCAGCGAGGATGTGGCAGAGCAGTTTCGTGCTGTATTCCAAGAGTATACAGACGAGATCCTGCACGCGAAGGGCGGCGGCAAATACCAGCTTGATTTGTGGGCGGCAAACCGTCATGTACTGCTCGATGCGGGCGTAACGCCCTCACATTTACAGATCACGGACATCTGCACCTGCTGCAATCCCACGCACCTGTTTTCACACCGCTATACCGGCGGCAGGAGAGGAAATCTTGGGGCGTTTTTGATGGTGGAGGATCACTCTGCCGATCTATATCAATAAAAAGATACCCGAATACGGGTAAAATATATTGACATCGCACCTCGTCCGGATGTATGATAGGATCAGAATAAGAAAAAGGAGGGTGCGGCATGACGATTGAAGAACTTCGGGTAAGAAAGAAGAATTTGAAGATTACTACGCGGGAGCTGGCAGTGTTGGCTGACTTGCCACAGGGGACGGTGAGCAAGATTTTGACCGGTGAGACAAAGAACCCTTCCTATCTTACGATTGAGAAATTGGCGGATACGATAGAAAAGCAGGAGATGCTGGAGAGACTGAGGGCCTATCAGGAAGCGATGCACCGTTACTTTACAGAGCATCCGGAGGATGCAGGAGATCAGAAGAAGTTTGAAAAAATATACCGGGAAGAGCATCATTTGGAGCAGAATGTGCCGATTCCCTTTGCTGTCCCGCAGGCAGATTTGTCATTATATCATGGGAATCTTGCGTTGCACGATCGTAGAATGACTGCCTCCGAGCTGCATAAGCTGGGAGAAGGGCGGGAGTGCCAACTGATCAACGGAGATCTGATTGTAGCTGAGATGGCGGGAGTCAGCCATCAGAGAATGGTGAGAAAGCTTGGCAGATTGATCAGCGAGTTTATTGAATCCAGACATGGCAGTTGTGAAGTGTTTGATGTAGGTGTCAATGTATATCTGGACGAGGATGAGTACACACTGGTCATTCCGGATATTGCCGTGGTCTGCGATCCGGATCAGATCTGTGAAAAAGGAGTGATGGGGGCTCCGGACTGGATCATTGAAGTAGTTTCAATGAGTACAAAACAGATTGATTATCATAAGAAACTTCATAAATATATGGATGCAGGGGTTCGGGAATACTGGATTGTGGATATAGACCGGAGTATGGTTTCCGTATGTATCAATGGAGAGCCGATGCAGATCACAATCTATAGTTTTGATGAGGAGATTCCCGTAGGTATCTATGACGGAGCATTGAGCATCCGGATGTGAATTTTCAGGCAGGAGCTATTTTGCGCAGACGAAACAACAGACAGATTGGTGATGAAAAAGAGGCATTTGTATGTGAATGGCTGGAAAAACAGGGATACAGAATCGTGGAGCGCAATTTCCGCTGCCGCAGCGGCGAGGTCGATATTGTAGCGAGAGAGGGCTGTTACCTTGTTTTTATAGAGGTAAAATATCGCAGGAGCGTAGAATGCGGTGATCCATCTGAAGCGGTAGACTACCGCAAACAGCAGACGATCTCACGGGTAGCATCGTTTTATCTGCTTCGGCACGGCTATACGGAAAGCACACCGGTACGTTTTGATGTGGTGTCAGTGAGTGGAACGGATACGGTCGGGGTGATGCTGTACCGCAATGCGTTTGAATATTGCGGGTAGGGGATGGATAGCTGCAACATTATTTAGGAAAATAAAGGTGGAAAAAGAAGTGTCAACCATAGAATCAGGAAACGAGATAACAAAAGAATTACGAAAAGAGATCAGGGATGCCATCTGCAAAGAGGCACGAATATGTGGTGAAATGCTCGTACATGCGGACAGAGACAGCCTTCGTATTGAATCAAAGCAGGGGCAGGCGAATTTTGTCACGAAATATGATGTGTCCGTGGAGGCATATCTCAGGGAGCATCTGCTACAGATCGTTCCGGATGCGGTATTTATCGGGGAAGAGAGTGAGACACACAGCGGTGTGGGAGCGAAACATGCGTTTATTGTTGATCCGATCGACGGTACGACGAATTTTATCAAAGATTATCATGCGAGCGCGATTTCAATCGCGCTGCTTGATGAGGGGCAGGTTGTGATCGGGGTCGTATACAATCCTTATCTGGACGAGATGTTTTGGGCAGAACGCGGGATGGGAGCATTTTGTAACGGAGAGAGAATCCATGTGTCTGACCAACCGTTAGAGAATGGACTCGTTTTGTTTGGAGCTTCGCCGTATGATAAGCAGTTATGGAAACGGTCATTTGAGTTGGCATATGCCTATTTTGAAAAAGCATTAGATATCAGAAGAAGCGGATCAGCGGCGCTCGATCTGTGTTCGATTGCAGCAGGGAGGGCAGAATTATACTTTGAATTACAGTTGTCTCCATGGGATTATGCTGCCGGTTCGCTGATTGTGGAAGAAGCTGGTGGTGTGGTCACTGGGATAGATGGAGAGCCGATTCAGTTTGAACGACCCTCATCTATATTGGCGCAAAATAAGCAAAGATAAAATGGCTGTGCCTATTATTCTGAGATAGGAAATTCTGACAGACCTGACACACACCACAATGGCAGATTGATCAACCAGTTCTGCTTACGATAATCTTTCATGGAAGTTCTGACTGCGTATGCTGGTTTGTATTTATCGACATATGCTTTCAGACTTTTCGATTGAAGATTTTCCTCTGCTTTTACCTCGATCGGAATAACAGCGCCTTTTATCTGAATCAGGAAGTCAATTTCATTCCGTGATTTTACGTTGGAGTAATAGTAGGGTATATAGGATGTTGTACTTACAAGCTGTTGATGAACATACTGCTCTGCCATCGCACCTTTAAATTCTATGAAGATGCGGTTCCCTTCCAATAGGCTTTCTACATTCAGATCTGTCATTGCGCCTAACAGTCCGATATCTACCATAAATAGTTTATAAGAAGAAAAATTTGTATATGCTTTCAACGGCAGATTTGGTTTTTCCACACAATAAACTTTATACAGCAGACCACAATCGATCAGCCATTGTATGGATACTTCAAAATCTGCGGATCTTGCCCCCTTTTTTATCTGTCCAAAAAAGAATTTTTTATTTTCTTTTGTCAACTGCATAGGAACAGAATTCCATACCATACGGGTTCGTTCCAATTCAGTCCTGTTTTCTATATGTTTACTGAAATCGCTTTCGTATAGGCGCAGAATGGTATTTTGAACTTCACGAACAGCATCATAATCACGGTCCTGCAAATAGGTCATTACAGCTTCTGGCATTCCGCCAATAAAATAGTATTTTTTGAGGTTGGCAATATACTTGTCCCGAAATGTGACCAATTTATCGTTCTCCGGCTGATCTACATACGCAGCAAGCTGGTCGTCGCCCACCGCGGTCAGAAATTCTTTGTAGGAAAGCGGATACATTGTCAGTAAATTTACTTTACCTACAGGATAGGATATTCCTTTATGCATTGCGACTCCAAGCAAAGAACCTGCGGCTATTATATGGTACGCCGGTGCATTTTCACAAAAATACTTCAGACAGCTTAATGCAAGCGGAACCTCCTGAATCTCATCTAAAATAATGAGTGTTTCGCCTGCAAGCACTTTTGTATGGGTTTCAATTCCGATATCTTCCAGAATTCGCTCTACATCAAAATCTTTCGAAAAGGAATCCTGCATATGGACATTATGATCCATATTCACATAGGCAACGTATTTATAATATTGCTGACCAAATTTTTTCATGATCCATGTTTTGCCAACCTGTCTGGCTCCCTGTAAAATTAAAGGTTTTCGGTCTGATTTATTTTTCCATGCAATCAGATCCTGCATAATCGTTCGTTCCAATGACATTTCCTCCGTTTGATTTGCGTTACAATTATAGTATATACATTTTTTTGAATGTTATCAATGAATAAAATAACATTTTTTTGAACGACATTTAATTATAAATCAACAATTTCTTGAATCATGCGCAAAAAACAAAGGCAAATAGGTAAATAGCAAATTTAACTTCCGTTTTGCAAAAGTAACTTCTGCTCGAATTATAGACCACTATTTTTACAATGTTCAATCAAACGGAAGTTCTTCATCTATGGATTTTGAGTCAGACGTTTTGCGAATATACCGGTCAATGAAATCTTCCGGAACAGGGATGTCTTCTCAAATCCTTTCTTAAAGATGCCGCACTTTAGGGAAAAAATAAAGTGCGTAAGTTGTTGTTACCGGTAACTTACACACTTTATATTACACTCTCGATTTTATTCATCAACACAACTATTTTTATCGGGACGGGATTCACCGTCCCGAGTTTGCTCTTTGTAGTACAAAACCATCAAACCGCGAACCGCATCGCGATGTTCTTGATTTAATCTGGAGTAGTATGCTAGGATTCGCTTCTGGGTCGGATTTAATGCTATCAATTCCGAATGAGATGCATCATCTTCTAAAGATTCTTTGATATCTATATCCAATAAATAGTCGGCACTGACGTTATAGTACTCACAAATTTGTTTTAATATGGGGTATGGGGGATCATTTATATCACGTTCATAACTGGACAAGAGCTTGTTGCTAATCATTAAATGCTGTGATACTTCCTTTTGGGACAAGTTTCTGGCTTCGCGTAAATCACGAAGTTTTGCACCAAGCGTCTTCATATATGAGACCTCCATACTTAATAATATAAACCACTATAATAATGAACTATCGTGATAAGTATAGTCAAAAAATCGCCAAATTAGTTATTCGCAAATGAAAATGCATTGATAAATCCACAAATAAGCGATTGACATATTGACAATCGCGAGAAACGCGACTAGAATATACGTGATATTTGATGAAAAATGTCGAAAAGAGGTAAAGCAATGCATAACATTAGTTTTAACGTTCCGCCGTATCAGAAAAATGCAATAGGATATATGCAGCATGCCATTGAGCGGAAAAAAATATGCGGAGATGGAGAATATACGAAAAAATGTAGTACATGGTTGGAGCAGAGAACCGGATCGGCGAAAGTATTACTGACAACATCATGTACACATGCGTTGGAAATGGCAGCGATGTTGTCTGGTATTCAACCAGGGGATGAGGTAATTATGCCGTCATATACGTTTGTTTCTACGGCTGATGCATTTGTTTTGCGCGGTGCAAAGGTCGTTTTCACAGATATACGACCGGATACCATGAATATTGATGAACAGTTGATTGAACAGGCAATTACACCCCGAACAGTGGCGATTGTGGTTGTGCATTATGCGGGGGTGGCTTGTGAAATGGATACGATTATGGACATTGCACATCGGCATCATTTGCTGGTAATTGAAGATGCAGCGCAGGGCATGATGAGTACCTATAAGGGACAGGCATTGGGCACGATCGGAGATTTTGGATGTTATAGCTTTCATGAAACCAAAAATTATAGTATGGGTGAGGGCGGTGCATTGTTGATCAGGAATCCAAACAAAATATTGCAGGCGGAGATTATTCGTGAAAAAGGCACAAATCGCAGTCAGTTTTTCCGTGGTGAGGTGGATAAATATTCGTGGCAGGAAGCGGGATCTTCTTATCTGCCCAGTGAATTGAATGCTGCTTACCTGTGGGCGCAATTAGAAGAAGCGGATGCGGTAAATGAGAGGCGCTTGGAAGCGTGGAATCAGTATTATGAAGAATTAAAACCACTAGAAGATGCCGGAAGGATCGAATTACCGAAGATCCCAGAGGGATGCATACATAATGCGCATATGTTTTACATTAAAGTAAAAGATTTGATGCAGAGAACCGATGTGCTTGCTTATCTGAAACGACAAGGGATACATGCAGTCTTTCATTATATTCCATTGCATAGTGCAGCAGCGGGTAAAAAATATGGATATTTTTATGGAGAGGATGTCTATACAACCAGAGAAAGTGACCGATTGCTTCGATTGCCAATGTATGATGGATTGACATCCGAGGAGATTCACTATATTACGCAGACAATGAAAAATTATTGGTTTTAAAAGGAGATCGACACGATGAAGGGAATCATACTCGCCGGTGGTACGGGAACCAGATTGTATCCATTAACAAAGGTTACGTCTAAACAGCTCTTACCGGTCTTTGATAAACCAATGATCTATTATCCTCTGTCTACTTTGATGCTGGCAGGAATCCGTGACATATTGATCATCTCGACACCCGAGGATACACCACGGTTTGAACATCTGCTCGGAGATGGCAAGCAATTTGGAGTGAAACTTAGTTATAAAGTACAGCCGTCGCCGGATGGATTGGCACAGGCATTTCTTTTGGGAGACAGTTTTATAGGTGATGACAGTTGTGCCATGATCTTAGGGGATAATATTTTTTACGGGAATCGTTTTACGGAAATGTTAAAAAATGCAGCCCGTAAAGCGGATGAAGGATATGCAACGATCTTTGGATATTATGTGGATAACCCGGAAGGGTTTGGTATTGTGGAGTTCGATCAGGATGGTAGTGTATTATCTCTTGAAGAAAAACCCAGACAGCCCAAAAGTAAGTATGCCGTGACAGGGTTGTATTTTTATCCTGAAGGAGTACCTGAAAAGGCAAGGATGGTACGACCATCTGAACGTGGAGAGTTAGAGATTACAGAGTTGAATAACATTTATCTGCGTGAAGGAAGCTTGCAAACACAGATTATGGGACGGGGATTTACCTGGCTCGATACAGGTACGATGGAGAATCTTTTAGAAGCTGGTGAGTTTGTACATATGATTCAGAAACGACAGAGTATTATGATATCTGCACCAGAAGAAATCGGGTATCGAAATGGGTGGATTGATGAGCAGACGTTATTGGAAGCATCTGATAAATATGGAAAATCTTCTTATGGGAAGCATCTGAGGATGGTGGCAGAGGGAAAGGTGTTAAGTATCAGTGAGTAAAGTGAATGTCTTGGTTACAGGATCAAATGGTTTTATTGGAAGTCATACAGTTCAGTATTTAAGAAATAAAGGCTGTTATGTGATTGGTTTGGGGAGAAAAGAAAAATCTACATGTAAAGTTGATAAGTATGTGTCTTGTGATATGGATTCGGAAAAGTTGGCAGATGTCTTTCAGATATGTGTAGAGGAGATGCCTATTCATGCAGTTGTACATTTGGCTGCTGATATGAGAAAAGAACCGTATGGTGTAGAAATTGTTTCACATAATTGTGTTGGAACACAGAGATTATTAGAATTATGCCAGAAATATCAAGTTAAGAGCTTTGTGCAGATATCAAGCCTACCGGTTATTGGAAAACCCATGGAGCATCCAATTACTGAAAATCATCCGCTTCACCCACCAACTGTATATCATGCTACAAAAATCATGGAAGAATTGCTGGCAAATTATGCGGACGATCAACATGGAGTGCGCACAGTCAGTTTTCGTATATCGGCACCGGTGGGAGCGCGTATGAATGAAAAAACAATTTTTCCAACGTTTGTGAAAAATGCAATAAGTAATAAAGATTTGATTTTATCAGGACATGGAACCAGAAAGCAAAGCTATGTACATGTGCAAGATATAGCGCAAGCAATATATCTTGCACTGGTATCTGAAGAGGCACATGGTGTGTATAATCTTTCGAGTGAAAATCTGATTTCAAATTATGAATTGGCACAAAAGTGTGTTGATGTATTGAATTCTAAGTCGGAGATTATCTTTTCTGGTCGGGATGATTGTATGGATGATTACTGCTGGGATGTGTCGCTTGAGAAAATTCGCAGAGACATGAGATATGAACCGCAGGTTGGAATCGAACAAGCTATTAAAGAAATGGCGGAATTTTTGAAAAGTCGCGATGAAAAATAAATGGAATTCTTGGGAAAACAGTAAGATAACTAGAGAAAGTTGGATTGACCATTTAAAATTTATGGCTTGTATTTTGATAACCAACAGCCATTGTGGAGTTATATATCCACTATCATATATGGCGATAGGTGGAGGATTTGGAAATGCAATTTTTTTTGGTTTGCAGGGCTATTTGTTGGTCAATGTAACTTCTGGGTTTATTCAGTGGTATAAGAAACGTGTATATAGATTATTACCTGCTGTTATCATAGTTTCTATTTCAGACTTGATCGTAAATCATCATAAAGAATTGCATGGATTGACTTCTGCGTTACAGATATATGGACATATATTAGGAAAATATTGGTTTTGTGAAGCACTACTTTTATATTATGTGGCTTATTATTGGATTTTACAGACAAAAGAAAATGGCAATGTTTATAAACTAAAAAAAGTGAAAATAGCGTTCATAATATGGCTATGTGTGTATCTGATTTATTACATTTTAAAATTGAGAGTAAACAGTTTTTTTGTTGAGCTAGCAGGTTTTTCTATGTTTAAAGTATATTTCTATTTTGGAGTTATTTTGGCAGGGGCATATGTTCGCATACAGAAAGATAAAATAACAATGTGGCTAAAGAATTCTCAAAATAAGAATCTGCTTATTTTAGGAGGATTATGTGCAGGGTTTATTTGGGGCGCAGAATATGCCAGCATTATGTTGTGGAATAGAGGATTGCTTTTTCAACTACTTATTCATATGGGCGTATTTGGATTTACAGTTGCTTTGATGGGTGTATGTATGTCTAGTCGGAACAGATTTAAGGATTCCATTTTTATAAGGTTGATTGCATCTGCAACATTGGAAATATATTTGTTTCAGGTGAGCTTTGAACAGATTAGGTATATAGGTGTATTTCCGATTCGGCTGATTGTGTTTATGGCAGCTGCGGTTATGGGGGGAATTGTAATACATGAACTAATAAGATTAGTTCAAAAGCTAGTCATTACTGTAGGAGAAAAGGTTGATTAAAATGGAAAAAATATCATTTGTAATACCATGTTATTACTCTGAAAAAACGGTAGCGGATGTGATTAAACGTATAATAAAGACTGTTATGGCTGATGGTAATTATGATTATGAAATCATCTGTGTAAATGATGGATCGACAGATGGAACATATGCCATATTGAGAAAATTGAGTGAAAAAAATTGCAGGATAAGGGTCATAGATTTAGCAAGAAATTTTGGACAGCATGCAGCGTTGATGGCAGCATTTAACTATGTAACAGGTGATTTGGTGATCTGTTTGGATGATGATGGACAAAATCCTCCTGAAGAAATGTTCTCTATTATTGATAAGTTAGAAGAAGGCTATGATCTTGTCTCTGCAAAATATGAAAAAGAGAAGAAGCGATCTTTGCTCAGACGTATAGGATCAAAGGTTAGTTTCGCTATGTCGCATTATTTGATCAATATGCCAAAAGATATTGAATTGAATAGTTATTATGGCATGAAGCGTTTTGTGGTAAACGAGATTATAAAATATAAAAATTCATATCCGTTTGTACATGGTTTGGCTTTAAGAGTAACAAGAAATATTGCAAACGTACCCATGCGTCATGATGCAAGAACTGTTGGAACATCAAATTATACATTCAAGAGTCTGTTAAAATTGTGGCTTAATGGTTTTACTGCGTTTTCAGAGAAACCGTTACGTTTAGCTGCGGTGACAGGTATAATCTGTTCAATGCTTGGAATTGTGTCGGCAATAGTTATTATTATTCAAAGACTAACCGGTCATATTCAATCAATGGGTTATGCATCTATGATGGCTGCATTGTTGCTGTTTAGTGGCATTATTATGATGTTTTTGGGTTTGTTGGGCGAGTATATAGGTCGTATGTATATTTGTATCAATAACGCACCGCAGTATGCAATTCGTGAAACACAAAATATTGAGTCATTAATAGAGGAGTATCAGCCAAGTGGAAAAGAAAAAAATATTGGTGCTTAATGGGAGTTTTTGTGAGACGCCTGTTATCAAAAAACTTAAGGAAATGGGTTATTATGTGGTGACTTCAGGGAATGCACCAGAGCTGGAAGGGCATGCTTTTGCGGATGAATATCTTGCAGGGGATTATTCAGATAAAGAATGGGTGCTTGGTCTGGTGAAGAAAAACAAAATGGATGGGATCATAAGCTGTGCCAATGATTTTGGTACGATTACAGCTGCATATGTCGCAGAACAGATGGGATGGGCTGGACATGATACATATGAAAACACGTTGCTCTTGCATCACAAGGATTTATTCAAGGCATATTGTGCAGAAAAAAATATCCCGTCTGTGAAGTCGGAAGTATTTCATGATTTGGAAAAACTACTGAGATATACCAAAAGATGTGAATATCCAATCATTGTGAAAGCAAACGATCTGACAGGTGGAAAAGGGATTTGTCGTGCGAATAATTATGAAGAGGCATGTGAGGCGGCAAAAAGTGCGTTTGAAATTTCACGGGATAAACAGATATTAGTAGAACCATTCATAGAGGGAACGCAACATGCGGTAGATGCGTTTATTGCAGAGGGAAAAATAATTGCGACGGCTAGCTGCAACTGTTATTCCTATGTGAATCCTTACCTGATACAGACGGAGACATATCCATCTGATTTTGAGTTTCAGGATGTTATGCCTATCTGTAAGATTATTGAGGATATGGTTGATGATCTACATCTGGTTGATGGTGTATTCACGGTTCAGTATATGCGTAAAAATGACCAGATTTATATTATAGAAGTTATGAGAAGGCTGACCGGCAATCTTTCTTTTTCTTTATATGAGAAAGCAACCGGATTTTCATGGTATGAAGCATACATCCGATCTTCCCTTGGAATGAAATGTGATGGTTTAAAGCCAGTGAGTGACAAAAAACAATTCTGTGGACATCATGGAATTTTTGCAGACCGTAATGGTGTATTGGAGAACTATGAGATACCGGAAGATATCAAAACGCATGTTTATGAGCAGGTGGAATTGATGCATCCGGGAGAACAGATAACGAATTATAAAATGCAGCGGATCGCTTCGTTTTTTTATATATACGATTCAAAATCTGAGATGGAAAATGCAGCTCAGACCTTCCATCAAAGGGTAAAGGTATGTATGAAATGAAAAAAACAAATGTAGAACAGCATGTGCATATTTTAGATTGCACTTTACGGGATGGAGCTTATATCATTGATGCGCACTTTGGAGCACCTGCGTTAAAAGGTATTATCAAAAGGATGCAGGATGCGAATATTGAGATCATAGAGTGTGGCTGGCTAAAAAATCAGCCTTATGAGGAGGGAACATCGTTTTTCCATGTCCCGGGAGATATCGAACCATATATATTGGAAAAAAAGGCTGGTTGTATCTATACGGTTATGATTGACTGGGATCGTTATGACCTAGATAATCTGCCAGCATGTGACCATAAAACAATAGACGCGGTTCGTGTTGTGTTCCCATATGGGAAACATCACGAGGGAATCCGTGTAGGAAAGCAGATTGAGGACAAAGGGTACGATGTTTTTTATCAGGCAGCCAATACGTTAGCATATTCAGATGTGGATTTGCGTGAGCTGGCAGCTGAGGTCAACCAGACAAAGGCAAGAGCTATTTCTATTGTTGATACATTTGGTGCGATGTATCATAAGGATTTAGACCGGATTATGCATGTGTTGGATGAAGAATTACGGGATGATATTGCGATAGGATTTCATTCTCATAACAATCAACAGCTCTCGTTTGCACTGTCTATTCATTTTGTAGAACAGATGCTTGCAAGCAGTGATAGAACGATCATAGTGGATGCCAGCCTTTGTGGGATGGGGCGGGGAGCCGGGAATGCCACGACAGAGTTGATCGCAAATTATCTGAACCGCAATCAGCTAGGACATTATGACATGGATATGATTATGGATGCAATCGATACCTACATGAACCCCTTTCAGGAGAAATATACATGGGGATATTCGACACCCTATTTTATTGCGGGAATGTACTGCTGTCATGTCAATAATATTGCATATTTGATTAAAAACCATCGGACAAGTGCAAAGGATATGCGGAACATTATTGAATCTTTGAAACCGGATGATAGAAGAAAGTATGATTATGATTTGTTGGAACAGAAATACATAGAAAATCAGAGCCGTCAGGTGGATGATAGGCAGGCATTGGAACAGTTGAGAAAGGCTGTAGCTGGAAGAAACGTTTTATTGATTGCACCAGGCAAATCTGTGAATGAGCAAAAAGGGACAATTCGGTCTTATATCAAAGATAATAATCCTGTCATTATTGATGTTAATGCAGTTACGGTGCATTATCCGGTGGATTATTTGTTTTTGATTAATAAAACTAGATATGACTATGCAAGAGATGTTTATGCGGCAGTATTTCATAATACAAAAAAAATATTATTGTCAAATATTAAGTCTGAAGCGGGAATAGATGAATTAGTCGTAAGGTTTGATCGCGTGATGAAGACTGGATGGGAGCATTTTGATAATGCAGTCATTTGTTGTTTGCGATTATTGATACTACTCCAAGTAATGAATGTTGCGCTTGCAGGTTTTGATCAGTTTGAAGAAGGATATAATACCAGCTATGCAGACGAGACATTGCCTACATTACAGGGGAAGTATTCAGCTGAGAAAATAAATAAAGAACTTAAGCAGATGTTTGACGAGTTTTGCTTAACAAACAAAGAGAATATGAGTATTGAATTTGTGACGGAAAGTGGATTTGGCAAAGAACCAGGTGGTATCCAGTAGAGAAAAGCGAGGTTGTCTGTTGTATGAAAAAAATACATAGGAACATGCGTGTAGCACTAATGTGAACTCAAACTTTGGAAAAGTGTCAGACTGTTGCTATTTAGAGAGGAAAAGTTTTGAAAAGTATTAGAATACAAGAGATAAAAGTTTTAACTATTTTTGGGGTTGTTTTATTCATAGTTTGTTTGGCATTCTTTTCTCCTAAAACGAAAATATCTGAAATGATTAGCACTAATTTAACTGGCAGTGGAACCATTGCTGATCCATTTTTGATAGATAATGCACAAGATTTGTTATGGATTTCAGAAGAAGTCAATGCTGGAAATGAATTTAATGACTGTTATTTTTGTCAGACTTCAAATATAGATATGAATGAAATTGAGAATTGGATTCCAATAGGCAATGATCAGTTTTCATTTGGCGGTATATATGAGGGTAATGGTTATTATTTAAAAAATCTGAATATTGAAAATGAAAATGCGGCATTATTTTATACTTTGAATGGTGCTATTTGTAATCTGGGAATAGAAAGTGGGAGAATTGAAGGAACTAGATGTGCATCGTTCGCTATTTTTCAGAAATCTAGCGATGCAGCAATTATAGATTGTTATAGTAAAGCACAACTAATCGGAGATTATGTAGGAGGGATAGCAAATTGTTTTTGGAGTGGAAAAATAATTTGCTGTTGGTCTGATTGTGAAATTATTTCAGATAATTCGTATGGCATAATATGTGATGGAACAGATGTAAAGCTATATAGTTGTAGAAGCACTTCTAATATGCTATTTCCAGAACTTATGTCAGGAAATGAATGCTATTCAAAATCAATGGACGAGTTGTGTCAGAAAAAAGAAATAGGGAGATTTAATCGATATATAGCATTGGCACAAGGTCTCTTTGCTGATAAATATAAAGTGAAGCTTAAGCTATTAAGTCAAAATATGGATTTTGATTCTAACAGAACGCTGGTAGAAACATATGAGTTTGTTAACGAATGGACATTTCCTGTTATCGCATTATTATTTGTAGTAGTGCTTTTTAGAAAGTTTTTAAATAGAAAAAAAGAGCACTGGTTAACCATACTGTTTATTGTTAGTACAATAACTCTTTTTTCAGATGTTTTTGCAATTTATCTTGGAATAAAAAATTTAAAAATATCACAGTTTATTTACTTATTTGCAATAAACTATATCTTTTTGATTAGTTTTTATTCGGTAATAGAAAACAGAAAATTTAATATGGCAGACATACTGCATAAAAACCGTTTTATGTTAGGTGTAGTAGGCATAGTACTATTTGTAGAAATATTACAATTTCATGATATGCCGCATTTTGATGGAACCTTATACTACGGAAGTCTTGTAAGATCAATAGATGAATGTAGGTTAAATCTTTCAACATATTTGGGAGCATTTGTTTGTTGGAAAGAAATTCATGGATTAGCCCTTTTTTTAGCTCCATGGGAGTGTTTGTTTCATGGAGAAATGATAGGACTATATATTGGAAATATAGTTATATCGGCTATTACTATATATTTCTTTTTTGACTTATTTAGGATACTTTATGATGGTTTGGATGATGTTCTAATTTCTTTATTTTGTATATGCTTTTTCTTCTTTCCATATGCGGTAGGATTATTTACATATTTTTGCATGGACTATCAACTACCGTTGTTTGCAATTTGGTTAGTATATGGGATTGTAAAGGAAAATGATATCTTGATTTCTTTTTGTGGTTTTTTGCTTTCCTTTACCAAAATAACTGGATTTGTATTTTATGTAATAGTCATAGCTGGATATGTGGTACTGAATATTGTTGGAAACAAAGGATTTAAAAACCAGAAAAAATATCAGACAAGAGTAATCTATTGGTTGTTGCCGGTTATAGAATTTTTATTTATGTATAAATATTCTGGAAGTTTGGCAATTCAAAATTTTTTTGGCTCGTATCATACAGATAAACCTATCGCATTGAAAAATGTAACAGAATTTATTTGCACTATTGATCAATCATTTATATATGGATTTAGATGGCTCGTTTTACTTATGCTAGTAATAGCAGTGATAAATATATATTTTGATAAAAGTGATGCTAGCGGATTGGGTGTGCATGGCAAAAGGATAGTAATGTCCGTTTGTGGAGGATGTATATCGGTAGTTTGTTTATTATTAGTGTATAATGGTGATGCCATGTGTCCAAGATATACAGCAATATTAAATGTAGGATATATCTTGATTTTGCCAGTTGCTATTTGTAATTTGCTTAGGAAGACAAAGACTGGTACTAGATTTGTAGCAGCTGCCATGTGTGTGTTAATGATTATTCAGACATATGTTAATGTTGATCCTGCAATGTGCATGAACCATGCTATAGATTTGGGGAATTCCAAGATATATGCTGGCGTCCCACCGTATATATCAACGATTGAATGGAATGATCAAACTGTTTTAAATGATAATTATGTGTATAATTATCAACACAATGCCTATGGCAATTTGATGAATGAGGTGTTTGCACAGATTAATCCTGTTGAGGATCAGAAATTTTACGTTTTGGATGCGCATGAGTATGAATTAAATATTGTTGGATCATGGAATAGAAATTATAAGATCTATTGGAATTCTAAGAAAAAACGATTTAATTTTGATGAGTGGGATAAATATGCACATTATTTAAATGTTGCTAATATTACGACGGATGCTATTTGTAACGGAAGTAATCTGGAAGAAGAATTTTTTTTGATTCTGCCGAGCAGGGTGAATCGAGAGGTAATCGATTTATTAAGTGAACAATATCGTATTGAACAAAGATATACGGCAGAGAATATATACGCTAATTTAGAAATTATATATTTTAAGCATAAATGATTCGATGCAATAAAGGAAAAGAGAATGCATGAACGATAATGCCTATTATAAATCTAATTTCATATGGAACACCCTCGCCGGTCTGGTGAATGCTGCTGAGGCGGTCATTCTTTTGATGGTTGTTGGCAGAACGAACGGATTAGGGGATGCAGGTATTCTGACGATCGCATTTGCGATTGGAAATTTGATGATGACGATTGGGCGTTATGGAGTCAGAAACTATCAGGTGACGGATGTAGAGGAGAGATTGTCTTTTGGGTCATATTTCACGCATAGAATCTGTACAGTTTTTTTGATGGGAATCGTGACTGGTACATATCTTATTTATGCCTGGTATTTCAAGGGTTATTCGGAATATAAGAGCAGGGTGATTTTATTGATTTGTCTTATATATGCGGTAGAATCTTTGGAAGATGTATTTTGGGGCTTGTACCAGAAGAATGGTCGGATCGATATAGGGGCGAAAATATTTATCGCACGCTGGGCGCTGCATCTGGTCGTAACATCCATAGGGCTGTGTCTGACGCATCAACTGATACAATCGCTAGTCTGGGGGTTTTTGACGGGAACGTTCATGTCACTGGTGGCAAACCGAAAGCTGATTCATGCCTATTATAAAGGGTCTTTCATTCAGTGGGAAGGTGTAAAGCAGATTTTTGGCAGCTGTTTTCCATTATTTATTGTGGCATTTCTTACCAATTATGTTACGAATGCACCGAAATATGCAATAGATAAGTATATGTCAGAAGCGGAACAGGCATGCTACGGTTATATAGCCATGCCTGTTTTCGTAGTGATGCTGTTTAGCAGCTTTGTTTATCAGCCGATGCTGACAGATATTGCAGATGAATGGAAAACGCAAAACATGCATAGCCTGAAGAACCGTATTTTTAAGATCGCGGCCGTAGTGATCGGGTTGACAGTGGTATGTCTGACAGGCGCGTATATATGTGGAATACCTGTTTTATCATGGCTGTATGCAACAGATTTGAAAGCTTATAAAACGGAACTTTTGATGCTCATGATCGCAGGAGGTGGTCTTGGGCTGGTTACTTTTGCCAGTACATTGTTGACGGTTATCAGGAAACAAAAGGTTACGATGCTGGGGTATGTGTTTGTTGCATTGCTGTCAAAGCTGTTTTTTGGACATATGGTAAAAAGTTCTGGGCTTTCAGGTGCTGCCGGATTTTATGCGGTGCTGATGTGGGGCTTGGCAGCATTTTATGGTGGTGTGATCCATTGGCAACTGAGGAAAAAGAGTATGTAGATAACGGAGGAGAATACCCATGACTACAATTGTTACAGGCGGGGCCGGTTTTATTGGCTCAAACTTCATTTTTCATATGTTACATAAATATCCGGACGACCGCATTGTTTGTCTGGACAAGCTGACCTATGCGGGTAATCTGTCTACGCTTGCACCGGTTATGGAGCAGCAAAACTTTAGGTTTGTAAAGCTGGATATCTGTGACAGAGAGGGGGTGTACCGGCTATTTGAGGAAGAACACCCCGATGTTGTAGTGAATTTTGCAGCAGAATCCCATGTGGATCGGTCTATTGAGGATCCTGGTATCTTTCTGCAGACAAATATCATGGGAACAGCAGTATTGATGGATGCCTGCCGTGAGTATGGAATCGCCAGATATCATCAGGTATCTACGGATGAGGTCTATGGTGATTTGCCATTGGACAGACCGGATCTGTTTTTTACGGAAGATACACCGATCCACACATCCAGTCCGTATTCTTCCTCCAAAGCAGGAGCTGATTTGCTGGTGCTGGCTTATCACAGAACTTATGGGCTGCCGGTTACGATTAGCCGGTGTTCAAATAATTACGGACCCTATCATTTCCCAGAGAAGCTGATACCGCTCATGATAACGAATGCTTTGAATGACAAGCCGTTACCGGTTTATGGAGATGGATTAAATGTGCGTGACTGGCTGTATGTAGAGGATCACTGCAAAGCGATTGATCTGATTGTGCAGAATGGTCGTGTGGGAGAGGTCTATAATGTCGGCGGACATAATGAAATGAAAAATATTGATATTGTGAAGTTGATCTGTCAGGAGCTTGGAAAGCCTGAGTCGCTGATTCAATATGTTTCCGACCGGAAAGGGCATGACAGACGGTATGCGATTGACCCGGCAAAGATCCATAAGGAACTGGGCTGGCTTCCGGAGATGACGTTTGCAGATGGTATTCACAAGACGATTCAATGGTACTTAGATCACCGGAAGTGGTGGGAAACTATCATATCGGGAGAATATCAGAATTATTATAAGAAAATGTATATCAATAGGTAGGTGGCTGAACGGTAACATCCAAAGGATCTCTAAATATTACATAGGTTAGAAGACCAACACAAAAAATGAAATATACAGATATGATTCTTGGCCAGATCAGTTCTGCAGTGTACTCCCATTGTGGATAGATCACATAATCCGAAAAGGTGAGCAGAAAAAAGCAGATTGTAAAATTGACTGCACAGAGGAAACGCTTTACTGTTGGGCGGATGACGTATGCGAAAATCAAAAGTACGACAGCAGGGTACAGGTATCGGGGCATCATTTTAGTAGCAAAGCAAACGGTTCCGCTTACAAGCAGTGCTGCCAGCAGGGGCAGGCGGGTGGTATCTTCCCGATACATGCAAAATGCAACGGCACTTAGGGCGACAAATAGGATGATGAAGATCGTTCCCCACGTGTGACAGGGGAGCGGACCAAAAGGCAGTTCCTGTGAGAGAAAATTGTAGCCGAGCAGCGTCCACAGGTTATAGGTGTTCTGACTGGCAAGTCCATAGCTTTGTATAGAATTTACAAAATTGGCTGTGATGCCGCCTTCATACATTTTGTGGCTGGTATGATCCCAGACAAACGGCAGGTAGCATAAAAACATACAAAATATAGCTGATAGTCCGCAGAGGAGGTTTGAACGGAATTTTTTCCAGTTAAAATCGTGTAGAAAGACATCATGTATGATCGCATAGAAGACGACCGGTGTGACGAAAATGGTCTGGAATTTGAACATGATCCCGGCTGCAAAGGCAAAATATGCGCACTTGAGACGGTGCTGGCAGAGCAGCCGGACGGTCAGAAATACAAAACATACATAGATGGCATCGATCTGGCTGATAAAAGCCGTTACGAATAAAAATGCAGGATTTAAAAGTGTGAGTAAAAGGATGGGAATGCCCTGTCCTTTTTTTAATGTATGTTTTGCCGTGCGATAGAGCATATATGCCATCGCAAATTCACAGATGATGGCAGGAAATTTCATGCACAGAATAAATGCACGTGATGTATATGAGACAGGAATGTGAAAAACGGTGATAAATTTTGTGATCGGAAAGTATAAAAAATAAAACAGCGGTGGATAAATAATGTCGCTGTTTGCATACAGACCGGCAAAGGGATGTGATTCGTTAGATAATCGCGTAATAACCGATACAAAGTATGCGCAGTCACCGGAATAGTTGGCGATGCCAAATGTGAGATTGAGGTATAGTGAGATGGAAAAAATAGCAACTTCAATAAGGAAAACGGTATTGTCGGACCAAGGGCATTCGAAGCGCTGTGTGCCCTTATAAATAAAGGGAATTAAGCCGGTATAATAACTGAAAAACAGTAAGGTGAGTGTGTACAAAATGCTGATCGTTAATGCAAGCTTCATAGAATGGCTCTCTTTCGTTGTCGTTTAATTTCAATCATAGTGTAGCATATAAAAATCGCACAATCAACGACGAAATCAAAATATAATCGCGAAATAATTGACAAAAGAAAACGGTAGGTATATAGTGAAATGGAAAAAATAGAAAAGGAGGAGTCTGTGATGAAATTCAATTTCGTACAGAAAAAAGGAGTTGTAGTTGCGCTTGCTGCAGCTCTCTCAGTAGGATCATTTGCAGTTACTGCATTTGCCAATCCGGCGATTATTCCGAACAGTGCCAATGCTCAGAGTCAGAGTACCTCCGTACCTGACCCTACACCGACACCGACACCTACACCGGGTGGAGGATCATCTGGTGGTGGAAGCACTAGTGGCGGCAGTACCGGTGGAGCTGGCGGTGGCGGCGGCGCTGCTGTAACTCCCGGCAAGGATGACAGTAAACCCGGTACTGGCGAAACTAATCCAGGCAGCGATGGCACAACAACCATCCCCGTAGCGACGATCGTAGAAAAGGATGGCAAACAGGTTGCTGTCGATAAGGATGGCAATGTACTTGCACAGACCGTTGTTTTGCTCAATGGCAAAGAGTGTGTGACTAACGCAGATGGAGAGATTGTGAAGGCTGCTTTTGCAACGACGAAGGATGGCGTAAAGGTTTATGCCAAGAAAAATGGTCAGATTGTTAAGTCGGCAACTTTCATGGTTGAAGGAAAGAAGTATGCTGCTGATGCCAGTGGAGTGATTGCAGTCAAGCAGTTTGTTACGACTGCAAAGGGAAAGACCGTATACGCTGGAAAGAATGGTGTTGTTGTTACCAATAAGGCATTCAAGGTTGGCGGCAAGCAGTATGTCGCAAATAAAAATGGTGTCATTGTTAAGAATCGTTGGATCACCATAGGAAAGACCAAATACTTCTGCAATAAGAATGGTGTTGTTACAAAGACAAAGGTGATTAAGAAGAAGTAGTACAAATAGGAATATCGTTTGATATCAAGCGCGCATCTATGAATCACAGCCCCGGCAGGAAATTTGCCTGTCCGGGGCTGGTTTGTATTTATCGGTATTTTTGAAATCATGCGCAAAAAACAAATCTTGAACCCATTCCCATTTCATAGTATAATTGGGAGAGTTTAGAATTTGATGCAAAATAAGGAGGAACGAACAATGGTGGCATGGAACAATCTCGATACACTGGCTTCCTATGAGAAGCTGACAAAGACATCACCGGTAAATCTGGTAGAGGTGATGAGCGGAGAAGGCGGCGCAGCGCGCGTAAAGAAATACAGCACTCCGATGGCGGCTGGTCTGACCTATCATTATGCGGCAAAGGCTGTGGATGATGATACGTTACAGGTACTTACCGATCTGGCAAAGGAGGCACAGCTCGCAGATAAGTTCAAGGAGCTGTACAACGGAGCAGTGATCAATACCGGAGAGAATCGTCTGGTGCTTCATCAGTTGACACGCGGACAGCTTGGCGACAAGGTAGAGGCTGACGGCGTGGACAAGCGTGCATTCTATGTGGCACAGCAGGAGAAGATCGCACAGTTTGCAAACGATGTACATGCAGGAAAGATCACCAATGCCTCTGGCGAAAAGTTTACAACAGTCGTACAGATTGGTATCGGCGGCAGTGACCTCGGTCCGCGCGCGATGTATCTGTCACTGGAGAATTGGGCAAAGAAAAACAATACCTTCAAGATGGAGGCAAAGTTTATCAGCAACGTAGATCCGGACGATGCGGCAGCCGTATTAAATTCAGTTGATGTGGCACATGCACTGTTTGTACTGGTATCAAAGTCAGGAACGACCTTAGAGACACTGACAAATGAGTCATTTGTCAAGGATGCACTGAAAAATGCGGGACTGAATCCGTCAGATCATATGGTGGCAGTCACCAGCGAGACCTCACCGCTTGCAAAGAGCGATGATTATCTGGCGGCATTTTTCATGGATGACTATATCGGAGGACGTTATTCTTCCACTTCCGCAGTCGGCGGAGCTGTATTGTCACTGGCATTCGGACCGGAAGTATTTGCACAGTTCCTTGATGGCGCAGCCGAGGAGGATCGTTTATCCGCAAATGAAAATGTATTGGAGAACGCAGCGATGCTCGATGCACTGATCGGTGTCTATGAGCGCAATGTACTCGGTTATCCGAGCACTGCCGTACTGCCTTATTCACAGGCACTCAGCCGTTTCCCGGCACATTTACAGCAGTTGGATATGGAGTCAAACGGCAAGTCAGTCAACCGTTTCGGCGAGTCGGTAGATTATCCGACCGGTCCGGTGATCTTCGGTGAGCCGGGAACGAACGGACAGCATTCGTTCTATCAGTTGTTACATCAGGGTACAGACATTGTACCGCTCCAGTTCGTAGGCTTCAAAAACAGCCAGATCGGAACGGATGTCGATATTCAGGGAAGCACCAGCCAGCAGAAGCTGTGTGCAAATGTCGCTGCACAGATCGTTGCATTCGCATGTGGAAAAGCGGATGACAACCGCAACAAGAACTTTGAGGGCGGACGTCCGTCCAGCATCATTATCGGCGAGCAGTTGAACCCGCAGGCACTTGGTGCTCTGCTGGCACACTTTGAGAATAAGGTGATGTTCCAGGGATTCCTGTGGAATGTCAACAGCTTTGATCAGGAGGGTGTACAGCTCGGAAAAGTATTGGCAAAGCGCGTGCTTGCACACGAGACAGACGGAGCGCTCAAGGAGTTCAGTGATCTGTTGAATATTTAATAAGAGTATGGTATCAAAAAGGTGCCCGCTTTTTAGGCGGACACCTTTTTAGTTGCCGGGCATCTACAAAAACTGCCGGTGGCGGGTTCTGTAGATGTAAATTTACTGTTTTTCAGCCTTCATCCATGTTCCACGCCGGTAGAACATGAGCGACAGCGTCGTTGCGATGCACCAGCCGACCGGCCATGCACACCAGATTCCGGTGGCACCGAGTACCGTGCGGGAAAAGGCGTATGCCAGTACGACGCGCAGGATCAGATCGGTAAATGTGGCGATCATAAAGTTTTTCATGCGTCCCGCACCGCGCAGGATGCCGTCTGCAATAAGTTTTGCGGATACGACAAAGTAGAACGGTGAGAGGATCTTGAGGTATGTAATGCCTGTTTGCAGGGCGAGCGGTGTCGGTTCATCCAGAAACAGCCGTAGCACGATATTTCCGCCAAAGAAGTAGAGCAGACACAGCGGGAGGCTGAGCAGCCACACTAATTTGATGCCGATGCGGAAACCCTGCCGGACGCGATCCGGTTTGTTGGCACCGAGATTCTGCGCCGTATAGTTGGAGATGCCGTTGCCGAGTGTTGTAAAGGATGTGATCACCAGATTGTTTAATTTTACGGCAGCGGAATATCCTGCCATGACCGGTGCACCAAATCCGTTGATAATGCCCTGAATGATGATATTTCCCATAGAGATAAAGCTCTGCTGCAAAATGCTCGGAACCGCAATGATGACGATCTGCCGGAGCAGTCCTGCGTCAAAGATTGCTGCTTTTTCTTTTCCCTTGAGCGGTATCTTAGCCAGTCTGCGGAACACGACCACCATAGCGAGCACACAACTGATGCCCTGACAGAGAAACGTCGCCCATGCAACACCGGCGACACCCATCTGAAATGCCTGTACAAACCAGATATCGACGGCAATATTGGCGGTGGAAGAGACTGCCAGAAAATAAAACGGTGTTTTCGAATCGCCCAGCGCGGAGAAAATGCCGGTTGCGATATTGTAAAAGAATACGAACGGCAGCCCCCAGGCGTAGATATCTAAATACAGCTTGGAATCGGCAAATACCTCGTCCGGTGTGCGGATCAGCTCAAGCAGCAGACCGGAGCCTAAGATGCCAACGAGCATCAGCATGATGCATACGATACCGCTGAAAATGCAGGCGGTGTAGACCGCGGTTTTCATAGCCCGATAGTCTTTGGCACCGAACAGCCGTGAGACGACAACCGAGCAGCCCATGTTGCAGCCGAAAGCAAATGCAATGAAGATCAGCGTGATTTCATAGCTGTTGCCGACGGCAGCCAGCGCGTTTTCGCCGATAAACTTGCCGGCAACAAGGCTGTCTGCGATGTTGTATAATTGTTGAAAGATGATGCTGCCAAAAAGCGGCATACAGAATTTCCATAGTACGGTTTGCGGATCGCCAACCGTCAGATCCCTATTCATGTTCTAATTCCTCCTCAGTATACGATTTCCAGCAGCCATTGTAGCACAAATACGGCGGACTGGCTATACTGAGTTGACAAATTAGTGTGCGAGTTCCTGTTCCTGTTCTTCCTTCTGAATGAACATGATCACAAAGCTGATGAGCAGCAACGCACAGGAGATCCAGATCGTGTGCATTCCAAAGTGTGCGATCAGACTGCTGCCGACGGCGGCGCCACAGGCAAATAGCAGAATCACACCGAAATAATGGAATGATTTACGCAAGGTACGGATATCATGTGTCTGTGTGTAGTCACAGAATGCATCAACGCCGCTTCGCATATTACCGATACACATGGTGCTCGCATATGCATAACTGTTTACTTTGCGGAACGCTTGCACCTGCATGGCGCAGGAGAACGAGACAAGCGCATTGGCGAGCAGATTCAGTTTTTCCGGCATAAAACCGACACAAAACAGTAAGATCAGTTCGATCAGTACAACGATTTGTCGCCAGTGAAAACGCTGTAGGTTCTGAAAGGTCCGCCGGATGAGAATTGTTGCGGCAACCCCCAGCATAAAAAACAGAACCGGAATGGCATAGTGGAGCACATTTGACCAGTTGCGCTCACAGATATTGGTGCTGAGCAGGACAATATTTCCGGTCTGTGCGTTGGCAAAAACATGGTCACGTGCAATGTATGTATATACGTCCTGTAGTCCGCCTGAAATGGACAGCAGAGCGGCAATTACAAAGGACTCGGACATTTGCCTGCTGGAATGATAACGGAATTTTGTAAAAGTCATGATGTCTCCTGAATGATAAATTTATTTAGGTGCAATAGCGGAATGCCCGGTCGGTAATGATCCGCGCAAAGATCAGTCCCAGCGGCAGTGCCAGAATGATCAGCAATGCGGATGCCAACCATGAGGCTGCGGTCGAGAGGTGCATCACACCCAGATTATAAAAGCCTTTGTATAAGTATAAACCCGGAACCATGATTACGATAGATGGAACCGTGATGGATATTCGCGGATATCCGGCATAGCCTTTTAGGGTGGATGCGAGAATCCCCGCTAAAAAAGCACCGATGAAGGCAGCCGCAGCCGGAGGCAGTGCATACAGGTCGATCAACTCTAACCGGAGCGTATTTGAGACAGCACCGATAATCCCGGCGGCAGCAGCAAGACGCAATGGACTGTTAAACATGGCGGAAAATCCGAACACTCCGCAAAAACCGGTTGCCATGCGTAAAAAGATCCGTTGCCATAATGCCAGATGCAAGGGTAAAAACGCGATTGGTTTCAGCCCGAGCAGCATGGCAAGTATCCACGCGGTCATGGTTGCAACCGTGATGATGATCAGTGAATACATGAGCCGTTCTGTGCCTGAACGCATATCGAGCTTTGCCAGATCGATTCCGCTCGTAATAAACGGAAATCCCGGAATGATAAACAGCATAGAGCAGATATAACCGGCTTCATGCTGGATATTGACGGAACATACAATCTGAAGCAGCTTAAGCAATGCCGTATAGGTGAGACAGGCTGCCGATACAGAGGAAATGATACATAAAAACAGGGTAAAATGGTGTTTGGTCAGTTTACATCTGATATAATTTCCGATACCAGCACCTGTGAATGCACAAAACATTTCTATGATACCACCGCCAAGCAGGAAAGTAAAGGCTCCGCAAGCCAGTGCAGCGGAGACTGCCAGCGTGAAGGGAGAGTACAGGCTGTGAATCCGTTCGATCTCATCCAGCGCGGAATGGATATCCTCACAGCTTTGGGACAATTCTCTGCGCGCAAAACCGGACACAAACTTTTCAAGACGGTTGAGCTGGGAGGTGTTGACTCCGGTATTGGTCAGACACAGTGACTGGCTGAAACTATCGCTTCCGTCAAAACAGGTATAATTGATCGACATCAGACCGATGTCAACGGTACAGGTGATATTCATGAGTTCGGACAGCTCATTCATGGAGCTGCGCACACGCCATGCTCCGGTACCGCAGGCGAGCATCATGATACCGACACGCCCGATCACGGATGCTTTTGCAGGAAGGCTTGCGTTCTGGATGGAAGCAGTATCCCCCTCATCGGCATACTCATGCCAATGGATATCCATATGATTTTTTTTCACGTTTATTTCTTTGGTAACAGCATTCATAGTTTCACCTTCCGGATGCTTACAGATCTAAGCTGTTACTGCCGGCTGATTTTATCATTTCTTCACGGCATGACAAAACCAGTCCGTCGATGACGCTCAGATGGTGCAGCATCGTAGCTTCAAATTCGTGAATCGGTAACAGAACGCCCAACTCATCAAAGGCTTTTCCAGATTTGCTGCCGGTCTCCTGTCCGTAGAATACAATGGCGGAAAATGCCTCCCTTTGTATTTCATGAAAAGTAGACCAGATCACATCATATGCCTGCGCTTTGGTCAGGTTCAGCTGGATCGTGTCAGGAAGCGCATAGAGTATGAGTATACCGCGTTCTTTATTTTCATGCTGCTCCCGGATATTCATGTCTGAGGTATAATATCTGACGAGGTCGTAGCCATCCGCCAGATATAGTTTGGAACGGGGAGCTGCATGATGGGCAGTGAAAATTTCATGAAACTTCTTATATTCGTGTCTGGACACCAGCTCTTTTTTGCTTTCAAGCAGATTTCCGTCGGGGTCAGTCAGAAGAATGGGGTTCTCACCGCATTTTCCGTGAAAACGCTTCGGGATCAGGTAAGCCTCTTTTAAGAGGTCAAACATGCTCCGGTTGCATATTTCAAGCAGCAGCGCACTGACATCCCCGTTTTTATATGCGTTTAGCAGAACTTCTGCAAAATGATGCGGATCGGGGTCCATGAACCGATTGTCATCACACAGATGATCGTAAAAAGTTTCTAAAAGTCGTTCGCAGGATTCGTTGGAGGAGAGGATTCTGGAAAAAATATTTTCAACTTCCTCTTCCCGTGGCAGTACAAGTGACATCAGATCAGCTCCTTTCCAGACGATTGATAAAAATTATATGAGAGTTTTTTCACCGGTGACGGGGTCTGCAATATTTAACAGTGACAGGATGAGCGCCATGCGCAGGTAAACACCGTTCTGCACCTGATCAAAATAGGCTGCTCGCGGATCGTCGTCGACATCCAGCGTGATCTCGCCGACTCTCGGCAGCGGATGGAGCACCGGCATGTCTGCGGGGGCAAGCTGTAATTTGTCTTTGGTCAGCACGTAGGTTCCCTTGAGCCGGAGATAGTCCTCTTCGTTGAAAAAACGTTCCTTCTGGACACGTGTCATATATAGCACATCCAGCTTAGGCAGGATATCTTCGAGACTGTCTACCTCATAATACGGCGCATTTGCTGGCTCCAACGTGTCCTCAATCAGATAATCGGGGACGCGCAGCTCCTCTGGCGAGATAAAGTAAAACTGATTATCTGGAAAACGTACCAGACTGTTCACGAGGGAGTGAACGGTACGCCCAAATTTCAGATCACCGCAAAAACCGATTGTGAGATGGTCTAAACGTCCTTTGCGCTGGCGGATCGTCATCAGGTCAATCAATGTCTGGGTGGGGTGGTTGTGTCCGCCGTCACCGGCATTGATGACGGGCACGCCTGCGTACATGGATGCGCGCAGCGGCGCACCTTCTTTGGGGTGGCGC
Organism: uncultured Eubacterium sp.; assembly: GCA_934320655.1. Lineage (GTDB taxonomy): Bacteria > Bacillota > Clostridia > Lachnospirales > Lachnospiraceae > W0P33-017. The sequence goes on from CAKRFN010000014.1 coordinate 35,109, forward strand.
ATGGCAATAATATCCGCATAGCAGCTCACGACACGCGCGGTATCAGCGACCGTCTCGCCCTTGGAGGCACTGGATTGGCTGGCGTCGGAGAAACCTAATGTCTGACCGCCGAGACCGAGCATCGCCGATTCAAAGGAGAGGCGTGTGCGTGTGCTCGGCTCATAAAACAGTGTGGCGAGCTTTTTTTGTTCGGCGGCGTGTGCATAGCTGTCCGGCTGTGTCCGGATGCGGTCAGCCAGATCCAGAATCCGCATCGTTTCTTCTTTTGTAAAATCCAATGGGTCAATCAGATGTCTCATAGCCATTCTCCCTTTAAAATATACTGATCACGTTTGGCACCTACGGAGACGAACTGAATCTCGTGATCCAACTGCTGCTCGATATATTGCACATATGCTTTGGCATTTTCGGGCAGCTCCTCCCAACTGCGGCATGCGGAGATGTCGCTTCCCCAGCCGGGAAGGTATTTGATCACCGGCTCGCAGGAGTCCAGATCTTCCAAGGGATCAAATGCATTTAATAAAATTCCGTCCTGGCGATAGCCGGTGATAACCGGTATTTCATCAAATTTGCTCAGTACATCGAGCTTGGTCAGTGCGATCTTATCCGCATTCTGGCATTTCAGTCCATAGCGGCTGGCAACGACATCAAAAGGACCAACCCGGCGCGGACGACCGGTAGCGGCTCCGTATTCGCCACCAGCGCTCCGGAGTGATTCCATCCAGGATTCGGGCATGGCATGTTCTGCTATGAAAGGTCCGGCACCGACACAGGTGGAGTATGCCTTGAGTACACCAACGACATGATCGAGCTGCTCTCCGGGGATGCCTGCTCCGATCGGACCATATGCGGAGATCGTTGAAGAACTGGATGTATAGGGGAAGATACCATAATCAATATCTCTCATCGCGCCAAGCTGTGCTTCGAGAACAACGATCTTGCCGTTTTCCAGTGATCGCTGCAGGTAGCTGCCGGTGTCGCAGATATAGGGGGCAAACAGTGCAGCCTGCTTCTCACACCAGGACAGCAGCGCGGGGTAGGACATCGGCTCCTGATGGTAGCAGCCGGCCAGTTCCAGATTTTTTGACTCTAACATGGTCTCCAGTCTGGCCTGTATATAGGGTTTATCCAAGTGAAGGAGGTCGCCGAGACGGAGCGTTTTTTTGCGGTACTTGTCGCTGTATGCGTAGGCGATGCCTCGTCTGGTGGAACCGAAAGCGGCACCTGTTTTTGCCAGACGGTCTTCCTCCAGCTCGTCCTGTACGCGGTGCCACGGCATGGAGATCGTCGCGCGTGATGATAATCTGAGGTTTCGTGGAGATACGTCGACTCCGCTTTCCTGAATCTGTGCGATCTCCTTTGAGAGATGTTCGGGATCTACGACCATTCCATCTCCGAGTACACAGGTGACATCTGGATGCAGGATGCCGGACGGGAGCAGGTTGAGTACATATTTCCCACTCCCGGTGACAACGGTGTGTCCGGCATTGTTGCCACCCTGATAACGGACGACGATATCCGCCTTTTCTGCGACGAGGTCGATGACTCTTCCCTTTCCCTCGTCACCCCAGTTGATTCCGGTAACAGCAGCTAACATAGTTTTCCTCCTTGTTGATCGATAGAACGTGTGATAGGTATTGTTTTTTGATCCAGATGCCATTATAATCGGAAAATAGAAATAAGTAAAAAGTATTATTGATATAGTAGACATCATAATATGATATGTCTGAAAGCGTGACAATACAGATTCTGCGCCAGGGAGGGGAACGACAATGAATGTGAATTTTGAATATTACAAAATCTTTTATTACGTGGCAAAATATCAGAATTTCACGAAGGCGGCACATGCGCTGAACAATAGCCAGCCGAATATCACGCGCGCCATGAACTGTCTGGAGGACGAAGTCAAATGCAGGTTGTTTATCCGAACAAACAGGGGCGTGCGCCTGACACCGGAGGGAGAACGGTTATATACGAGGGTGGCTGCGGTCATGACACAGATCCAACTGGCGGAGGAAGAATTATCGGAGAGTGTCGGGCTGGAACACGGCAGCATCTCGATCGGTGCGAGCGAGATCGCCCTCAATATTTTTCTGTTAGATATTTTAAAAAAATTTCATATGGCATATCCGGGGGTTCGGATCAAGATCTGTAATCATTCAACACCACAGGCGGTTCATTCCGTGCAAAGCGGTGAGATCGATTTTGCGCTTGTCACGACACCTACAGATGTAGAAGCGCCATTAAAGGAAGTAAAGGTAAAAGCGTTTCAGGAGATATTAGTTGGGGGAAAGACGTTTACAGCGGTCAGCAGCCAGGAACTGCGCCTGCAGGAACTGAAGCAGTATCCGATGATCTGTCTCGGGGCGGACACGACAACGTATCATTTTTACAGTGAACTATTTCACAGATACGGCAGTGAACTGAAGCCTGATATTGAGGCTGCCACAACCGATCAGGTGCTGCCACTTGTTAAGAGCGAGCTGGGACTTGCGTTTTTACCGAAGGAAATGGTCGGGGAATCGATCAAAAGTCATGAGGTCGTCCCGATGAAGCTGCGTGAGGAGATCCCGAAACGCTATGTGTGCATGGTATATGATACCAGGCGGCCGATGAGCGCCGCGGCACAGAAGCTAAAAATGAGCCTGCAGAAGCCGGAATAGCGGTCGTATATGGCAGACAGCGAAATGGAGCAGGAGTGAACAGGGCACATACTTCCGCTGATTCCCAATTGAAATATAATAGAAAAAAAGTATAATGAAGGTTGTTCATATGTAGGTTCTGCATACAGTCTGACATAGGCGTTTGCGAAACTATTTAATCATTGGGCTACCTGGCTGTGGACGCAGTGGCATTCTGATCAAGCTGCTCCGATTGCCCGGCGGTGTCTCGCTGTCTCTTCAGCCTTGGCTCGATGTGTCCTTCGCACACATAGCCTGCGGCTTTCAGCTATGACATGAAGTTCGTTTACGAATCGCTCGCACTTCGCCGGACAAAAGTCGCAGTTGACAGAAACCACTGTGCCCACAGCCGTTAGCCCTGCGTTATATACTGCTTGCGAAATATTTTAGTAGGTGAACGGGGCATGCAAGCACTATCAACTCAGATGAGGAAGTAGCAGCGCGAGCAAAGGCGTGTCTGATTTTGCTGCCTTTGCACGATGGAGAGGAGACTCGTAACTCGTGGAAGCCTCTGCTGAACACGAGTTAGGTTTTTCCGAGGCTCATCGGAATGGTTCGTGCAACGAAAGCAAAACAGACATGCTTGCGGGAGCTGCGGGCTCTTAATAATGTGCTTGCATGCCCCAAAACCTGACAAAAATAGTTTCGCAAACGCCTAATACAGTCTGACAGCTTGAAAGGAGAAGAGGAAAATGAAAAAACAAAAACGAAAGAAAATAGGTATGCTTGTACTGTGTACAGCACTTTTACTGCCTGCTTTTATCTTAGGGCAGACGACAGAAGCATCTGCAAAAACAAATGCTTACCGTGGTGAATATTCGAACCTGGTTGACACGAAAACGCAGAAAGAGGTAAAAAAAGCCATGCTAGCAGCCGGGTTGTCGGAGAAACGGATTGATGCATGGCTTGGGGATGTGCAGATGTACAATCAGACGATCAGAAATACGGGTCTTGTAAAAAAAGGATTTAAGAAGCTGACAGGGAAAAACCCTCAGTATGACGAAAACAGGATTATGAAGCTGTGGAATAAGAAGAATCCGCAATTCATCGGATATAACTGCAGAATCACGGCGTATGACCTGATAGGTGACAAGATCAGCATGAAGAAGGATGCGAAGGTGAATGCATCGAATCTGTTTATGGATCAGGATGCGATCCGCAATGCACCGGTGAAAAAATATACCGGAAAGCAGCAGAAAAAGTTTGAAGCATTGTATTCAACAGTAAAGACTTCGTATACGACAGATGTCGATCAGCATGCTGCAAAACAGAAGCGTGCATGGCAGCGGAAAGGAATCAAGGTGTCAGATAAGACAAAGGCATCCCTGATAACGGTAGTCTTTCACGACAGCTTTGGAAAGAATGATAATGAATTGTTTATCGGTCATGCAGGTGTGCTGGTTCCGGAGAAAAACGGAAAATTGCTTTTTGTTGAAAAGCTATCGTTTTCGTTGCCGTATCAGGTGCTCCGCTTTGATAACCGCAAGCAGCTGAACCGCTATCTGATGAGTATGTATGACACCCAGTGGGGGCAGGACATTGCCAGACCATTTATTATGGAAAACACACAGCTTTTGTACTGATATCCGGGAATGCCGGATCCGGCAGATTTTGAGTCAGCCAGACGATGATTTGCCGGATCACACAGGCAGTACCACATAAAATATATTTTGTTGATCTTTGTAGTCGACATAGATTGAGCCATGATGATGTACAACTATGCTATTTGCGATTGACAGACCAAGTCCAAAATGTCCGTTCCCCTCGCGGGATTCATCTCCGCGGAAAAAGCGTTCGAAAAGATGCTTCCGCTGCTCCGGTGGAATGGGAGTACCGGTATTTGCTACTTCAAGGTGCAATTTTTTGGCTTGCAGGTACGCGCAGATATGGATCCTGCCATTGTCCGGGGTATAGCTGATGGCATTGTTCAGTAAAATGGACAGCAGGTTCTGGATCTGCTCCATAGCTCCGGTGATATACATGTTTTCCTGAATGTCTGTAGTAATACAGATCCCTTTTTCGAAAGCGACGCTTTCCATCGGATAAATAATGTCATAGAGCGCAGCATCAGCCTGAAAGTGTGTGACAGGAGATTGGTGCTGCTGTGTATCGAGCCGTGTCAGGGTAAGCATCTGATTTACGAGAGTAATCATACGATCCGTTTCCTGATGAATATATAGCAGATGTTTGTTGTCCGGCGATACTTCCTTTTGCAGCAGATCAGCACTGGCACGGATGACGGCCAGCGGCGTTTTCAGTTCATGGCTGGCATTGGATATAAATTGCTTTTCAGACTGTAGCATGTCAGCTATGGGCTGCGTCAGCCAGCGGGACAATACCTGACCGGATCGTGCAAATGCGAATATACCGGCGAACAGCAGGAGTATGCAAAAGCCAATGGTTGGCAATGTGGCTCGGAGAGCGGATGAGCCACCGATGAAAATAATATATTTCTGGTCTGTTCTATATACATATTTATAGATATAGGTATAGCGCATATGACGATTGGAGCCACTCCAGTCGTAGATTAAATCCTGTCCGATGCTGAGCAGCTCGGCATCGGATTTATCAGAAAATGTATGAAACAGGAGATGTGTCTGGTTATCGTCATCCACAGAATATACACAGTACTGGACATTGCCAAGATCAGAGCGGGTTCCCTGATATTTAATAAAATTTCGCCATCTGGAATCCCGGATGGCATGGCGCATATCCTGCTTGATCGTCAGCAGGTTATTTCGATAGACGTTCATTGTATAAATATAGAGAATGCCGATCCAGATAATGGACAGCAGGCAGATAAATAGTATACATATTTTTTTCTGTAAATTTTTAATCATGAGATACCTCCAGAATATATCCGATTCCACGTACAGCACGAATATTCACGTTGACCTGCAAATGATGGAATTTTCTGCGCAGGAAGGAGATATATACTTCTACATTGTTGTATTCAGCATTGGAATCATATCCCCATATTTTCGTTGCAATCTGTTCTTTTTCCAGTATCTGATTCTGATTGAGCAGCAGTAACTCGCATAGCTGCATTTCTTTTCCGCTTATTTTGATGGATTTACCGGTATCTGTATTTGATATTTCTCCTGTGCTGTGATCAAAGACCAGATTTGCAATACCGGGCTGATTGGTATATTCATGAGCCTGGCGCCGGGTGATTGCCTGAATACGCATCAGAAGCTCCTGAATTTCAAAGGGCTTGGTAACGTAATCGTCGGCACCTGCCTGAAAGCCCTGTACTTTATCATTTAACTGGGTGAGCGCGGAGAGAATGAGCACAGGGACATGATTTCCCTCGGCACGTAATGCAGCCAGCAGCTCATAGCCATTCATCTTAGGCAGCATCAGATCAAGGATGATGATGTCATAGATGCCGCTGGAGGCTTGATCAAAGCCGGATAAACCGTCATAAGCAATATCTGCAATATAATTTTCATCGCGCAGGGATTCGGCGATGTTGTCAGCAAGACGTACATTATCTTCAATTATTAAAATTCTCATAGGATACTCCAAAAATATAAACTTCACTGTATTGATTGTGTTCATTATAAATTGAAAGAGCAAAGTATACAATGCCATTCAAGGTTTTTTCAAGGAATGTACTTTATGATGTCAGTCGTATGAGGTCAATGATACATAATGACCGGTCAGGAGGAATACATTCAATGAAAATACTTTATCTGCATATTGGAACGACAAAAACCGCTACGACATCTATCCAGAGATTTTTAGAACAGAATAATGAGGTACTAAAAACCAAAGGGTACATTTATCCGGCATCACAGCACACCTACCAGAATGTCAACGCCCGTCGAAATGGACATTTTCTTGTGAAAAATGTCACAAAAAGCGGAGGGGGCAGAGATCATGATCTGGAAAATCAATATCTGGAGGAAGGATATTGCATGATTGCCGGTCTGATGGAGAATTATGACAATGTGATTTTATCGGATGAAGCCATCTGGCATACTTCCAGCTACCAGTACACAGATCTCTTTAAGGATTTAAAGAACCGTGCACTGCAGGATGGCTATCAGGTAAAAATCATAGTCTATCTTCGTCGTCAGGATGCATTTTATCTGTCACGCTGGAATCAGGCAGTAAAACAAAATTTTGGGGCTGATGCCAGAATGACCTGTGATCAGTATATGGAAGAAAGCTTGAAAAAAGATGGAAAAATATTAAATTATGCAAAAAAACTGGATGATATCGCAGCTGTTTTTGGGAAAGAACATGTGATTGTGCGCAGGTATGAACCGGATAGCTGGCTGGATGGATCTATTATCAGTGATTTTATGCATGCAGTCGGACTGCCAGTGTCAGAAGAGTTTTCACCGCTTGCGGAGAATGTCAATCTGCGGCTGGGAAAAAATGAGACAGAATTAAAGAGAATCATCAATTCGAATGCGGATTTGAATAAGAAAGAAGTAACGTATCTGGGAAAATATTTACAGAGACAAACGAAAGCACATGTAGAGAAGGATGATACGTGCATGCTTTCGGCAGATGAAGTACGGGAATTTCTGGCGCCGTATGAGACTGTAAATGCGTATGTTGCGCAGACCTATATAAAAGATGGGAAAGAGCTTTTCCATACAGAGATTGATCAACGCCCTAAATGGAATGCGGATAATGGGCAGATGCTGGAAACAGCAGTCACTTTTTTTACGTCTGTGATGATTGATCTGGACCGGAAGATACAGGAGCAGGATCGGAGGATACAACAACAGGAGCAGACAATTGCAGATATGAAAAAGGAACAGGCGCATTTCAAAAACCGTGTACTGTTATTTATCGGGAAAGTAAAACATCCGGTTCGCACGATTTGGCACAAGGTATGGAATGAGTTCAGCAATGATTAGGAATAGGCGGGTGAAAAAATGGAACGAAATCTGACATGGCACAATATGGATATTGACCGGACACAGCGGGAACAGCAGATGGGGCAGCAGGCATGTACCATCTGGATGAGCGGTCTGTCGGGAGCAGGAAAGTCGACGGTCGCAAATGCATTGGAAAAACGGTTGTATACGATGGGAAAGAAGACAATGCTTCTGGATGGCGACAATATACGGATGGGTCTGAATAATAATCTCGGTTTTTCGGATGAAGACCGGATAGAGAATATCCGCCGTATTGCAGAAGTCGCAAAGCTGATGAATGATGCGGGCTTGATCGTCATCACGGCTTTTATCTCTCCATACCGGCAGGATCGCAGAAATGCGCGGAATATTATAGGTAGAGAATTTAAAGAGGTATATGTCAGTACATCGATTCAGGAGTGCGAGAAGCGGGACGTAAAAGGCTTATATAAAGCTGCGAGAGCTGGAAAAATTGTTAATTTTACAGGAATTACAAGCCCGTATGAGATACCGGAATATCCGGAAGCTACTGTAGATACAACAAATATGGACGTGGAGGCCTGCGTGGATCAGATCTTATGTCAGCTTAATTTGAACCTGTAACAGCTGCACGGAAAATTTTTTGATCACATGAACCGGAATAAAAGATAATTTTTTTCAAATTCCTATTGACCTGATAGGAATAGAGTGGTATTATCTAGAAAGCTAAATTATATAATTCTTATATGCTTAGTAGGAAAAAGCAGGAGCGGTGCACAGAGCAAACGTAATTATAAGAATGGAAGGGTGGTTCATATGTCAAAGATTGCAAAACAACTGACCGAGCTGATCGGAAACACTCCGTTACTGGAGCTGACAAATTATGAAAAGGAGCAGAAGCTCGAAGCAAAAATCATTGCAAAACTAGAATACTTCAATCCACTGGGTAGTGTCAAGGACAGAGTTGCATTTGCGATGATTGAACAGGGAATCGCAGACGGAAAGATCAATCAGGATACCGTGATTATCGAGCCTACGAGCGGAAATACAGGTATCGGACTGGCGTTTGTGACAGCAGCAAAGGGTTTACACCTGATCCTGACGATGCCGGATACGATGAGTGTGGAGCGTCGCAAGATCGTATCGGCACTCGGCGCGCAGATCGTACTCACACCTGGACGTGAGGGTATGAAGGGCGCGATCGCCAAGGCGGAGCAGCTCAAAGAGGAATATGGCAATGCATTTATTCCGCAGCAGTTTGAGAATCAGGCAAACCCCGCCATTCATAAAAAGACGACCGCACAGGAGATCTGGAACGACACCGACGGCGCGGTAGACATCTTTGTATCGGCAGTCGGAACCGGCGGAACCGTCACAGGAACCGGACAGGGATTAAAAGAAAAGAATCCGGCTGTCAAGGTCGTAGCCGTAGAGCCCGCGAGCTCACCGGTGCTTTCAGGTGGCAAGCCCGGACCGCACAAGATTCAGGGAATCGGAGCCGGATTCGTCCCTGAAGTGCTCGACGTGGATTTGCTGGATGAGATCATTCAGGTAGAAAACGATACAGCATTTGAAACCTCCAGACATGTTGCGCAGACAGACGGATTACTGGTCGGTATCTCCGCAGGGGCAGCACTTGCGGCGGCAACAGAGCTGGCAAAGAGACCGGAGAACGCAGGAAAGAACATCGTGGTACTGCTTCCTGATACCGGAGAGAGATATTTATCTACTTCCTTATTTACAGTAGAGGAATAAGCCCGTCTGAATCAGACGGCTGGATAAAAGGCAGGAAAGATCATGCAAAAAACAGATAAGCCGTGGAAGCCGGGCAGACAAACAAAAAAAAGACAGATGTGCGCAACGCTGCTTGCGGTGCTGCTTGTGAGCCTTGCGGGATGCGGAAAGGCGAAGGATGGTCTGACGATTACAAACGTATCCTACGATCCGACGCGGGAGTTTTATGAGAAATACAATGAGCTGTTTGAAAGCTATTATCAGGACACCTACGGAGAGACCGTCAATGTCATCCAGTCGCACGGAGGCTCCGGGGCGCAGGCGCGGTCAGTCGTTGAGGGATGCAATGCCGATGTGGTCACACTGGCACTCGAGCATGACATCACACTGATTGAGCGCACCGGACTGATTGACGAGGGCTGGATCAATGAATTTGACAGAGATTCCGCTCCGTATACATCGACGATCGTATTTCTTGTGCGCGCAGGCAATCCGAAGCAGATTGCGGACTGGGACGATCTGACCGTCGATGGCGTGGATGTGATTACACCTGATCCAAAGAGCAGCGGCGGTGCCTGCTGGAACTATCTGGCGGCACTCGCATATGCGAAAACACATGATGACACCGAGGGACAGCAGATGGACTTTCTGCGAAAGCTGTATGCGAATGTGTCGGTGATGGATTCGGGCGCACGCGGATCGACCACAACATTTGTGGAAAACGGCAAGGGAGATGTACTCATCGCGTGGGAAAATGAGGCGCTTACGACACTGGATTCCTATCCGGGAGAATATGAGCTGATTCATCCATCGGTCAGCATTCTGGCACAGCCGAGTGTGGCGATTGTCGATGACAATGCCGGAGCCAACGGCACGGAACAGCTCAGCCGGGAATATCTGCAATACCTATACAGTGACGAGGCACAGAGGCTGATCGGTGAGAACGGTTATCGTCCGACGGATGAACAGATTTTAAAGGAGTTTTCGGACACTTACGATCTGACAATGGAGCTGTGGACGATTGAAGATTTTGGTGGATGGGATGAAGCGTACAAAACCTATTTTGAAGACGGTGCACAGTTTGATCAGATCTATGAGTATTAGAAGAAATTATGCGTATGAATAAACAAACACAATCGGGAAAACAACAGAATATGCAAACGCATAAGAATCCGCATGTAATACCGGGATTTGGATGTACATTGGGAGTCGTGGTTACGATGCTCTCATTGATCGTCCTCATTCCGCTGGCATCGGTGCTCGTGCGATCCCTACAGATCTCACCGCGTGAGTTTTTCAGTTTGATCTGGAAACCGAATGTGCGAAATGCATTCTGGACGAGTATCAGCTGTTCGTTTCTGGCGGCAGTGATCAATGTGATCTTCGGACTGATCCTCGCATGGGTGCTCGTCAAATATGAGTTTCCGGGGAAACGGATTCTGGATGGATTTATCGAATTGCCGTTCGCACTGCCGACAGCGGTCGCAGGCATCACGCTCTCCAAGCTCTACTCGGAAAGCGGGTTATTCGGACGGATGCTTGCAAGGTGCGGCATCCGCGTGGCTTACACAAAGATCGGGCTGATCGTGGCATTGATCTTTGTTGGTATTCCGTTCGTGGTACGCGCGGTGCAGCCGGTGTTAGAAAAGATGGACAGCCAGTATGAGGAAGCGGCGTGCATGCTCGGTGCGAGCCCGAAAAAAACATTTTTCTCGGTGATCCTGCCGGAGCTTCGCCCCGCACTGCTGACCGGCTTTGGTCTGGCGTTTGCCAGAGGCATCGGAGAGTACGGCAGCGTGATCTACATATCCGGCAACAGTGCCAAAGACCGGACGCAGGTGATTTCCTATGTGATCATGCAGAAGCTCAGCTATATCGATTATGCAAGTGCGACAGCGATCGCGCTGGTGATGTTGGTAATTTCATTTTTATTATTGTTGTTTGTGAATATCGTGCAGGCGAGACAGTCAGCAAGGACGAATTTATTATAAGAAAGGAGGATGCCGTATCTATGAATGAACAGGAAATATTAGAGCGCGGCAAGCGCCGTACAAAATATCTATTGATCACGGTATCCGTACTTTTTATCACGCTGATGCTGGTTGTACCGCTCGCGGCGGTGCTCGTGAACGCGCTAAGCGAGGGCTGGAGGTTCTACATACAGGCGGTCACGACAGAGTATGTGCGCAGCGCGCTGTTTGTCACAATACTGGCAACGGTACTCGCAGTCATTGTCAATACGTTTTTTGGCGTCTGCGCCGCATGGCTGCTCACGAAGTTCAGCTTTAAAGGGAAACAGGTGCTCGCGACGCTGATCGACATTCCGTTTTCAATCTCTCCGGTCATTGTAGGTCTGTCGTATCTGATGACATTTGGCAGACTCGGATGGTTTTATCCGGTGATCCGGGCATTTAACCAGCAGTTCGGCACGGATATCCGCATTACATTTGCGGTGCCGGGTGTTGTGCTGGCGACGATCTTTGTCACGTTTCCGTTCGTATCGAGAGAACTGGTTCCGGTACTGAATGCGCAGGGCAAGGATGAGGAAGAAGCAGCAGCGCTGATGGGTGCCGGAGGCTTTACGATTTTCCGGAGGATCACACTTCCGCAGATGAAGTGGGGACTGATCTACGGCATTATCTTGTGTACAGCGCGTGCGCTCGGTGAGTTCGGCGCGGTCAATGCATTGTCAAAGACGCGAGGCGAGACCTTCACACTGCCGCTTGAGATCGATGCACTGTACATGTCGGGCACGGATACATCGATCACGGCAGCATTTGCGGTATCATCCATTCTGGTGATTCTGGCAGTCATCATTTTATTTGCCAGAAATATTTTAGAGCACAGGGATCAGGCGAGGGAGACAAAAGATGTACGTTGAAATGAAAAATATCTACAAACAATATGGTGATTTCCTCGCATCGGATAATGTGAGCTTTGGCGTGGAAAAGGGACGGCTGGTCGCATTGCTCGGCCCGTCGGGCAGCGGCAAGACGACGCTGCTTCGCATGATCGCAGGACTCGAAACCCCGAATGCCGGAGACATCTACATCGATGGACAGCGCATGAATGACATCCCCGCAGCAAAGCGCGGTATCGGTTTCGTCTTTCAGAATTATGCATTGTTCCGGTATATGACCGTCTTTGACAATGTCGCATTCGGTCTGGAGCTGCAAAAGCTGCCGAAAGCGCAGATCAGGGAACGGGTCATGGAGCTGCTGGAACTGACCGGACTGTCCGGCATGGAAAAAAGATATCCCAATCAGCTCTCCGGCGGGCAGCGCCAGCGTGTCGCATTCGCGCGGGCGCTTGCACCAAATCCCCAGGTGCTCCTGCTGGATGAGCCGTTTGCGGCGATCGATGCAAAGGTGCGCACAGAGCTGCGCAGCTGGCTCAAGGAGATGGTCGAAAAGCTGGGTATCACGAGTATCTTCGTCACACACGATCAGGACGAGGCAGTCGAGGTGGCGGATGAGATCATCATTACGAACCACGGCAGGATCGAGCAGATGGGCACACCGTTTGACATTTATAAAACACCCGCGACACCGTTTGTGGCACAGTTTATCGGAAGATCTTCGGTCGTAGAGGAATATGACCGGTTAAAAGGCTTTGACCGGATCGAGGGTGCTGACCGGGCGGTCATCCGGCCGGAATTTGTCAAGATCTCAAGGAGCGGCAAGCTCAATCAGTACGTGAGTGCCGCAGAGACCGGAGTCGTGACCGATGTCATGTTCCGCGGCAACCGCATGGATGTGACGGTCGACATCAACGGCATCCGGATCGTCGGTGAACGGTCACTCGAAAAGGATCTGATCTCGGTCGGTGAGACCGTACATGTGCTCATCTACCGATTATATATTTTTGACAATGAGCAGACGTATCTGATGGAAAATCAGGCGATGCAGGAACAGGATGTATTCTACATCTAATCAACGGAGGAAGTTATGCAGACAGGGGCTACACAGACAAAATTGGTACAGATACAGGAAAAGAAAATCCTGCATACCGATGTACTCATTATCGGCGGCGGTACAGCCGGCTGCTATGCGGCACTGACGCTTCGTGAACACAGTGATTGTTCGATCGTGATCGCGGAGAAAGCGAACATCAAGCGCAGCGGTTGTCTGGCAGCGGGTGTGAACGCGATCAACGCTTACATTGTGGACGGTCAGAAACCGGAAGATTATGTAAACTACGCAAAGCGTGATGCAGACGGTATCGTGCGGGAGGATCTGCTGCTCACGATGTCGGAGGGACTCAACCGCGTGACAGAGAAGATGGAGCAGCTCGGGCTGGTGATCTTAAAGGATGAGAATGGCAGATATGTTGCCAGAGGTAACCGGAATATCAAGATCAACGGCGAGAACATGAAGCCGCTGCTCGCACAGGCGGTCGGGGCATTGCCGGATGTCACGGTTCTGAATCGTGTCAATATCACGGATTATATCGTGACAGACAATACGATCCACGGTGCATACGGTTTTTCGATGGAGGAGCCCGTCGCCTATGAAATTCGGGCGAAAAAAGTGCTCTGTGCGACCGGAGGAGCCGCAGGTCTTTACCGGCCGAACAATCCTGGTTTTTCCAGACATAAAATGTGGTATCCGCCGTTTAATACCGGAGCAGGCTATGCGATGGGTATCAAAAGCGGCGCGGAGATGACGACCTTTGAGATGCGTTTTATCGCACTCCGGTGTAAGGATACGATCGCACCGACCGGAACGATCGCACAGGGCGTCGGAGCCAAACAGGTCAACGCAAAGGGTGAGGTCTACGAGACGCACTACGGACTGACGACTTCGGAGCGCGTATACGGAACTGTCATGGAGAATCTACAGGGCAGAGGGCCGTGTTACCTGCGTACGGAGGGCATCACAGAGGCGCAGGATGAGTCACTGAAAAAGGCATATCTGAACATGGCACCGAGCCAGACATTAAAGTGGCTTGAATCCGGAAAAGATCCGAGTGAGCAGAATGTCGAGATTGAGGGTACGGAGCCGTATATCGTAGGCGGTCACACCGCCAGCGGTTACTGGGTGGATACGAACCGTGAGACGACGATCCACGGATTGTATGCGGCGGGTGATGTCGCAGGCGGATGTCCGCAGAAATATGTGACCGGAGCGATGGTCGAGGGCGAGATCGCAGCGGAGCACATTGCAGGAGCGCTTGCCAAAGAATCTGTGAAAGAAGCGGCGCAGCGGGAACAACCTACACCGGAATCAGAAACGGAGCAGCAGGCACTTGATCAGAAGGTCGCAGAGTATGAGCGTTATCTGAATAAACAGCAGCCGTTATTTACGACGGAGCAGCTCGAGGAGGCGATGCAGAAGGTGATGGACAACTACGCCGGAGGCATCTCGACCCATTATCAGTTCAACGAAAAGCAGTTAGCGCTCGCAGAGGAAAAGATCCGGCAGCTCATAGAGCTTGCGGAGGATCTGGGCGCATCCGATATGCATGAACTCATGTTTATCTATGAACTAAAGGAGCGGCTGACCGTATGTCTGTCCGTGATCGCCCATCTGGGCGCACGCAGGGAGACGCGCTGGCACAGCTTCGCAGAAAATCTGGATTATCCCGAAAAGAGTGATGCGTGGATGCGGTACGTGAATTCGAAAATGGAGAACGGAGAGCTGAAGATCATCTTCAGAGATCTGGTCGGAAGGGAGGAACGCTATGAGCATCGCGATTGATCAAACGCTATGTAAGGCATGCGGCGCATGTGAAAAGGTCTGCCCCGGCAGCCTGATTAAGCAGCGCGCGGACGGCATCGCCTATATCAAATATCCAAAGGACTGCTGGGGCTGTTCTTCCTGTATCAAGGAATGTCATTTCGGAGCGATCGCCCTGTATCTGGGAGCAGATATCGGAGGCATGGGCAGCCGGATGCAGGTGCAGTCGAAAGGTGACGAGCTCTACTGGAACCTGACCAGGCGGGATGGCAGCCACGAGCAGATCGTGATCAATAAAAAGGAATCAAATAAATATTAAATAAACAGCTACAAAATGAGGAGAGAGTAAGAGCGATTGCGGTTTGTTTTCGCTTATAATCGGAGAAAACCGCAGCAGCTCGAGGAAAGGAAGGTAATAGCGATGAGTGGATTATCACATCTTGATGAACTGGAGGCAGAGGCGATCTACATTATCCGTGAAGTAGCGGCAGAGTGTGAAAAGCCTGTCATGCTCTACTCCATCGGCAAAGACAGTTCCGTGATGTTACATCTGGCAATGAAAGCATTTTATCCGGAGAAACCGCCGTTTCCGTTTTTACATGTAAATACAACGTGGAAGTTTAAGGAAATGATCGAGTTCCGCGACCGCAAGGCAAAGGAGCTCGGCATCGAGATGCTCGAATACATCAACGAGGAAGGTGTGAAAGCGGGGATCAACCCGTTTGACCACGGCAGTGCCTATACGGACATCATGAAAACACAGGCACTCAAGCAGGCACTCGACAAATACGGATTTACGGCAGCGTTTGGCGGCGGACGGCGTGACGAGGAAAAATCAAGGGCAAAAGAGCGTATCTTCTCTTTCCGAAATGAGCAGCATGCGTGGGACCCGAAAAACCAGCGCCCGGAGATGTGGAAGCTCTACAACTCCAAGATCCAGAAAAAAGAAGAGGTGCGTGTGTTCCCGTTGTCGAACTGGACAGAGACCGATATCTGGCAGTACATCAGACAGGAAAACATCGAGATCCCGTCCTTATATTTTGCGAAGGTACGGCCGGTCGTATACCGCGACGGCAACATCATCATGGTGGATGATGACCGCATGAAGTTAAGACCGGGCGAGGAGATCCAGTACAAGAGCGTGCGGTTCCGTACACTGGGATGTTATCCGCTGACCGGTGGATGCGAATCGACAGCGACGACACTCGATGAGATCATCGATGAGACACTGAGTGCGGTATCTTCTGAGCGTACGACACGCGTGATTGACAACGAGGCAGCAGGCAGCATGGAACGAAGAAAGAGAGAGGGGTATTTCTAAAATGAGTGGTTTATTAAAATTTATCACATGCGGCAGCGTGGATGACGGAAAATCAACCTTGATCGGACACATTTTGTATGATTCCAAACTGCTCTACACCGATCAGGAAAAGGCATTGGAGCTCGACAGCAAGGTCGGCAGCCGCGGAGGAGCGATCGACTATTCCCTGCTGCTCGACGGACTGATGGCAGAGCGTGAGCAGGGTATCACGATCGATGTCGCTTACCGCTATTTTACAACAGACAAACGCAGCTTTATCGTGGCAGATACACCTGGTCACGAGGAATATACGAGAAACATGGCAGTCGGTGCATCGTTTGCAGATCTGGCAGTCATTTTGATCGATGCCAAGCAGGGCGTACTCGTGCAGACAAGACGGCACGCGCGCATCTGTGCACTGATGGGTATCCGTTATTTCGTATTTGCAGTCAATAAAATGGATCTGGTCGGCTACGATGAGAACCGTTTCCGCGAGATCGAGGCGCAGATCAAAGAGCTGGCAGACGAGTTACAGTTACCGAATATCAAGATCATTCCGGTGTCTGCGACAGAGGGTGACAATGTGACGACACATTCTGACCGGATCACCTGGTATCAGGATGAGGCACTTCTGCCGTATCTGGAGGATCTGGACATCACGGAGGACGATCACAAGGTCGGATTTTACATGCCGGTACAGCGTGTCTGCCGTCCGGATCACACGTTCCGCGGTTTTCAGGGACAGATCGAGGATGGTACGATCCATGTCGGCGATACGGTGACGACACTGCCGAGCAACGAATCTGCAAAGGTCAAGAGCATCCATATCGGCGATAAAAATAGTGACGAGGCAGTCAAAGGACAGCCGGTGACGATCCAGCTCGACCGTGAGGTGGATGTATCGAGAGGCTGTGTACTGACGATCGATACCGGTGTGAAGGTCGCAGCTTCTATTACAGCGACACTTTTGTGGATGGATGATGACGAGCTGACAAACGGCAAAAACTTCTTCTTCAAGCTCGGAACCAAGACAATCCCCGGATTTGTATCAGAGATCTCCTATGCGGTCGATGTGAACACCGGAGCGCAGAAAAAGGTCGATACACTGAGCAAAAACGAGATCGCCGTCTGCAGGATCTCACTGGCAGACAAGATCGTCGTTGATGAGTTCAAAAAGCACAAGACACTCGGAGAGTTTATCCTGATCGACCGTGTTACAAACATGACATCCGCGTGTGGAGTCGTGGAGCAGGTACATACCGAGGAAAGCGGATTGTACGAGGGTCGTGTGGATCGCAAGGTACGTGCGGCGATCAAGGGACAGACAGCGGTTACCGTTGAGTTTATCGATGGTGATGCGGGCGTGAACCGCGCATTTGTGGAGGATGTGGAGAAAGCACTGAATCTGGACGGCAGACACACCTATCTGTACGCACCGCAGGCAGGTGAGGACATTTCAAACGTACTCAAGCATCTGCACCGCGCAGGTATCGTCGTACTCTTATATGTAGATAAAAAGCAGGCAGAGACGGTCACAGACAAGAATGAGTTCTATATCAGCGACTGGAAAGAAAACGGCACAGAGGTCGATGAGGTCGCAGCACTGATCCGCAGACGCTCTGCATATCAGGAACTGTTAGCGCACAGCGGAGATTATATTTAAAAACGGAGGGCGCAGATGAGATTCAACACAGCACTTTTGCACAGCAAAAAAATGGGTGATGAACATACCGGTGCGACATTGACGCCGGTCTGTCAGTCCAGTGCCTTTTACCAGTCCTCAGCCGAGCAGCACGAAAAGCTGTTTCACAATAAGGCAAACGGCTATTCGTATACACGGATCAACAATCCGACGATCGCAGCGTTTGAGGAGCGGATGAGCGCTTTAGAGGGCGGCATTGCATCGATCGCCTGTGCTTCCGGAATGGCGGCGATCACGAATGCACTGCTTAATATCGTGAATGCCGGACAGGAGATCGTCGCAAGCACGAGTCTCTACGGCGGGTCGATCGATGTGTTTCACGATTTTGAGGCGTTCGGTATCAAAACGGTATTTGTCGATGTGAGTGACGAACAGGCAGTCGAGGCGGCGATCACGGATCGCACGCGGGTGATCTTTGCGGAGACAATCGGCAACCCCAAGCTGGATGTCGTAGACATTCAAAAGCTCGCAGACATCGCACACCGACACGGCCTGCCGCTCGTCATGGACAATACGGTGGCAACTGCCTACCTTGTGCAGCCGCTCGCGCTGGGAGCCGATATCGTGGTCAATTCCACTTCGAAATATATCAATGGCAGCAGCAATTCGATCAGCGGTGTGCTCACGGACAGCGGCAGATTCAAATGGGACAAGGAGCGCTATCCCGGCATGGCGGAATATGCAAGGTTTGGAAAGTTTGCATATACGGCAAAACTTCGAAACGGGCTGTTCCGCAACACCGGAGCCTGTATGGCGCCGCAGACGGCATTTTATAATCTCATCGGTATGGAGACCTTAGGCATTCGGATGGAGCGGGTCTGTGCAAATGCGCTGGCGCTCGCACAGTTTTTGGAAAAACAGCCGGGAATCACGGTCAACTATCCGGGACTGGCAGACAGTCGCTGGCATGCGATCGCAGAGAAGCAGCTGGAAAGAGGATACGGCGGAATCTTAACGATCCGTGTCGGCAGCAAGGAGCGGGCATTCGCACTGATGAATGCACTCACGATCCCGAAAATCGTTTCGAATATCGGAGACACCAAGACGCTGATCATTCATCCGGAATCGACGCTGAATGCACACAGCACAGAGGAAGAAAAGGCGGATGCGGGCGTTTATGATGACCTGATCCGTATCAGTGCCGGTATCGAGGATGTAGAGGATCTGATCGAAGACTTTACACAGGCGTTGCAGTCTTTGGACGCGGAATAGAAGGAGGAACAGTTATGGCAGTAGATTATGCAGCTTTGAAAAAAGGCGGCTTTATGCGTCAGAAACAAAAAAATCATTTTTCACTGCGGCTGGCAGTCGTGGGTGGCAATCTGACCGTGGAAAATCTCCGCAAGATCGCAGATGTAGCGGAAACCTACGGTGACGGACATGTGCATCTGACATCCAGACAGAGCGTGGAGATCCCGTTCATCAAGCTCGAACAGGTCGATGAGGTCAAAGAGGAACTGGCAAAGGGCGATTGCAAGCCGGGTGTCTGCGGACCGCGTGTGCGCACGATCACAGCCTGCCAGGGCAACCAGATCTGTCCGAGTGGAAATATCGACAGCTACGACATTGCGAAAAAGCTCGATGAGCGCTACTTTGCGAGGGAGCTGCCACACAAGTTTAAGTTCGGTGTCACTGGATGCCAGAACAACTGCTTAAAGGCAGAGGAGAACGATGTCGGTATCAAGGGTGCTTCCAAGGTCAACTGGAACTCCTCCGCATGTATCATGTGCGGCGTGTGTGAAAAGGCATGCCGGACGGATGCGATCACGATCGCAGACGGTAAGATCGAGTTGAACGAGGATAAATGTAACTACTGCGGCAGATGTGCCAAGGCATGTCCGACCGATGCGTGGGAGACACAGACCGGATATCTCGTATCGTTTGGCGGACTGTTCGGAAACCGCATTTATAAGGGCGAGGAGCTGCTTCCGGTCATCACCTCGGAGGAAACCTTATTCCGTGTGACAGATGCAGCGATCCAGTTTTTTGATGACAATGCAAAACCGAGCGAGCGTTTCCGTTATACGATCGAGCGGGTAGGAATCGATAAATTTAAAGAAGCAATCAAGGAGGCGTACAATGGCTGAGTTAGATTTTAATATTGATGAGAGAGTAGATATTACTGATGTGGTTTGCCCGATGACATTTGTCAAGGCAAAGGTAGCGATGGAGGAGCTGGAGATCGGACAGGTACTTGCAGTCACGATGAACGACGGCGAGCCGGTACAGAACGTGCCGCGCAGCTTCAAGGAAGAGGGACAGCAGATCTTAAAGCTGATCGACAACGAGAACGGAACCTATGATCTGATTGTAAAAAAGGTCGAGGAATAACGGATCAGAAATCACAGATCAGAAATCACAGGAGGGCGGATCAATGGCAAAGAGAGTGAGCGGAGCGGACTTTCAGGCAGAGGTTTTGGATGAAAAGTTACCGGTGCTGGCAGAATTTTATTCGGACAGCTGCATTCCGTGTAAACAGTTATCGCCGATCTTAGGAGGGATCGAGGATGACTATGAGGATCAGTTAAAGGTCGTCAAGATCAATGTGAATTTTGACGCGGATCTGGCACAGAAATATGAAGTGGCGGCATCGCCGACCATCCTTATTTTTAAGGACGGTGCAGAGGTACGGCGCGTGCGCGGACTCATCAAGCGTCCGGAGCTGGAAGCGATCGTAAAGGAAGTATTAGGATAAATCATATCACAGGCAGGAAAGACAAAATCAGGAGGAAATGAATATGTTAGTAACAGTCGCAGGTGTAAAAAAGGAGATCAAAGAGGGAACGACAATCGCACAGTTGATCGTGGATGAAAAGGTAGAAAATCCCGATTACGTGACAGTGACCGTCAATGATGATTTCGTGGAGAGCGATGATTTCGCAACGACACAGATCAAGGAAAATGACAGTATCGAGTTTCTCTATTTCATGGGAGGAGGTGCGTTTTAATGGCATTTACGAATGAACAGATGGAACGCTACTCCCGCCATATTATCTTGCAGGAGGTCGGCGTCAAAGGACAGAAAAAGCTCTTAAACGGCAAGGTGCTGATCATTGGTGCGGGCGGACTCGGCGCTCCGGCTGCGATGTATTTAGCAGCCGCAGGTGTGGGTACGATCGGCATTGTCGATGCGGATGAGGTCGATCTGTCCAATCTACAGAGACAGATCATCCACGGAACCGCAGATGTCGGCAAGGCAAAGGTAAAATCAGCCAAAGAGACGATGAATGCGATGAATCCGGATGTCACAGTCAATACCTACCGCGAGTTTGTGACCTCGGAAAATATTATGGATCTGATCGCGGACTACGATTTTATCATCGACGGAACCGATAATTTTCCGGCAAAATTCTTAATCAACGATGCGTGCGTCATGGCGAAAAAGCCGTTTTCACATGCGGGTATCATCCGTTTCAAGGGTCAGCTCATGACCTATGTGCCCGGGGAGGGTCCGTGCTATCGCTGTGTATTCAAAAATCCGCCGCCGAAGGATGCTGTACCGACCTGTAAGCAGGCGGGTGTCATCGGAGCAATGGGCGGTGTGATCGGCAGTCTCCAGGCGATGGAAGCGATCAAATACCTGATCGGAGTCGGCGATCTGCTCACAGGCAAGCTGCTGACTTTTGATGCATTAAAGATGGAATTCCATACGATCAAGCTGCCGAAGCATACGGATGGCTGCGCAGTCTGCGGCTCACATCCGACGATTACGGAGCTGATCGATTACGAGCAGGCCGAGTGTGACGGAAAGTAGGAACGTTGATGACCAACAGGTCGCATATGACAGAAAGTAGGAAACTATGTTATATTTATCACAGGAAGATTATGAGAAGATATTGACACATTGCAAAGAGGGGCTTCCGAATGAGTCCTGCGGTCTGATCGGAGGCACAAAGGACGGCGACAAAAAGGAGATCAAAAAGGTCTATCTGCTCACGAACCTCGATCAGAGTAACGAGCATTTTTCGATGGATCCGAAGGAGCAGCTCGCGGCAGTCAAGGATATGCGCGCAAACGGATATGTGCTGCTCGGCAACTTCCATTCGCATCCCGAATCACCGTCAAGACCTTCCGAGGAGGACAAACGGCTCGCCTATGATTCCAAGGTGAATTATCTGATCCTCTCACTGATGGATGCGGAGCATCCGGTGCTCAATGCATTTGTGATCGATGAAGAAAAAAATGTGACAAAGGAAGAACTGATCATCGGCTGATCGCTGAAGTTCCTTCCGATGGTGCATACACCGGCATGAAACCGGAGAACCTAATAAAAATTATGAGTAATGAGGCAAAATGGAGGGAACTATGGCAGACAAAATGAAGGATCTGATCATTATCGGCAGCGGTCCGGCGGGCTTGTCCGCCGCGGTATATGCGCAGCGCGCGATGCTCGATCAGGTCGTGATCGAAAAAGGCTTTAGCGGCGGACAGATCGTGACAACCGAACAGGTAGACAACTATCTGGGGCTGTACGGAGAGAACGGGTATGATCTGGCGATGCGTTTTAAGGATCATGCGGATCAGCTCGGTGTGCCGTTTTTAGAGGCGGAGGTCACGCAGATCACAGACAGCGGAGATCACAAGGAGATACATCTCGAGGGTGGTGAAGTGCTCACGGCAAAGGCAGTCATTTTAGCGACCGGAGCGAATCACAAGCCACTTGGCGTGTCGGGAGAGAGCGAATTTTCCGGCGCGGGAGTCTCTTACTGTGCGACCTGTGACGGTGCTTTTTTCAGAAACCGGACAGTCGCGGTCGTCGGTGGCGGCGATGTCGCACTTGAGGATGCGCTGTATCTGTCGAAGCTGTGTGAAAAGGTATATCTGATCCACCGCAGGGATGAGCTGCGCGGGGCAAAGCTGTTGCAGCAGCGCGTATTTGACGCGGAAAATATCGAGTTTTTAGGCAGCAGCGAGATCACGCAGATCACAGGATCCGGCATGGTCGAGCAGATCACCGTAGCGGATAGAAAGAGCAGTACTGCGAGGGAGCTTGCGGTGTCCGGCGTGTTTATCGCAGTCGGCATGGAGCCGCAGAATGCGCTCGTACAGGGGCTGGTCGCACTCGATGATGCAGGATATATCATTGCCGGAGAGGATTGCAGAACGAGCGTGCCCGGCATCTATGCGGTCGGGGACATCCGCACGAAGCAGCTTCGGCAGGTCGTGACCGCGGTTGCCGACGGAGCGGTCGCAGTATCTTCTCTGGAACAGGATTTATTGGAACAGGATCGAAATACAGTCATTTAGACAGGAAAGGAGACCTATTTATCATGCGTATTACAAAGAAAGGTCAGTATGCATTGTTTTTTATGATCGATCTGGCACTTCATGAGGGCGAGACTATAACGGTAAAGCAGGTCGCCAAAACCTATGATTTGTCGGAAAAATATCTCGAACAGGTCGCTGCAAAGCTGCGTCAGGCGGGTGCGGTGAAGGTTATTCGGGGCAGCCACGGCGGTTATTATCTGGCAAAGGATGGCAGGGACTATACGGTCGGTGAGATCTTAGACACGATCGAAGGTCAGAAAAATGCCGTGGAGATCGATCTGGATCAGACGAGCGAGAGCAATAAAGCGATGAACATCGTCATTCAGGATCTCGGACAGGCGGTTGACAGTGCGGTCGACCATGTGTTAGACGGCATGACACTGACCGATATGGTTCGTGTGTATAACGAACAGGAAACGTTTTCGTATATTATATAGTACTATTATATAGTAACCATCAAAGACATCTGAAACCGATCAGGTGTCTTTTTTCATGTGATAGCAAATTCCTGTCACATAAAAATGTTCCGCATGGATGTTGCAAAAATAAAAATCCTCTGCTATTATAGAAGTGTAATCGCAAGTACAATTCTAATTATAGTTTCAAAAAAGGAGCGTGAAGTCATTGCCATTGAGAGGAAAGCAGCCGAGCGGGCTGCTGACACAGCAGAAAATGCTGCGCGCAGCCGTGGCACTGTTTCTGGAAAAAGGATATACAAAGACGACGACCGGAGAGATTTCAAAGGCAGCAGGTATGGGGCAGAGTTCATTTTTTCATGTGTTCCCCAGTAAGGAGGGACTGCTGCTGGAGCTGGTGCGGCGGATGTTCGGCGGGCAGTTCCGGTTGGCGGAGCAGCATGGTACGGATGATCCCGTGTTTCTGTATGCTGTGGAGACTGCCTTGCAGCTCCATATCGCGGAGCTGACTGAGCCGCTGCGGGAGCTGTATGTGATGAGCTATTCGCTTCCGACCACAGCCGCATATATTTATCAGAGCACGGCGGCACGGCTGGCGCAGATTTTTGGCGCGTATGTGCCGGACGCACAGGCGAAGGATTTCTATGAGATGGAGATCGCATCGGCGGGTATGATGCGCGGGTTTATGTCGGTGCCCTGTGATCTGTATTTTACGATGGAGGCAAAGATCCGCCGGTTTTTAGACTGTGCGCTCAAACTCTACAATATTCCGCCGCAACAGCGGGAGGCGGTCACTGCGGCAGTACTGCAGATGGATCTGCATGAAATGGCGGCGGACATGATCCGAAGGACAGTGCAGCAGGCGGAGGAAGGATTTGCGGAGCTTGTATCGGACGCAAACGGAAAATAACACTTTTTTAGGAGGGGATTCATATGAAAAAGAAATTTTGGGGCATTTTCATGATTCTTGTGTTCTGCCTCGGTTTGTACCCGGTAGTGGCGCAGGCGGATGACGGGCAGACAGTGACAGATGTTAAGAACGAGACAGAGTTGAACGCTGCAATCGCAGACAATGCGCAGGTCAGACTGGCTGATAACATTGCGCTTACGAGCAGGCTCGTGATTCCGAATGGGCAGTCTGTCACACTCGACTTAAATGGCAAGGTGCTGAGCCGGACGAGTGACAAGGATGGTGCGGTTATTTTAGTGAATGGGAAGCTGACCGTGCAGGACAGTGCACCGGACACGCCGCATCATTTTACGGTAGATTCGGACGATCTGTGGTCTTGGGATCAGAATGAAACGGCTGGCAAGATCGTCAGTGGAGGTATTATCACAGGTGGAAAAGGCGGTACGAATTCAGTCGATGCTCCCAGTGGCGGTGGTGTGATCGTGGATGCAATCGCCAGCGACGGTAGTATAACGGATGCTTCCTTTACGATGCTTGGAGGCAGTATTGTCGGCTGTAGTTCGGATCAGGGAGCCGGTGTGTATGTGAGCTGCGGTACATTTACGATGGATGGTAGTGCACAGATCATCGGCTGTGTGTGCAACCAGAAGACCACGGAGCGTCAGGGAGCCGGTGTGTACATCGGCGGGGGTACATTTATCATGAATGACGGCGCGCGGATCAGGGACTGTGTGATTCGGGTCTATAATTCCTATAGCGGAACGTATCAGGGAGCCGGTGTGTATGCCTGTGAGAATAAAAGTAAGACTGGCAGGTTTATTATGAACGGTGGTACGATTGAGAACAGTGGGTTCGATAATAATAGTGTTGGGGTAGCTCAGGGGGGAGGTGTATATCTTGCTTCCGAGGGCGAGATGACAGCCAATGGAGGCAAGATCAGCGACGACTGTTCGGCTTTTCATGGAGCGGCGGTATATAACGCTGGCGGTGTGATTCAGGCAGACACACCGAATGGAGGCACCTGCTTTAACGGTGCGGCGGTAAACTATGGTCAGATCAGTGGTGGTGTCTATTGTGATAAAATGGCAAACATGGAAGATGGTACCATCGGTGGTGGTACGTTTCACGGAACGGTATACAACCAGGTAGGGGAAGTTTACAATCCTGAGACGGGGAACAATGAGCCGAGACAGGGCAAAATTACGGACGGCATGTTTTATGAAAAGGTCGTAAATAAAGGTATCATTGAAGGCGGTACTTTTGCAGGCAGCGTGGAGAATCTGGAGGTATCATTAACAATCAATGGAAAAACCACCACAGTCACCGGCGAGATTCAGGGAGGCACGATTACCGGCAGTGGTTCGGTGGGCGGCACTGGTGCATATACGGTGACATTTATGGATGGATACAATAGCGATCCGTATTACAGACAGGCGGTGACCACGGGGCAGAAGGCGGCTGCACCTGCCACAGCTCCGCAGAGGGAGGGCTATACCTTTGAAGGCTGGTATACGGATGCCGACGGTACGATTGCTTATGATTTTCAGACAGAAGTCACGGATAACCTCACACTCTATGCGGGGTGGAAGCAGAATGCAGTACCCACACCTACACCCACGCCCACACCCGGTGAGGGTGAGAGCGGTGGCAATACCGGAGAAGGCGGAAACACCGGAGGCGGAACGACCGGCGGTGGTAGTACCGGAGGTGGAAGTGCTGGCGGCGGCAGTACCGGTAATGCCAGCTATGCTGTCAGTGTCGGCAAGGCTGCGAACGGAAATACAACGGTCAATCCAAGTAATGCAGCGAGCGGTGATACGGTGACAGTGACTGTCACACCGGACAGCGGATATGTGCTGGAAACGCTTACCGTCACGGATCAGAACGGCAAGGAGATCGCGCTGACTGATAAAGGTGACGGAAACTATACGTTTGTCATGCCTGCGGGCAAGGTAGAGATCAAGGTGACATTCATGGAGGACAATGCGGTATTGAACTACTTCTATGATGTACTGAACGATGCGGCTTATTATGAGGCAGTCAGGTGGGCGCTTGAAAATGATCTCATTCAGACGATCGCCGATACCGATGAAGGCAGATTCAGAGCGGATGCGGTCTGCACCTACACGCAGAGTCTGGCATTTCTGCGGCAGGCAATGCAGAAGCTGGGCGACAGTGCGTCAGCGATCGAAAATGCGCGCATCAGCAGCTATTATGCACAGGAGCTGGCGCGGGCAATCGCGGGTGGTGCGACAAACCGTAGCGGCGGACGCGCAAGTGCGCCGCATGTCAGCGGGTATACACGCGCGCAGCTTGTGACGCTTGTGTATCAGGCATATCAGGGCAGGTAAATAGAGTGTTTTCGCACGATCAGACAGGAGGTGTATCCGCAGGGATGCATCTCCTTTTTGTATAGGTTAGGTCATTGTAAAACTATTTATGTAGTGTTTCGAGGCATGTGAGCACAAGCTTGCCATCTGTTATAGATGCAGCGCGAGCTGCAAATAAAAAACATTGTGCCCACATGCCTCAAAACACTATAAATAGTTTCGCAATTACCAATTACCTGTAGAAATGATTAAAAACACAAAAATTTTATAAATATTCGGACACAAGATGTGTTGTACTACCTATCGGAGTGTGATAAAATGATAGAATAAATTCACGCAGGAGGAAATCTCGCATGGTTGAAAACGAAAGAAACGAAAACTATCAGGATGATCATCAGAGCGGTGTTATCCGAACCTATGAGAGCATGGAAGCGCATGTGAATCAGGGGCTGAGGGTGGCATTGGCTGCGCCTACTCCGGATGGATCGATAGATATTATATTGGAATATTTAGGAAAATTTTTAAATGGTGAGCGCACCTATATATTTGAAAAAAATGAAACCGGTGGTGATGACAATACTTACGAATGGGTCGCAGAGGGTGTCATACCGGTCAAGGATCTGTTGCAGGATGTGCCGCCTGAGGTATGTGCACACTGGTATGACAGCTTTTCTGAGAACCGCCACATCGTGATCCGCGATCTGGATGATATCAAAGAGAGTGACCCGCTGCAGTATAAGAACCTGAAGCGTCAGGACATTCATTCACTCGTTGTTGTACCGCTCTATGATGATGGACGGGTCATTGCTTTTTACGGTGTTGACAATCCGGGACATGATCTGTCGTTTGAATACACGGCAGATATGCTGCAGATCATGGGACATTTTCTGGTGTCGACGATCAAACAGCGGAATCTGGTACGGCAGCTGCAGGAAATGAGCTATCATGATCAGCTCACAAAGCTTGGCAACCGCTTTGCCTATGAGAAATATGTGGAAAAACTGGATCACGGGAACAGCATCGGTGTGGTCTATGCTGACATTACCGGATTGAAAAAGGTGAATGACGAGCAGGGACACCGCGCAGGTGACCGTCTGATCCGCAACGCGGCAGACAGTCTGCGGGATACATTTTCGGAGGACGCATTATTCCGTATCGGCGGTGATGAACTGCTGGCAGTATGTTCGGGTGTGAAGCAAGACGATTTTGTGCAGTCGGTAGAAAAATTGCGTGAAAATGCGAAAAAACGGCAGGTAGTGCTGGCGGTCGGGGCTACCTGGCAGCCACAGACACCGGAGGATCTCGATCCGCTGCTGACGGATGCAGAGTGGAAGATGTATGATGATAAGACCCGTTATTATCTGGAGATGGGGATCGAGCGCAGAAGAAATTAGGGAGTACCAACAGGAGGAACAGAGCATGAAAATCGTATTTTTAGATGCGCAGACAGTAGGTACAGATGTTGATCTGTCAGGTTTTGAAGCATTGGGAGAGGTCGTGCGGTATGAATATTCTGCGCCTGAACAAGTGCCGGAGCGCATCGGGGATGCAGAGGTGATCATTGTAAATAAAGTACCGGTCAATGAGCAGACGATCGGTGCGGCAGACCATCTGAAGCTGGTCTGTGTGACGGCAACCGGAACGAACAATCTGGATAAAGAGTATCTGGATCAGCGTGGGATTAAATGGCATAACGTAGCCGGGTATTCGACGGAGACCGTGGCACAGCATACGTTTGCATTACTGTTTTATTTAATGGAAAAGCTGCGCTATTATGATGACTATGTAAAGAGTGGAGATTATGCACAGAGTCCGATCTTCACGCATTTTGATGAAGCATTTACCGAACTTTCCGGAAAAACATGGGGTATCATCGGTCTGGGCGCGATCGGCAGACGGGTCGCACAGATTGCAGGCGCTTTCGGTGCGCATGTGATTTATTATTCCGCGTCCGGCGCAGCGGCACAGGAGGGCTACGAGCAGGTCGATTTTGATACGCTGCTGGCGACATCCGACATTATTTCCGTACACGCGCCGCTCAATGAGTATACGCAGGGGCTGATGGATCGGGAGGCTTTTGCAAAAATGAAATCCTCCTGCATCTTTTTAAATCTCGGCAGAGGTCCGATCGTCGTTGAGCAGGATCTGTATGAGGCACTGCAGGATGGTGTGATCGCAGCGGCAGGACTCGATGTGCTCTGCGAGGAGCCGATCGCGGCAGATCATCCGCTGTTACAGATCACGGACAGCCGCAGACTGATCATCACACCGCATATCGCATGGGCGAGTGTCGAGGCGAGAAAACGCCTGATGCAGATGGTTCTGGATCAGGTCAGAGATTATGTGGATCATGCGGATCGCTGAGCCATGCATTTCCGCCATATTTAGAATATAGAATTAAAAAATAATGCCCTGCGATACATTTCAGATCGCAGGGCATTTTATCGTTAGCTGTATGTTTTACAGGAACACGTATTTTGCAATAAACAGAAGTGTCAAAATATACATTAACGGAGTGATCTTCTTTGCCTTGCCGCAGCAAACGTTGATGATCACGTAAGAGATAACGCCGATTGAGATACCCTCTGAGATGCTGTACATCAAAGGCATGGACAGCAGACACAGATATGCGGGAATCGCCTCGGACAGATCGTTAAAGTCAACGTCAACGATCGCAGTTACCATAAGGAATCCAACGAAGATCAGTGCCGGAGCGGTTGCAAATCCGGGAACAGCTGTGAAGATCGGTGCAAAGAAGATGGCGAGCAGGAACAGGAGACCTGTGACAACAGAAGACAGACCAGTTCTTGCGCCTGCACCTACACCTGCGGAGCTCTCTACGAAAGTTGTGGTTGTAGATGTACCGAAAATTGCACCAACGAGTGTAGCGATCGCGTCAGCCAGCAGAGCGGGCTTGATGCGCGGGAGCTTACCGTCTTTGTCCAGCATATCTGCCTTTGTAGCGACACCGACCAGTGTTCCGATTGTATCAAAGATATCTACAAAGAGGAATGCAAACAGCACAACGATGAAGTTTGTGATGCTTACACCTGAGAAATCCGCCTTGAATACCTGTCCGAAAGTCTCTCCGAATTTTGAGAAATCTGTGATACCGAAGGAAGGATACAGGGAATAGAAACCTGCATCGGGTGTTACCTGATACAGTCCGATAGCCTGTGCCAGCATACCCAGCACCCATGTAGCGATAATACCGATCAGGATGGCAGCCTTTACACCTTTGATATGTAATACGATGATGATGAATAATCCGATCAGTGCAAGGATTGCGCAGATACCTTCTGTGTGGAAGTTTGCGCGGAAGTTTACATAAGTAAGAAGTGTAGAATCGCTGTTGACAACGATCTTTGCACCCTGTAAACCGATAAATGCGATGAACAGACCGATACCGGCAGTCACACCTTTTTTCAGTGTGGCGGGAATCGCATTAAAGATCGCCTCGCGGACGTTGGTCAGTGACAGGACGATAAATACAACACCCTCTGCAGCAACTGCGGCGAGTGCGATTCTCCAGTCATATCCCATACCGATACATACGGTGTATGCAAAGTAGGCATTCAGACCCATACCGGGTGCCAGTGCAAACGGATAATTTGCCATGAGTGCCATGCACATTGTTCCGACAAAGGATGCCAGACAGGTAGCGATCAGTGCAGCAGTAGGATCAATACCGGCTACTGATAACATTGACGGATTGACTGCCAGAATGTACGCCATTGTCATGAATGTTGTGATACCACCGATGACCTCGGTACGTACATCTGTGTTGTTTTCCTTCAGTTTGAAAAAACGTTCCATGATAGTAACATTTCCTTTCTGTGTGAAATTCTCCTCTTGGGTTACTTGTTTGCGGGGATGACGCAATCGTCATCGGCGCGCCTCCTATTTTCCTTCGTAGGAAATGACAGAAGCGACATCGTATTTCGCCAGCTTGTCCCTGCCGTGAAGTCCGGCGAGCTCCATGAGAAATACGATTTTGACCACCTCGCCGCCAAGCTGCTCAACCAGTCTTGCAGCAGCCTCGATCGTACCGCCGGTAGCGATCAGATCGTCGACCAGAATGACTTTTTGACCGGGAGTAATGGCATCTGCGTGCATTTCGATCTCCGCAGAACCATATTCCAGCTCATAGGACGTAGAAACGGTTTTGCAGGGCAGTTTTCCCTTTTTACGGATGAGCGCAAACGGCTTTTTCATTGCGTAGGCGAGCGGAGCGCCGAAGATAAATCCGCGCGACTCGGTGCCGGCAATGACATCGCAGGGAACATCCTTGACGAGCTCCAGCAGGGAATTGATCGCTAACTGAAAACCGTCCGCATCCTGCAAAATACTGGTAACGTCACGAAACATAATGCCGGGCTCCGGAAAGTCCGGGATCGTTCTGACATAGTCCTCCAGCTTCTTCATTGGAATCCTCCTTTCCTTTTGTACCTATGGTTAGGTGATTGCGGTATTTACCCGCAAGGAACATTATACCATTGTTGTCAATAGAATTTCCATAAAAAATCAATAGAATTTCCACAAAAAATATAAAAAAATAAGAAATCCGATCTGAAGCGCATCCCCATGCACCGCTACGGCTCCGTGCGATTGCGCACCGTCTGGATTTCTGCCTGATTGAGGATGCTAGGTCACCTGTTCCTGTCTCCCTGCTTTTCATGGCATCTGCTTTTGGTGCGTTTACATGAAATGGGTCAAATTCAGGGTTAAATCTTTACAAATCGTCTGGCGATATTGGCAAATGCTGATTTTAAGATGGCTGAAACAAATGATATATACCGCACAGGAATTATCAGACAATTTAATCTTACTTTTGAACTGGCGTGGAAAGCATTACAGGAAATTATGAGAATGCATAGTGTGGCAGAAGCAGCTACCGGATCTCCGCGCGAAATTTTGCAGCTTGCTTATAAAGTCGGATTTATCAATGATCCTGAAATATGGCTGCTCATGTTAAAGAAGATAAATACTTCTGTTCATATATATAATGAAGATGAAGTAGATGAACTGATAGTGCTGATACGTGATGGCTTTATTCCGGCTTTTACTGTTCTCAAAGATACGCTGGTGAAGAAGCTGCTGGAAGCTGACGGTAATTGGATGTAAGATGTTATCTGTTGCAAAGGAGCGGCAGTCTGTGTAGGCTGTATGAGCTTCGGGAAAGCCGGAACCATGCACGACTGGACGTTGGATGAAACCGAGACGGAAAAAGTAGTAAAGGATGCGCTTTCCTTAGGCATCAATTTTTTTGATACAGCGAATGGGTATTCTGCTGGAACCAGCGAAGCGTATTTAGGGCGTGCATTGAAAAACAATATTGCGCGTGATCAGGTAGTAATTGCGTCCAAGGTATATTTTAATCCGGGCAGATTGTCAGCAGAAGCAATTCACAGAGAGATTGATGGGACACTCAGGCGGCTTGGTACGGACTATCTGGATCTGTACATCATTCACCGGTTCGATTATGAGACACCGGTCGAGGAGACCATGGAGGCACTGAATGATTTAGTGAAAGCAGGAAAAGTACGTGCGATTGGCGCTTCGGCAATGTATGGCTATCAGTTCTATAATATGCAGCTTGTGGCAAAGCAACATGGATGGGCGCAGTTTGAGGCAATGGAAAACCATTATAACCTTCTTTATCGTGAAGATGAGAGAGAACTGATTCCTATTTGTAAACAGATGGGAGTATCACTGATGCCATACAGTCCGCTCGCGGCGGGACATCTTACCAGACCGGAGTGGAATACGGATACCTTGCGCAGCAGGACAGACCGGGTCGCAATGGGAAAATATGACCGTACCGAAGAACAGGACATGGTCATTGTGAAACGGGTGTATGAGCTTGCAATAAAATACGGCGTGAAAATGCAGCAGATTGCACTGGCATGGCATTGGGCAAAAGGTGTCAGTTCTCCGATTATCGGTGCGACCAAAGCAACGCATCTGGAAGATGCAGCAAAGGCACTCGATGTAAAATTGACAGCAGACGATATTGCGTATCTGGAAGAACCCTATGTGCCGCACAGAATTGTGGGAGCCATTGATCACAATCCGGCAGAAGGAGTCATGCTGTTGGACGAGAAAAAGTAAGTCGTATGGGAGCTATCATTTCAAATATTCATTAAGAGGAAAAATAATTATGCCAGCAGGATCTGTTGAATGTACAAATGCCAGAAAAGAAGAAATATGTATGATTGGGAATGTGGTAATTTCGCAATAGAAAAGAAAATCCTAAAAAAGGATGAAACTGGAAATATATTTCTGGTTTGCCATGTTATAATTAAATTATTGATGGAGATTCTAGGGGGAGATATATGGCAGAGAGAAAAAAAGTAGAGCACAATTTCGATTTTGTGGGACGAATACTTGATATTATGAGAATATTGCAGAGAGAGACGGATGAATGCACAGTTATTACTCAACCGGAAATTTTGGATTTGATGAAATCTCACAACTATCTCTGCTCAGAAAGAACATTGGCAGACTATTTAAGAGCCATTATGAAGGAATTGAATCCGGAGGAAGCGGATGGCTATGTTGACAAAATGTTTTCCATTGATGACTATAAAATAGTCCAAAAGATATTTGGGTAAAAATTGCCAAAAATATCTTGTAGGTGATTGAATAATATAATGTTGTTGGGTATAATAAAAGATATTTAGGGATATACTAACCAAAATATCTTTTAGGAGAAAGCATTATGGTAAAAGAGATAAAAAGAGATTATTATTTAGAACAACTTATAAAGCGTGAAGGAAATGGTCTGATAAAAATTGTAACAGGAATAAGAAGATGTGGAAAGTCATATTTATTGCGAATCCTGTTTAAAAATCATCTGCTTGAAAATGGAGTGGATGAAAAACACATTATTGAAATGGCGTTTGATTTATTTGATAATATAGAATATCGAGACCCGAAAATCTTTTATCCCTGGGCAAAGGAACAGATTCAAGACAATGAAAAATACTACTTCCTTTTAGATGAAGTACAGTTGCTGGATGAATTTGTGAGTGTACTTAATGGATTAGCCGATAAAAAGTAGGTAATTGCGAAACTCGCGATGCTCGTTCGCAATCTTGAACCAAAATAGAAACAGAATTGTGCATAGCATGATTT
>CAKRFN010000015.1 GCA_934320655.1 uncultured Eubacterium sp.
TCGTTCAAACAACATACCTATGCAGATACTGGGCTGGAAATCGCCACTGGAAAAACGTCATGAACTGGAAACATAATCATTTGTATCAGGTGATATACCTATAGTATTCCATCGTTCTTTTTATTTTAAAAACATGGTGTCACATCATTGACTAATGTACAATTTTTAAATTTGTCCCATCGTTTATATTCAAGAGCAACTTGCAATTCTCGCGCGTACCAAAACTCTTGTCCGTATTCATTAACGTGACGGATCGATTCAAATAAGGATTCTGTATAATTGGTTTCTTCATCTTCGGATAATGCATTGGAAAGAACGCGTTCTTGCAATGCAGATAATTTGTCGAAAAACTCTTTTTCGTCCATATGATTCTCCTTTGCAAAATTATGGTATAATATTAAAAAATGTAAGTTATTTCCGTTTTGGAAACAACTGATAATATTTCTTTGATGGTATTTGACAAAAATGTCAGTGTGGCATATAATACACTTAACAGGAAAGCCGATAGATAGGTGTGAGCTATCTACTCCGGCGAATCAACAAGTTTAAATAACCGTCAGTTCTTACCAGGAGCAGGACGGTTATTTTTTATGTCTGAAATTACAAACTAGTGTAACAATAGCACATATCATTATCACAAACGTGAATAGATCAGAATATGTAACCATCGGCATCATTCCTCCTTCACAGGCTCGGAGTAGATGCAACCGTTCCTCGGCTTCCCGGGTAAGTGTATTATATTGTCATGGTACATAATATTGAGATAAGTATGCTAAAATGAAAATATATCATTTAGGAGGCATACCTATGGACAAAAAACAATACATTCCATGAAACCGTAATAATCATCCTTTCCGTAAGACTCGGATCAGATGAGAGCACGTCCCCCAGCTGTCTGGGTAAGTGTATGATATTGTCAAGGTACTTGCTCTGGTGTTGGTAGTATCAGGGCGGTTTTATTTGACAAAAATGTCTGTGTGGCATATAATACACTTAACAAGAGAACCGAAAGCTAGATGTAGCCTAGCCGCCGGTAAAAAAATTTGTTACAAAAAGTAGCGCCTTAGTTTACCAGACCGAGGGCGCTATTTTTACGTTTGATGTTAATAACAAGAGTAATAACAGCGCAAAGCATTATCACAAAAGTGAATAGATCACTGTATGTAACCATTGGCACCAGCTCCCTTCATTTGTATTCCGGCAGCTGACATATCGCCCCTTCGGTTCTCTGGGTAAGTGTATGATATTATCAAAGTACAAATGGTTATTTGAAAAAAGCAACAGCATAGCATATTAGCAACCGTTCCTCGGCTTCCCAGATAAGTATATGGTACAAAAGACTCCCTTGTCAATTCTGCTTTTAGAGCTAAAAATTTCCCCAACCCGCATACATATATCCCTGATTTTCTCCATCCGGCAGGAACCCGTCGCAGCTGTCCAACATACAATGAATATACGATGGTGCAGCTCCCAACGGAACGTTTGTTGCGGTTGTACAGTATGATAGAAAAAAGCTTAAATGGGAGGAATCCGATATGCTGAAAAATTGTGTATTAAAACCAAGTGTGTGTACAAAAAAGTGGTTGAAAGCGGCGGGAATCCGGGCGATTAAAACGATGGCACAGACAGCGATCGCCACGATCGGGGCGGCTGCGGTGGTAGCGGCGGTTGACTAGAAGCTGGTCGTATCGGCGACAGCGCTGGCAGGGCTCGTGTCCCTGCTGACATCGGTCGCAGGCATTCCGGAGGTAAAGGAGGAAGAATAGGATTGGCATATGTCATGAAAAAGAACCTGTCTGCACGCGGTAACTATGGCGGGCAGCGGGACACGAAGGACATTAAATACATTCTGATTCATTACACTGCAAATGATGGGGACAGCGATGAAAGCAATGCCAATTATTTTCACAATCATATCGTCAAAGCATCCGCGCACTATTTTGTGGACGATGACTCGATCACGCAGTCGGTTCCGGACGATTATGTCGCGTATTCGGTCGGTGGGAATTTGTACACGGATCACGAAAAAACCGGTGGAGGGAAGCTGTATGGAATCGCGACGAACCACAATACGCTCAACATCGAGCTGTGTGATATGCGCAGGGATGGTGTGATCAGAGCGTCAGAGGCGACGATCGAGAACGCGATCGATCTGATCCGACGAAAGATGAGGCAGTACGAGATTGATATTGGTCATGTGATCCGGCATTTTGATGTCAATGGCAAGCACTGTCCAGCGTATCTGATGGATGCGGCAAAATGGAACGGTTTCAAGGCGCGTATTGCCGGTTATGAGGTCGGGCGTACCTACCGGATCACCGAAGCCTCCTATTTGCGCATGACACCGGGAGGGCAGAAGGCTGCTTATGGAGATCTGCCAAAATCCATGCTCAAAAAATGCAGGAATGCGAAAGGCTATGCGATGATCAGGCATGGAAAGACCTTTGTGCTGACAGATTTCGAGACGGTCGGCTCCGGGCTCTGGGGCAGGACGCAATCGGGATATTGGGTATTTTTGAAAGAACGTCTGAAAAATTAGCCTTTCGGGCTGTGTTTATGGGAAACAGCATTTCTAAATTGTTGAAACCAGTAGATCAGCCAAGCGATCACATTATCACCTCCAGTCATAGTATATGCAAGTGGACAGGAATGTGATACATGATCAGGGCATAAAAAAGGGCATAAAAGAGGAGCAGACCAAAACGTCTGCTCCTCGCTGTCGTCTATCAATAATCGACGGATCGTCCA
Organism: uncultured Eubacterium sp.; assembly: GCA_934320655.1. GTDB lineage: Bacteria > Bacillota > Clostridia > Lachnospirales > Lachnospiraceae > W0P33-017. Next base: position 2,749 of record CAKRFN010000015.1, read on the forward strand.
GATCAATTATTCAGTTACCTCTACAACTGTAACAGGGATATCCATACCCATTACGTTTTTGGTAGCGGATAATTTAGAGAAGTCCTCTGACTCAACAGTTAAAGTCTCGGTAACGGTAGAGCCGTCAGCACCCTTGACTGTGATGGTAACGGTTTTTCCTTCAAGAGTAGCGGTGTAAGTACCGGCAACGTCCTTCATACCCATTGTCTCTGTATCTAACATTTTACCAGTTACATTACCCTCAGCATCAAAGCTTAACAGTAAAGCATCCATCGTGGTTCCCATTGCCTCAGCAGTTCCCTTATAGGTCTTGCCTGCGAGCATCTTGGTAATATCCTGAGCCTTTGTCTCTTCCTGAGCAGCCTTTACGGTTACGTTACATTTTAATGTCTTTCCGGCTTTCTTTAAAGTAGCGCTCACAACTGTCTTTCCGGCTGATTTTGCGGTTACTTTACCCTTCTTGGATACAGAAGCGACAGCGGCTTTCTTGCTTGCCCATGTGATCTTATCCTTGCCAGCATTCTTTACAGTCAATGTTGCGCTTTCGCCGACGTTTAAGGCGAGCTTTGTCTGGCTCAGTGCAGGCTTTGCTGCTGCGGATGCAGGAACGGCTGCGGTTGTCAGTACCATTGCTGCGGCAAGTGCGCCACATAAAATTTTCTTGTAGTTTTTCATAGTTGTTTTCCTCCATAATTCATTTGATTGAGTTTTGTGTGTTACTCTTTTTTGATCTGAAAAGATCATAACACTTTCTCTGGAAAATGTTGCTATACAAAATCCGGTCACTGTATAGCAAAGCTGACACATAAAAGCATCTGTTTTCATTGTTTTGACAAATTGTAAAAAGAGTTTTGCATGCACCAGCAGAATAGGCTGAAAAATACAAAAATTACATGCTGCGGCGGTAGGCGCTGGGCGTTTTGCCGTATTGTTTTTTGAATGCACGGTTAAAATAGGAGAGATTGTCAAAGCCGACATCCGTCGCAACTGACAGGATCGTGGCATCAGACTGCAGCAGCAGGCGGGCGGCGATCGTCAGGCGGTACGAGTTGAGGTATGCGGTAAAAGATGTCCCCATCGTATGCTTAAAGAATTTCATAAAATGGGATTCGGAAAATCCGGAGAGATCCGCCATCTGCGCAATGCTCATCGGTGAGGCGTAATTCAGCTCCACATACTTGATCACGGATTTCAGCTTTTCAATGTTTTTTTGCGACGCACCGCTGCGCTGTTTCTCACAGTGGCTCGTATACAGTGCAAAAAACAAAACAAACAGATTCCCTTTGATCGCCAGCGGATAGCCAGCAGGAAAATAGGAACAGATATTATCATTTTTATCAAGGCAGCCGCGCACAGTCGCATAAGCGCTGTCCGTAGCGCGAAGCACGGTCGGACATGCAAATTGCAGCGAAAAAAGCGGCTGTAAAAAGAGCAGAAAACTTGCATCTGCGCCGGAGGATTCGAGCAGGCTCGGATGGAAAATGATATTTTCGTACTCCATCACCTCTGCGTCAATGCCGTGGATCTCATGGAGCTGACCGGGCAGGATCAGCACAATATCTCCGGCGGTCACACGGTATTCGTTCAAATCGACACAGATCATGCCGTGTCCTTTTTTAATATAGATAAATTCGACCTCGTCGTGCCAGTGGAGCGGCACCTGCATGAAATCGAGCGGAATGGAGCACAGATAGGTATTATATGGAAAGTCTGCGTCAAAATGATTTTTCTTTTCGTGATAGGATTCGTATTCCGGTATATTCATAGTAGCTGCCTCTCTCGTGTGAAAAATTATTATATGATAGGATTGTACTATGTTTTCGCAGAATACTGCAAGCATTTTCTGATAAAAAACAGATATACTACATACAGTTAAAAAAGATCGCACTTTTAAAAAGAAACAAAAAGGAGCAAAACTATGACAGTCAATGAATATGTAAAAAAGAGATTTGGACGTTTTATGGATCAGTGCACCAACGAGGAGATCTACGTGGCACTGTTAGAGTACGTGAAGGAAGCCGCAAAGGAGAAGGAGAGCAACGAGGGCAAAAAGAAGCTGTATTATATCTCTGCGGAATTTTTGATCGGCAAGCTGTTATCCAACAACCTGATCAACCTTGGTCTGTATGATGAAGTAAAGACAGAATTGGAAAAGTGTGGCAAATCACTTGCTGCCATCGAGGAGCTCGAGGCAGAGCCGTCACTCGGAAATGGTGGACTCGGTCGTCTGGCAGCATGTTTTCTGGATTCGATCGCAACACTCGGACTCAACGGTGACGGTGTCGGATTAAATTATCACTACGGTTTGTTCAAGCAGGTGTTCCGCAATCATTTACAGAGTGAGACACCGAATCCGTGGATGACAGAGCATAGCTGGCTGCGCCCGACTGATACGACATACGATATCGAGTTTGGCGGATTCCAGTTAAAATCCAGAATGTATGATATCGATGTTGTTGGTTATGAGAACCGCACGACAAAGCTGCATCTGTTTGATGTCGAGACTGTGGATGAGTCGATTGTCGGATCAGATAACATCGGATTTAATAAAGAAGATATCGCAAAGAACCTTACATTATTCCTGTATCCGGATGACAGTGACGATGCAGGCCGCCTGCTGCGTGTGTACCAGCAGTATTTTATGGTCAGCAATGCGGCACATCTGATTCTGGATGAGGCAGAGGCAAAGGGATCAAATCTGTACGATCTGTATGATTATGCAGTGGTTCAGATCAATGATACCCACCCGACCATGGTGATTCCCGAGTTGATCCGTCTGCTACAGGAGCGCGGCATGACAATGGATGAGGCGATCGAAGTCGTATCCAAGACCTGTGCGTATACGAACCATACGATTCTCGCAGAAGCGCTTGAAAAATGGCCGGTTGCTTTTATGAAAAAAGCTGTTCCGCAGCTTATGCCGATCATCCGTGAGCTGGATGCGCGTGTCAATAAGAAGTGCAACGATCCCGATGTAGCGATCATCAATAAGGATGACTGCGTATGTATGGCACATATCGATATCCACTACGGCATCAGTGTCAACGGCGTGGCAGCACTGCACACAGAGATTTTGAAAAACACCGAGCTGCACAAGTTTTATGAGCTCTATCCGGAAAAATTCAATAACAAGACGAACGGTATCACGTTCCGCCGCTGGCTGCTCTACAGCAATCCGGAGCTGGCAAAGCTGATCGAGGAGCTGATCGGCCCCGGATTCAAGAAGGATGCGATGGAGCTGACCAAGCTCGAGCAGTTCTTAAATGATGATGCAGTATTGGAAAAACTGCTCGCAGTTAAGGATGCGAGAAAAGCAATTTTGAGAGATTACATGAAGCGTACACAGAATATCGAGCTGGCTGAAAACGCGATTTTTGATATTCAGATCAAGCGTCTGCACGAGTACAAGAGACAGCAGTTAAATGCACTGTATGTGATCCATAAATATTTTGAGATCAAGAGCGGCAAGCTGCCGAAACGCCCGATTACCGTGATTTTCGGCGCAAAGGCTGCACCTGCCTACATCATTGCAAAGGATATTATCCACCTGATCCTGTGCTTGCAGGAGCTGATCGCGAATGATCCCGAGGTCAGCCCGTATTTACAGGTAGTCATGGTAGAAAACTATAACGTGACTCTGGCAGAAAAGCTGATTCCGGCATGTGACATCGATGAGCAGATCTCTCTGGCATCTAAGGAGGCATCAGGAACAAGTAATATGAAGTTCATGCTCAATGGTGCGGTTACGATCGGAACGATGGACGGAGCAAATGTAGAGATCGCCGAGCTGGTCGGAAACGACAATATCTTTATTTTCGGTGAGAGCAGTGAGACCGTCATTGCCCGCTATGAGCGCGCTGATTATGTATCAAAGGAGTATTATGAAAAGGATGCGGATCTGAAAAAATGCGTAGACTTTATCGTGAGTGACGAGCTGCTCCGTATCGGTGTGAAGGAAAACTTAGAGCGGCTTTATAATGAACTGTTAAACAAAGACTGGTTCATGACATTCCCTGATTACGAAGATTATGTAGCGACAAAGGATCGTATCTTTGCGGCTTACGAGGATCGCAAGGCATGGGCAAAAATGATGTTAAAGAACATCAGCCAGGCAGGCTTCTTCTCATCCGACCGCACGATCGCACAGTACAATGATGAGATCTGGAAATTAACAAAATAAGGTATTTTTTACAAACGCCGGCGATTCTAAAGCCGGCGTTTTGTATGTGGAATTTTGTATTGAAAAAAAACAATAATTTCTTGACTTTCAAAATGAAAAAGGCTATAGTAACAATCGATCAAAAGATGGAATTTTACGGAGAGGAGGATACATATGATAAGACGGCATATTTATGTGACGAGATGTCTCATATTGCTTTGCCTGTTTGTGATTGTCGTGTGCGGTTGTTATGCACAGTCGGACAACGGCCTTAGCTACATTGTCCGCAATGAATCCTCCGAAGCGGTATATCAACAGGTAAAGACACAGGTAGCCACATTCCCCGATCTGTTGGACAACGGACAGTGGATCTCGAGTGATGATGTGTCGGCGGCTGCCGATTCAAATGACCGCAGGGCGGTATTTGTACATAGGGCATATGCCTCGTTGCCGTTACAGCACCGGCCGCTGGCAGGAATTGCCGCGCTGGTTGCGATGCTTGCTGCCGGAATGTTTCATGACAGTAGTTGTCAGACACACGGGCTGATGCAGATTGTTTCTTATATACAGGCACATGATGGGATCAAAGGTCACCTTTCTTTTTTTTGCATAGCGTAATAATATTAAAAATAAGAAGAGAGGAACACATATGGTTGCAAAAATTTTAGCACTGATCATTTTTCTGGTGATGTTTTTGCTGATTATCACAGAGAAGATCGAGCGTCAGTATGTGACGTTAGGATGCGGAGCATTGATGCTGGTTGTCGTATTCGGTATCTGCATGCGCAGTCCGGAGGCAATCTTAAACACATTGAATTTTCACAGTATTTTTACCCCTGATTTCTGGCATGCAAGTGCAGAAGCCGGTGAGACGACCGGAGGTATTAACTGGTCTACGATCATCTTTATTGCAGGTATGATGATCATGGTAGAGGGTATGGGCAAGGCAGGATTTTTCCGCTGGCTGTGCCTGAAACTGGCAAAGATGGTTGATTACAAGCCGGTGCGTATCTTTGTCGTATTTATGCTGATGTCAGCATTTTTGTCAATGTTTATCGACAGTATCACCGTTATTTTATTCTTGGCGGCTGTTACCGTAGAGTTATGCCAGTTACTGAAATGTAATCCGATCCCGATGATCTTATCCGAGGTATTCTGTGCAAATCTGGGTGGATCGGCTACGATGTGCGGAGATCCGCCGAACATCATTATCGGAACATCTTTACATTATGCATTTATCGACTTTTTGACGAATACCGGTGTGATCGCGGGTATTTCGCTGATTGCCGCAGTGATCTATTTTTATGCCTGCTTCCACAAGGAACTGTCCGGCGAGACAGGCGTAAAGCCGGAGCATCTGCCCGATCCGAAAGATGCAGTTTCAGATAAGAAACTGTTTGGTTTAAGCATTGCGATCTTTGCCGTTGCAGTCGTGCTTCTGGTAACGCATGCGAACACAGGTCTGACTGTAGCATTTATCGGTGTGCTGGTTGCGATCCTTACACTGATCGTTCATCATGCTGAGATTCCGGATCTGTTGAAGAAGGTCGATTATAAGACATTGTTATTCTTTATCGGACTGTTTATCGTGGTCGGTGGACTGGAGCAGACAGGTGTGCTTGTACTGATCGCAGACGGAATCAGCTATATCTGCGGTTCCAACGCAAAGCTTGTCGTAGCAGTGATCCTCTGGGTATCTGCTATCGCCAGTGCATTTGTTGATAATATCCCGTTTGCAGCTACGATGCTGCCGGTTATCCAGACTTTGTCACAGCTTCAGGGTATTGATCTGTCAATTCTGGCATGGTCATTATCAATGGGTACAGATATCGGAGGAAGCGCAACGCCGATCGGTGCATCTGCGAATGTTGTCGGTATCTCAGTTGCCTCCAGAGAGGGTTACCCGATCGGATGGGGTAAATATTGTAAGTATTGTGCACCTGCAACGATTATGGTCGTATTGATCTCTATGGTGTGCATTTATGTGAGATATTTCTAAAAAAGGAGGAGCGAGACTATGAGCGATTCACAGACTATTATCTGTATCGGAAGAGAATACGGCAGTGGCGGACATGCGATCGCAGAGGAGCTGGCAAAGCGTCTGGGATTAAAACTGTATGACCACAACATTCTCGATGAAGTGGCAGTGGAGAAGGGTGTAGATCCTGAGACACTTCGCAAATATGACGAGAAACCGCACAAGCTGTTCCTGTCGAGAAGTGTAAAGGGTTATCACAACTCGGCGGAAGTCAATGTAGCATATATGCAGTTTGACTATCTGAAAAAGAAAGCCGCAGAAGGAGAGTCCTTTGTGGTGGTTGGTCGTTGCGCGGAGGGCATCTTTGAGGGAAATCCGGGACTGATCTCGATCTTTATCCTCGGAAACAGAGAGACAAAGTGCGAGCGTATCATGGAAAAATACCACCTTTCTGAGCAGGAGGCGCTTGAGAAAATGCGTCGGCACGATGAATACCGCAAGCGTTATCACAACAATTTCTGTGAGGATAAATGGGGCGATTCACGCACCTACGATATATGTATTAACAGCAGTCTCAAGGGTATTGCTGCGACGACGGATATTCTGGAAACGTATATCCGTGCGCGCATGGAGGACTCAGGAAAAAATTAAGCAAGCTACAGCGTCGGCATTGGTCGGCGCTGTCTGTGTATGCGGAACTTTTTGACAGACGATAAAAAATCAGAATCTTAAAAAGAAAGGAAGCGGTCTATGAAAAACTTTAATTGGATAAATTTTATATTTTTGACAGTGGCGGGAATTGTCAATGCGGTAGGCGTGGTCATGTTTTTGGCGCCGGTCAAGCTCTATGACAGCGGCATTTCGGGAACTTCGATGCTTGTCTCACAGATCACACCGCCGTGGATCAGCCTGTCACTGTTATTGCTTGTATTAAATGTACCTATTTTCCTGCTGGGGCTCAAACGTGAGGGTCTGACCTTTACGGTCAGTGCGATCTATACGGTAGCTGTGTACGCGATCGTTGCGTGGATTATCACAGATATTTTACCGGTGGATGTGAGCTTTGTATCGCCGCTTGCGGGCAGTGACTTGTTTTTATGTGCGATTTTCGGCGGTATTATCTCGGGCTGTGGCAGTGGACTTGCGGTGCGTTTCGGCGGGGCGATGGATGGTATCGACATTCTCGGTGTGATGTTCTGCAAGAAGATCGGTATCAGCCTCGGCAGCTTTATTATGATCTATAACGTATTGCTGTATATCATCTGTGGAATTGTGGTCGGGAGCTGGATTCTGCCGTTGTATTCGATCGTGACCTATGCGGCTGCGTCAAAAATGATCGATTTTATTGTGGAAGGCTTTGACCGTTCCAAAGCAGCGTTTATCGTCACGGCACGGGCAGATGCGATCTGTGAGCAGTTGTCCGCGACGTTTGAAAACGGAATCACGATGATTAACGCAAAGGGCTATTATTCCGGCGCAGATCAGACCATGATCTATTTTGTTGTCAACCGGTTTCAGATCGGAAAGCTCAAGCGGATCGTGCATGACATTGATCCGCATGCATATATTACGATCAATGAGATCGCGGATGTCTTGCATGGAGACGGGAAAATGTGATATGCTGTTAATACTTACGGAATTGTTACATCAGTAAACAGGGGATAGAAACAGCATGAAAATCGGTTTTATCGGGGCGGGCAGGGTTGGCTGCTCGCTCGGAAAATATTTAAAAGAATCAGGATCGGGCTGGGAGCTTGTCGGCTATTACAGCAGGAGCGCGGCATCTGCGCAGGAGGCGGCTGATTTTACAGAAAGTAAAGTCTTTACAGATCTCCGGCAGTTGGCAACGGTCTGTGATGTGATCGCGGTGACGACTGCGGATGGTGCGATCGCCGATGTCTGGCATCGGCTGTGTGACTGCATGGATCAGTGGGAGCATCAGATCGTATTGCATTGCAGCGGGGCTTTGGCTTCGACCGTGTTCGACGGAGCGGATGCACGCGGCGTGACGGCTGTCAGCCTGCATCCGTTTTATGCCGTTTCAGACCGGTATCATTCGTATCAGACGCTGGGAGAGGCGCTGTTTACGTTAGAGGGCAGTGGAGAACGTCTACAGGAGCTGGATGCGTGCCTGCGCGCTGCGGGGCTGACGATCCAGAGGATTTCTGCAGAATCAAAGACCGCGTATCATGCAGCTGCGTCGGTAGCCTCAAACCTGATGGTCGGTCTGAGCGAGCTGGCGATCGGACTGCTCGGCGGGTGTGGATTTGATCGGGAACATGCGCGGATGGCGTTAAAGCCGCTCATGCAGGGCAATCTGGATGCCATCATGGAACATGATACGTTTGGCGCGCTGACCGGACCGGCAGAGCGTGCAGATGTGCGTACCGTGGACAAGCATTTGCATGTGTTAAGCGGTGGGGATCGGGAGATTTACCGTCTGCTGACGAAGAAAATCGTGGAAGTAGCGAAAATAAAAAATCCGGGTCGCGATTATACGCTGCTGGACGAGCTGCTCGATCAGTGATAGGATATTGATAAGATATAAATAGGATATAGATAGAACATAAATAGTAGAAGAGGAGAACACGATCATGGTAAAGATCATATCAGACAGCACCTGTGATCTCTCACCGGAACTGGTGGAGCGTTACGGAATCACTATTTTGCCACTGCATATTTTGCTCGGCGAGGAGGAGTATGAGGATGGCAAAAGTATCACGCCGGAGGAGATTTTCCGTTGGTCGGATGAACATGAGACGACACCAAAGACATCCGCACCTTCGATGGAGACAACGATGGAGCTGCTGCGTCCCTATGTGGAAAACGGAGATGAGTGCGTTTGTTTTTGCATTTCTGAGTCAATGTCGACCTCCGGAAATGTCATCCGCATGGCGGCGGAGGAGCTGGAGGCAGAGCATCTGGTTACTGTGATCGATTCGAAAAATCTGTCTACCGGAATCGGCCTGTTAGTGATAGAAGCTGCGATTCTGGCAGGACAGGGCTTATCGGCGAAACAGATTACGGAAAAAATCGAGGAACTTCGTCCGCGTGTGCGCGCGAGCTTTGTTGTGGATACGCTCGTCTATCTGCATCGCGGCGGACGCTGCGGTGGTCTGGCGGCAATGCTTGGCAGTGCCTTGAAGCTGCATCCGAAGATTGTCGTGGAGGACGGAGTGATGCACAGTACGAAAAAATATCGTGGAAATATCCGGTCGGTTGTGCTGACCTATACAAAAGATATGGAGGCTGATTTACGAAAGGCAAAGCCTGACCGTGTGTTTATCACGCATTCCGGCTGTGCGCAGGAGGTTGTAGAGCCGGTGCGGAAGTATCTGGAGAGCCTCGGTGTATTTGCAGAGGTTTTAGAGACACACGCCGGAGGAGTGGTCAGTAGCCATTGCGGTCCCGGAACACTCGGCGTATTGTATATTGTATAGTGGTCAGACGGGAGTGGATGGCACGGCTCAGATGTCCGAGGTGTTTATCAATAACGGATAAAAGAGGAATCCGTGAGCACATCACCCGTATAGCTTAGCTTGAGGGAGAAAAAGCGGTCGTTTTCCAGCAGCTCACGCAGGAAAATGTGATCGCCCTCCCACAGATTTAATTTCAAAACATCATTTTTAGGCACCCATGCGAGCTCGCCTTCATTGCAGTCGCACAGGGTGCCTTCGTATTTATCTGCGGTGAACAGATGCATGTATTCGCCTTCCCATTCGTTGGACAGGAACGTGACGATGCCGCGAAAGCGGTAGTGGGTGAGTGTCAGTCCGGTTTCTTCGTATACTTCGCGCAGCAGACATTCCTCTGGTGTCTCGTCGGCTTCAAATTTGCCGCCGACACCGATCCATTTTCCGGCGTTTAAGTCGTTTTGTTTCTTGGTGCGGTGGAGCATGAGGTATTCGCCGCGGTCGTTTTCAATATAGCAGAGGGTAGTTAGCTTCATAAGGACTCCTTTTTAAATTTACTGTATCGTAGGCGTTTGCGAAACTATTTTTGTCAGGTTTTGAGGCATGCAAGCACATTGTTAAGAGGTCGCAGCTCCCGCAAGCATGTCTGTTTTGCTTTCGTTGCACGAACCATTCCGATGAGCCTCGGAAAAACCTAACTCGTGTTCAGCAGAGGCTTCCACGAGTTACGAGTCTCCTCTCCACCGTGCAAAGGCAGCAAAATCAGACACGCCTTTGCTCGCGCTGCTACTTCTGCATCTGAGTTGATAGTGCTTGCATGCTCCATTCACCGATTAAAATGTTTCGCAAACAGTATCTGCCGCAGGGCTAACGGCTGTGGGCACAGTGGTTTCTGTCAACTGCGACTTTTGCTCGGCGAAGTGCGAGCGATTCGCAAACGAACTTCATGTCATAGCTGAAAGCCGCAGGCTATGTGTGTGAGCAAAGCGAAAGACACATCGAGCCAAGGCTGAAGAAACAGCGAGACACCGCCGGGCAACCGGAGCAGCTTGATCAGAATGCCACTGCGCCCACGGCCAGGTAGCCCGATGATTAAATAGTTTCGCAAACGCCTATTTGCTGTATCCTATATGCCCACAGTATACGCCACAAAACCAATTACTGCAACCACGGTATGAAGCCTCACAGATCGGGATATACTAAGGAATGGTAGCAGATTCTGTGTTATTTGTGAGAAGTGCACAAAAAAATGATATAAAACTTGGCTATTTGGCATATTGCGGAAACGTTACCGGAATGCTAATATATATTCAACGGAAACGTTACCGGAAACAATACCGAGAACGCTACCGAAACTATTGAACGACTCAAAAATGGAGGACGAAAAATGAAAAAGAAAATTGTGTGCGCAATGATGTGTATGGCAATGGTAGCAACTACACTTGCAGGTTGCGGATCAAAGGCCGATGACAACACAACAACAGACAATGCAGCAACAGATGACGCAGCCGATGCAGCAGATGAGACTACAGATGCTGCGGAGGGTGATACTGCAGCAAGCGGTGAGGGCAAAGTATACTACCTGAACTTTAAGCCTGAGCAGGCAGATGACTGGGTAGAGCTGGCAGAGCAGTACACAGCAGAGACCGGTGTACCGGTTACTGTAGAGACAGCCGCATCAGGAACTTATGAGCAGACCTTAAAGTCAGAGATGGCAAAGAAGGATGCTCCCACCTTATTCCAGGTAAACGGACCGGTTGGACTGGCTTCATGGAAGGATTACTGCTATGATCTGAAGGACAGCGAGCTTTACAAGCAGGTAAAGAGTGATGACTTCGTATTAAAGGATGGAGATGCAGTAGACGGTATCGCATACGTGATCGAGACTTACGGAATTATCTACAATACAAAATTGATGGATGAGTATTGTCAGACAGATGGAGCAGTTGTTTCTTCCGCAGATGAGATCAACAGCTTTGATAAGTTAAAGGCAGTCGCAGATGATATCCAGGCAAAGAAGGATGAGCTGGGAGTTCTCGGAGCATTCACATCAGCAGGTATGGATTCATCTTCTGACTGGAGATTCAAGACACATCTGGCAAACCTTCCGATCTACTATGAGTACAAGGATAAAGGAATTGGATCTACCGATGCCATTGAGGGAACTTACCTTGACAACTACAAGCAGATCTGGGATCTGTATATTACAGATTCTACCTGTGAGCCTACCATGATTTCTTCTAAGACTGGTGAGGATGCAGCAGCAGAGTTCGCTATGGGCGATGCAGTATTTTATCAGAATGGTACCTGGGCTTATGGTGATATCACAGCCGATGGACTGACAGACGAGGATCTTGGTATGCTGCCGATCTACATCGGAGCACCCGGAGAAGAGAATCAGGGATTATGTACAGGTTCTGAGAACTACTGGTGTGTAAACAAGAATGCTTCTGAGGAAGATATTCAGGCAACACTTGACTTCCTGAACTGGTGCGTTACTTCTGATACCGGACGTGATGCTATCGCAAATAAAATGGGCTTTTTGACACCTTTCCAGAGCTTTGATGATGGATATATGCCTTCAAACCCGTTAGTAGCAATCGCAGATGGTTATATCGCAGATGGCAAGACTTCTGTATCATGGAACTTCTCATCTATCCCTTCAGAGCAGTGGAAGGATCAGGTAGGAGCAGCTTTGACAGAGTATGCACAGGGAACTGGCGACTGGTCAGCAGTTGAGGATGCATTCGTCAACGGATGGGCTACTGAGTATGCAGCAGCTCACGCAGAGTAATCTGTGACCACAGACAAATGAATAATGGGCGGTTTTCTAACCGCCCATTTTTACTACATACGATACGGGAAAATATGTAGTAGACAGCTAATTAAAGGGAGTGAACCAGACTATGAACACAAAATCAATGAAAAAATATTCGCCGATTTTTGTACTTCCGACATTTGCAGCTTTTATGATCGGCTTTGTGATTCCGTTTATCATGGGAATCTATTTATCATTCTGTAAATTCACGACAGTTACAGATGCTAAACTGGTAGGTTTTAGCAATTACCTGAAGGTCTTTCAAGACCCGACCTTTGTACATTCGCTGTGGTATACAGCATTATTTACGGTCGTATCCGTGATCACGATTAACCTGTTTGCATTTACGATCGCAATGTTACTGACGAAAGCAATCAAAGGTACAAACGTATTCAGAACCGTATTTTTCATGCCGAACCTGATCGGTGGTATCGTGTTAGGTTATATCTGGCAGTTGATTATCAACGGTGTGCTGTTATACTTTGACCGTACATTAACATATAGTGCTACTTATGGTTTCTGGGGACTTGTCATCCTGATGAACTGGCAGCAGATCGGATATATGATGATTATCTATATCGCAGGAATCCAGAATATCCCCGGGGAACTGATCGAGGCAGCCGAGATTGATGGCGCAAGCAAGTGGCAGATTTTACGCAATGTGACGATCCCGATGCTGATGCCGTCCATTACGATCTGCAGCTTCCTGACACTTACCAACGGCTTCAAGCTGTTTGACCAGAACATGGCACTGACAGGTGGTGCACCGTCTGATAAGTCACAGATGCTTGCACTGAATATCTTCGATACGTTCTACGGCAGAACCGGATGGGAAGGTGTCGGACAGGCGAAAGCTGTCATCTTCTTTATCTTAGTTGCAGTGATCGCTTTGGTACAGTTACGTGCTACCAGAAGTAAGGAGGTACAACAGTAATGGATAAGAAGAATAAAGTTACATTTGCCACAATTTTTTTCTCGATTCTGAGTGTACTGTGGTTGTTCCCGATTTTTGTAGTATTGATCAATTCGTTTAAAAAGAAAACTTATATCAGCAGAATGCCGTTTTCAATTCCGACAGACAAAGCGTTTGTAGGTCTGCAGAATTATGAAAATGGTATTAAGAAAATTGGATTTTTCCAGGCATTCGGATGTTCACTCTGGATCACGATCGCTTCAGTAGCAGTCATTATCCTGTTCACATCCATGTGTGCATGGTACATCACACGTGTGAAAAATAAGGCGACCAGTTCCCTGTATTATCTGTGCGTATTTTCTATGATTGTACCGTTCCAGATGGTTATGTTTACACTGTCCAAGCTGGCGGATATGCTTCATATGGGTAATCCGCTGGGTATTGTTATTGTGTATCTTGGATTCGGAGCCGGACTTGCGGTGTTTATGTTCTGCGGATTTGTGAAGTCTATTCCGATCGAGATTGAGGAAGCAGCGATGATCGATGGATGTAATCCACTCGAGATCTTTTTCCAGGTAGTGCTTCCGGTATTGAAGCCGACCTGTATTTCCGTGGCGATCCTGCAGACGATGTGGATCTGGAACGACTACCTGTTACCGTATCTGGTGCTGGATATCACAAAATATAAGACGATTCCGATCGCCATCCAGTATCTGAAGGGCGGATACGGAGCAATCGATATGGGAGCAATGATGGGTATGCTTGTATTGGCGATTATCCCGATCGTTATCTTCTATATGTTCTGCCAGAGATATATTATTGAGGGCGTTGTGGCAGGCGCCGTAAAGGGTTAAGAGGAGAAAAGAAACAATGACAAGAAGTAGTGGCATCTTATTACCGGTGAGTGCACTCCCGGGAAAATACGGAATTGGCTGCTTTTCCAAAGAAGCATATGCATTTGTAGATTTTCTGGAGGCTGCAGGGCAGAAGCTGTGGCAGATTTTACCGCTCGGACAGACGAGTTATGGTGATTCACCGTATCAGTCGTTTTCCACTTTTGCCGGTAATCCGTATTTCATCAGTCTGGAGGCATTGATCGAAGAGGGTGTTTTGACGCAGTCAGAGTGCGATGAGGCAGATTTCGGTGATGACGAGACGAGTATTGATTACGGAAAAATGTATGCAGCACGTTACGTGATTCTGCGAAAGGCATTTGAACGCTCACATTTGGAAACAGATGCAGACTATGCGAAATTCTGTGAGGAAAACAGTTTCTGGCTGGATGATTATGCATTATACATGGCGGTCAAAGCTGACCATGATGCAAAATGCTGGAGTGAGTGGGAAGATGATATCCGTCTGCGTAAGCCGGAGGCACTGGAAGCATACCGTGAGAAGCTGGCGCAGGATATCGCATTTTATCAGTATCTTCAGTACAAGTTCAGCAGACAGTGGGAACAGTTGAAAAATTATGCAAATGAAAAAGGTATCCAGATCGTCGGAGACCTGCCGATATATGTCGCGTTTGACAGCTCGGATGCATGGGCCAACCCGCAGTTATTCCAGTTTGATGAGGATTGTAAGCCGATTGCTGTAGCAGGCTGTCCACCGGACGGATTTTCTGCGACCGGTCAGTTGTGGGGCAACCCGTTGTATGACTGGCCGGCACATAAGAAAACCGGATATGAGTGGTGGATCAGACGCATGGCTACATGCTATAAGCTATATGACATCATACGGATTGATCATTTCCGAGGATTTGATTCTTATTATGCAATTCCGGCCGGTGCACCGACTGCAGAGTCCGGTGCATGGGAGGATGGACCTGGATATGAGTTGTTCGAGACGATTGAGAAGCGTCTCGGCAAGTTGAATATTATCGTGGAGGATCTTGGATTTATTACGGATTCCGTGCGCGAACTTGTTGCTAAGACCGGATGGCCGAATATGAAAGTACTGGAGTTCGCGTTTGATTCGAGGGATGATACCGGGGCAAACGATTACATTCCTTATGTGTACAATAAGAATTGTGTGGTATATACCGGCACACACGATAATGAGACTCTGTATGGATGGTTGGATAATATCAGCAAGGATGATCGCAATATGGTAGAGGCTTATCTGGACGAAAAAGGAGCTGACAGGAAGCGTCTGGTTCACTCCCTGGTTGCTCTGGCAATGTCTTCGGTAGCTGACCGCTGTGTGATTCCGATGCAGGATTATCTCTGCCTGGGGAACGAGGCTCGTATGAACGAGCCTTCGACCCTCGGCAAAAATTGGAAATGGCGTATGGGCGCAGGCATGGCGACCGATGCACTCGCAAAGGAGATCTATGAGATGAGCGTGATATACGGACGGACAAGACGGAAAAAGAGTAATAAGAAACAGTCTGCGACAGCAGAAAAAGAGTAAAAACAAATAAAATCTGGGGCAGCTCGAGTGGTTGCCCTTTTTTCATTGATGTGTTATATTTCTATATGTGAAAGATAGATTATTGGAGCGAAAAATGGGTGAATTTACGATTAAAGATGTAGCGCGTATGTGTGGTGTCGGTGTGAGCACGGTATCGCGCGCGATCAATAACCATCCGGATATCAATCCGGAGACAAAAGAAAAAATCATGAAAGTGATCGAGGAAAACCATTATATTCCGAACAACAGTGCGCGCAATTTAAAGCGTACCGAGTCGAATACGATCGCGATACTGATCAAGGGTATTGATAACCCGTTTTTCCTTGCGATGTTCAAGACCTTCGAGCAGGAGCTTGGTTATCAGGACTATACGTTTATGTTACAGCGTGTGCAGCAGGAGGAGGATGAGCTGGCTGTCGCACAGGAGCTTGCGAAAGAAAAGCGCCTGCGGGGAATTATTTTCCTCGGAGGACGGGTAGACCGCGAGGCGAAGGAGTTCCGGGCACTCGGTATTCCGTATGTGCTCTGTACGTTTGCGCCTGATAAGTCGATGCTGACGCCGGAGGTAAACTACATTTCGATTGATGATGAGGAAGAAAGCTACCGGATCGTCGATTATCTGTGCAATCTCGGTCACAGAAAGATCGCGATCATCCGCCCGACCTATTCGGATCGCGGTATCGGCCGTACCCGGTACAGCGGTTATGTGCGGGCATTGAAAAAGCATGGCATTGAGGTCGATCCGGGTCTCGTGCTGTATATGAAGGACGATATCGAGGCGTTTACTCCCGCAAACGGCTATGCGGTGACGAAGGAGCTGCTGGAGACGGGCAGGGAGTTTACGGCGTTATTTACCATGTCGGATACGACAGCGATTGGCGCATGTAAGGCACTTTTAGAGGCTGGAAAACGCGTACCGGAGGACTATTCGGTCGTAGGCTTTGACGGGATCGATATGGCACTGTATTACCATCCCTCGCTGACAACGATCTGTCAGCCGAAGGAGGAGATGGCGCGTGCATCGATCAAAATGCTGCTTGATCTGATCGAGGAGCATCCGGTCAAAAACAACCAGCAGATATTTAAGGCGGAGCTTCGTCCGGGGGAATCAACGCAGGAATTATAAGGAAATGCAGGTGGTAATATGACACAATTTATAAGGAGACATCGGGTACTCACAGCAGTGGCGGCGGTGACGCTTCTGATACTTATCACTCTGGGAGGTATCTTTTATGCCAGAGTCAGACATTATCGGACACATTTTTTTCCGGGAACGGTGATGAGTGGTGTGGATGTATCGGAGCTGACAGCGGAGGAGGCGAATGACAAGGTTGCACGGTTCGTGGCAGATTATCTGCTGACGATCTATTGCAGGGATGATCAAAAATATAATATTACCGGACCGTCGATCGGCTATGCGTATGTGCCGAATGGCGAGATCGAACAGATCCTTGCGGATCAGGATGAGACAGACTGGATCAGGCAGCGAAAGACTGAAAAAGCACAGGAGATTCTTCTGGATACGACGTTTGATGAAAAGCTGCTCGAACAGGAGCTGGCAAAGCTGCCCTGTATGCAGCAGGATCAGATGATCCCGCCGGAGAACGCGAAGATCGACTGGGTGGATGACGGCTATCGGCTCGTTCCGGAGGTTATGGGAACGACGTTGAAGTTTGATAAGATTCTGCCGCTTGTCGTGCAGGCGGTGACGGATGGTGATACGGAGCTGGAATTATACGATGAATATGAAGATCCCACGGTGTACAGCACGGATGAGAAACTGAATGCATGTATGGATACGATCGAGAAATATTACGGTTCGAGCATCACGTATACCTTTGGCAAGCAGGAGCCTTACGAGCTGACGAACGAAGTCATTCAGTCGTGGCTGGATGTGGATGAAGACTATCAGGTGCGCGTGGATGACCAGAAGGTGACAAATTTTGTCCAGATGATGGCATCCACCTACAATACTTACGGAGATCGGCGTGAGTTTAAGACCTCGCTCGGAGATAAGCTACAGGTCGGCGGCGGTGATTATGGCTGGGTGATCGATAAGGAAAAAGAAAAAGCGCAGATCTATGAGGATCTGGCGGCGGGTGGTCATATCGAGCGTGAGCCGGTCTACCAGCAGGTAGCAAAGCGGCACGGAGATAATGACATCGGATCAACGTATGTGGAGATCGATTACACGAACCAGCATCTGTGGTATTATAAGGACGGAGAACTTGTGCTTGATACGGATATTGTATCAGGCAATCTCAGCAGAAACAACGGCTCACCCGACGGTGTATTTAAGATCGTTTACAAGCAGCGGAACGCGACGCTGGTCGGAGAGGGTTATTCCTCACCGGTCGATTATTTCATGCCGTATGCGTACAATGTAGGCATCCATGATGCGTCCTGGCGCAGTAAATTTGGCGATCAGATTTATCTGACTTCCGGATCACACGGCTGTATCAACGTGCCGCCGGAGGTGGCGAAAGAACTGTATGAAATCTTGGAGATCGGAACGCCGGTTGTGACCTATTACCGTGAAAAGGTATATCTGACAGCGGAGAATGCGCGTATTTCCAACGCATATTCCTACATCAGTGAGGACGATTACAAGGAACTCAAAAAGAAAGATCCGACTGCGGTCAATCCGAAACCGAAGAAAACGACGCATTAGGCTCTCATGTTTTCATGATAATTGCCGATATGTATCATAGATGAAGCTTTTGCAATGGCAAAACGATGACCAAATGATGATGACTATCACATAAGGGAGGCAATTATTTTATGAAGGTGAGTGGACTAAACAGTGCGCGTCTGGCAGGGGTGCTGTACGACTATACATCGACAGACAACACGGCGGATAAAGACAGCGGTTCGATCGAGAATCTGTTGTCATCGAATATGGCGGCAAATAACTCCGCACTGACAGCGCTTGCGTCAAAATCAAAGAGCGCGACGGGCTATCAAAAGACGTTAAAGGCTGCGGATCAGACGAATGCACTTTTAAAAAAGCTGACAGACCAGAAAAAGAGTGTATTTGTGAAAGAGAAAAATGCAAAGGATGAGGAGGAAAGGGCTGCATATCAGGCAGATGCAAGGAGCGAGCTTTCCTCGTTTGTGAGCAGCTACAACCTGCTGATTACCAATCTGTCGCAGACCGGCGGCAAGACGAACAAGAATTTTCTGAGTGACCTGAACCAGTACATGGCGGATCATGAGAAGGAACTGGAGGCAGCCGGCGTGACCAGACAGGAGGATGGTACACTGGCACTGGATGCGGCGGTTTTGGCGGATGCTGATATGGATACGCTTTCCAGTATTTTCGGACCGGATGCTGATTTTACAAAGGGGCTGGGAGAGCAGGTGCAGGCGGTCGCCGAGCGCACGGCAACGACGGTCGACACGCTGCAGATCTACAGTACCGCCTACAGCAACAGTGGCAGCTACAGCCAGTATGAGTATATCAAAGGACTTTATGAGTCTCAGGCATAAAAATAAGAGTAAAACAAAAAAGAATCCTGCGTGCAGGATTCTTTTTTGCGTTTTCGGTTATTAGAACAATCCAGTGATCTTTCCGTCCGGTGTGACATCAATGCCGTAGGCAGCCGGTGTCTTGCCGAGTCCCGGCATCGTCATGATCGCGCCGGTGATGACAACGACAAAGCCTGCGCCGGCATTCACATATACGTCGCGGACGTTGATATGGAAACCGCTCGGTCTGCCGAGCTTCGTCTGGTCGTCAGAGAGCGAATACTGTGTCTTGGCGATGCACACAGGCAGACTGCCAAAGCCGAGATCCGTGAGCTTTTTTAACATGCGTGCAGCGGCAGGTGCATAGGTGACGCCGTCTGCGCCGTAGATTTCTTTTGCGATCGTTTCGATTTTATCTGTCAGCGGAAGCTCATCCGGATAGAGCGGTGCAAAATCGGATTTCTTTTCTTCTAATGTCTGTAATACCTTTTGGGCAAGGGCAACACCGCCCTCGGCACCCTTTTCCCATACCTCGGACAAAGCGAACTCACAGCCGCGTTCCTCACAGAAGTTTTTGATAAACTCGTATTCCGCCTCGGTATCCGTGACGAAGGAGTTGAGCGTTACCACGATCGGTACCTGATATTTCTGGAGGTTTTCGATGTGCTTTTCCAGATTGCAGATGCCTTTTTTCAGCGCATCGAGATTTTCTGTGGCGAGATCTGCCTTTGCGACACCGCCGTTGTATTTGAGGGCGCGCACGGTAGCGACGAGTACGACTGCATCGGGCTTTAAACCAGCCATCCGGCACTTGATGTCAAAGAACTTCTCCGCGCCGAGGTCTGCGCCGAATCCGGCTTCTGTCACGACAATGTCAGCGAGCTTGAGCGCGGTTTTGGTAGCGCGGACACTGTTGCAGCCGTGGGCGATATTGGCGAACGGCCCGCCGTGTACGAGTGCACCGGTATGTGTCAGTGTCTGGATCATATTCGGCTTGATCGCGTCTTTTAACAGGGCAGCCATTGCGCCGACTGCCTGTAACTGACCTGCCGTCACCGGATTGCCGTCATAGTCGTAGGCAACGATGATCTTAGCGAGGCGCGCTTTCAGATCCTCCATATCTTCAGCCAGACAGAGGATCGCCATGATCTCTGTGGCAACAGTGATGACAAAGTGGTCTTCACGCACAAAGCCGTCTGTCTTTGCGCCAAGTCCGACGACGATATTGCGCAGCACGCGGTCATTCATATCCAGACAACGCTTCCAGACGATCTGGCGTGTGTCGATATTCAGCTCGTTTCCCTGCTGGATGTGGTTGTCAAGCAGGGCAGCGAGCAGGTTGTTGGCGGAGGTGATTGCATGGAAATCTCCGGTAAAATGGAGATTCAGATCCTCCATCGGAACGACCTGTGCATATCCGCCGCCTGCGGCACCGCCTTTGATGCCAAAGCACGGTCCGAGTGAAGGCTCACGCAGCGCGAGCAGCGCTTTTTTGCCGAGATAGCCAAATGCCTCGCCGAGTCCTACGCTCGTTGTCGTCTTTCCCTCACCTGCGGGAGTGGGATTGATTGCGGTCACGAGGACGAGCTTGCCGTCCGGACGGTCTTTGATGCTGTTTAACAGCTCATCCGATAATTTTGCTTTGTATTTTCCGTATAATTCCAGATCATCCTCGTCGATGCCGTAGGGCTTTGCAACGTCACGGATGTGGAACATTTCCGCTTCCTGTGCGATTTCAATATCTGTTTTCATAACAAATACCTCCTTTGTTGGTATGGGTGTTCAGAACTCTCACATGTGTGTACTGGCGAAAAAAGGGCAGCCTCTCAAACTCTTTGAAAAGCTGCCCAGACGGTCGGCATAAAAAACGATCAGCCACACTGTGTCAGTTCACATATCCGTCAGTGACTGTCTATACATACAAATAGCATATCTGCGGTAGAAATGTCAAGCTGTTTTCACAATCTGCGTGCAAAGTCCGTTTTATTGGACTGACGTTCGGGTAGAATGTAGTCAGATTCAGGGCTGCGATGCTTTTTTAATAAAAAACTTCACACGCCAAAAGGCAGAAAACAGACGGAGGTAACACAGATGGGAAAAGGATATTATGTGGCAGGCGGTTATATGGGATATGTGGACGGAGCGTATATGTTGTTTGCGGATGAGGATGATTACTGGGAGTATCTGGAAGCAGCATAAAAAGGTATCGTGATTAAAACGAGGTACGAGTGAACGGTGACAGGGCTTCTGGAAAGCGTACAGAAAATTGAAAGACAGCGGTTGAAATTCTATATCTGGTATGTCATAATTAAACTTGTATAGCTATGTGGTATGCTTGGCAGACAATCCTGCCTGCAGGATTGCATACGAGAAGAAAGAAGGTTGAAAAAATGGATACAAGAGTAGATGTTTACAAACCGGAAAAGATAAAAATGAAGCCCTATGAGCATCATGTCAAATATTACGAGACAGACCAGATGCGCATCGTGCATCATTCCAACTATATCCGCTGGATGGAAGAAGCGCGCATGGATATGATGGAGCAGGTAGGCTTCGGCTATGATAAAATGGAAGAACTGGAGATCATCAGTCCGGTGCTTTCGGTGAATTGTGAGTATAAGAGCATGGTGCGGTTCGGAGATACCGTTGTGATCCATGCCAAGGTCGTCAGGTATAACGGCGTGAAACTCAAGATGGTTTATGAAATGACGGATAAAAAGACCGGCGAGCTGCGCGCAGTCGCAGAGAGCAGTCACTGCTTCCTTACGATGGCAGGGAAGCCGCTGACACTCAAGCGTTCGTATCCCGAGCTTGACACAAAATTTTTCACATTGGTTGAGGACGAATAAATGAGAGAAAAGATAGTCCTGATTGACGGACACAGTATACTGAACCGGGCGTTTTACGGAATTCCCGATCTTACAAATGCAAAAGGGCAGCACACGAATGCCGTATATGGATTTTTAAATATTTTGTTTAAGATTCTTGAGGAAGAACAGCCCCAGTATCTGACTGTCGCCTTTGATGTGAGCGCGCCGACGTTCCGGCATCAGATGTATGATGCGTACAAGGGTACGCGCAAGCCGATGCTGCCGGAGCTGAAGGAGCAGGTGCCGCTCATGAAGCAGATGCTCACCGCGATGGGTGTGAGGATTATCGAACAGGCAGGGCTGGAGGCAGACGATCTGCTCGGTACACTTTCCTGCCGTGCCGAGGAAAACGGCATGGATGTCTCGATCGTGTCCGGTGACCGTGATCTGCTCCAGTTAGCGACAGAGCATGTCAAGATCCGCATTCCGAAAACAAAAAAGACCGGAACGGAGATCGAGGACTATTATGCATCGGATGTGCAGGAGCGCTACCAGGTCACACCGAAGGAATTTATCGACGTAAAAGCACTGATGGGCGACAGTTCGGATAATATACCGGGTGTGCCGGGGATCGGTGAGAAGGGTGCGACCAAACTGATCAGTGAATACCACTGTATCGAAAATGCGTATGCACATATCGACGAGATCAAACAAACGCGCGTGCGTGAGGCGCTGCGCGAGCATTACGACATGGCAGAGATGAGCAAGGAGCTGGCAACGATCAAACTGGATTGCGAGCTTTCCTTTGCGTTTTCAGAGGCAAAGCTGGACAATCTGTTTACGCCGGAGGCTTATACGCTGTGCCGGGAACTGGAATTTAAAAATATGCTGCAACGGTTTTCTGATGGTGCGGCGGAGCATTCCTCAGCGGAGACACAGATCCGGCTGCAGGAGGTGCAGACGCCTGAGGAAGTGCAGCATGCGCTCGATGCCATGGGCGAACAACTGGCGTTCCAGTTATATCTGGAAAAAGAGGAACTGCTCGGTCTGGCACTCTGTTGTGCAGAAGATACAGTCTACTGGATCGCGTGTGATGAGCAGCATCCGGCGCAGCAGCTATTTGATTATGTGCGCGGGCTGGTTGAGAGCGGGAAATGCCTGCGGACACTTGGGCTCAAGCCGCAGATCAAGCGGTTGTACCCGGATGGCTTCGAGGTGGGTCGCCGCGCACAGATGGATGATGTGGAGCTTATGGCATATCTGCTGAGCCCGCTCCGGCACGAATATCCTTATGAGGATCTGGCGCGGGAATATCTGGAGCGCATGTATCCGACGCGGGCGGATCTGATCGGAAAGCTGACATTGAAAAAGGCACTTTCGGATGAGACGGCGCGTGCGGGCGCCCTGCAATGGATTGCCGCAGAGCTTGTGACAGTTTTTAAGGCATATGAACCGATGAGCGAGCAGCTGCAGCAGCAGGGAATGCAGCGGCTCTATGAACAGATCGAGCGCCCGCTGCTCTTTGTGCTGGCAGATATGGAGCTGGCAGGCATGATCGCGGACGCGGATGCGTTAAAGGAATACGGGGATCAGCTGAGCGGGCGGATTGTGGAGCTGGAGCAGGAGATCTACGCCGGAGCAGGTGAACAGTTCAATATCAATTCACCAAAGCAGCTGGGCGTGATTTTATTCGAAAAGCTTGGTATGCCCTACGGAAAAAAGACAAAGACCGGTTATTCCACGGCGGCGGATGTATTGGACAAGCTCGCACCGGACTATCCGATCGTCGCACAGATCTTAGAGTACCGGCAGCTCACAAAGCTGCGTTCGACCTATGCGGAGGGACTTGCAGGCTGTATTCAGGCGGACGGGCGTATCCATACGACGTTCCAGCAGACGATCACGGCGACCGGACGGCTGAGCAGTACCGAGCCGAATCTACAGAATATACCGATCCGTATGGAGCTTGGCAGGCTGATCCGCAAGGTCTTTCTGCCGGCGGAGCACCATGTGTTTGTGGACGCGGACTATTCGCAGATTGAGCTGCGTGTACTCGCACATATGTCCGGGGATCAGACGCTGATCGATGCGTACCGGCAGGCGCAGGACATCCACAGGATCACGGCATCGCAGGTATTTCATATTCCGTTTGACGAAGTAACGGATCTGCAGCGCAGAAATGCCAAGGCAGTGAATTTTGGTATTGTGTACGGCATCAGCTCGTTCGGGCTCGGAGAGGATCTTGGCATCACGAGGCAGGAGGCGGCAGAGTATATCAAACAGTATTTTGCCACCTATCCGAGAATCAAGGAATTTTTAGACCAGATGGTGGAGCAGGCAAAGGAGACCGGCTATGCGACGACGCTGTTTGGCAGGCGCAGACCGGTACCGGAGCTGACTTCGAGTAATTTTATGCAGCGTTCGTTCGGTGAGCGTGTCGCGATGAATTCACCGATTCAGGGAACGGCTGCGGACATTATAAAAATTGCAATGATTCGGGTGCATGACAGACTGGCGCAGGAGGGACTATCCTCAAGGCTGATTTTACAGGTGCACGATGAGCTTTTGATCGAGACGGAGCTGTCGGAGCAGGATCAGGTCAAGCAGATTTTGGAGCAGGAGATGCAGCATGCGGCGGATCTTGCGGTTACACTGGAGATCGATATGCATACCGGACACAACTGGTATGAAGCAAAATAAAGGGTGAACACATATGAAATTTATCGGACTGACCGGTGGCGTCGGAGCCGGAAAAACAACGGTATTGAAGGCGATGAAACAGCTCTGGCGCGTGCGGATTCTGATCGCGGATGAGATCGCGCATGAGCAGATGGAGCCGGGTACGCCGTGCTATAAAAAACTGCATGAGGTGTTTGGCGCGGATGATATCTGGCTGCGTGACGGGAGCATCGATCGGCAGGGGCTGGCAAGGCTTTTGTTTTCCAACGATGAAAAGCGAAAACGGCTCAATGAAATCGTCCATCCGGCGGTGAAGCAGTATATTCTCGGCGAAGTGGAAAAGGAGCGTCAGGCGGGCAGTTACGATTATGTGATTGTGGAGGCGGCGCTGCTGATCGAGGAGCATTACGATGAACTGTGCGATGAATTGTGGTATGTATATGCGTCAGAGGAGACGCGCAAAAAACGTCTGATGGCGGATCGCGGCTACAGTGAGAAAAAGGTGGATCAGATTTTTGCGGCACAGCTGCCGGAGGCGGTATACAGACAGCACTGTGCGGTAGTGATCGACAATGAACGGGACATGGATCATGTGCTGGAACAGATAACAAGGCTTTATGCAAATGAGGAGAAGTGAGATGGACACACATACAGTAGGAGATCAGAGACTGGTATTCGGTCTGGATATCGGAACGCGCAATGTTGTCGGAACGGTTGGCTACCGGGATGAGGAGGAGACATTCCATGTGATTGCGCAGTACAGCATGGAGCACGGGACACGGTC
The DNA here is from genome assembly GCA_934320655.1 of uncultured Eubacterium sp. Classification (GTDB taxonomy): domain Bacteria; phylum Bacillota; class Clostridia; order Lachnospirales; family Lachnospiraceae; genus W0P33-017. The sequence goes on from CAKRFN010000015.1 coordinate 28,183, forward strand.
GATGCTGGACGGACAGATCCATGATATCGGAAAAGTCGGAAAAACGATACTGAAGGTCAAAAACAGACTCGAAGAAATGATCGAGCAGCCGCTGACGGATGTCTGTATTGCGGCGGCTGGCCGTGTGTTAAAGACGGTGACGACGCATGTGGATTATGAGTATCCCGAGGAGGCGGTCGTGACTGGGGAAATGATCCATACGCTCGAACTTTTGGGCGTGGAGCAGGCACAGTCGATCCTGCGCGAGCAGAACGATACCAAGTACCGTTTTTACTGTGTCGGCTATTCGGTCGTCAAGTATTATATCAATGACGAGGTCTATTCCAATCTCGAGGGACATAAGGCAGAGGTGATCTCTGTGGATATTATCGTTACGTTTTTGCCGGAGGATGTTATCGACGGTCTGTATGCGGCGGTTGCGATCGCGGGACTGGAGGTAGCGAATCTGACGTTGGAGCCGATTGCGGCGATCAATGTTGCGATTCCGGAGCATTTCCGTATGCTGAATATTGCACTGGTCGATGTGGGAGCGGGTACATCCGATATCTGTATCACGAAAGACGGCAGCATTATTGCCTATGGCATGATTCCGTTTGCGGGGGATGAGATTACCGAGGTCATTGTCCAGCACTATCTGGTCGATTTTAACATGGCGGAGCATATCAAGCTGTCCTCCACGGTCGATGATGAGGTCGAGTTTGAGGATATTATGAGTATTACCCATCGTGTGCCCGCAAAAGAGGTGTGGGAACTGGTCGCACCGGTAGTAGAAAAGATCGCATCGGGTGTAGCGGCGAAGATCATCGAGCTCAACGGAGATAAGACAGTCAGTGCAACATTTGTTGTCGGCGGCGGCGGAAAGGTACACGGATTTGTTGAGCATCTGGCGGAGGATCTGAATCTCCCGTCTGAGCGTGTGGCGCTGCGCGGACAGGAAGTATTAAAGGCGATCGATTTCTTACAGCCGGATATCGAGAAAGATCCGCTGATCGTGACACCGGTCGGCATCTGCCTGAATTATTATGACCAGAAAAACAATTTTATTATGGTACGGTTCAACGGAGAGCGTATCAAATTATACGATAACAACCGGCTGACGATCGTAGATGCGGCATTGCAGGCGGGATTTCCGAATGAATACCTGTTCCCGCGCAGAGGACAGGCGATCAACTTTACGGTAAACGGCAAACAGCGCATGATCCGCGGGGAGGCAGGCGAATCCTCGGTTGTCAGGTTAAACGGCAGGGAAGTGAACATCAACACGCCGTTAGAGCCGAACTGTGAGATTGAGATCATACCGTCCACAGTCGGTGGTGATGCGGAATATACGATTGAGCGTCTGGACGAATATACATCGGCGACACTCAGCTTTGAGGTCAACCATAAGACGGTGACCTGTCCGCGCTTTGTGCTCGTGAACGGCAAGCTGCAGCCGTCTACTTATGAGGTAAAGGACGGCGACAGCATCGACATCAGCAATTATTATACGGTTGCACAGTTGGCAGAGTTTATGGATGTCGAAGTCGATACCGAGCAGGATATTCTCGTAAATAACCGTGTGGAAAATATGGATGCACAGATTTACGAGAACTTTAGTGTGGACTGGACAGTGCTTGCTTACCGGACGGCGAAGGAGGATATGGTAGAGCCGGCAGACGGACAGCAGGCAGAACCCGTGGAAGGTACAACGGGCGAAACGGCAGCAGAACAGCCGTCGCAGGAAGTACCAAACGGGCAGACAGAAGAATCCGCAGAAGAAAACGCAATCGAAACAACGATAGAGGCAGCAGGCGGAACAGAAACGCCCGAGGAACGGTCAGACGAACCGGTGAAAGGTTCAACGGCAGAATCGGAGAAAGTAGAAGATGCAACGGCAGAAACACCGGAGGAAACAGTGACGGAGGAGACCGCAGAGGAAACAGAACAGCCGCAGAGCCGTGAACCGGCAGACTGTGCGGTGTTTGTGAACGGTGATGTGATCGTGCTTCGCGGAAAACCGGAGTATGTGTTTATCGATGTGTTTGATTATATTGATTTTGATTTGTCCGACTCGCGCGGCAGGGCAATCATTACACAGGTCAATGACAAAGATGCTTTTTATACACAGACATTACATGAGGGTGACGAAATCGTGATCCGCTGGGAAGAGAAATAGGAGCGGACGGGAAATGAGATTATGCAGTATCGCCAGCGGGAGCAGTGGAAACTGTATTCTGGCTGGTTCAGATAATAGCCATATACTGATCGATGCAGGTATCAGTGGGAAACGTATCCGCGAAGGAATGGAAGAATTCGGGTTGAAACCTGAAGATGTCAGTGGGATTTTCATTACCCATGAACATATGGATCATATTCAGGGACTGGGTGTGATGGCCAGACGGCATGGGCTGCCGATCTATGGCACAGAGGGAACGCTGCAGGCGATCCGCCGATGTGCATCGCTCGGAAAGATCGATGAGGGACTGTTTCATGTCATACATACGGATGAACCGCTGACTGTCGGAGATCTGTCGGTGGAGCCGATCCACGTGTCACACGACGCGGCAGATCCGGTCATGTATGTGATCCGTCATGGAAGCCGTTCGGCAGCAGTTGTGACGGATCTTGGAAAATATGATCAATATTTGATAGACAAACTGCGGGGTATTCATGTATTATTGTTAGAGGCTAATCACGATGTGCGCATGCTGGAGATGGGCAGCTATCCATATCCGCTCAAGCAGCGCATCCTCGGTGAGCGGGGACATTTGTCAAATGAGACATCGGGCAGACTGCTCGGAATGCTCCTACATGATCACTTTGAGGCGGTTGTCCTGGGACATCTGTCAAAAGAAAATAATTATGAAAAGCTGGCATACGAGACGGTGCGATTGGAAGTGACACTGGGAGACAATCCTTATAAGGGATCGGATTTTCCGATGTATGTTGCAAAACGAGATACTCCGTCACAGGAGATTTACTGGTAATCATTAGGGAATATTCCTATTTTGATACGATACAGGAGGATAAGAAAATGGAAAATTCAGGAAACAAGACGATCATCACGGTACTCGGACATGATACGGTGGGAATTATTGCAAAGGTATGTACTTATCTGGCAGAAAACAGTATCAATGTACTCGATATTTCACAGACGATCGTTTCCGGTTACTTCAACATGATGATGATTGTGGACATGTCTCAGTCAAAGGTTCCGTTTGCAGACTGTGCAGCAGCACTTGATGCGATCGGTGATGAGATTGGTGTGGCGATTAAGTGTCAGAAAGAAGAAATTTTTGAAAAAATGCACCGCATCTAAGGATAAAAGGAGATAGATCATGATCAATATCTGGGAGGTCGAAGAGACCAATAAAATGATCGAGCAGGAAAATCTGGATGTCCGCACGATCACGCTCGGAATCAGTCTGATGGACTGCATTACTTCCGATTTGGAACAGTTAAACAAAAATATTTATGAAAAGATCACAACGACGGCAAAGGATCTGGTTGCCACCGGTGAACAGATCGAGAAGGAGTATTGCATTCCGATCGTAAATAAGCGGATTTCCGTGACACCGATTGCACTAGTTGGTTCTGCCGCATGCAAAACACCGGAGGATTATGTCACGATTGCAAAGACACTGGATCGTGCGGCTAAAGAGGTCGGAGTCAATTTCCTCGGCGGTTATTCCGCACTGGTGAGCAAGGGAATGACACGCGGGGAGGAGCTTTTGATCCGCTCGATTCCGCAGGCGCTCGCGCAGACGGATCTCGTGTGCAGCTCGGTCAACGTCGGATCGACAAAGACCGGTATCAATATGGATGCCGTGCGTCTGATGGGTGAGATGATCACTGCGACTGCGGAGGCGACGAAAGATGCAGAAGTAAATGGCTGCGCGAAGCTGGTTGTATTTTGTAATGCACCGGATGATAATCCGTTCATGGCAGGTGCGTTTCACGGTGTGACTGAGGCGGATGCAATTATCAATGTAGGTGTCAGCGGTCCCGGCGTGATGCGGAAGGCACTCGAGAGTGTGCGCGGCGCGGATTTTGAAACACTGTGCGAGACAATCAAAAAGACGGCGTTCAAGATCACACGTGTCGGACAGCTCGTTGCACAGGAGGCATCGCGGAGATTACAGATTCCATTTGGCATTATCGACCTGTCCCTCGCACCGACACCGGCGATCGGAGACAGTGTAGCTGATATTTTACACGAGATCGGATTGGAGTATGCTGGCGCACCCGGTACAACAGCAGCGCTCGCAATGCTCAATGATCAGGTGAAAAAGGGCGGTGTCATGGCTTCTTCCTATGTGGGAGGGCTCAGCGGCGCATTTATTCCGGTCAGCGAGGATCAGGGCATGATCAATGCGGCAAAGGCAGGCGCGCTCACGATCGAAAAGCTCGAGGCGATGACCTGTGTCTGCTCTGTCGGACTGGATATGATCGCGATTCCCGGTGATACGAAGTCTACGACGATCGCCGGTATTATCGCGGATGAGATGGCGATCGGAATGGTCAACCAGAAGACGACAGCGGCGCGACTGATTCCATGCCCGGGTAAGAAGGTCGGGGATTCTGTTGAGTTTGGCGGACTGCTCGGCTATGCACCGGTGATGCCGGTCAATCCGTATTCCTGTGATGCATTTGTAACCCGTACCGGACGCATTCCGGCACCGATTCATTCATTTAAAAACTAAATAAAGGAGGCAATTATGCAGATCGAGGCATTAAGCAGCAAATTATCAGAAAACAGTTATCCCGGCAGAGGTATCGTGATCGGACGATCCGCTGACGGCAAGCATGCAGTGACCGCATATTTTATCATGGGACGCAGTGTGAACAGCAGAAATCGTGTCTTTGTAGAGGACGGCGAGGGCATCCGCACACAGGCATTCGATCCGTCCAAGCTCAGTGATCCGAGCCTGATCATTTATGCACCGGTACGTGTGTTAGGCAACAAAACGATTGTGACAAACGGAGATCAGACCGATACCGTGTATGAGTTAATGGACAAGCAGCAGACATTTGAGCAGTCTCTGCGTACCAGGGAATTTGAGCCGGATGGACCGAATTACACACCGCGTATTTCAGGTATTATGCATGTGGAGAATGGTAAATATAACTATGCCATGTCCATTTTAAAGAGCAATAACGGTGATCCGGATAGCTGCAACCGCTATACATTTGCATATGAGAACCCCAAGGCAGGGGAGGGGCGTTTCATCCATACTTATATGAGTGATGGGGATCCGCTGCCCAGCTTTGAGGGTGAGCCGGAATGGGTAAAGATCGAAGGAGATATTGACAGCTTCACGAAGATGATCTGGGACAATCTCAATGAGGATAACAAGGTATCGCTGTTTGTCAGATATATTGATATCGAGACAGGTACTTACGAGACGAGAATTGTCAATAAAAACTGTTAATACAATCGGAAAACAAACGAATCAAAGGAGATAACGATCATGAATGAACTGGAGTTAAAATATGGATGTAATCCGAATCAGAAGCCGTCACGCATTTATATGGAGGATGGATCTGACCTGCCGATCACGGTATTAAACGGAAGACCCGGTTATATCAACTTCCTCGATGCATTTAACGGCTGGCAGCTTGTAAAGGAACTAAAACGTGCGACCGGTCTGCCGGCAGCGACTTCTTTTAAGCATGTGTCACCTGCCGGTGCAGCAGTCGGACAGCCGCTCAGTGACGTAGAGCGCAAGATCTACTGGGTCGATGATATGGATATGGAGTTCACTCCGCTGGCTAATGCTTATGCGAGAGCCAGAGGTGCGGATCGTATGTCTTCTTTTGGTGATTTTATTGCATTGTCGGATGTGTGCGATGTGGCGACTGCCAGCATCATCAAGCGTGAGGTGTCCGATGGTGTGATCGCGCCTGGTTATGAGCCGGAAGCATTGGAGATCTTAAAGGCAAAGAAAAAGGGCAATTACAATGTCATCCAGATCGATGCAGCTTATGAGCCGAAGGCACTCGAGCGCAAGGAAGTGTACGGCATCACGTTTGAGCAGGGCAGAAATGAGCTGGTCATCGACGATGACTTTTTCTCAAATATCGTGACAGAGAACAAAGAACTTCCCGAACAGGCGAAGATCGATCTGGCGATCTCTATGATCACACTCAAATATACACAGTCCAATTCGGTCTGCTATGTGAAGGGCGGACAGGCGATCGGTATCGGAGCCGGACAGCAGTCACGTATCCATTGTACGAGACTGGCTGGACAGAAGGCGGACAACTGGTGGCTGCGCCAGAATCCGAAGGTATTAAATCTGCCGTTTAAGGATTCCATCGGACGCGCAGACCGCGATAACGCCATCGATCTGTATATCGGTGATGAGTATATGGATCTGCTTGCGGACGGTACATGGGAGCATACATTTACCGAGAAGCCGGAAGTGTTTACCGCAGAGGAAAAACGTGCATGGCTTGATCAGAACACCGACGTTGCACTCGGTTCGGATGCATTTTTCCCGTTTGGCGATAATATTGAGCGCGCACATAAGAGTGGTGTCAAATATGTGGCAGAGCCGGGCGGATCGATCCGTGACGACCATGTCATTGCGACATGTAACAAATATGGTATGGTGATGAGCTTTACGGGCATCCGTCTGTTCCATCACTAATTGTGAATCAGAGGTTATTTAGAAATGTACGAATTGTTGAAAGAAGAAGGACGCGCCAAGCGCGGAGTTCTGCATACGGTGCACGGTGATATCCAGACCCCCGTATTTATGAATGTCGGCACGGCAGGTGCGATCAAGGGTGCTGTATCGACTGAGGATCTCAAGCAGTTAAAGACGCAGGTGCAGTTATCAAACACGTATCACCTGCATGTGCGCACTGGAGACGAGACGATAAAGGAGCTTGGCGGACTGCATAAGTTCATGGTGTGGGACCGCCCGATCCTCACGGACAGTGGCGGATTTCAGGTGTTTTCACTGGCAGGTCTGCGCAAGATCAAGGAGGAGGGTGTGCATTTTCACTCGCATGTAGACGGACGCAGGATCTTTATGGGTCCGGAGGAGAGTATGCAGATCCAGTCCAATCTCGGATCAACGATCGCAATGGCGTTTGATGAGTGCCCGCCGGCACTCGCAGAGCGCAGATATGTAGAAGATTCCGTGGCGCGCACGACCAGATGGCTGGAGCGCTGCAAGCGTAAGCTGGCAGAGCTCAATGCGCGCGAGGATACGATCAACAAACACCAGATGCTGTTCGGAATCAATCAGGGCGCGATTTTAGAGGATATCCGTATCGACCATGCGAAGCGGATTTCTGAGCTGGATCTGGACGGTTACGCCGTCGGTGGTCTGGCGGTCGGCGAGAGCCATGAGCAGATGTATCATATTCTGGATGTGACCGTGCCGCATCTGCCGCGGAAAAAGCCCACCTACCTGATGGGTGTCGGCACACCTGCCAATATTTTAGAGGGCGTGGAGCGCGGCATTGACTTTTTCGACTGCGTCTATCCGACGAGAAATGGCCGCCACGGACATGCCTATACGAATGAGGGCAAGATCAACTTGCTCAACCAGAAATTTGAAAAAGATATGCGTCCGATTGAGGAGGGCTGCGGCTGTCCGGCGTGTCAGAAGTATTCGAGAGCTTATGTGCGGCATCTGCTAAAGGCAAAGGAAATGCTCGGCATGCGGCTGCTTGTCATGCATAATCTGTATTTTTACAACAATATGATGGAGGAGATCCGCGATGCGCTCGACGAGGGCAGGTTTGCATCGTACAAGGCAGAAAAACTGTATGCGATGAGCCAGAACGAGATCCATCATAACCACTGATCACGCACAGTTTCCGATGCATCATGAAATTTATACTTGATGTTATCAGCACTTTCATGTATTATTGTGATAGTGTTTTTCTAAAACAAATGGAAATTAGGAGGAATTTATAATGATTTTAGCAAATCAGGCAGGCGGCGCAATCGGAATGGTACTGTGGATTGTGGTCTTAGTAGCATTTATGTACTTCTTCATGATTCGTCCCCAGAAGAAAGAACAGCAGCAGAAAAGTGCAATGCTTCAGGCATTAGAGATCGGTGATACCGTACTGACAACCAGCGGTTTCTATGGCACGGTTATTGATATGTCAGAGGATACAGTGATCATCGAGTTTGGAAATAATAAAAACTGCCGTATTCCGATGCAGCGCGCAGCGATTTCCGCGGTTGAAAAGCCCGAGGATGCAGCAAAGGCTGTAGAGGAAAAGGATAAAAAAGACAAAAAATAAGTAAATAAATATTGCAGGGGGCGTATACGAAACATCTGGTATACGCCTTGTCTGCATATATGCGAAAGGAAAAAATATGAATTATCATGTAGGCGTGATCGCCGGCGATGGTATCGGACCGGAGGTTGTAGCAGAAGCAAAAAAAGTATTGGATACCGTAGGAAAAAAGTATGGACACACCTTTGACTATGAAGCAATTCTGATGGGTGGCTGCTCGATTGATGCGACAGGCGTTCCGCTGACGGATGAGGCGATCGCACAGGCAAAGAGCAGTGATGCCGTCCTGATGGGATCGATCGGCGGAAATACGGCGACATCTCCGTGGTATCAGCTGCCGCCGCAGTTACGTCCGGAGGCAGGTCTTTTAAAACTCAGAAAATCATTGAATTTATTTGCCAACCTGCGCCCGGCATATCTGTATACAGAGCTCAAGGAAGCGTGTCCGCTGCGCGATGACATCATCGGCGACGGTTTTGATATGATGATCATGCGTGAGCTGACCGGAGGTCTGTACTTCGGAGACCGCGTGACCGAGGAGCGGGATGGCGTGATGACCGCTGTCGATACTCTTACATATAATGAGAATGAGATCCGACGCATTGCGATCCGTGGCTTTGATATTGCGATGAAGCGCCGGAAAAAGGTGACGAGTGTTGATAAAGCAAACGTTCTTGATTCTTCGAGACTCTGGAGAAAGATCGTTGAGGAGGTCGCAAAGGATTATCCGGAAGTGACCTATGAGCACATGCTCGTGGATAACTGTGCGATGCAGTTAGTCAAAGACCCGAAGCAGTTTGATGTGATTTTAACAGAGAATATGTTCGGTGATATTTTATCGGATGAGGCAAGTATGGTGACCGGTTCGATCGGTATGCTCTCATCAGCCAGCTAAATTGACACGAAGTTCGGTCTGGATGAGCCGAGTGGCGGATCTGCACCGGATATTGCAGGAAAAGGCATCGCAAACCCGATTGCGACGATTTTAAGTGCAGCGATGATGCTGCGTTACAGCTTTGACCTCGATGCAGAGGCAGATGCGGTGGAGGCGGCTGTCAAGCAGGTACTCAAGGATGGCTACCGCACGATCGACATTATGCCGCAGGAAGAGGACAAAAAGGCATCTGTGACACAGGTTGGAACCGCACAGATGGGTGATCTGATCTGCGAGCGCATCTAATCGTATACAGTGATAGTATTTATAGAAAAGAGGAAGAAAGTATGATAAGTGATAATGCACGTGCCGGGATGCAGCAGGCACCGGCGAGAAGTTTGTTTAACGCACTGGGATTTACGGCAGAAGAACTGAAAAAGCCGATGGTAGGTATCGTCAGCTCTTACAATGAGATCGTACCCGGACATATGAATATTGATAAGATCGTGGATGCGGTAAAGCTCGGAGTCGCTGAGACGGGCGGTGTTCCCGTTGTATTTCCGGCAATCGCAGTCTGCGACGGTATTGCTATGGGTCATATCGGCATGAAATATTCGTTAGTGACACGTGATCTGATCGCGGATTCTACCGAGTGTATGGCGACTGCACACCAGTTTGACGCACTCGTTATGGTGCCCAACTGTGACAAGAACGTGCCGGGTCTGCTCATGGCAGCCGCACGACTGAATATTCCGACCGTATTTGTATCCGGCGGCCCGATGTTGGCAGGACATGTAAAAGGACAGAAGCGAAGCCTGTCTTCCATGTTTGAGGCAGTCGGAAGCTTCGCGGCAGGCACGATGACCGAGGAGGATGTCACAGAGTTTGAAAACAAAGTATGTCCGACCTGCGGCTCCTGCTCAGGTATGTATACCGCCAACTCCATGAACTGTCTGACTGAGGCACTCGGCATGGGTCTTGGCGGAAACGGCACGATCCCTGCTGTTTATTCCGAGCGTTTAAAGCTCGCAAAGCATGCAGGAATGGCTGTGATGGAGCTTGTCCGCAAGAATATCCGTCCGCGTGACATTATGACAAAAGAATCGATCATCAATGCGTTGACCGTAGATATGGCACTCGGCTGTTCGACAAACAGTATGCTGCATCTTCCGGCGATCGCGCATGAGATTGGCTTTGATTTTGATATTTCCTATGCAAACCCGATCAGCGAAAAAACACCGAACCTGTGCCATCTGGCACCGGCAGGCCCTACCTACATGGAGGATCTGAACGAGGCAGGCGGTGTGTATGCGGTTATGAAGGAGCTTGCAGACATCGGGCTGTTAAATACCGACTGTATGACCGTGACCGGACAGACGATTGGCGAAAATATTAAGGATGCAGTCAACCGCAATCCGGAAGTCATCCGTACCGTAGACAATCCGTACAGCAAGACTGGCGGCTTGGCAGTATTGAAGGGAAATCTGGCACCGGACGGATCTGTTGTAAAGCGTTCCGCAGTCGTAGAGGAGATGCTCGTCCATGAAGGACCCGCACGTGTCTTTGACTGTGAGGAGGATGCGATTGCAGCCATCAAGGGCGGTCAGATTGTCAGCGGAGATGTCGTTGTGATCCGTTACGAGGGACCGAAGGGAGGTCCCGGTATGAGAGAAATGCTCAATCCGACCTCTGCGATCGCAGGTATGGGACTCGGATCTTCCGTGGCACTCATCACAGACGGACGTTTCTCAGGCGCGAGCCGCGGCGCTTCGATCGGTCATGTATCACCGGAAGCAGCAGTGGGCGGCCCGATCGCATTTGTCGAGGAAGGCGATATCATCAGTATCAATATTCCGGAAATGACACTGGAATTAAAGGTATCCGACGAGGAGCTGGCAGCGCGTAAGGCGAAGTGGCAGCCGAAGGAGCCGAAGGTGACGACCGGATATCTGGCACGCTACGCAAAGATGGTTACCTCCGGAAACAGGGGCGCTATTTTAGAGATTAAGTAACACACAGCAAAGGGGAAAAAACATGCAGCTCACAGGCGCAGAGATCATCATTGAATGTTTGAAGGAGCAGGGCGTGGATACCGTGTTCGGTTATCCCGGTGGAGCGATCCTGAACGTATATGATGAGTTATATAAGCATAGTGATGAGATCAGACATATTCTGACCTCACATGAACAGGGTGCGAGCCATGCGGCAGACGGATATGCGAGAAGTACCGGCAAGGTCGGTGTCTGTCTGGCAACATCGGGACCGGGTGCAACCAATCTGGTCACCGGTATTGCGACTGCCTATATGGATTCCGTTCCTATGGTGGCGATCACCTGTAACGTAGGTGTGTCACTGCTCGGTAAAGACAGCTTTCAGGAGATCGATATTACCGGCGTGACGATGCCGATCACGAAACACAATTTTATTGTCAAGGATGTGGCACAGCTGGCGGCTACGATCCGCCGGGCATTTGCGATTGCACAAAAAGGCAGACCCGGTCCGGTACTCGTCGATGTACCAAAGGATGTCACAGCAAATAAAGCCGATTATGAGGCGGTTGTTCCTGCGCACACACCGCGCAGTGCACATCCGATCTCGGAGACTGAGCTTGCAACGGCGCTCGGACTGATCAAAAAGGCAAAGAAACCGTATGTGTTTGTCGGTGGCGGAGCAGTGATCTCGGAGGCATCCGAGGAACTGCGGCGGTTTGTATCGCTCTTACAGGCTCCGGTCTGTGATTCACTCATGGGCAAGGGTGCTTTTGACGGAACAGATCCTTTATATACCGGTATGCTTGGTATGCATGGCACAAAGGTATCGAATTTCGGCGTCAGTGAGTGTGACCTGCTCGTCGTAGTAGGTGCGCGTTTCTCGGATCGAGTGATCGGAAATGCGAGCAAATTTGCACGCAAGGCAAAGATCGTACAGATCGACATCGATCCGGCGGAGGTCAATAAAAATATCGTAGTGACCGCGAGTGTGATCGGGGATGCAGCGGCCGTGCTTGCACAGTTGAATGCACAGTTAGAGCAGCAAAACCATGACGAGTGGCTGGCATACATCGCCGAATTAAAAGAGAAATATCCGCTGACCTACGCACCGGAGGGCTTGAGTGGTCCGTATATGATGGAGCAGATCTACAAACAGACAAATGGGGATGCGATCATCGTCACAGAGGTCGGACAGCACCAGATGTGGGCGGCACAGTATTATAAATACAGCAGACCGCGTACACTTTTAACATCCGGTGGTCTGGGTACGATGGGCTACGGTCTCGGAGCAGCGATCGGTGCACAGGTTGCCAATCCGGATAAACAGGTGGTCAATTTTGCCGGAGATGGCTGTTTCCGTATGAATATGAATGAGATCGCGACAGCGGCGAGACAGAAGCTGCCGCTTATCGAAGTGATCGTCAACAATCATGTACTAGGCATGGTACGCCAGTGGCAGGATCTGTTTTATAATAAGCATTACTCGGCAACTGTGCTGGATGATGGTGTCGATTATGTCAAGCTGGCAGAGGCAATGGGCGCGACGGGATTGCGCGCGACGACCAGAGCGGAATTTGATGCGGCTTTTGCACAGGCATTACAGACACCGGGACCGGTCGTGATCGATGCGATCATTGACTGCGATGACAAGGTATGGCCGATGGTAGCACCGGGAGCGCCGATCAGTGAGGCGTTTACAGACGAAGATCTAAAGAATAAAAACAACTAAGCGTGTTTAGAATGAGGAGGATATAACAATGAGCAGAGTATACAATTTTTCTGCAGGACCCGCAGTATTACCCGAGGAGGTATTAAAAGAAGCAGCAGACGAGATGCTGGACTACAAGGGCTGCGGCATGTCCGTGATGGAAATGTCACATCGTTCCAAGGTATATGACCAGATCATCAAGGAGGCGGAGGCAGATATCCGTGATCTGATGAATATTCCCGATAATTACAAGGTTCTGTTTTTACAGGGTGGTGCATCCCAGCAGTTTGCAGCGATCCCGATGAACCTGATGAAGAATAAAAAAGCCGGATATATCATTACCGGACAGTGGGCAAAGAAGGCATTCCAGGAGGCAAAGATGTACGGAGAGGCAGTTGAGCTGGCATCTTCTGCAGATGAGACCTTCTCTTATATTCCGGATTGCTCCGATCTGCCGATCACAGACGATATGGACTATGTTTATATTTGTGAGAACAATACCATTTACGGTACAAAATATAAGACACTGCCGAATACAAAGGGTGTAGACCTTGTTGCAGACGTATCTTCCTGCTTCTTATCTGAGCCGGTCGATGTGACCAAATACGGCGTGATCTACGGCGGTGTACAGAAGAACGTCGGACCTGCGGGCGTTGTGATCGTGATCATCCGTGAGGATCTGATCCGTGATGATGTGCTGCCCGGCACACCGACTATGTTAAAGTACAAGACACAGGCAGACAATGACAGCCTGTATAACACACCTCCCTGCTACGGCATCTATATCTGCGGCAAGGTATTCAAGTGGATCAAGAAGATGGGCGGCCTACAGGCAATGAAGGAGCACAACGAGAAAAAGGCGAAGATCTTATACGATTTCCTCGACGAGAGCAAGCTGTTCAAGGGCACGGTCCGCAAGGAAGACCGTTCACTCATGAACGTTCCGTTTGTCACAGGAAACGAGGAGCTGGATGCCAAGTTCGTTGCAGAGTCAAAGGCAGCCGGATTTGAGAACCTGAAGGGACATCGTACCGTCGGCGGTATGCGTGCATCTATTTACAATGCAATGCCGATCGAGGGCGTTGAGAAGCTGGTAGCGTTTATGAAGAAGTTTGAAGAGGAGAATGCTTAAAATGTTTAATTATACCTGTTTAAATCCGATTGCAAATGTAGGACTGGACTTATTAACCGATGATTACAAGAAAGTAGACGATCTGGCAGACGCGCAGGCAGTGCTTGTGCGTTCCGCAGCAATGCATGATCTGGAGCTTCCGGAAGGCTTAGAGGCAGTAGCCAGAGCCGGAGCCGGAGTCAACAATATTCCGCTCGATAAATGTGCCGAGCAGGGTATCGTTGTATTCAATACACCCGGTGCCAATGCAAACGGTGTAAAGGAGCTTGTATTTGCGGGTATGCTGCTCGCAGCCAGAGACGTTGTAGGCGGCATCAACTGGTGTGCATCTGAGGCAGGAAACGCAGATATCGCAAAGGTTGCCGAGAAGCAGAAGAAGAACTTCGCCGGAACAGAGCTCTCAGGAAAGAAACTCGGTGTCATCGGACTCGGTGCGATCGGTATCAAGGTCGCAAATGCGGCGAGACATTTCGGAATGGAAGTATACGGCTATGATCCGTTTATTTCTGTCAATGCGGCATGGAGCCTGTCACGTGATGTCAAGCACATCAATGATCTGGAGACCATTTATAAAGAGTGTGATTATATCACCGTACATGTGCCTTTGATGGACAGCACGAAAAAAATGATCAGCGCAGAGGCAATCGCGATGATGAAACCGACCACTGTTGTCTTAAACTTTGCGCGTGATCTGCTCGTAGACGAGGAAGCGATCGTAAAGGCACTTGCAGAGGGCAAGCTGCGCAAATATGTATCCGATTTCCCGAACCCGACGACTGTCGGACAGCCGGGATGCATCGTCAGCCCCCATCTGGGAGCATCCACAGAGGAGTCCGAGGACAACTGTGCAGTTATGGCTGTCAAGGAGATCCGTGATTACATGGAGAATGGTAATATCAATAATTCCGTGAATTACCCGAAATGTGACATGGGTGTCTGCCAGACAACCGGCCGTGTAGCAGTGCTGCATAAAAACGCAAAGGGTGCGATCGGAAGCTTTACCGCAATTCTCGCAGATGCAGGAGTCAATATTGACAACATGTCCAACAAGAGTAAGGGCGACTTCGCATATACCATGATGGATGTAGATGCAACCGTATCTGCTGATGTGGCTGCAAAGCTGGGTGCACTGCCCGAAGTATTCAAGGTAAGGGTGATTAAATAATGGCGAATATCAGACCATTCCGGGCGATCCGTCCGACCGTGGACAAAGCAGCAGCAATCGCTGCTTTGCCCTATGATGTGTACAACAGGCAGGAGGCAAAGGAAGTCGTAAAAGATAACCCCGATTCCTTTTTGAATATCGACCGCGCGGAGACACAGTTTGACGATTCGGTCGATACCTATGCAGAATGTGTCTATCAGAAGGCGCATGATCTGTTATGGGAAAAGATTAACCGTGGGGATTTTATCCGCGAGGATGCACCCTGCTATTATATTTATGAGCTGACGATGGATGGGCGCGTGCAGACCGGTATTGTGGCATGTGCATCGATTGATGACTATGAGAATCAGGTCATCAAAAAGCATGAAAATACACGTGCCGATAAAGAGGCAGACCGTATTCATCATGTGGATAGCTGCAATGCACAGACCGGACCGATCTTTTTAGCATACCGCGCGAATGCGGTCATCCGTGAGATCGTTGCAAAGACAAAACAGACCGCAGCCGTGTATGATTTTACGGCTGAGGACGGCATCCGCCACCGCGTGTGGGTCATTGCGGACATCGCGGATATTGAGGCGGTCCGCAGCGCATTTGACAGTATCGGCGAGATCTATATTGCCGATGGACACCACCGTGCCGCATCTGCGGTCAAGGTTGGTTTGAAGCGCCGTGCGGAGCATCCGGACTATGACGGCAGCGAGGAGTTTAACTACTTCCTGTCTGTGCTGTTCCCCGATGAGGAACTCATGATTATGGACTATAACCGCGTTGTCAAGGATCTGAACGGTCTGAGTGAGGACGCATTCCTGAAAAAAGTACAGGATTTATTTGATGTGAAGCCGGTCGGCAGGGCAGACCGCAAGCCACAGAAAAAAGGTGACTTCTCGATGTATTTAAACGGTCAGTGGTATCTGTGTACGATCCGTGAGGCTGACCGCAGCAGTGATCCGGTCAAAGGGCTGGATGTATCGCTGTTACAGGAGCTTCTGCTGACTCCGGTTCTGGGTATCGGAGATCCAAAGACCGACAAGCGGATCGATTTTGTCGGAGGAATCCGCGGACTGGATGAGCTGGAGCGCCGTTGTGGCGTAGACGGGGACAGTGTCGTTGCATTTGCAATGTATGCAACGGATATCAGTGAGCTGTTTGCCGTGGCAGACGCCGGACTTTTGATGCCGCCAAAGTCGACATGGTTTGAGCCGAAGCTGCGCAGCGGACTGTTTATTCACGAAATCTGACAAGGAGAGACTGCATGTTGACAGATGGACAGAAAGAATTGTCGTTGTTCCAGCAATATTTGCAGGACGCACTGCCGACGGTGATCAGCTTTGCGCTGTCGGTCGTCGGTGCCATACTCGTCTATGTGATCGGTGCCCGCATTATAAAGCTGCTGCGGCGGCTGTTAAAGCGGATGCTGCAAAGGCACAATGTAGACGAGGGTGTCCAGCAGTTTCTGGATGCGATTGCAAAATTTGCTGGTTATTTTATTCTGATACTGATGATTCTGGGATTTTTCGGAATCACGACCGCATCTGTGGTAGCGGTACTCGGATCGGCGGGACTGACACTCGGACTCGCTTTGCAGGGAAGCCTTTCTAACTTTGCGGGCGGTGTGCTGATTCTGATGCTCAAGCCGTTTCTTGTCGGTGATTATATCATTGAGGAGACCGGAAAAAACGAGGGCTATGTCCATGAGATCTCTATTTTTTATACGACGCTGCGCACGTTTGATGGGACGCTGATCGTGATTCCGAACGGAACGCTCGCAAACAACAGTATTACGAACCTGACGAAAAGCGGCAGGCGCAGGCTCAGTGTGACGGTGGATGTCGCATACGGCGCAGATCTCGCACAGGCAAAGCAGATTCTGATGCTGATCGCGGAACGTTCGTGCTTTCGTATCGATGCGGAGAATCCGGTCGTGGTTGTGTCAGAACTGGCGGAGAGCAGTGTCAAGCTCTGTGTCCGCGTCTGGACGACACCTGACCAGTATTGGGATGAATTGTTCCAGCTCAATGAGCAGATCAAGCTGGAGTTTGACAAGGCTGGTATCGAGATCGCATTTCCTCAGTTGGATGTGCATGTTCGATAAAAATAAGTGTTTTTTATGGAAAAGAATTGACAAAATTGCTAAAATGTGCTAAGTTGATACTAACGTTGAAAAAGCTGCACCAAAGAGGCGTGGAATTTCAAGCAATATCTAATTGAGTTTAGGAGGAAGTATTTATGCAGCAGGGAACTGTAAAGTGGTTTAATGCAAAAAAAGGCTACGGATTTATTTCTGATGAAGCCGGCAACGAAGTATTTGTTCATTTTTCAGCACTGAATATGGACGGCTTCAAGGAATTGAAGGATGGCGAGAAGGTTGAGTTCGAGGTTGTAGAGGGAGAAAAAGGACCTCAGGCAGCAAATGTTACCAGGATCTAATTCGTCACGATATTTTGTTTTGCACACAGAAAACAGTCATTCCATATGGGATGGCTGTTTTTTTCCTTTTTTTTGGGAAATAAACGTGTTATACTATTGAAGTTAGTTGGAAATAATAGCTATAAAAATAATAGGAAAGATAGTTGGAGGAATTTAAGATTGAACAGCACACAGATATCACAGTTGACAGCTTATGAGGTGATCCGTGAGGAGGCTTTGACGGATCTTGACTCGAAAGGGACGCTGCTGCGGCATAAAAAGAGCGGTGCGCGGATTGCACTTGTGGAAAATGATGATGAAAACAAGGTATTCTACATTGCATTCCGTACACCGGTAGACGATTCTACCGGCGTGCCGCATATCATTGAGCATACCGTACTGTGCGGATCGGACGATTTTCCGGTGAAAGATCCGTTTGTGGAGCTCGCAAAGGGCTCACTGAACACATTTTTAAATGCGATGACTTATCCGGATAAGACGATCTATCCGGTGGCGAGCTGCAATGACAAGGATTTTCAGAATCTGATGCATGTCTATCTGGATGCGGTATTCCATCCGAATATCTATAAGCATAAGGAGATTTTTTTACAGGAAGGCTGGCACTATGAGCTGGAGAACGTCGATGCGCCCATCACGTTAAACGGTGTTGTCTATAACGAAATGAAAGGTGCATTTTCTTCTCCGGAGGGTGTGCTTGACCGTGTGGTATTGAATTCCCTGTTCCCTGATACGACCTACGCGAATGAGTCGGGCGGCGATCCGGAGGTCATTCCGGAGCTGACCTATGAGAATTATCTGGATTTCCACAGACGCTATTACCATCCGTCCAATTCCTATATTTATCTGTACGGTGATATGGACATGGCAGAAAAGCTCTGCTGGATTGATGAAAATTATCTCTCACACTATGAGAACCAGCCGGTTGATTCCACGATTGACCGGCAGGCACCGTTTGATGCGCCTGTAGAGATCACAAAGGACTATCCGGTGGCGAGCAATGAGCCGTTAGAGGACAATGCGTATCTGGCGTACAATCTGGTGATTGATACCGTGTTAAACAAAGAGTTCTATCTGGCGTTTGATGTGCTTGATTATGCGCTGCTCGGCGCACCCGGCGCACCGCTTAAGCAGGCGTTGCTCGATGCGGGTATCGGAAAAGATATTATGAGCTCGTATGACAACTCGACGTATCAGCCGATTTTCTCGATCGTGGCAAAGAATGCCAACGGCAAAGACCGTGACCGGTTTGCAGCGACGATCCGCGAAACATTAGCCCGGATTGCAGAGGATGGCATCAATCAGAAGGCACTTCTGGCAGGCATCAACAGTGCGGAGTTTAAATACCGCGAGGCAGATTTTGGCTCTTATCCGAAGGGACTGATCTATGGCCTGCAATGTATGGATAGCTGGCTGTATGACGAGACAGAGCCGTTTATGCACATTGAGGCGGGCGAGACATTCGCTTACCTGCGTGCGCAGGCAGAGCAGAACACCGGATATTTTGAACAGCTGATCAAAACATGGCTGTTAGACAACCACCATGCATCGATCATTACGATCAATCCGAAGCGCGGGCTGACCGCCGAAAATGACCGCGCGCTGGAACAGAAGCTGGCGGCATACAAGGCGACATTGAGTGAGGCGGAGCTGGAACAGCTGGTGACAGACACGGCACACCTCAAGGAATATCAGGCAGAGCCGTCACCGAAGGAGGATCTGGAGAAGATCCCGCTGCTCACACGCGCCGATATGAAACAGGAGGCAGCGCCTTTTTATAACGAGGAGTGCGAGATGGCGGGCATTCCCGTGGTACATCACGACATCCATACCAACGGTATATATTATATTGACCTGTTGTTTGACCTGAACCATCTGAGCGAGGAGGATCTGCCGTATCTTGGAATTTTAAAGGCAGTGCTCGGATATATGGATACTGCAAATTACAGCTACAGCGAGCTTGCAAATGAGATCAATCTCGCGACCGGAGGCATCTCGTCGACGTTGAATCTGTTTGTGAATGCGGAGGATGACAGTAAGTGGGATGCCCGTTATGAGGTGTGTGTCAAGGTGTTGGCACCACAGCTTGCGCGCGCAATGGAGCTGGTGGCGGAGATTCTTTCCGGCACCGATCTATCGGACGGGAAGCGTCTGCATGAGATCTTGTCACAGGTGAAATCGCGGCTGGAGATGGGTATGACGACATCCGGACATATGGTGTCTGCGGTACGTGCGATGTCCTATTTTTCACCGTCGGGCGCGTTCAGTGATGCGGTAGGCGGGATCGGGCTGTACCGTCTGATCGCAGAGATCGAGCGCGATTTTGATGCACATGCAGCGCAGCTTCAGGAGCGTCTGGGCTCACTGATCCGACAGATTTTTGTGCGCGATGGACTGCTTGTCAGTGAGACGATCGAGGCGGGAGGAAGAGATGCGTTGGCACCGGAGCTGGAAAAGCTGTGTGCGGTGCTCCCGGAGCATGCGGATCGGAGCAGAGCACTCACGATCACCTGCGAAAAGAAAAACGAGGGCTTTAAGGACGCCGCACAGATCCAGTATGTATCGCGGAGCGGTAACTTTAAAAAGGCAGGCTTTGCGTACACCGGAGCGTTAAATATTTTAAAGGTGATTATGAATTATGAATATCTGTGGCTGAACATTCGTGTGCAGGGCGGCGCTTACGGCTGCATGAGCGGATTTGGGAGAAACGGAGACTCGTATCTGTCCTCATACCGTGATCCGAACCTGCGGGCGACCAACGAAATCTATGAGGGCATTCCCGCTTATCTGCATGATTTTGATGTGGATGAGCGCGATATGACTAAATTTATTATTGGAACAGTCAGCGCACTCGATACGCCGCTTCCGCCCGCGACAAAAGGTGTGCGTTCGCTGAGCGCTTATATGTCCGGTCTGACGGTGGAAACCGTACAGAAAAACCGCGAGGAAGTGCTGCGCGCGACACCGGCTGACATCCGTGCCTTAGAGCCGCTCGTAGCAAGTGTGCTGGCAGATGACTGTCTGTGTGTCATCGGAAATGAGGATACCATCGAAAAAGAACGGGAGATGTTTATGAATGTGGAGGATCTGTTTTCATGAATCAGACAAATGAAAAATTAAAATCGGGCTTTGTGACAATTATCGGCAGACCGAATGTAGGAAAATCAACGCTGATGAATTATCTGATCGGACAGAAGATCGCGATTACATCGAATAAACCGCAGACGACGCGCAACCGGATACAGACGGTCTATACCGATCCGGAGCGCGGACAGGTCGTATTTTTGGATACACCCGGTATTCACAAGGCAAAAAATAAGCTGGGTGAATATATGGTCAACGTCGCAGAGCATACGCTCAGCGAGGTAGATCTGATCCTGTGGCTCGTAGAGCCGACGAATTTTGTCGGCGCGGGCGAACAGCACATCGCAGAGGTGTTAAAAAAGGTCAAAACACCGGTCATTCTTGTCATCAATAAGATCGATATGGTGGAGAAAAAAGAGCAGCTGTTGGAATACATAGATACTTACCGGAAAATTTATGATTTCGCGGAGATCATCCCGGCATGTGCGCTGCGCGGACAGGGCATGGATGATGTGAGGGATACGATTTTTAAATATCTGCCTTACGGACCGATGTTCTATGATGAGGATACGATCACAGACCAGCCGGAGCGCCAGATCGTGGCGGAGCTGATCCGTGAGAAAGCATTACATGCATTAAGCGATGAGATCCCGCACGGAATTGCGGTTACGATCGAGCGGATGAAGGATCGTCCGGGACAAAATCTTGTCGATATCGATGCGACGATCATTTGTGAACGGGATTCCCATAAGGGTATCATTATCGGCAAGGGCGGCAGCATGCTCAAAAAGATCGGCACGAATGCCCGCTATGAGATCGAGCGTCTGTTGGACTGCCGTGTCAACCTGAAATTGTGGGTCAAGGTGAAAAAGGACTGGAGAGACAGCGATATCCTGCTCAAGAACTTTGGATATAAAGAAGAAAATTAAATACCGATTTCCACTTTTTATCTTGTATGGATCATCTGACAGACGCATACCCTAGTAATAAGCGATTGCCTTAGAAATCGAAAGAATAGGGGGAAAGGTACATGTCAGAGGAAAAATGGAATCGGTTTGCAGCGACTGGGAGTGTGTGGGACTATCTGGAGTATCGTGCGGACAGACCGCACAGCGCGGAAACAATCGTCAACAGCAGTCGGACTGCAGGAGAGGAACAAGCGCATGGGGCAGACGGTTCTGCTGAATGGAATGGTACTCTCTGCAATGCCCATCGGGGACTATGACAAGCGGCTGGTCGTGCTCACGAGAGAGCGGGGAAAGATCACGGTGTTTGCGCGCGGGGCACGCCGCCCGAACAGTTCGCTATTAGCGTCGACCAACCCATTTGCATTTGGAGAGTTTGAATTATTTGAGGGAAAAACTGCATACAATGCCTGCAGGATCAGTGTCAAAAACTATTTCCGTGAACTGACGGAGGATGTGGAGATGGCATATTACGGCTTTTATTTTCTCGAACTGGCGGATTATTACGCGGTGGAAAATATAGAGGCAAAGGATATGTGCAATCTGCTCTATGCATCGTTGCGGGCGCTTACAAAGCCGGTCTTTCCAAACCGGCTTGTACGTCGTATATACGAACTGCGGATGTTCGTGCTGGCGGGAGAGTATCCGAACCTGTTCGGCTGTGTCTCCTGCGGCACAAGAGAGGATTTACATACCTTTCATATCGCGCGCGGCGGGATGCTCTGCGGCGGGTGCAGCGCAGTGATCGGCGGTGGGATCGATGTCGATGCGTCGACACTGTATACGATGCAGTACATTGTCGCTACGCCGCTTGCAAAGCTCTACAGCTTTCAGGTCACGGAGGAAGTGCTGGCTGCGCTCGAGCGGATTCTGGACATGTGTCTTCGGCGGTATACGGACAGGGAATTCCATTCTCTTGAGTTAATTAACGGTTTGTGTTGAAATAGAACGTAAGAAATAGTATAATAAAGCGGATTTGAGACACATTGGAGGAAAAAATATGAAACGAATGATGCGCGTCGGAGTGCTGCTCGTATTGACGGCTGCGGTGCTGGGCGGATGCGGGAAACAGTTTTCCGCAGATACGGATACCGTTTATGTGCAGAAAAAAGGGACGATCAAGGGTGCGAATGTAGCTGCCTTTGACAAAGAGTATTATGATGAAGCAGAGCTTGAGGGCTTTATCAATGACACAGTGGATACATATGTAGCAAAGGCGGGCGAGGGAACTGTCGCTGTGACGAGCTTTGCGGTAGAGGATGGTACAGCACATGTCTATTTAGATTATGCAGGTGCAGAAGATTATGCACAGTTTAATGGTGTTGATTTCTACGCAGGTACCGTACTTGATTCGCAGGCAGACGGTTATGATATACCGAAGGAATTTAATGCTGCTACGGATAAGGATACGACCTGGGATGCGGATGGTAACAAGATTGTGATCATTGGACAGCAGACGCAGGTGAAGGTTGACGGAACGATCCTGTTCGTCACACCGAATGCAGAGGTAGTGGACAAAAATACGGTAAATGTGACTTATGACATCTTGGATGAAGAAGCACAGCCGGCATATATCGTATATAAATAAGAGTAATCTAAAAACGATCAGAAAATCGTATATTTGCAATCTGTTTTCTGATCCTGAATAAAGAGAGGATAAATAAACATGGAAAAGACAATGGACAAAATCGTTGCACTGGCAAAGGCAAGAGGCTTTGTATATCCCGGCTCAGAGATCTACGGCGGCCTCGCAAACACATGGGATTATGGAAATCTCGGTGTTGAGCTGAAAAACAATGTAAAAAAGGCATGGTGGCAGAAGTTTGTACAGGAGAATCCTTACAATGTAGGTGTTGACTGTGCGATTCTGATGAATCCCCAGACATGGGTTGCTTCCGGACATCTCGGTGGTTTTTCAGATCCTTTGATGGATTGCAAGGAGTGCCATGAGCGTTTCCGTGCAGACAAAATTATTGAAGATTTTGCAGAGGAAAACGGTATTACCTTAGAGGATTCCGTAGACGGCTGGTCACAGGAGAAGATGATGAATTTCATCGAGGAGCATAACGTTCCCTGTCCGACCTGCGGCAAGCATAACTTTACTGAGATCCGTCAGTTTAATCTGATGTTCAAGACATTCCAGGGTGTGACGGAAGATGCGAAAAATACCGTGTATTTACGTCCTGAGACTGCACAGGGTATCTTCGTAAACTTCAAGAATGTACAGCGTACCTCTCGTAAGAAGGTGCCGTTTGGTATCGCCCAGATCGGAAAATCTTTCCGAAATGAGATTACACCCGGTAACTTTACGTTCCGTACCAGAGAGTTCGAGCAGATGGAGTTAGAGTTCTTCTGCGAGCCCGGCACGGATCTTGAGTGGTTCCAGTATTGGAGAAACTTCTGCCGCGAGTGGTTATTAAGTCTTGGCATGAAGGATGAGGAGCTTCGTCTGCGCGATCATGATCCTGCGGAGCTTGCATTCTACAGCAAGGCAACGACAGATTTTGAGTTCCTGTTCCCGTTCGGCTGGGGAGAATTGTGGGGCGTTGCAGACCGTACCGACTATGACCTAACACAGCATCAGAACACCTCTGGTCAGGATATGAGCTACTTTGATGATACAAAGAATGAGAAATATATCCCGTATGTTATCGAGCCGTCACTCGGTGCAGACCGTGTCGTACTCGCATTCCTCTGTGCAGCTTATGATGAGGAGAACATCGGAACCGAGGAGAAACCCGATATGCGTACCGTGCTTCATTTCCATCCGGCACTCGCACCGGTCAAGATCGGTGTGCTGCCGCTGTCAAAGAAGCTCAATGAGGGCGCTGAGAAGGTATTTGCACAGTTGTCCAAGAAGTATAACTGCGAGTTTGACGACCGTGGAAATATCGGAAAGCGTTACCGCCGTCAGGATGAGATCGGAACACCGTTCTGCGTGACTTATGACTTTGATTCTGAGGAAGACGGTGCAGTGACTGTCCGTTTCCGCGATTCCATGGAGCAGGAGCGTGTCAAGATCGACGAGCTGGATGCATATTTTGCAGACAAATTTGAGTTCTAAATGTCTATTTTATACTTGCGAAATACAAAATATATGGTAAAATAATTTATGTGCGACCTTTTTTGTATCAAATAGATACAAAAAGGTCTGCTCATTGCGTGTTGTAGCGGTTGTCTGGGACAGGCCGCATGACATATTATCACACTCAATATTATATTTTAGGAGGAATGTCAAAATGGCAAACAAATGGGTTTACATGTTCAGCGAAGGCGACATGAGCATGCGTAATCTTCTTGGTGGAAAAGGTGCAAACCTTGCCGAGATGACAAGCATCGGACTTCCTGTTCCGCAGGGATTCACGATCACAACCGAGGCTTGTACACAGTACTATGAGGATGGACGCAAGATTAACGACGAGATCATGGCACAGGCTATGGAAGGCGTTAAGAAGATGGAAGAGATCAACGGCAAGAAGTTCGGCGATCTGAAGAATCCTTTATTAGTATCCGTACGTTCCGGTGCCAGAGCTTCTATGCCCGGTATGATGGACACCATCTTAAACCTTGGTTTAAATGACGAGGTTGTTGCAGCAATGATCGCTGGTAACCCTGATCCGAAGTTCGAGCGTTTCGTATATGATTCTTATAGACGTTTCATCCAGATGTTCTCTGATGTCGTAATGGAAGTTGGTAAGAAGTATTTCGAGCAGTTGATCGACCAGATGAAAGAGAAGAAGGGTGTACAGTTCGACGTAGAGCTGACCGCTGCTGATCTGAAAGAGCTGGCTGAGCAGTTCAAGGCTGAGTACAAGAAGCAGTTGGGAGAGGACTTCCCTGCAGATCCTGTAGAGCAGTTGAAACTGGCTATCGAGGCTGTATTCCGTTCATGGGACAACCCTCGTGCAAACGTATACCGTCGTGACAACGATATCCCTTATTCTTGGGGAACCGCTGTAAACGTAATGCCGATGGTATTCGGTAACTTAAATGATGAGTCTGGTACAGGTGTTGCATTTACACGTGATCCTGCAACCGGAGAGAAGAAGCTGATGGGTGAGTTCCTGATCAACGCACAGGGCGAGGACGTAGTAGCAGGTGTTCGTACACCTATGCCGATCGCTCAGATGGAGAAGGAGTTCCCTGAGGCATATGCAGATTTCATCAAGGTATGTGATATTCTTGAGAACCACTACCATGATATGCAGGATATGGAGTTCACCGTAGAGAACAAGAAGCTGTTCATGCTTCAGTGCCGTAACGGTAAGAGAACTGCTCCCGCTGCATTAAAGATCGCTTGTGACCTTGTTGATGAGGGACACAAGACCGAGGAAGAAGCAGTAGCTATGATCGATCCTCGTAACTTAGATACATTATTACACCCTCAGTTCGATGCTGCTGCATTAAAGGCTGCTACACCGATCGGAAAGGGACTTGGTGCTTCTCCGGGAGCTGCCTGCGGTAAGGTTGTATTTACTGCTGATGATGCAGTTGCTTGGAACGAGCGTGGCGAGAAGGTCGTTTTAGTTCGTCTTGAGACCTCTCCTGAGGATATTACCGGTATGAAGGCTGCTCAGGGTATCCTGACTGTCCGTGGTGGTATGACTTCTCACGCAGCCGTAGTTGCACGTGGTATGGGAACATGCTGTGTATCCGGATGTGGAGATATCGCTATGGATGAGGAGAACAAGCAGTTCACCTTAGCAGGACAGAAGTTTACCGAGGGATCTGAGATCTCTATCGATGGTACAACCGGTAACATCTATGCAGGTATCATTCCTACCGTAGACGCTACGATCGCTGGTGAGTTCGGCCGTGTAATGGCTTGGGCTGACAAGTATCGTACATTAAAGGTTCGTACAAACGCTGATACACCCGCAGATGCAAAGAAGGCTCGCGAGCTGGGCGCTGAGGGTATCGGACTTTGCCGTACCGAGCATATGTTCTTCGAGGAAGACAGAATCGCAGCATTCCGTGAGATGATCTGTGCTGATACCGTAGAAGAGCGTGAGGCAGCATTAGAGAAGATCCTTCCTTACCAGCAGGGAGATTTCAAGGCGCTGTATGAGGCTCTTGAGGGCAACCCGGTTACGATCCGTTTCCTTGACCCGCCGCTTCATGAGTTCGTTCCCACTGAGGAAGACGATATCAAGAAGTTAGCAGATGCACAGGGCAAGAGTGTTGATGAGATCAAGACAATCATCGCTTCCCTGCACGAGTTCAACCCGATGATGGGTCATCGTGGATGCCGTCTGGCTGTTACCTATCCTGAGATTGCAAAGATGCAGACAAAGGCTGTCATCCGTGCAGCAATCGAGGTTCAGAAGGCTCATGCTGACTGGAATGTAAAGCCTGAGATCATGATCCCGTTAGTATGTGAGATCAAAGAGTTAAAGTATGTAAAGAAGGTTGTTGTTGAGACTGCAGACGCTGAGATCGCAGCAGCAGGCGTGAAGTTAGAGTACGAAGTAGGTACTATGATCGAGATCCCTCGTGCAGCCCTGACTGCTGATGAGATCGCTACAGAGGCAGACTTCTTCTGCTTCGGTACCAACGACTTGACTCAGATGACATTCGGCTTCTCTCGTGACGATGCTGGTAAGTTCTTAGACGCTTACTATGACAACAAGATCTTCGAGAACGATCCGTTTGCTAAGTTAGACCAGACCGGCGTTGGCAAGCTGATGGAGATGGCTATCAAGCTTGGTAAGCCTGTAAATCCGAAGCTTCACGTAGGTATCTGTGGAGAGCACGGTGGAGATCCTTCTTCCGTAGAGTTCTGCCACAAGATCGGTCTTGACTATGTTTCATGCTCACCGTTCCGTGTGCCGATCGCAAGACTGGCAGCCGCACAGGCAGCGATTGCAAACAAGTAGGCGAACATTCTTTCGATGAAGTTCATCTATTTACAAAGCGATTAAGTTTTGAAGAAGCACAGAGGTATAGGAAAAGTTATGGTAGATATCTACGGAAAAATCAATGGGATAACATTGATGTCGAAGTAGTAATGTTACTGTAAAATTGAATATATTATGTGAGTTGACCCCATCAAGTAGTACAATCTACTTGGTGGGGTTATTTATTTAAATTTAAAAAATACATCCATTTGAGCTAAGGAAAAAGCTTGGTATGATAAGAGAATATATTATTAATATGAAAAAATTAATAGAATTAAGGAATGTGTTGAGATAATATAATGCTTGCAATTGATAAAAAAGTTTACAAAAAGGTAATAGATTTTTCTCTAAATTGGTAGTATACTGTTACCATGTATCCATGGACTGAAAGGAGGACATCATATGTATAATGCGATTGATTTATCTAAATATATTGTATCAAAGTGTGTAAAGGATGGTCATCCTGTCAGTAATCTTCAATTACAAAAAATCTTATATTATATACAGAAAGATTTTTTGCAGCGTGATGAAATTGCTTTTTCTGATAATATAGAAGCTTGGCAATTTGGACCAGTTGTTCCTAATGTTTATTATCATTATTGTGGTTTTGGTGCTATGCCAATATCTATTATTAATGATACATTTTCAATTGTAGCTACAGATGCTGTATTCATTGATAAGATAGTAGAAGAAAAAAGACAACTTAATCCTTGGGATATGGTAGCTGAGACTCATAAAGATGGTGGAGCTTGGGCTAAGATATATAGTAATGGATTAGGTAATCATTGTATTATTCCTACTGAATTAATAAAGGCGGTGGGATAAATGGATTTAACAAAGGAACAGGCTCAGAGAGAAGAATTTTGCAAAATTCTTTTTGAGTTAGCAAAGAATCAGGAAATGCTTCAAGATAAAAGTACTCGACATGCGATGTATAAACGTCTTGAAGCACTTTATTATTCTCCTAATAAGGAAGATAGGTATAGGCACTTCTATTCAGATATATTCACTGTGTTAACTCAGATTCAGCAAGCACCAAATCAGAATCAGGGAGACATTAATATTTTGGGACAGAATTTATCGTTAATAAGAGCGGGGTATAATCCTCAAAATAGAGATGAACATGGAAATATTATTGATATAAGTGATAGCATTCAAAAATTATATGACCATGTAAGTTTAGATATTGCGAGGATTCTGTATTCTGATGCGGGAGATAGGAAAACCGCAGGAGAAACGACAATTGTTGATGTTCAATCCCAGTTAAATCAAATACAGGTGGAAATTGATAAGGCTAAGTTAGCACAAAACAATGTTGAAACTGAATTAGGAAAACAACAGAGAGAATATATATCTATTTTAGGAATATTTGCTGCTGTTGTATTGGCATTTACAGGAGGTATAGCATTTTCTACATCTGTACTTAATAACATCAACACTGCAAGTGTGTATAGAATTTTAGTGGTGTCTTTAATAATAGGATTAGTATTGATTAATATATTGTTTGGCTTGTTTTATTATGTTGACAGGTTAGTAAATGGTTTGCAAGAAAATAGAAAAAAATTAAAGCCATTATTATTCTCAAATATCGTATTGTGTATATTGCTAATTGCTACTATATGTGCATGGTGTTATGGATTGGTTGAAAAACGCGATGTCAGAATAAGAGCAGAGAACAAGGGAATAGAGCAAACTACGGAAGCTATGAAACAGCTAGAAAGTGAGTAAAAAAGAAGGTAACCCCTTCTTTTTTTTGTTGCTATTATTCCGATAGCAGACTATAATATAACTAGATTTTTATTGTTGATTTTATATGAGGTAAAGAATGATGGAATATTTAACAACAACAGAAATGTCAAAGTTATGGAATCTTTCTTCTAGAAGAATTGGCGTTTTGTGTGTAGAAGGAAGAATAGATGGAGCAATAAAAAAAGGAAAGATGTGGTTGTTACCAGCAGATGCAACTAGACCAGCAGATGCGCGATATAAAGCAAATAAACGACCAGAATAGTACTTGATATTAAATACTAAGGAGTGAAGGTATGCATACTGATTTAACTTTTTTCACTAACGAGCCAGATAGAAATCTTTATGACAGATTTAGCAATATCTTGAAGAGTAATACACAGTTCTTTGATGTGCTTGTAGGATATTTTAGAACTAGCGGATTTTTTAAGATGTATGAAGCTATGGCAGATGTTGAGAAGATTCGTATTCTTGTTGGCCTTAATGTAGATAAGTATACGGTGAAGATTATTGACAGGGCGAATAATGAGATTGCCTTTGATAAGCTGACAACAAAGGAAGCTAAGGAAGCATTTAACGAAGATGTTGTAAATGAATTTGAAAAGTCAGAAACAAATGCTTCTATTGAACAGGGAGTACGCACCTTTATTGAGTGGCTCAGGAACGGAAAACTTGAAATGAGAATGTATGTGGATGCACCTATTCATGCAAAAGTCTATATTATGCGTAAGGATATGGATAAAACACCTGATACATATGGAAGTGTTATTACGGGTTCTAGCAATTTTTCTGAGGCTGGGTTACAGAATAATCTAGAGTTCAATGTAGAGCTTAAAGATAGCAGAGATGTGCAGTTTGCTCTTGAAAAATTTGAAGATTTATGGGCTAAATCAGTACCAGTTACTGATGAATATATTGAAGCAGTGGAAAAGAAAACATGGCTTCGCAATGATATTACACCATATGAAATATATTTGAAGACATTATATGAGTTTTTTAAAGAAGAGATTAATTCAGATAAGGACTTGCTTGGGGATGATTTGCTGCCAGATGGATATATGAAATTGCAGTATCAGCTTGATGCTGTTGTACAGGCACGCAAGATACTGGAAACATATAATGGTGTATTTATATCGGATGTAGTAGGTCTGGGTAAGACATATATATGTGCTATGTTAGCTAAGGCATTACCAAAGGGAAAGAAGCTCATTATATGTCCTCCTGTACTGGTAGATTACTGGAAAGAAGTTCTTCTTGAATTTGATGTTGCTGCCGAAGTAGAGTCATTAGGAAAGCTGGAAAAGATTCTTGATAAAGGTGTAGATAAGTTTAAATACATTTTTATTGATGAAGCACATAGATTTAGAAATCAGGGAACAGAAAGCTTTAGTAATCTTCATAAGATATGCTATGGTAAAAAGGTGGTTCTTATTTCTGCCACACCTATTAACAATTATTCTAGTGATATTGAAAATCAACTGTATCTGTTCCAGCCTAAGCATGACAGTACAATTATCGGATTAAGGGACCTCGAAGCTTTTTTTAAGGAATTGCATAGAAAAGAAAATAAATACTCAAAGGGAACACAACTCTATGTTGACCAGCTTAGAGCTAACTCAGAGGAAATCAGGGACAGGATACTTCGTCATGTAATGATTCGAAGAACTCGTGGCGAGATTATGGAATATTACAAAGATGACCTAGAAAAGCAAGGACTGTCATTCCCTAAATTAGGAAGTCCAATTCCTATTGCTTATGAGTTTGATGATGATACAAATATAGTATTTAATGAAACTGTTGATGTGATTAAGAATTTTAAATATTCTAGATATAAACCATTAACATATCTTAAGGATACGAAGAAATATGCAACCTTATTAGCTGCACAGCATAATATGGGTGGATTCATGAAATCCATTCTTGTAAAGCGTCTTGAAAGTAGTTTTTTTGCATTTAAGAATACGCTTGCTAGATTCCAGCAATCTTATGAAAAGTTTTTAGAAATGTATGATGCTGGTGAAGTGTACATTAGCAAGAAAGTTGATGTATATGACTTGCTTGATAGCGGTGATGATGATAAGTTGATGAAATTGGTTGAAGAAGAGACAGTAATGCACTTCAAATCAACAGATTTTATAGAACAGTTTATCAAAGATTTAAAGTGGGATTTAGCAAAACTTAAATATCTCAGTGATATGTGGACTAATATTTCTTTTGACCCAAAACTTGAACAGTTTAAGAAAGAATTAAATGAAAATAAAAAACTTGTTGGAAACAAAAAGATAATTTTTACAGAATCTAAGGAAACTGCTGAATATTTGGAAAGAGAGCTTCGCCCAATATTTGGTGACAGAGTAATCTCTTACACAGGTTCAAGCACAATGATATTAAAAGCAGCTATTGAAGATAGTTTTAATCCTAAGCAAAAAGACAGAGATAATGACCAGTTTGATGTACTGGTAACTACTGATGTATTGGCAGAAGGTATTAACTTACATAGAGCAAATGCTTTGATAAATTATGATTTGCCTTGGAATCCAACAAGAATCATGCAACGTGTTGGTCGTATTAATCGTGTCGGTACAGAATATACGGAAATATTCGTGTTTAACTTTTTCCCTACTGCTCAGAGTAGTAAGCATTTACAGTTGAAAGACCGCATTATGGAAAAATTACAGGCATTTCGTGATACATTAGGAGAAGATTTTAAATATTTATCAGATGAGGAACAGGTAAGTTCGCAGAAGTTGTTCCAAGATTTGAATGCCGATTTGAATGCTGATGAAGAAAGCTCAAATCCAGAATTAGCATACTTAGCCATTATCCGGCAGATTAGAGATAATGATGTTAATCTCTTTGACAAGATAAAGAAGTTTCCTAAGAAAGCAAAGACAGGTAGAAATTCTGATAAAGTAAAGGAAGATTCAACTATAAGTTTTATAAGGAAAGGCTTCATTAAATCGTTCTTTATAACTGGTGAAACAGAAACAAGACAGATTTCTTTTATGGATGCAGTTTCATATTTGAAGTGCGAACCTGATGAGCCTAAGTTAAGCGTAGGCAAAAAGTATTTTGAACACTATGATTCAAATAATGATGCTTTCGATGAATCGCTTACGGTAGAAGAAGTGATTACCACATCACGTCCAGCTGTAGCTGCTAATGACCAGAAGATGATTCGTTATCTAAGAGCTTTGTTACAGACTATTAGGACATTTACGGATGATGAAGAAGAAAAAATAAAGAGAATGATTGAGATATGGGAGAATGGGGATGTCCCTTCAAATGATACCAAGAATATTCTAAAGAGTATCAAGAATGTTGCAGATGGAGTAGAAGCATATCATAAGATTGTCTCTCAAGTTGATGACAAATATTTTGCAGGACGTAAGCAGGTGGCAAGCAGGGCAGAAGGTGAAGAAAAGCAAGTTATTCTGTCTTGTTACATGAAAGGAGCTAAGAACTAATGAGTAGAAAAACAGATATATTTGAAGCAGTACTCACAAACCCATATAATCATAATTCGTTTTTGGATTTTGTACGTGAATTTTTAAACGATATGGATATTGTAGCTCCTACGCAGTATAAAAAGGTTTATAATAATTTTTCATACTATGTGGACGGATATTTTCATATCGGAAATTATCAGGGAGATAACGGAGAAAAGATTGCAATATTTTCTGTAGCCCTTAAAAAAGGCGATTCAGTAGAGCGTTCCAGAACCATGCAGAGAAACTTTATAAAGCCACTTATTGAAGCTGGTAATTGTGCCGGTGCTTTGGTTGCATTCTATACTCCAGAGGAACCAGATAAATGGAGACTTTCATTTATTAGGTTAGATTATGAATTTTCAAAGGGTAAGGTAACGGAGAAACTTACACCAGCAAAAAGATATTCATACCTTGTTGGCAAGGGCGAGCCTTGTAATACCGCTAAGCAACGTTTATTCCCTATTTTTCAGGATGATACAAATAACCCTGGTATTGATGAACTTGAAGAAGCATTCAGTGTAGAAAAGGTTACAAATGAGTTTTTCCAGTTGTATTGCGAAAAGTATCATGAGCTGCGTGAATATCTTGAAAGTAATGAGGATTTCATGCAGGAAGCACAAATAAGAAATTTTACAAGCGAACAGTTTGCAAAGAAATTGTTGGGTCAGATTGTGTTCTTATATTTTATTCAGAAAAAAGGATGGCTTGGTGTAGATGCTATTCCTGTTACAATGACGGAAAAGGAGTATAAAAGAGCTTTTTTTGCAAGAGGACAGAAGAGTAGAGACATAGTAGGCTCAGTGTATGCACCACAGGAGGATGGTTCATATAAAGTTGTATTTGAAAAACTTCGTGCATTATCCAATGAAGATGAGGAATTCCTTGCAGGTATTGTAAAAGGGAAGCCTTGGGGAACTGGTCCTAAAGATTTTATGAGAAAAATGTTTGATGGTTGTGTTGATGCGGGTAAAAATTATTTTGATGATTATCTTGAGCCATTATTCTATACAGGACTTAATCTGAATCGTGGTGAGAATGGCTATTATCCGCCACTTCATAGGAGAATACCTTTCCTAAATGGTGGATTATTTGAGCAGCTTGATAACTATGAGTGGGAGAACAATAATTTCAATATTCCAAATAGTCTCTTTTCAAATGCAGATGTAAAGGGCAAGAGGGATGCTGATGGTATTCTTGATATATTTGATAGATACAACTTTACAATGAATGAGGATGAACCTATGGAGCGAGAGGTTGCCATTGACCCAGAGATGCTTGGTAAGGTTTTTGAAAATCTTCTTGATGTAAAAGACCGAAAGTCGAAAGGTGCATTCTATACACCTAGAGAAATAGTTCATTACATGTGTCAGGAAACATTGATAAATCATCTTGTGACAAAGACTGGTATTTCGGAGAATGCAATAAGAGACTTTATTCTGTATGGTGAATACCTTAGAGATGAAGATACTGCAAAGACACTTAGAGTAACGGATGCTTCTGGAAAGAGCCACTATGAATTTGATAAGAATAAAGATTTACTCATATCAGAAGAAATTTTGAGTTTCAAGAAAGGTGTAAACAGATTAAAAGAAATTGATGATTTACTAGCCAATGTAAAAGTGGCGGATTTAGCAGTCGGCTCTGGAGCGTTTCCGCTTGGAATGCTCAATGAGATTGTAAGAGCAAGACAAGTTCTTACAGAGTATTTGGCTATCGAAATGAATGGATTTCAGAAGAAAACATTCTATGCTTATGAGCGTAAACCATATGATTTAAAAGTGAATACCATAAAAAATTGTATTTTTGCCTGTGATATCGAACCAAGTGCGGTAGATATTGCGAAGCTTAGATTGTGGTTATCTATTGTTATTGATGATGAAATAGCTGATGATGCTGGCAATGGGGAATTTGATGCACATACAAAGCCACGTCAGCTGCCTAATCTTGATTGTAATATTATTTGTGGAAATAGTTTGATGGATGAATTTTTGGGGAACAGGCTTATTACAGAAAGTGTATTATTAAATAATGTATCAGAAAATAGCCAGGGTTCTGTATTCCAAAATAGTGTAGATGGACTTATTTCTAAACTTATTGAATTACAAGATAAATTGTTTTTCACAAAAGAACATAGTGATAAAGAGGAAATAAAAGAGCAAATACAAAAGATATATAATGATATTATTCTCGAACAGATAGGTGGGAATTATGAATTAAGAGACAGATATTACGAATCATTGTCTGAGTCATCTAAACCATTTATTTTATGGCAGTTATATTTTCCTAAGGTATTTAAAGAAAACAAAGGATTTGATATTGTTATTGGAAATCCACCGTATGTTGGAGAAAGTGGTCATAAGGATTTGTTTAGACCAATAGCAGCAACTGCATTTGGAGAAAAATTTTACCAAGGCAAGATGGACTTATTCTATTTCTTTTTTCATAAAGGGTTAGATTTATTGCATGAGGACGGTTTTTGTAGCCTAATTACTACTAATTATTATTTGAATGCATCAGGAGCTAAAACACTACGTAAAGATTTTAGTCAAAGAGCAAATGTAAAGAAATTAGTTAATTTTAATGAATTAAAAATATTTCAATCAGCTTTAGGACAACATAATATTATTACATTTGTTGAAAAAGGAAATCATCAAGAAGATGTAGAGTGTTGCATAACAAATAGGAAAGGCTATGCAGATGCTAATATTTTGCAAAGTGTAGTTAATTGGAATGATAAAGAAACCAATTATTTTATTATAAAGGGTGATAGGTTATACGATTCATCTGGAAATATTTCATTTCATGAAGAAGATAGTATTTTGCAGAAAATGACAAATAAGCAGAATTACTTTATGGATAAAAAAGATATTGGTGGTGGTATAGATATTTTGCAGGAAAGTGTTGTTGATAGACATTTAGAAGTAGATTCATCATTAGAGGTTGGAAGAGGCATTTTTGCAGTTGAGACACAAGAAATTGATAGATTAGGTTTTAGTAAAGATGAATTGAAATTGTTAAAACCATATTATACTTCTGAACAAATACAAAAATATCGAATTAAAGGTGAAAATCATAAGTGGATAATATACACGACTAAAGAGATAATCAAGAATATCGATGAATATCCAAATGTGAAAGCTCATTTTGATAGATATAAAGCAATAATTACTTCTGATAATAAGCCTTATGGACTACATAGACCGAGAGTAGAGTCTCAATTTAAAGGTGAAAAGTTGTTATCATTAAGAATGACAAAAGAACCTTGTTTTGCATATGCAGATTTTGATACATATGTTACAAGAGCTTATTTGACAGTTCAACCTACAGGATTGAATTATAAATATGCATTGGCATTATTTAATTCAAAGTTGTACTATTATTGGCTTTTCAATATGGGAAAACGAAAGGGTAAACAATTGCAAATAGACCAAGCTCAAATTCTTGAATTGCCAATTTTTGTTCCAGACATTAGATTAGTTAATGAAATAGTGAGTTTAATTGACATTATTATTGAAAGTGGTGAAGAACAATCGTTAGAGCAGATTAGTATAATTGATAACTACGTATATGAGTTATATGGATTAAATGAACACGAAATAGAAACAGTTGAATCTTTTATTGATGAACAAAGAAATTCATAAGGAGCTTCCTGTATAATAAAAAACGTGGATGTTGAAAATTGAAAATACCTCAGAGTACAATAAGACTACTGAC
>CAKRFN010000016.1 GCA_934320655.1 uncultured Eubacterium sp.
AGGATAATAAGATATTATCCTCGATTAATATCAATTATACTGTTCTTCCATTTGTAATTCAATCCATTTTTTTACAAATCAACATTAAATTGTAGTACAAATTACATAAACTGGCACTGAAATAAAATTTCCTTTGTATTTTTGGCTCCACTGGTGAAACAAATACAAAAGTGTCGATTATTCCATTTATATTAAAATAGGGCGGATCAAACCACCCTACTGTTAAGCCTTTTTACTTATTTGCTGTTAATGTTATATCATAATACTTGACACTTCCACTTCACAGATTTATAAAAGGTGTTTTATTTGTTTCCTACTCATTTTTCGGAACACGAAAAACTAGCTTACGGAAACAGGGGCTTGCCCCAACAAATAGGGCAAAAACTGGTCATTTTTCGCTCCAATTTTTGCCCTCAAACCACAACATCTTGTGGTCTAACATGCCTATTTTTCTTATTTTCCACAATACTGCATCAGAACTACCGTCTCCACATGCACTGTATGCCCAAACTGGTCTACCGGACGGACGCGGCGCAGCTCGTATCCGCCATCGCACAGGATGCGCAGGTCACGTGCCAGAGTCGCAGAGTCGCAGCTCACGTAGACGATCCGGTCGGGCTGCATCTTGAGCATGGTATCAAGGCATGCGGCGTCGCAGCCCTTGCGCGGCGGATCAACAACGATCACATCCGGATGGCGCATGTCTACGGTGGGGCGCCGCGTTGCCGCATCGTCCGCGAGGGCCTGGACTTCCAGTACTGTTGCCGTGTCGGATGCTGTCTGGTTTCCAGTCATAGACTGCGGGTTGAAATCGAAATGGTCCGCTGACTCGAAGAAGTCCCCTATTTCCTGCCCAGACAGCGTGCCACCATAGAACGCTGGCAGCACTTCCTCGGCTTTTCCGACAAAAAACTGTGCATTTGTGATACCGTTGAGCGCTGCGTTACGTCTGGCATCCTCGATCGCCTGCGGTACAATCTCCACACCGTAGACCTGTCCTGCTTTTTTCGCGAGAAACAGCGAGATCGTGCCGATCCCGCAATACAAATCCCAGACGCTCTCTGTTCCGGTCAGACCGGCGTAATCGAGTGCCAGCGAGTACAGCTTCTCTGTCTGCACCGGATTGACCTGATAGAAGGACTGCGGCGAGATCTGGAAGGTGACTGCCTGACCGGTCCGTGTGAACCGCCCGTCACTGCAATCGCACAGATGGATCGCATCTGTGATGTACGGCTCGCCCCAGATACAGATTGTCTCACTACCAAGAATGACGTTCGTATTTTCACGATTGCAGTTGATGGAGATACTTTTCATGCCGGAAATCTGCGTCAGCCGATGGATGAGCGCCTCCTGATGCGGCAGATGTCTGCCGTTGACTACCAGTGCAACCATGATCTCTTTTGACGTAAATCCATAACGGATGAGCACATGGCGGATCAGTCCTTTTCCGGTCGTCTCATCATACGCCGGTACGTGTTCCGCCCGCATATAATCAAGCACCGCATCCAGAATCGTCCGGTTCTGTTCCACACCAAGCAGACAATCCTCTACCGGAATAATGCTGTGTGTGCGTGCCGCATAAAATCCGGCTATCGGCTGTCCGTCCCGATCTGTCCCGATCGGAAACTGCGCCTTATTGCGGTAGCGGTACGGCTTCTCCATCCCGACAATCGGCTCCATGATCCGGTCAACAAAATCCGCCGCAAACCCACCCAGACGGATGAGATTGCCGCGGACTTTATTTTGTTTAAATGACAACTGTGCCTCGTAGGACATCGCCTGAATCTGACAGCCGCCGCAACGCCGGTTCTGCGGACAGCGCGGCTCACAGCGGAGCTCGGACGGTCGGATCAGGTTCTCCAATCTGGCATAGCCATATGTTTTTTTGAGTTTTGTGATGCGCGCGGTGATCACATCCCCAATCACGGCATCCTTGACAAAAAAAGTCAGTCCTGCTGCCCTGCCGATGCCTTCACCGCCCACACCCATGTCTGTAATCTCTAACTCAATGATGTCATTTTTCTGCATAT
Source organism: uncultured Eubacterium sp. (assembly GCA_934320655.1). Taxonomy (GTDB): domain Bacteria; phylum Bacillota; class Clostridia; order Lachnospirales; family Lachnospiraceae; genus W0P33-017. The sequence goes on from CAKRFN010000016.1 coordinate 2,031, forward strand.
ATGCTTACTTCTCCGTTATATACTTGATCTGCGGATATTGGACTCAAACAGGCGGTTAAAGCCCTGCCAGTCCGTATTGCCCTCCGGCACCTTTGCAAACAGCTCCTTCATCGTCTCCATCTTCGCATCGAGATTGTCAGCAAAATTCAATGCGACAGCCTCTGCCAGCGCGGGCTTTTTCGGTGAACCGTACTCCAGCTCACCGTGATGTGCCAGAATACAGTGCTTCAGCTCGTTCGCCAGTTTGCGCGGAAATCCGTCGATCGTGCGGATACGCATACCTACGATCTCCATGCCCATCGCAATATGTCCAAGCAGTTGTCCCTCATCGGTATAGTCGTTTTCCGGAAATACGGATAACTCCTCCAGTTTTCCGATGTCGTGGAATAAGGCGGCACAAATGAGCAGATCGCGGTTTAAGATCGAATAGCGCTTCGCAAAATAATCGCACAGCCGCGTCACGCTGAGCGTATGCTCGAGCAGTCCGCCGACAAATCCGTGATGTACACTCTTCGCTGCGGAATGAAATTTAAACCTCTTTGCAAACGCCTCATCCTCCAGAAACAAGCCTGCTGCCAGCTGCTTTAAATACGGATTGGTCAGGCTGTTTACATAAGTTTGCAGCTCCGCATACATCGCATCGATATCGTATTCGCTGACCGGCAGATAGTCCTTCGGGTCATATTCTCCCTCGGACGCCTTGCGCAGACGCTTAATATTTAACTGCAACGTGCCCTGAAAGCTCGTGACATCTCCCATGACACACACGTAATCCATCGCGTCACAATCCTCAATCCCCTGTGACGACGGATCCCAGATCTTTGCATCCAATGTGCCCGTTTTATCCTGTAAAACCAGCGACTCATACGGTTTTCCCGCCTTTGTCATCGCGGTCTGTTTCTGCTTGCATAAATAAATCTCATTGATGCGCTCTCCCTCGCGCAGCTCTCCGATATAGTACATGTTTTCTTCCTCTTTTTTATAAAAATTTTTTCTGATTACTCTAATACGCCGACCCGCACATCACTCTCCAGAGAAATATAATCCTCCGCGTCCTGACGTTCATAGGTGATATGGATCACCTGCTCATCCGACAATGTGCGCACCAGCTTTTCATAGTCCTCCGCTGCCGCAATCGACACGCCGTTGATCTTTGTGATCACATCCCCGCTCTGGAAACCTGCTGCCATCGCAGGCGAATCCAGCGCGACCTCCCTCACATAGACACCCTTCGGCATCTGGTAAGTCTCGGAGATCTCATCCGTGACCGTACTGATACGCATACCCAGATACGGCACCGGCTTATCGTTGGATAACAGCTCGATCACGCCTTTCAGCTCGGAGATCGACACCGCAGCCAGCGTCGTCTGCTCCTTTTGCATGTTATAATCCTGCAAAATGAATCCGATGATCTCCCCATCTGTATTGATCAGCGCACCACCGGCATTGGCGCTGCCTACCATATCCGTTGTAAACACGGTATAGTTGCAGTCCATCGTGGAGATACTGTTCCGGTTCGAAGTGATATTGCCGGTCAGTATGGAATGGATCGTGCCGATCGGGCTGCCGACTGCCAGCACCATCTGTCCCTGTGAAACACCGACGGAAGTGCCCAGCGTGGCGACTGCAATCTGATCGCGTGTGTCATCCCCGATCGCCTTTGTATTGACGCGCAATACGGCAATTCCGGTATTTCCGTCATACTGCTGCAGCTCTGCCTTTACCGTCTGGTCATCCACAAAGGTCACACGGATCGATGCCGCACCCTGAATCGTCTTTTTTTCTGTCAGGATCAGCAGATATTCACCGGTATCCGCGATAATGACGCCGGAACCGATGCCTTTATTCTCATAAGGCGTGTTAAAAATATCCGTATCGTTTTTTACATTCGTGACCGATACGATAAATTTATCCGCCTCGCGTCCTACTGCATACATCTTATTCTGCAATGCCTGATATTCTGCCAGATCCATCGATGCCGGTTTCTCAATGATGACTTTTTCCGGCTCGCTCTTCTCATCATCCTTCATATCCGGTGTAACTTCCTCATCCGGTGTCTGCTCCGGCTCCGTGAATGATATCTGCGGTTTCTCCTCCGGCATGAAATACTGCTCGATACGCGGCTTGAGCAGCACAAAGGTGAGACAGCCGACCGCACCGAATATGACCGCTAACAACACGGTTTCAAGCATGTGCTGAAACAGCCGTTTCCGGTTCAGCGGTTTCTCTTTTCGTGTCTCTCTGATAAACTGAAAATCATCTGCCATAAAATCACTCCTCCGCATCTTCTACAAACGGCAATGTGAAAATAAATTCTGTGCCAACACCTTCCGTGCTGATTACATTGATATTTTCGCCGTGTGCCTGAATGATCTCTTTTACGATCGCCAGTCCGATACCCGTACCCTTTTTGTCCTTTCCACGCGACAGATCGGTCTTATAAAAACGCTCCCAGATCTTGCCCTGCGCATCCTTTGGAATGCCGATGCCGCTATCTTTGACTGATACGAATACCTTTTCATTTTTTACATGTGTCTCTATCGTGATCACTGAATCGTGATGACTGAATTTAATCGCGTTATCCGTCAGATTATAGACGATCTGCTGTATTTTTGAACGATCCGCATGCACGAGCAGCTCATCGCCGGTCAGCAGCAGCTCCAGCACAATGCGCTTTGCACCGCAGGCGCCCTCAAACGTAGCCGCAGTCTGACGGATCACCTCGTTAATATCAAAATCGGTTTTATCTAAAATCGTCTTCCCATGTCCGCCGTACTGATTCAGTTCGATCAATCCGCTCGTGAGCTTGGTCAGGCGGTCGGTCTCCGTGATGATAATGTTCAGATATTTATCCTGCATCTCTACCGGTATCGTACCGTCTAACATCGCCTCGACATAGCCCTTGATCGATGTGAGCGGCGAGCGGAAATCATGCGAGATATTCGATACAAATTTGCGCTGATCCTCCTCGAGCGTGTTCAGCTCGTTCGCCATATAATTGAAGGATGCTGCCAGAAATCCCAGCTCATCCTCATCCCCGATCTCCATCGTAGACAGGAAATTGCCCTCCATATATTTATGCGCCACACGGTTCATCAGATAGATCCTCCGGTATGTGCGCCATAAATAGACCACCATAAACGCAATACCGACGATCAGCAGTGTGATCAGCGATACATACGACAGATTCAGAAAATGATCCGCGTCACGGTAAATCTGCTCAATCTGCTTGTGTATCATCACGTAGCCGCGCACCTGATAGTCAACGGTGATCGGTGCAAAGACGGTAAGCATCTGCTGATCAAAGCAGCCGTAAAAAGTGCCCATCGTATAGTAGCTCGTGCCAAAATCAGAGATCCGGAAATCCTTGATTTCACGCTTTTCATCGCTCGCTTCCTCATCCATGCCGATCAGCACAATCCCTTTCCGGTCAACCACCCAGATCTCACTGTCCGTATACTCGGACAGCACCTGTAGCTGCGCTTCGAGTTCGTCCTGCGTCAGACGGTTCCTGTAATAGTCCAGCGCATAATTGCCAGTGATCGCCAACGCCTCCTTGTACAGACTCGTCGCCTCGACGCTCTGTGCCTTCTGCTGAAACATCCACTCCGCGAAGGTTGCCACGATCAGAAACCCGACGACTGCGTAGAGCAGAATCCCGCTGAGCAGCCTGATTCCCAGCTTTTTTTTCATAGTTAATCCTTTACCTCAAATTTGTATCCGATGCCCCATACCGTCGTGATGCCCCAGCCGGCATGATCCTTGATCTTCTCGCGCAGACGCTTGACATGTACATCAACGGTTCGCGTGTCACCGATATATTCATAGCCCCAGATATTATCCAGAAGCTGCTCTCTCGTAAATACCTGATTGGGCGAAGCTGCCAGAAAATATAATAATTCCAGTTCCTTCGGCGGCATATCGATATTCTCGCCCATATAGACCACGGAATAATTGGACAGATTGACCTCCAGATCCGCATAAGTAACCATCTTGATCGATGCAGTTGCGGGTGTCTCCGGCTTGACCGCCTGATAACGGCGCAGCACCGCTTTGACGCGCGCCACCATCTCTTTGGAGTCAAACGGCTTCATAATATAGTCATCCGCGCCCAGCTCCAGACCGAGCACCTTATCAAACACCTCGCCCTTTGCAGACAGCATAATGATCGGTATATTATCCTTCGCACGGATCTCGCGGCACACCTGATAGCCATCGATACCGGGCAGCATCAGATCAAGCAGGATCAGATTCGGATTGTATGTCTGATATGCCAGCAATGCCTCCTCGCCGTCATTGACGATCTTTGTGTCAAAACACTCCTTCGCCAGATAGAGCGAGATCAGCTCCGCGATATTGTTATCATCATCCACGATCAGAATTTTTTGTTTCGCCACCATAATTACCTCCCGCCTATTTAAACTCCGCGATTGTCACACCGGCATCGCCCTCTCCAAACTCCGCCAGATGATAGTTGTCGATATAGCTCAGACGTTTCAGATGCGAATGCACGGCGTTACGCAGTGCTCCGGTGCCTTTTCCGTGTACGATACGCACAGAGGGCATATGTGCGAGCAGCGCGTCATCAAGATATTTATCCAGCTTTGCGATCGCCTCATCCACGGTGAGTCCGATCAGCATGACCTCGGTAGATACGGATGCCGATTTTGACATCTTAATACTGCCCGATCCGGTCTTTTCGTAGCGCTTTTTCGCTGCTTTTACATCTGCATTTTCATCGATCAGCACCAGATCGTTCACATTGACCTGAGAGCGCAGAATACCCATCTGCACAAACAGATTGCCCTTCGCATCCGGCAGTGTATGCACGGTTCCGGTCAGATTCATGCTCAGCACCTTCACTTTATCGCCAACGCGCAGCTTCTTCGGAGCCTGATGATTGACCTGCTTTGCCTGTTTCTTTTTATTTGTTGCCTTGTCCTGATGTTTGCCGATCTGCTCACGCAGCGCACTCCGCTCGCGCTCCATGTCTTTCATGGACGGCGCTGCGGCACCGTATTTCTGGAAATTGCGGATCGTTGCATCCGCGAGATCCTTTGCCTCTTTTAAAATCGCCGCTGCCTGCTCATTCGCCTCACGGATAATTTTATCCCGATTTTCGTCCAGCCGCTCCTGCTTGCGCGCCAACTGCTGGTTCAGATTCTTATTCTTTGCCTTATACTGCTCGATCTCGGCGCGTTCCTTTTCGATCGTCACACGGCTGCTCTCGAGATCTGCGATCAGATCCTCAAAATTCTGCTGCTCCGATGTGATACGCACCTTCGCGTCATCGATCAGATAGGCAGGCAGACCGAGCTTTCCGGAGATCGCAAACGCATTACTCTTGCCGGGAATACCGATCAGCAGACGATAGGTAGGGCTGAGTGTCTCTACGTCAAACTCACAGCAGGCATTTTCTACACCCGCCGTACTCAGCGCATAGACCTTGATCTCGCTGTAATGCGTGGTCGCCATCGTATGCACACCCCGCTTATGCAGATCGTCTAAAATCGCGATCGCCAGCGCCGCACCCTCCGTCGGGTCGGTTCCGGCACACAGCTCATCAAATAGTACGAGACACTGATCATCGACATGATCCAGTATCCGGATAATATTCGTCATATGGGATGAGAATGTGGATAAGTTCTGTTCAATGCTCTGTTCATCACCGATATCTGCAAACACATCCCGGAAAATCGCAAGCTCCGAGCGGTCATTTGCCGGAATATGCAGTCCCGCCTGTCCCATCAGCGTCAGCAGTCCGACCGTCTTTAGTGACACGGTTTTTCCTCCGGTATTCGGTCCGGTCACGATCAGCAGGTCAAAGTCCTCCCCTAACCGGATATCGATCGGCACAACCTTTTTCTGATCGAGCAGCGGATGTCTGCCCCGTCTGATATTGATCCGTCCCTCAGTGTTAAACAGCGGAGCGACACCGTTATAATCCTTTGCCAGCTCTGCCTTTGCAAAAATAAAATCCAGCTCCACAAGCACGCGGTAATCGGACTCCAGCGTCACGGTATACTCCGCGGTCTGATTGGACAACTCCGCAAGGATCGCCTCGATTTCCTCCTGTTCCTCGATCAACAATGTCTTTAACTCATTATTCAGATTCACCACAGATAATGGCTCGATAAACAACGTAGATCCGGTCGATGACTGGTCATGCACCATGCCGGGGATCTGCGACTTGTACTCCGCCTTTACCGGCAGGCAATAACGGTCGCCACGCATCGTAACGACAGCATCCTGCAAACAGTTCCGTGTGCTTTCCTGTGCCATCAGCTTGTTGAGCTGTGCGTGCACGCGGTCATTCATGCCGCGGATGCTTTTGCGGATACTGCGCAGCTTCACACTCGCATCATCCGCGATCTCATCCTCGGAAATGATGCATCTTCTGATCTCATCCTGCAAAGAATTTAACGGCTCCAGTGCCGTAAACATCGCATCCAGACTATCTCTGGGCGCTTCCTCGGATTTGCCGCGCGCAAAATTCTTCATGCGCTTTGCTGTTTCGAGCAGCGAACAGATCCGCAGCAGTTCGATCGCTGAGAGGGATGCCCCCAGACGCAGACGTTGCAGGGAACCGTTGACATCCGTGATACCGGACAGCGAAATGCTGCCGTTTTTCAGGATACGAGCGAGCGCATCCTTTGTAAATTTCTGCGCTTCCTCGATCTGCGTACGGTCAGTCATCGGAATCAGTTCGCGGCAGCGTCTTTTTGCCTCTTTTGAATAAGCATGTGCTTCTAATTTTTCGATTATTTTGTTGTATTCCAGTGTTTTATATACTTTTTCATTCATAGTCAATAGTATAACATATTATCATATTTTTGGCATTAAAAAATGTCCGAGACCATCTATGTCTCGGACATTTTCATACACATTCTAATATCTGATTCGATTATACGAGCTCGATAACAACGGTCATAGCGCCGTCACCCTTACGCTCACCAATCTTAACGATTCTGGTGTAACCACCCTTGCGGTCAACGTACTTCGGTGCGATCTCATCGAATAACTTTGCAGGAAGATCTACCTTCTTGGTATTTCTCTTGCGTCCAGCTAATGCGGTAGGAACCTCTGTTACAGGATACAGGATCTGTAACATCTGACGACGAGCGTGCAGACGAGAAGGCATATCCTTCTTGATTGTCTTATCTACTTCATCATATACGGTTACTTTCTTTCCGTCTACGACTTCCTTTACGCGCTTTCCGTCAGCATCCTTGCGGGCAACTTTAGCCTTTACGGTTACTTCCTCATAGTTGTCTTTCTCTTTTACAGCCAGAGCGATGAGCTTCTCTGTCCATTTACGGATCTCTTTTGCTCTTGCCTCTGTTGTAACGATCTTTCCGTTATAGATCAACTGTGTTACCTGATTTCTCAGTAATGCTTTTCTCTGGGAAGAAGTCTTTCCCAACTTTCTATACTTTGCCATTATTTTTTCCTCCATCTGTGGTACATTGACATGTGCTCATCGGACTTATCACACCAATGCCGGCTAACGCCACATTATTTGCTGTCTTCCTGATTGTCTATGACGATCAGGAAGTATCAGACAGCTACGCTGTCCTCTATTCTTCTGCGGAATTAAGCTGAAGACCTAACTCCTTTAATTTTGCCAATACTTCCTCTAAAGACTTGCGTCCAAGGTTACGAACCTTCATCATATCCTCCGGTGTGCGGTTGGTCAGTTCCTCAACCGTATTGATACCGGCACGCTTCAAACAGTTGTATGAGCGCACGGATAACTCCAGCTCATCGATATTCATCTCCAGAACCTTTGCCTGTGCATTGTCTTCTTTCTCGATCATGACTTCTGCCTTCTGGGCATTCTCAGACAGATCGATGAACAGGCTCAAATGCTCGCTGAGCACCTTAGCAGCAAGAGAGATTGCTTCGTCCGGCTCTAAGGTTCCATTGGTATATACATCCAATGTCAGCTTATCGTAGTCAGTGATCTGTCCGACACGGGTATTTTCGATCGACAGATTGACACGCTCTACCGGCGTATAAATTGAGTCTACGGAGATCATGCCGATCGGCAGATCCTCGCTCTTATTCTTGTCTGCGCTGACATATCCGCGACCGGTTGTGATGGTCAGCTCCATATATAATCTGGAATCCGGTCCACCATTCAGGTGTGCGATCTCTAATTCGGGATTCATGATCTCGATATCGGAATCTGCCTGAATATCTGCTGCGGTCACAATGCCTTCGCCTTCAAATTCAATATAAGCAACTTTAGATTCGTTTGTCGGGCTAGTATTCTTAATCGCCAGGTTCTTGATGTTCATGATGATCTCAGTCACATCTTCCTTTACTCCGGGGATGGAACTGAACTCATGTAAAACGCCATCAATCTTGATCTGGCTGACTGCTGCACCCGGTAATGATGAGAGCATGATTCGTCTCAAAGAATTACCCAGTGTTGTACCATATCCTCTTTCCAAGGGTTCTACGACAAATCTGCCGTATTTCTTGTCTTCGGAAATCTCTGCTATTTCAATCTTCGGCTTCTCAAATTCGAACACTGCAAAGTCCCTCCTTAATTGATATCAATTGTTGCAAGTATAATTATTACTTAGAGTACAACTCGACGATAAGCATCTCGTCTACCGGTACATCGATCATTTCACGAGTCGGTAACTCTTTTACAGTTCCCTGTAAATTCTCAGAATCAACATCTAACCACTCGGGAACTAATCTTCCGTTTGTAGACTCCTTGATATCTTTAAATCTCTGGATGTTCTTGCTCTTCTCACGAATCTCAATCGTATCGCCAGCCTTTACGAGATAAGAGGGAATGTTTACCTGCTTGCCATTTACTAATACGAACTTGTGGTCAACGATCTGTCTAGCCTCTCTTCTGGTTCTGGCAAAGCCAAGACGGAAAACAACATTGTCCAGTCTGGACTCCAGTATTGTCATCAGGTTGGTACCGGTCATGCCCTTCATACGGTCAGCTCTCTCATAGTAGTTGTGGAAAGGCTTCTCCAATACGCCATAGATGAATTTAGCTTTCTGCTTCTCACGAAGCTGTAAACCGTACTCAGACACCTTACGGTTTGCTCTTACTAAATTACGATTAGACTTCTTATCATATCCTAAATAACTCGGCTCTAAGCCAAGAGATCTGCATCTTTTCAGAACAGGTACTTTATTAACTGCCATCTTAATAATACCTCCTAATTAAACTCTTCTACGTTTGGGCGGGCGACATCCATTATGAGGTACCGGAGTTACGTCAGTGATAGATGTAACCTCCAGACCACAAGCCTGAAGCGCACGGATAGCTGCCTCACGACCTGAACCGGGTCCCTTAACCATAACGTCAACTGTCTTTAATCCATGTACCAGAGCAGCCTTGGTAGCTGTCTCTGCTGCCATCTGTGCAGCATAGGGAGTAGATTTCTTTGAACCTCTAAATCCAAGACCACCAGCACTCGCCCATGATAATGCGTTACCTTCAGTATCTGTAAGAGTTACGATTGTGTTATTGAAAGATGACTGAATGTGTGCCTGTCCGCGTTCAACGTTTTTCTTTACGCGCTTTTTTGTTACTTTTTTTGCAACTTTTTTCGCCATGCTAAACTAACCTACTTTCTTCAAAATAAATATATATATTACTTCTTCTTGTTTGCTACAGTTCTCTTCGGTCCCTTACGTGTACGCGCATTGGTCTTTGTCTTCTGACCGCGCACGGGAAGACCTTTTCTATGACGGATACCACGATAGCATCCGATCTCCTGTAATCTCTTGATGTTCAGAGCGATCTCTCTACGAAGATCACCTTCTACTGTCATAGTCTCATCGATAACAGCGCTGATAGCCTTAACCTCATCATCTGTTAAGTCTCTGCAGCGAGTATCAGGATTAACATTTGCCTGCTCTAAAATCTTAGTCGCACTTACTCTACCGATTCCATAGATGTAAGTTAATCCGATTTCTACACGTTTTTCTCTTGGTAAATCTACACCTGCGATACGAGCCATGTGTATTGACACCTCCGTTTGATTTTTCGTAAATATCTGTCACAGTCTCCGTTTCTATACAGCTCCGGTCGCCCGGCCTGAAATGTGTGTATAGCCCCGGATGGTGACATCCTGCTTTTCTTAAATTACTTATTACAAATGTTCTACTTTTGAAGATCTCCCTCTCGGTATGTAAGGAAATATCTTCCAGCCGTATAGCTGTTTATTATGAATCAGCGGACTTAAGATAGTCATCCGCTGACAGCCGCCATAATGTCTGCTTCCGCTCAGAAGCGGTGGTAATTAACCCTGTCTCTGCTTATGTTTAGGATTTTCACAGATAATACGGATACTACCTTTTCTCTTGATTACTTTGCACTTCTCACAGATAGGTTTTACTGATGATCTGACTTTCATCTCAAATCCTCCTTTCCTAAACGCCTATATTACTTGGTTCCGGACGCACTCGTAGTACAAAAACAGACGCGTCCGAGTAGCATTATAGCATGGACGCGCCTGTAAATCAACTTCTTTTTTTATTTTTTTGAAATTATTTTCAAATACGGATTATTTATCTCTCCAGATAATTCTGCCCTTTGTCAAATCGTAGGGTGACATCTCGATCGTTACCTTGTCTCCGGGTAAGATACGGATGAAGTTCATACGGAGCTTGCCACTGATTGTGGCGAGGATCTGATGACCATTCTCTAACTCTACTTTGAAAAATGCGTTGGGCAGCTTCTCTACTACTACGCCTTCTACTTCGATAACATCTGCTTTTGACATATTGATTCTCCTTTAATAGCTGTTCTGTTGCGTATCGTTTTTATTTCGTTATTTCCGTCCATAATTGCCGGTAGTCTGGATATTTTTCTATTCCTCCACGAGTGAGAGGATCTCCGGTCCGTCCTCAGTCACGAGCACAGTATTCTCATAATGAGCCGACAGTGATCCATCGCGTGTCACGACTGTCCAGCCGTCTTTCTTCCATTTTACTGCATAAGTACCCGCATTGATCATCGGCTCGATCGCCAGTGTCATGCCTGCCTTGAGCTTCATGCCTCGCTTCGCCATGCGGTAATTGGGGATCTCCGGCTCCTCGTGCATCTGACGGCCAATGCCGTGTCCACACAGATCACGCACGATACCGTATCCGTAGGGGCGGATATTTGCATCGATCGCCCTGCCAATGTCGTACAGGTGATTGCCTGCCTTTGCCATGCGCGCGCCCTCGAAAAAGCATGCCTTTGTGCGTTCGATCAGCAGCCGCGCTTCTTCGGAAATAGGTCCGATTCCATGCGTCCGCGCTGCATCCGACTGATAACCCTTGTAAATGAGTCCCATGTCAAGGCTGACGATGTCGCCCTCCTGAATGATTCTGTATTTACTCGGGATGCCGTGTACGACCTCGTCATTGATGGACACACACACGCTGGCGGGAAACCCCTGATAGTTCAAAAATGACGGTGTGCAGCCATAGCTTCGGATCAGCTCCTCTGTCAGATGGTCAATATCCCATGTGGTCATGCCTGCTTTGAGCTCTGCGGCTACTTCATTATGCACCTTGCCCAGAATCTGTCCGGCAATACGCATCAGTTCTATGCCTTCTGCATTCTTGATTGTTACCGGCATGATCTTAGGCTCCTAAAATATCCGTGATTGCTGTAAATACTGCTTCCATCGGCTGTGTTCCGTCCACAGATTTTAAAATGCCCTGCTTCTTATAATAATCAATCAGCGGCTGTGTCTGATCGTGATAAACACTCAGACGCTTCTGTACGGTCTCCGGCTTGTCATCCTCGCGCAGCACGAGATCGCTGCCGCAGTGATCACATTTACCCTCTGTCTTGGGCGGCAGTGAAACCACATGGTAGGTCGCACCGCAATCCAGACATGCCCGTCTGCCGGACATACGGTTTACGATATTGTCATCCGGTACATCTACATCGATCGCATAATCCATGTGCTGTCCGATCTTCTCAAGTGCTGCGTCCAATGCCTCTGCCTGCGGAATCGTTCTGGGGAATCCGTCCAGTACAAATCCATTGACACAGTCATCCTGCTGTATACGATCCATGACCAGATCGCAGGTCAGTTCATCGGGAACCAACAATCCCTGATCCATATATTCTTTTGCTTTCTTTCCAAGATCCGTTCCGTTTTTGATATTTGCGCGGAAAATATCTCCGGTAGAGATATGCGGAATGGAATATTTGCCGGCGATCTGCTTTGCCTGTGTGCCTTTTCCGGCTCCGGGTGCACCTAACATGATGATCTTCATCGTAAAAATCCTCCTTTTGATTTTCCGTTAAACCACCTATGGAGATACACCTCGGGCGTATCTCCATAAAGTTTCTGAAATCTTATCGTTCCTGTCCACCGTGGACAGTCCCATTTAGTTGCTTAAGAATCCCTTATAGTGGCGAACCAGCATCTGTGACTCGATCTGCTTGATGGTCTCTACAACAACACCTACGATGATGATGATAGATGTTCCTGCAAATGATACTGATGCATTGAATACTCCGTTAAAGAAAATCGGAATAAATGCACAGATGGATAAGCCGATCGCACCAATAAAGATGATGTAGCCTAAAATAGAATTCAGATAATCGCTAGTGGGCTTTCCGGGTCTGATACCAGGGATAAATCCACCCTGCTTTTTCATGTTATCTGCAATCTCCAACGGATTGAAGGTGATTGAAGTATAGAAATAAGCAAATGCGACGATCAGTACCAGATAGATCACCAGACCGATCGTATATACCGGCTGGTCCGGATCGCACCAGTTGGACTGATTTAATGTCTTGATAATCTGAGATCCGATGCCTGTACCATTGCCCTTGCCGAGCATACCTGCGATGATAACCGGGAACTGCATAATGGACTGTGCAAAGATGATCGGAATCACGCCTGCGGTATTCACTTTCAAAGGAATACTGCTGCTCTGTCCGCCCACCTGCTTGCGTCCCTGAATCTTGCGGGAATACTGTACAGGAATTCTGCGCTCTGCGTTCTGCAGAACATCGACAAATACAACCAGTAAAAGAATGATCGCTAAGATCACAACTGCTGCGAGTACAGCGCTTGCTACTCTCTTACCGGAAATAAACTGCTGCCATAACGTACCCATGTCGTTCGGAATTCTGGAAACAATGTTGATAACCAACACGATAGAAATACCGTTTCCTACTCCGCGTTCCGTGATACGCTCACCGATCCACATCAGCACTGCTGATCCTGCTGTCAGGATCACAATGATCTGGATGACAGACCATGCGTTGTAATCATACAGCCATCCCTGTCTGCCAAAGCTGATAGCCAGTGCGACAGACTGCATAATTGCAAGTCCGACAGTGACATAACGGGTGATCGCTGTCAACTTCTTGCGACCATCCTCACCATCCTTGTGCATCTCCTCTAACTGAGGAATCGCAATCGTCATCAACTGAATGATAATGGATGATGTGATATACGGTGTAATGTTCAATGCAAAGATTGACATGTCAAGGAAAGAACCACCAGTGATTGCATCGAAAAAGCTGAATGCCCCACCGGTCTGGCTGGCAAACCATTCCTTGAACAGTTCGCCATTGATTCCGGGTACCGGTACCTGACATCCGATACGGATGACAATTAACATTAAAAATGTATATAACATTCTTACTCTGATGTCTTTAACCTTAAATGCATCTCGAAGTGTTCTTAACATTAGATCACCTCTGCTTTTCCACCAAGTGCCTCAATTTTCTCTTTTGCGCTTGCGCTGAAAGCGTTCACCTGAACGTTGAGCTTCTTGGTTAATTCTCCATTTCCAAGGATTTTAACGCCATCGCGGGGATTGCTTACGATACCTGCCTCGATCAGAGCATCTACAGTAACGACTGCGTCATTGTCAAAACACTCTAAACGATCAAGATTGATAGCAACGATCTCTTTGGTATTGCGGTTTTTGAATCCACGCTTGGGAATTCTTCTGTATAAAGGCATCTGGCCACCTTCGAAGCCAGGTCTCGGAGCTCCTGAACGAGCCTTCTGACCTTTGTGTCCCTTACCGGCAGTCTTGCCGTTTCCGGAACCGTGTCCACGTCCTCTTCTGAAATTATCATTATGTGTAGAACCTTCAGCCGGTTTTAAATTAGATAAGTCCATGCTGACACCTCCTTATCGTTTTTTTGATTATACTTCTTCTACTTTTACATACGGTGCAACCTTGCGAAGCGCGCCTGCTGTAGCTGCGTTGTTCGGCAGCTCAACAGTCTTGTACATCTTTGTAAGTCCTAATGCTTCGATGGTCTTTTTGTTCTTAGGAACGGCACCGATTGTAGATTTTACTAATGTTACTTTTACCTTATCTGCCATTTCAGTGTCCCTCCTTAGCCTACGATCTCTTCTACTGACTTGTTACGAGCCTTAGCCACTTCTTCAGGTGCCTTTAACTGGCTCAGAGCGTCGATCGTAGCCAGAACTACGTTCTGCTTGTTGTTTGATCCTAAAGACTTGGTACGGATGTTCTTGATTCCGGCAAGCTCGCACACGTTACGTGCAGGACCTCCGGCGATGATACCGGTACCTTCGATAGATCTCTTCAGCAGTACAGATGCTCCTGTATGCTTTCCCTGAATATCATGTGTAATACTCTTGTTCTCGTCTAACTTAACAGAAATAAGCTTCTTGGTCGCGTCCTCTTTGCCCTTGCGGATTGCCTCAGGGATCTCGGCTGCTTTACCAATGCCTGCGCCAACATGTCCGTTGCCGTCGCCAACAACTACTAATGCAGAAAAGCGCATGTTACGTCCACCCTTAACTACCTTTGTTACTCGCTTGATGGCTACAACTTTTTCTGTTAACTCTAATTGACTAGCATCAATAATTTCGCGTTTCATGCAAATATTTCCTCCTTAATTAGAATGTTAACCCAGCTTCTCTTGCTGCATCAGCCAAAGCCTTGATCTTACCCTGATATATGAAGCCGCCTCTATCAAAGACTACAGTGGTGATTCCCTTGTCTAACGCCTTCTTTGCAATTACAGTTCCTACCTGAGCTGCTGCATCTACGTTATTAGTCTTCTCTACAGCATCCTTTACATCTTTGTCTAAGGTGCATGCAGAAACAAGGGTGTTGCCAACTGTATCATCAATAATTTGAGCGTACATATGATTATTGCTTCTGAAAACAGCTAAACGCGGTCTCTCTGCGGTTCCAGCAAGGTTATTACGAACTCTTCTGTGCTTTTTCGCACGAATCTCAGATCTTGATTCTTTCTTAACCATTTTTAGTCACACTCCTTTAATTATTTCTTACCAGTCTTACCAACTTTACGTCTAATAACTTCATCAGCATACTTGATACCTTTACCCTTGTAAGGCTCAGGACGTCTCTTATCTCTGATTTCAGCCGCATATTGGCCAACTTTTTCTTTATCAATACCTTTAATGATAATCTTGTTACCGTCAACAGTAGACTCGATTCCATCGGGATCAACCATCTCTACCGGATGAGAATATCCAAGATTTAAGGTAAGCTTGTTACCGGATTTAGATGCTCTGTAACCAACACCGTTTACCTCTAACTCCTTGGTATAGCCATCGGTTACACCTACTACCATGTTATTGATCAGTGTTCTGGTCAGACCATGTAAAGATTTCATCTTCTTCAGATCGTTGGGTCTGGTTACGATGATCTCTTCGCCCTCTTTCTTGATCTCCATCTCAGAGGGTAATACTCGCTCAAGGGTTCCCTTGGGACCTTTTACAGTCACTTTGTTATTTTCTGCAATATCTACAGTTACGCCTGCAGGTACCGCGATTGGCATTCTTCCTATACGTGACATGCCCGTACCTCCTAATTATATATAAAAATTGATTTTGTTGCTTCCGGTCACCATACAAACGCAAGAACTTCTCCGCCGACCTGCGCCTTGCGAGCCTCTTTGTCGGTTAAGATTCCCTTGTTTGTTGAGAGAATAGCGATTCCAAGTCCGCCAAGTACGCTGGGGATCTCGTCCTTGCCTGCGTATACACGAAGACCCGGCTTAGAGATTCTCTTGATACCTGTGATGATCTTTTCGTTCTTGTCAGCACCATACTTTAATGTTACACGCATGGTCTTGTAGCTTCCCTCGTCAATGATGTCATATTTTGCAATATATCCCTCGTCAACAAGAATGTCAGCGATTGCTACTTTCATCTTTGATGAAGGAATATCTACTGTATCATGTTTTGCAGTGTTTGCATTACGAATTCTTGTAAGCATATCTGCAATAGGATCACTCATTGTCATGATGAATATTTACCTCCTTTTGTTTTGGGTATCTTACCAGCTTGCCTTCTTCACTCCGGGGATCTCTCCCTTGTATGCCATCTCGCGGAAGCATACTCTGCAGATACCATATTTTCTTAATACAGAATGCGGACGACCGCATACTCTACAACGTGTATAAGCTCTGGTAGAGAACTTAGGTTTACGCTGCTGCTTAATTTTCATAGATGTCTTTGCCATTTAAGTTTCCTCCTGCTTCTACTTTGCAAACGGCATATTGAATAAGGTCAGTAACTCACGAGCTTCCTCATCTGTCTTAGCTGTTGTTACGAAGATAATATCCATTCCACGAACCTTATCAATCTTGTCATACTCGATCTCAGGGAAAATTAACTGCTCTTTGATTCCGAGTGCGTAGTTACCTCTGCCATCAAAAGCGTTGGGATTTACACCACGGAAGTCACGGACACGGGGTAATGCAAGGTTCACTAAACGATCAACGAACTCATACATTTTCTCTCCTCTTAAAGTCACCTTACATCCGATGGGCATACCCTCTCTGATTTTGAAGTTTGCGATGGAGTTCTTAGACTTTGTTGCGATGGGCTTCTGACCTGTGATAGTCTCCATATCTCCCATAGCAGCCTCTAAAATCTTGGCATTCTCTTTAGCCTCGCCAACACCCATGTTGACTACGACCTTGTCAAGCTTAGGAATCTCCATTACATTTTTATAGCCAAACTTTTTGACCATTGCGTCTTTGATCTCATTTTCATACTGATCTCTTAATCTGCTCACTTGTGGACCTCCTCTCTTTCTTAGTCGATCACGTCGCCGGTTGTTTTAGCGAAACGTACCTTCTTGTCTCCGTCCATCTTGAAGCCTACGCGGGTAGCCTTTCCCTTGTGAACGTACATGACATTAGAAATATCAATGGGACCTTCCTGATGAATAATACCACCCTGCTGGTTTGCCATGCTGGGCTTGGTGTGCTTTGTGATCATGTTCACGCCCTCAACCAATACGGTATTCTTCTTCGGGTTTACGGCAATTACCTTGCCCTCTTTGTCTTTATCTTTGCCGGCGATTACCTTAACGGTATCACCTTTTTTAATCTTTAATGATGCCATAGCTTACCTCCTATAATACTTCCGGAGCCAGAGAAACGATCTTCATGAACTGCTTGTCACGAAGCTCTCTTGCTACTGGTCCAAAAATACGGGTTCCTCTGGGAGTCTTATCATCCTTGATGATAACTGCTGCGTTCTCATCAAACTTGATATAAGAGCCATCTTTACGACGAGCGCCCTTTACGCTGCGGACAACAACTGCCTTTACAACGTCACCTTTTTTTACAACGCCGCCTGGTGTTGCATCTTTAACGCTGGCAGTGATGATGTCACCGATATTTGCATATCTTCTTGTAGAACCGCCCATAACACGGATGCAGAGTAACTCCTTAGCACCAGTATTATCAGCAACTTTCAATCTACTTTCCTGCTGTACCATGCCGGTATCCTCCTTTAATTATTTCGCTCTCTCCATAACTTCAACAAGTCTCCATCTCTTGTCCTTTGACAGAGGTCTTGTCTCCATTACTCTAACGGTATCACCCTTCTTGCACTCATTGTTCTCATCATGAGCCTTCAGCTTGTAGGTTTTCTTGATGATCTTATTGTACAGGGGATGTCTTACGTTGTCCTTTACAGCTACAACGATTGTCTTGTCCATCTTATCGCTTACAACCACGCCGACACGGGTTTTTCTAAGATTTCTTTCTTCCACGGATCTGATCTCCTTTCACTGGGATTATGCATTCGCCTTTTCAGTGATGATAGTCTGAATTCTGGCAATATTTTTTCTTACTTCTTTGATTCTTCCAGTGTTGTCTAACTGGTTGGTAGCGTTCTGGAATCTCAAATTGAAAAGTTCCTTCTTTGCTTCTACTAACTGCGCATTCAGCTCATCAGCGGACTGTGTACGCAGATCTTCTAAATATTTACTAGTTTTCATTTGATTCACCGCCTTCTAAGTCTGCACGAGAAACTACTTTACACTTGCAAGGTAATTTGTGTGTAGCCAGACGCAATGCCTCACGAGCGATCTCCTCAGATACTCCGGAAATCTCAAACATTACACGACCCGGCTTTACAACAGCTACCCAGTACTCTAATGTTCCTTTTCCGGAACCCATACGAGTCTCAGCAGGTTTTGCTGTAACAGGTTTGTCAGGGAAAATCTTAATCCATACCTTACCACCACGCTTGATGTAACGGGTCATAGCGATACGGGCTGCTTCAATCTGGTTGGAACGAATCCAAGCCGGCTCCATTGCGATAATACCAAAATCACCATTTGTGATCTTATTTCCTCTGGAAGCCTTTCCTGTCATAGTGCCACGGAACTGTTTTCTCCGCTTTACTCTCTTCGGCATTAACATTATTGTGCTCCTCCTTCCTTATTACCCTTCTTAGGAAGTACCTCGCCCTTGTAGATCCAAACCTTTACGCCAACCTTGCCGTAAGTGGTATCTGCCTCAGCGAATCCATAATCGATATCTGCACGCAGTGTCTGAAGGGGAATCGTTCCCTCGTTGTAGAACTCGGTACGAGCCATATCAGCTCCGCCGAGACGTCCGGAACAGCAAGCCTTGATACCAAGTGCTCCAGCCTTCATCGTTCTGCTCATGCAGGACTTCATTGCTCTACGGAATGATACACGGTTCTCTAACTGCTGAGCAATATTCTCTGCTACTAACTGTGCATCCTTGTCAGGTCTCTTAACCTCTTTGATGTCAACAACCAGCTTCTTGGTTGTGAGTTTCTGTACTTCTGCCTTGATCTTCTCGATCTCAGCGCCGCCCTTACCGATGACAACACCGGGCTTAGCGGTATATACGATAACCTTTACACGGTCAGATGCGCGCTCGATCTCAATCTTTGAGATACCTGCTGCATATAATTTTTTCTTTAAGAACTTTCTGATCTCATGATCTTCGATTAAGTTATCTGCAAAGTCAGCCTCTGCATACCACTTAGAGTCCCAATCCTTGATTACTCCGACTCTTAAGCCATGAGGATTAACTTTCTGTCCCATGTCCTACCTCCTATCTTTCATTCAGCACGATTGTGATGTGGCTCATTCTCTTCTCGATACGATAAGCTCTACCCTGTGCTCTCGGTCTGATTCTCTTCATTGTAGGTCCTTTGTTTGCGTAACACTCTTCAACGTAGAGATCCTCTCTCTTCATTCCGTTGTTGTTCTCAGCGTTTGCGATTGCTGACTTTAACAGCTTCTCAACTACGCTTGACGCATATCTGGGATTGTATGTCACGATCGCCAGTGCCGTATCTACATCTTTTCCGCGGATGGCGTCTAATACAAATCCAGCTTTCTGAACAGACATTCTTGCATAAGATAACTTTGCAGAAGGTCTGGTATCTTTGTTTGCATTTCTTTCTCTCTTAATCTGGGATCTATGTCCTTTAGCCATGACTAGAACCTCCTTTCAAATATTTATCTTACTCCTGACTTCTTCTCGTCCTTACCATGACCTCTGTAGGTTCTGGTAGCAACGAACTCACCAAGCTTGTGACCAACCATATCCTCAGTCACATATACCGGCACGTGCTTTCTTCCATCGTGAACAGCGATTGTGTGTCCAACGAATGAAGGGAAGATTGTGGAACGACGTGACCAGGTCTTAATAACGCTCTTGTCACCAGAAGCGTTCATAGCATCTACTTTCTTTAACAGGCTTGCGTCTGCGAAAGGTCCTTTTTTCAGTGATCTAGACATATCTTACCTCCTATTTAGTCTTGATGGCTCTACCATCTCTTCTTCTTACGATCAGCTTGTTAGAAGATTTCTTCTTCTTACGTGTCTTAAGTCCAAGAGCAGGCTTGCCCCAAGGTGTACAGGGACCGGGACGTCCGATAGGTGCTCTACCTTCACCACCACCGTGCGGATGGTCATTCGGGTTCATAACAGATCCGCGAACAGTAGGTCTGATACCCATGTGACGCTTACGTCCAGCCTTACCGATCTTGATCAGGCTGTGATCACCGTTTCCTACAACTCCGACAGTCGCGCGGCAGTTGATCGGAACCATTCTCATTTCACCGGAGGGAAGACGAAGTGTTGCGTACTTTCCTTCCTTAGCCATGAGCTGTGCGCTCATACCAGCGGAACGTACCATCTGGCCGCCCTTTCCGGCATATAACTCAATGTTGTGTACCTGAGTACCAACAGGGATATTCTCTAACGGTAAGCAGTTACCAACTCTTACCTCTGCCTCAGCACCGTTCATAACAGTCATGCCATCTGTCAGTCCCTCGGGAGCGAGGATGTATGATTTCTGTCCGTCTGCGTAGCAGATCAGTGCGATGTTTGCAGTTCTGTTCGGATCGTACTCGATACCGATTACCTTTGCGGGGATTCCGTCTTTATTTCTCTTGAAATCCACGATTCTGTATTTCTTCTTGTTTCCGCCACCCTGATGTCTCACAGTGATCTTACCCTGATTGTTACGTCCTGCGTGCTTCGGAATAGAAACGAGCAGTGACTTCTCAGGTGTAGTCTTTGTAATCTCAGAGAAATCAGATCCAGTCATGTTTCTTCTGGAAGGTGTATAGGGATTATATGTCTTAATTCCCATTGTCGTTCTCCTTTCAAACTCTCGTTACGTTTTTCTTATCGCGTCTTTTCTGACGCATATGCAACTGTTCTTAAATTACCCACAGTTTTGATCGCGAATCTTATAATCCGCTGAAGATCTCGATATCAGCGCTGTCCTCTGTCAGCTGAACGATCGCTTTCTTCTTCTTTGCAGTCTTTCCGGTGGTCATTCCACGTCTCTTGTTCTTGCCGTCTAAGTTCATGGTGTTTACCTTTTCTACCTTAGCGCCGTCGAACATTTTCTCAACTGCCTCTTTAATCATGGACTTGTTTGCTTCCGGATGAACATAGAAAGTGTATTTCTTCTCAGCCATCGCATTCATACTCTTCTCGGTTACTACCGGAGAAAGGATTACGTCATAGTACTGTACGTTTGCCATTATGCATACACCTCCTCGATGGTTGCTACAGCAGCCTTTGTTACTACTACGTTGCTGTACTTTAAGATATCAAATACATTGATTGTATTTGTCTGTGCTACCTTTACGGTCGGAATGTTCTTTGCACTCATTACAACGTTCTGGTCATTGTCGTTGATCACTACCAATGCCTTCTCTACGTTTAAGTTCTTCAGAACCTCTGCCAGTTTCTTTGTCTTGATCTCATCCAGCTTTAACTCGTCAACAACGATCAGCTTGTTCTCCTGAACTCTGGATGATAAAGCAGACTTTAATGCTGCTCTCTTCTCTTTCTTGTTGATCTTGAAAGAGTAATCGCGGGGAACGGGAGCGAATACAATACCGCCGCCGGTCCACTGAGGAGCTCTTGTAGATCCCTGTCTTGCATGACCGGTTCCCTTCTGTCTCCAAGGTTTTCTTCCACCGCCGCGAACTTCAGAACGTGTCTTAGCCTTCTGTGTTCCCTGACGATTGTTTGCAAGCTGCTGGAGAACTGCCATGTGCACGAGATGCTCGTTCACTTCTACGCCGAATACGGCATCATTTAAATCCAGCTTTCCAACTTCCTTGCCTTCCATATTATAAACAGCTACATTAGCCATTGCCTAGTTCCTCCTTTCCCAAATAAGCACTATTTACCAGCTTTTACTGTCTCTTTGATTGTTACTAAGCATTTCTTAGGTCCGGGAACTGAGCCCTTAACTAAAAGCAGGTTGTTCTCTACATCTACCTTTACGATCTCAAGGTTCTGTACAGTCACCTTTACGCTTCCCATATGTCCGGGCATTCCTTTTCCCTTAAATACACGGCTGGGAGATGAGCAGGCACCGTTTGATCCCTGATGGCGGTGGAACTTTGAACCGTGAGCCATGGGTCCTCTGTGCTGTCCTAATCTCTTAATAGCGCCCTGGAAACCTTTTCCTTTTGAAATTGCAGTAGCGTCAACCTTGTCGCCCTCTGCAAAGATGTCAGCTTTGATCTCGTCTGCCAGATTGTAATCAGCAGCGTTATCAAACTTGAACTCTCTGACAAATCTCTTGCCAGAAACACCAGCCTTGTCAAAGTGTCCCTTTTCAGGCTTGTTTACACCGTGACGATGGCGGATCTCTTTCTTGCCGTTGGCATCCTTGTTGACTACCTTTTCCTTCTTGTCAACGAAACCAACCTGTACAGCGCTGTATCCGTCGTTCTCTACGGTCTTTACCTGAGTAACAACGCAAGGACCAGCCTGTAATACTGTTACGGGAGTGAGAACTCCGTCAGCATTGAAGATCTGGGTCATTCCGACCTTTGTTGCTAAGATTGCTTTATTCATGTTTTACCTCCTGTTGCGGCTCTGCCGCGTTTCTACAGCGGAACGCTTTCGCGTTCATTCTAGAAGTCAGGTAGACTTCTTACCATAATTACTTCATTTTGATATCGATGTTCACACCTGCAGGCATCTCTAATCTTGATAATGCATCTACAGTCTTCTGTGTGGGAGCAATAATATCGATGAGTCTCTTGTGGGTTCTCTGCTCGAACTGCTCACGTGAATCTTTGTACTTGTGTACTGCACGTAAGATTGTAACTACTTCCTTCTTTGTAGGAAGAGGTACGGGTCCGCTCACCTGCGCTCCGTTCTTCTTTACGGTCTCGATGATTTTCTTTGCGGATGCATCTACCAGTTCGTGGTCATACGCCTTTAAGATGATTCTCATTGTTTGACTTGCCATAAAAAAAGTCGCCTCCTTTTCGCACTTTAAAATTTCAGTACGACAAGCGGTGACTGTACACTTCTCCGTGTGTGTCCTTGCAACAAGGCGGGACCCGCTTGCGGGTGGATTCCTTATTGCCGCATCAAGGACCCACTTGTGGGAGGATTCCTTAATGCTACCCTGCACACGTTGTTTCTACTTTTCGTAGACATCATTGTATGGTACAGTGACTTGTCGCCAGTTTCCTAACTTGACATTCGCTCCACGGAAAACCTGCCACATCGGGCAGCAACCTCACGCTTCATAGCTATCATGCCACAGCAAGTAAGAGTATACATGCATTCTCAAAAATATGCAAGTGAAAAGCGTGCCTAAAATTGTATTTTTTTAAGTACAATCTATTTTCGTCGTTCTACTCTCATTTATGCCAAAATGATAGTATACCGCACCAGCGACATTGTCAATCACTTTGCAAGTATTATTTGACGAAGGAGTTTCTTCTATATATAATGGAACTGGTATAGGCAGGGTATGAACTTTTGGTAGCAGGTCGCAGCTTCCGCAAGCATGTCTGTTTTGCTTTCGTTGCACGAACCATTCCGATGAGCCTCCGCAAAACAAAGCGAGACACCGGCGGACAATCGGAGCAGCCTGATCGGGATGCTGCTGTAGCTGCCGCCTGCCAGCCCATTAAGAACTATTATATTATAGAAAGGACACCTCAAACCATGTGGATTGCAGATAGATGGAATGACTACGAAGTCATCGATACAAGTAACGGAGAAAAACTCGAGCGCTGGGGATCGTACATCCTCCGCCGCCCTGATCCTCAGGTGATCTGGAACACCCCACAGGACAAGCGCTGGAAGAAGCTGAATGGACATTATCACCGCAGCGCCAAGGGCGGTGGTAACTGGGAGTTTTTCGATCTGCCTGAGCAGTGGACGATCGAATATCCGCTCAAGGGTCATCCGCTCACCTTTAACTTAAAGCCTTTTAGCTTCAAGCACACCGGTCTGTTTCCCGAACAGGCGGTAAACTGGGACTGGTTCTCCGCCAAAATCCGTGAGGCAGGCAGACCGATCCGCGTGTTAAACCTGTTTGCCTACACAGGAGGTGCGACCATCGCAGCCGCAGCAGCCGGTGCGCAGGTGACACATGTGGATGCATCGAAAGGCATGGTGACATGGGCAAAGGAAAATGCCGTCAGCTCCGCTCTCGGTGACGCACCGATCCGCTGGATCGTCGATGACTGTGTGAAATTTGTCGAGCGCGAGATCCGCCGGGGTAAAACCTACGATGCGATCATCATGGATCCTCCCTCCTACGGCAGAGGCCCCAAGGGCGAAATCTGGAAGATCGAAGAAAAGATCCACCCGCTCGTACAGTTGTGCACACAACTACTCAGCGATGATCCGCTTTTCTTCCTTATAAATAGCTACACAACCGGTTTACAGCCCGCGGTGCTCTCCTACATGCTCTCTCTGGAGCTGAAAAAATGGAACGGCTCTGTAACCGCTGGAGAAATCGGATTGCCAGTCAGCAGTAACGGTCTGGTATTACCGTGCGGTGCGAGCGGCAGATGGGAGAAAAACGCATCATCCGCAAAATAGTCAAGAATAACGATCAACTAACAATCAAAAAGAAGAACAGCACTCACTGTTCTTCTTTTTGATTGTTTTCTATATAGTCTTCCATGATCGTTGCCGCCAGCGCCACTAACTGTGCGCACGGTCTTTTTTTATAATATTCTGCCGTGCGTAACTGCGGTGTCGGCGCATCTGCACCGGACTTTGTAAGCCCCAGCAGCTCCCGACAGATCATCGAACCGTTTACCGCCTGAAATGCTCCCGCCAGTTCCTGAATACGCGCATAATGTGCCGCTTTTTCCTGCTGTCCGGTCGCGCCCGGCTCATCGTAGCCGTACAGCGCCCCTGCCACAAAGCTCATGCCGCTGACTGCACCACACACTTCCCGCATACGGCCAAGCCCGCCACCAAACGACGACAATGCCCGCAACAGCAACTTTTCATCCATTTCGATCAAATCCGCAAATGCCAGCGCTACCGCCTGTGAACAGTTATAGCCATCCAGAAAATTCTGCTGTGCGCGCTGTCCGCGCTCACTTGTCTCCAGCTTTTGCAGCCAGTATCCGGCTGCTGCGTCATCTATCTGCATCCGCTGCCTCTCCTCTATATATACATATTTTTTATCTGTCTTTACACCAGATCGGCTGCGCACACCGCATCACCTGCAACATCTGTCAGCGGCAGCTTAAAGCATCTGCTCCACCAGATCATAATGCCGGTCGATCGCCGCCTGCATCGCATCGGCATCATGATCAACCAATCCCTGATAGATCTCTCTGTGGCATGCAAAAAGCTGCTTTTTCTGCTCCTCATCCGCCTTTTCCAACGCGCGCTCAATCCACTCACGGTATACGATCGTCACTGCCTCCATGATCGTCAAAAACAGGCTGTTTTCTGTCGCTTTGATGAGTGCACAGTGAAAAGCCTGATCTGTATCAACCAATTCATCGCCTTTGCGTACCTCCATCTCCTGCAGCAGCGACTCACAGTGCTCCATCTGCTGTGGTGACAACCCTTTTTTCAACAGCATCCGGCACACAGCCTCCTCCATCACACGGCGGAATTCGCACATCTCCTGTTTCGTAAGCGTACCGAGCGCCAGCATGACGAGCAGCATCCGGCGTATCGAATTACCCATATTTTTTGAAATATAATTACCGGAGCCCTGTACGCTCTCCACCATTCCCATACCATGTAAAATGCGAAGCGCCTCCCGCGTGGAATTGCGTCCGATCCCAAGCGTCTGCGCAATCACCCGCTCCGTCGGCAGCCGGTCGCCAAGTCCGAGCGATCCCTCGCGTATCAGATCGTAAATATAATAGATCGCTTTGTCATATTCTGCAGAACCGCGTCCCTGCCCACTAAGCTCCTTGTCAACTGTTTTGTTCTCCATAAATTTTACCCCTCCTCTTGATATCGTGATTTCATCACTCATTATGTCCTAAATCAATCCTGCAAATACCGATGCAAAAATCACGGTAATAATACCGGATACCGCAATCGCAAGACTGCTCATTGCTCCTTCTACCTCTCCCATTTCGATCGCTTTTGCCGTTCCGATCGCATGCGCTGATGACCCGAGCGCGAGTCCCTTAGAGATCGGCTCTGTAATGCGAAAGATCCGGCAGATCAACTCACCAAACATATTTCCTAAAATACCTGTCACGATAATTACTGCAACTGTGATCGTCACATAACCGCCCAGTTCCTCTGAGACACCCATACCGATCGCCGTTGTAATCGACTTCGGCAGCAACGTGACATACTCCTCATGCGACAGTCCCATCAGCTTTGCCAGCACGAGCACCGTACCGAGACTCGTCAGCACTCCGGCGGTCAGACCAAGCAGCACCGCCTTCGCATTGCTCTTCAAAAGCTCCCACTGCTCATACAGCGGAATCGCCAGGCAGACCGTTGCCGGTGTCAGCAGCCAGCTCAGGTATTTCGCGCCCTCATTATAAGTCGCATAATCCACCCGGCAGACCGCAAGCACGACGATCGTCACCACGATCGATACGAGCAGCGGATTCAGAATTCCTATTTTAAACTTCTTTTTCAACGCCGAACCAATCAGATACGAGATCAGGCTGAGCGTCACTCCCGCAAACAGGGAGGTTTCAAAAAATGTACTCATCGATCTGCTCCTATCCTTATGATTCACACACACTGCCGGCAGGTGCGTTCTCTGCTTCCGGCTTCTGTGCATTGCCCCTGCGGATGATCCACTGTGACAGCCGTCCCGTCGCAAGCATTACGGTAAAAATCGTAATCACTGTGATGATGCACACCGGAAGAAATACCGGCTGGAGCGTTTTCCAGCTATCCATCAGCCCTACACCGGCAGGAATAAACAGCATCGGCATAATTTCAATCAAAAACTTTCCCGCTTCCCGGACATCATCCAGCTTTACGATTCCGGTCATCAGGCAGATAAATAAGACCGCCATCCCATAAATACTCGCAGGGATTGGCAGCGACAATCCAAATTTCAACACCTCCCCAAGCAGTGAAATTCCCAAAATGATCAAAAACTGTTTTACATATTTCATCATTGCACTCCCTTTTCTATGCTTTGATTGCAGAACAATCGGCAATATTTATATTGGTTCTACCAATCATTATAGTCCGTGCAATTTTTTTGTCAATATGATCTGACCTTTTATTCTTAGGAAATCTCACCCAAAGATATTTTACGAATCTTCAATCCCGTTAAAGTAGTCCTTTGCCATGTGGACAACGACACCGGACAACAGGAAGACACCGATCAGGTTTGGAATGACCATCAGACCGTTAAACGTCTCCGCGATACTCCACAGCAGACCCAGATTCATCGTTGCTCCGACGATCGCAACAAGCGAATAGACAAGCATAAACGGCTTATTCACACGTGAACCGAACAGAAACTCAATACATCTCGTTCCGTACAGTCCCCAGCCAATGATCGTCGAAAAAGCAAAACAGCACATCGCAACCGCGGTAAAGATCGAGATCCAGCCGCCATAAGTAGACGTAAAGCCGCTGATCGTCAGTTCTGCGCCTGCGGCAGCCCCGTATCCTACCGGGACACCGCTACACAGGATCACGAGTGCCGTGAGTGTACAAATAATAATCGTATCCACAAATACCTCAAACACACCAAAAAATCCCTGTTTTACCGGTTTTCTGGTATCTGCGCAGGCATGGGCGATTGAGCCCGTACCAAGACCTGCCTCATTGGAGAAAATACCGCGCGACACACCCTTTTTTATGCCGATAAACATGCTGCCTACAACACCTCCGGTCACGGATGCCGGATCAAACGCACCGCGGAAAATCGCGCCAAATACCGCAGGCAGGTTTCTGAAATTGATCACAACCACGCCGAGCGCCAGCACAACGTACAGCACTGCCATAAACGGCACGAGCCTTTCTGTCACCTGTCCGATCCGCTTGATGCCGCCGAGCAGAATCAGTGCGATCAGCGCAGCCAGTACAATGCCAAGAATCAGGTTCAACGTAGGCGCCGCATCCTCAGAAATAATGTTAAAATTATACAGTGCAGTATCGATCGCCGTCGTGATCGTGTTGACCTGTGTCGCATTTCCCGTACCAAACACCGTCAGTACGCCAAACGCGGAAAACAGATATGCAAGCCAGCGCCACTGTTTTCCCAGACCATTTTTAATATAATACATCGGTCCGCCGACCAGATCTCCCTCGCTGTTCGTCTCGCGGAAATGTACCGCCAGCGTGACCTCGGCGAACTTGGTACACATGCCAAGCAGCGCTGAAATCCACATCCAGAAGATCGCTCCCGGCCCTCCGATCGCGATCGCACCTGCGACACCTGCCACATTTCCGGTACCTACGGTCGCCGCCAGCGCCGTACACACCGCCTGAAACGGTGTGAGCGCTCCATCGGACGCCTCTTTTTTCTTGAACATGCGTCCAAATGTAACCTTCATCGCATACGGAAATTTGCGGATCTGCAAAAATCCGGTACGGATACTTAAGAACAGTCCCACACCGATGATACAGATCATCGCTGGGACTCCCCATATAAAGTTATTCACCACATTGTTTATCGCTTCTATTTTTTCCAACATACAACAATCCCCTCCGGTTTTTCACCTTTTCCAGCATATACATTTCCATTATATACATTTTTTCGCCAGATTCCCACAAAAATTTTCTTTTTTATGGTATGTTTTTCCGCTGAGCATCCCACCACTAAGACATTGCACGGTCTGCCTGTTTACTCCGCACGATCGCAATCAACGACGAAACCAGCAGGAGCATCGGGTAAAACAGCTTTGGCATAATATCGAATGCGGAAACCTCGCCGCCCAATTCATTCACTGCCGCAACAGCAACCAGCATCTGCGCTCCATACGGGATCACCCCTTGGAACACACACGAAAACGTATCTAAAATAGAAGCTGTTTTCCGCGGTGAAACACCGTATTCTACAGCCATTTCTTTTGCAATCGGATTCGCCATTACAATCGCCACCGTATTATTGGCAGTCGCAATGTCCATTGCTCCGACAAGCAGACCCATTCCGAGCTGCCCGCCCCTGTTGCCTTTGAAAATCTTGCGGATACATACCAGCAACGCCTCAAAACCGCCATAATTACGGATCAACGCACACATTGCCGCGACCAGAATCGCCACCATGCATGTCTCAAACATACCAGCAACACCGGAGCCCATATTTGTCAGCATGTCTATCGGCGCAATATATCCACCGCCGATCATGATGCATGCACCGGATAAAATTCCGATCAAAAGCACCACAAATACATTGATGCCCAGTATGCCGCCGATCAGCACCAGCACATACGGCACCACCTGTATAAGCTGGTAAGCCTGCTTTACACTGCCTTGGATATCCGTCTGAAAAGACAGGATCAAGATAAGTACGAGCGTCACGAGCGCTGCCGGAAGTGCAATCCAGAAGTTTTCCCGAAATTTGTCCTTCATCTCACAGCCCTGTCCGTTACATGCCGCAATCGTTGTGTCAGAAATAAAGGACAAATTATCCCCAAACATTGATCCACCCATCACGGATGCGACACAGAACGCGAGATCAAAGCCCGACGCACCCGATACCGCAACGGCAATCGGCGTCAGCAATGTAATCGTGCCGACGGAAGTCCCCATCGCCACCGATACAAAACACGCCACGGCAAACAATACCGCCACCGAAAATCTGGCTGGTATCAGAGACAGCATCCAGTATGCCACGCTCTCCGCGCTGCTCCTGCCTACCACGCCGACAAAAGAACCTGCCATCAGAAAAATAAGCAGCATCGTGATGATATTTTTATCTCCGACTCCCTGTGCCATAATCTCAAGTTTCTCGTCAAAGCTCACTGCCCGGTTCTGCAGACACGCAACAAGCAGCGCCGTCAAAAATGCCACCACGATCGGAACATTATAAAATCCCATCGGAATTTTCATCACATATTCAAATAAAATACCCAGCCCCAAATACAATACAAGAAATATGCCGATCGGCAATAATGCGATCATCCTTCCCCTTTTTTCAACCATTTTCCTTCCCCTCTCCTTTTGTACAAATCTTTTTTCATTTTAGCATGTATCTGGCATTTATACAATGAATCTAAGCGATGTTAGCTGTTACTTCCCTCTTCCGCTAAAATATGACCGCCTACAAAACCTGCCATCAGTAGCTTTTCACGAATAGATGGCAACAAAAACGGCTCCTCCGCCTGATTGACGAAAGAGCCGATCTTATAAAAATGGTTCTTATGAAAATTAGTTATCAGATTCTGTGCTCAACAGCAGTGCCACAGACAACCTGTTTTCCTCCGGTCTGAAACAGATCCTGCTGTTTCGGATCTCAATGTCCTGCTGCTTATACGCATAAACAGCGCTGATTTGATCCGGTGCGCCCTCCGGCAGTTCCAGCTCAATCTGCTCCGGCAGAGCGCCGTCAAACACATGAATCACAAGAAAAGCCTGTCCGTTTTTACCAATCCTCAAAAGTGCCTGCCAGCCCTTCGGCTCTCTCGCACTCTGAATCTTAGGACCAAACCGGCAGGACTGTCCTTCCTTTATAATCGCCTTGATCTTCTCGTAAAACTGCATTCCGCTCTCAATCATCGCCCATTGCTCGGGAGAAAGATTTGTGACATCTCCGGAAATACACATCCTTCCGAGAAAGGTATTGGCGACCGAATATGCGATTCTTTTCAGAGAATCGTCCTGCCGGATGACTGCCCAGATCTGACTTTGCGCCGGATGGATCACGCGGTGCAGATTCGCCGCTATGATCGGGATCTCCTCACATTCATGCGCATCAGAAAACGATGCCATGCTCATGAGCGACATCATTTTCGGTTCGAGCCGGTGTCCTCCCGAAGCACAGTTTTCTAACACAATTCCCGGTATTTCCCGCTTTACCTTTTCGATAAAAGCCACGGACGCCTCCATGTTCTGGCGCAGCCCCTCACCGAGCGACTCCGCACCATCGCAGCCGATACCGATCGTCTCGTTATAGTCGATCTTCATATAGCCAAAACCGTATTTTTTCAATGTACCGATCACCCGGTCACTCAGATACTGCTTGACCCACGGATCACGCATATCCCAGAACCGCCGGAAATACGTCGTCAGGACACTGCCATCCTTATGTAGTAAATGCTGCTCCTGCTGATACGCGCGCGCGGCTTTTCCCACATTTTCGATCTCAAACCAGATGCCGGGCGTCATTCCCGCATCCCGGATCACCTGTACGGTCTGCTCCAGACCTTCCGGAAACAGCTCCTTTGACACCTCATAGTCTCCCATGCCGATGTCCCACGGAACGCCGGATTCCTTGTACCAGCCGCAGTCGATCACGAAATACCGGAAGCCTTTTCCCTTGATCGTATCCACGATCCTGCATATATTTTCGTGTGAGGGATTGCCCCAGGTCGTACAATATTCGTTAAAAATGATCGGCAGATCCTGCTCACTCTCCGGTGCCTGCAAAAATCCCTCGAGCAGCCCTGCCGTCGTCAGCCGCCCGGTGAACACATCAAACGAATCGGTATGTGCGCAGCTCACAATCGCCTCCGGTGTCGTAAAACGCGCTTCTGCCTCGATATTTTTCATCCAGTGACCAAATTCGCGGTCTGCCAGCCCTCCGCTCAGTGCCAGCCCCCGGTCCTTGCGGTATACCTCCATCTGCCAGGATGTCGGATGTGCGATCTGTGCGCCCCAGAATACATGATTTGTGGTATCTTCTATCGCTGCAAAAGGGAAAAAGCGGTTGACTGGCATAGAACCCACCTGTCCGAAGCGCTCACAGCGTACCGCATGCGGCCCCCATGCCGGCTCGAGCTGCAGATCCTCGATCGGAATACACTCATGCCGTCCCTCCTGACTCCACACACTGCGGATGCGGTGCAGACGCAGCGATTCAGCGCCGATCCCCTCCATATAAGGAGATAGACCACCCAGAGAAAAGCTCTCAAACAGCTCCAGACAGCAGTCATCCGGGCTGCCATTTTCAAATGTGCAGCTAATCCGTACATACGGTGCCCCATCCAGCCATGTGAGCGTGTGTATCACACGATGTCCGTCCTCATCCTGCATCACGGTACGGATGATCGTCCGATACCCGGACTGTTCCTGCGTCTGATCCTCATATTTTAATTTTCTGACGCTCTCGCTGTTTCGCATCGAACAGCCCCCGGCATACGCCTCATTATAGATGTCTCCGGTCAACTTTAGCTGCACCAGAGACTCCACTGCAAATGAAGCCGTCTGCTCGTCTGTCACGGGCAGATCTGCCGGCAACAGCTGAAATCCCACCTGTGAGCTGTCCGGATCAATCAGATACCGCGCCACCATGTCTCCTAATTTATATTCCTGCAAAACTGCCGTCTGCATATCCATCTCCTCCATTTATAGTTAGCCTTTTACTGCACCTACTGTCATACCTTTGATAAAATATTTTTGTAAACTCAAAAACAGAATCGCGATCGGAAGTACCGAGATCACAATCGCGGCCATCGCGGTCGTATAATCGCTGCTCTGTGCCGAAAACAGTGACTGAATCGCCACGGTAAGTGTCTTTAACTGCTTCTTGCTCACATACAGGCTCGCCAGCAGATAGTCGTTCCAGATCTGGAATGCCTGCATAATGATCAACGTAGCCATCGCCGGTTTCAATAGCGGCAGCACGATCGAAAAATATGTACGGAACACTGAACAGCCGTCTATTCTCGCCGCTTCTTCCAGTTCCAGAGGCACTGTCGACATAAAGCTCGTCAGCAGAAAGACTCCGAACGAAACACCGGTAGCTATATACATAAATATAATTCCAAATCGTGTATTGGTCAAATGCATTTTATAACCGATCGTATAGATCGGAAGAAACAGTGCCTGATACGGGATCAGAATACCGATCACAAAATAGATATAGCAAAATTTAAAAAACTTTTTCTTGCATCTGGCGATCGCCCATGCCGTCGTTCCGCATAGCAGTGCCAGAATCACAACGCTGACCGCTGTGTAGAAAAATGTGTTCGTAAATGTCGTCGCCAGATCCAGCTTCTTATATGCGTTTATATAGTTCTGAAAATTCAGACTGCCCGGAAGCGACAGCGGACTGTTTAAGTATAACTCTTTTTTTGTTTTGAATGAATAGTTGATAATAATCAGAATCGGCGCAATAAATAGAATTGCCGCAAATGTCATAATGATCTGTACGGCTACCGTCGCTTTTGTGCGCGGCTGCTCTGTGATCTGTTCTTCCGGTTCTTTTTTTCTTCCAATCATGCCTGCACCTCCTTACTCTTTAAGCCCTTCACCTGTACCAATGCCACCAGAAGCAGTACGACCACCAGTGTCACTGACATCGCACAGCCATAGCCATACTGTCTGCCGTTAATCGCAGTCGCATAGGTCTGATAGATCACTGATGTTGAGGCTCTGCCCGGTCCGCCTTTGGTAGAAGAAACTAACAGGTCATATACTTTTAATGATCCCGTTGTGATTCCAACCACACAGATCGTGATGGAAGGTGCCAGCATCGGTATCGTGACATTGAAAAAGCGCTTGATCGCTCCGGCTCCGTCTATTTTTGCCGCTTCATATAATTCTGCGG
Organism: uncultured Eubacterium sp.; assembly: GCA_934320655.1. Lineage (GTDB taxonomy): Bacteria > Bacillota > Clostridia > Lachnospirales > Lachnospiraceae > W0P33-017. Next base: position 35,731 of record CAKRFN010000016.1, read on the forward strand.
GCACAGACTGTAAGCCTGCCAGATAAATCAGCATCCAGTAACCGATCCACTGCCAGTTATTCGCGATCAGCAGTCCCCGAAGTACGGTGCTCTTCTCTCCAAACAGCAGGAAATTAAAATGTGTTCCCAACAGATCATTGATCGCCGGCAGCACGTTGGAAAACATTTTCAGCCAAATAAATCCGACGATCACCGCACTGATCAGACACGGAATAAAAAAGATGGTCCGATACACCTTCTGTGCCTTGATCCCGCTATCCAGTGCCACGGCAAACAATAATGCCACGACATTCTGGATGATCGTATTGCCCACCGTGAACTTCACGGTAAACCACCATGCATTCCAGAAATCTGAATCCTTAAACAGATCCATATAGTTTTTCAATCCGACAAATGTCTTTTCCACAGTCATTCCATCCCAGCTCGTCAGGGAATAACGGAATGCCAGCAGCAGCGGGATAATCAGTCCGATCGTAAAGATCAGAAATCCAGGGAGCACCAGACACAAATACTGTCTCGCCATCCGCGTCTCCATAGAACGTGTTCTTTTTTTCATGATATCTACTTCCTTTCCTAAAAAAGGGAAGAGACACAAACGCCTCTTCCCTTCAACATCATTCCTAGTTTGCGGAACTTGCCTCTACTCTGTCATCCGAAGCCTTCAGGCAATCTTCAAATGTCTCATCTCCCTGCAGCCATGCTGCGATGTCCTTTGCATTTTCTTCCTGGAATCCGCCCCATACCAGCTGGTTATTACCTAATGTCACATCGACGATTCTGCCTTCAGCAGCATATTTATCGATATCCTCCTGGCTCGGGTTGGTGAATGTAGGTGTTACATCCTTTAACATGGAAGCTGTCTTTGTATAATCCAGTATCTGAACAGCCAGATCTTTGTTTCCGGTCAATACGTCTAATACCTTGTTGATCGCATCCTGATGCTCAGACTGTGCACTCGTCATAATCGTGATGTTCGGCTCAAAAATCAGCTTGGAATCACCGGTCTGATTCGGGAACGGGAAAATACCAAAATCAAAGTTCTCATCGATATCTAAGAAGTTCTGGATCGACCATGATCCTGATACCTTCATAGCAGCCTCACCCTGCACCATTTTTGCATCACAATCGGTCTGTTCGGTCGAGAATGTCTCAGGGAACGTATTGTCATAGATCAGCTTGTTATACTGATATGCAGCCTGTGCTTCCTGGCTGTCAGAGAATGATACCTCTCCGTTGCGGAACTTATCGCCCCACTCGGCATCCTTATTAAATACATCATTCATCATGAACTGCATCGTCACATTTCCGATCGACCATGTATCTACCATATGGCTCGCAAACGGTGTGATTCCCTTTGCCTTGCAGTCATCAATGATTTTCTGCAGATTCTCCTGTGTCTCGGGGATCTCCCAGCCGTTGTCCTTAAACATCTGCTTGTTGTAGTAAACGCCCTGATACATTGCATTGTATACAAGACCATATGTCTTTCCATCTACGGTGACATTCTCTCTCGCTGCATCCTGTCCACGATCCAGATATGTCTCATCGATTTCACCGAGCAGACCCTTCGGCGCATAGGTAGCCACATCCTGTGCTTTTCCGATCATGATGTCCGGCAGACCTGACTGCATATACTGCTGCATCTTCGGCTGGAAGTCATTTCCCCAATCCACACATTCCCATTCCAGTGTGATCTCCGGATACTGTTCTGCCAATGCTTCATCAATAAATTCTTCGATTCCTGCATCCGTTGTTGACTGTCCTGCCAGTACAGATAATGTGACTTCCTCTGCTGAGTCTGTATCATCTGTGCTCTCGCCAGTCTCGCTGCTCTCACCGCTCTCATCACTGCTATCATCCTGAGTGTTCGATGCAGTGTCACCGGAATTTCCCGAACCGCATCCTGTTGCCATTCCCATCACCATTACTGCTGCCAGTAAAACACTGACTACTCTTTTTTTCATACCATACTCTCCTTTTTTCTTTTTTTGTTTCTTTATTTTATTTCTTTGTTTTTGATAAACCTATTATAAGAAATAAAGGAGATCCATCATTAGCATTATTTTGTAGTTTTCACTTGTACATCTTTGCAAATCATCGCATAGGCTTCTAGTCCTTACTGGCTGCCCGGTTGTCATCCGCATACTGCAGCACCTGCCCGAATGCAATCTCATTGTGCAGCCACTGAAGCTGTTGTTCTGCCAGTTTCTTTTGAAATGCCCATATCAGTTGTTCATTCCCTGTCGTCACATCAATCACCTGATTCCGTTCCTCATAGAGATCGATATCCTGCTGGATCGGACTCTGCCCATCCGCCACTACATCCTCAAGAACTGACGAAGACTGTGTAAAAGCGACAATTTCCTGCGCAAGCTTCTGATCGCTTAACAGGCGGTTAAAAATCTGATTGATCAGATCGCCATGCTCGGTTTTGGCGCTTTTCATAAATGTCATATTAGTCTCTTTGATCAGTTTCGCATTCCCCTTTTGATTTGGATAAGGAAAAATACCAAAATCAATCGCATTGCCATATTGATTTGAAAACTGCATCGACCATGAACCGGTCAGATACATCGCAGCTTCTCCTTTCATAAAGCGGCTGTCGCTCTCATACTGGTTAATCTGCAGCGCATCGTCCCATGTATGCTGCAAAATAAACCGATTATTTTCAAGACATTTTTTTATCACGGGATTATCTTTAAAATTTTCCTCCCCATCGCGGAAGCGGTCTCCCCAATCCGGAATATCCTTAAAAATATCATTCATAAAAAACTGCATGGTCATATTCGCAACTTCCCATGATTCCTGAAAATGCGAGGCAAACGGCACAATTTTGTTTTTTTTCAGCAGTTGTACTACATGCTCCATTTCTTCCATCGTTGCCGGTATCTCAATTCCGTATTTGCGGAAAATATCTTTATTATAAATGACGCCCTGATACCATGCATTATACGGAATCCCATACACCTCTCCATCTACCGTTACCGCCATCAATGCATCCTTCGTAACTTTCCCGAGGTATTTTTCTGGAATCGCTGCCAGATTTCCACTTCTGGCATAAATCTGCACATCCTGAGCTTTGCCGATAATAATATCCGGAATCTCTCCCGCAGCAAATCTGCCCCGCATCTGGGCATTAAATTTATCTCCCCAGTCAACACATTCCCATTCCAGACTCACCTGTGGAAAATTTTTCTGCATCCACTCATCAATCATATCCTCCACCCCGGCGTCCGATGTGGATTGTCCGGCAAGCACAGAGATAATTACATTCTGTTCTCTTATTTCATTTTCCTGCCGTTTCGCACATCCCGTTTCTCCCAAAACGATCAGTACACACAGCAGCACTGTCAGCCATCTTTTCACTTCCTGTTCTCCTCTATAGTTGCACGATATTCTCTCGGACTGTTTCCGGTCGTCTTCTTAAATACCCGGCTAAAATACGTATAATCATCGTATCCGACCAGAAACGCGATATCCGCCAGATTCATTTCCGTATTTTGCATATACTCCTTCGCCTTTTCTACCCGCTTATGTGTGATATATAAAATCAGACTCTCACCCATTTCCTGCCGGAACATTTTCGACAGGTACGAGCTATCCACATGGTACCTTTGTGCCAGCGCTGACAATGACAATTCTTCCGCATAGTGCTCCTGAATCCACTCTTTGACAAGTAAAACAATATGCTTCATGGATTGTGTTTCATACTCTGCCTTTTGTGGAATCAGGTAGATAATAGCCTCCGCTATCTGCTGTTCCAATTTCTCATAATCGAGTGTTTCTATGATCTGATCCACCGTCTCCACCACATTTTCAGCATCAACTACGTCAGCCTGATCACATATGGTATCATTCAGAATAATGTCAAAGAGCTGTTTGATCGTCTGTTTCACTTCCAGATAAGACCAGCCTTCTTTCACACAGCCACGCAGCCCGCTGCTCTCAAATACCACCCGTTTGATCTCCTTCTGATTCGTATCTGCCAGTGCATTTCTCATCTGTTTTTCGACTTCCACCGACACATGCTTTCTCCACTTATCCTTTTGATCCTTATGATATATTATGATTTCACTTTTGCATACATAGCTCCTTGTCATCAGCAGTCCCACAGCTTCTACATATGCCATATGTAAGCTTTCCATCGCATAGGAATGTGTTCCAATACAGATGGTTATACATGCATGTCTTTCAGCAGCTGCTTTCATTCGCAGCTTTTCAGAACATCGGCTCACCTCCTGCTCGTCCTTTTTTGTTAAAATCAGAAACTCATTAATCCGATAGATATTATGAAAAATAATGGCTTCCTCATCCTGATAAATCCGCCGGATTTCTTTTTTTACTTCATAAGCCCATTCCCAGCCAACCATCTGATTCCCCTTTAACAACTCATGTAGATTATGAATTTTAATCAACACCAGACGCACACCTGTCAGCTCTGTAGAATTGCTTTGAACTGCGATTGCCTGATTCCAGTCCCCGGGCTTTTGTATCAACCGGCTGAACTCCCGATCCCGGATGTCTGATGCGGCTTTTTGCAGTTCTATCTGCTCGTTTTCATAATGACTGATTTTCTCCAGTGCTTTGACAATCGCCTGCATCAAATCAATTTTTGACACCGGTTTAATCAGATAGTTCATTGTACCGGACAAAAAAGAACTTTTCACATAGGTAAAATCATCATATCCACTGATTACAAACGTAATGATTTCCGGGTACTTGTCCTGTATACGTTCCAGCAGCTCCACGCCACTCAAAAACGGCATATTTATATCGGTAATAAAAATATCAGGCTTCCATGCCTCAACCTTTTCCCACGCATCTTCCCCATCGACTGCCGGCTCCAGAAATTCCAAAGAATATTCCTCCCACGGAATCATATTGCGCAGTTTTTCTCTTGTCCAATACTCGTCGTCCGCAAACAACACCCGATACCTTTTTTTAATCATCTGCATTCTCCTCCCCATTGTCTGGCAGAACCATAAACACCTTCGTTCCTTCCTCTAAAATACTGTCGATCCGAAGTCCATACTGATCCCCATAGAGCATTTTCAACCGGGCATTGATATTATGCAGACCGATGGAATTTCCCTGCTCCACATAGTCAATTTCATTGCGCTGCAGGCTTGCATTGATCTCTTCGGCCTCCATTCCTACCCCGTTATCCGCTACACAGATGATCAGCCTGCCATTCTCAATCCAGATCCTGATACATACCTCTTTCGCACCCCGCTTATTCCGCAAGCCGTGATTGATCGCATTTTCCACTAATGGCTGCAACGAGATCCGCGGCAATTTACTTCTGAGTGTTCCCTCCTCTATCTGAAACGTATACCGGATATTGTCGTGCATGCGCATATCCATGACATAAATATAATTTTTCAGATGTGCAATCTCCTTCTCAACCGTTGAAAATGGATTCTTCATATTCAGACTGTAACGAAAAATATTTGCCAATGACTGACTTAAGCGACTGACCTCCGGACAATTCCGTACCTCCGCGATGCTCGCCATCGTGTCTAACGTATTATACAGAAAATGTGGATTGATCTGCGCCTGCAACGCCTTGTATTCCGCCTGACTTAACAGCTGCTTTGCCTGATACTCCTGCCGCTTTAACACCTCCATCTGATCCAGCATCTCATTAAATTCTTTGCCGAGTTCTCCTATCTCATCATTTTTTACGATTGCTGCCCGGAGCTCTGTATTTCCTTCCCCTATCTGCTGAATCGTATCCATCAGCATTTCAAGCGGTCTGGTCAGTCCCCGCGATATAAAGAAAGTAAGGATTGTCGCTGCCGCAATCATCAGAACTGCTATTAAAATCAAATTCATCTGTAGATTCCTCTGATTTTGTTGTAACACTGTCTGCGGCATCATCGAATATGCCGTCAGGTTGTAATGGTTCTGTCTCACACAGAAAAATTCCTGTTTTGAATTTAATTGCTCCACAATATTTTCTCTGGCTGCTACCGCAGAACGTACAGCTTCGTATTCCTTTTTCTGCTCCGCATCCAGTTCACCAAGTGTTTCCACCGGACGATCTCCATCCGGCTGCAGCCACATAAATACCGTACTGTCTATGCGATATTTTTCCATAATGTTTTCAACCGCCTTCATGTCAACATCACATACCACATATCCGATCTTATCATCCAGATTGCTTTCCTTATATAGCTTTAATACCAGACGTAATATATTTTTCCCCCGGTATTTATTGTAATAACTGGATACCAGCATAACGGCATCATCAGCTTCCACGTACTCCCGCACAATGTCTGCATTATTATTCTCACGATCCATATAAATATCTGTGGCATAGTTGTGTTTCGGAGTGACAGCCCTGCGATAAGTGCTGATAATCTGGTGATCCATCGTGTACAGATAAAGAGAGACCACTCCATCGCCAGTCTCAAATTCATTCATGGCTATATCATATGCTTTTCTATAAAATTCTGCGCGCAATTCCTGAATCTGTTCTCTCTGCTGTAGACTTTCAATTAGTTCGTCGTCCAAATAAATCTCAATCAGATGGTTCTCCATATTTTTAATGAGTCCATAAATTTCGTTTTGCATATTTTGCAATGATTGTTCGCTCTCACCTTTCGCCAGGTCATAAATCAGCGCCGACGAGCGTTTTTGAAATAAGCATGTTTGAAGCACCAGCGCAGTAAGCACACAGCCTAAAACCATCAGTAATATTTTTGTCCGCAACTTCATAATTTCCCACCCCGTTTGTACTAATTGCTTTATTATAGCATATTCTATTTTATAAAGACTTGGATTTATTTGTAATCGGACTTGGACAAATTTGCAAGGAAAAACCCGGATTATCTGCGATAATCCGGGTTCTCCCTCTCAACTACTATATTTTATTTGGACAAACTATCTCTGTACACGCGCTCCTGCGCCACCCATAATGGCCTCTACTTCCTTTTTGCTTGCCATTGTTGTATCACCGGGTGTCGTCATTGCCAGTGCGCCGTGAGCTGCGCCGTAATTTACTGCCAGCTCTGCATTTTCGGTCGTCATCAGTCCGTAGATCAGACCGGATGCGAAGGAATCTCCACCGCCTACACGATCCATGATCTCAAGACCCTTGTAATCTTTTGCCTTGTATACCTCGCCGTCCGCCCAGCAGATTGCACTCCAGTCATTGACGGTAGCTGTCTTTACCTCGCGGAGTGTGGTGGCAACCGCCTTAAAGTTCGGATATGCCTTTGCTGCCTCGTTGATCATTTTCTTATAACCATCCAGATTCAGCTCTTTTAAATCTGCATCATTGCCCTCGATCTCAAAGCCGAGGCAGGCGGTAAAGTCTTCCTCGTTGCCGATCATGACATCTACATACTTGGCGATCTCCTTGTTTACTTCCTGTGCCTTTGCCTGTCCACCGATCGCGCTCCACATAGACGGGCGGTAATTCAGGTCATAGGATACAACTGTACCGTATTTCTTGGCTGTCTTGATCGCTGCCAGAACGGTGTCGCAGGACTGCTCAGACAGAGCCGCATAGATACCACCGGTATGCAGCCAGCGAACACCCAGCTCACCGAAAATATAATCAAAATCGAAATCTTCCGGTGTTGCCTTTGAGATTGCGGTATTTGCACGGTCAGAGCATCCTACCGCGCCACGGATACCGAAACCGCGCTCTGTAAAGTTGATACCGTTACGGCACACACGGCCGATTCCGTCTGTGTCCATCCATTTGATGAGCGATGTATCCACTCCGCCCTGAAGGATGAAGTCCTCCATCAACAATCCGACTTCATTCTGCGCAAAAGCAGTGATGACTGCGGTGTTCATACCGAAGCATCTGCGAAGACCACGCACCACGTTGTACTCTCCGCCGCCTTCCCATGCACGGAACTGTCTTGCGGTACGGATTCTGCCCTCTCCCGGATCGAGACGAAGCATTACCTCGCCCAAGGATACCGCATCAAATTTACATTCTTCTTTTGCTTTTAAGTTTAAATTCATTTTTGCTGTTCTCCTCTCGCTTTTTTGCCGACTCAGATACTACCCTATTCGAATATCAGTATAACCGAACTTTTCGGCTTTTTCCATGATATTCTGCCGTTTTAAAAATAAAATGTCAGTTCATGGTTACTATTCTTATTCGCAGGCATTCACGGTCTTTGTGCACACGACATTGCTGTCGGTTCCGCAAATTCCGGAGAGCAGAACCGTTCCCGCCTGTACCGGTGCGGTCACGGTAACTCGTTTAATTTCTTCCATCGCCGGGAAGATCATATCTTTGGGAATCGGCTTTGTCAGGCGGACACTGGCAAGCGGAAGTTCCCCGTTTCTCACAACAATCGAGCTGGCAATCGTCCGCTTCGGTGCAAGGAGCTCCTGACGCACATATTCCTCGCCGCGCTTACAGGTGTGGCCTGTGATGGAGCGGATCTCCTGATTTTCTATGTCTGCCTCTATTTCACATCCATTCGGACAAATGATACAGGTATATTGTTTTAGCATTCTACCGACACCTCCAATGCATTTTTTCCGACGATCTTGTCTGCTTTTACCTGAAACTGGATCATTTCAGCCGGAATCGCCTTTTTCATCCGTTTGACCGCGACTTCCCTGCCATCCTGTTTTACGACGATCCGGCAGTCTCCGTAGTGATCCCTCACGCGCAGCGATAACTGGAAATCATTTTCCCCGCTGACCGCCTGCGGAATCGTATGTCCGACACCTGCTGCCGGCTGAATGCCGATCTCACAGGCAGGAAGCTCCTCACCCTGCACATATTTTGCCGCACATCTCGCCAGATGCTCAGCCTCCATCGATACAAAATCCACCAGATCATGCACATGGAGCACATTTCCTGCGGAGAACACACCCGGAATCTCCGTCTGCATAAACTCATCCACATAAGCGCCCCGCGTATGCGGATCAATCTCTATTCCGGCGGATCTCGTCAATTTATTATCCGGAAGCAGACCAACAGATAAAATCAGCGTATCACAGTCATATTTCTTTTCCGTGCCGGGAATCGGCTGCAAATGCTCGTCTACCTGTGAAACCGTGACACCCGTCAGTCTGGTATCTCCGTGAATGTCTGTGACGGTATGGCTCAGATACAGCGGAATATCATAGTCTTCGAGACACTGAATGATATTTCGCGGCAGACCGCTCGGATGCGACATGATCTCAAAAACAGCCTGCACATGTGCACCCTCCAGCGTCAGACGGCGCGCCATAATCATTCCGATGTCTCCGGAACCAAGAATCACGACCTCTTTTGCGGGCATCCGGTTGTAAAGGTTCATATATGCCTGTGCAGTACCTGCGGTAAATACGCCTGCCGGACGCTCTCCCGGAATACCTAACGCTCCGCGGCTCCGCTCCCTGCAGCCCATCGCAAGCACGACCGCTTTTGCCTGTATCGTGCGGATGCCATCCGCTGTGACAACCGTAACTACCTTGTCATTCGTCAGATCCGTTACCGTTGCCTTTAACAGGTACGGAATGTGCAGGTTTTCCACACTCTCAATAAAACGCTGTGCATATTCCGGTCCGGAAAGGCTTTCTCCGAATCTGCCGAGACCGAAGCCGTCATGAATGCACTGTCTTAAAATTCCCCCAAGTTTATCTTCGCGTTCCAAAATCAGAAGATCTGTCACACCTGCCTTGTGCAATTCCAACGCAGCCGCCAGACCTGCCGGTCCACCACCGATAATAATAACATCCTTCTGTTCCATGTTAGTCTTCCTCCCTCATTTTTCCGGTTAATACCCACGAACCCGGACGGCTGTAAACGACTTCGTTTGCCGCAAGTCCCAGTTCCTCCTCAATCAATCGCTCGATCTTCATCTGGCAGAAGCCGCTCTGACAGGTACCCATCATAGCTCTTGTGCGGTATTTGATTCCGGTCATCGTTGACACACCCAGCGGATTGTGAAGCGCAGCCCGGATCTCAGCCTTTGTGACCTGTTCACAGCTGCAGATCATTTCTCCGTATGCCGGATCTTTCGCGATCAACGCATTTCTTTCTTCCAGAGAGGCAGTGGCAAATCTTTGAATCGATTTATGTTCGGGAACAAACCGGTCATCTTTTACAAGCGTTTCCCGATCCTTGATCAGCTCTACGACATACTGTGCGATCGGAACAGCACCGGTGAGACCGGGTGATTCGATACCGACCAGATTGACCGCGCGCGGTGCAATGTCGTCTTTAACCTCTATCTTAAAGTCCTGAATGACTCCGTTTTCATCCACCCATTTCGGCAGAATGCCTGAGAAATTCCGGATCTGATCCGCTTTGTTAATGTGCGGCCATAAATCGGATCCGCTGCGCGCCAGTGCATCGATATTCTTCTGCGGCACTCCGTAATAAGAAAAATCTGATACATTTTCCGCATCCGGTCCTACCGTCACATTGCCGTCTACGGTAGGTGTCACATGAATTCCCATATATGTATTACTCGGAACCGGATAAACAGGCATCGGCAGCAACGATCCGAGCCGTTTGTCCAGAATGATATAGTTTCCTTTGGAGCCGATCACACGGTAGCCGGTGATTCCCAGCATATCGGAAATCTGTTTGCAGCCGAGTCCTGCCGCGTTTACAATCCATCTCGTCTTGTAATCTCCCTGATTCGTGTGAATGCAGTAGCTGTCATCCGCGCGGTCAATGCCGGTCACTTCGTGTCTGAACAAGAACTCTGCTCCGTTCTGCGCCGCATTTTCTGCCAGACTCACGGTAAAGAGAAACGGATCCATGATACCGCTGTTTTTCGACCACATTGCAAACTTTCCGATCACCGCAGGCACCAGCTCGTGCAGCTTTTTCTCGTCAATCAGTTCCAGTCCGGTCGCACCGTTGATGTCGCCCTGTTTCATGGTGCGCTTCAACTGCTCCATATCTTCATCGGTATTACCTACCAGCACTTTGCCACAGCGCTGGAACGGGAAGTCCAGCTCCTCCGAAAGATCTCCCATCATCCGGTTTCCGGCAACACAAAACTTCGCTTTCAGCGTGTTCGCATCATAGGCGAAACCACCGTGTACTACTGCGGAATTACGTCCGCTTGTCTCATTACAGACATCCAGATTTTTTTCCATCACACCGATGTGCAACTGATATCTGGATAGTTCTCTCGCAATCGCGCTGCCTACCACCCCGGCTCCGATTACTACCACATCATATTCACCCTTCATAGTCTTCTCCTTTGATACATACTTCGTTTTATGTTATATATTTTAGCAATTAAAATATACATCCTAGTAAAAACTTTGTCAATACGTTTTAAATAGTTTTAAGCAAAAAAATATCGGTACCAACTATGATACCGACATTTTTGTCTACTGAATGAAATAATCCGGAAATTCCTTCTGAATCGTGCCAATGTTCTCAATATAACGTTCCATATGGCGGCGCGCAATTTCCCTCGCTTTTTCCTTATCTTTGTGCTCAATCGCTTCTAACAGTTCTTCATGGTCCTTATAGATCTTTTCCTTTGTCTGGCAGCGAAAACTCAGAATCGTCGTGCGGTCAAAATGCGGCGCGACTCCCTCGACCAGCTCGCACCAATAACTCCGCCCGCACATATGATAAAGCATTTTATGGAATTCTTTATCATAGTAAAACATTTTTTCCTCATCGCCGCGCTTGATATACAACTGCCATAATGCGATATTCTCCCAGAGCCGGTCGATGTCCTCCGGTGTCAGAAGCTCACATGCCATCACCGCGATCTCCGCCTCCAGCACACTGCGCAGATGTCTCACTTCCTCAACCAGCCCCGGATCGATATAGGATACATAAGTGCCTATTTTCGGCTTTATTTCTATCAGCTTTTTCTGTGCCAGTCCCAGCTCCGCCTCGCGGAACGGTGTCCGGCTGACCCCCAGTAGATTGCAGATCTCCTGATCGACCAGCCGTTCCCCCGGCTTCAGTTCGGTATTTACAATGCTATGTATTAACACGCGAAGAACATAATCCTTTGCGGATTCCTGCTTTTCCTTTTCCAAAATCGATATCACGTACAAACCTCCATGTCCTGCATTTTGATATACCTATTATACACGATTTTTGCAACAGTGTCCCATTGAACAGCATGTTTTTCCAAATGTACAAAAATCAGTATACCAGATTGACAAGACCTGTCGATAATACCGGAACGAACGCAATGAGCAGCATAACGATTAACAACAGCGCATAAAACGGAACTGCCTCTTTGACAAAGTCTTTGATATCGCATTTTGTCACTCCACAGGTAACGAATATCAATGTACCCATCGGCGGTGTCACACCTCCGACTGCCATAACAAAAATAAACAACATCGCAAAATGGATCTCATCGATACCGTATGCTGCTGCCACGGGAGCCAGCAGGGGAACAAGTACGATCATCGCGGCATTTCCCTCGATAAACATACCGACCAGTATCAGGAACACGATCACGATCAGCAGGAACACATACTTATTGGAAATATTGTTTGTGATGAATGCGGTCAACTGCTGCGGGATGCGCTCTCTCGTCAGAACCCATGCAAATGCGGACGCACCACCAACAATCAGCATAATAGACGCCGTCGTCGCAACACTCTCCTTCAGACCTGTCATCACATTTTTCAGCGAAATCTCACGGTAAATCACTCCCAGCAGCAATGCATACACGATCGCCACAGTTCCTGCTTCCGTCGGGGTAATGACACCGATACGGATGCCTCCGATGATCAGGATCGGCAGACACAGCGGTAAAATCGCCTCTTTCAGAGAATGCCCAAGCTCACCCTTCTGGCGCGGCTCCTTCTGCGCAACCTGATAGCCCCTCTTTTTTGACATAATGTACACTAAGATCATCAGCGAAACGCATAACAGGAATCCGATCCCGATTCCGGCAACAAACAGCTTTCCGATGGAAACATTTGCGATCGAACCGTATAAGATCATTCCGATTCCCGGAGGGATCAGGGGGGTAATCATCGCCGACGTCGCTGTCAGTACAGATGAAAATTCTTTGGAGTAGCCTTCTTTTTCCATTTCCGGAACGAGCATTTTTGCTTCCATCGCAGCATCTGCGAGGTTACTTCCGGACAAACCGCCCATCAATGTAGAGAGCAGCACGTTTACCTGTCCCAATCCGCCGGTATGACGCTTGGTCAATACGTTACAAAAGTTCATGATTCGTTTCGTCACACCCGTGTAATTCATGAATACGCCCGCACAAATAAAAAACGGAATCGCCAACAGCGGAATACTCTGTGTACCTGCGATGATCCGCTGCGCCAAAATCGCGGGTGAAGAAGCCGCACCTAACAGGAAATAAGTGAGCGCCCCGGCAAATACCGAAATAAACACCGGCACTTTAAAGAACAGGCACAGCAGTAAAATACAACAAGCGACCATAATAACATATACTTGCATTTACATTTCCTCCTTAACTTGACGTAATTCACAGACAGTGTCTGCCCAAAACTGAAACATCATACAAATACAGCTCAACGGAACCGGAAGATAAATCACACCGTACTGCCAGTGCAGAATACTCGTTTTCAAATGGTAACGGAACATGATCTGTATATAATCCACGCTGTAAACAAAAATAAAGCCAAGCACAATCGTCACAACCAGCGCGATCAGAACGAGTAATACTTTCTGTGCCTTTTTCGGGCAGAGATCATACAGCATATCGATCGCCACATGTGCATGTGTCTCGAACGCATAGCGTGCGCCGAAAAAGATCACCCATATAATCATCGCCAGCTGTATCTCCTCCTGCCATGAAAACGGCTTAGAGAATACATAACGGAAAATGACACCTAAAAAAGTGACCAGAATCAATGCCACCAGTGCAACCACCGCAATCGCTATATCAATCTGTTTGAATTTTTCAATCCACTTTGTGTTCATAAATGCCTCCTACTCTGCAATGATCGCCTTCACGGTGTCCACAAGTCCTTCCGTCCAGCCATACTTTTGCTCTGCTTTCTGATAGAATGTCTGCGAAGCCTCAAACCACTCGTCCATATCCTCGACTTCATATACCTGAACATCTTCAATGATCAGCTTCGCCATGGATTTCTCCGTCTCGTCCTCAAGAATCTGATTGTTATATACACCTGCCTCCTCGCAGGTCTTTTTTAACAGCTCCTGCTGCTCCAGTGTCAACGACTCGAAAAATTCTTCTCCGCAGCACCATGTCGTCAGATCGTAAATATGGGCATCTTCACATAAATATTTTGCGACTTCCTGATATTTTCCGTTTTCAATGACCGAAACCGGATTCTCCAGTCCATCAATCGTGCTCTGCTGCAATGCCGTATACACATCACCGAGACTCATTGGCGTTCCGGCTGCGCCGAGCGCCTCCATGCTGTCCACCTGAAGCTGGTTTCCGGGGACTCGGATCTTTAAGCCCTTCATGTCCTCCGGGCTTGTCACGGGTTTTTTCGTCAATGTCTGGCGAACTCCGTAATGCCAGTTGCTGGCCAGAATCGTGAGACCGCTCGTCTCCTTCAATTCCTGCTCCTGCTCTGCCCACCAGTCACTTGCTGCCAGCTTTTCGATATCATCCCACGACCGGAATAAATAGGGTGCAAATGTCACGCTGAAATCGCTGACACCCAGATCTGCATAGAACGCACCGTTGGCAAGCGTAATAACCGAATCACCAGCGATCTCCTGATTGATAATATCTCCCTTTGTACCAAGCTGACTGGAAGGATACAGCTCCACGTGGAATTGTCCGTCGCTCTCCTCCTCGAGCAGCTCCTTCCATTTCTGGCAGGCGAGGTCAATCGGCTCGCCGGGATTATTCTCATAGGCAATCTGAATGTTGATCACATCCGCAGATGCCGCCTGCTCCGTATCATTTCCCGCACAGCCTGTCATGCCGATACAGCCTGCTGCTAATGCAATTAGAAAAAAAGTTTTTTTCCGTTTCATATTGTTCCGCCTTTCTTCTAGTGTTCATAGTTGTTTGTTCATTACGTTCTCTTATTATTTTTGCTTTGTTGAAATATATAACATAGCATCTTATATTATTGTTATTACATTATATATCTGCTTTCCAGTTTATACAATGCACAAAATGATGAATTTTGTGCATTGTTTTTTGTGAATATTATACAAATGCCCTGCGGAACATTTGATGTGGCGGTAAATTTCCATCACGCAAAAAAAGAACCGGATCATTTAGATCCAGTCCTTGTGTATATTGCGCCAAATGACAGACGCCTCGGCTTTCGACAAAATCGCCTGCATCGCTGCAAATCTCATTGTTGTATCGCAGCTCTAGCCTGCTCCAATGTTTTCTTTTCTACCAGAATCTCATACTGTTTCGCCTGTTCCGACAGATTGCCCGCACTTCCTACACTTCCCCGAAGCGTTCCTCTGCCTGACCATTCGCCCATCCGGTCTTTTACCTTATATTGATACTTGATGCCAGCCTGATCGAGTGCATCCCTGATCGTATTAAATTTTTTCAGATCCGTGCCGATCCACAGACTTTCCGAATTGAATATTGTAAGCATATTTCTCCCTCCTAGTCTGCTTGTAATGATTCCGTTACATTTTTATTGATATAAATGGCATAGGTTGATGCTATCAGTATCAAAACAACCGATGACACATATAGTGAGGTTGTATTTTCAACATGAAATATCGAAAGCGAATTGACACAGGCGTGTGTGATGATACACGGGATCAGCGACTTGCTTTTATAGAATATGATCACAAATAGATAACCGAGCGAAATCGCATAGCATACCTGTATCAATGTCGGGATCAGATCTGCTCCATTCAATAAATTCACAATGTGCCCTATACCAAACGTCAGCGCACTGACTACAATGGCTCTCTTAACATTATCCTTCGCCATCATCCGGAACAAAAAGCCTCTAAAAATGATTTCTTCCAAAAATCCGACATTCACCATGGTTAAAATATGAAATATGATCTCGCTCTTTGAATGATTCAGGTTGATTCCATTCCATAAATTAACGCTCGCAATCAGTACCAATGGAACAAAATATAAATACCGCTTCAAATCTGTCACTCCGGTTATTCCATAATAAGCGGTTCTCTTTAGCATGACCATGAGTACAATCAGCGCGATCGAGAATATGGTATTTATAATTGCGCTTCTATAATTCGCAAGCCCAAAGTTCTGAATACAATAGGAATTTACCCATACATATAGAATAATTAGTGCGATACAAAACAGTGTCTCGTGTTTTTCAAATACTTTTTCCATAACATTCCCCTTATAAAAATAATGATTCTCCCGCTCATTCTCCCCCAAGCAGAATACGCTTATTATAGCACCTCCATTTTACTCTGTATACACTGTTTTTCGAGGTAAAGGCTGCAAGCAATAATTTATTTCCAACCTTCTATTGAATATTTCATTACCTATTATTTTTACTTTTTCCGGAGGAAATGTTGCAGATTTGTATCACGTTTTTGGTAAAAATCATTCTTATTCATACCACATTGTTCGTCAAAGTCTCTCCATTTTTCCCTCCACCATGGCAATAATATAGCATGAACGAGCAAAGATGCAAATCGTCATTTTGGATTTTCGGTTCGCCCTTCATGAATTAGTGGCAGGATGGGCGTACACCATTTACTCAAGTTCCCCTTTAAACACATATCGTCCCTTGCCATTACCCTTTACCGCCTCAACAACCTCAATCTCTCTCAATTTAAACATAATCGCACGTGAAGTAGTAGGCGAGCAATCAAGTATCCGCTGTATCTCCGAAGCACCAAATACTTGTCTGGCATCAATTTCATCATACACTTTTAATAAATTTTCCTGTGTTGGCAATTTATAAGATTTCTTCGTAAGTGCACATCTCATCTCCTCAATAGTCAGCTTTCCATTTTGAATAATCGGGTTTTCCTCCTCAATAATCGGGTTTTCCTCCTCAATAATCGGGTTTTCCTCCTCAATAATCGGGTTTTTAGATTCAAAAGCCGATTTTTTAGCACTTGCATTATAAATAATCGTTTTTAGAATAAATGCATCAACATAATAAACCGGATTCTGCAATCCGGCACTCTCTAATTCAATGCACATACGGTCAACACCTTCGCCATATTCCTTAACATATTTGTATGCTTTTAAATATTCAGCAATTCTTGGGTTCCTTGAAAAATGTGTATGGCGAATATTGCTAGCCTTAACAAGCCCCGGAAGCTTTCCCGGACTTTCTACTACAATACGATCATCAAACATTTTTACCTGTATTTCTGTCCCGGTTATACTATAAGACCTATGTGTAACGGCATTCACAATAATCTCCTGCCGCACAAACTTAGGATATTCTTCTTCCGTTACAAATAACCCATCAACCAATGTGCCAGCAAATCGAATAACGCTATTATTTCATCTTCACGATATCCATTCCCTATATCTTCCTCTGTCGATGTTTTGTCTAATTTAACCTCAGACTGAAATCCAATATCCTAATCATCAAGATTAAATCCTCTTTCCCATAGTTCCTGCTCTGTAAACCCTGTTAATTTACAGAGTTTCTATAAAGTTTTATCCCATTATACAAAGATAAAAACTTTTGGATATCATCCAATGAATACATTTCAACTCTAGGATTAATCTCCTGTTGCAAGTACTTTACATAATCTACATATATTTTTCCGACAGCATTATCCTGCTTGAAATTATATGCTCGTCCTTCAATCGGTAATATAGCCATCAATTCTGCGAGCTCTTTTTCCACTTGTTTTACTAAGAATTCCTCTAAACCCTCCTGATTTTTGACATCCGTATATTCTTTCTTTCTCTTCTCCTTAATTTTATTTACCAGTTCCTCATGTGAGATAGTAACATCTAAAGATGCATCATAGCGTTCCCTATAATCAGCAAAAAGTTTAATATACTCATCTTTTTCTCTTCTATATTTCGGGAAATAGGAAACCGGCTTAATACACGATCTATGCGTTTTTTCTATAAACTGAGGGGTCAGCTTCAAACTCATATTTAATTCAATTTTCCCATTTATATTCCGTATCTCAAAATTATTAACACTTTCAGCAAAGTTTAATATTTCCAAATCAAAACCAGACTCAATCTGTATACCATTATTATAGAAAGCTATTTCAATATTTTGTACCGTTTTGTCATATGGAGAAATTAAAAATGATGTTGCTGCTCGTAATTCATCCGTCAGTGTCACTTTACTTTTATTGAATAACTCTAACTGCAGTGGTTCATTGATAAGCTCACTTTTTTTAACATCTATTATCCACATTCTTGTATAAGCTTCTGCCATTTTAGGTAATTCATAATATGGAAATTCGAATTCATCAATTTTTTCAGAGTTCACCAACGCCTTCCAATCAATTACAATAACTTTTCGTTGTTCATCATCCTTTGATGCAGTCTCAAGAATAAGCGTTTTCCCCAAACGTTGTGCAGCGAGTCGTCCAATACCTTTTTCGCCAAGATTTTTGTTCTCATAGCCCCTTTAATCTTCAATTGCAATTCTTTCGGAATATCAGCAGTAAATGCATTCTGTCCCGGCTTAATATATTTTAATCGTTCTACAACCTGATGAGATTGCTTAGTTAATTCGTTATTTGCTACATCCTTAGGTATCGGTGGAACTTCTAGTGCAGTTTTACAAGTTACATCTATATTCTTGTATGGTTCTGGACTAGGTATTTTAAATTCATACGGCAAATCTGCTCGAATTCCCACAATAATCATTCTGTGTCTTGCTTGCGGTACACCATATTGTTCAAATTTATACAAATTTGGATATATTCTATATCCGGCTTCAATCATATCCTCTTTGATTTTTTCAAAAGCCTTTCCTTCATTTGCACTTTTTAATCCACCTACATTTTCTGCTAAGAACCATAATGGTTTATATCTTTTTAGCACTTTTATGCCATACGAATACAACGGTCCAAATGTGCCATTAAATCCTTTTTGTTCTCCTACAACAGAAAAATCGTTACAAGGAAATCCAAAAGCTAATGCATCTATATCTTCCAAAGATTCTATATCCAATTTACAAACATCACCACATATAACCGATTCCGGATCATCCGGACAAATATTCCGAGTATATGTCTTACACGTATCTAAATCATAATCATTTGCCCACTTGTGTATAATTTTATACTCCGAATTCTCTATTTGAGAATTAACTGCAGCATAAGCGAGTCCACCCGGACCACAAAACAATTCTCCCAGTCTAAATTCCTTAACTTCTTTTGACTCCATTATATTTCTTCTCCATTCGTTAATATAAAATTCCGTTTAAACTCGACCCCAACCGCATCTGCAATTTCATTTAAATCATCAATGGTAAAACTCTCTCTTTTCATCTTTGCATTAAAACTTTGTGGAGATTTACCTAATCTGCGTGCTAGTTCGGCCTCGCTCACATTACATCTAACACACAAGATTTTAATTTGTTCAGATATCGTCATATAGTAATCCTCCTAACATCACTATTATAAATGTATTTATTGATAAAATCAACGCAAACATTAAGCATATATCATTTTTCAAAATGTATGCCCTCCCTTATGCTCAGTACTAACTTCCCCCTTCCTCCACTGCCTTCCCAACTATCATTCCACCACTCGCCCAGCCCTTCGCCAGATACGCACTCTGTGCCCACAGCCCTATTCGTGCATCAATACATGGGATTCTCCCCTGAACCTCTGTATATTTTCTAGGTGCTCCATTTATTGGCGTCACTTTCTAAAAGGTGCTCCTAAAAGTGAAATACCTATGTTTTATCCAAAGAGTTTTAGAGATTTTCCCTAACCGATACAGCATTTTGTCACGAATATCCAAAATGCGTATCTGGCAGAAGACACTTCTAAATTAACCTGCGTCATTTTACAACATACAAATACTATTCCGGCACATAGCAAAACCGACTTGATTTCCCCAGTCGGCTCTACTTCTGCTTATCTTCCTACCACACACTCAAATCATCCAACACATCCAGCCACACCTGCATCTCCCCGCTAAGCATCATCCTTACATACTCCACCGGCTCCTCGATAGCCAGGGCATCCGTCTTTCCTTAGAAGTTGGGAGTAGTCCGAAGCACCTGCTCCCATTTCCCGCAATCTAGACTGGTTACATAGTTTGCATCATAGTAAATTACATTTACCGTATTATTCTGCCTGTCGTAAAAACCGCCTACCATCCACCTGTTTCTGCTTGTTCGGATAAAGATGTCCATGGATATTCATGGTTGTATTCACAGAATCGTGTCCTACTCGCTGTGTAATTACAAAAGGCTGCATTCCCTTTTCGATTAACAACGCGATATGACTGCGACAAAGATCATGGACCCGTATAGGCTTCAACTTTACTATTTCCCTCTTCTGTTTCATCTTCTTCTGAATTGTCCTATCCGTAATTGAAAAGATTCTCTCCTCCAGTGTCAACCCATACTACCTGTCCAAGAAGTTCTTCAATTTCTCCTGCAAAAACTTTGGAATTGTAATCTTACGATTGGAACTCTCCGTTTTCGACGGTGTAATATAATTCGTCTGATTTCTCCGGTAATACGTCTCGGAGATACGCACCGTCCACCTTCAAAATCAATATCCCCACTTGTCAGTGCCAATAGTTCTCCCACCCGACAACCAAGCCAGAACAACATCTGAAAGATAATCCGGCACATCTGCTCTTCCTCTACAAAGCCTTGTATGAACTGCTCATACTCATCCTTTGTCCAAACGTTCCCACTGCTGGACATCCTTCTTGGTTGCAGATCCACGCTTCATCTTGGACTTCCTCTCATCTCCCGCTTAGTTATAGCAACTATTTTGTTACTATATAAAGTTGGAAGGAGATACACGATGGTTATTGATGAACGAATAAAACAAATTAGAAATTTCCGCAAACTGACCTTCTTTAGACAAAAGGAAAGCCGCAACTCCTCATAAAATGAGGAATTGCGGCTAATAGTTTAAGTCTCTATGATACTAAATCAATGATTACTCGATGATAGTAGCAACACGGCCTGATCCAACAGTACGTCCACCTTCACGTTATTTGAATACCATTTTTCGATATATTTCCTATGCTTTCTATGGCTGAAATCGGCATATTTTCGTTGGATTTCCCAGTCTTATTTATATTTGCATGATTTTTTGGCACCGTTTTGGCACCGGATACTTCTCTTAACCAAACTGGAAGTTTACTTTCCCTATTTCTATTATTTAGTAAAATTCAATAATTCTTGAACCTTTTCTCGATATTCTTGGTTGTGATCTAACCATATTTCTGTATGTTCACTATCAGTTACCGTCCAAATCATTTTAATTTCTTCATTTTGTATTGAATCATATATTTCTTGTCCCATAAACTGTGGGGTTAATGTATCCGCTTCACTGTTTATTACCAAAACCGGAATTTCAATATCTGCAATTTTGTCACATACATTTGCATCATCATAACTAAATCCCAATTCCATTTTGTTGATAATGTTGCCACAGAATGTCATGTAAGATATAGGCAATCCAATATCCATCTTTCTCATTTCTTCTTCTACCATCCATTTCATATCACTAACCGGACAATCTAGAATCAGAAAATCCACTTTGTTTTCAACATCCTTATCTCCCATTGCTAATCCTGCAGTTGCTCCACCAAACGATGTACCCCATATTCCTATCACTTGCTCCGGTGCATGGCTATAGACATAATCAATGTAATCAATCAAATCATACTTTTCCCAGTATCCAAATGTAGTATATTGAGCTGTATTTTCGTTGCTACTTCTCTGGTCATAAGTCAATACATTATATCCTTTCTGCAAAAACATTTCTGCTAAAGGATAATTGGTATAACGATTTCCACCAAGACCATGCACTAAAATAACTGTTGGATTATTCTTATCTCCTTCTTCACCAAGAGCATATATGTAATCTGCCGGTATCATATGTCCATCAAAAGTTGAAGTGATTTCAACTTTTTCTATAGTATATGTACTGCAGAAAACATCATAATCCATATTATATCTTTCCCAAAAACTATCTTTCACTTTTGAAGTATCTTCACAAGTAACCAATTGAGTAGACCCCATGAAAACTTGCGTCCCTATAAAATAGGACATTCCCACAAACAAAAGTAAAATAACTATAACTATTATCAACAATATTTTTGTCCATTTCTTCATCGTTTTCTCCTAAAAATTCAAATTTTTTTATTATCCAAGCTCTAAATCCAGCCACCTGGCATTTGCCCAGCTACGCTCTTTTTTTTGTAGAAACTCATCACTAAAACAAAAGATATAAGCTGACCTAGATTTCCTGCAAAATTATTATATGATTGTAATAAACCTGCAAATCCCTCTCCATCTTTGAGGTAGGATGATAAATCAAATACTTTTTCATGTA
>CAKRFN010000017.1 GCA_934320655.1 uncultured Eubacterium sp.
CCTCACCCATCTTGCCCTGACCAGCTTTGGTCTTAGGCTCGATAGCCAGCTCGATAACGGGCTCAGGGAACTCCATAGACTCTAAGATAACCGGATGCTGCTCGTCGCAGATGGTATCACCGGTAGTGGTGATCTTGAATCCAACTGCTGCTGCGATATCTCCGGAATATACCTTGTCCAGCTCAGCTCTCTTGTTTGCGTGCATCTGTAACAGACGGCCTACACGCTCTTTCTTATCCTTTGTAGCATTCAGGACGTAAGAACCGGAGTTCAATACACCTGAGTACACACGGATGAATGCGAGTTTTCCTACGAACGGGTCAGTCATGATCTTGAATGCCAGAGCGGAGAACGGCTCTTCATCAGAAGAATGTCTCTCGATCGGGTTACCCTCAAGGTCAACACCCTGGATAGACGGTACATCTGTAGGAGCGGGCATATACTCAAGGATCGCATCCAGAAGCTTCTGAACACCCTTGTTACGGTAAGCGGAACCGCAGCATACAGGAACTGCTGTACACTCGCAGGTTGCCTTACGCAGAACAGCCTTCATCTGCTCAACAGTAGGCTCCTCTCCCTCAAGATACATCATCATTAAATCGTCATCTAACTCGCAGATCTTCTCGATCAGCTCGGTACGATACAGCTCAGCCTCATCCTTCATATCATCCGGAATCTCTGTGATCACGATATCGTCACCCTTGTCATCATTGTAAATATAAGCCTCCATCTCGAACAGATCGATGATTCCCTTGAATTCATCCTCTTTTCCGATAGGTAACTGTAATACAATGGCATTTTTACCTAATCTGGTACGGATCTGGTCTACAGCTCCGTAGAAGTTTGCACCTAAGATATCCATCTTATTGATGAATGCCATACGAGGTACATTGTAGGTGTCAGCCTGACGCCATACATTTTCTGACTGAGGCTCTACACCACCCTTAGCACAGAACACACCAACGGCTCCGTCTAAGACACGCAGTGAACGCTCAACCTCTACCGTAAAATCCACGTGGCCAGGGGTATCAATGATGTTGATACGATGCTCTAACGCGCCGGGCTTTACCTTTGCATGGTCCTGTAAGGTCCAATGACAAGTCGTAGCGGCTGAAGTAATGGTAATACCTCTTTCCTGCTCCTGCTCCATCCAGTCCATGGTAGCAGTACCTTCATGAGTATCACCGATCTTGTAGTTAATACCAGTATAATACAGAATACGCTCGGTCAATGTGGTCTTACCAGCATCGATATGAGCCATAATTCCGATATTTCTGGTTCTCTCCAACGGATATTCTCTTCCAGCCAAGATTTTTTCCTCCTAGAATCTGTAGTGCGCAAATGCCTTGTTGGCCTCTGCCATCTTGTGCATGTCTTCTTTTCTCTTTACAGATGCTCCGGTGTTGTTTGCAGCATCCATAATCTCGTTTGCCAGTCTCTCTTCCTGAGTCTTCTCGCCTCTCTTACGGGAGAACATGGTCAGCCAGCGGAGTGCTAACGCCTGACGACGATCGGGACGAACCTCGATCGGCACCTGGTAGGTAGCTCCACCGATACGTCTTGCCTTTACCTCGAGTAAGGGCATTACGTTGTTCATTGCTTCTTCAAATACCTCTAAAGCAGGCTTGCCAGACTTCTCTTCTACTCTGGCAAATGCTCCGTATACAATCTTCTGTGCAACACCCTTCTTACCATCTAACATAATGTTGTTGATAAGCTTGGTGACCACGGTATTGTTGTAGATCGGATCTGCTAATACTTCTCTTTTCTGAGTATGTCCTTTACGCGGCACGATACTTCCCTCCTTAATACATGTTGCTTATTGAATCTATGATTCAATAAGATCCACTTTTAATTCATCGGTACTCACATGTGTCCTCTAATGTGTCCGTGCGGAAATCTATTGTGATTGGGAAATAGAATATTCCAACACTTACCTTAGTTCTGTTTGTGGTACAACTCTAACTCCTGCAAAAATTATTTTGCAGCCTTCGGTCTCTTAGCACCGTACTTAGAACGGGCCTGCTTTCTGTTCGCTACACCAGCGGTATCTAATGTACCACGGATGATATGGTAACGTGTACCAGGTAAATCCTTAACACGACCACCACGGATCAGAACGACACTATGCTCCTGCAGATTGTGACCTTCTCCGGGAATGTAGCTTGTTACTTCGATTCCGTTTGAAAGACGTACTCTGGCGATCTTACGAAGAGCTGAGTTAGGCTTCTTAGGAGTAGCAGTCTTTACTGCGGTACAGACACCTCTCTTCTGCGGAGAAGAAGCATCGATCGACTTTTTCTTCAGAGAGTTAAATCCCTTCTGTAAAGCCGGTGCGGTAGACTTCTTAACACTGGTCTGTCTTCCTTTTCTTACTAACTGGTTAAATGTCGGCATTCTATTCACCTCCTGTTTTTATAGTGGTTACGCCGGACACCGTATCCGGCCTATTTTTGCGCAGAAAAACCCTTTGAAAAATTTCCTGCACGCTAAAATATTATAGACACGAAAAACGCGGCTGTCAAGAGATTTTCTTAAAAAATCCCGTAACTGCCGCGCTTTTCATACAATCTGACATCATTCGAGCCAGATTGGCAATCATCCTTTGTACGGATTACATCAGATCCTGTACCAGCTCATACAGAGCCTCAGCGGAATTGAAGTTGTCCGGAATGATCTCATCACTCGGAATCTGTACGCCGTACTTGTCTGAGATCTCTGAAATGATAGAAATGATGTCGAGTGACTCGATCAGACCGTCGTCTACGAGTGCCTCCTCGTTCTCAAAATCTACATTGGGCTTGATTCCTTTTAACATGCTGATAAATTCTTCCATTACTGATTACCTCCTTGAATTTGTTCGTTGATGATTTTTTTAATATCTTTTCTCAAAAGCGATCCCTTGAATGTCTTGGGAATGCTGTCTGTAAAATAATACTCTCTGGGCATCTTGTAGCTCTCTAAGCGCTCTGCAAGGAACGCTTCAAATGCTGCCTGATCGTATCCCTCGTTTTTCACAACCAGCATAACCGGCAGTTCACCGGTGATCGCATCGGGACGTGAGCTGTATGCGCAATCAACGATTCCGTCATAGTCTCTCGCACAATCCTCTACCTCTGCGGGAGCAATCTTGCTGCCTCCGTAGTTGACGATATCATCACTTCTGCCGACGAGGATACATCTGCCTTCTTCATCGAGATATGCCATATCCTTTGTCATCACGCATCCGTCTGTCATTGTTTCTGCTGTCAACTGCGGCTCTTTATAATATTCTTTCATAACGATCGGTCCACCCCATGCGAGCAGTGCCGGGTGTTCCTCATCGACGTTTTCTACTTTGTTTCCGTTTTCATCGACAAACTGTACTACGGAATTGACGGTCGGTCTGCCGATACAGCCGGTCTTATTGTCCGGGCTGTTGAAATCCAGAATACAAGAGCAGCCTGCCTCGGAAGATCCGTAGAAATTATACAGTCTCAGATTCGGCATAAGATGGATCAGGCGCTGCTTGTCCGCCTCCATCAGCGGTGCGGAACCGATCTGGATGTAATGCATCTGATCCTTATATTCTCCGATACGGTCTCCGGATAACTGGAAGATCATACCGAGTGATGCGGGAGACAATGCCATGGAGGTCACACGGTATTTTTCCATGAGTTTCCAGAGCGTTCCTATAAATGCCATGCCATCCATCAGGCATACAGTACCGCCGTTCACAATATCCGACTGGTATCTGCGCATTCCGAACGCATGATTGAGCGGCATCGGAATGACCTCCACATTATCGGGTGCCATCTGCGTGCCATACATTACGTTCTCCGCGATCGCCACATCATTGAGATGCGTCAGCACGACACCCTTTGATTTGCCGGTCGTTCCTGTCGTAAACAGGATCATTGACAGATCGTTCGCTGCGGGGAGCGGCAGTTCTGCCTCGTCTGCCTCCGGCACAGCCTTCATCAGCTCTTTATTTTTATAGGCACGGATGCCTTCGACTTCCTCATCAGCAATCACTACAGCTGCGTCCACAGCCCCTGCAATCTCCATGATACGGTCTGCGCCCAGTGTCTTTTCCACCGGAATCGGAATTGCCCCGATATACTGCAATGCACTGAATAACACGAGATAATCAATCGTCTGTGTGCATCTGACTACTACATGCATCCCTTTTTCTATATCATGCGAAGCCAATACCGATGCGGTCTTTCGGATCTTTTCCCAATATTCGCGGTAAGTCAGACTTTTTCTCAGCTCGCACACGGCATACTTATCCGGCTGTGTCTGTGCGTAGTCTCTGATATAGTGAAGTATACTATCCTTTCTCATTGTTTGCTCCTTTCTGCTTTTCCCAGTCTTTCATCAGCTCGTCTGCACGTTTGTCCCACTTCGTACACATTTTTTCCCAATGCGCGGTCTGTGATTCATCCAGACGGGGCTGCATATCATAATTTTCTTTCAGGTATTTTGCCAGATATGCTGTCACTTTCTGTGCCCCGGCGATATTGGTATGAATATCATCATAATAATCCGTTGAAAAATCAAGTCCGATCTGATCGACATACTGATTCAGATCCAGATAATCATAGCCCTGCTGTTCGATATAATCATTCATCTGTAAATGCAGCGCGCCACGCACCTTTCCGGGTGAGTACGGTGTAGCCACAAACAGCACTTTCTTGCCAAGTTTCTCTGCCTTCGCTGCAACCAGATCCAGTTCCTGCTTATCCTCTTCCGTGAACTCGTACTGGGTATCCGCCACAAATCCCTTCTGTTCATTTACCTTGATCGTTGAGGCCTGCCGCACATACATATCATCTTCATCCACGCCGTTCAGCCGTGCTACGATCTGATCTGAAGTAAATGTGTGCGAATTATCATGATATTTCAACAGCGGAATCCACCACTCCAGCTTCGTATTATCTTCGTCCTCGACCAGTATCTGATCAATCATCTGTACACGGTCTGCCGACTGCTTCATACTCGTTGCCACATACGCAAAGCTGCCTGTCGCATCTTTCTGTACATACTTATTGTTGATCTTGCGCGCGCGCTCCGCAACAGGCTGACGCACTTCTACGACAAACAGATCAACATCCTGCGTCCTCAGGATCTCGTCCATCAGATATGGAACCGCCTTGATATCCTGCGCTGCCGAAGCGACAAGCGCTGAAGTAAATCCAGACTTTTCATACGCCTCCTGAGGAATCCAGAAACGGTATATCGCACTGGAGCCTAAGCACACGACATTCAGCGTATCTTTATCCTCTTTATACAAATAGTTGAAACTCTCGGTATTCATATCATCTGGTCGGAAAAAATATCCGAGGCTATTCACCGACACAACCAGTATGCATATAAATACGACAGCCGCTATGATTCTCTTGATTACTACTTTCATCCCTTCTGTCCGCCTTTCTGACATCAGTTATCACTTTACCATCACAATGATTAGAACTGCTCATAAATAAATGCTGCACCGATACCGGAGCCATAGACACCATATACCAGAATGGCCAGCATACCGCCGAGCAATACGACCCAGCGCAGCCACAGGTTCTGGCGTGCGAGCCACTGTCTGATTGTCTCGTTGTTGCCTGCCTGCATTCTCATTTCCTGCACCACCGATACGAGCAGCAGGACGATACAGCCCGCAATCACGATCAGCCACTCATTATGTGTCAGTCCGATCGTCTCTACATTATAGAACACATCTGCATGTGCGACGCTGGAGTAAAGCATTCTGGCTGCTGCGCGCACACCGTGTCCCATAAATATAATTCTACCGATCACGCACAGGAAAAAGGTGCGCAGCATGCGGAAGATACTCCAACTGATGCAGTCACGTTTAATATTTAACTTCACTGTCAGATGCTCGATCGGCTGCTCAAACATCGTGGACAGACAAATCAGAACACCGTGGAACAGCCCCCAGAAAATGTAGTTCCAGTTTGCACCATGCCAGAATCCGGTCAAAAACCAGACGCATAAAATCGGCAGGCACGATGCTACGTTTCGTCCCCAGTCATTTCCGAGATATTTTCTGCCAAATGTGTTCAGCTTGAGGAACAGCTTTGACGTTGATACCGGATAGAATACATATTCCCTGAAGAACGCACCGAGCGAAATATGCCAGCGTCTCCAGAATTCCGGCAATGTCTGTGAAAAGTACGGACGCTCAAAGTTCTCGCCCAGACGGATGTCAAAACACTCAGAGGCTCCGCGCACGATATCCATACATCCGGAGAAATCGCAATAAATCTGGATCGAATACATAACACCCGCAAAAATAAAGATCGTGCCCTGATAATCACCACTGTGATTAAACACCGCTGTCACAAATGACGACAACCGGTCCGCGATAACTAATTTTTTGAAATATCCCCACATCATCAGCCACAGTCCCTGTGTCACCGTGTCATAGGAAAAACGGTGCTCAGAGAAGATCTGCGGTGCGACCTCATCGTACTTTGCGATCGGTCCCTGGGTCACATGCGGGAAATACAATACATAAGTCAGATATTTTAAGAAGTTTTTCTGTGCCTTTGCCTTACCGTTATATACATCCATCAGATAAGAAATCATCATAAATGAATAGAACGAAATGCCTAACGGCGCGATCAGATTCCAGTCCGGAATCTCAGCCATGCTCGCCATTCCAAGCAGGCGGTTGATATTTGTGATACAGAATCCACTCGCCTTAAATACAAATAACACACCGATCACGATCACGAGTGCCAGTACAAGGATCTTCTTGCGCTTCGCTTTCATGTCATTTTTGACTGCACGGGCAGCTTTCCTGTCCATTCCCTGTACCATCTGCGCCTGCTTATCGAGATTTTTCTGCATAAGCATCGCCAGAAAATAAACCACAACCGCTGTCAGCAGTACGACCGCTAGGAACTGTACGCCCGCCATCGCGTAAAAGTAAATACTGGCTCCAAGCAGAACCACCCATTGCAGCTTTTTCGGCACAACATAATACAGAAGAACGGCTATCGCCAAAAAAGCAAAAAAAGAATAAGAAACAACCGACATTTATCTATAGTCTCCTTCCATTTTCAGTCATTCGTACGTTTAGCCGGTTCACACTCCGGTGCCCGGCTATTTCGGATGATTGCCCGCCGGATCATCTGATCCGGCGTCAAAGCGCACATCCACTTATCGCATATTACCATTTCATACATCCACTGTCAAATAGATTTTTTTGCCACTGCCCATGCGCTGCGTGACTAGCAACGCTTTTTTGCACGCGACCTTTGTCGGCTGTCAGATCTGTCCGCACCATATTATACGGTACTGAATGCCGGCCAGTAGTTCAATAATACATAGCTGAGAATCGTCATCAGTGCGATCACAATAATCGTCAGTTTCCAGCCTTCCTTAAACATATATTTCGGCTCCATACCGTATCCGACCGGAATCGCACGGATCGAAGTCGGCAGCATGTAGGACAGGTTAACACCGATGGACGCGATATACACGAACGGAATCGGATCCTCACCAATACCCTGTATAATAGAAATAACAATCGGCATCGCTACTGCGGCAGTCGCTGTATTGGATGTCACATCCGACAACAGCAGTGTCAGAGTAATAATCACCAGTACGGTCACAAATCCGCCGTTTAAGTTCATGGTAGCAACCCATGCGCCGATATTCTCAGCAGCGCCGGAGCCGTTAATCAGTGTTCCGGCAGCCAGACCACCGGCGAAAATGTAGATCAGCTCCCAGATAATATCTGTCTGTACAGACTTCCAAACCATCAGACGTTTTCCTTCTTTATCCGTGATGAGGAAAGATAAAATCGCGCATACGATAAATGCATATGCCGGCTTGAGTCCGGGCAGTACACTCTGGTATAACTGACGGCTGAATGAAAGAATCGTTGCGATCAGGAATAATACCAGAGATGCTTTTTCCTCCAGCGACATCGGAGGTAACTGGCTGTACTCATTCTTAAAGAAGCCTTCTACATCACCGATATTGTCTGATTTCTTTACATCGCGGAGCATAAATAAAATGTTGCTGACTACCAGCACGATCATGATCGGCAGGAAACGGATCACCCATGAGGTGTACATATATTCCTCTCCGGTCAACTGCTGGATATAATCGACAGTAACTAAGTTCATCGCACCGCCCAGAGGTGAAGCCAGACCACCGACACCGGCAGCATAGGCAATCGTTAAGAGCAGCTTGGAGCCTACTTTACTGTTTTTGATGTCACCCTCTCCGATATAGGTCAGCATCGATACCGCGATCGGAGTGACCGTCGCACATACAACCGCATTAGGAAGTACACTGGACAGCAAGGTCGACAGAATAAACCAGAAGATCAGCTGCTGGCGCAGATTACTTCCAAGCATCTTTAAAAATACCGATGCAATACGTCTGTCAAGTCCGGACTTCTGCCATGAAACTGTCAGAATGGACGCTCCCAGCAAAAGCAGAATCGTCTCAGACGCATAATTTGAGATCACATCTTTCATGTCTGTGATCTGCAGCAGCGCGTTAACTGCAATCGGCAAAAATGCAGTTACCGCATAGTCAACCGGTCCTGTCACCCACCAATATGCCATCCATGCCACAGTTCCGATCGCCGCACGGCTCTGGAAGGTCGCAAACACGCTGTCCGGCAGTGCTACAATACACAACAGCAGCAACAGCGGACCGATAATCAGGTTAATCTTTTTTGATGTTTTCATTTTTTCCCTGTCCTTTCGTTATTAAATCAATAAACATTCTGCATACCTTTGATATATAATGCCCGGAATCGTATGCGATATAGATCTTTCTTCCGGATATTTCCTCGGGCAGCGAGTATAGACACACGTGGTCACCCAGATTTCTGCCCATCAGTGCCTCCTCGGATGCCACTACCATACCAAGTCCCTTCTGTGCCAGTGCCACACCGGTTGACACCTGACTCACACAGATCGAAGAATGCATCTGCATCCCTTTTTCCGCGAAAAAGTCATCCATCTTGCGCTGCAACGGAAATGTCGCAGGCAGCCGGATGATTCCATGTGCCTCAAAGACACGGTAATCCTCGATCGGTTTTTCTTCGCCGAGCTGCACCTGGTAGTCCTTCAGGCGCTCATTTACCTCAAAATTCTTCGGTACGCACATATACAGGCGCTCCTGCCGGATCGGGAGTAATGTAAAATTGTCCGGTATATTTTTCTCATCGGTACATACAAAGCATTCGACCTCGCCGTTCACCGCATTCTGGATCAGCTCCTCCATTGGCTCGATATGCATATCGATCTGGCACTCCGGATAGTGCGTGAGCAATTCCGGGATCGCATCTGCGACCAGTGATTCGATATAAACCGCCGATCCGCCGACCGATAATACTTTGCGCTTCATCATGCCCGCGTCAGAGATCTCCTTTTGCATCTGTATCGTGAGTTCTCTCTGCTTGTGCAGATACTCCGCGTAGATGCTGCCCTCCTCCGTAAAACAGACCGGCTTGCTCTTGCGGTCAATCAACGTGAAGCCCAGCTTTTTCTCTAAATTCGTAAGTGCGAGGCTCAACGCCGGCTGTGAGATCCCTAACTGCTTTGCAGCCATTGTCAGACTGCCCCACTTTACAATTTCCAACATATATTGTTCTGATAATTCCAACTGTGTGTTCTCACCTCTCCCTGTCTATTTAGTTTATTTATATTTACTTATGCATTCATTTGTTTTTTATTATACATAATTTTATCAAAATGTCAACTGTCACTATTCGCCAAATTATGCCGATTCCACCATTTTATTTTTGTCTGATGTCACCTACGGAATCCGTAGTTTGGTGTTTCTGCAATAAAAAATGCAGACACCTTTCGGTATCTGCATTTTTCATTGTTTATGAGATTAAATTACTCTTCGTCGAAGTCATCCTCGATGATATCTTCTGCCAGATCCTCGGCTGCTTCGTCTGTATCCTCTACATCGTCGAAGCTGTCTACGAAAGCTGCATCCGACAGATCCTGCGGATCTTCATCCTCAAAATCAGCCGCACTCAGCACTTCTTCTGCCATGAGCAGATCATTCATACGCTCATCGGAATCCAGCCTGATATTGCGGTAACGCTTCATACCGGTTCCTGCCGGGATCGGCTTACCGATAATTACGTTCTCCTTCATACCGATCAGGGAGTCAACTTTACCCTTGATCGCTGCCTCTGTCAGAACCTTGGTGGTCTCCTGGAAGGAAGCCGCTGACAGGAAGGAATTCGTTGCCAGAGATGCCTTGGTGATACCGAGCAGTACCTGTGTACCCTCTGCCGGTGTCTTGCCTTCGCTCTCAAGCATTTCGTTTTTATCCTCAAAGTCTAAGGTATCTACCATTGTTCCGGGCAGGAAATCGGAATCTCCGTGCTCCTCCACGCGGATCTTCTGCAACATCTGGTGTACAATGACCTCGATATGCTTATCATTGATCTCTACACCTTGCAGACGGTATACACGCTGTACTTCACGCAGCATGTAATCCTGAACGGCACGCACGCCCTTGATCTTCAAAATATCATGAGGATTTACAGAACCCTCGGTCAGCTCATCGCCTGCCTCAAGCACTGCGCCATCCATGATCTTGATGTGTGATCCGTAAGGAATCAGATAGCTCTTTGTCTCTCCGCTCTCCGGATTGGTGACAATAATCTCGCGCTTCTTTTTTGTATCCTTAATCGTGGCTACGCCGCCAAACTCTGTGATAATGGCAAGTCCTTTCGGCTTTCTTGCCTCAAAAATCTCCTCGACACGGGGAAGACCCTGTGTGATATCGTTACCTGCCACACCACCGGTATGGAAGGTTCTCATCGTCAACTGTGTACCGGGCTCACCGATAGACTGTGCCGCGATAATACCGATCGCCTCGCCGACCTGTACTGCCTGACCGGTTGCCATGTTGGAACCGTAACATTTTGCACAGACACCCATGTGTGAACGACAGGTGAGGATGGTACGGATCTTTACTCTGGTCAGAGGCTCTCCGGTCTCGTCTACACCCTTTGCGATCACTGCTTCCGCACGCTTGGGTGTGATCATGTGGTTTGCCTTTACAATGACATTTCCGTCCTTGTCAACGATCGTCTCAGCAGCAAATCTGCCTGTGATACGATCCTGCAGGCTCTCGATCTCCTCTTTTCCGTCCATGAATGCCTTGACATACATGCCGGGGATCTCTCTGCCTGTTCCCTCACAGCAGTCAGACTCGCGGACGATCATGTGCTGTGATACATCTACCAGACGTCTGGTCAGGTATCCGGAATCGGCGGTACGCAGCGCGGTATCGGAAAGTCCCTTACGTGCTCCATGCGCAGACATGAAGTACTCCAGTACGTCCAGACCTTCACGGAAATTGGACTTGATCGGCAGCTCGATCGTACGACCGGTTGTATCTGCCATCAAACCACGCATACCTGCTAACTGCTTGATCTGCTTGTCGGAACCACGCGCTCCGGAATCAGCCATCATGAAGATGTTGTTGTATTTATCCAGTCCTGATAACAGAGCTGCGGTCAGCTCGTCATCGGTATCCTTCCATGTCTCTACGACTTCTTTGTAACGCTCTTCCTCGGTGATCATACCACGCTTATACTGCTTGGTGATACGGTCTACCGTATCCTGTGCATGCTGGATCATCTCCGGTTTCTGCGGCGGCACGGTCATATCTGAAATCGATACGGTCATGGCTGCACGGGTAGAATATTTGTAACCCATTGCCTTGATGTCATCAAGCACCTCTGCGGTTCTGGTCGCACCGTGGATATTGATAACCTTCTCAAGGATCTTCTTTAAGTGCTTTTTACCTACATGGAAGTCTACCTCCAGCAGCAGGTAATCTTCGGGCTTTTCACGCTTTACAAAGCCAAGATCCTGAGGAATGATCTCGTTGAAGATCAGTCGTCCAAGTGTCGTTGTGATCGTTCCGGAAACAGCCTCTCCATCCGGTGTCACAGTCTCCTGATGCACGCGGATCGACTGATGCAGGCTGATCACGCCATTCTCATATGCCAGCAGCGCCTGATTGGTACTGCTGAAAAAGCGTCCTAAAATATCCTCCGGTGTGCAGATGACCTCACGCTCAGACTCATCATGTGTCTGGTAGTGGATCATGTCATCAACACGGATCTCTCCTGCATCCAATGCAGCCTTTAACTGATCCTTGGAATCATATACCTTGTCACTGACAGTAGTTACGCCATCCTTTGTGAAATCGGGTACTTTATCCATCGTCAGATAGTAAATACCAAGTACCATATCCTGTGAAGGCACTGCTACAGGACCTCCGTCGGAAGGCTTTAACAGGTTGTTCGGTGAGAGCAGCATAAAGCGGCACTCTGCCTGTGCTTCCTGTGAAAGCGGAAGATGGACAGCCATCTGGTCTCCGTCGAAATCGGCGTTGAACGCGGTACATACGAGCGGATGCAGCTTGATCGCTTTACCTTCGACAAGAATCGGCTCGAATGCCTGAATACCAAGTCTGTGCAGTGTAGGAGCACGGTTTAACATAACCGGATGCTCTTTGATGACATCCTCTAAGACATCCCACACCTCGGTCTGTAAACGCTCTACCATCTTCTTTGCACTCTTGATGTTGTGAGCCGTACCGTTTGATACGAGCTCCTTCATAACAAAAGGCTTGAACAGCTCGATCGCCATCTCTTTCGGCAGACCGCACTGATAAATCTTTAACTTCGGCTCTACAACGATAACGGAACGTCCGGAATAGTCTACACGCTTTCCTAACAAGTTCTGACGGAAACGTCCGGATTTACCCTTTAACATGTCAGACAGAGACTTGAGCGCACGGTTTCCGGGTCCGGTTACCGGGCGGCCTCTGCGTCCGTTATCGATCAATGCGTCTACTGCCTCCTGCAGCATACGTTTCTCGTTGCGCACGATGATGTCAGGTGCATTCAGCTCTAACAGTCTGCGCAGACGGTTGTTTCTATTGATAATACGGCGATACAGATCATTCAGATCGGAGGTCGCAAATCTTCCTCCGTCGAGCTGTACCATCGGTCGCAGATCCGGCGGGATGACAGGAATAACTGTCATGATCATCCACTCAGGCTTATTACCCGACTCGCGGAACGCTTCTACGACTTCCAGACGCTTGATGATACGTGCCTTTTTCTGACCTGTCGCATCGACGAGCGCTGCCTTTAACTCTGCGGAATCTTTCTCCAGATCGATTCCCCGCAGAAGCTCTAAGATCGCTTCCGCACCCATTCCGACACGGAAGGTTCTGCCGTATTTCTCTACTGCCGACTGATAATCGGCATCTGACAATACCTGCTTCATGGACAGATCCGTCTTTCCGGGATCTAACACAATATAAGAAGCGAAGTATAATACTTTCTCTAATGTACGCGGTGATAAATCAAGGATCAGACCCATACGTGACGGGATTCCCTTGAAATACCAGATGTGGGAAACAGGAGCAGCCAGCTCGATGTGTCCCATGCGCTCTCTGCGGACATTCGCTTTGGTGATCTCTACGCCGCATCGGTCGCAGACAACACCCTTATAGCGGATCTTTTTGTACTTTCCGCAGTGGCACTCCCAGTCCTTGCTGGGTCCGAAGATCTTCTCACAGAACAGACCGTCCTTTTCCGGCTTTAACGTTCTGTAGTTGATAGTCTCGGGCTTTTTTACCTCGCCGCGGGACCACTCTCTGATCTTCTCAGGTGAGGCCAGACCAATCTGAATTGCATCAAATGAAATTGGCTGGTATGTTTCTTTATTTGCTGTCTCAGGCATGTTGGCACTCCCTTCTAATCTTCGTTATCCAAAAGAGCATCGTCATCAAAATCCTCTGCTCCAAAATCGTCATCCATATCGTCGGTGTCGTCGGCTTCCTCGCCCTCGTCAACAGCCACGAGCTCCTCACTGTCCGAATCGAATTCTACCTTGGAGAATCCGCGTTTTGCAAAGCTCTCGCTGTCCTCAAACGCAAAATCCTTGTCTCCGGCAATAATCGCATTCAAATCTGTGTTGCCATACTCACTGATCTCCATCAGCTCTACTTCCTGACGGTTCTCATCCAGCACCTTGACATCCAGACCCAGTGACTGCAGCTCCTTGAGCAATACCTTGAAGGACTCGGGGATACCCGGTTCAGGGATATTGTCACCCTTGATGATCGCCTCATACGTCTTGACACGGCCGACAACATCATCGGACTTCACGGTCAGGATCTCCTGCAAGGTATAGGATGCACCGTATGCCTCCAGTGCCCATACCTCCATCTCTCCGAAACGCTGTCCACCGAACTGCGCTTTACCACCGAGCGGCTGCTGGGTAACCAGAGAGTAAGGACCGGTAGAACGTGCATGGATCTTGTCGTCTACCAGATGATGCAGTTTCAGGTAATGCATGTGACCGATCGTAACCGGTGAATCAAACGGCTCTCCGGTACGTCCGTCTCTCAACTGTACCTTTCCATCCCTTGAAATCGGTACACCCTTCCACAGATCTCTATGCGCTCTGTGATCGGATAAGTATTCCATGACATCCTCTCTCAGGGTGTCTTTGTATTTCTCATAGAAGTTCTCTGTTTTTCCTTCTTCGCCTGCTTCCTCTGCGTCAAACGGCATGTTGACATAGTCATTTGCAAGCTCCAGTGTATCCTGAATATCAATCTCTCGCGCGCCGTCAAATACCGGTGTCTCGATATTGAATCCGAGTGCCTTTGCAGCCAGACTCAGATGGATCTCCAACACCTGTCCGATATTCATACGGGACGGCACACCTAACGGGTTCAACACGATATCCAGAGGACGACCATTCGGCAGGAACGGCATATCCTCTACGGGAAGCACTCTGGAAACGACACCCTTGTTACCATGTCGGCCTGCCATCTTATCGCCGACAGAAATCTTTCTCTTCTGTGCGATGTAGATGCGGACTGCCTGATTGACACCAGGTGATAACTCATCTCCGTTTTCTCTTGTAAATACCTTTGCAGCGACAACGATACCGTACTCGCCGTGCGGCACCTTCAGGGACGTATCACGCACCTCACGTGCCTTCTCACCGAAAATCGCACGCAACAGGCGCTCCTCTGCGGTCAGCTCGGTCTCGCCCTTCGGCGTTACCTTTCCGACCAGAATATCACCGGCGCGTACTTCTGCACCGACACGGATGATTCCGCGCTCATCCAGATCCTTGAGTGCATCCTCACCGACACCCGGTACATCACGGGTGATCTCCTCGGGTCCGAGCTTTGTATCACGTGCCTCTGCCTCGTACTCCTCGATATGGACAGATGTATAGACATCATCCTGTACAAGCCGCTCACTCAGCAGAACGGCATCCTCGTAGTTGTAGCCTTCCCATGTCATGAATCCGATCAGCGGATTCTTTCCTAATGCTAATTCTCCCTGTGAAGTAGAAGGACCGTCTGCAATTACCTCACCAGCCTCTACATGATCGCCCTTAAATACGATCGGTCTCTGGTTGTAGCAGTTGCTCTGGTTACTTCTGGAGAACTTTGTCAGTTTATAATTAGATGTTGTACCGTCATCATTCTTGATCCAGATCTCATCAGACTGGGACTTCTCGACGATACCTGCTTTCTTTGCAACAACGCAGACACCGGAATCCACGGCAGCCTTGGGCTCCATACCGGTACCGACTACAGGCGCCTCTGTCGTCAGAAGCGGCACTGCCTGACGCTGCATGTTTGATCCCATCAGCGCACGGTTCGCATCGTCGTTCTGCAGGAACGGGATCAGGGCTGTAGCGACTGAGAACACCATCTTCGGAGAGACATCCATGTAATCAAACATCGTCTTGTCATACTCCTGTGTCTCATCGAGGTAACGGCCGGATACGGAATTACGCACAAAGTGTCCCTCTTCATCCAGCTTCTCGTTCGCCTGTGCTACATGGTAGTTATCCTCCTCGTCCGCGGTCATGTAAATAACCTCGTCTGTGACGCGGGGATTTCTCGGATCGGTTTTATCAATCTTGCGGTACGGTGCCTCTACGAAACCGTACTCGTTAATACGCGCATAGCATGCCAGTGAGTTGATCAGACCGATGTTCGGACCCTCGGGGGTCTCAATCGGGCACATACGTCCATAGTGTGAGTAGTGGACATCTCGCACCTCGAATCCGGCACGGTCTCTGCTCAGACCGCCAGGTCCCAATGCAGATAAACGTCTCTTGTGTGTCAGCTCACCTAACGGGTTGTTCTGATCCATGAACTGTGACAGCTGTGAAGATCCGAAGAACTCCTTGACTGCTGCCGTCACAGGCTTGATATTGATCAGGCTCTGCGGGGAAATACCCTCCAGATCCTGTGTGGTCATACGCTCACGTACCACACGCTCCAGTCTGGACAGACCGATGCGGTACTGGTTCTGCAGCAGCTCACCAACCGCACGGATACGACGGTTTCCTAAATGGTCGATATCGTCGTCATTGCCGATGCCCCACTCCAGATGCATGTTATAGTTAATAGAAGCAAAAATATCATCCTTTGTAATGTGCTTGGGAATCAGGTCATGCACACTCTTGCGGATCGCTTCTTTAATATCCTCTAAAGCAGTATTCTCCTCTAAGATCTGCTTCAATGCCGGATAGTAAACCAGCTCCGTAATACCCAGCTCCTTCTGTGCAGCTTTGTCGGCAAGCTCGGGTACCCATGCGCCAAGATCTACCATCATGGATGACAGCACCTTGACATTGCGCTCCTCGGTCTGGATCATGACATAGCGGACAGCGGCATTCTGGATCTCCTCTGCCTTTTCCCTTGTCAGCTGGGTGCCTGCCTCTGCCAGCACTTCACCGGTTGTGGGATCAAGGACATCCTCTGCCAGCACCTGACCGCGCAGACGGTTGCGGAACGCCAGTTTCTTGTTGAACTTGTAACGTCCTACCTTTGCCAGATCGTATCTTCTCGGGTCAAAGAACATCGCAGAAATCAGACTTTCTGCGCTCTCTACCGTCAAAGGCTCGCCGGGACGGATCTTTTTATACAGCTCTAACAGACCGGACTCATAGTTGTTGGAAACGTCCTTTCCAAAGCTAGCCACGATCTTCGGCTCTTCTCCAAAGTAATCAATAATCTCCTGATTACTGCCGATTCCGAGTGCACGGATGAGCACCGTGATCGGAACCTTTCTGGTTCTATCTACACGAACATAAAATACGTCATTGGAGTCTGTCTCGTACTCTAACCATGCACCACGGTTAGGGATAACGGTACAGGAGTAAAGGGTCTTTCCGACCTTATCGCGGGTAATTCCGTAATAGATACCCGGTGAACGAACGAGCTGGCTGACGATAACACGCTCAGCACCATTGATCACAAACGTGCCGGTCTCTGTCATCAGCGGCAGATCACCCATGAAAATCTCATGCTCGTTGATCTCCTCTGTCTCCTTGTTATACAGACGGACTTTCACCTTCAAAGGTGCCGCATAAGTCGCATCACGCTCCTTACACTCCGGAATTGTATATTTCACATCATCTGCACATAATGTAAAGTCAACAAATTCCAGACTCAGGTGTCCACTGTAGTCCGTAATGGGAGAGATATCTGCAAACACTTCTTTTAAACCTTCGTCCAGAAACCACTGATAGGAGTCCTTCTGTACCTCAATCAAATTGGGCATTTCCAGAACTTCTTTTTGTCTTGAGTAGCTCATACGCAGGCTCTTACCAGCTTGTACCGGACGTATTCTGTTTTTCTCCATTGACGTTTCACCTCTCGTTTTTATTATTTGGACTTCTTCCGCCCAAAAGAGCGCAGAATTAGCCTATTTACCACAATAAAGCATCATACATGATACCACAAGTCAGAGGGCTCGTCAAGAATTATTTTTAGCGTCTTTGCAAATAGTGCAGACTGAACTGTTACATTATATACATAATCAAAAATCCCCGTGCCGTATACCGGCACAGGGATCTGTGTTTTGTTACGGCTGTGTTTCTGCCGCCGCCGTTGTGTCTTTTTTTGTCTTTTTGGGCTTTCTCACCAGCTTTACGACACCGTTCTCGTCTGCGTGATATTTCTTGCCGTTCGCCAGCTTAAAGTTGCGGTTCGTGTACATCTTGCCATTCGCACCGAAGTAGTATTTCTGCTGTCCGATCTTCATCAGCTTACTTGTGACCATATAACCATCCTCGTCGAAATAGTACGTGTTGTTATCCACAGTCACCATCTCGTCCGTGACATACAGACCGTCAGCATCAAAGTAATACCGCTCTCCGTCGATGCGTGCAATCTGTTCCGCATACACTGCACCTTCACCATCGATCGCATACATGTCTCCGTCAAACTCGTAGAATGTCCGCTTGCCGTCATTGCCGATCATGCGTCCGTCATTATCAAACAGATACCACGTTCCGTAGAAATCGACCTTGGCATTCGTCACAACCTCGCCCGTCTGGTTGACGTAATACTCTCCGTCCTCCATGTCGAGCATCTCATCCGCCCGGAAGGATCCGTCCATATCCAGTACATACCGGTTGCCCTCGATCGTGGTAAACACATCTTCCTCCTCAGGCTCCAGCCGGTAGCCGTTTTCGTCAAAGTAGTACCGGTAGTCTCCCACATATGCAAATCCGACCTGCAGCGCCGCCCGGTCGTCCGCATCCAGCACATACGCGCGCGTGCCGTTCTCATCGGCACTCCACGGAGTATAACCGTTCTTTCCGTATTTGCCGTAAACCATGCGTCCGCCAACGCCGAAATTGTAATACTTGCCATCGATCTGCTGAATACCTGTCAGCGGTTTGTTCTGCGCATCCAGATAAAAGATATCCGTATCGTGGTATTTTCCATCAGAGCCAGCCACCTTTACCCAGCCGCTCAGCTTCACACCGGTGCCGGCATCCTCACCGCGATACAGTGTAATGAAATCATTTTTGACCTCAATGACCACATTCTCTCCATTGTTCTGTATCATATAATTGATGCCGTATTCCATCGCACGCTGAACCGCGCGGAAATTTCTCCATTTGCCGTTCGCTTTTCTCGGTTCATAACTCGGGATTGTCGTAAAACTATACGTTGGCGAAATATATTTCAAAAATTCCTCGCTGTTCGTATTACCCTGTCCGTGATGATTCAGTTTCATAATGTCACAGTCCAGTTCTTTTCCGTACCGTTCGATAAGCAGATCTTCCTGTTGCTTCTGGATGTCGCCTGCCGTGAAATATTTGATATTTCCACAGGTGAAAATCGTCACCAGACTACAGTTATTCTCATAAACTCCATATGCTGCCTCACCCTTCGCATTATATAGGAGCAGCTTATCCTCATCCACCGGACCGATGACTTTTCCTGTCACATCTCCGATCTTCAGCTCATCCCCGACGTTCAGATATTCGATCGGGAACTTGCCCTCGGCATATTTGCGCAGGATCTCATATCTGCGCGGATTGTTTTTGGAGCGCGGCGACAGGCTCTCCGCCGGCAGGTACAGCTTGTCAATCGTGATGCCCGAATCCACAAATTCCTCCAGACCATCGGTGAGGTTCCACGAACCACTGGACCCAATATGATCCATATGCAGATGGCTGAAATAAAGGGAAATATGGTCGATTCCAAGATCCTCCAGCTCCTCAATGACATACGGTGTTCCATAATACATTCCGATATCCATGAGCAGATACTCGCCCTTGGATTCGAGTAACACGGAATCTCCCTTTGAATTCTCACCGAGATACATTCCGTGAAGTGTCATCTCTGTGTCAGCGGCATATGTCTCCGCGCGGTTCCATGTAAACAGTCCCCACAGCAGCAGACATAAACCAGCCAGTACCATCGTTATTTTCTTTTGTTTCATTTCAATTACACTCTCTTACTTTCTAACTTCCATATTACTTGTAACTCTATTGACCACAGACTCCATTCCGGGCGATCCTTACGCCTGCTCACCCATATAGCGGATCATCCTGCGGTACGCATCTGCCAGTCCGACCGTCGGCTCCCAGCCCAGCGCGCGCATTTTTGACGCATCCAGCCACATCTTTACCGGCGGTGCATAGCCGAGCGATGATGCATCCTGCGGAATATCCAGCACAACCCGTATCGCTCCTCCGGCGATCTGCTCTGCGACCAGCTCTGCCATGTTGCGGATCGTCGTATGGCTCTGCTCATTGGCGATGTTGTACGCCTCACCGCTCTCACCCTTGACGAGCAGCAGCAGAATCGCGCGGATCGCATCCGCCGTATACACATAGTTTCCCTCGGATTCGCCCGTCGTATGCAGTACGATATTCTCTCCGTTTACCGCGCTGCGCGCAAACTGTGCAAATACGCGGTTTTCCGTCGGCAGGATGCCGGCTCCGAAGGTCTGTGCCAGTCTCGCACTCTTTACATTCAGACCATACTGTGCCGCATATGCATTACACAGGCACTCGCACATCCGCTTTCCCTCCGGATAGCAGCTGCGCACGGTGCTGATATCGATATAGCCGAGATCCTTTTCGGCTGTCTTTCCGTCCGTTTTCGGCTGTCCGTACACTTCCATTGAGGAAATATACACAAACGCCTGCGCTTTTTTCTCGACTGCGAGCTTTAACAGCTTTTCCGTACCGTCGATCGCGGTGCGGATCGTTCCGACCGGATCGGATACCATCAGCTTTGAGGTCGTGACTGCTGCCGCATGGATCACATAATCGCACGCAAAATCACCGGCAATCTCATCCTTCGCGAGATCTGCTACAAGATACTCCGGCGCATTTGTCTCACCGAAGATCTGCTTTGCTTTCTCTACGTTTCGCACAAGCGCATATACCTTGATTCCCAGCCCATGCACCTGATCGCAGTACAGCAGCGCGCGCACGAGCAGCGAACCGACCAGCCCGGTCGCACCCGTGACCACAAAGGAGCGTCCTTTGAACGCCTCCCACGGCAGATCACTCTGCGCAACCGCCTCAAAATCTTCTGCCAACACATTTTTTTCTTTGTTATCCATCGATTTACTCCTCCAGACCATAGATCTGCGCTTCTTCCTTTGCATCCAGCAGCGCACGCATCGTATAGAAATCATCCGGTGTCGTGATCTTGATATTCTCCTGCGGCCCTTCGATCAGATACAGCTTTTTGCCGTAATACTGCATCATGGAGCAGGAATCAATAAATCCCGGCAATCCCTCTGCCATACTTTTTCTGTGCGCATCAATGATCTCATCCAGATAAAAGCTCTGCGGCGCACGCGCAAGTCTCGTGTCCTCGCGCTTCGGCACGCTGTCGATCGAATTGTCCTCAGAAACGACCAGTACCGTCTCCTTCACCTTGACGCTCGTGATGGCGGAACCGTGTTCCTTGACACATGCGATATTATCGGAGATCGTTTTCTCATGGATCAGCGGGCGCACACCGTCGTGGATCAGAACGATCGAACGCTCTCCGTTTGCGATTTCCTCCGCAGCGAGCAAGCCGTGATAGATCGACTCCTGACCGGAAGAACCTCCCGGAACGACCTTTACGACTTTATGGATATTGAATTTTACCAACAGCTCCTTGAGATAGGGAATCCACGAATCCAGACATGCGACGACAATCGCATCAATTTCATCATGATTCTCGAAGATCTCCAGTGTGTGAATGATGATCGGTTTACCATATACGTTGATAAACTGTTTCGGCTTCACGCGGCTGTTCATCCGTTTTCCTACACCGCCTGCAAAAATAATACCTATATTCATGCTTTTGTCCCCTTCTTTAAAATGTATTTATCCTGATAGTCGATCATCACATCATAGATACGTTTACAGTTCTCCCGATCTTTATAATAGAAGAAATCATCCGCCCGGCGTACATATTCCTCCTTCATCTTGCATCCGGATGCCATGTATTCGCACAGCAGGTCGATCAGCTCATCATTGTCATGTGCGATCTCACCGAATGCCATCGTATCATAGAAGAACGTACCCTCCTCATAATGCTGCGGGATATCCTTGTGGTGCAGGTATACCAGAGGCTTGCGCATATAGGCAAAGTCGAACTGGATGCCGGAGAAGTCCGTTACCATCAGGCT
Organism: uncultured Eubacterium sp.; assembly: GCA_934320655.1. Lineage (GTDB taxonomy): Bacteria > Bacillota > Clostridia > Lachnospirales > Lachnospiraceae > W0P33-017. Next base: position 21,998 of record CAKRFN010000017.1, read on the forward strand.
CGATTCACAGAACATCCGCTCATAGCTCATGTCACCGACCGCCGGAATGACATCTACATAATCGTTTTTGTCAAAATCATCGACCTGTGCACTCACGATCGGGTGCAGTACATACTTGATGCGGTAGCCGTATTTCTTCGCTGCCTCGATCAGGCGTGGATCATTGATCAGTGAGTTAAATACTTTATAGTAGGTGCTCTCCTTGAACAGCGGGTTGTAGTCACGCTGCTCGCCCTCGCTCGTGCGCACCGGCACTGCCGCCTGCATACGCCATGTAGGGCTGATCATAATCTGTTTTTTATCGTCATCGACCAGTCCGTCATAACGCGGAACACCGGTCAGCTTCAACGCATCATATCCGACATAATCATAAATCGGGCGTGACAGGTTCTCAATCTCATACTGTGACGCGCAGAAATACAGTCTCGTGTTGTCCCTCAGACGGTTCTGTGCGACTGCGATCTTCTGCACCGACATACCATGCTGCACACAACACACATGGAAATCGACCAGATCACGCACATAGCTTGAATTGATCATACCGAAATTGTTAAACGCAAACACCGTAGAGTTCGAGATCACCATCATATCTGCGAGCAGGAACACCAGACGGTGCTTGATGCTGCCGCGTACCAGTGGATGATAACCGTCCTTACGCATGCGCTTATAATCCGCCGCATGCTTATCGATCAGGTAATAATGCTTGATCTGCTTGCCGCGCGCACTCGCATAGCGGTACAGGTACTCGGACGAATCGCCGCCCTTGTAGATCTTGTCGAGATACATCCAGACCGGCTTGCGCTTCATGAACGGCTTCGCCAGGAAGTACGCATTACGCACACCGATAAATACCCATGCACGCAGATCCAGCGACTTCAACATCTCCCACTGCAATCTCCGCTCCTGTCTGCGCTGTTCTTTTTTCGTAGCGGTGTGGAAATACATGCCGTTTTCCCGCTTTACCATCATATACTTTTTATCCGGTCCAAAGCACCAGTAGCTCGCAAGAAACGTACCGCTCATGCGGCTGAAATGCGATTCATAGGAAAATACGATCTCGATCACTTCTCCGTCGATCACTGCCTCACAGTTCAGTGCTGCGCTGCTCACACCCTCAAGCGGCAGATCGACGCTGAACGAATGTCTCTTATAGACACTCACGCCGAATACCTTTGTCAAGGCATAGCGTTCGTTATAGTTCAATGCATATTTTTTCCCGTGATAGCGAATATATACCTCCTCGGACATCGCATACAAAATCGGGTGGATCGTTCCGTCAATATGCAGCACATTGTCATGTTCGTTCATAAACAGGATGTTCGCCTTGAGGTTCTCGATCCTGCCGAACATCACATCGCCATGTCCGTAATGCGCCTTTCCGACGAGATAACGCTTCTCCATCGAAAAATTGTCACCATATTTCAAGATGCCGTACACCCACAGCATACTGTCGAGCTGCTTGCACTCCGGAATTCTGAGATAGTCAAACAATACCTCGTCATCGATATATTGGAACAGCTCACCCATCAGACGTAGGAAATCCCGCTCCTGACCGGACGGTATGACATGCTTATTCTGGTTGTCTTTGTTGCTGTTGACCCTGCATCCGATCGAAAACATGAAATGATACTGGATAAACCGCGGAATGCCGCCCTTCTGCTCTGACCAGTGCCCTAAATACGGCTGCCAGAACTCACGCAGCGATTTAAAATACCAGTCCGGATTGTAAATCTCTTTATAAAAGACCGGATCGCCCTCCTGCGCACGACTGCCCTGATAGATCACATCGCTCAGATAGACTACCTCGCGCACGCGCGCCAGCAATGTCAGGAAAAACTCCCGTTCTGCCTCGATCCCGTATTCCAGATGCCACTCACCGGCCTGCAATGCCTTTGTACGGACAAATGTACCCGCAAAATAGAACGGATAATGCGTAAATGTCCGGTAAACATCCATAACGGACACCACATCAAGCACCTCTGCGCTGGCAAATGCAGCAAACTCCAGCTCCGGAAGCTGTTTGTAGGGCATAAATACCTGCTTTTTCTCTCTCTTTGCCGCCTCCGCAGTAATTCTCGCAAATGCACCATCCGAACAGGTATCACCGCCGTACAGCGCCGTGGCAAGCTCCCCTTTCAGGCGATTCATCGCATCTGCGTACAACTGCGCATCCGTGCGTTCCCCGATCTGCATATAGCTGACATCCGCCACCTGTGCGAGCTCGTCCAGCCATGCTTCCTGCTGTGCACTGTGACCGTACACAAGCAGCTCTGCCTGATCCGTCATGGACGGCAGTTCTCTTTTCAAATAATCTGCGGTCGTGCGGTTTTCTGCCTCACGCTCCGAACAGATCAATATGATTGAAAGCATCATTTGTTTCCCCCCTGCGCATCCTTCTGATCCGCATGCTTCTCCTCAGCCGCCTTTTGTTCGGCAGCTTTCTTCTCTGCCGCTTTTTTCTCGGCAGCCTTTTTCTCCGCTTCCTTCTTCTGCTTCCGCCTCTGCTCCAGCTCCTTACGGGCAGCCGCAGGCAGCTTCGACAGATCGCTGCAATCGTCTAACATCGCTTCGTACTGATCTGCAACCTCATCAATATCCCCATACGAGATCAGCTTTCCGTGATCCAAGATCATCGCCTTGTTACACAGTCTGCGCACCTGCTCCAGTGAATGTGAGACAAACAGCACGGTCACGCCCTGATCGAACATGTCCATGATCTTTTTCTCACTCTTTTTACGGAACTTTGCATCACCGACCGACAGCACCTCATCGAGAATCAGTATCTCCGGCGATACGGTTGTCGCGATCGAAAATCCGAGACGGGCACGCATACCGGACGAATAGTTTTTGACCGGAACATCGATAAACTCACCCAGCTCGGAAAACTCGATGATCTCCTCGTACTTTTCCTGTATAAATTCCCTGGAATATCCGAGCAGCGCACCGTTCAGGTAAATGTTCTCCGCACCGGTATATTCACTCTCAAAGCCCGCACCCAGCTCAATCAGCGGAGCGACCTTTCCGACCTTTGTGAGCGTACCCTCCGTCGGCTTGAACACTCCCGCAATGACTTTGAGCAGCGTACTCTTTCCGGCTCCGTTCAGTCCGAGAATACCGACGCGGTCTCCCTTTTCCACGGAAAAGCTCACATCCTTCAAAGCCCAGAACTCGTTAAACTTTAACTGTCTGCGGAGCGCCTTTATCATATAATCCTTGAGCGTATCCGTTTTCTCTTTACTCAGATTGAAGCGCATACTGATATGGCTCAACTCTAACGCTTTTTTTCCCATTTTATACCTCTGCATTCATTAAATATGAAGAATATACTCATCCTGCTTCTTATAGAACATCCACAATCCGAGCACCAGTGCTACGAGTGAAAATCCGACCGCATACAGGAAATAGTGCATATTGATCATCCTGCCGAATACCGCGTCACGGAAACACTCGATCAGGCAAAACAGCGGATTGCCCTTCAGGATAAATCCCCAATGGCTTTTGAGTAACTTATCCGCATTGTAGAAAATCGCACATGTATACATGATCAGCATAAGCGCCACTGACCACAAATGCTCCAGATCGCGGAAAAACACGCCCCATGTCGCCAGTATATAACCGGTTCCGACCGCAAGCAGCAAAAGCGCCGCCAGTACAAACGGAGCCTGCAGCAGATACCACGTCGGTCTGATGCCCATAACCAGACTCACCAGAACCAGTACGATGAGGGAGATCAAAAAGATTACAAAGTTAAACAAAATGCTGGATAACGTGTAAATGTATTTCGGCACATAGACCTTTTTGATCATCGAGGCATTCTTCCGGATCGATGTCAACGCCGCCTTCGACGCATCCGAATAAAACGTATACAGCAGACGTCCACACAGAATATAGATCGGGAACGTCTTATCGTCACTCTTTTGCAGCAATGTACCAAACACGATCGTCAATACGATCATCGTGAGCAGCGGCTCGAGCAGCGACCAGATAATTCCCAGATACGAATTGCGGTATTTCAATTTGATTCCTTTTTTTACCAGCTCCTGCAAAAGAAACTGATATTGAAAAAACGATTTCACAAAAGACTTCATACGGTTTCCATCCTTATTTATTTGCTTTTTCTGCATGTTTTACGTAGTCCTGACACATGCTCATGCAACGCGCCTTATTGTACCATGTTATTTCCTGCGCGTCAATTCTCGCGCAGCCAGACGCGCAGACGGTGATCCTTGCGCTTCTCCTCCGGCGGCAGCGTCATATAATCGCCGTAGATCTGACTCAGATAACGATCCCAGCAGCCCGGCGCACACAGCTTTCTGCCCTCGAAGTCCACCTCGGTAAAATCCACGACTTCTTCCCGCACACAGCGCTCTCCCGGTCCGTAGATGCCATACGTGATCGCGCCGACATACTCTGAACGGTCATACTCCCACTTTCTCGCCATGCGGTCCACATGCCGCACCAGCCTGCGGTAACCAATCATGCGCGCCAGCAAGACAACCGGCGCTTTGAGCGCCTTTCGCAGCAGGTTGACACCTTTTCCAAACTTCGCACGGCTGCATAAAATCAGATAGCGGCAAGCCTTCATATAGCGCGCCAGCGTACGCGCCGCCAGATCTGAGGACGGCCATCCGTCCTGCGGAAATATATCGATAAACAGATGTAAAATCTGGCATTCTTCACGGATGTATTTTGACGTATCGCGCTCAAGCTCCGTATCCATATGGAGCAGCTCGCAATACGGGTTCGACAATGTTCCTGCCTTCGCAGATATTGCATGCAAAAACGGTGCAACCGGTTCTGTCTGCTCAAGTTTCAGAAAGCGCTCATAGTCTGCCCGCGGCATACCGACATCGATATCGTCATCCCACGGAATGAAACCGTGATGACGCACCGCACCGAGCAGCGTGCCGCCGACCAGATAATAGCGCAGCCCGTGCCGTTTGCAATAATCAACAAAACAATCGAGCATCCGCAACAGCTCCTGCTGCGTCTCACGCTTATCCAGCAGCCGCATCGCAGGCACTTCGCCCGGCAGCTTCAAATCATACAATACATGCTGCTCCCGCTTTTCCTCCGGCGGCAGCGTCATATAATCGCCGTACAGACGGCTCAGATAATGGTCATACGCCGCTGTCACAGACAGCAGATGCCCTTCAAACTCCATGTTTATCGTATGCAGCAGTTGTTCGCGCTCGTATAATTCACCGAAAAAGTGCTTCCGTCCCGACGGGATCGTCACATATTTTGAATGCGTATTCCGGCATTCGCTCATACAGCGCTGCACGCGCCGATAAAAAAAGCGTGGCATCAGCGCAATCGGAGCGCCAATCACCTGCTTGATGCGCATGCTTCGTCTGGCGGATGCGTCATCGCCCGCCAGCGCCAGATACTCCTTCCGCCACAAAAACATCCGGTAGCAGGACAGCAAAAACAGCCCTGCGTCCACGCGGAATCCGTGCCAGTATCTGCGCCATTTGGAATCATAGGTGTTTTCTATCACAAACAGATCGATCTTTATCCCACAGGATGCTTCTTTCTGCCATAAATACTCACGAAAGACGGTATCCCTGCGATGAATCTGTATAAAAGAGCTCAGATAGCCGTCTGTCTGCATCGGGATCTCGATCGCATACTTTTCCCCGTAGCGCTCCTCGACCGCGCGCATCAGCGTATCTATATATTGTCTCGGTACGTTCAGATCCAGATCATCATCCCACGGAATAAAGCCGTGGTGCCGCACGGCACCCAGCGCCGAACCACCGCCGAGCATATACGGGATCTGCAATTCCTCGCACACCTGCACAACATCCATCGTGATTTCCATGATCACATCCTTGATCACCCGTCGTTCCTCCTCGGTGATCTGGTGCATGCCCTTTCCGTGCGAGAGCGTTCCCTTCAGCAATTCGTGTGTTTCCAGTTTCGCCATGCCCTGCATCTGTCCTTTCCTCTAAAATAGCCACTCAGCATCGCCATTGTAACACATTATAAGGTAAAAATAAAGAGCCGCGGGCGAAACTCCCGTATATGAAAAAAGCCCTACAGATTGCTCTGTAGGGCGATTCTTCGGGTTGGGCTGTTCTATTTCGCTCTGAATTACTTAAGAGTAACCTTAGCTCCCTCTGCCTCAAGTTTAGCCTTGATGTCCTCAGCAGTAGCCTTGTCAGCCTGCTCTTTAACGATCTTAGGAGCGCCGTCAACAACGTCCTTAGCTTCCTTTAATCCAAGACCAGTAGCCTCACGAACTACCTTGATAACCTTAACCTTGTTCGGGCCAACCTCTGTCAGCTCTACGTCGAACTCAGTCTTCTCCTCAGCAGCTGCTGCGTCTCCGCCTGCTGCTGCAACTACAACGCCTGCTGCTGCAGATACGCCGAACTCTTCTTCACATGCTTTTACTAAATCATTTAACTCTAATACGGTTAAGCCTTTGATAACCTCAATGATCTCTGCTGTTGTCATTATTTTTTCCTCCTGAAATTTTTATACTTATTTTTTAATTAAACTATAAGGAAGTTCTTTTCGCTAAGCTCGGACTTCGTTTCCACTCGTCCTTGCTAATCTCAAAGAACAACCTCGCAACACGTTCCGACTTCGCTGATGCTCGTCGATCACTAGTTGCTTTCGGTTTCGCCATCCTTCTCTGCGATCTGCTTGATAACACGAGCGAAGTTGGTGATCGGTGACTGCATACTTCCAAGTAACTTGGACAGTAATACCTCACGTGAAGGAATAGAAGAAATAGCTTTCATTCCCTCTGCGTCATAGAAGTTACCCTCTACAACACCAGCCTTGATCTCTAACTTAGGTGCTTTCTTTGCAAACTCTGCCAATACTCTTGCAGGTGCAGTTGCATCTGTAGTAGAGATTGCAATCGCGTTCGGTCCTTCCAGAACTCCTGAAAGGCTCTCGAAATCTGTTCCCTTGAAAGCGAAGTTCATGAAGGTATTCTTGTATACCTTATAAGTAACTCCGGCTTCTCTGAGCTGCTTACGTAACTGGGTATCCTCAGCAACTGTCAGTCCACAGTAATCAACGATCACTACTGACTGCGCATCCTTGATGCTGTCGGAAATCTCCTGTACGATCGGTGCTTTCAATTCTACTTTTGCCACGAATCTTTTACCTCCTATTTTATTTTTGATATTGCGTTAGATGAGGTATGAAAAAAGCCCCTCCGCATTGCGCGAAGGGGCAGAATCTCAAAAATTCTATCAATCTCCTCGGCAGGCACTACGTTTACGCCTTTCGGCACCTGCTGTCTTCGGCAACATTCTCGGTGATTATATCACCCATTTATATATCTGTCAATCTTTTTTTACAAATGTTTAGTCTAATAACAGTTCAGCACGCGCCATTCGCAAAGACGCCTGACGGCGTTTTCCCGCTGCTTCGCAGCTAACTTTGCTCATAATCCGGCGCTCACCTCATGGCTTATCAAACGAATCCATTCATGCAAGCATGATGTCTTCGTTTTTTAAGCCATGGCTGAACTTTTAAGCTAACTTTGTAACGTTGATCTTCACGCCGGGTCCCATAGTAGGAGCTACAACACAGCTCTTTAAATACTGTCCCTTTAATGAAGACGGCTTTGCCTTGTTGATTGCTGCGATCAGGCTCTGGAAGTTGTCCGCTAACTGTTCTTCTGTGAAAGACGCTTTTCCAATAGGCACATGGATAATGTTGGCTTTATCCAATCTGTACTCGATCTTACCGGCTTTGATGTCGTTGACAGCCTTGGTAACATCCATTGTAACTGTACCAGCCTTCGGGTTCGGCATTAAGCCCTTAGGTCCGAGAACACGTCCTAAACGTCCTACAACACCCATCATATCCGGAGTTGCTACTACAACGTCGAAGTCTAACCATCCCTCGTTCTGGATCTTGGGGATCAGCTCCTCGCCGCCTACGAAGTCAGCGCCTGCTGCCTGTGCCTCGTCTAACTTTGTTCCCTTTGCGAAAACTAATACTCTTACAGTCTTACCTGTTCCATGAGGCAGTACAACTGCACCACGGATCTGCTGCTCTGCATGACGACCATCGCAACCGGTTCTGATATGAACCTCGATTGTCTCATCAAATTTTGCAACCGCTGACTTCTTAGCCAGAGCGATTGCCTCAGCTACATCATACTGAACGGTACGATCAATATTCTTTGCAGCTTCCTGATATCTTTTTCCTCTTTTCATTATAAATTACCTCCTAGTGGTATTAACGGGCTTTTTCGCCCTTCCACGATAAAGTATCAAAAGTCTTTTCGATGAATTTGCCTAAGTTAATTATTTTGCTAAAAATGCTTTCGGTCTACTCCTCAACAGTAACGCCCATGCTGCGGCAGGTACCAGCGATCATGCTCATGGCTGCCTCAAGGCTTGCTGCGTTTAAGTCGGGCATTTTCAGCTCTGCGATTTCCTGAAGCTTTGCTTTGGAGATAGTTGCAACCTTGGTCTTGTTCGGAACACCTGAACCACTCTTGATGTTGCAAGCTTTCTTGATCAGTACCGGAGCAGGAGGAGTCTTAGTGATGAAACTAAAACTTCTGTCTGCGTATACGGTGATCACTACAGGAATAATCAGATCTCCCTGATCTGCCGTTCTTGCATTAAACTGTTTTGTGAACTCCACGATGTTTACACCGTGCTGTCCAAGGGCAGGTCCAACCGGGGGTGCTGGTGTAGCTTTTCCGGCAGGGATCTGTAACTTAATATATCCTTCTACTTTCTTTGCCATTTGGAAAATTCCTCCTTCTTTAATATAAGAAGATTTTAATAAGTCTTCTTGACTTCTGCGAAACTTATTTCTACCGGTGTTTCGCGACCGAATAAATCAACATTGATTGTCACGATCTGCTTGTTATGATTCATTGACTGAATGACGCCAATCGTGTCTTTCCAGACACCTCCGATGACGGTAACGGTATCGCCTTCCTCAAAATCTACTGTCACGCCCTCTGTCTTGATGCCAAGATTATGCATTTCCATGTCAGTCAGGGGAACCGGCTTCGATCCCGGTCCGACAAATCCTGTCACGCCACGGGTATTTCTGACCACATACCATGTATCGTCGTTCATGATCATGTTAATCAGTACATAACCGGGAAACATTTTCTTCTGAACCTGTTTCTTGACACCGTTCTTCAGCTCTGCTACGTCCAGCATCGGTACGCGAACCTCTAAAATCTGATCTTCCAGATGACGGTTTTCAATAGTTTTGTCAATGTTGGCTTTTACCTTATTCTCGTAACCGGAATAAGTATGCACTACATACCAATTCGCTTCTGCCATACTGTCACCTCATCCTTCCTATAATCCAACAAGGAAATTCACGCCATACTGGATGATGAAATCCAGAATCGCGATGATCAGACCTAAGATAATTGACGTGATAACAACTGCTGTTGTCTCTTTGGCAACGTTCTCTTTGGTCGGCCAGATAATCTTACGAAATTCAGCCTTCAGACCTGTGAACCAACTTGTTTTCTGGGTTTCGATGTTTTTCTCTGATCCCATGTTATCACTTCCTTTGCTCAGTCTCGGTTTAACGGATACTATTTTGTCTCCTTATGCAGGGTATGAGTCTTGCAGAATCTGCAATACTTCTTAGTCTCCATTCTGTCCGGATGAGTCTTCTTGTCTTTCGTCATGTTGTAATTACGCTGCTTGCACTCTGTGCATGCTAAAGTAATTCTAGTGCGCACAACTTCCACCTCCGTTATTCTACTTGATTTTAGGCATAAAAAAAAGACCTACTTCCATCGCAAGCATAAATATATCACGATTATTTTGCACCGTCAATCTTTTTTTCAACATTTTACAAATATATTTTAAAAACTACTTATATTTACATCTGTTCCGACCGATAAAAACACTATAAGAGCCGTAGAGTACGCGCATTACAAGGGTAAATGAGTGACAAAACGGCAGTTTTGTGATAAAATAATCGTATATAAATGGATTTATTATACGTTCCCCGCGCAGATGCGTACATTTCACGGAAGAAAGGAGGGGACACCTATGGCTGGTAATGTCATGTCAGTTGCGTACAACCATCTGAGTGCCATGTACGGCATCTCTATGGGTACGAGTAATAAGTATGATTCGCACAAGCGAAGCGAGCTGCGTTCGACTTGTAACAGCATCATAAAATCTAATCGGCAATCCCCTCTGTACAAGATTAAATCAGGGGGTAACGTTCAGAAGTTTGCGATCGATATCAAAGATCATGCCCACACGATCAAAAATGTAGTGGCTTCTCTGTCTGAAAACGGAGAAGGTCTTGAGAGCGCGTTCCGCAAGCGGATCGCCTCCAGCAACGATCCCGATATCGTAACCGCAGAGTATGTCGGCAATGAGGATGACATCATTGATGTGCAGAGTGCAGGCTTTCAGATGGAAGTCCAGCAGCTTGCGACACCGCAGGTCAACACCGGTCATTTTCTGCGACGCGCCGGACACGATTTCAGACCCGGCAGCTACAGCTTTGACCTGAACACGAATACCACATCCTACGAGTTCCAGTTTAATGTCAACGATGACGATACAAATGAAGATGTCTTAAACAAGCTGCGCAAGCTGATCAACAACGCCAACATCGGACTGCAGGCTGATCTGCTCTACGACGAGCGCGGCACATCCAAAGCGCTCCAGATCGAGTCTAAACAGACCGGTCTTGGTGAAGGCGAGAGTTATCTGTTCCAGATCGTTCCCGAGAACACGGGAGGCTCACGGGAAGCTATGGAGCTGTTAGGGATCGACAAGGTTTCTTCCCCTGCGGAAAATTCCTCTTTCCTGCTCAACGGTACCAGACATTCTTCTTATTCAAATACGTTTACGGTCAACAATATGTTTTCCGTGACACTGAACGGTGTCAGCCTGCCGGGGCACTCCGCATCTGTCGGTTTCAAGCCCAGCACAGACGCTGTCACAGACAATATCGAGCGGCTCGCCTCCGCCTACAACGGGATCATCAATACGGCACACCGCTATGCCGATACACAGAAATCCAGCGATTTGCTGCTGCGGGATATCGGCAGCACCGCAAAGAAGTTCTCGACCGATTTCAAAAAGATCGGACTGAACATTGATGAGGACAGCACAATGACTGTAGACCGCGATGCACTGGCAGCCGCGATCAGCGGTGATGACATCGCACACACCTTCAAGGTGTTAAACAAATTCCGCGATGCGCTCGGCGCAAAGGCAGATCAGGCATCGATCAACCCGATGAACTACGTGGATAAAGTGATCGTTGCGTACAAGAATCCGAATCCGGAGAAAAACTTCGCGACTCCGTATATCACGAGCATGTATTCGGGCATGATGCTGGATCGGATCTGTTAAATGAAACATAATCATAGAAGTAAAAACGGATGCAGCCAAATTCGGCTGCATCCGTTTTTTTATACATTATAAATATCTGCTTTATACGCATCCATATGTGTGCGCATCCACGCGATCGTCTCCGCGATGCCTTCCGCAAACGTATACCGCTGTTTCCAGTCTGTCAGCTCATGGATCTTCGCATTGCAGCCAAGCAGACGGTTCACTTCGCTCTTTTCCGGCCGCAGGCGCTGTTCGTCACAGATAATGTGTGCCTTCGGGTTGATCTGCGAGATAATCTCATGTGCCAGATCCCCGATCGAGATCTCCTGCTGCGTTGCGATATTGATCTCCTCGCCGATCGTCCGGTCGGACTCCGCAATCGCGATAAATCCGGCTGCCGTATCCTTGACATAGTTAAAATCCCTCGTCGGTGTCAGCGAGCCGAGCTTGATCTCCTCTTTTCCCGCCAGCAGCTGTGAAATAATCGTGGGAATCACCGCCCGCGCAGACTGTCTCGGTCCAAACGTATTAAACGGACGGACAATCGAAACCGGAAGTCCAAAGCTGCGGTAAAAGCTCTCCGCCAGCCGGTCTGCCCCGATCTTGGTCGCAGAATAGGGGGATTGTCCCTGATACGGATGTTTTTCGTCGATCGGCACATACTGCGCCGTGCCGTATACCTCCGAGGTCGAAGTCACCATGATCCGCTCCGTACCCAGATCCCGCGCTGCCTGCAGCACATTGAGCGTGCCCTTAATGTTTGTATCCACATAGGAATCCGGCGAATGATAGCTGAACGGAATCGCAATCAGTGCCGCCAGATGGAACACCCCATCGACACCCTTCATCGCCTCACGCACACCGTTCGGATCACGGATATCCCCTGTAAATACCTCGATCTGATCCAGTTTTTCCTTCGGAAGCGTATCGAGCCATCCCCATGTATTGAACGAGTTATAGTATGCAAACGCCTTTACATCATAGCCTTTTTCCAATAAACTCTCTGTCAGATGGCTTCCGATAAAGCCATCCGCGCCGGTTACAAGCACTTTTTTCATAACATCCTCCTATTCACATCTGTTACAGTTCATCATCATATTCTACGTGCAGATAGCATTTCATAAGTACCTGCGCAATCTCGAAATCCACCTCATCATCGATATCGATCGACCGCTCCTTCGGCATCACATACGCATAAGTACCCTCCTTATAAAGTCCGGGAGTTCCCTGTGACAGCATCTCCGTCCGAAGCATATAGATCGCTCCGTTGATCCGATAATACACCGGTAACTGCTGCCTGCCTACATTTGCCACCTGATCCAGAAATCCATTCATGCTGCCATCCTCCGGCAGTCTGTTACACCAGAGCGGCGAATGATCCGTCTCACACACGGATACGACCGCATCCGCCGATTTTTCTTCAAACAGGCGGTATGCCCGTCTGATATCCGCCGCCTCCCGCAGCGGTGATGTCGGCTGCAGCAGCATCACGCAATCATACTGCTGTCCGCGTGCCGCGTACTGTTCAAGTACCCAGCGCACTACATCCCAACTGCCTGCCGTATCACTGGAAAGCTCCTCCGTTCGCAAAAACGGAACATCTGCACCGTAATTACGTGCAATCTGTGCATATTCCTCGCTGTCCGTAGATACGTGGATACAGTCGAACAGCTTCGATTGTGCTGCCGCTATCACGGAATATCCGAGAAGCGGTCTGCCGTATAACGGCCTGATATTTTTATCCGTCAGCCCCTTTGATCCGCTGCGTGCCGGAATAATTGCGATTGTTTTCATGTAAAATCCCCCTTTAGCCCTATAGATTATCCGCGGTCACTGCCACGGATCATCCTTTTTGATCATAAAATTTTTTCTTCAGATCCAGATGCTCCTGACTCAGATACCGGATCAGAATCTCCATGATCTGTTCCGATGTATGTCCTTCACCGTATGGATTGTGCGCGAGCAGCCGCTCCCGCAGCTTCGGATCTTCGCGCAGCCGTTTTGACAATGCTGCCGCCTGATCCATCGCCCGCATGATCGCAGCGCGCTCCGGTTCACACCCGATCACGCTCTCCGCCATGATCCGCCCCTGCTGCCGGTCTCCGATATTGACCGTCGGCACGCCGAGCGCCGGAGCTTCTATGATACCACTCGAAGAATTGCCAAGCACAAACTGTGCATGTTTTACCGCGCTCAGATAACGCTTCATTCCAAGCGATGCCACCAGCTTCATATTCGGCTGATCCGCAGTCTCGCGCTCCAGCAGCTCGTTGATCCGCCTGCCTCCGGCATCCGAATTCGCCTTTGTAATAAGGAAAAACAGCTCCGGTCTGGCGCCCATCGCTCCCAGCAATTCATACATCTGCCGGACTGCCGCCTCCTGCTGTGAACCTGCCCCCTGTTCCAGCGTCACCGGGTGAAATGTCACAACTGCATACGGCTGATCTGCCGGAAAACCGACCGATGCCTCCAGCTCCTGCGGAGTCATCAGCTTTTCGTGCAAAATATTTTCCACGCCCAACGCCCCTACATTGTAGACGCGGGATGGATCTTCGCCCATCTGGATGATCCGCGCACGATAGACCTCCGCCGCCGGAAAATGAAGATAACTCATTTTCGTAAGTGCGTGGCGCACACAATCATCCACCGCACCCTGCGTAAGTTCGCCGCCATGCAGATGTGCAATCGGAATCTGCTCATTCATCGCAGCCGCCGCGATCGCCAGCATCTCCGTACGGTCACCGAGCAGAATCAACAGATCCGGATGCTCCTCGCTGAAATACGTGCCAAACCCGCACATGGCATTTGCCATCGTCCGCGTGACCGCATAGGCAGTATCCGCATCCTCCGCTCCTTTATAGATAATCGGTATCTTTCGACAGATCGGCACACCATCCGCCTCGATCTCCTGATAAGTATTGCCGAATGCAGGTTCCAAATGCATTCCTGTGACGACCACCTGTGTCTCCCAACGGTCACATGCCAACAGACGGCGGATGAGCGGTTTTAAAATACCATATTCTGCTCTGGTCGCAGTCACGACACTGATTTTTTTCATCCGAACCTCCTGTTGCAGCTATCCAAGTGCTGCATCCTCGATCAATTCATCCTCTGCGTAATCTCTGTTTGCAGCCTTTCCCATCATGTCATACCAGCGCATCGGCGAAATTCCGTTTCCGGGACGTTTGACCGTGAGATTGTCCTCACTGAAAGGCTCGCCCTTTCGGATCGCACACCGCGCTACGATGCTCTTGCGGGCGACCGCACGGTTGCCTGATTCCGAAGCTGTCACCACTTTTGCCGAATCCCCGAGTGCCACCTCGATATGGCGGACCGCTGCAACCATCGCGCGCAGTTCATCCGGTTCAAGGCTTGCCCGGTGATCCGGTCCCTCCATCGCATGATCCAGCGTAAAATGCTTTTCGATCACGCACGCGCCCAGCGCTGCCGCCGCGATCGGCACCTCGATCCCTACCGTATGATCCGAATAGCCGACCGGCACGCCAAAGTGCTCCCTAAGCGTATCCATCACGCGCAGATTCACATCTTCCATCGGTGTCGGGTACTGCGTATTGCAATGCAGCAACGTGATCTCACCCGCTCCGTTCTCACGCAATACCGCGATGGCAGCCTCGATATCCGCGATGCTGCACATGCCGGTAGACATCACGATCTCCCGCCCGGTGCGCGCGATTCGCACCAGATAGGGCAGATTCGTGATCTCGCCCGACGGAATTTTCCAGAAATCCATC
Organism: uncultured Eubacterium sp.; assembly: GCA_934320655.1. Lineage (GTDB taxonomy): Bacteria > Bacillota > Clostridia > Lachnospirales > Lachnospiraceae > W0P33-017. The sequence continues at coordinate 37,071 of CAKRFN010000017.1, forward strand.
TGTAAGGTTTCCAGAAAATCGATACTCTCCAGATCAAACGGCGTAGACAAAAAACCGATCTTCTGCTGTTCACAATAATTTTTCAACTCAAGAAATTCATCCTGCGTCAATGCCAGCTTCTCAAGCATCTCCAGCTGGCTTTCACCGCTGCCGGTCGTCTCTTTCTGATACTCCGCTTTCTCGGCATAACGTGATACGAGCGCCTTTGGGTCAAACGTCTGAAACTTAATGTAGTCGGCTCCGGCTGCCCGCGCCTGATCTACCATCTGTTTTGCCAATACAATGCTGCCGTTGTGATTCACTCCGGCTTCTGCAATGATTCGAATACTCATGTTCTACACATCTTTCTGTAAATGATCCTGCCAACGAAACTCTTATATAAACCTTAGTTCGTGCACTCTCGCCGGCACGCCGACCGCCGTACACCCATCCGGCAGATCACGCACTACCACGCTGCCCGCACCGGCAATTACCTGCGATCCGATACGGATGCCCTGTATCACGCGCGTGCCCATGCCGAGATCGGTGCCACTGCCAACTGCCACATTTCCGGCGAGCCGCACATCCGGACTGAGCGTCACATAGTCACCCAGTCTGCCGTCATGGCACACAACCGCACCGATATTTAAAAATGTGAAATCTCCGATGCTCACATTCGTAGATACCCTGCAATCCATCGAAATGATCACACCCTGTCCCAGTTTTACATCTGAACAGATCCTCGTATCGCCCATGATCAGATTCGGGAATCTGATGTACGGATTTGCCAGTAATTTCTGTGCGATTTTCCTGCGAAGGGACGGATCGCCGACACAGACCGCCACATTTGTCTCCTCGCTTTGACATAATAAAAAGTCATCATTTCCCAGATACGGATACTCCCGATCACCTACGCGGATCGTACCGTTCGCATCTGAAACATCCACGTAACCGACGACATCCCATGTCTCCTGTTGTCGGTTCAGCTCTTCAATCTGCCACAACAGCTCACGCATACATCCACCGGCTCCGGTTAAAATCAATCTCTGCTTCATATTTTTATCCTTTATTCTGAGCACTTTATTCCGCCTTCTGGTTCAGCTTTGCCTCCATGCGGTGCATCTCCTCAAACTCACCCATATCAAGGAACGAATCCTCGCTGATCGGATACATGCCTACCTTACGCCCCTGCTTCAACAGGGCATCAGACAGATCCGTCATATGGAAAAAGGTGCCTTCCGGAATCTCCTCCAACAGCTTCGGATTCAGAATATACATTCCGGTATTCACAAAGTAGGACAGGCGCGGCTTTTCCTCCATCGACATCACCGCACCGTTTTCACTCGAATGGATCACACCGTAGGGAACAACAATATTTTTCAGCGCGGTCACGATCGTAAGCTCATTGCCTGACTGTACATGATAACGGTACAGATCCTCATAGTCCGCATCGATCAGAATATCGCAGTTGGTCACGATAAACGGACGGTCAAACGTGCCCTCGATCAGACGCAGACTGCCCGCCGTGCCTAACGGCTGATCCTCCTCCACATAGGAAAGCGTATATTCATGCTCATTCTCGGAAAAGTACGACTTGATCATGCTCTTTTTATAATTTACCGTCGCCCAGAAATCATGCACACCATAGGCACAAAAGCGGTCAATAATGCGCTCCATGATCGGAATATCGCCGATCGGGATGAGCGGTTTCGGCAAAATCTTCGTATACGGATAGAGGCGCGTGCCCTTGCCTCCTGCCATGATCACGACCGGAATCTCGCGGAGCCCGTCTCTGGGTCGTACCTCAATGTCCTCCTCGCGCTCCCGAAAAATAATATCCGTAATACAGCCCTTTGCAGATACGACCGGAAGTGCCGTGATCGAATATTTGATCATATACTGCTGCGCCTGCCGGACGTCTTTGCGATAGATCAACCGCGGGGAGTGATTCATAAAACGCCCCACGTGTCCCTTCAGATCACCGCTTTTGATCAGCCAGCGTCTGATATCACCGTCGGTCACGACGCCGACCAGCCGCTTATTATCTTCCACTACAAACAAAATACCCCTGGCATTACGGTCGATGCGCTCCATCGCTTCAACAACCGTACTGTCCGGGGATATCATAAATGTCATTAGCTGTTCCGTATTCATATCGCAACCTCCATGTTTCCAAGTACTTACCGTCCATGATAAGTATTATTTTTTACCACATAGAGTATATCGGATACCGACGCAGATATATTAACACCGAAACCAGACTACTCAATCGCCTGCAAAATCATCTCTGCCATCGCATCAATCATCTCATCCGTCATACCCGGATAGACACCGATCCAGAAACTGCGTTCCATGATCTGATTCGTACAGCTCAGATCGCCGATGACACGGTAACCGGTCTGCGATGCACGCAATTCATCAAAGCAGGGCTGTTTGAGCAGGTTTCCGGAAAAGAGCATCCTCGTCTGCACACCATGCGACTCCAGATACTGTACCACATGATTTTTATCTACACCCTCTTTGCAGGTGATAAGGAATCCAAACCACGAAGGATTGGACTGCGGACACGCCTGCGGCAGGATCAGCCGATCCTCTGCCACAGATAATTTTTCATATAAGCGCGCAAAATTCGCCCTGCGGCGCTCGACAAAATCGGGCAGTTTTTTCAACTGCGCGCAGCCGATCGCTGCCTGCATATCTGTCGCCTTGAGATTATATCCAAAATGTGAGTAGACATATTTGTGGTCGTAACCGAGCGGCAGTTCTCCGTACTGGCGGTCAAACCGGTGTCCGCACACGTTATCATGCCCTGACGGACACATACAATCCCTGCCCCAGTCTCTCATAGACCGGATGATCCTGTGCAGCATCGGATTGTCCGTATAGACTGCACCGCCCTCGCCCATCGTCATATGATGCGGCGGATAAAAGCTGCTTGTACCGATGTCTCCGATACTTCCGGTCTTTTTCCACTCACCATTCAGACAATACTCGCTGCCGAGTGCATCACAGTTATCCTCGATCAGCCAGAGTCCGTGCCTGTCACAAAATTCACGCACCGCAGCGAGATCAAACGGATTGCCCAGCGTATGCGCGATCATCACTGCCTTTGTTTTCTCCGAAAGCGCCTGCTCCAGCCGGTCCACATCGATATTATACTGCGGAATCGTCAGATCCAGAAATACCGGAACCGCGCCATACTGCAAATACGGCGTTACTGTCGTCGGAAATCCAGCTGCCACAGTAATGATCTCATCCCCGCGATTCACACGCCGCTCACCCAGCAGCGGCGAAGTGAGTGCCATAAATGCCAGCAGATTCGCCGAAGAACCCGAGTTGACCAGTGAACAGTAGCGCACACCGATATACTGCGCCAGCTCCCGCTCAAACTGCTCCGTATAGCGTCCGGAAGTCAGCCAGAATTCCAGTGAACTGTCGACCAGATTCGTCATCTCCTGCGCATCATACACACGGGATGCATAAGGAATCCGATCCCCTTTATGATAACGATTGTCCTTCTTATGGTACGCCTGATAATATTCCTCCACGATTGCAAGGATCTCCTCACGCGCCTCCTGCTCTGTTTTATGTTCAAACATTATTTCAACCTTCTTCCCTATACAAATCTATCATTGAATGCTTTTTGAAGAGACATCTCCGATGCCAAACGCAACATCTCACCTATCAAACCAGTAATACTCACGCTCTGCATTGCAGTCTCTCGTGTGTAATACAGAAAAAAGAACTTTTCTCCCTTACTCTTCTCTGATTTCAAAACATTTGATACTGCGCCAAACCGACAAGGCTGTTTCAGCTCAGGGAAAAGAATCTCAATATTTTCAAACTCCTGCTTGCGAAAGCCACTGTTAAACTGATCTGTGTATATAATCAGAAACTCAAAATCGATATGCTGCTCACTCGCAAACCTATCAAATATCTCCATCCAACGTATATGCGCCTCTCTAACAGCAATCGCACTCTTAACTTTTTCCCGAGCAAAGCCCTGCGCATCCACCAAATCCGCTTGCAACTGTTCGACTTCTGCCTTGCAAGATGCCAACGCATTCTTTCGCAGCCTGCGGTCATAGTATTCATTACACAGTTCACTCTTAGGCAGATTTTTCATCAGATAGCGTATATCTGCATCACTCAGCAACCTCACCCGGCCAATTCCGCTTATCCGTACACCTTCATCCGTTAGATAATTTTCCTTCAAATAGTCCTCGTTAAATATATCATGCACAATCGCTGTCATCATCTCTTCAATCAAATGTGCATCGTATAAAACAATCGGGTGATTTTGTATCCACTTTCGTTCGGCATCATGTGCATAAACAACATTCTCTATCACGCTCACAGCAGACTTATAATAGCACACATGGTATAGCCCTTGCGAATTTTCACGAAATCGGATACTGCCCAGTAAACGGCTATAATCTATAGCCACTGTATCAAACCCTGTCATATATGCGTCCCGTAGTAGATAATCCAACTTATCTACATCTATAATCTTAGAATTCAATAACTCAATCAGACAATTCATATAACTTTTTTCCCGATCCATCGCGTCAACATATTTGTAGCCACAGATACATCTTGCAAAAAAAGACCTCACTTCAGTCGGGATCTGATCATCAAATGATCTCAATGACACAATCGCGCTCATTAACTCATGTGGTGCCGCTTTATATGCATTACGCACAATCTCCGTCTCCAGACTTTGATCCCCGGTCAGATCCACAAGTTCTCTATGTAAAATGCTTCTGTCACCTTCTTTTAGGTAAAGCATTTCACCTGTATGCGAAAAAGGAGCATGTCCCACATCATGTAGCAAACAAGCCAGTTCAAATATTTTATTATATTGTTTTGTATTGTTTAGGGAATCATCATGAAAGAACGGTGTGATTGTCTGCGTAACCAGCCTCCCAAGATGATACACACCGATAGAATGTACAAACCGATTATGCACCGCCGAAGAATATAGTGGTGCATAACTCGTCTGAATAATATCTCTTAATCGCTGAAAGGTCGAGGTGTCAATAATGTGTTCTATCAATTGCTCATCAACCTCGATATACCCATATATAGGGTCTCGAAATTTTTTATTGCCCATATGCCACTCCTAAAGCACCCTTTGACTTCTCAGATTGAAATGCCTTGATCACTTTTAATGATAATGAAGCACAGAAACGATTCCAAAGTTTGAGTACATCTACCCCCTCCTTCAGTCGAATCCCCATCGCCCCCTCAGAATCATGGAACATTTCAAACATATCTGAATAATCTTCTACCACAGCTAACTGACTCTCTCTTGAAACCACAAGCACAGCCGTCGTTTCTTCATCTTCACTCAAAACCTCTATGACACGCGCACCATAATCATCTAACTGCTTAAAAAGAACTTCTCCGCGTTTTCCGCTTTCCAGTAATTCAATCAATGCATTAGCTACTAAATCTTTCATTTCAATGTATATATACATGGCTGTCCCTCATTCATCCACATCAAACTTATTTTCACTCATTCTATCATAAGTATATGCGCAATGCAACTGACGGTATCCGTCAATTACTGTTTCTTTTTCACACTCTCCACGGCGCTTCTCCGCTGATCCACAGCTTTTCTAAATATTCCCTGTCGTGAACCGTATCCATCGGCGACCAGAAACCGGTATGCCGGTAAGCCGCCATCTGACCGTCTGCTGCCAGATTTTCAAACGGTGCGGTTTCCAGCATCATGCTGCCGTCTCCCAGATAGTCATACACCTCCGGCTGCATGACCATAAAGCCCATATTGACCCATGCCTGATCTTCCCTCGCCTTTTCCTTAAAGCCCAACACCTGATTCGTCTGTTCATCGAGGCGCAATGCCCCGAATCTGCCGATCGGCTGCGTGGTCGAGATCGTCACGATCTTCTTCTGTTTTTTATGAAAATCAATCAGCGCATGCAGATCCACGTCGGAAACGCCGTCCCCGTAGGTCAGCATAAACGGTTCTTCACCGATATAATGTCTCGCCTTTAAGATCCTGCCTGCGGTCAACGTCTCAAGCCCCGTATCCACCAGCGTCACCTTCCACGGCTCCGTGCTGGCGCCGAGCACCTGTATTTTCTGGTCCTGCAGACGGATCTCAAGCTGACTGTTGTGCTGATAATAATTGACAAAATATTCCTTGATCATATGCCCCTTATACCCGCAGCACACAACAAACTCCGTAAATCCATAGGACGCGTAATGGCGCATAATATGCCACAAAATCGGCCTGCCGCCGATCTCTACCATCGGTTTCGGCCGAAGTCTCGACTCCTCGCTGATGCGTGTCCCTTTTCCTCCTGCTAATATCACTACCTTCATCTGTCTGCTCTCTCGTTCAAAAACTCTGTGATCTGACGCTCCATGCACGCTTTCACATCCTCATGCGCACGGTACACCTTGCTCCATTCAACCGTCTTTTCAACTGCCCGTTCAATATCCCACATCGGTCTCCATCCGAACACACGCTGGATCAGCGAACAATCCAGTTTCAAAAAAGATGCCTCATGCGGGCCCTCGTCAGAAACATTCTTCCACTGCACGCCCTCCTGCCACGACTCGCAGAACAACGTCGCCAGTTCCCCAACCGTGATACAATCAGCCTCTGCCGGTCCGACATTGTAATATCCCTGCTTGGAACGATCCTGCGCCTGTTCCGCTGCTATAAGCAGATATGCATACAACGGCTCCAGTACATGCTGAAATGGCCGGATTGCATAAGGATTCCGCAAAACAATGTCCTCCCCTGCGATCGCGGCACGCACACAATCCGGAATGATGCGATCCTTCGCAAAATCGCCTCCGCCGATGACATTTCCCGCCCGCGCAGTCGATACGGCGATCTCCATATTGTCAAAGAACGATTTTTTATAACTGTGCGTCACGAGCTCCGAACAGGACTTGCTATTCGAATAAGGATCATAGCCATCCAGCGGATCGATCTCCCGATAGCCCCAGCTCCACTCTTTATTTTCATAAACTTTATCGGTAGTAATATTTAAGACAGAACGCACGCCGGACACGGATCTGGCACATTCGAGCACATTCACAGTTCCCATGACATTTGTCTCGTATGTACCAACCGGATCACGGTAGCTCTCCCGTACAATCGGCTGCGCAGCAAGATGAAAAACCACCTCCGGATGATATTCTTCAAACACCTTCCGCAGATGCTCCAGATCACGCACATCGCCCTTGATCGAATGCATCTCCTGTGCCACGCCGGAAAGTGTGAACAGATTGTCACCCTCCTGCGGCGGCAATGCATAGCCGACCACCTTTGCACCAGCCAGTTCTAACATCGCACAAAGCCAGCTTCCCTTGAATCCGGTATGTCCTGTCACCAGTACAGTTCTGTCTTTATAATAGCCTTTACAAACATCTGTAATATCATATTTCACTGACATTACCCTCCTTGGTTCCTAAAACATCGTCCTTGATGTCGTTATCTATAAAAAACGTTACTCCGACCCTTCGCCTGCGACCGCCTACAATCGTTCACAAACCACCCTGCACCGCTTTTTACAAAAAGCAATGCCATACGCCAGAATATCCTCTCTTCCATCCTCACGCAGAACTGCGTCATATCTGCGGTCCTTGATCTGGGTGATTGCTTTTTCGCACGCTTTTTCCAGTCCATTCATTGTATCGGAATATTTGACTTCAATCACAAGCCCACTCTCTGGATTTTCTGTTTTAATCAGGATGTCACTAAACCCGTCTCCCGATTCACGGTTAGAGCTAATCTCCCAATCCGGATCACTCCGCAATAAGCCCAATAAAAGACCATGATAAAAATTTTCTTTCTGTTTTTCACGAGCCCTGGTATCCAGAATGCTGATCATTTTTGTCAGTATCCGGTTCAGGCTATGCTGAATTGCAGCCCCATCGCCTTTTAAGAAAGCGTTACACAAATCCTGTATGGACGGCGAAGCCTTCACCACCGTCTCGCCAAACCATTCCCTTATCTGAAAAATAAATACATCCCTGACCTCACGGTTCGGAATCACCAGCTTATAGGCATAACCGCCGCCATCCGGTAATTCTACTTTTCCTGCATTCGTGAGGTATCCAGTTGTAAACAGCACGCTCCATATATTATCGATGTTGTTATCAATCTCATCATACGTGAGTTCCAGCCGCACCGCTTTTTCAACAGCTTCACCCGCTATCAGCTTCTCAATCTCGCTCTTTGTCGTCTGATCCGCCAGATGAACAAACCGCTTAACCAGACCATTGCCGCTGCTGTTGATCCAATACGCCTGCGGAGCAGCAGTCGGGTCAGCCCTCAGGTGATCAACATAGTTTATCACATCCCACGGACAATATACATCTGCATTACCAAAATGATAACCATCGTACCACTCTTTTGTCTCCGCAAAATGCGAACTCAACTGATAATCCTCCAGTAACCTGCGTACTTCCTCGTCCGTAAAACCAAACTGCTCATCAAACCTCGCATCTGCGATGGAAAGTACTTTAAAATTGTTAAGTCCGGTAAAAATACTCTCCTTCGACACACGCAAACACCCTGTCAAAACAGCAAACTGCAAAAATTCGTTTGTCTTCAACGCCTGTCCAAACAGCCCCCGGATCAGTGAAACCATCTCCCGATAATAATTATTCTGAAAAGCCTTATCTAACGGTACATCATATTCATCGATAATAATTACTGTTTTTTGACCATAATGCTTATATAACAGCTCCGAAAGCGTTCTGACACTATCCACAATCGCCTCATCGGAACCGGCCAGAATCTTATCAAACTGCTGTTTATCCTCCTTCACAAGCCGGCTGCTCTGTTTCAGATCGTAATGTCGGGCCGCCTCATTGCTGATGATAATCTGTAGCATTCTTCGTGCATCATCAAACGTCAGTCCCTCCACACCTTTCAACGAGAGGAAAATCACCGGATATTTTCCCATGTGCTGCTCACATAATTCGTGATTCTGTGCGATATACAACCCCTCAAACAGCGATTGATCTGCTCCAATCTCAAAGAAATTCTTCAGCATACTCATGTTCAACGTCTTTCCAAAACGACGTGGACGCGTAAACAGGTTCACTTCACCCCAGTTCTGTAACAGTTGTTCGATCAATCTGGTTTTATCTATATAGTAAAAATCGGATTGACGCAATTTTTTAAAATCATCAATCCCCACCGGTAATTTTAAAGTGTTCACCATAAGACCTCCAAAAAAATCCGCTACACTAATATATTTAGTATAGCGGTTTCTTCCGTAAAATACAATCTCAATCCTCATGCTATCACGTCAAACACTGTAGGGTTACAATTGATGTGACACCTGCCACTATACAAAAACGGTTGAGTCCTATAGAATTTTAATCGCCAAACCAAAACTCCCAAGAAAAGGATACTCAACCGCTATGAATACAATAACACATTCCCAACGATTCCAGTTCTTCACCTTTATCCAAAACCAGACGCCAGCCCCAGCACTATGACACCCCAACCCGTCTTGGAATCAAATGGCAGATGGATGTCAAATATGTTCCGACAGCCTGCTATACTGGCTCTGTACCTCAAAAATTCTATCAGCATACAGTCATTGACGAAGCATCCAGAGAACGTTTCATATACCCTTATATGGAGCAAAGCAGTTACTCAACTATGGATTTTTTGAAACGCGCCATCCTTTACTTTGGATACCAGCCTGATATCCTTCAGACTGACAATGGTGCTGAATTTACACATGTTCAGAAAACAAACCGTGTACATCCGCTCGATTTTTTGTGTAATCAGCTTAAAATCAGCCATAAAAGGATTCGTCCACGGACACCACGTCATAACGGCAAGGTAGAACGCAGCCACAGAAACGATCAGGAGCGTTTCTATAACCATATGTCTTTTTATAGTTACAACGACTTACTGGTGCAAATGAAACGTTATCTCAATCGTTCAAACAACATACCTATGCAGATACTGGGCTGGAAATCGCCACTGGAAAAACGTCATGAACTGGAAACATAATTATTTGTATCAGGTGATATACCTATAGTATTCTATCGTTCTTTTTATTTTAAAAACCTGGTGTCACATCATTGACTAATGTACAAATCCTCCCACTATAAGATTTCGACGGTAATGAATAAATCAATGTATTAATTTATAAATAACCATTTATGAGTTTATCGCTATCATAAAAAAGATAAGAGTTGCAAATTTTACATAATTGGCATATAATATACTTAACAGGAAAGCCGATAGATAGGTGTAGGCTATCTACTCCGGCGAAAAATCAATCGAAAATAACCGTCAACTTTTCTCAGGAGCTGGACGGTTATTTTTTATGTCTGAAATTACTAACTAGTGTAACAATAGCACATATCATTATCACAAATGTGAATAAATCAGAATATGTAACCATAGGCATCATTCCCCTTTCACAGGCTCGGAGTAGATGCAACCGTTCCCCGGCTTCCCCATTAAGTATATTATATTGTCATAATGTTCAACATCATCCCGAACCGATGCCGACGTCTAAACAGATTCACTACTCCTCCGTCCTGCAACAGCTACTCAATCCTCCCACACCTTCCACGGTGCAAGTCCCTTTGACCAGAGTCCCTCCAGCCATACCTTGTCACGGATCGTCTCGACCGGCGACCAGAAACCGGCATGCCGGTAAGTGGCTACACTGCCGTTTTTTGCAAGGCAATCTAAAATGACGCCTCCCCTTCCGGTGCGTTCTGTCTGTTGTAAAATCTTAAATGCCTCCGGTTCTAATACCATGCTACAGGCATTGACCCACGCATCAGGTCTAAGATCAGACACAGAGTTTTTCGTTCCCTGATAACAGCCATCCGCATCCAGTGTCAGGATCTCATTTCTGCCGGTCGGATACGCAACTGCCAGCGTCGCAATCGCGCTGGAACTCTCATGCTGGCGTACCAACTGTTCGATATCTATATCCGACAGACAATCTCCATAGGCGACCAGCACAGGCTCTCCTTCCGTATAATCGCCAGCCATACACAGTCGCTGCAATACCGAAGAATCCCGCCCGGTATCGATCACGGATACCTTCCAGTCCTCGGTCTGCTTTCTATGTATCTCTACCTCATTCGTCTGCAGATCCACCGTGATATCGGACTGATAAATGTAAAAATTCATAAAATAGTCCTTGATGATCTCCCCTTTATAACCCGTGCAAATGACAAAATCAGTATGTCCATAATGCGCATACTGCTTCATGATATGCCATAATAACGGTCTGCCACCGATCTCCGCCATCGGCTTTGGCAGCTTTTCATCTTCTTCAATTAACGTACTCGGCAATCCGCCGGCGAGTATGATAACTTTCATAAACATCCTCCAAATAAACAGGACCCTAAAGCATTTGCAGCAGTTCTTCTTTCCACCACTCATAATTTTCTATAAAGATATATCTCATGTAGGTTTATATCCGCTCCACACCTGCGCTGTTCATTTTATCATCCATTCTACTCATTATTGATTAAATAAAATTAACATGATTTCTATCCATTTCGAGAAACGAATTTAGTAATTCATTTCTGCTATCATACACACAGTGTTGTCCACAAATTTTCTTTGCATCAAATTCTTTAAATAACTTTGTCGTTTCTTCCGAATTCCACAGTTTTGCAAACGAACCTTTTGAAAGGTCACACACCTTGCCACTCGACAAATATGCTTTATCATGACAATAATATACTTTTTGATTTGCGCCAATAACACAGACAAATTCTTTAAATGGACACTTACTATACTTTCTTTCAAAAATAACACTATTCGAAAAATCATCTGTATATAGATCAATTATTTTAAATTGTTCCGTTGCCAATTCTTCCTGCAGTTCCTGTAATGTTGCAGACACTTCATCCTTAAAATCTTTATGATATCCCCATGTATCATTGGTAATTAACGGAGCAAATTTCACATGGTTCGCACCTAACGCTTTCATTAATTCTGCCATCTGACGAATTTCTTTGTAATTCTCATTATTCACAACCACGTTTACGCCTAACTCGCAATTATCATTTTTAATTTTTGCAAACGCAGCCATATTTTTACACAATTCCTCAAAGCAACCCGTTTTAATTCCTCGAATTCTACAATACTCCTCATCATTTACCGACTCAATCGAAAGTCTAACCCATTTTGCCCGAGCAAGTAATTCTGCTTTTTTTCCTTTTAAAAGTGATCCATTTGTAATAATCGATAAATCAATACCAGCATTAAGAACTGCCTGCATTGTTTCTTCTATATATGGATACAGCAAGGGTTCTCCGCCACCTGAAAACGTAACCGCTTTCACACCCATACTTTTCATATCAGACACAATCTCTAACATTTTTTCTCTAGGGATTTCATCCGCAGGATTAAATTCGTCTAAATCTAAATATGCATTTTTGTAATGGCAATAACTGCAATTATGATTGCACTTATTAGTTGGCTTAATTCTGATATATGTCGGCTGACATCTCTCCCCATTTAACAAATGCTGTATTATATCTTGATGGTAAAATACCTTCAACTGACTATATGGTGTACTATTTCGATTCATCCTATAATTCCCTTCCTCTGGCTAATTATTGTACTAATTTCATTGCCATTTTTTTTAATAAAATCTTCGACTATGCTCTCGTAATCCTGAAAACAATACCTCATTTCATTAGTAATTTTATCATTTACCATATTTATTCGTTTTGGTCTAATATCCCGAAAACCAAATTCTTCTATTTCTTTTTCAATTATTTCTACCTTTATTCCTATCTTTGAAGAAAAAATGCTTGCTAATTCTGCTCGACTGTAACTTTTGTCACTGCACACCTGATACAATCCACTTAAATTCAACTCACACGCACGGATAATAGTCTGATATAAATCTTCTAACGATACAACTGACATCCTCGAATCCTTAATTGCATAAATAGTCTCTCCTTGTTGCATCTTGCTTAAATAATCTACTAACAAATTTGATTTACTCATTTCTGTTCCAACTACTTTTGGTAATCTGAGTACGAGAGTCTCTGGATAGTCCTGCTGTATTCTCCTCTCTAATTCCGCCTTCATTGCTCCGTATTGATTAACCGGCGACAAATCATCCTGCTCCGTATAATTTCCCTTGTTATCACCAAACACATTATCAGAAGAAAAGACTATTACTTTACACCTATCATTACTTAATTTATGAATAAGCTTTAATGTGCCGCTCACATTTATTTCATATGCGTTGTCATAATCCAATCTGCATTGATCAATCTTCGCCTCTGCAAAACAAATAATGACAATTTTTTTTCGCTTATCCTCAAGAAATTCCTGCGGACAATAGTCCCCGTCTTGAACATTAAATTTAAAATAAGACGTTTGTGGAACTCTAGATGAGCCAATTACATCTAATCCATCATCTTTCATTCGATCATACAAATAGCTGCCAATATATCCCGTTGCGCCTAAAATGCAATATCTTGTTGTATTTTTTAAAGGTTCCAATATTTTTTCTTCCATCACATTCCAATTCCTTCAACACATGTTCTTTACCATCGCCTTATTTCTATTCAAAAAAAATAAAACTATAATCACCTGTGTATCCCCACTCCTCATACAGCCATTCCCATTCATCCACTGAATAATAGCTAGCACAAGTAAGCTGCCAATAAAGCAAATTCATTTCCTCTCTATCATTTCGATAAGAGTCGACCATAATATAACTATATCCACGACTGACACGTTCTATCTCCTGAACCGCTTTTTTCAAATCATATACTCGCAAATTATGTAGCGTTGCAAGTGATATTACCAAATCGAACTCTCTGTCTCCAAAAGGTATTTGCTGCGCTTTTCCATATTTGACATTCGACCTGACTTCTTCTTTTGCATGTGCCAAAGCGTACTCTGAAATATCTATCCCATATACCTTTATCCCCGGCACCACCTGTGTAAGTTCATAGATTAAATGTGCCATACCACAACCTACATCTAATACCTTGTGTCCCGGTTTCAAATGATAATGCTCTACTAACCGCTCAGCAACAGCCCTCCATCGCCCATCATATCGATAACCACCATAACCATATTTCCGTTCACCATCCCAGTAATCATAACCATATTGCTTCGCAACAATCGCACATTCTGCCTTATCAGCATTTATTACACGACCAACATAATCTCTCTTTGTCGCCTTATGTAAATCAGAAACAAAATCTATATATGCCATAATTATTCTAATATCTCCTTTACCACTTCTTCAATGATTTTCATACCGATTTCGGTTTCCACTTCTAAATACGTTTCACATCCCTTAGAAAATTTCTACAAACCCAAACGTCTAAATTTCACACCCTTGCCATACTCAGCTATTATAGCAAGTACACATTTGTACCTAACTACATAGCTATATCTAATTTTTTGCCATATACAATCACCTCCCTATATAGTCAAGTCTTTTTTCCTTGAAAATCAAGGATTTTTAGTGTTTCATCAATAAATATCTCAGAAGAAAGAGCCATAGGAATGGACATTTCTCTGTATCTGGTACGAAAA
>CAKRFN010000018.1 GCA_934320655.1 uncultured Eubacterium sp.
GGTGGGTATAGCGCAGTTGGTTAGCGCGCCAGATTGTGGCTCTGGAGGCCCAGGGTTCGAATCCCTGTATCCACCTTCTGAGCAATCAGTTTTGGTAGCTGGAATGCGGTGTTAGTGTCTGGCAGTTTATGATGGGCTATCGCCAAGCGGTAAGGCACAGGACTTTGACTCCTGCATTCACCAGTTCGAATCTGGTTAGCCCAGGTTAGTGAGTAATCACACAATTCAATAGGATATGGGATACTAGCTCAGTTGGTAGAGCACTTGACTTTTAATCAAGTTGTCGGGGGTTCGAATCCCCCGTGTCTCATTAAAAAACGAGATAGGATTTTTCCTATCTCGTTTTTTAATGAGACATGTGATAGAAACAACGACAACTTGTTGTCGGGGGGCGCTAGACGTCCAGTGGACGTCTGTTTAGCGCCGACCAGAGCGAAGCGTAGAGTCGAATCCCCCGTGATAAATGCTCCACTGGAGCATTTAAGGGTCAGACCCTCCTCCCGTGTTTCATTAAAAAACCTTTTAAAAAGCAGATGTCTCAAAAATGTCTCATATTTCACAGTGCGAGTGCAGACTCCGGTGTGCTTGACACATCCTCCTTTTCCTTAACAATATGATTGTAAACATCTAGCACGACATGTTCAGTATCGCCCATCAGAGCGGCGGTCTTCGGAAACATTTTTGTTCCGCCTGCGGCAGCGTTCATCTTGCGTATGATTGATGCCCACATTTTATCGTAGCTTGATTTTGCGATGTGAGAACAGTTGGCTCCGGAGTGTGTTTTCGCCACTTATTGACAAAAATAACAAAAAATGTATACATATTGATATCTATTTGTTGAAATCGACTATACTCAAACTTTTTTATGATATAATGAGCGCAGGCAATGAGCAGTGCCAGTCGAGAATATGTAGCCCGATCATGCGTGCATGATGAGGGCTGCATATATCGAGAGTGATAGGGCGAATGCCCGGACATCGAGGAAAATCGAAGATTTTTCGAGATGCACTGCGAATGTTCTTACACATGATATAATAAATACAGATATATGTTTATTTGTTCAAAGATCTTAGAGGAGATAGTAATGAAAGAGGAAGCATCGGCATATCTGGCACATATTGCGAAGGATGGTCGTGTGCAGACCGTCCGGGAGCATGCCGAGGGAACGGCGCAGCTGGCGGCTGATTTTGCAGCAGGATTTGGCATGCAGGAGGAGGCTGGTTATATCGGACAAATGCATGATATTGGAAAATTTTCTGCAGCATTCCAGAAAAGATTGCTGGGAGGACCGCGTGTCGACCATGCTACAGCAGGAGCCTTTGAAGCGCAAAAAAATAGAAAAATAGCGGCTGCGTTTTGTATTGCAGGGCACCATAGTGGTTTGCCGGACGGTGGGACGCGTGCGGATGTGGAAGGCACGACGCTGCTTGCCCGACTGAATCGTGCAAAGCGTGGTGAATTGGAAAATTATGATCCGTGGAAAGCGGAGATACATCCGAAGGATTTTAAGCCGTTTGTATCGGATGATGTTCAGGAGCTGTTTTTTAGGATCAAAATGCTCTATTCCTGTCTGGTGGATGCTGATTTTTTAGATACGGAGCGTTTTATGAATGGGGCGGAGCGTCGTTCAAAGAAATTTTGTGTGGAGGAGCTGACACAGGCGTTAGATGCCTATATCAAACCGTGGTTTCCGCCGAAGACGACACTGAATCAGCTGCGCTGTGAGATATTGGAGACTGTGATGCGGGAGGGTGCGGACAGCCCTCCCGGTATATTTTCGCTGACAGTTCCGACCGGAGGCGGGAAAACGGTGGCTTCTTTGGCATTTGCCATCCGGCATGCAAGGGCGAATGGCTTAAAGCGAATCATTTATGTGATCCCATATACCTCGATTATCGAACAGACCGCAGAGGTGTTTCGGACGATTGTAGGAAACGAGAATGTGTTAGAGCATCATTCCGGGGTCGAGATAAAAGAAGATGAGGATTCACTTATTTTTATGAAAGCGACAGAAAACTGGGACATGCCGATCATCGTGACGACAGCGGTGCAGTTTTTTGAATCGTTTTATAAAAATAGATCGTCAAACAGCAGAAAACTTCATAATGTTGCAAACAGTGTCGTGATCTTTGATGAGGCACAGATGCTGCCGGTTCCATTCATCCGACCGTGTGTGAAGATTATGACAGAGCTGGTAAAACATTACGGGGCTTCTATTGTTCTGTGTACGGCAACACAGCCTGCTTTAGGACCTATTTTGAAAGAATTTATGCCAGAGGCAGATTGTATCGAGCTATGTCCGGATCAATTATTTGAACAATCTGTTTTTGTGCGGGTGCAATACCGTCAGAGAGGATTGCTCAGCGAGGAAGCGCTTGCCGCAGAGCTGAATGGAAACAAGCAGGTGTTGTGTATCGTAAACAGCAGAAAGGCGGCGCAAAGCATTTACAGCCAGCTGGATGCAGAGGGCAGCTATCACTTATCGACGTTTATGTATCCTGAGCATCGCAGGCGGGCGTTGGAAAAGATCAAAAAACGTCTGAAAGACGGACAGGCGTGCAGAGTTGTGTCAACGTCTTTGATCGAGGCAGGGGTAGATGTAGATTTTCCATGTGTCTACAGGCAGATGGCAGGGCTGGATTCTATGTTGCAGGCAGGTGGAAGATGCAATCGGGAAGGAGAAAGAGATCAGTCAGAGAGCGTTGTCCATGTGTTTGAGCTGCCATGCGGTTCACCGGAACTGTTTTCCATGCAGATCGCAGCGAGCAGGTATGTATTTGAAAATTTTGATGATATTGCAGGAAAAGCGGCAGTCAAAGCGTATTTTGAACAATTATTTTATCTGAAGGGGAAGGATGTGCTTGATCAGAAAAAGATTTTAGAACAGATCACGCAGAAAAAGTTCTGTTTTGAGACGATCGCAAAGCAGTTTCAGTTGATTGGAAATGACACGCGTACACTCTATATTCAGACACCTGACAATGAAAAAGAAATTGAGGCAGTAACATATGGATTTGCAAATAAACAGGACTTCCGCAGGCTTGGTTTATACAGTGTGAATCTGTATGACTATCAGTATCAGAAACTGTTACAATGTCATGCAGTCAGGGATTTGGAAAATGGGGCAGGTGTATTGGTAGATACGAGTCTGTATTCTGAAGAAACAGGGCTGCAATTAGAAGTAGAGACAGGACAGGCATTATTTATATGAAAGGGGTGGTTATGTGGCGATTCAATTAGAGGTTTGGGGGGATTATGCACTTTTTACAAGACCAGAGATGAAAGTGGAGCGTGTGTCTTATGATGTCATCACGCCTTCTGCTGCAAGGGGCATTCTGGAGGCGATCTACTGGCATCCGGGGATGCGTTGGGTGATAGATCGCATACAGGTGTGTCAGCCGATTCGATTTACCAATATACGGCGGAATGAGGTCAAGGCGACCATTAGTGGCAGAGTGATGAAGACGGCTATGGAAAAGGGAAAAACGATTCCTTATCTGGATGCCTCCAAAGAGATCCAGCAGCGGGCATCACTTCTGTTGACGGATGTCCGGTATGTGATAACGGCACATTTTGATATGACAGAAAACGCTGCAGAGGGAGATAATCCGGGAAAGTTTCAGGATATTGTAAAAAGAAGGTTACAGAAAGGACAGTATTATCATCAGCCGTATTTCGGATGCAGGGAATTTCCGGTATATTTTCAGGAAGCCACAGGAACGTATCCGTGTGTGGAAGAGCTGCGCGGGGAAAAGGATCTGGGATATATGCTGTATGATCTGGATTATTCAGACCCGGAGGATGTCAGACCAATGTTTTTCCGGGCAGTGATGAGAGATGGCGTGATCGTAGTCCCGCCTGTCACCAGCGAGGAGGTGATCGCTTGATCTTACAGTCTCTTGTGAGCTATTACGAAGGATTGATGGCGCGTGGAGAGCTCGCGCCGGCCGGATGGAGCAGTGAGCGCGTCAGCTATGTGCTGGAGCTTGGTGAGGATGGGACGCTGAAAACGATCGTGTCATCAAAATTGCTGGATGGTAAAAAAATGGTTCCGAAAAAAATGCGGGTGCCGACGCGGGTCAAGCGGTCTTCCGGTGTGGTACCTAATTTTCTGTGCGATCATGCGGGCTATTTTCTCGGGTTCGACAGTAAAGGAAATCCAAAGCGCTCGCGCGAGTGCTTCGAGGCGGCAGCACAGCTTCATCAAAAGCTATTGGCGGATGTTGACGATGAAGCTGCAACCGTGCTGCTAAAGTTTTTTGAGCAGTGGGATGTGGTGCATGCCTGCGAGCAGGAACAGATACAGCAGTATAAGGAGGAGCTGCTCAAGGGAGAAAATCTGATCTTTTCTTATCATGGAACCTATTTGCAGGATATGCCCGTGATGCAGGGGGCATGGCAGAAGTATCTGTCAAAAGAAGATGATGAACAGCATGGCAGGTGTATGGTGACCGGAAAGGAAGACCGCATTGCCGTTTTGCATCCACTTGTTAAGGGAATTAAAAATGCACAATCGAGTGGTGCATCGTTGGTATCCTATAATGCACCGGCGTTTTGTTCTTTTGGGAAAGAGCAGGGAAAGAACGCATCGGTCGGGGAATATGCGGCGAATGCCTATGGGGAAGCATTAAAGCATCTGATCGAACAGATGTCCTTTCAACAATATATGGGAGATACGGCGGTTTTGTGCTATGCGTTAGACGGTAACGACCAGTATGGCTCGGCATTTGATGAGTTTTTGTTTGGTTCGGAAGGGACATATACAGAGCAGGAATTAAATGATATGGTCATCCAGCTGTGTGAGGGAAAAAGCATCGCCTACAATCAAGAGCAATTAGACCCCACCATGCAGTTTTATATTTTGGGAATTGCACCTAATGCAGCGCGGCTTTCCGTCCGGTTTTTCTTTGCAGGCACCTTTGGCATGTTTGTGGAAAACATAAAACAGCATCAGGAGCGGTTGGAAATCGACCGTGGGAGCAGAGACAGCAGAAAAAATATTCCTTTTTATGCTATTTTTAGGGAGACTTTCCGTGAAAACGGTAATGGTTCTCCGGTATTGGCAGGGGAGCTTACACGTGCGATCATCAACAACACAAATTATCCGACAACGCTCATCAATGCGATTGACGTGCGAATCCGCGCTGACCATAAGATCAATGATGTGCGTGCGGCGATCATAAAAGCGTATTATTTAAAGAATCAAAATGTAGATGTACCAAAGGAGGTGTTGACTGTGGAACTAAACAAGGAAACGAAACATACGGCATATCAGCTGGGGCGTCTGTTTGCAGTGTTGGAGCAGATACAGGAATCGGCAAATCCGGGGATTTCAACTACGATCAAGGATAAATTTTTTGGAAGTGCATCAGCAATTCCGGCGACGACATTTCCGAATTTAATCAATCTCGCACAAAAGCATTTGCGGAAAATCGACGGCGGTCTGCGTGTGCATTATGAAAAGCAACTGAGCGAGATCATGGAAAAGATTGAGGATTTTCCGGCAACTTTAAATATGCCGCAGAGGGGAGCATTCCAACTTGGATATTATCATCAGGTTCAGGAACGGTATAAAAAGTCACAAAAGAAGGGGGAGGAATAACAGATGAGCGAGGTAATCAGAAACAGGTACGATTTTGTAGTTTTGTTTGATGTGGAAAATGGAAATCCAAACGGTGATCCGGATGCCGGAAATATGCCGAGAGTGGATGCGGAGACACAGCTTGGGCTGGTGACGGATGTATGTTTAAAGCGAAAAATCAGAAATTATGTGGAGATGGTCAAAGAAGATGCAGCGGGCTATCGCATTTATGTTAAAGATCATGCGATTTTAAACAAATGTGATGAGGAGGGATTTGCAGCGCTTGGTGTGACGGAGAGCAATGCAGCAGAAAAAAAGAAAAGTGATCCGGAGATTGATTTGAAAATTCAGGACTGGATGTGTAAAAATTTCTATGACATCCGCACGTTTGGCGCAGTCATGACGACGTTTAAGAAAGCAAAGTTAAATTACGGTCAGGTCAGAGGCCCGGTACAGCTTGGTTTTGCACGGAGTATTGAGCCGGTGCTCCCGCAGGAGATTACGATTACGCGTGTTGCGATTACAAAGGAATCCGATGCACAAAAGAAAGCAAACGAGATGGGAAATAAGTATATCATTCCATACGGACTGTATCGGTGTGAGGGATTTGTATCGGCAAATCTTGCCCGAAAAACAACCGGATTTTCGGAAGAAGATCTGGAACTTTTGTGGGATGCAATTTTAAATATGTTTGAAAATGACCATTCCGCGGCAAGGGGAAAAATGGCTGTGCGGAAGTTAATTATTTTTAAACACGATTCGGAATTGGGAAATGCATCGGCACATAAGTTATTTGATGCGGTACAGGTTAAAAGAGCTGAGGATGGGGCACAGTCACCGGCAAGGGCATATACGGATTACGTGGTTGCGATTGACAGGGAGAAGATTCCGCAGGGTGTATCTGTGATCGAAAGAGAGTAGGCATTTGATGTATCAGGAAGATGAGTATTTGATGTTATCGGGGTTGCAGCATTTTCGATTTTGCAGGCGGCAGTGGGCACTGATCCATGTGGAGCAGCAGTGGGCTGAAAACGGACGTACAACGGATGGAATGCTTTTTCATAAGAATGCGCATGATGCATCCAAAAAGGAAAAACGTGGGGATGTGATTACGATTCGAGGCTTGCAGGTGGCATCGGGTGAATTGGGTGTGCGTGGTATCTGTGATGTGGTGGAATTTCACCGTGAGGAAAACGGCATTTCGCTAGTTCATTATCCGGGTACATGGCAGCCGATTCCGATCGAGTATAAGACAGGGGCACCAAAGGAACATTTGGCAGATGAATTGCAGCTTTGCTGTCAGGCGATGTGTCTGGAAGAAATGCTTTTGTGTACGATTCCGATGGGGTATTTATTTTATGGAAGAACGAAACGCCGGGTGGAAGTGGCATTTACAGATTCATTGCGTCAGGAAGTGAAAAACTCTCTACAGGAAATGCATCATTATATGAAAGAAGGCTATACGCCAAAGCCGAAGCGTAAGAAGAGTTGTGGGGCATGTTCGCTGATTAACCTGTGTATTCCGGCGTTGCCGGTAGAAAAGTCCGTCAATCAATACATAGATGAGGTGTTGGGAAACGATGCGAAAACTTCTTAATACATTGTATATCATGAACCCGGAGGCATATTTGGCGCTGGAGGGAGAAACGGTGCTGGTTGAAAATGGCGGAGAAAAGCTGGGGCAGTTTCCGTTGCATAATTTAGAACAGATCGTTTCGTTTTCGTATAAAGGGGCATCGCCTGCGCTGATGGGAAAATGTGTGGCATCCGATGTTGGAATGGCATTTTATACACCAAACGGAAGATTTCTTTGCAGGGTGGGAAATCAGGAGCGTGGAAATGTACTTCTCAGGAAACAGCAATATCAGCGCTCAGAGCAGGATGTGTATTGTACCGGGCTCGCAAAGAATTTTATCATAGGAAAGGTGTATAATGCGAGATGGTCTGTGAACCGCACACTGAGAGACCATGCGCTACGCGTGGACCAAGAAAAGTTAGAGCGTGTAATCGATCAATTGGATTCCAATCTACAGATGATAAAAAATGGTGAAGATCTGGATGCGGTCCGGGGACTGGAGGGAGTTGCAGCAGCCTGCTATTTTTCCGTGTTTGACGACATGATCTTAAATCAAAAAGAATCCTTTCATTTTGAGGGACGAAATCGCAGGCCACCGTTAGATAATGTCAATGCCATGCTGTCATTTGGTTATAGCCTGCTTGCGAATGAGTGTGCGCATGCGCTTCAGGGTGTGGGATTAGATCCGTTTGTCGGATTTATGCACAAAGACCGACCGGGCAGAAAATCGCTGGGACTCGATCTGATGGAGGAACTCAGACCATTAGTGGTTGATCGGTTTGTTTTGACGCTCATCAATAACAGGCAGATCAGAGGAACGCATTTTATAGCTACACAAAGTGGGGCGGTCGAGCTCATAGACGACGGAAGAAAGCTGTTTTTATCTGAATGGCAAAAACACAGGCAAAAAGAATTGCTGCATCCGTATTTAAAGGAAAAAATCAACTGGGGACTGGTTCCCCATGTTCAGGCACTTTTGCTCGCAAGGCATCTGCGTGGAGATATTGATGGATATCCGCCGTTTTTATGGAGGTAACAATGCTTGTTCTGGTAACCTATGATGTCAGTACTACTGACCGTGAAGGTCAGAAACGATTGCGCCATGTCGCAAAAATATGTTTAAATTATGGTCAGAGGGTTCAAAATTCTGTATTTGAATGTCATGTTGACTATAGTCAGAGTAAAATATTAAAGGCACAGCTATTGGAAATTATTGATGAAGAACAGGATAGTATCAGATTTTATGATCTCGGAAACAATTATCAAAACAGGGTAGAGCATTATGGTATAAAGGAATCTTATGATATGCAAAATGATGTTCTGATGTTGTAGCTGTGTTCGGCGAACTGGCAGCATACATAAATGTATGGGGAGGTTCGCACTTGCTAAAAAGGCATAATTACCAATCGGAGATTCCGTTATTTAGTAATGCTGCCCAAATCGAAAGTTGAAAATCAGAAGAATAAATAAAAAATAAGAAATGATAATTATTTTTTTGGTTTTCATTGCTGTCGCTCCTCGCATGAGGGGCGTGGGTTGAAATCTTTAGCTACCTCAAAGTGTGCCCCCTCAAACCGTCGCTCCTCGCATGAGGGGCGTGGGTTGAAATAGTACGTGAAAAAGATATGTTCACATTTCCATCTGGTCGCTCCTCGCATGAGGGGCGTGGGTTGAAATATATTCGATCAATGACCGTATCTGGCGGTCTAGTCGCTCCTCGCATGAGGGGCGTGGGTTGAAATTGGTGTCAGATCGACGTTGTCCATGTACAGATACGTCGCTCCTCGCATGAGGGGCGTGGGTTGAAATCAGACACGCTAGACTGAATACCATCTAACGCGGTGTCGCTCCTCGCATGAGGGGCGTGGGTTGAAATCGCTACCAGTCCCTTAATACACGCGATCAGGTCGGTCGCTCCTCGCATGAGGGGCGTGGGTTGAAATCCAACGGTAACACTGGTCAGTTCTTTAGTGATAGTCGCTCCTCGCATGAGGGGCGTGGGTTGAAATATTATATATCCCCCTAATAATTTAATCGATTGAAGTCGCTCCTCGCATGAGGGGCGTGGGTTGAAATCGACTTGTCACTGGTTGCCCATTTGCCGTCCTTAGTCGCTCCTCGCATGAGGGGCGTGGGTTGAAATATTATCTACACATACCAAAAGCTTGTTGGTAGCTGTCGCTCCTCGCATGAGGGGCGTGGATTGAAATTCGGTAATATTGTATCGTCTATGAGTACGATCAGGTCGCTCCTCGCATGAGGGGCGTGGATTGAAATTTCATTTTGACGATCTTCTTTTGCTTTCTGCCTGTCGCTCCTCGCATGAGGAGCGTGGATTGAAATCGGTACTTGACACATTTGCGATCATGTAAGTTAGTCGCTCCTCGCATGGGGAGCGTGGATTGAAATGATCGTATTGATCTTGTCCTGCAAGGTCTTTGCAGTCGCTCCTCGCATGAGGAGCGTGGGTTGAAATTGGAACAGCCCCGTCCAGTATTCACGGAATGCAGTCGCCCCTCGCATGAGGGGCGCGGGTTGAAATCGGTTTGATGATCTCCGGCACTATGCTGCGACAAATCAAATATTATTGTTAGGAGAAACACCATGAGTTGGTTTACTTTTATAGCGAGTGATGTCGCGCTGGAGGAATGCTGCATCGGCATTTATCAGGAGAGCGACACGAAGATTATCATTCCGGATGAGGATAGGATACTCAACATCTACAAGGCGCAGTATGAGGGTTATCCGCAGGAGTATACCAAATTGCCATATATTATGGGTGTTGAGATAGAGAAATATGAGTATATGGGAGAAAAATTAGCTGCGTACATACAAGAGGCGGTTTAGTGTGAGGAAGGTGATTGTCATGAGAAAAAAATATTGTCTGGTATTTGCAATGGTTTGTGCGCTGTTGTTGTGTGCATGTTCCAAATCGGAGTCGGTTGAGACGGCAGATCAGTGGGATTGTTCGGTTTCGTGGCAGGATGAATCGGGCGATGGTTCTTATGTTATTACATATAGTAATGAGCGGGTGATTTCCGGTACTGGTGTGCTGACGCTTCAAAACCAGAACGATTTTGATATTACAGTATATTTATTGGCAAATGCGCAGAAGGAGCAAACGGCACAGATCGCAGCAGGTGGAGTAACCGTTTTGAAGCAAATACAGCCGGATACAGAATATACCGTGGGCTGTCATGCGGACGTTCCAGAGAGAACGGACATCCGACTGATGATCTACGATGGGGAGCGATCAGATATCTACTCACGCTGACCGGACAATGGAATCGTGCATTGCTGCGGTTGACGAAGGTCAGAATTACGATGGGGAGAGATAACAGATAAGCTCAGACGTTTTGAAAAAACAACAGGGAGAGATAACAGATATGGTCAGACGTTTTGAAAAAACGACAGGCAGATATATAGAAAAAATCATCGGGCAGGATCGGCTTGCCTATGCGCATTCGGATACAAATGATTTTTATGATCTGATTGAGTGGTCGAAGGCGGGCGGCTATCAGGGCTCGGTGATTCTGTTTTATGATTTTGAGACAGGAGCGGTTTATGAGCCGTTTTCGAAAAAGAGAAATGTTGTATATAGCAATCCGGTCTATGCAAAGGGATGGTACTATTTTTTGCAGGGCGATTATGATGAGAAGAAAATCATCCTGTATCGTTACATTCCGGGAGAACTTCCGGAAAAAGAGACAGAGTTGTCTACCGAAGCTGTGGAGCTGTACAATTTGCGTCTGATCGGAAATCCAGTACATGTGATCAGTCAGAACCGGACGTTTGAATGCTATTATCCGGAGCGGATTTCATTTCCAGTCAGTCCGCAGGAGAGCGTGGCTTTCATGGAGGACGGCAAAATATATATTGAAAAATGGATCGAAGAAGGCTGGGATGAAGAAGCACAGTGTGCGACCGACCAGTATCACTATTACGATAAAGTGATCGTCAAAGATTATAATGGGAATATACTTTCCGAGGAAGTCGGAAGTCTGTATCAGGCGGCGGATGGTACGTGGTGGATCGCGTAGACTTTGGGAAAAATTCATTGCAAAATAAAACCCCCGACCACATCCTGTGATCGGGGAATATGAAAAAAATGGGGTGTCAGTTGTTAGCAACCGAGCTTAAAATATCTGCAAAGTGCAGAGAATAACTCGGAACAGCTATTGAAATTAAAACACATAGTTTCGTCCTCCTTATTGTGATATTTGTATCAGCCGAATACAAAAAGAATTGTAACAACTCTGTAACAAATTCGCAATAGGATTGAAATGGAAACGGAAACAAATCGTGGAAGGGACTATTTTGTCAGCTCGGCAACGACCTGATTGATGACTTTGCCATCGGCTTTTCCTTTGAGCTCACCCATGACGGCTTTCATGATCTGACCTTTGTTTTTCGTGGCGAGCACATCGGCGAATTTCTCCTGCAGGATCGCAGATACCTCCTCGGCAGAGAGCAGCTTCGGTGCGAACTCGCTCATGATCTCATAGCGTTTTTTGTATTCTTCCAGCAGCTCGGTACGGTCTGCGGGGCAGCTGTCGATCTGCTCCTTGACAGATTTGATCTCCTTTAAGATCGCTTCGTTTGCCATCTCATCGGGAATGTTGTCCCGGCATCCGGCATCAATGCCTTTTTTTTTCACTGCGGATACGAGCGCAGCGATCGCATCCTTTCTGAATTTGTCTTTTGCCTTCATGGCGGCGATCATCGCATCCTGCAATTCTTTTAATTTCATGATAGATCCTCCTTGTTCTTTAAGATCATTTTTATTACCGACTATTATACTCCAATTCCGCAATCGTGCAAATACAAAAAAGAATGTAAACCAATTTATGAAACAAGGTTGACAATCGAGGGCGGATCGTTTACAATGTCCAAAGATAAAAAACTGATCTGGGTGAATGGAGGAATCTGTTATGAATATGAAAACAAAGGAATTGACATTAACTGCACTGATGGCGGCAGTCATCTGCGTGCTCGGGCCGCTTGCGGTTCCGCTGCCGTTTAGTCCGGTGCCGATCTCGCTGACGATGGTCGGTGTCTATCTGGCGGTCTACGCGGTAGGCATGTGGCGTGGAACGGTGGCAATGGTGCTGTATCTGCTGCTCGGTCTGGTGGGGCTTCCGGTATTTTCCGGATACACAGGCGGACCGGCGAAGCTGTTCGGACCGACCGGCGGCTATCTGATCGGATTTATTTTTACGGCACTGATCAGTGGATTTTTTATTGACCGCTGGTGGAAAAACCGTCTGATCTCGGCGCTCGGAATGGTGCTTGGAATTGCGGTGGCGTATGTGTTCGGCAGCGCATGGCTGGCATATCTGAACGGATTGACGTTTGCGCAGGCGATGGCTGCGGGCGTGTTCCCGTATGTCGGACTTGATCTGGTGAAGATCGTGCTGATCGTGATTGTCGGCACAGAGCTGAAAAAGTGTCTGATTAAGGCAAATCTGGTTACGGCACCCGAATAAAATAAGGTGAAACAGGAGAAGGAACCGAAAAGGTTCCTTTTTTTGTGGGATAGAAAATGCCTATCCCACAAAATGCTCCGCAAGCGGCTCTTTATTTTGAGAATTGTGTATAGTATAATAGAAAAATCAATACCACGGAAAAGGATAGATGATTTATGCATGAATTGTCAGTGGCTACCAGAATTTTGAATCTGGCATTGCAGGGCTTGGAGCAACAGCATCTCACAAAGATACACACGATTTCCTTAAAGGTCGGCGTGATGCAGGGCTATGAACCGCAGTGGATGCAGCACTATTTTGAAAAGATCGCAAAGGGAACTCCGGCGGAGGATGCGCGTCTGCTCGTGACATTGACACCGATCGTGTTCCGCTGTCGGGATTGCGGCAGGGAGTTTGCGTTCGATGCACATGGTACGGATGATTGCAGCTGCCCAAATTGTCATGGCTTTTCCTATGATATGATATCAGGGAAGGAATTCGAGATAGAACAGATGGAGGCAAGTGGAGATGTTGAATAAAGTGCATGAATCAGATAGCCTGTGGGGACATAGATTACAACCGCTGGACGAGATCGCGGGGTTTCAGGTGCGGCCGGGATTTTACCGCACGAACGGAGCTGTGCAGGGCAAGGGCGGTGTGAGTTTTACAATCAGCTCGCATTATGCGACCGGATGTACGCTGCTGCTGTTTCATCCGAGAGCGCGGGAGCCGTATGCCAGACTGCCTTTTCCGGATAATTACCGGATCGGCAGCACCTATTCGATGTTTGTGTTCGGCTTAAATATTGAGGATTTTGAGTATGCCTATCAGTTTGACGGTCCTTACGATGAGGCGCGCGGACACCGTTTTGATAAACGTGCAATTCTGCTCGATCCGTATGCGCGTGCCGTGACGGAGCAGCGTGTGTGGGGCGAAAAATTCGAGGGCGAGCATATTTACAAGGCGCGTGTCGTGGAAAACAACTTTGACTGGGGCGCAAAAAAGCAGCTTGAAAACAAGCTGGAGGATCTGATCATCTATGAGATGCATGTGCGTGGATTTACGATGAGCCCGTCTTCCGGAGTGACAGCGCGCGGCACCTTTGAGGGTATCCGTGAAAAGATTCCGTATCTGAAGGCGCTCGGTGTCAATGCGATCGAGCTGATGCCGATTTTTGAGTTTGACGAGATGGATTCTGCGCGTGTGCATGACGGCAGGCAGTTGTTAGACTATTGGGGCTATAACACGGTGTGTTTTTTTGCACCGAATACGAGCTATTCTTCGGTGCAGGAGCACAACCATGAGGGCGACGAGCTCAAGCGCCTGATCCGCGAGCTGCATGAGAATGGGATCGAGGTTATACTGGATGTCGTATTTAACCATACGGCAGAGGGCAATGATCTTGGACCGACGTTTTCATTTAAAGGAATTGATAATAAAATTTATTACATGCTGACACCGGAGGGGTATTATTATAATTTCAGCGGCTGCGGCAACAGTGTGAACTGCAATCACCCGATCGTGCGCCAGTTTATCATGGACTGCCTGCGTTACTGGGTCGTGGAGTACCGCGTGGACGGCTTCCGGTTCGATCTGGCATCGATTCTCAGCAGGGATCAGAACGGCGCGCCGATGGAGAATCCGCCGCTGCTTGAGAATATGGCGTTTGACCAGATCCTTTCCGGCGTCAAGCTGATCGCCGAGGCGTGGGACGCGGGCGGACTCTATCAGGTCGGCACGTTTCCGAGCTGGAACCGGTGGGCGGAGTGGAACGGCAGATACCGCGATGATATGCGCCGCTTTTTAAAGGGGGATGACGGCATGGCTCCGGCAGCAGTGGCACGCATGACCGGTTCGCGCGATATCTATGATCCGCTCGTGCGCGGACAGAGCGCGTCTGTGAATTTCCTCACCTGTCACGATGGATTTACGCTGTATGACCTGTACACCTATAATATGAAACATAACGACGCAAACGGCTGGGACAATACGGACGGAGACAATAACGGCAATAGCTGGAACTGCGGCTGTGAGGGTGAGACACAGGATCCTCAGATCGAAGCGCTGCGCAGGCGGATGATCAAAAATGCGTTTGCGACACTGATGTGCAGCCGCGGCCCCGCGATGTTTTATGCGGGTGATGAGTTCTGCAACACACAGTACGGAAATAACAATGCATACTGTCAGGACAACGAAATCTCGTGGCTGGACTGGGGGCGAAGGGAGCAATATGCGGATATCTACGCATTTGCACAGTTTATGATCCACTTCCGCAAGGCACATCCGGTGCTGCGTAAGCCGACTGAACCGGCGGCATGTGGGTTTGCGGATATCTCCTACCATCACGGCAGGGCATGGAATGCGGATTGCGGCAACAATGCGCGTCTGATCGGACTATTGTACGCAGGACGGGATGACAAGGGCGGGGATGATCTGATATTTGTCGGCGTGAACACCTACTGGGAAAAGCTTGGAACAAGTTTTCCGGACGCGCCTGCGGGCAGACAGTGGATGCTGATTGCGGACACCGCGCGCGAGGGAGCGCTGCCTCTGAACGAGCTGATCACTGCTGGACGCTATGATCTGGAACCGCGTAGCGTCATTATTCTCACGACCAGAGAATACAAATAATACAAGGTAGAGAGAGAAAGAAAGTTGTATTGTACATGGTCAAAAAAGTACAGATGCTCTGCGCAAAACGCACAAAAAAACAGGAATAATTGAATGAAATTTGAAAAATAGTCGGCATTATGTACAAAAAATGAACAAACTATGAATTTTTGACCTATAAAATCGATATAAACAATACAACTTTAGAAAGAAAAATGGTTGTATTTTATTGCAAAATACCGGACAAGTGATTATAATAAGTTCTATCAAAACAAACACATTTTAGAGGGAGGAACATGTGTATGAAAAAGATTTTAAAAAAAGTAGCCGCAGTTCTTTTGGCTACAACAATGGTAGTCGGACTGACAGCCTGCGGATCTGGTTCAGCTGAGCCGGCAAGCAGCGACAGCGGCGATGCAGCTCAGAGCTCAGATGCAGATGCAGCTGCAACAACCACAGCACCTGACAAGATCAAGATTGGTGTTTCTATCTGGTCTTCTACAGACGTACTTGGTTCTCAGTGTAAGAAGATCCTTGACGCAGCAGCAGATGCTTTAGGAGTTGAGGTTCAGTATGTTGATCAGGGTCACGTATCTGAGAAGGTTACAGCTTCTGTAGAGCAGTTAGTAGCAGCAGGATGCCAGGGTATCATTATCTGTAACTCATCCGATACAGAGATGACTTCAGCAATTAAGACTTGTGATGATAACAAAGTTTATCTGTCACAGTTCTTCCGTATTATCAGCGAGGAGAACAGCGCAGATATCTACAAGGCAGCTAAGGATTCCGCTTACTACATCGGTGCCGTTCATGAAGATGAGCCGGCAAACGGTGAGGCACTTGTAAACATCCTTCTGAACAACGGCGACCGTAACATCGGTTTGATCGGTTGGGAGCAGGGAGATGCTACATGGCTTGGAAGATGGGAAGGCTACAAGGCTGGCGTTGAGAAGTGGAACGCAGATCATCCCGATGATCAGGCAAAGCTTTCTGAGCCCCAGTACGCTGGTACTACTTCTGAGGGTGGTTCAAAGGCAGCAGAAGCTTTGATGGCAGCAGATCCTACACTGGATGCACTGATTCCTGCAGGCGGCGGCGGAGATCCTCTTCAGGGAGCTATCGCAGCAGTAGAGCGTGCCGGCAAGACAGACTCTATCGATATCGTTTCTACAGACTTCTTACCTGACCTTGGTGAGAGACTTGCAAACGGATCTATGGCTGGTGAGTCAGGCGGACATTACTGTGATCCTCTGATTTCCTTCATGATGGTTTACAATGCAATCAAGGGTAACTACACAGACTTCGCAGGCAAGTTTGAGGACGTTCCGTTCCCTTACCTGTATGTATCATCAGCAGATGATTACAAAGATTATGAGAAGTACTTCGTAGAGCAGCTTCCCTATACTGCAGACGAGCTGGTTGAGATGTCAAATCAGAGTCTTGACGAGCTGAAGCAGACCGCACTGAGCGTTTCTATCGAAGATGCGGCTGCACGTTCCGGTAAATAAGAGATAGAATAGCGGAAAATAACTTTGAAAAGGTGGCGTCGCAATGGCAATGCCACCTTTTCTTAATCAGAAATGACGATAAAAAGAGGTAGATGATATGAGTACTAAAAAACTTTCGGGGAAAGCAATGGGATATCTCATCCTGTGCGGTCTGGTTGTACTTTCGTGGTTGATTTTTAAAATCCTGACTCCGCATAACTTCGGTTCATTTTCAAACATGCTGAATTATTTTCAGGCGAGTCTGATCGCGACTGTCGGAGCGGTAGGTTTCTATTTTGTAATGGTTATGGGAATGTTCGATTTCTCAATCGGTGCCAATATCATGCTGTCTGCAATCGTGGGCTGTGTAATGGCTACCAGATTTAACTTAGGATATTTTGGACTGATCGTTGGATGTATCATTACCGGAACGATTGTCGGCGCGCTGAACGGTGTGTTCTATGTCAAGCTTCGTATTCCGTCCATGATCGTTACGACCGGTCTTGCTTTGATATATGAGTCACTCGCAAACTATATTGCAGGCGGTGTGGAGCAGACATTACCGTCAGACCTGCGTGCATTCGGACAGATGCCCGGAGACATCATTCTGGCGCTGCTGGCATGCGTCGTAGCTTACATATTCTTAAATTACACAAAGATCGGTACCTATACCTATGCGATCGGCAGTGACGAGTTCGTTGCAAAGAATATGGGTATCAATGTCAATAAGTACAAGGTGCTTGCGTTCATTTTAAGTGGTGCATTCCTCGGTGTTATGGCGATCTTAACGATCAGCTACGGTTCATCCATGGTCGCTGTAACAGGTATGGCATCCATGAGCCGAAACTTCGTACCTACGATGGGATGTTTCTTTGGTATGGCGTTCAAGAAGTACGGTATGCCGTTGCCGGCGATCATCATCGGTGAGTTCGTGATCAATATTATTTTCTTTGGATTTATCGCACTCGGAGCTCCGACTGCAATCCAGGACGTTATCACAGGACTGGCACTGCTTATTATCATTACTGTGACAACCAAGGCTACAAAGGGCGAGATCGTCAAGTAATGAAAGGGGGAAGACAGCAATGAGTGAAGTAAGATTACAGGTAAAAAATCTATGCAAGAACTTTGGTATTACCAAGGCCGTTCAGAACGTATCCTTTGATATCAACAAAGGTGAAGTTCACGCGCTGATCGGAGAGAATGGTTCCGGAAAATCTACCCTTACCAATATGCTGACAGGTATCTACAGCATCGGAAGCGGACAGTTTATTCTGGATGGAAAGGAGATCCATCCGAAAAATCAGGTAGAGGCAAATGAGGAAGGTGTATCCATCATCGTACAGGAGCTGGGTACATTGTCAGGACTGACCGTTGCAGAGAATATCTTTCTCGGTCACGAGGATCAGTTCGTACATTTGGGATTAAAGAATACGAATGCCATGAATCGCAAGGCACAGGAGCTGCTGAACCAGTATGGTTTTGACCGCATCAAGGCATCCGATATGATCGATGTATATAACTTCGAGGATCGTAAGCTCGTAGAGATCGTAAAGGCTACTTATTTTAACCCGAAGATCGTCGTGATCGACGAGACGACGACTGCGCTTTCGCAGGAAGGCCGTGAGGAGCTGTATAAGCATATGGATCGTATCCGTGAGAGCGGAAATACCGTTATTTTCATTTCACATGACCTTCCGGAAGTCATTGAGCGGTCTGATACGATCACAATTCTGCGTGACGGTGTCTATATCGATACGGTCAAGAGTGCGGATGTAGATGAGGATGCATTAAAGAAATTGATGGTAGGCCGTGAAGTGACCGGAGATTACTATCGTTCCGATTATGGCGAGACGATTTCGGATGAAGTTGTATTATCTGTAAAGAATGTGACGGTTCCCGGTCTGATCGAGGATGTGACTTTCGATCTGCATAAGGGAGAGATCCTTGGCTTTGGTGGATTGTCTGAGTCAGGTATGCATGAGATCGGAAAAGCGATCTTTGGCGCATCCTATGACCGTGAGGGTAGCGTGACACTGGCAGATGGAACACAGATCAACGACATTCCGACTGCGATCAAGCACAGCATCGCTTATACATCAAAGGATCGTGATAATGAGTCTGTAGTATTAAACCAGAGTATCGGCGATAACATCTGTCTGCCGTCACTCGATGAGCTGGCAGGAAAGGGACCTTTCCTCAGCGACAAAAAGCGGCGTGATTTTGCCAATGAATATGCAAAGCAGATGTCCGTCAAGATGGTCAATGTCGATCAGTTCGTTTCCAACCTGTCCGGTGGTAACAAGCAGAAGGTCGTTCTGGCAAGATGGATCGGAAAAGATTCTGATATTGTCGTATTGGACAGCCCGACACGAGGCATTGATATCAAGGTAAAACAGGACATCTACCAGTTAATGAACGAGATGAGAAAAAATGGTAAGTCCATCATTATGATTTCAGAAGAGTTGATGGAGCTGATCGGTATGTGTGACCGTATTGTCATCATGAAAGACGGAAAGATCAGCGGTGAACTGGGGCGCGATGAGCATCTGGATGAGAATGGTCTGATTTCGATGATGGTATAAGGAGGCAGTTATGGCAAGTCAAGCAAGTGCAAACACAAAAGAGCAGGAGCTCAAAAAAGTATCAAAGATGTCGCTGGTTCGTTCGCTTCTGCCGATCGTAGGACTGGTTGTGGTATTCCTGTTATTCAACATTCTGACGAACTTCAGAATGATGGGAAATATGTCACTGGTACTATCACAGGTATATGTAACGATGATTTCAGCGATGGGTGTATTCTTTATCATGACAATGGGCGGTCTGGATTTCTCCCAGGGATCAATTTTAGGAATCGCATCGATTGTAGTATGTATGTTATCCAAGGTCAGTATTCCTCTGGCAATCGTTGGAGGTATCGCAGTTGGTGCGGCGATCGGAGCAATCAACGGTTACTTCTATGTATACCGTAAGATCAAATCCTTCATTGTTACGATCTGTACGATGTTCTTATTCCGTGGATTTATCAAGTATTTAACGACAAATTCACCGGTAGCCGGATCAGCAAGCCTGATCAATTATGACAGCACCGCACTCAAGGTAACGTGTACGATTGTGATTCTGGTGATCGGATTTGTGATCTTCCGTTTCACGAAATTCGGTACATACTTAAAGGCAATCGGAGCCGGTGAGAAGGCAGCGATGTTCTCCGGTATCCGTACAGACCGCATGAAGTTCTGGATCTATGTACTGGCAGGTGCAATCACCGGATTCGCAGCGTTTATCAACGTTATCAAGGTCGGTTCGGTAACATCCTCCGGTGGTAACCAGTTAGAGACACAGATTCTGATCGCGCTGGTGCTCGGTGGTATGCCGATCTCCGGTGGAGCAAAGGTTCGTTTTGAGAATATCATCGTAGGTTCTCTGCTGTACATTGTATTGAACAGTGGTCTGACGATGATGGGATTCACTACACAGATGATGCAGCTCATTCAGGGTATTGTATTCCTGATCTTCGTAGCAGTATTTGCGGATCGTGAATCTATTCAGGTAATTAAGTAAGATTTAGGGTGTGCCTATGCGAAACACGGATCAGGATGTTTTGAAATATCAAAAATTGTATCATTGGGCGCATACGGTCATTACGAGTGGTGTCATGAACCGTATGGATAAGTTCCCATCTGAGACCAGCTTGCAGAAGAAGTTCGGATATTCCAGACAGACGGTTCGCACGGCGTTACAAAAACTTGAGGACGAGGGTCTGATCATCCGCGTCCGCGGCAGCGGAACGTATGTGGCGTACGAGGGATCTTCCTCAGATGAGGAAAGACCCAGGATCGGATTGCTGCTCAGCTACTATTCCGATTATCTGTTCCCGAGAGTGTATGATGGTATCGAGTCTGCATTGAAGGAAAAAGGGTATGACATCGAGGTGGCAGTCACGAAAAATTACCTGAATGCTGAGGCTCTCTATCTGGAGGGCATGTTCAAGCGCCGGGTATCAGGATTGATTATTGAGGGAACGCGTTCCGCGTTCCCAAATCCGAATATTCGTCTGTATGAAGAGATCCGCAGGCGTAATCTGCCGACCTTATTTATTCACAATCATTATGCCAACCAGACCTTTGACAGTGTTGAGATGGCTGATGCGAAGGCTGCTTATGAGGCTACGAAGATGCTGATTGAGTATGGACATCGAAAAATCGGGGCGATCTTTAAGTATGATGATATGCAGGGCATTGAACGGTATAAAGGCTATATTCAATGTCTGTCAGATTATGGAATCCCTTTTGATGAGGATTGTGTCCGGTGGTATTCGACAAAGGATATGGAAGAAAAGCTGGGCAAAAAGGGACTGATGCATATTTATCGGAGAACGAAAGAATGTACAGCGATGGTCATGTATAATGATGAGGTGGCAGAATATTATATGGAGTTTCTGGAGGAACGTGGAATACGGGTTCCGGAGGATCTGTCACTGATCTCATTTGATGATGCGGAACTGCAGCAGGTAGACCGGATTAAGGTGCTGTCTGTCATTCATCCGAAATACAAGCTGGGTCGCGTCACAGGGAGAAATCTGCTGCGCATGATCGAGGATGATCAGTGGCAGACCAGAAACTATTCCTATCGGTTTCCGGTACAGCTCAATGATGGAAATTCAGTGATGAAACGTTAAAAAGAACGTGCATTTACGCACGTTCTTTTTTGTGGTTTACCATATATCTTGCCGCGTACATGACCGGTGTGTCTGCCAGACTGGTGACGATAAAAATGATATAGCTTGACCACGCGATCGAGATCAGTGTGGGCAGCGGATACGTCCCCGCAAATGCGCCGAATGTGAACAGCAACGTGTTGAGCAGCTGCGAGATCAGCGTGGAACCATTGTTGCGCAGCCATAAAAAACGTGTGGAATCTCCACATTTTTTCGTGGTAAACGCCCACCATTTGTGGTATGCCCACACATCAAAGCGTTGGCAGATCGCATATACGACAAAGCTGGTCAGCATCAGTCGCGGCGTGTTCGAGAAGATCGCCTGTATATGGGGCATTGCAAAATCGCTCTCAGTGGGGATGTAGTGCAGCCATGACTGCGAGATCACGATAAATGTGAGCGAACAGGCGATACCGATGTTGACCGCCTTGTTGGATGCCTCTTTGCCGTAAAACTCGCTGAGCAGGTCTGTCACGAGGAACGTCGATGCAAAAAGGATATTTCCGAGTGTCTGCTCCATGCCGAAGGCATTCACGACGATCAATACCTCGATGTTCGCGGCGATCGTGGCGAGTACCGTCCAGCAATACAGACCAGTCTCTCCGAACAGCCGGAAGAAAACGAGTACAAGTGAAAAGGTCACGATCAGTGACCCGATCAGTAATAATTCATTCATTTGTTTTGATCCTTTCCTACACCGAAATCGGTGTTATTTAATAGAATATCTACGCGGGGATCATCGCGGTAGATGGGATAGACATGCGCCATAAATTCTGACAAAACGGCTGCGTCCGGTTTGATGCGTGTTGTGTTTTCGATCATGAGGTTCACGCAGACGCGCTCGAAATGGGCAAGCCCGGTTTCAATGTCGCTACGCATGGAATCGACGGTCTGTCCGGTCAGACCGAACAGCAGACACACTTCATCAAAGCCTGCGGCGATCACTGTGGGATCGCTTTCATCAATGCCTTTGTCGAGGATGCGCTCCCTGAAATCGGCATCAAAGGTCTCAACGCCGATTTTGACCTTGACTGTGATACCGGCATCCGTAAAAAATGCGCGGTAGGCGGGCAGCTCGTTCCGGTGCATCCAGTGGCATTCGAAGTGCAGCTCGCGGATCTGTTTTTCCAGACAGATGTCGCGGATCAGTGTCAGCGTCGCCTCGTCCAGATCCATCAGACTGCCCGAATTGATGACCTCGAGCTTGCCATATCTGCCGTCTACGTGTGCGAGTGCCGAGCGGTTCAGCGCATAATTCGCGGACTCATCACGCGAAAAATCGAGGTGATAGTCGCAGAATTTACAGCGCCGCCATTTGCAGCCGCTGCCGCGCAGCATGATGATTTCGCGCGGATTTTTTTCAGTGATGATGCTGTAGCGCACCGGATCGAAGGTGTCGGACATGAGAGTGGTATCCTTTCGTGGGTTTAATTTTAGGCATAAAAAAGGACACAACCCTGTGCCCATCAAAAACAGAAAGCCTCACGGCTCTCAATCCCTAGTTTTGTTTATAGACAGGATGGTCACGAACTGTCTCGCCGGATATGGCGTATGTAATTATCGCATGAAACCATGCGGATGCATCCTGATTATCCTACCAGAGCCGCAGATAAAATGCAAGAGGTTTTATAAAAATTTCCAGTCAAACAGGATTGACGCTCTCTTAGCAGAAAACTATAATAGGTAAATAGTTAGTCAGGCAGAGAGGAATACACATATGAGAATACCGGTGGTTGTCGATTGCCGTGAGAAATGCAGGCTCCGCTATCACTTCCGGTTGCGCCGTTTCGGGCTCGACCGGGGAGAAGCGAAAAAGTACCGAGGGCTGATCTCCGAGCGCAGACTGGAGCGGTTGAAGGAGTATTGCAGGGAGAACCATCTGAAATTTTATATTGATAACCGCTACGGCACGCGGGACTCCGGCTATCGGGCACGTTTTTTGAAGCATCACGATCCGGTGCTCGGCTGCTTTTATTTCTGTGCGTATTGCGGCAGGCCGGTATCCGTAAAGCGCGTGACGGTCGACCATCTCTATCCGGTCGCAAAGGTATCGCGTGATCCGGCGTTACAGAAAAAGCTGCGCCGACAGGGGATCGATGATCTCAACAGCGAGAAAAATCTGGTGCCGGCATGTTATCGCTGCAATCAGGCGAAAGCGGCACAGATGGGCGCGTGGATCAGAAGGGGAAAGATCGGCAGACATGCGTGGATCTGGATCATCCGCTGGGTGCTGCGGCTGGTGCTGGTGGCAGCTATAGGGTATGGGATTTACCGATTGTATTTCATTTTACACATGGAAAATGTGCTGGATAATTGTAAAAATATGTTGAATATACTATAGTGGGGATAGGTTTTCAATCGTTGTTTACACAAAATTACAGAGGAAAAGAGCATGGGACTGAATGAAGTAGTGAGTGCAGACCGGGTACACATTGGATTTTTCGGCTGCCGGAATGCAGGTAAATCGAGCCTTGTCAATGTGGTAACTGCGCAGCAGTTGTCCGTTGTCAGTGACACGGCGGGAACAACGACCGATCCGGTCAAAAAGGCGATGGAGCTGTTGCCGATCGGTCCGGTGGTGATTGTGGATACGCCGGGATTTGATGATACAGGTTCACTCGGCGAACAGCGTGTGGCGCGCACGAGGGAGGTGCTGCGCACGATCGATGTGGCAGTATTGGTGATCGATGCGGCGCGCGGAGCGCATGAGACAGACCGTGAGCTGCTCGCGCTGTTTGAAGAGCGCAAGCTGCCGTATCTGATTGCGTGGAATAAATCGGACGTCGGTGTGCCTGCGGTCGAACTGGCAGGGATACCGGTGGAGCGCCAGCTATCGGTGAGCGCGAAATGCGGCACCGGCATCCATGAACTCAAAGAGGCGATCGGCGCACTGGCAAAGGGTGCGGCGGAGCAGGTTCCGTTGATCGGAGACAAGCTGAAACAGGGTGATCTCGTCGTGCTCGTTGTTCCGATCGATTCGGCGGCACCGAAGGGCAGGCTGATCCTGCCCCAACAGCAGACGATTCGGGATATTTTGGATGCGGATGCGCGTGCGCTTGTGGTCAAGGAGACCGAGCTGGCACAGACGCTTGAAGAACTGCGCACACCACCGGCGTTGGTGATTACGGATTCGCAGGTGTTCGGAAAGGTGATGAAGATCGTGCCGGAGGAGGTACGGTTGACCTCGTTTTCGATTTTGATGGCGCGCAAAAAGGGTTTTCTGGAGATGGCGCTGTCCGGCGTGGCGAAGCTGGATGAATTAAAGGACGGCGACCGTGTCCTGATCTGCGAGGGATGTACGCATCACAGACAGTGCGGGGATATCGGAACACAGAAGCTACCGAACTGGCTGCGCAATTACACTGGAAAGCAGTTGGAGCTGACATTTGCGTCCGGCAAGGCTTTCTCGGAGCATGTCGGTGATTATGCGCTCGTCATTCACTGTGGCGGCTGTATGCTGACGGAGCGCGAGGTGCGTTCGCGCATGGAGCAGGCGGCAGCACAGCATATACCGGTGACGAATTACGGTACGGCGATTGCGCAGATGAACGGCATACTCAGGCGTTCACTGGAGATATTTCCGGAGTTGATGAAATAAATGAAACAACGAAAAATACGTGTCTATGGGATTGTGCAGGGCGTGGGATTCCGCCCGTTTGTCAGCCGTCTGGCGGCTGGACGCGGGCTGTACGGATCGGTCTGTAACAGAGGCTCTTATGTGGAGATCATCGTACAGGGTACGCCGCAGGCACTGACCGAATTTCAAACAGAGCTGCAAACGGCGGCGCCGGAGCGCTCTGTCATATGGAAGATAGAAGCGGCAGAGCAGCCGTTGACCTCATTTACAGGATTTTCTATTATCGATAGTGTAGAACAGAGCAAACAGTCCGGGGACATTCTCGTGTCTCCGGATATCG
This sequence comes from uncultured Eubacterium sp., assembly GCA_934320655.1. Taxonomy (GTDB): domain Bacteria; phylum Bacillota; class Clostridia; order Lachnospirales; family Lachnospiraceae; genus W0P33-017. The sequence continues at coordinate 25,354 of CAKRFN010000018.1, forward strand.
CGATTTGTCCCACATGTAAACAGGAATTATATGATCCGCAAAACAGAAGATATCTGCATCCGTTTATCAACTGCACTGCGTGTGGTCCGCGGCTGACGATTTTAAAGCAGATGCCGTATGACCGTGTACGCACGACGATGTCGGATTTTCCGATGTGTGCGCGCTGCGCGGACGAATATACCACGATGGGCAGCAGGCGTTACGATGCACAGCCGGTGTGCTGTCCGGACTGCGGGCCGCAGGTATATCTGATGGATGAGCCGCAGGTGCGCGGGGCGGAGGCAATCCGGCGCACGCGGGAGGTCTTACGTGCCGGAGGAATCGCGGCGGTGAAAGGGATCGGGGGCTTCCATCTGTGCTGTGATGCGGGCAATGAGGCTGCGGTTGCATTGCTCAGAAAACGCAAAAACCGCCCCGCCAAGCCGTTTGCGGTCATGGCGCGTGATCCGGCTGCGGCAAAGTGCATCTGCGTGATTGATGATGAGGCGGAACGGCTGTTAGACAGCCCGCAAAAACCGATTCTGATCTGCCGGAGGCGGATCACGGAGCGAATTGCGCCGTCAGTCGCACCGGACAATCCGACGCTTGGTGTGATGCTGCCGTATGCGCCGTTGCAGTTTCTGCTCTTTAATGATCCCACAGATCCGGATCAGACACCGTTTCCCGATGTGCTTGTCATGACGAGTGGCAACCGCGGCGGGGCGCCGATCTGTCGCAATGATGATGAGGTGCGGCAGTCGCTGGCTGGGCTTTGTGACATTGTATTGTCACATAACAGGGATATTCTGATCCGCGCGGATGATTCGGTTGTGGAGGCAGACGGAGAGCGGCGGTATCTGCTGCGCCGTTCGCGGGGCTATGCGCCGCTGCCGTTTGCGCTCTCGCAGGGATGGAAGGGCGCGGTGCTGGCGGTCGGCGGGGAACTCAAAAATACATTCTGCGTTGGAAAGGATGAATTGTTCTATCCGTCGCCGTATGTGGGTGATCTGTCAGATCTGCGCACGGAACAGGCGCTCGCGGAGACCTGCGGGCGGATGCTGGAGCTGTTTGAGGCTTCGCCGGATGCGGTTGCATGTGATCTGCATCCGGATTACCGTTCAGTCGCGTATGCACATACGCTTGATCTGCCGGTCTACGGCGTGCAGCACCACTATGCACATATTTTATCCTGCATGGCAGAGCATGATGCGCTTGACCGGACGGTGATCGGTGTGGCGTTTGACGGCACCGGATACGGAACGGACGGCACGGTCTGGGGCGGTGAGTTTCTGATCGCGGATCAGGCGGATTTTACACGTGTGGGAAGTCTCAAGCCCTTTGTGCAGATGGGGGGCGATGCAGCCGCTAAGGAGGGATGGCGCATCGCGCTGTCCATGCTGCTGGAACGGTATGACGAAAAGCAGGCGGCGACGGTTGCACAGCAGTTGGGGTTGTGCAGCGCACAAGAGGTAAATATGCTCGCCGCGGCACGCGCCGCCGGTGTCGGCTGTGTCGTTTCCACGAGTGCCGGACGGTTATTCGATGCGGTCAGCGCGCTGCTCGGTGTGCGCAGATGTTCCACGTTCGAGGGTGAAGCGGCAACGGCGCTGCAATATGCGGCGCAGAGCGTCTTGGAGTCCGGCATGGACAGACCGGAGCATCCGGCGCTCATCCTACGGACACGTGCCGATGGTTTTGTGGGGCTGGATGACGGTGATCTGCTGCTGTGGCTCGTAGAGGCGCGGCTGGACGGCTGCCCGGCGGAGACACTTGCATATGCGTTCCACGAGGCGCTCGCGGACGGCATTTTAGCGGTGTGTGAGCAGCTACGGGCGCAGAGAGGGATTTCCGTGGTGGCATTGTCTGGAGGCTGTTTTTGCAACCGGCTGTTGTCAGAACTGACAAAGGAACGGCTGGAGCGGGCGGATTTTCAAGTGCTGACGCATCGGCTGGTGCCCGCAAATGACGGCGGAATCGCGCTCGGACAGGCAGTATATGCAATGGGACAGTTGAACCGTGCGCGCGGCGGAGTGCGGCAGGATGACGAATAGAGAACTGACAAATATAGAAATGATTGGGAAGAAAATGAACGATAAGGAAACGACAGGTAAAAATATGACAGACAGGACTGAACCGGTATCTGAAAATGAATATCCTATTGCACAGATCAGGCAGTGGATCGACCGGCTGGAAGCAGATCACATCCTGCCGCGGGAGCAGCTCATAGCGCTGTTGACCTGTGAACAGGCGGAGAGCGATGCGTATCTGTTTGAGCGGGCGCGCCATGTACGTGAATCGGTATACGGGAAAGCGGTCTACATGCGCGGGCTGATCGAGTTTACGAATTACTGTAAAAACGACTGCTATTATTGTGGGATCAGATGTAGTGCTGCGCATGCGGAACGTTACAGATTGAGAGAGGAGCAAATACTGAATTGCTGTAAAAACGGCTATGAGCTCGGTTTCCGCACCTTTGTATTGCAGGGCGGCGAGGATGGCTATTTCACCGATGAGCGGATCGTACAGATCGTGCGCCGGATCAAAGAGTGTTATCCGGACTGCGCACTTACCCTGTCGATCGGTGAGCGGGAGAGGGAGAGCTACGAGGCGTTTTTTGCGGCGGGAGCGGATCGCTATCTGCTGCGGCATGAGACCGCGGACGAGGCACATTACCGGCTGCTGCATCCGCCGCAGCTGAGTCTGTCCCACCGCAAGCAATGCCTGTGGCAGCTCAAGGAGATCGGCTATCAGGTCGGATGCGGATTTATGGTTGGTTCGCCCGGTCAGACACCGGATTGTCTGGTGGAGGATCTGTTGTTTATCCATGAACTGGAACCGCATATGGTCGGGATCGGGCCGTTTGTGCCGCATCACGATACACCGTTTGCGGACGAGCCACAAGGTGGGCTTGAGCTGACGCTGCGGCTGCTTGCCATCATCCGGCTCATGCAGCCACATGTGCTGCTGCCGGCGACGACGGCGCTCGGAACGATCGATCCGCGAGGGCGTGAGAAGGGCATTCTGGCGGGTGCAAACGTCGTCATGCCGAACCTCTCTCCGGGAGAAGTCCGCAAAAAATATTTACTGTATGACAATAAGATCTGCACCGGTGATGAGGCTGCGGAATGTGTCAACTGTTTAGGAAAAAGAATCGCGTCTACCGGCTATGAATTAGTCAGTGACCGCGGAGATTATAAATAGGAGGAATGGTATTATGTACAACCCGAAATCAAGTAAGGCAGAAGAATTTATTGATGATGGAGAGATCTTAGAGACGCTGGAGTATGCGGAGAAAAACAAAAACAACGCGCAGCTGATCGACCAGATCTTAGAGAAGGCAAAGCTGCGCAAGGGACTGACGCACCGCGAGGCTGCGGTTCTTCTCGACTGTGAGCTGGAGGATAAAAACGAGCAGATCTACGCGCTGGCAAAGCAGATCAAAAAGGATTTTTACGGCAACCGTATCGTTATGTTTGCGCCGTTATATCTGTCGAATTATTGTATCAACAGCTGTGTGTACTGTCCGTATCATATCAAAAATAAGCATATCGCCCGCAAAAAGCTGACGCAGGACGAGATCCGTGCAGAGGTCATCGCGCTTCAGGATATGGGACATAAAAGACTGGCGCTTGAGACGGGCGAGGATCCGGTCAACAATCCGATCGAGTATGTGCTTGAGAGTATCGAGACGATCTACGGTATCAAGCACAAAAACGGCGCGATCCGCCGTGTGAATGTCAACATCGCGGCAACGACCGTGGAAAACTATACGAGACTGAAAAATGCGGGTATCGGAACCTACATCCTGTTTCAGGAGACTTATCATAAAAAGAGCTATGAGCAGCTCCATCCGGCAGGACCCAAGCATGATTACGCTTATCATACCGAGGCGATGGACCGCGCGATGGAGGGCGGCATCGATGATGTGGGACTGGGCGTGCTGTTCGGTCTGGAAATGTACCGCTATGAGTTTGCGGGACTTCTGATGCATGCGGAGCATCTCGAGGCAGTACACGGAGTCGGACCGCACACGATCAGCGTGCCGCGTATCCGCCATGCGGATGACATCGATCCGAGTGCGTTTGACAACAGTATCGACGATGATATTTTCGCAAAGATCGTCGCCTGCATCCGTATCGCAGTGCCTTATACCGGAATGATCGTCTCCACGAGAGAGAGCAAAAAGACACGCGAGCGCGTGCTGCAGCTCGGCATCTCACAGATCAGCGGCGGCTCCAGAACAAGCGTCGGCGGCTATGTGGAGGAGGAGCCGGAGGAGGAGAACTCCGCACAGTTTGACGTTATCGACAACCGTCCGCTGGACGAGGTCGTCAAATGGCTCATGGAGCAGGAGTATATTCCGAGCTTCTGTACCGCATGTTACCGCGAGGGACGCACCGGAGACCGTTTCATGTCCCTGTGCAAGAGTGGGCAGATCCAGAACTGCTGTCATCCGAATGCACTTATGACGCTGCAGGAGTATCTGTGCGATTATGCGAAGCCTGAAACGCGTGCGATTGGCGAGGCGCTGATCCAGAAGGAGCTGGGTAATATCCCGAATGAGAAGGTGCGTGGCATCGTCGTGGATAATCTGGCGAAGATCGAGCACGGCAGCAGGGATTTCCGCTTCTGATCCGTCGTTTTGACAGAATGACGGAAAGCCGTCGGGGATGTTTCGTCATTCCGACGGGAAAAAAGAAAAATCTTTAGGTAATCCGTGCATAGCAAATTCTCCTGAGATTTTGTATAGTAATTACAGCGAGAAGAGAACGATACATACATCGTTTGAGGGAAAGTAAAAACATATTTTATTTTAGGAGGACAAGGAAATGTCAAGTTTATCATGTAAGAATATTTGCAAGAGATATCCCAACGGTTTTGAGGCTGTTAAGGATTTCAACCTCGAGGTAGAGGACAAGGAGTTTATCATCTTCGTAGGACCTTCAGGATGTGGAAAGTCAACCACACTTCGTATGATCGCAGGTCTGGAGGAGATTTCTTCCGGTGAGTTATATATCGATGGAAAGTTAGAGAACGACGTAGAGCCCAAGGATCGTGATATCGCGATGGTATTCCAGAACTACGCGCTGTATCCTCATATGACCGTATACCAGAACATGGCATTTGGTCTGAAGATGCGTAAGGTTCCCAAGGATGTCATTGACCAGAAGGTTCGTGAGGCAGCTAAGATCCTTGATCTGGAGAAGTTATTAGACCGTAAGCCGAAGGCTCTTTCCGGTGGACAGAGACAGCGTGTTGCCATGGGTCGTGCAATCGTTCGTAATCCTAAGGTATTCCTGATGGATGAGCCTTTATCAAACCTGGATGCAAAGTTAAGAGTACAGATGCGTTCCGAGATTTCTGCATTACATCAGAAGCTGGGCGCTACGATCATCTATGTAACACATGATCAGACCGAGGCTATGACATTGGGTACCAGAATCGTTGTATTAAAGGATGGTATCATCCAGCAGGTAGATTCTCCCCAGAGATTATATGCACAGCCGGATAACCTGTTCGTAGCAGGATTCATCGGATCACCTCAGATGAACTTTGTAGATGCTGTCTGCAAGATCAACGGTAAGGAAGTAACCTTAACCTTTGATCAGTTCTCAGTTGTATTACCTGAGGCAAAGGCACAGAAGCTGATCGATGGCAACTATGACGGAAAGACGGTTGTACTTGGTATCAGACCGGAGAACATCTCTGATGATAAGGAAGATGTAGCTAAGTGTGCATGCAAGGTAACTGCCGAGGTTACAGGATACGAGCTGTTAGGTGCAGAGGTTCTGTTATACTTCAACGTAGGCGGAGCAAAGATGACTGCAAGCGTATCTTCTACAACACCTGCCCGTTACGGCGATACGGTAGAGCTGGCATTTGATGCAAACGCAATGCATGTATTTGACAAAGAGACAGAGCTGACCATTACCAACTAGTCTGGAACTGGTTCGGAAGAATAAGAAAAAGACGAGGGCTGACATGTAGATGTGTCAGCCCTTTTTTGCGTGATAGGAAATTCCTATCACACAGAACGTTCCGCGAACACCTGTGACTATTTGAGACTTTGTCCCGCCCGGAACCTATTGGCTTTTTTCCAAAAGTGTGATATGATAAGCAATATATGTAATGTGGGTAGCTGTCAGAAAAATAAATAGCTGTCCATATGGTATGGAGGATAAGAGATGTTTGATTACAAGCAGTACAAGAGAAATTATTTTATGCCCCCCGAGGTCTGCATGGACTGGGCAAAGAAAGAATATGTAGATAAAGCACCGATCTGGTGCAGCGTGGATCTGCGCGATGGCAATCAGGCGCTGATCGAGCCCATGAGTCTGGATGAGAAGCTGGAGTTTTTCCAGATGCTCGTAGAGATCGGATTCAAGGAGATCGAGGTCGGTTTTCCGGCAGCATCTGAGACAGAGTATGAGTTGGTGCGCACGCTGATCGAGAAGAACATGATCCCGGAGGATGTGACGATTCAGGTGCTCACACAGGCGCGTGAGCATATTATCCGCAAGACCTTTGAGGCAGTCAAGGGTGCGCCCGGAAAGGTCATTGTACATGTATACAATTCAACCTCACTGGCACAGCGTGAACAGGTATTTGCAAAGTCAAAGGAGGAGATTAAGCAGATTGCAATCGACGGCGCAAAGCTGCTCAAGGAGCTGGCAGATGAGACCGAAGGAAACTTTGTATTCGAATACAGTCCGGAGAGTTTTACTGGCACAGAGGTAGATTATGCGGTGGATGTATGTAACGCAGTGCTCGATATCTGGGAGCCGCGTGAAGATTTCCGCCCGATTATCAATATTCCCGCAACGGTAGAGATGTCCATGCCGCATGTGTTTGCACAGCAGGTCGAGTATGTGAGCAAGCATCTGCACAACCGTGAGCATGTTGTGCTTTCATTGCATCCGCACAACGACAGAGGCTGTGGCATTTCCGATGCAGAGCTGGGTATTCTGGCAGGCGCAGACCGTATCGAGGGAACGATGTTCGGAAACGGTGAGCGTACCGGTAATGTAGATATTATGGTGCTCGGTATGAATATGTATGCGCAGGGTGTTGATCCGCAACTGGATCTGTCCGATATGCCGCATCTGGTAGAGGTGTATGAGCGCCTCACACAGATGCATATTGATATGCGCCATCCGTACTGCGGCAAGCTTGTATTTGCGGCGTTCTCAGGATCACATCAGGATGCGATCGCCAAGGGAATGAAATACCGCGAGACACATGATCCCGATCACTGGACCGTGCCGTATCTGCCGATCAATCCGGAGGATGTCGGACGTACCTATGACAGCGATGTCATCCGTATCAACAGCCAGTCCGGCAAGGGCGGTGTGGCTTATATTATGGAGCAGGCATACGGCATCAAGATTCCGTACAAGATGCGTGCGGACTTTGGCTACGCAGTCAAGGATGTATCCGACCACAGCCATTCCGAGCTGTCAGCGGAGCAGATTCACGATATTTTCATGGAGCGGTATAAGAAATACACGCCGATCTTTGACATCAAGGGATGCCATTTCCGTCAGGAGGACGGCATCACAGCAACTGTCAATATTATTTCTAATAACCGCAAGGATATTGTCGAGGCGAACGGAAACGGACGACTCGATGCGGTCAGCAATGCGTTTGCGGAGAAGTTTGAGGCACCGTGTGAGGTGATCTGCTACGAGGAGCACGCGCTGACGGATGGATCCGATTCGAGCGCGATCGCATATGTCGGCATTCAGGGAGCGGATGGTAAGCAGTATTTTGGTATCGGTATCGATCCGGATATTATCCGTGCGTCGATCGATGCGCTGATCTCTGCGATGAACCGCAGCCTTGAGGCAGAGAAACAGAACTAATCCCGTGTGAAGGAATAAGGGGAGCCGTTGCTGGACGTTGATAGGGAAAAAGCAGACAGTGACAACATAAGGGGTAAGAAAAATGAGAGAGTGTAGAAAAAAGACAGGAGTAATGTTTCGCGTATTACTGCTGTTGACGGTATTGTTTATCTCCATGGATATACAGCCTGTGCAGGCAGCCGTGAAGCTGGACCGGACAGCGGCGAGCCTGTGCGTCGGGGACAGCTTTAAGCTCCAACTGACAGGCACATCCAAAAAGCCGAAATGGAAATCCAGTGCGCCGAAGGTCGTGAGAGTCACCTCCAACGGTACGGTCAAGGCGCTCAAGGCGGGCAATGCGACAGTTACCGCTACGTTAAATAAGAAAAATTATAATTGTAAGGTCTATGTCAACCGCACGTTCAAGCTGGATAAGACCTCGATCTCAATTAAGAAAAACGGCAGTGTGACAGCGTATCTGTCTGTCAACGGTGCCGTGAATGCGTCGATTGCAGATAAAAAGATCTGCTCCGTCACATTCGGCAAGTGGGAGGGCGATTATATGCCGCTCACGATCGTGCCGAAAAAGGTCGGCAGCACGACGATTAAATTTACTAATTCGGCAAATAATGAATCCTGTACGTTAAAAGTCAAAGTGAAAGCACTTCCGGTGACTGCAACGTTCCAGACACCTGTGATCAGCAGCGGGGCAGACACGCTCGTTGTCGGTGAAAATACGATGAACTTTGCGTTCCAGCTCGACCGCAAGGCAAATTCCGTGGTATTCAGAGTCTATGATGCGAATGGTGCCATTGTGAGGGAGCTTTCGCTCGGACAGGTCGCTGCCAGACGCAAAATCACATTTTCATGGGATGGCAGGGATGACAGTGGGATGCCGCTCACAGGCAGCTACCGTTACGGAGTCGTAGCGGATGGCAACCGCACGATGGGCGGAGACGTATCCGTACTGGGTGCATCGCCGTTTGGTAAGGGTGATGGATCGGAGAGCAATCCGTTCTGTGTGTCCAATCTGGCAGAACTGTATCTGATCCGTGACTACAACGGTGCGCATTTTGTACAGGATGCGGACATTGATTTCAACTACAGTGTGCTGGCTGCGCTGTTTGACGATGCACAGCCGTTTACAGGCACTTTTGACGGAAAATATGAGAATGTGTCACATCAGATGAGTAATCTGTTTGGGTATAATTCCGTATTCGGAACAATCGGACCGGAGGGAACGGTCAAAAATGTGAGCCTGAGCAACTGTGTGCTCAATACGGCAGGAAGTCTGTTCGCCATGACCAACAATGGAACGATCGAAAGCTGTTCGGTCAACGGAAATATTCTGTGTAATGGCGGCAATCAGGCAGCGATGCTCGTTATGTACAACAAAGGTCAGATCCGGAGCTGTAACGTGTCCGGCAAGCTGACGGTCAATGCGACAGGCGTTGTGTCCCCCTCCGCGCTCAAAGTGGGCGGCGTGGCATTGAACAATGCGGGAACGATCGTAGAGTGTACATCTTCGGTGGAGATTGCACAGCAGATGCAGATCGGAACCTATATTCCTACATGTTCGTATGAGATTTATTCGGGCGGTATTGTAGCTGAGAATGCGGCAAACGGGTTTGTGACGCAGTGTACATTTACCGGTACGATCAATGCGCAGGTGATATTGCCGGATATTCTCAAGGATACACCCGGTATTGAAGCCGGTAAGATCTATTCCGGCTATGCGGCAGGCAGCAATCTGGGATACATCAGCAGGTGTATGAATGCCAGTGCGGGCAGGGATCTTCCCGCACAGGGAACAGGAACCGGAATGGTACAGTAGGAGGATGCGATGAATATATTAGCACCGTCGCTGCTTGCAGCGGATTTTGCACGGCTTGGAGAACAGATGCGCATGATTGATCAGGCAGGTGCGCATTATTTCCACTATGATGTGATGGATGGACAGTTTGTGCCGAATATCTCGATGGGACTGCCGGTGTTGCAGTCGATCCGGAAAGTGACGAAGAAAAAGCTCGATGTGCATCTGATGATCCAGAATCCGGAGCGCTATATCAGTGATTTTTCGGATGCGGGAGCGGATATTCTGACAGTGCATGCGGAGACCTGTACACATCTGGATCAGGTCGTCCGTGATATCAAGCGCGAGGGGATTCTGGCGGGTGTGGCACTCAATCCGTCCACGCCGCTGAGCGTGCTCGACTATGTATTGCCGGAGGTCGATATGGTGCTGATCATGACGGTCAATCCGGGTTATGGCGGACAGAAGATGATTCCGTATACACTGGATAAGGTGCGGGAGCTGCGCGGGATCATTCAGCGCAGGGGATTGTCTACCGATATCGAGGTAGACGGCGGAGTCAAGATCGACAATGTCGATCAGTTCCTGAATGCCGGAGCCAACGTGATCGTATCCGGAAGCGGTATTTTCAAGGGAGATCTCGCTGGCAATGTAGAGGCATTTCTGGAAAAGATGGGTCAGATCCATTAGATAAACTGATTTTTGTCGCTGTCGTAGGTGTAGCCTATGGCAGCGATTTTTTGCGTGAGTGCGGTCTTGTCCTGCTGCAGATCATCGCACAGCGCGTCCAGATCCGGATAAAAATCGCGCAGCTTTGTATTTAAAAAGCTGAGTAAAATAACGGGATCGCTTGGAATAGCTGACATATGGAACCTCCTTCTATTATTTATAGGGTGTTTTGAAATCGTACCAAATGATAAAACATTTGTACAAAAAAGTCAAATTTAACAAAAATTTTATAAATTCATAAAAATATTGTGTTTATTTTTGACGTTGACGGGGAAAAGGTAAATGCATATAATAGGTTTCAAGATAAGCAAAGGCGCTTAGGGAATTCCCCTGAGTGCCTTTTTTGTTGTATTCGGACAATATCCGGTACGACAGCGAAAACATACCAAAAGGAGGATTTAGTTATGACTCAGGAAATTTTACAGGCAATCAACGACAACATTTTCGCAGTCTGGTTCTTGATCGGTGCCGTGCTCGTGTTCTGGATGCAGGCAGGCTTTGCGATGGTGGAGGCGGGTTTTACCCGTGCGAAAAACTCCGGTAACATCATTATGAAAAACCTGATGGATTTTTGTATCGGTACTGTCATGTGGTTTATCATCGGCGCATCGCTCATGTTGCCGGCAGCGGAAGGCAGCTCCGATATTTTAGGTATTATCGGAACCCCCGGCTTTGGTGTATTTACAAATTACGGTAATTTCAGTTATTCTGGATTTGTATTTAACCTCGTATTCTGTGCGACAACAGCAACAATCGTTTCCGGATCAATGGCAGAGCGTACCAAGTTCCTGACCTATTGTATTTATTCGGCAGTGATCTCCGGTATCATTTATCCGGTTGAGGCACACTGGACATGGGGCGGCGGATTCCTCGTCAACATGGGCTTCCACGATTATGCAGGTTCCAACTGTATCCATATGGTCGGCGGTATCTGTGCACTGGTTGGTGCGGCAATGTTAGGACCCCGTATCGGTAAGTTTACAAAAGATAAGGATGGCAAGATCGTTAAGGTCAATGCATTCCCCGGCTGTAACTTAGTCATCGGCGCACTCGGTGTATTTATTCTCTGGATGGGCTGGTACGGATTCAACGGTGCTGCCGCTGTCGATGTACCGACACTCGGTTCTATTTTCTTGACAACAACGGTTGCTCCGGCAGTCGCTACCGTTGTTTGTATGGTATTTACATGGCTGAAATACGGCAAGCCGGATGTGTCTATGTCTCTGAACGCATCACTGGCAGGTCTGGTAGCCATCACGGCAGGCTGTGATGTCACAGATTGTGCAGGCGCAGCGATTATCGGTGCGGTATCCGGTGTATTGGTCGTATTCGGTGTATGGTTCTTGGATAATGTGCTTCATGTAGACGATCCGGTCGGTGCTGTTGCGGTACATATGATGAATGGTATATGGGGAACGATTGCGGTTGGTCTGTTTGCAACAGCAAGCGCACCCGGCTTTGCACTGGCAGGAATTAAAGAAGGTCTGTTCTATGGCGGTGGATTTACACAGCTTGGTTTACAGTTCGTAGGTATGTTTATCACAGCGGCATGGACCGTTGTCACCATTACATTGACATTCGTGATCTTAAAGAAAACAGTTGGCTTACGTGTCAGCGAGGAAGAAGAAATTGTTGGTCTGGATGCATGCGAGCATGGTCTTCCGTCCGCATATTCAGGATTTGCAATCAGCGATATGTCTATGACAATGGATGTCAATGAAAATACAGATCTCGGTGTTGCAGATTACGCGAAGGCTTCACAGACGAAGATTGATGCAGCGGTACCTGTGGTATCTGCTGAGACAGCAGTACCTGAGTTGAAGAGTGGTATCCATAAGGTAGTCATCATTGCCAAGCTGTCTAAATTTGACAAGCTGAAAAAAGCCCTCAATGAGCTGGGTGTAACCGGTATGACGGTTGTTCAGGTTATGGGCTGTGGTGTCCAGAAGGGTGCTGGCGAGTATTACCGAGGCGTTGAGATGGATGCGACATTGCTGCCGAAGATTAAGGTGGAAGTTGTCGTAGCTAAGATTCCGGTAGATCGTGTGATCGAGACGATCAAAAAGACGCTGTATACCGGACATATCGGAGATGGAAAGATCTTTGTATATGATGTAGCGAAGGTCGTAAAGGTTCGTACCGGTGAGGAGAACTTTGAGGCGTTGCAGGACGTAGAATAATAGAAGCTAACAGGTGATGATAGGGCGGCTGGCGATCCGGAACGATCGTCGGTTGCCTTATTTTAATAGAAAATGTCCTGTAAGGATTAGAAAACAGTTGACGGGACATGAGAGAGGGGCTATGATAATAGGTAGGTAATTTCGAGATGAAGTTTGCAGGAAAATGACGAATGTCTACCGAAGGAGTAACACTCTCAGGTGCCGGTCACACCGGTGCAACTGCAAATGGATCGACTCTCTGGAGACATCTGGATCAAGACCAGGGGCCGAAGGGGCAACAGATGTGCGTGTCACATAGGAATCTCTCAGGCAACAGGACAGAGAAGATATCATATCATTTTCGGAGGTGGATCGATTCGTTGGTCTGCCTGCCGCTATATTTGCAATATCTTCTATTCCCATGCGCAGAGTCTGTACATGGGATATTTTCGTTTATGAGCGGACAGTAATAGATTTCTTATGTTTTCCCAGAGTATCGAAATACACACAATACTATATAAAGAGAGGCAGGAGTTTAGCAATGTGGGAAGCAATCAATGGTTTTCTGGGTGTCGTAGACGATTTTGTATGGGGTGTACCGCTGATGGTACTCATCATGGCAGGTGGTTTACTGCTTACGGTTCGTCTGGGACTGTTACAGGTTAGAAAACTTCCGTTGGCACTGAAATGGATGGTAAAGAACGAAGAAGGCGGCGAGGGAGAGATCTCGAGTTTTGCGGCGCTGTGTACGGCGCTGAGTGCGACGATCGGTACCGGTAATATCGTTGGTGTGGCGACAGCCGTATGTGCCGGAGGTCCCGGTGCGCTGTTCTGGATGATCGTGGCAGCCTTTTTGGGTATGGCTACCAAGTATTCCGAGGGTCTGCTGGCGGTCAAATACCGCGTCGTAGCCGAGGATGGACACAGTCTCGGTGGTCCGTTCTATTATATTGAACAGGGAATGGGTAAACAGTGGACATGGCTCGCAAAAGTGTTTGCATTTTTTGGCGTCTGTGTCGGTCTGTTCGGTATCGGTACATTCAGTCAGGTGAATGGTATTGCCAGTGCGGTCAACAATTTCTTTGATCCGAACAATGCGCACTGTGTGAAAATCCTTCCGTTTTTAGGTGAGTATTCATGGTCGGTAGTGATCGCTTCACTGGTGCTGGCATTTTGTGTGGCAGCCGTATTGATCGGTGGTGTGAAGCGTATTGCGAGCGTCAGCCAGATCATCGTTCCGTTTATGGCGATCATTTATTTTGTATTTGCAATTATTCTGGTATTCTGCAACATTACACAGATACCGATGGCGATCAAGACGATCGTAGTCGCAGCGTTTACACCGAAGGCAATTACCGGAGGTGCAGTTGGCAGTATGTTTGTAGCGATGCAGAAAGGTGTGGCAAGAGGCATTTTCTCTAATGAAGCTGGTCTTGGTAGTGCGCCGATCGCAGCAGCGGCAGCGCAGACAAAGGAGCCGGTACGTCAGGGACTTGTGAGCATGACAGGAACATTTATCGATACGATCGTTATCTGTACACTGACCGGATTGTCTATCGTGCTGACCGGTGCATGGCAGGTAGAGGGCTTGGAAGGAGTCGCAGTGACGACTTATGCTTTCCAGCATGGTCTGCCTTTCCCGGTCGAAGTATCATCGTTTGTATTGATGTTATGTCTGGTATTCTTTGCATTTACAACGATTCTTGGATGGGATTATTACAGTGAGCGCTGCCTTGAGTATCTGAGCGGTGGAAATATGAAGCATGTAAAGATCTACCGCTGGATATATATCCTGGCAGTATTTATCGGACCCTATATGACAGTCAGTGCTGTATGGACGATCGCAGATATTTTTAATGGTCTGATGGCATTGCCCAATATGATTGCATTATTTGCGTTGAACGGTGTCGTTGTAGCCGAGACAAAGAAGTTTTTCGAGAAACATAACAAGAGTAACAAATAATTTTAAACTTGTATTTATAGTCGGATCATACTATACTTTTTACATACCTGTTATAAATATCAGAAGAAACACAGTTTGAGATTACTGTTCAGACGGTACTTGGGCACTTTGCTGGCCGGGTACGTGAGAACATGATTCAGGAGGTATTGTATGGTTGACTATACGGAAGGTTCAGGAAAACAGTATCACACACAGGTAGGAGTGGGCGATGTCGGCAGATATGTGATCTTGCCGGGTGATCCCAAGCGCTGTGAAAAAATAGCTAAATATTTTGACGATGCGCGTCTGATCGCAGACAGCAGAGAATACGTCACTTATACAGGCACCCTCGACGGGGTGCCTGTAAGTGTTACATCGACAGGTATCGGAGGTCCCTCTGCGGCGATCGCGATTGAGGAGCTGTCGAAGGTCGGTGCGGATACATTTGTCAGGGTCGGCACATGCGGAGGTATGCAGACGCAGGTGTGCGGCGGAGATATCGTCATTGCAAACGGGGCGATCCGTATGGAGGGAACGAGTCGGGAATACGCGCCGATCGAGTATCCTGCGGTGCCGGATGTGACCGTTATGAATGCGCTGATCCAAGCCGCGAAAAAGCAGAAAATCACTTATCACATCGGTGTGGTACAGTGCAAGGACTCGTTTTTCGGGCAGCATGAGCCGGAGGTGATGCCGGTGAGCTATGAGCTGCAGAACAAATGGGAGGCGTGGCTGCGCATGGGATGTCTCGCATCGGAGATGGAGTCGGCTGCGCTGTTTATCGCGGGCAGCTTTCTGCGCGTGAGAGTCGGTTCGTGCTTTCTGGTTATCGCGAATCAGGAACGCGCAAAGCAGGGACTTCCCAATGAACAGGTACATGATACCGAGCAGGCGATCCTCACGGCGGTTGAGGCGCTCCGCGAGCTGATCGCGCAGGATGCGCAGGAGCAGAAATAGCGGTTTTAATCGCAAGGGTGAACATTGTATGTCAGAGGGAGTCGATAGCATGAACGATCAGGAATTAGTCGCATGTGCACTGCATGCGCGAAAACAGGCATATACACCGTATTCCCACTGGGCGGTGGGAGCGGCGCTGCTCGCGGAGGACGGAACCGTCTACGAGGGCTGCAATATAGAAAACGCCGCCTATACACCGACGAACTGTGCGGAGCGGACAGCTTTTTTTAAGGCGGTCAGTGAGGGCGCGCGCGCGTTTACGGCGATCGCGATCGTCGGCGGCTATGATACTTTGGAGCCGGAGCAGGTCTGTGCGCCGTGCGGCGTGTGCAGACAGGTCATGATGGAGTTCTGCGATCCGAAGCGGTTTCGCGTGGTGCTCGGCACAAAGGATGGGGTTGCGCAGACTTATACGCTGGAGGAGCTGCTTCCCTGTGGATTTGGACCGGGGACGCTGAGCGGCGAATAATATTTTGACAAAAGGAGCAAAAATAACTGATGGGTAGAAAAATAGAAGAGATACTGGCGGTCTGCGACCACACGCTGCTGTTGCAGACGAGCACCTGGGAGGAGATCAAAGGGATCTGCGATGATGCGATGAAATACCACACCGCGTCTGTCTGCATCCCGCCCTGTTATGTGAAGCAGGCAGCAGATTATATGCAGGGAGAGATTCCGGTATGTACCGTGATCGGATTCCCGAACGGCAACCATACGACCGCCTGCAAGGTATTTGAGACAAAGGATGCCGTAGAAAACGGCGCAGACGAGATCGATATGGTCATCAATGTCGGCATGTTAAAGGCGAAAAATTACGACTACGTGTTAAACGAGATCCGCGAGGTCAAAGCGGCATGCGGGGAGCGGATTTTAAAAGTCATCATCGAGACCTGCCTGCTTACGGATGAGGAAAAGATCAAAATGTGTGAGATCGTGACCGCGTCCGGCGCAGATTTTATCAAGACCTCGACCGGATTTTCGACCGCCGGAGCAACGTTTGCCGATATCGAGCTGTTTGCAAAGCATATCGGCGCGGGTGTGCGCATGAAGGCAGCCGGAGGCATCAGCAGTATCGCGGATGCAGAAAAGTTTATGGATCTGGGTGCGGTCCGCTTAGGGACGAGCCGTATCGTAAAGCTTGTAAAGGCGCAGGAGCAGCCGGAAAATTAGAAAGGTTTGAGTAATATGGGTAATCATAAATATAACCGTATTTTTACGATCGTACTCGATTCGGTAGGAATGGGAGCCATGGAGGATTCTCCGAGGTTTGGCGATGTCGGTGTCGATACGCTGGGACACATTTCCGAGCGCATGGCAGCAGCAGGCGAGCCGTTTGAACTGCCGAATCTGCAAAAGCTCGGTCTGGGCAATCTGAAGCCTATGAAGCAGGTGTCTCCGGTAGAACAGCCGATGGGCTATTATATGCCGATGTGTGAGCGCAGCAACGGAAAAGACACAATGACCGGACATTGGGAAATGATGGGCATTGAGACGAAAAAACCGTTTATTACGTTTACGGAGACCGGATTCCCGAAAGAATTGATCGAGGAGCTGGAGCAGCGCTGTGGCAGGCGGATCATTGGCAACAAGGCAGCCAGCGGAACAGAGATTCTCGACGAGCTGGGCGAGGAAGAGATCGCAACCGGTGCGATGATCGTCTATACGTCTGCGGATTCGGTGCTACAGATCTGCGGCAATGAGGAGACGATGGGACTGGACAATCTCTATCATTACTGCGAGATCGCGAGGGAGCTCACGATGCGCGACGAGTGGCGCGTGGGGCGTGTCATTGCCCGCCCGTATGTCGGAAAAAAGAAGGGTGAGTTTGTCCGCACGAGCAATCGTCATGACTATGCGCTTAAGCCGACCGGAGCAACCGCACTGAATGCGTTAAAGGATGCGGGATTTGATGTGATCTCCGTCGGGAAAATCAACGATATTTTTGTCGGCGAGGGCATTACGGAGAGCAATCACTCGAATTCCTCCGTACATGGCATGGAGCAGACGATTGAGATCGCAGCGCGTGATTTCACGGGACTTTGCTTTGTGAATCTGGTCGATTTTGATGCGCTGTGGGGGCACAGGCGCAATCCGATTGGCTATGGACAGGAGCTGGTGCGCTTTGATCAAAAGCTTGGCGAATTGCTGCCGCTGTTGCGCGACGATGATCTGCTGATCTTAACGGCAGACCACGGGAACGACCCGACATACACAGGTACGGATCACACGAGAGAAAAAGTGCCGTTTTTAGCATATTCGCCGTCGTTTGAGGGCGCGGGGGAGCTGCCGCAGACCGACACTTTTGCAGTGATTGGGGCTACGATCACGGATAATTTCGGTGTCCGTATGCCGGAGGGCACGATTGGAACGTCGCTGCTGGCACAGTTAAAATAGAATCAGGAAGGAATTATAACAGATAAATGAATCAGGAAAAAGAAACACAGGAAACACTGGCACAGACGCAGGTCGATCAGCCGGAACAGACACCGGCGGACGAGGAGAAAAAGCAGTTGTTGCTTCGAGAACTGCTCAGCTGGGTGGAGGTCATGGTGGCAGCAGTCATCATTTCTTTCTTTTTGACACGTGTGGTACTCGTTAATTCGGTCGTACCGTCCTCCTCAATGGAGACACTGATTTCGCCGGGGGACCGGCTGTTTGGCAACCGGCTTGCCTACAAATTTTCCGATCCGGAGCGGTTTGATGTCGTGATTTTCAAATATCCGGTGGACGAGGAAGAAAATTATATCAAGCGGATCATCGGTCTGCCGGGAGAGACTGTAAGGATCGAAAATGCAAAGGTCTATATTGATGATGCGACAGAGCCTTTGCAGGAGAATTATCTTCCGGAAGAATGGGTGATCGCCAACGACGGTTATGAGTTTGAGGTGCCCGATGACTGTTATCTGATGCTCGGTGACAACCGCAACGTATCCGCAGATGCCCGCTACTGGTCGGAGGAGGCATATGATAACGGACTGGTCGATTCCGTAAAGGAGGGCACTTCCTATGAGTATGTCAGCCGCGACAAGATACTTGGCAAGGCAATGTTTACATACTGGCCGCATTTTCGGCTGTTGTCGGATTACTCCGAATAGCAGTTGGTATGATAAAATGAGAAACAGAGAGGAATATTTATGAGTAAAGCACTGATTTTACAGACAGATTTCGGTACTGCTGATGGAGCAGTCAGTGCGATGTATGGCGTGGCATTTTCCGTAGACCCGGAGTTAAAGATCTTTGATCTGACGCATGAGATCCCGCAGTATGATATCTGGGAGGCATCTTACCGCCTGATCCAGACGGTGAGCTACTGGCCGAAGGGCAGTGTATTTGTGAGCGTGGTAGATCCGGGTGTCGGGTCAACGCGCCGGAGTATTGCCGTAGAGACTGTAGATGGACAGTACATCATCACTCCGGATAATGGTACACTGACACATGTCAAGAAAATGACCGGAATCAAGGCGGCACGTGTCATTGACGAGTCTGTCAACCGGCTGCCGAATTCCGGAGAGAGCTACACATTCCACGGCAGGGATGTCTATGTGTTTACCGGTGCGCGCCTGGCGAGCGGGGTCATTGACTTTGCAGGTGTCGGACCACAGGTGGATGTGGAGAGCGTCATTGAGCTGCCGACGGTCAGCCCGACAAAGGAAAATGATGTGATCACCGGAACGATCGATGTATTAGATGTACGATTTGGTTCCCTGTGGACGAATATCAGCCGCGAGAGCTTTCTGGAGCTGGGGATCAATCATGGAGACCGGGTGGAGATCAGTATCGAGAACGGAACACGTACACTGTACAAAAATATTATCACCTATGCAAAGAGCTTCGCGGATGTATATGTCGGAGAGCCGCTGCTATATGTGAACAGTCTGGACTGCATGGCAGTAGCGATCAATCAGGGTAGCTTTGCACGGGCATATAATATCGGAACCGGTACTTCGTGGAAACTAGCGATCCGCAAGGCACCAAAACTAGTTTATGAATAAAGGATGATAGGTAACATGGAGCCGATTATATCATTTGAAAACTTTGGCTTTCAGTATTTCAGCCAGTCCAAGCCGACGCTTTACGATATCAATCTGAAAATATATCCGGGTGAAAAGGTGCTGATTGTCGGACCTTCGGGATCGGGAAAAAGTACACTCGGACACTGCCTGAACGGGCTCATTCCGTTTTCTTATAAAGGCGAGATCACAGGCTCGCTCAAAGTGGACGGCATAGAGACAAAGGCGAGCAATATTTTTGACCTGTCGAAAAAGATCGGTACGGTCTTACAGGATTCGGACGGACAGTTTGTAGGCTTGTCCGTGGGAGAGGATATTGCCTTTGCACTGGAAAACGAGTGCATGGATCAGGAGCATATGAAGCAGACGGTGCAAAAGGTCGCAGACATTGTGGACATGGGACATCTGCTCAAAGCCTCGCCGCACGAGCTCTCCGGCGGTCAGAAGCAGCGCGTGTCGTTTGCGGGAGTGATGGTGGACAACGTCGATATCATGCTGTTTGACGAGCCGCTTGCAAACCTTGATCCGGCGACCGGAAAGACGGCGATCGAGCTGATCGACAACATCCAGAAGCAGTATAACAAGACCGTGCTCATCATCGAGCACCGCCTAGAGGATGTACTGTACCGGCATGTAGACCGCGTGGTTGTCGTGTCGGAGGGACGGATCGTGGCAGATATGCCGGCGGATCAGCTCATGACGACAGATATGCTGCCGCAGCTTGGTATCCGTGAGCCTTTGTATGTGACAGCACTCAAATATGCGGGCATTTCCGTGACGGAGGACATGCATGCCGGACAGCTTGAGACGCTGAACCTTACTGATGCACACAAACAGAAATTAAAAGAATGGATGGAATCCGGTACTCCACATGTGACGCAGGAGACACCGGAAATTTTAAAGGTAGATCATTTGTCCTTCCAGTATACAAAATACCGCAAGATCCTGCAGGATGTATCGTTTGCGATCCACCGGCAGGAGATGGTGTCGATCGTCGGCACGAACGGAGCCGGTAAAAGTACGCTCGCGAAAGTCATCTGTGGTTTTGTAAATGAGGATGATGGTGATATTCTGTTTGAGGAGCATTCGCTCAAAGGCCAGACGATCAAGGAACGTTCACAGGTGATCAGCTACGTCATGCAAAATCCGAATCAGATGATCTGTAAACCGATGATCTATGATGAAGTGGCACTCGGACTGCGCCTGCACGGTGAGTCAGAGGATGCCATAAAAGAAAAGGTCGAGCATGCGCTCAAAGTCTGTGGACTGTATCAGTTCCGGAAATGGCCGGTGGCGGCACTGAGTTTCGGGCAGAAAAAGCGTGTGACGATCGCGTCTATGCTGGTTATGAACCCGAAGGTGCTCATTTTGGATGAGCCGACGGCAGGACAGGATTACAGACATTATACCGAGATCATGGAATTTTTGCGTGATCTGAACCGGCAGGGCGTGACGATCATACTGATCACGCATGATATGCATCTGATGCTCGAGTATACGCCGCATGCGATTGTCATCAATGACGGTAAAAAGATCGGTGACGGGTCAGCGGTCGATATTCTCACGAATGAGGAGATCACAGAGGCAGCGAGCCTGAAGCTGACATCGCTCTACACACTCGCGCAGTTGGCTGGTATCGAGGATGCGCGTGGATTTGTATGGCATTTTATAGACTATGAGAGGGAGGTCGTGCGGACGGATGAAGACAAAGCTGTTTGACTATATTGAACGGGATAATTTCGTGTACAACCTCTCCGGTGTGACGAAGCTGCTGTGCTTTTTGCTGTTATCGTTTGCTGTCATGCTTACATATGATATCCGAAGTGTGATTCTCATTTTGGTATTTTCATTTGTCATGCTGCACATCTCAGGCATCCGACTCAGTCAGGTCAAGCTGATGATGTATTACACACTCGTTTTTCTGGTGCTGAATTTTGCACTCACGTACCTGTTCGCACCGCAGTACGGTGTCGAGATCTACGGAACGAAGCATCTGCTGTTTACATTTAATGCGCGCTACATTGTCACACAGGAGCAGCTGTTGTACCAGATGACAAAGTTCTGTAAATACGCGGCGGTCATTCCGCTCGGTATGCTGTTTTTGCTGACAACCAATCCGAGTGAATTTGCGGCTTCGCTCAATTCGATCAAGGTGAGCTACAAGCTGTGTTACGCATTTGCGTTGACACTGCGCTATTTTCCGGATATTATCACAGAGTACCATGAGATCGCGCTGGCACAGCAGAGCCGGGGACTCGACCTTTCGAAAAAGGAGAAGGTATCCACGCGCGTGAGCAATACGTTCCATATCATGGTGCCGCTGATCTTTTCGGTGCTGAACCGGGTGGAGATCATCAGTAATGCGATGGATCTGCGTGGCTTTGGCAAAAATAAAAAACGGACATGGTATGCAAAGCGGCCGTTAAAGACAAGCGATATCGTGAGTGTCAGCGTGTGTGCGGCGGTTCTCGTCGGCACGTTGCTGATGGCGGCGTTTGTGAACCATGGACGTTTCTGGAATCCGTTTGTATACGGCTGGTTCTAAAGGATACAGCCGATATAAAAAATAAGTAATGCAACAGGAGGATAAAAGTTTGAAACAAACAAGTAGAAGACAGCCAAAAAATAAAGGGCATAGCGAATAAACCACCTATTCAGCTGGTTTT
>CAKRFN010000019.1 GCA_934320655.1 uncultured Eubacterium sp.
ATCGCTCGCACTTCGCCGGACAAAAGTCGCAGTTGACAGAAACCACTGTGCCCACAGCCGTTAGCCCTGCGTTATATGCTGTTTGCGAAATATTTTAGCAGGTGAACGGGGCATGCAAGCACTATCAACTCAGATGCGGAAGTAGCAGCGCGAGCAAAGGCGTGTCTGATTTTGCTGCCTTTGCACGATGAAGATGAGCCTCGGAATGGTTCGTGCAACGAAAGCAAAACAGACATGCTTGCGGGAGCTGCGACCTCTAAACAATGTGCTTGCATGAGCCAAAACCTGACAAAAATAGTTTCGCAAACGCCTAATAATATGATATAAAAAGAGGAACTGTCCGGCGTTCTCACCTGAACAATTCCCCTTTTTTTCTTACCTGCATACATTGTATCACAGAAAAAACAATTTGTTACTGGATCGACAGATACGAATATCCCATCAGGCTCTCGTCGACCTCGCGTGCCACCTCTCTGCCCTCGCGGATCGCCCATACGACGAGTGACTGTCCGCGGTGCATATCACCGGCAGTATAGACATGGTCTACATTGGTCTTGTATCTGCCCTGTTCGGTCGCAACGTTCGTGCGCCCATCGACAGCGACGCCGAATGCCTTTGTGACGTACGCCTCGCTGCCGAGGAAACCGGCTGCGATCAGCACAATATCGGCAGGCAGCTTTTTCTCACTTCCGGCAACCTCCTGCATCGTCATGCGTCCGGTCTTTTCGTCTTTGACGCTCTCTAAACGTACCGTCACAAGCTCCTTCAGGCTGCCGTTTTTGTCTTTGACAAATTCCTTGACCGTCGTCTGGTAGATGCGCGGGTCATGGCCAAACTTTGCGATTGCCTCCTCCTGACCGTAATCGGTCTTGCACACCTTCGGCCACTCCGGCCACGGGTTGTTTTCCGCACGTTTATCGGGTGCTTTCGGCATCATCTCAAGCTGTGTCACGGATGCAGCGCCCAGACGGATGCTCGTGCCGACACAGTCATTTCCGGTATCACCGCCGCCGATGATAACGACATGCTTATCCTTGACATCCACATACTTTTTATCCTTTAAATCCGAGTCAAACAGGCTCTTTGTCACTCCGCCGAGGAAATCTACGGCAAAGTAGATGCCCTTTGCATCCCTGCCCGCTGCCTTGATGTCACGCGGATGCTTCGCACCGCAGGCTAAGATCACACGGTCATAATCCTTGAGCAGCTTGGCAGCCTTGACATCCTTACCGACATCCACGCCGGTGACAAACGTCACGCCCTCCTGCTTCATGATATTTACTTTCCGGTCAATGACTTCTTTTTCCAGCTTCATATTCGGAATGCCGTACATGAGCAGTCCGCCAATGCGGTCGTCACGCTCATAGACCGTCACCTCGTGACCGCGCTTGTTGAGCTGATCCGCCGCAGCCAGTCCGGAAGGACCGGAGCCGATGACTGCCACCTTTTTTCCGGTGCGCACCTTCGGCGGTTTTGCATCTGCATAACCGTGTGCATAGGCATACTCGATGATTCCATGCTCGTTTTCCTTTGTTGTCACGCTCTCGCCATAGTGACCGCACGTGCAGGCTGCCTCACACAGCGCCGGGCAGACGCGGGACGTAAATTCGGGGAAATTGTTCGTCTTTTTCAGACGCTGGTATGCCTGCTCCCAGTTGCCCCGATACACGAGATCGTTCCACTCAGGGATCAGATTGTGCAGCGGGCAGCCGCTCGTCATGCCCATGATCGTCATGCCTGCCTGACAGAACGGCACACCACACGACATGCAGCGCGCGCCCTGTTCCTGTTGTTCCTCCAGAGAGAGCGGAAGATGGAACTCATGAAAATTTTTGACCCGCTCGGTCGGATCGATCGCGACCGCCGTCTTTCTCTCATAATCTAAAAATCCAGTCGGTTTTCCCATTTCCTTTTCCCTCCTTAATGTTTTGCATTTGCATAAAATGCTTCTATCTGTGCCTGTTCGGAGCTGAGACCCTTCTCCTCCATCTGAACGATCGCCATCATCATGCGATTGTAGTCATAGGGAATGATCTTTTTAAATTTCGGCAGGTAATCCGCGAAATGATCGAGGATCTCTTTTCCTTTTTCCGAATTTGTCAGTGTCACATGCTCTCCGATCAATGTCTTGAGCTCCAGCACATCGTATTTGTTTGTCAGTTCCTCGGTAAATACCATCTCTTTATTGGTACGTGTATAGAGGTCGTTATCCTCATCGAGCACGTAGGCGATACCGCCGCTCATACCTGCGGCAAAGTTTTTGCCGGTTTTTCCGAGTACCACGACACGGCCGCCGGTCATATACTCACAGCCATGGTCGCCGACGCCCTCAACGACTGCGACTGCACCGGAGTTGCGGACGCAGAAACGCTCGCCTGCCACACCGTTGATAAACGCCTTACCGCTCGTCGCACCGTAGAGTGCCACATTACCGATGATGATATTCCCATCCTTTTTATAAGTCACTCCTGCCGGAGGATAAACGATCAGCTTGCCGCCGGATAAGCCTTTTCCGAAATAGTCATTGGAATCTCCGACGAGCTCTAACGTCAGTCCGTTCGGGATAAACGCGCCGAAGCTCTGTCCGCCCGCACCCTTACATTTTACGACAAACGTGTCATCCTCAAGCGTTGTTCCGTATTTTTTCGTAATTTCCGATCCAAAGATCGTGCCGAGCGAACGGTCGGTATTTGTGACCTCCAGCTCGATCACGCGCTTTTGTCCTTTGTCCAGAGCGCTCTGGAACTGCTTTAACAGCACGGTCTCATCCTTCGTCTTTTCCAGTTCAAAATCATAAACCTTCTTCGGATCAAAGATAAAACGCTCTTTCGTTCCGACATACGGGTTGTATAAAATATTGGACAGATCCACTTTCCGCTGTTTTACGTTCAAATCGTCGCGCACGCGCAGCAGGTCACTTCTGCCGACGAGCTCATCGACGCTGCGCACACCGAGTTTCGCCATATACTCGCGCAGATCCTGTGCGATAAAGCGCATAAAGTTCACAACGTACTCCGGCTTTCCGGCAAAACGCTTTCTCAGCTCGGGATTCTGTGTTGCCACACCTGCCGGACAGGTATCCAGATTACATACACGCATCATGATACAGCCCATCGTCACAAGCGGTGCGGTCGCAAAACCGTATTCCTCGGCACCGAGTGCAGCCGCGATTGCCACATCCCTGCCGCTCATCAGCTTGCCGTCTGTCTCCACGCGCACTTTTTCACGCAGACCGTTCATGATCAATGTCTGGTGTGTCTCTGCCAGTCCCAGCTCCCACGGCAGTCCCGCATTGTGGATCGAGCTGCGCGGTGCGGCACCGGTTCCTCCGTCATAACCGGAGATCAAAATGACCTGTGCACCCGCCTTTGCAACACCGGCTGCGACGGTTCCGACTCCTGCCTCCGATACGAGCTTAACGGAAATACGCGCGTCGCGGTTTGAATTTTTCAGATCGTAGATCAACTGCTCCAGATCCTCGATCGAATAAATATCATGGTGCGGCGGCGGTGAGATCAGTGACACACCGGGTGTCGAATGTCTCGTCTTTGCGATCCACGGATAGACCTTTGCTCCGGGCAGATGACCGCCCTCTCCGGGCTTGGCTCCCTGTGCCATCTTGATCTGGATCTCCTGTGCGCTCACAAGGTACGTGCTCGTCACACCAAAACGTCCACTCGCCACCTGCTTGATTGCCGAGCAGCGGTTTTTGCCGTCTGCACCGATCTTTAACCGGTCAAGACTCTCGCCGCCCTCTCCGGTGTTGGATTTACCGTGAATCATGTTCATCGCGATCGCCAGTGTCTCATGTGCCTCCTGCGAGATCGAACCGTAGCTCATCGCACCGGTCTTAAAACGTGTCACGATCGAATCCACACTCTCGACTTCCTCGATCGGCACACCCTTTTTCGGATAATTAAAGTCGAGCATACCGCGGATATAATTGCGGTTTTCCAACTCGTTGACCGCCTGCT
This sequence comes from uncultured Eubacterium sp., assembly GCA_934320655.1. Classification (GTDB taxonomy): domain Bacteria; phylum Bacillota; class Clostridia; order Lachnospirales; family Lachnospiraceae; genus W0P33-017. The sequence goes on from CAKRFN010000019.1 coordinate 3,975, forward strand.
CATACTGCTTGAACATCTCATAGTCACCGCGCTTGGTGGACTCCTGTAACAGATGGATCGTCAGCGGATTGTACAGATGCTCATCTGCGCCGCTGCGCATCGCATGACGACCAACGGAATCGAGCGTCATATCGTTTTCCAGTCCGAGCGGATCATACGCTTCGGAATGCAAAAAGTTCACCTGCTCCTCAATATCCTTTAACGTGATACCACCGATACGGCTGACGGTATTTGTAAAATATTTATCAATGACTCCATTATCAATACCGATCGCCTCAAAGATCTTTGATCCCTGATAAGACTGGATCGTGGAAATACCCATCTTCGCCGCGATCTTTACGATGCCTCCGATGACTGCCTGGTTATAATCCTCAATCGCCGCATAGTAATCTTTGTCTAATAAATGATCGTCTACAAGCTGTTTCACCGTATCCTGTGCCAGATAAGGGTTTACCGCGCAGGCACCATAGCCGAGCAGTGTCGCAAAATGGTGTACCTCATGCGGCTCGCCGGACTCGAGGATGATTGCAAGTGCGGTTCTCTTTTTCGTGATGACCAGATGCTCATGCAGTGCTGCGACTGCAAGGAGTGACGGGATCGCCACATGGTTCTCATCGACACCGCGGTCGGACAGGATCAGGATATTCGCGCCGTCACGGTACGCTCTGTCTGCCTCGACAAATAAGCGGTCAATCGCCTTTTCCAGACTCGTGTTCTTATAATAGGTAATCGGAATCTCTACGACATGGAAGCCTTCCTTATTCATGGACTTAATCTTCATCAGATCCGTATTGGTCAGGATCGGATTGTTGACCTTGATCACATGGCAGTTTTCCGGTTTTTCCAATAATAAGTTGCCGTCCTCACCGATATAAGTCGTCGTGGAGGTCACGATCTTCTCACGGATCGAATCGATCGGCGGATTTGTCACCTGTGCAAACAACTGTTTAAAATAGTTGAATAACGGCTGATATTTGCCATCAAGTACTGCCAGCGGAATATCAATACCCATCGCACTCGTGGACTCGCCGCCGTTCTGTGCCATCGGCAGGATAACCTCCTTGAGTGACTCGTAAGAATAGCCAAACGCCTTCATCATGCGCTGACGATCCTCATAGTTGTACTCCGGCACACGCTGATTCGGAATACGCAGATCCTTTAACTGTACCAGATTCCGGTCGATCCACTCACCGTAGGGCTGTCTGCCGGCATAATAGTTTTTCAGTTCTTCATCGTCAATGATCCGTCCTGCCTTCGTGTCTACGAGCAGCATTTTTCCGGGACGCAGGCGGTCTTTTGCCACGATATGTGTCGGATCAATGTCGAGGACTCCGACCTCTGACGATAAGATTAACTGGTCATTGTCGAGCACATAATATCTGGACGGACGCAGACCGTTACGGTCGAGCACGGCTCCCAGATAATCACCGTCGGAAAATACAATCGATGCCGGTCCATCCCACGGCTCCATCATCGTTGCATAATACTGATAAAAATCTTTCTTTTTCTGGCTCATCAGGTGGTTGTTCGCCCACGGCTCCGGAATCATGATCATAACTGCGAGCGGCAGCGGCATTCCGTTCATTACTAAAAATTCCAGTGTGTTGTCTGTCATCGCAGAGTCGGAACCCTCAGTATTGATAACCGGCAGTACCTTCGTCAACTGGTCGTGCAGCTTACCGGAAGTCATCGTCTCCTCGCGGGCAAGCATCTTGTCCGCATTGCCACGGATCGTGTTGATCTCTCCGTTGTGCACGATAAAGCGGTTCGGATGCGCACGCTCCCAGCTCGGATTCGTGTTCGTACTGAAACGTGAATGCACGGTAGCGATCGCTGATTCATAATCGGGATCCTGCAAATCATCAAAGAATAACCGGAGCTGGTCAACTAAAAACATTCCTTTATATACAATCGTCCGGCTCGAAAGGGATACGACGTAGGTATCCTCATTACTCTGTTCAAATACACGGCGGACAACATAGAGCATCCGGTCAAAATCCAGTCCTTTTTCTACATGCTCCGGACGCTTGATAAATGCTTGCATAATATAAGGCATGCAGTCACGCGCCTTCTGTCCGAGCACATTTGCGTGTGTCGGCACTTCACGCCAGCCAAGCAGCTCCAGGCCTTCCTTTGCCACAATCACCTCAAACATCTTCTTCGCCTGATTGCGCTGCAGCTCATCCTGCGGGAAGAAAAACATGCCGACACCGAAATCACGGTCTCCGCCGAGCTCAATGCCGAGCGGCTTTACTGCCTTGGAGAAAAATTTATAGGAAACCTGCAACAGAATACCAACGCCGTCTCCGGTCTTTCCCTCGGCATCCTTTCCTGCACGGTGCTTTAAATTCTCTACGATCTTCAACGCCTGCTCAACGGTCGCATGGCTCTTTCGACCCTTGACATCTACCACGGCACCGATACCACAGTTGTCATGCTCAAACGCAGGATCATACAAACCCTGTGCGCGCTGTCTGCTCTCGTCTATCACATGTTCTCTCATATGCGTGTCCTCTCTTTACTGGGATTTTGTAATTTATGGAATTGAGATTACTTCTCAATTAAATTACTAATATGATAGCCCAAAGAGGTTTCCGCGTCTATCCCTGATTTTCTTCAAATTGTCTGATTGTTTTCTTTTTATACTTTTTAATCGTTATTTTCTGATATTAGCATGATTTGTTTTTGAAATATAGATGTATACGCACAATTTTATGTGCTTCTTCCAAGAAAAACCTAAGAATATAAAGTGGGAAAAATGTCAGGAATTCAAATTGTGTCTGAATTGTTCTGAATCATTTTCCCCATTTTCCTGCATAATAGTCGATAAAACAAAGTTCTATTTCGTATTTTTGCAGGATTTGATATAATATCCTGCAATCGCAACCGTCACTGCCAGCAGAATGACCGTCACCGGCACAAACAAAGGCTCACCGAGTGTCAGCCACGAGAGCCACTCCGTCTCTCCGCGCAGAATCGCAATGATATTCGCAGCGATATGCCCCAGCAGCGGCACACGCACATCCTGATAGTTCTCCATCAGCAGCGCCAGCAAAAGTCCGAGCACAAACGCATAGACGGTCTGCACAATATTCATATGTAACACGCCAAAGATCAACGCCGATGCGACGATCGCCGTCAGCCTGCCGTAGCTCTCACGCAACCTGTAAAAAACGAGCTGGCGGTACAACAGTTCCTCCGCAAGCGGGGTAATCACACCCAGCCCGATGATCTCCCGCAAGAGATCCGACGAATAAAATGCCTGCTCTACCTGCTGATAGCTGTCTGAAATCTGCTGTAAGCCCATCGCAGCGATCACATTGTTCATCGCTACACCCGCACAGCCCAGCCACAGGATCGCGATCACACCGCCGATACAGGCGCTCTTTTTTACCGGTGCCAGATAAACGAGCTGTCGCCTCCCGTCACTGCCGCGCTTTGCGGCGATAAAGCAAATGTAGACGACCGTTCCCGCCACGAAAGAAGTCAATGCCTGTCCCATCACCGCATCCAGCGGAAGCATCGGGAGCACTGCCTGATTCATAATCGCAAAAACGACAAAATATACAATGAGCGGATAAAAAAATGTCATATTTCTATTTGTGTTCGTGCTCTGTGCCATTCAGATATTCCTCCACTTCCTGCGGTGTATCAAATACTGCCACCGCTCCGGCGGCGGTCAGTTCCTCGCGCGTGCCAAATCCATAGGTCACACCCACGCAGTCAACGCCCGCCTTGTGTGCGCCCTCCGCATCATATTTCGTATCGCCGACCAGAACGATCTCGCTGCGGTCGGTGACATTCATCCGCCGGAATGCCTCCTCTAATACAAGCACCTTTTCGCGCCGCTCCGGTCCGAGCGATGCCCCGACAATATAGTCAAAATAATCTGCCACGCCGTGATGCTTTAAGATCTCTACGCAATTCCCCTCCGGCTTGGAAGATGCAACGCCGAGCATATAGCCCTGCTCCTTCAGATGGCGGAGCAGTTCTTCAATGCCAGGATACAGCTTGCACTGTGTTTGTCCGATCGAATCATAGTAAACCCGGTAGGTCGCCACCAAAGGCTCGATCTTTTCATCCGGCACCTGATATTTCTCTTTGAACATCAGCGCTAACGGCGGTCCGATAAAACAGCACAGCTTCTTTAAATCCGGCTCCTCGATACCGAGATCCTTCTTTAAGGCATACTGTACCCCCTTTGTGATACCCTCCTGTGAGTCCACGAGCGTACCGTCGAGATCAAACAATATCTTCGTTTTCAGCTTCATCAGCGTTTCACTCCTTTTGTATCGCGATTGCAGATATGCAGGCGGTTCAGTGCGACAGACTGATCCTTGCCGCCATACTGTATGTCTGTGTCATCCGCGCCCAGATAATAGATCGCGGTCAATGCATCCTTATCCGACAGGCGCATGCCCCTGACACCGAGTGCCATCTTCTTTTTCTCCGGCACGCTCTCGATCAGTATGCGTAAGAATACACTCTTTTCCGATTCCATGACAAGTGTCGAACCGGACTCCACTGCGTGGATAAATAACAGCTCATCCCCGTCTGCCAGCTTGGTCGCCGCCGTTGTGCGTTTGCCGACATCGAACTCTGCGCCGTCCACCAGCTTTAACATCGAGGTCTTTGTTCCAAAAATGAACTTGTGGTTTAATATATTACCCATTGCGTCCATGTAGACGATCGACTCGGCAGCGCTGTCATAATTGCTCATATTGTCGATCGGCTTGCCCTTGTCGCGGAATTTGCCGCACGGCAGATCCAGCACCTTGAGCAGATGCATATTTCCGGTGTTTGTGAAAATACACAGCTTATCCGTGTTTTTACATGTGATAATGTGCCGGTTCTCGCTGTCGGCAGCCTCCCTGTTGCGCTCATAGGTCGCCGCGTCGACTGCCTTTGCATATCCAAAACGGTCTACGAGGACAACCACATCCATCTCCTCGATCTTCGGAGCCTCGATCACAACCTCCGCCACATTATCGATCTGTGTGCGGCGCGCGCGGTCGTATTCCTTTTTATAGCCATCAAGCTCGCGGATAATCACCTTCGCCATCGCGGAGCGGCTGCTTAAGATCTTCTCATACTCGGCGATGTTTTTCATTGTCTGCTCATGCTCTTTCAGCAGCGCCTCGATCTCGAGCCCGATCAGCTTGTACAGACGCATCTCTAAAATCGCCGTTGCCTGCCGTTCGGTAAAGCACAACTGCGCAGCGTCTTTTTCTGATTCTTTATGTTTAAACTTAATATTTGACGTATTTCCTGTCATCAGGCATGCCTTGGCATCCTTGATATTTTTACTGCCACGCAGGATCTCGATGATCAGATCGATCACATCACATGCCTTGATCAGACCCTCCTGCACTTCCTGCTTTTCTAACTCCTTGGACAGCAGTGTCTTGTATTTCCGCGTCGCCAGCTCATACTGGAAATCGACATGATGACGGATCATCGGCACGAGTCCCATCGTCTCGGGCTTGCCGTCTGCCACTGCGAGCATGTTCACGCCAAAGGTATCCTCAAGCTTGGTCTTTTTATATAACAGGTTGCAGATATTCTGCGCATTCGCCCCCTTGCGCAGCTCGATCACAATGCGGATACCCTCTTTCGAGGACTGGTTGGAGATGTCTACGATGTCATTCGTGACCTTTTTCTCCACGAGTGCATAAACATCGTTTAAGAATTTGCCGATTCCGGCACCGATCATCGTATACGGAATCTCTGTGACGACGATACACTCCTTGCCGCCTTTCATCTTCTCAATCTCTACCTTGCCGCGGATCTTGATCTTGCCAATACCGGTCGAATAAATACCGATGAGCTCGTCCTGATTCGTGACAATGCCTCCGGTCGGAAAATCCGGTCCCTTGATGTATTGCATCATCTGCTCGGTATTGATATCCGGATCTTTCATGTATGCCTTGACACCCTCGATCACTTCACCGAAATTATGCGGAGGAATCGATGTAGCCATACCGACCGCGATACCTTCTGCGCCGTTGATGAGAATATTCGGCACCTTGACCGGAAGTACCTCCGGCTCCTTCTCCGTCTCATCAAAGTTCGGTACAAAGTCCACGACATCTTTATCGAGGTCTGCCAGATATGCTTCCTGTGTGATCTTATGCAGTCGCGCCTCCGTATAACGCATCGCAGCTGCGCCGTCGCCCTCGATCGATCCGAAATTGCCATGTCCGTCGATGAGCGGCAGACCTTTCTTGAAATCCTGCGACATCACAACGAGCGCATCGTAGATCGAACTGTCTCCGTGCGGGTGATATTTACCCATCGTATCACCGACGATACGCGCACTCTTTCGGTAAGGTCTGTCATAGCGGATACCCAGCTCATACATATCATAGAGGGTACGCCGCTGTACCGGCTTTAATCCGTCCCGCACATCCGGCAGGGCGCGCGCGACGATGACACTCATCGCATAATCGATATAGGATTTTTGCATGACCTCGGAATACTCGGTCCGTATCAGTCTCTCTTCTACATCCATTTATTTCATCTCCATTTAATAACTGTCCTATTTTATACGTCCAGCTCCGCATCATGCGCATGCTCATAGATAAACGCCTTGCGCGGCGGCACATCGGTTCCCATGAGCATTGCGGTCACATCACTCGCCATACGCCCATCCTCGATCTCTACTTTTTTGAGCATCCGTGTCTCGGGATTGAGCGTCGTCTCCCACAGCTGGGAGGCATCCATCTCACCCAGACCTTTGTAGCGCTGCAATGTAAAACTGCCCTTGTGCGTCTTGCGGTACCGCTCCAATGCCGCATCGTCATAGAGGTATTCTTCCTCTCCCTTTTTCGGCATTGCCTTGTATAACGGCGGCATCGCAATGTACACATGCCCCTCAAAGATCAGTTCCGGCATAAACCGGTAAAACAGTGTCAGCAGCAGCGTGGAAATATGCGCACCGTCCACATCGGCATCCGCCATGATGATGATCTTGTCATAACGCAGCTTGGCAATATCAAAATCATTGCCGTAGCCTTCGGAAAATCCGCAGCCAAACGCATTGATCATCGTCTTGATCTCGGCGTTTGCCAGCACCTTGTCGATCGATGCTTTCTCTACGTTCAGGATCTTTCCGCGGATCGGCATGATCGCCTGAAACATACGGTTTCTCGCCATCTTTGCAGAACCGCCCGCAGAATCTCCCTCAACGATAAAAATCTCGCACTGGGAGGCATCCCGCGACTCGCAGTTCGCCAGCTTGCCATTCGAATCAAACGAAAACTTCTGCTTGGTCAGCAGGTTCGTCTTTGCCCGCTCCTCGCTTTTGCGGATCTTTGCCGCCTTGAGCGCGCAGTCAATGACCGCCTTAAGCGTCTCTAAGTTTTTATCAAAATACAACTGGATTTCCTCTCCGGTCACTTTGGAAGTCACCTTCGCGGCATCCTGATTGTCGAGCTTTGTCTTTGTCTGTCCCTCAAACCGCGGATCGGGATGCTTGATCGAAATAACGGCTGTCATACCGTTTCTGACATCCGTTCCGGTAAAGTTCGCATCCTTTTCTTTCAAGATGCCAAGCTCTCTCGCATACTGGTTGATCACCGTCGTAAACACGGTCTTGAAACCGGTAATATGTGCACCGCCCTCCGCGTTGTAGATATTGTTACAAAAGCCTAAAATATTTTCATGGAACTCATTCGTATACTGAAAGGCTGCCTCGACCTCGATCCCCTCGCTCTCGCCCTTAAAGTAAATGACATCATGGATCGTCTCGAGATTTTTATTCAGATCACGCACAAAGCCGATGATCCCCTCCGGCTCATGATATTCAATATGCTCGGATCGTCCATCGCGTTTATCCTCGTATATAATTGTTAAATTTGGATTTAAATATGCCGTTTCATGCATACGGCTCTTGACATCTTCACCCTTGAATCTCGTTTTTTCAAAGATCTCGGGATCGGGAAGAAAGTTGATCTTTGTTCCGGTCTTTCTCGTCTTTCCGATCACTGGAAGCAGTCCGTTCTCCAGCTTCAGTACCGGATTGCCCCGCTCATAGCGGTCGTGATGGATAAACCCCTCTCTGCTGATCTCCACATCCATATAAGTGGATAACGCATTGACGACCGAAGATCCTACACCGTGCAGACCACCGCTCGTCTTATATGCTTCATTATCAAATTTACCTCCGGCGTGCAAGGTCGTAAAGACCAGACGCGCAGCGGAAACACCTTTCTCGTGCATTCCGACCGGAATACCACGGCCGTTATCCTCCACGGTACACGATCCGTCCGCCTCGAGTGTGACACGGATCAGATCACAATACCCTGCCAGATGCTCGTCCACCGAATTGTCAACGATCTCATAGATCAAATGATTCAGACCCTTGCGCGATACACTTCCGATATACATACCGGGTCGTTTACGGACCGCCTCCAGTCCCTCTAATACCGATATACTGCTGGCATCATAACTGCTGTTTGCCATAATTATCTGCCCCTCTCTCCAGATGTCATGCTATTGCAGATTATAGCACAACCATTTGTTCTCCGTAAAGGAGTTTTTATAATTTTCCGAACATTTGTTTGTTTTTCTCTCATTTTTGCTCTAAGAACGCTTTTCGATGATATAAAAGACACCGTCCTCCTTCGGCCGGATCCTGATCTCGTGAATCAGCGCAAGCTCCCTATTCAGCCGCAGGTTCTTTTTTACAAAGCCTTCCTCTCCGGCATATAAAAACAGATGTCCGTGCGCTGCGAGAAGCTGTGAAAACCGCCGGAAGCAGCCGCTGTAGAGTGCGTCCAGTTCTTCCTTCATCTTTTTCCCGCGCTTTGGCATGTCCGCAAAAATCTCCGTCATCTGATGTTTCGAGGTAAACTGTGTGAAATCTTTCGTAATGAAATTGCAGGTCACACCTGCGGCGGCTGCGTTCTGCTTTGCCCCCGCGATCGCCTGTCCGTAGAGATCTACCGCATAATTGTCATATGCCTTCATGCGCAGATTGCGCTCGATCACAAATGTTCCGACTCCGCACAGCGCATCGAGCACAACTGCCTGTTCGCTCAGATACGGGCGTGACAGCTCAATCAGCGCCGCTGCCAGCGACGGATGCATCGACGCAGAGATCGTCTGTTTTCTCCACGCAAACCGGTCGTCCCCGATCGTATATAATTTCAGGCACGGATAAAAGCTGCCGTCCTTTGTGCGTGTCAGACGCACCTCCACCTCATAATCTGTCGTGGAATTTAATAATTTTCCGCCACCGCCCTGTTCCAGCGCCTGCGCCAGCTCCTTTGCGAATGCCGCTTTTTGTACAGTATCCTCCATGCCGCGCACTTCTATACGAAAATAAAACGGCGCGTCCTCTGTGTGGGTATGTTCCAACAGCGTGACCAGTCCGCCGTCCAGCAATGCCTGCGAGAGTTCGTCCGCCGTGCCGCGGATCGTTCCTTTCACGCGCAGTGTAAAAAGCAGCTCCCGATAAGTATGCAGCCTGCAAAGCTGTGACAGCTCAGTCGTCCGCACACGCACCCCAAACGGATGCAGGGCGGTCCGCACCTCTTCCCTGCTGCGCGACTCAAGCTGCTTTTGCAAGGGCTCACGCAGCGCATATTCGGTCGTAAATATGACATCATTTGTCCTGCGCCAGCCGCTAAATGTATGCTTTTCTATGACATCGTTTTCGGCTAATAGCTGCTGGAGCAGGCTGCGCTCCTGTGCCACATGCTTTTGCTCCTCCGCAGCGGGCTCATACGCCAGAAGCTCCGCATACCGCTCACGCAATGCATCCAGATACGGTGTCACATCCAGCTCTTTTAATGCCTGCAGATAGGCACTTTTTACAAAACGTGTCTGCTCCGCCTCATACGCATGATAGAGCGCCTGTGCACTCTCATCGAGTCCGAGCTCGCCGAGCAGCAGCGCCGCATTTTTGCGCACCTTCGCATCCTCATGCATGAGGAGCTGTTCAAATATTTCAGGTACTCCATCCTCTGCGCGCAGCGCCCATGCCGCCTTCGGATCTTCCTTGCAGCGCAGCTTTAATTCGATCAGACCGGCGCGGACATCCTCCCCGCGGCGGATCGCTTCCAAACATTTATCCATTTGCCTTTTTCTCCATATATGCTTTGACATCACCGCAGAAGTCATCCCACGCCTGCGGCTGCTCTACAAAATATTTCGGACAGTTTTTTCCGGTAATATCATAGTGACGCAGCAGATCTGTCTCATCGAGGCTATAGCGGAAACACAGCCATGAGACCAGTTCGACGAGCGAAGCATACGTCTGATCCGTAAACTTTCCGCTCTCGTCCGGAATACAGCACTCGATCGAGATCGTGTCACCGTTTCGCTCATTGGAGGCATATGCCCACTCACTGCATGGAATACACTGTACAATCTCACCCTCCAGCCCGATGATAAAATGGCTGCTCGCCTTTGTCGTGTGCGAGGTTTTCAGATTCTCAAAATAATTCCGGTTATCAAGTGCAGATGTGCCGGGATTCGCGGTATAGTGAATGACAATGCCATTGACCGCCTCGAGCGTGATGCCCGGTCTCGAATACTCATTAACCGTGAGTAACTGCACATCGAGCGGCGGACGCTCCATCTCTGTCACCTCGCGTGCACCCGCGGGCAGATCTTCCGTCTCTGTCACCACGACCGGTACTTCACGCAACAGCGCGCGCTTTTTGACCTCCCGTCTGTGGATTGCCCACACGCCCAGCAGACAGACGACCGACAGCACCGCCAAATAGATCCAGATTCTGCGCCGCCTGCGGCTGTAGCGCGGATCGTTTTTTCTTCTGTTGTTTTTATATCTTTTTCGTTTGATTGCCTGTTCGTCCAAACGCTTATTCTTCCTCTGTCATTAAATATTCCGTCGCCAGATCGACGGTTTCATCCAGTTGCTGCTGCGTATGCGCCATCGACACAAACATCGCCTCAAACTGTGCCGGTGCAAGATAGATGCCGTGACCGATCATATAGTTGCAGTAATGCGCATAGCGCGCCGTATCGGATGTTTTGGCACTCTCGTAGTCGCGTACCTGCTCCCCTGTAAAATACAAGCATCCGAGTGAGCCGACATGGTTGACCTGATACGGCTTACCCGCCGCCTCCACAGCCATCGCCAGCTTGCCGAAAAACATATCTGCCTTTTCATTCAGTTCCCTGTAGTATTCCGGATGATCCCGAAGAATCGTAAGCTGCGTATAACCCGCCGCCATCGCGACCGGATTGCCGCTGAGCGTGCCTGCCTGATACACAGGGCCGACCGGAGATACCATCTCCATGATCTCACGCCTGCCGCCGTAAGCTCCGACCGGCATTCCCGCGCCGATGATCTTGCCAAACGTCGTCAGATCCGGACGCACGCCGAAATACTCCTGCGCGCCGCCAAAGCTCAGACGGAATCCGGTAATCACCTCATCAAAAATGAGCAGCGCGCCATATCTCGTACACAGATACCGCAGCCCTTCTAAAAATCCCGCCTCTGCCGGAACAACACCCATGTTTGCCGCTACCGGCTCCACGATCACGCAGGCGATCTGATCCGGAAACTGTGCAAATAACGTCTCCACGGACTCTAAATCATTATAGTTTGCGGTGAGCGTATCCTGCGTGCATCCGACCGGTACACCCGCAGAATCCGGAACTCCCGATGTCATCGCCCCGCTGCCTGCCTTTACGAGCAGACCGTCGGAATGTCCGTGATAGCATCCGGTAAACTTAATAATTTTATCCCGTCCGGTAAAGCCGCGCGCGACGCGGATCGCGCTCATGACCGCCTCTGTGCCGGAATTGACCATACGGATCATATCGACCGAGGGGATACTGTCACAGATCAGTCTTGCCATGTCCACCTCGATCTTCGTCGCCGCGCCAAAGCTGAGTCCTCTCGCACAGGCATCTACGACCGCCTCCAGCACCTCCGGCTGGTTGTGTCCTAAGATCATCGGCCCCCACGAACCGATATAGTCAATGTATTGATTTCCATCTTCATCCCACAGATTGGCACCGGACGCACGTGCGATCATGCGCGGTGTCGAACCGATGGAACCGAATGCCCGCACCGGTGAATTCACGCCTCCCGGTATGAGCCGTACTGCCTCCTCAAATAGCTGCTCTGATTTTGTCATTATCCGATCAGTCCTTTCTGCATACATGCTGCCAGTTCTTTTGCAAAATAAGTGATATAGATATCCGCTCCCGCGCGGTAAGCGCCGACTGCCAGCTCACACATGATGCGCTCCTCCTCGATCCATCCGGCAGCGGCTGCCGCCTTGACCATCGCATATTCGCCGCTCACGCTGTAGGCTGCCATCGGCACATCTGTCGCATCCTTGATCTCACGGATCAGATCCCCGTAGCAGGCTGCGGGCTTTACCATGACGATGTCTGCGCCCTCTGCCACATCGAGTTTTGCCTCCTTGACTGCCTCCCTGCGGTTATGGAAATCCATCTGATAGCTCTTGCGGTCGCCGAAGCTCGGCGCTGATTCCGCCGCATCACGGAACGGACCATAGAACGCTGACGCAAACTTTGCAGAATATGCCATGATCGGCGTATTCGTAAATCCATTCTCATCCAGAGCCTCACGGATCGCCGCCACTCTGCCGTCCATCATGTCGGACGGTGCGATCATATCCGCACCTGCCTGCGCCTGTGCGACCGCGATCTTTTGCAGATATTCCAGTGTGGCATCGTTGTCTACCTCTGTGCCGTGCAGAATCCCGCAGTGCCCGTGTGACGTATATTCACACATACAAAGGTCTGCGACCAGATACATGTTCGGATGTGTCTCTTTTGCGTGGCGCAGCGCCTTTTGCACGATACCGTTGTGGTCATATGCGCCGCTTCCAACTTCATCCTTATGATCCGGAATACCGAAAAACATCACCGCGTGGACACCCACTGCCTCCAGCTCATCCAAACACTCATCCAGCCGGTCGATGCTGTAGCGGTACTGCCCCGGCATGGAAGGAATCTCCTCCTTGATGTTTTCGCCCTCCACGACAAATGTAGGATACATCAAAGATTCCGGGCTCATGCGTGTCTCCCGTACCATATTGCGCAGTACCTGGCTGCTGCGCAGTCTGCGTGGACGCTGTATCATTTGTGTATTGTGTGACATGTGTATGACTTCCTTTCTATCGTCTATATCTTATAAATCTATACTGTAAATCTGCTCCACCAGCGCGAGCAGTCGCTGCACAGATGCCTGTGCAGCGACTGTTACCTCCATACCGGCTTTTCGTGCCTCCTGCGCGGTCATCTCCCCGATGCACAGCGCCATTCTCCCTTCCGGCTCAAATGCCGGATGACTGTGCAGAAACTCACGCACGGTCGAAGCACTCGTAAAAATGATACCGTCGATTGCGCTCACTCCGGTGTCTTTCTCCTGCGCAAGCAGCTCCGCAAATAGCTGTTCAACGGCAGAATCCGGCTGAGCCGCAACCGTATCATAGATTGCCAGATCCGTGACCGCAAGCTCCGTTCCCATATGTGTGACCAGCTTTGGATTGCCAATCGAAGACCGCAGGATCAACACCCGGCTGCCATCTGACAGACGCTCCCGCAGCAAGTCACCGAGCGATTCACCATCATAAGTCTCCGGCATCAGATCCGCTGACAATCCATATGCACGCAGCGCATTTGCTGTGCCGCTGCCGATCACTGCCAGCCGGACATCCGCAAGCGCCCTCGCATCATATCCGGCTGCATAAAACTGTTCAAAAAATCCCTGCACGCCCGCAGGCGACGTAAATACAAGACAATCGTAACACTTTTTTGCAATGTTTTCAAAGAGTCCGGGATATTCCGATGCAATCTCCCGCATCCTTGTCTCGATCGCAGGCAGCTCTATGACCTCCGCGCCGCGGGCACGAAGCTCTTTTGCAAGCCCTGCCATCCGCCCCGCCGGTCTCGTCAGCACCAGCCGCTGTCCAAAAAGCGGCAGTTTTTCATACCATGCCAGTTCCCCAGCGAGCGCTGCGACTGCCCCGACCACAATGATCGCCGGAGTCTGTATCTGTGCCTGTGCCACAGCCTCTGTGATCTGATCCAGCGCGACACACACGCGCCGCTGTCCTGCCGTCGTGCCTTTTTCCAATACCGCCACCGATGTGTGTGCATCCATACCCGCATCCAAAAGCCCCTGCACAATATCCGCTAATGCCGTCAGCCCCATCAAAAAGACAAGTGTACCTTTCGCCTGCACATATGCCTCATACGGCAGCTCAAGCGGCTCCCCGGCACGTTGATGTCCCGTGATGATATGCACACTGCCCGCAAGCCCACGATGCGTCACCGGAATGCCGTTATACGCCGGAACCGCAATCGCACTGCTGATCCCCGGCACCACTTCATAATCTATCCCGCAAGCCCGCAGCGTGAGCAGTTCCTCTCCGCCCCTGCCAAACAGAAACGGATCGCCGCCCTTGAGCCGCACCACGCGAAGTCCTTCCTGCGCCTTGTCCGCCAGCAGGCGATTGATATCCTCCTGTGCCATCGCATGATTGCCCGCACGTTTTCCCACATATATTTTTTCTGCCTGCGCCGGTATCATCGCCAGAATCCCGCTGCCGACAAGCGCATCGTAGACGACCACCTGCGCCTGTGCGAGTATCTGTTTTCCCTTTAATGTAAACAGTCCCGGATCTCCCGGTCCCGCACCGACCAGCCAGACCTTTCCCTCTGCCGCTCTCATAAGCCATCCCTCATATAGCGCGCCAGTCCGATGCCGGTCTGCTGCGCCTGTGTCCGGCTGCCGCTCGCACGCTCACGCGCATAGCTGCCGTCATAAGTGTCACAATATCCCTCTAAAATCAACTGCTGCCCATTCACGCGCGCATAGGCTGCCACCGGCGATGTGCAGCCGCCGTCCAGCTCACGCAAAAACGCACGTTCCGCCTCTGCCGCTACCATGCTGTCTGCATCGAAAAATCCATCCAGAAAGCCATAATCTTCCCCCGCTCTGCCCTGCAGCGCCAATATGCCCTGTCCTCCGGCGGGAAGCAGCTCCTCCGGCTCAAAATACCGGCTGATACGCGCCTCCAGACCGAGCCGTTTGAGCCCTGCTGCCGCGAGAATCAGCGCACCATAATCTCCCTGATCGAGTTTTTTTAAACGGGTCTGTACGTTTCCGCGCACCGACGCACAGTTGATATCCGGATAGAGCGCTTCCAACTGCTGCGCGCGCCGTTTACTGGAGGTGCCGACCGGTCTGCTGTGATCCCATGCAGTGACGCCCTGCGGCAGCACGAGCACATCCCGCACATCCTCCCGCGCTGAGCATCCGATAATTGGCAGATCCTGCGGTACGTCCATCGGTACATCCTTGAGCGAATGGACACACAGATCAATCCGCCGGTCGCGCAATGCCGCTTCCAGCTCCTTGACAAACAATCCCTTGCCGCCAACCTGATCGAGCGTGCGGTCTAAAATACGGTCTCCCGTCGTTTTCATTGTGACGAGCTCCGGTTCGATCTGCTCACAGTTTTTTTTCATATAATCGATGAGAAGCTGCGCCTGCGCCACCGCGAGCACACTCTCCCTGCTTCCGATCCGAATGATACGTTTCATGATAACTTCTCTCCAAATTCCTGCTCGATTTTCTCCCGCAGCTCCCGCACATGCTGATGTGTCTGTGCATTTGCATTTCCCGACGCAATCGCGATCAGGAGCTCACTCTCCGGCACTTCGACAGTCGCCGGAAAATAAAAGCTGCACAGTTTATGATCCGTCGCCACATTCACATAGATTTCCCGATGCCTGCACTCCCGGTAAATTGCCTCATTGACTGCGGGATCATCCGTCGCAGCGATCACCACATCCATATCCTCTTCCATCAGACAGCCCTGATGGTAACAGTCTTTGACATACTGAATACGCTCCTGCCACTGGTCAAGCAGCGCCTGCATCCCATCCCCGCATTCCGGCGCAATCACGGTCAGACGGCACGGTGTTTTCGCCAGCGCCGCTGCGCGTCTGGCTGCGATCGTTCCCGCGCCGAAAATCACGATGTGTACATCCTCCATCTTCACATACAACGGAAAATACTTATATTTTTGTTCCATCATCAATTATCCTCTCTCTAACAGCTCCATACAACGTGAAAAAGTATCTGCGTCCAGTCCGTCCCGCAGCAGATACAGCAAATGTGCGTAGACTTTTCCACCACTGCGCACCGCCGCTGACCGGACAAGCTCTCGCTGCTCATCCGTAAATCCGGCACAATCCCTGTGCATACGCCCCCACAGATCATCCGCCGCCGCATCCGCCAGTGCGCCGATCCGCGGAATAAGCTCCCTGTTATAATAAAAACGGGAAAACTCCTCACACGCTAGTGCCAGCCGTTCCTGCGCGCGCCGGTACTGCTCCTGCTGCGTCGCGGACAACGGCTCGACCTGCAGATCATCCATACAGATCAGACGCGCTCCGGACAGTTCTCCGACCGCCGGATCAATGTCCCTTGGCACTGCCAGATCCACAAATATTTTTCCGTCCAGCGCAATCTCCGAAAGCCCCTCCGGTGTGACCGTCAGATTCGGGCTGGCTGTCGCAGAAAAAATGTAATCCACTTCCGGCAGTTTCTCATAACGCTCGCCGTAATTGATACGGTCAGCGCCCTCCGGAATATCGACCACGCCGCTGTGATACTGGCGCACCGTCACAGTCACCTGTGCCCGCGCGTTCATCAGTGCCTGCGCGGTGAGCCGCCCCATCATGCCGTTTCCGATAACCAGCGCACGTTTTCCTTCAAATACTGCTCCCTGCTCACGCAGCAATTCCAGTGCCACAGATGCCGCACTGCGGTTTCCTTTTTCAAAAGCAATGCTGCTCTTGATCTGCTTTGCCACGGTAACCGCCTGCCGGAACAGTACCTCCAGACAGTTATCGGTCGTATATACTTCACGTGCCAGTGCAATCGCCGCTTTGACCTGCGTCAATATCTGATCCTCGCCCATAATCTGCGAGCAGAGTCCGCATGCCAGTTCAAACAAATGGTGTGCCGCAACCACTCCCTCACGCGGGCAAAAATATGTCCGGTTTTCTTCCACAGGAAGCTGTCTGTATTCACATACCCACGCGCACAGATCGATCTGCGTATCTTCGTCCAGACTCACATATAACTCCATCCGGTTACAGGTAGATAACAGCACACAGCCGCGGACACCCTGTATATTTTTCAATGTCTGCAACGCCAGCTCCGCCGCAGATCTCGTAAATGCAAACCGCTCACGCACGGCGATCTGTGCCGTGCCATGGTCGATTCCTATCATCTGTAATCTCATAATCTCTTCCACAATTTAATTTCTCGTCAGTTGGTACATCAGGGCATTCACGATCGCCGCCGCCACATTCGAGCCGCCCTTTCTGCCTCTGGCTATAATCGACGGCACATCCGCAGAGAGGATCAGCTCCTTTGCCTGCACGACATTGACAAAGCCGACCGGCACACCGATAATGAGCCCCGGACGGTACTGCTCCTGCTCCATGAGCTCATACAGGCGGATCAGCGCCGTCGGCGCATTGCCGATCGCAAAGATCGTCTCTCCATCCAGACGCGCCGCCTTTGACATCGCTGCCGCAGAGCGCGTCGTCCCATCCCGTCTGGCAGCCTCCGCCACATCCTCATCCGAGATAAAATTATATACCTTTGCACCCAGCTTTGACAGTGCTGCTTTGTTAATTCCTGACATTGCCATTTTTGTATCAGTGACAATGTTTGCTCCATCCATCAGCAGCCGGTGTGCATGTTCAATCACACCTGGCGAAAACACAAGTGTATCCGCATAATCAAAATCTGCCGTCGTGTGTATCACGCGCTTAATCACCGGCTCCTCCAGCGGATCAAACGTCCGCCCGCCCAGCTCCTGCGTAATGATCTCAAAGCTGCGCCGCTCGATCTGCGCCGGCTCAAGCTGTTCAAATATGAGTTGCTGCGGCTGTGTCGTTCTATTTGTACGATCCATAATTTTATCCCACTCTCTGTAGCTTCTTCTTGAAACGATGTGCTGCTCCCATCCGATCTGACCGGATGACCACAACTGATAATTATACCAAAAGAATGGTTTACACACAAGAAAAGAAAAACACCTGCAAAATTGCAGATGTTTCACAAAAAATGGATCAACCTGTGCCAAATCATATTACTTCCTGTGCAGCAGATGATTTTTCAAGCGTTTCTTCAATGTAATGGTTCATCGTCATATGATGTTCCATTGAATAAATGTAAATCTTTTTATGCAGTTCAGGTGATATTCTGATATTAAAACTGCCTTTAAAAGCCGTTTCCGGAGTTGTATCGGATTCTTTGCAAATCTCCAGATAATCATCCACAGAACCATGAAAGTCACTAATCAACTCAGATGCATCCTTCCCTTCATAGGAAATCAAAGAGCGTATTCCCAAAACCTTTCCATAAAAAATTTCATCCTCTTCCGAGAATTCAATACTACCGATATAGCCCTTATAATGAAGTGTATTACTCATATGAGCCCCTCCTGCTCTAAAATATTTACTAATTGTTTGACTTGATAGGTTTTTAACTGATTTTGCGGATGCGGTTTATGTAATAAAATACTACCATGCTTATCACTTGTAAACATCACGCGCGAACCACTGGTTTTTCCTTTATTTACACATGTGTAATCTAAGTAATTAAGTAAAGTTTCCGCTTCCTGAAATGTAAAATCCTTAGGTCTTGTCTTTAAGCGTTGTATCAATTTTTCCTTTTGTCCCATAGTGTACCTTCCTTTAACTATAATATACTCTCACAAGCATGCAAATGCAACTATTTTTAGTTGCATTTGTACATTGATAAATTATTGACATTTTCCTCCTTCTTTTCAATATTCATCTGTGTCCACGTAGTCGTTGCCCCGGCAGCCTGCCGGTGCGCATCGATACACTCCTTGGTCAGTACGATCGTTGTCGTTGTGTATCCCTTGTTGGGCTTGTCCTTTACATCCTTCGGGTCGCCATCCAGCCGCCCTTTAAACGGACAGCCTGCGGTAGAGCACGTATGGTGGCTTAACCAGATCACCTGATTCGCACGCACACCCTTTCCGGCACTTCCGGTCAGGTTCCCCTTGCTGACTGCCAGAGGCTCCTGTGTCAGATAATATCCGATCGTGCGCCACCGCCAGTTCGCGGTAGCCGTTTTTGCCGTCATGGTAATCGTGATCGTTCCATTCTTCTCAACATTGATCGTCGTGTCACCGATACCTTGGCTCTCGCCGTTCTCCATTTCGTGGTCGCTATCACCCTCGGTAAAAGCAGATACCGGCACCGCCGTCTGCCAGACCAGCAGAACTGCGAGAAAACAGAGCAGCCATGTTTTCATTTTTTTAACCACAAACATCCCATCCTTCCTTCTCATTTTCGAAAACGCAACAACAGACCCAGTGAGAGATCCTGCTGCAGCTACCGTATTGTGCACATAAGGTGAGGAAAAAAGTCAATGCATTTTGAAAAATTTCAAAAAAAGAGACCCATCCGGTACAGATGGGTCCCTTAAGGGGAAAAATATGAGAATTAAAGTGCCTTTCGTGCGTCACCGGCGCGACCAATGTAGTGATCAACTACTGTCGCACCATTGCCATAGCTGCCAACCGCCCAGTCACCGAACGGGACATCGATCACTGCCGAATAGGTTTTGTTCAACTGCAGACCGAGAAGATACATATGGCTACTATACACATATGCGTTCTGATCCAACGATTCAGCCGAAAACAGTCTGCTGGCATTTACCTTAAATTTCACGTAACACCGGACAAAATATTTATTGTCAGAAAGATAGATGCTGGACAGATCTACAACGACAGCAGATGTTTTGGTCTGGACTTTATATTCAGCAGCAAGTCCACGCCACCAATCCAAGCCATCACTATAGCGATCCTTATACCGGCTCGGAAACGTCTTTAACAGCTCCGCCTTCCACTTATTGAAATCCGTGGTCTTGTAGTTGTAGTTGAAACGCAGCTCCAGATTTTTCTTGATGGTGTCCATCCACTCATCACTGTAGCGGTCATATGCCTTGCCAAAGGTATATCCATCGCCATCGTCCCAGCCATCTTTTACCTTCAAAACATCCTTCGGCGCTGCATAATCGATCAGGTTTTTCGGAATGTATCCGGCACCGAAATTGACTAACTGGTAGTTGAACTTCGGTTCATAGTAGCTGTTCGGAAAGCTCGCGAGGATGTAGCGGTACTGTCCCGCATTTTTCGGGAGGTTCTTTGTCCGCGTTACCTGTCCGTCCGCTGTCAGCTTGATCCGCTTGGTCTTGCTGGCTACGCGCGATACGATCGCACTGGCATCCGCCGGTGTGGTAGCCGCCTTCGGGCTCAGTTTTCGCTGATGCGAATATTCTGCCGGTGACTTGCCCGGCATGATGCCTTTAACGAAGCAGATCCGGAGCGCCCGGCGGTAGGTCTTTGCCGCCTTTGAGATATCCTTAATGCGTTTCTTGGACACTACCTGATAATAAAGGTTCTCATCATAGGCAGAGCCGTTAAGCGTCTCATCGGCGCGCAGAGCCATCTGCGCCGCGACCTCATTGGTCAGTGCTGCCCTGCTGCCGTAAAAGGCATCCGATTCTGTCCATGCATCCGCCCCGCTTACATTCTTTAACATGTCATTAAAGCGTTCCACTGTAACCGTGGCTGCTGCCTGTGCGGTTACGGGCGGTGCTGCTGCCCCGCTGCCGGAAAACATGGCGGCTGATAATACGGTGCAGAGTGCACGTTTAATTTTTCGCTTAAAGTTTTTAAATTTCTTGTGTTTCCTCATGTGGATACCCCCCCTTAAACATAGGATTTATGATCTTTTATTTATATTAGACAGAAGATAGGGAAAAAAGTCAACAAAAGCAGTAGCAGATCTGATTTGCCAACCCCATCCAGCACTGCCGTGTTCGCAAAGAAATGTCCCCCTACACCCCCATCAACCCATAAATATACTCCAAATCCAGATGTTCCCGCAGGGCTGCCGCCAACAGATCAAACTGCTGCCCGCGGTATGCTTCCAGGGATTGTCCATTTTCTGTGTGCAGCGTGATCCCCCGCCTGCGTGCCAATGCAGATGCGAGCGCACGCACAACACCCTCTCCGTCAAAAAATCCATGCACATACGAGCCGTAAACCGTATCCAGTGCCACACCATCCGGTTTTTCGGTGTCATTTGTATCATCCTGCAGATGCACGAACGGCTGAACATCGGATGGCAGATGCGTCTCACCCATATGTATCTCATAGCCGTCTACCGGGCAGCCAGACAGTTCCCGCAATGCACCCGGGATCTGACCAATACATCCATGGACACGGGTCAGCGTCTTTTGCTCCCCAAACACCGTCTCCGTCGGCAGATAACCAAGCCCCTGCAGCGTGCCGCCGCCCTCGGTCATCAACGGATCGCTGATCCGCTGTCCCAGCATCTGATAACCGCCACAGATACCGAACAGGATACTGCCCTTTGCGTGTGCCTTCGCAATCATCGCCTCCATACCGCTGCTGCGCAGCCAGCGCAGATCGTCCATCGTATTTTTCGTTCCGGGTAAAATCACCAGATCCGGTGTTCCCAGCTCCCGCGGCTGATCCACATACCGCAGCGCGATATGCTCCGCATGCTCTAACATAAGAAAATCCGTAAAATTAGACAGATGCGGCAGACGGATCACCGCCACATCCAGCGCCCCATCCGCCACGCGGCGCGTCAGGCGTCCGGCAAGTGAATCCTCATCCTCAATGTCTATTTTCAGATACGGCGTCACACCGACCACTGGAATGTCGCAAAACTGTTTTAACTGCTCGATGCCCGGCTCTAAAATCGAGCGGTCACCGCGGAATTTATTGATAATAAGTCCCTTGATCCGCGCGCGCTCCTGCTTCTCCAACAGCGCCACCGTACCAACAAGCTGCGCAAACACGCCGCCACGGTCAATATCACCGACGAGCAGCACCGGCGCATCGACAAGCTCTGCCATCCCCATATTCACAATATCATTTTCCTTCAGGTTAATCTCCGCCGGTGAACCGGCACCTTCTATGACAATAATATCATTTTGGGCAGCCAATGCGTCATAGGCATGCCTGATGTCCGGCAGCAGACTCTTTTTATAAGCAAAATACTCCGTGGCGCTCATATTGCCGCGTGCCTGTCCGTTCACGATCACCTGTGAGCCGACATCGCTCATCGGCTTGAGCAGAATCGGGTTCATACGCACCGATGGCTCGATTCCGGCAGCCTGCGCCTGTACGACCTGCGCACGCCCCATCTCGAGCCCTTCTTTTGTGACATATGAATTGAGTGCCATATTCTGTGATTTGAACGGTGCGACCCTGTAGCCGTCCTGTGCAAAGATCCGGCACAGCCCCGCTACGAGCAGACTCTTTCCCGCTCCTGACATCGTTCCCTGTATCATAATATTTTTTGCCATAGCACTCCCTCTTACTGTCTGTTTTTCCAATCCGATAATACTTTTACCAACTGCTCATTCTCCTCATGCGTGCGCACGCACACGCGGTATGTTCCCGCCTCCAGTCCGCGGTAATTACTGCAATCGCGGATCAGGATGCCGCACGAAAGACAATACTCATACAAACCCTGTTTCCACATAAAAAAAAGATAATTCGCGGCAGCCGGAAACACGACACATCCCAGCGCCTCTAACTGTTCCCGCAGCCACTCCCGCTCTGTACGGATGCGCGCAGCCGTATCACGCAGCCACGCCCGTTCCTGCGCCGCCGCGATTCCTGCATACGCTGCCGGAAGCGACACATTCCACTCCGGCAGTTCTTTTTTGCATTTGCATAACAGCGTCTGATCACTGCTGAGCACATAGCCGATGCGAAGCCCCGCACAGGCATACGTTTTCGTAAACGCCTTGACAAGCACCAGATGCGGATACTGCTGCAAATACTGTCTGGCACTGTACTTGTCCGGTTCTTCCACAAATTCAATAAAACACTCGTCCAGCACCAGCCGGATCTGATGATCTGCCGTGATCTGAACGAGTTGTCTGACATACTCCGGTGCGAGCAGCGTCCCGGTCGGATTGTTCGGATTGCTGAGCATCACAACATCCCACAGCTCTGCTTCTGACCGGATCAGATCCAGAAATTCAATTCCGGGCTGCCAGCCATGTTCCGGCTGTGTCTGAAAAAAAGCAATCTGCGCACCAACCTGTTCCAGTGTGCGCTCATACTCATAAAAGCCGGGCGCTGCGAGCAGCGCCCGTTTGGGACGGAGTGTACGCATAAGCGCCGCGAGCAGCTCCGACGCACCGTTTCCACATAGGATCTGCGCCGGATCAACCTGCTCATAAGCACCGACCGCCCCACGCAGCGACTGCGACTGCGGATCGGGATAATGCATTGCCTGCTCCACACCGCGGATCGCAGCCTCGCGCACCCGGTCAGGCATTCCAAAACAATTACAGTTCGCCGAAAAATCAATCACTCCCGGATGTTCATAGATATTTCCGCCGTGAATGCTCATGAATATTTTCCTTCCGAACCAAACAGACGGATCTTCTCTGCGACGACCGCTTTCATCGCCTGTATCTCATACGGGATCAGACCCATCATGGTCTTTTCGCCCGCCGCGATTCCGGCTTCTACACCTGCTTTTCCGGCTTTATCGATATCCGTAAAAATATTGATCTTGGACACGCCGAGTTTGACCGCATTTCTGAAATCATCGTCAGCCAGTCCGGAACCGCCGTGAAGCACGAGCGGTACGTTTGTCTTTTCTGAAATCACGCGGATTCTCTCAAAGTCCAGCTTTGGCGGAAATGCGTAATCGCCGTGTGCGTTTCCGACTGCGACCGCAAGCGAGTCCGCACCGGTGCGCTGTACATAGTCGACCGCCGTGTCCGGATCTGTAAAATAGTCCTCCGGATTTGCCAGCTTTCCACTGCCGGCGTTATCTCCTACATGTCCCAGCTCTGCCTCAACTGTCACACCCATTCCGTGGCATATTCTTACCATCTCTGCCACTCTGCTGACATTTTCCTCATAAGAAACCGTCGAGCAATCATACATGACCGATGTAAAGCCCAATTTCAAAGCCTCCATGCAGCGTTCAAACGTCAGACCGTGGTCGTAATGCACGCATACCGGCACACTGGCTCTCTTTGCCATCGGCAGCAGATAATCTGCCACCAGCTCCAGCTCTGTTGCAGGGAGCAGCACTTCCGCTGTGCCAACCATGACAGGAGCCCGCAGTTCTTCGGCAGTCTCAATAATCGCACGCGCCATCTCCACATTTACCGCATTGAAAAATCCGACTCCGTACCTGCCTTTTTTTGCAGGCTGGAGAATTTCATTCATATTTACAAGCATGTTTTTTCCCATCCTTTCTCTATTTTCTGCCGCAATTCACTGAGCGGTTTCAGCCCGGACAACGCATCATACGCTGCCACGCAGCTCGCACCGGTCGCCGCTGCCAGATGCAGGCACATCTGCGGATTCTCCCCCTCAAGCATCGCCGTGAGAAATGCCGCGATACTGGTATCTCCCGCTCCGGTTCCCGATAAAATCCGTTCGGGCACATAGCTTCGCTCAAATATGGATTGTTCTGCCCACGCGGATGCATCCAGTTCTATCCGGCTGCTGATCTGTTCCAGCTTTTTCCCCTCTGCCGTCCGCAAATACATGCCTTTTGCACCGCATTTTAGCAACAGCACTTTACATCCGTATGCCATGCATTTTTCCGCGAGCGGTTTGATATCTGTTTCAATGTCCAGAACATCCGTAATGTCACCGCCGCCCGCGCGAACCTGCAGTTGTTCAAACTGTTTCCTGTCAATCATAAAGCAGAGTTCTTCGATACTCGGCACAAAAAAATCCACATAGGGAAGTGTCCGTTTTAAAATCTCATCCCAGTCTGCCTTTCCCGCATCTGACTTTGGATCAACCGCAGCCAGATCCAGCGAAGTAGCTGCGCCTGCTGCCTGTACACGCTGCATCAGTTGTACCAGCCGCGCTCCATCTGATTCATACATCGACCGCATCAGTGTCGGATAGCCGAAATGAAACAGCGCAGCCTCTCCGATCCGCTGAAAATCCATATCCTCTGCCACAAACGTATCATTTGCTCCGGAATGGTGTAAAAATATGCGGTCAATCCCCGGCATGGCGAGCACTACCGAATAACTGGTAGATGCAGCTTCATCACAGATCATTCCCTCACCCGCGCCGTATTGATCCAGTACATTTTGCACAAGACTGCCGAACGCATCCGTGCCGATTTTTCCCATCAAAGCTACGTCATTTCCGAGCAGTTTCATCGCAAGTCCGGTATTTGCGACAGCACCACCCGTATGTACATCCGCATTTCCCACCTGAATCAGTTTTCCCGGACTCAGGATCTGTTCTACTCTGTCAGCCATTCCACCCACAAACACCGGTGTGATGTCCAGACAGATGTGTCCCGCCACAATTACCTTCTTTTTCATTGTCCTTATTCCACTCCCATCAAAAGATTCATCACGTACATTTCAAGCGTTCCCATAACACAATCATATCACATCACGGTTTGTTTGCAAGATTGATTGAACGGCATGCCGCCGCCTAAAGTTTATACTGCATGAGTTTCTCCCTCAACAGCGAGCCATGACACAAATGTCCCATCTGCCATATGACGCGTATAATACTCCCGCAATGCCGGAACCAGATCAATCTCCTCTTTCGCACCTTCTTCTCTTAGCTGATGGATTCTCATATCAATAAAAACATCCAGTTCTTTTGGGGTAAGCCTTTTATATTCGATTGCCATTTACTTTATGCCTCCCTCGAAAAATCTTTTGCCATAAAAATCACATGCAGCAATATCCCTGCTGTCCATTTTTCTGATAAACATATAAATCCTCCATTTTTCCATCCTGCCGGACCGGCACAGAATCAAAAAGCCAGATAATTATTTACGATAAAAATTCCAGCTATCACAATTACAAGGATGGCAGCCACCGCAAACTGCCAGCTTCTCCGCCCAAAATATCTGCATACTTTTTTCTTGTAGTCCAGATACACCTGCCCAAATTCCTGCGCAAGATACTGTTCTTCCTGAAGCATCTGCAAATGCAGCATCACGATTGCAAACACGGTAAACGCAAGGAGAACCCAGTTAAAAAACAATAGCAGAATCGAAAGATACACCAGATCAAAGCCTAAAAATGCCGGATTGCGGCTGATACGAAAGATGCCGTTGCACACCAGCTTTCTATGGTCGTCGGCTGCCACTCCCGCCCGCCACGAAGCTCCCATGGTATATACTGCCGTGAGGAAGAACAGATCTCCCACAATTCCGAAAATCACGCCTACGGTTTTCCCTGAATCGTGAAGGAGCGACTGTCCCCAGAATATACTGACAAGCTCCACAACTACAATTCCATAGGTCGCAAATTTCATCATCCGCTCTATCCGGAATCTCTTTTGGTTCGTTTTATCCTTGCCAATCTGATTTGTTACGATTCCCTGTTTTCTCTGTATCGCCATCTTTCCAAGATAGACCGTATAGAAAAACACCAGAATCAATAATGCTACCACCTGATATTTCCATGTCATGATTGTTCCCTTTTCCTCTCCATCATTTTCACAATTAACGCCGTATCTACTTTATCGCTATTTTACTTCATTGTCTATGCACAGGTAGCTAACATGCAAAAAAATGATGCTCAGATGCCATTCAGCCCCATACTGAAATTTCACCTATTTGGATGGTATCCTCCAATGCCTTTACAAAAAATGTCTCCATTTACAGTTCTCCTGATTTCAAACGGTAAAATCCTCCGATTTAAAATTACTGTAATAGCGCCCCTTAACGGCTGTAAATTTAAGGACGCAATAATCGGGATCTGTCACTCCGCCATGATAATACATGGTGTCTCCCTTTCTCCAAATGCGCTCTTTTGCCTCAGCACTCTCCAACACTTCAACCGTTCCGGAAAGACTGACCCCACGGAAAAAACGCTTATCCACAAAATAAATACTGGCTTTCGGATTTTCACGAAAACACTTTACTTTATTAGACGAAGTGTTTGTAGAAAACCAAAAAGTCTTTATGCCGTCACGTTCCCGTGGTGCGAGCATCGCCTTGCTGACAGGAAATCCCTCTGCGTCTATGTAGCTTATAACCGTAAGTTTCATTTTGTTAATCATATTTCCAATCGTCTTTTCTGCATCCCTCATCATTGCTAAATCTCTCCTTTTCCTATTCTTTGCCTGACTTTTGCAGTTCGCCTATTCCATGTGCTCCAAAGCGGTAATATCTCCCGACTGAATGGCAGAGATATTGCGCTTGATTTTTTCTTCCTCCCAATCCCACCAGCGCATAGCCTCAAGCTTCTCAATCGTTGCGTCGTCAAACCGCTTACGGATGGGCTTGGCAGGAATACCGCCAACAATAGTATAAGGTGGCACATCCTTTGTCACCACAGCACGTGTACCGATGATTGCGCCATCGCCGATCGTCACGCCTGACATGATGACAGCCTCATAGCCGATCCATACGTCGTTGCCGATAACGGTATCGCCTTTGTTGTCCCAAGCCAGCCGTATGTTTTTTGCATCAAGATCCCATTCGTCAAAGAGAATGGGAAATGTATAGGTTGCCAGCGACTGCATTGCATGGTTTCCACTCGTAAAGAGAAACTTTGCACCGCAGGCAATCGAGCAGAATTTTCCGATTTTCAGCTTGTCACCGTTGATAGGATAATGATAAAGCACATTATTCTTTTCAAAATCGCAGGGATCGTGTACAAAATCGTTGTAGATCGTGTAGTCCCCGACCTCAATATTCTCTCCTGTAATCACATCTTTCAGATAAACCGTCTGTTTATCGTGCGGACGTGGGTAGATTTTATTCTTCATTCTGGTTTCCTCCATGAAAAGCCTGTTATTGTTTGGACTTTATTCTTACACTCGCAAAAACCGTTTATCAGTCCCTCAGGACTGCGCAATTTTTACCGTTCTAAGCATTGCCCTCTCCGTTAATTCTTTTCATGACTCTGCATGGATTGCCAACGGCAACACAGTTCGCCGGAATATCTTTTGTAACCACACTGCCTGCACCGATCACCGTGCCATCTCCGATAGATACACCGGGAAGGATAATCACCCCGCCACCGATCCAACAGCCGTTACCTATTTTTACAGGCAGCGCATAAATACGGCAAAAATATGTCCCAATGCTCCCAAAGAGCTGCTTTAGGACATTCTCCATTTCCTGTTCCTGCTCATACGAGAAAGAATTATATTGTTTCAATAAACTTCTTGCATTCTTTTTCAAGTCTAAAAATATCTGGTCATGGCAGTCATACCACTCACCGGACATACACTTTTCCAATTCTGTCATATCCATACCTTGCTCCTCCATAAATTACCAGGTTCCCGCAGCCACCTACAGCGCAGTCCCTTTCTTTGGAACAAAGAAACGGCTCATATCCGTATGCTCCAGTTCCAACAGCGAAATCTTTTTGTCGATTCCTCCGGCATATCCTGTCAGGCTGCCATTTGTGCCTACGACTCGGTGGCAGGGAATGATAATGGAAATCTCATTATGTCCAACCGCACCGCCAACTGCCTGAGCCGACATATGAGAAATGTTTTGTGTTTCTGCCATTCTACGTGCAATTTCTCCATATGTGATCGTCTGTCCATAGGGAATCTCTAATAAAATCTGCCACACTGCCTGTCTGAAAGTTGAGCCGTTTGGATGAAGCGGCGGCGTAAATTTCGGTTCTTCACCGGAGAAATACTCATCCAGCCATTTTTTTGCCTCTGTGAGAATCTCTGTTTCCTGTGAAATGTGCTCATCCGGAAGTGTATTTGCAAAATATTTCTGTCCTTCAAACCACAAACCGGTAAGCCCGATTTCATCCGCTGCTAAGAGAATTTCACCAAGCGGTGATTTATATTTACATGTATATACCATATTTTTATTATAAAGATTGATCATATTTTTAAATTGCTAATTCCCCTCATATATGAGTTTTTTCCACTGGCGGTATTCCGGTGCGCCATCCCACTCTACCGCCCGATCAATATAGAACTCTGCCAATTCCAAAGATGCAGGCGGTGTTAATGGAGTGAAAAGATAATACGCCATTAAAAATGCACACCGAGCGGCAGCTTTCATATTTTTTTCATCCTGAAACTGATGCAATGATGCCTCTAATATAAAAAACAGGTTTAGCCGATCTACTTCATTTGCATCTGCATAAAAGCAATCCAAGTCGCCGGTAGTTAGTTCAAATATTGTTTTCTCATCAAAATAGGGATGTTCAAAATCTATTTTTATGTTCACTGTTTCCTCCTGCGAGCTGAAAGCTGTCAGTGCTTTTCGTTTTGTCCTTTTGTGTCCTCCTTGAATGACCTGATTTCTTCTAAGATAAGTTCAGTACAAACAACAATAAGACCTGAAAGAAGAACAATTCCACCATAAATCGGATAAATAAAGGATGCTTGGACTCCACCACCAACGATACCAGACAAGAACTGCCATACACCACTGAACGGCCAAATGACTAATGCAAATACTACAAGCATCGTAATAATAGCTTTTTTCATTACTCTTTACCTCCACAAATTTTCATTTTTTCAACTCTGCGACTATTTATTTATGATCGTCTTGTGCCTTAACGACCTGTTCAAGCATTCCTGTTACAACAGTATTTAGACTATCTGCTTTCTGGCTTGTTATTACCGGATTTCCAGTCTCCTTTTCGATCCGAAGCCTTGCCTCACCAGCTATTTGTCCTCCGGTTTTCGCAACAACACGATTTTCTTCCAACCCTTGCGGATTTTGTGTCTTGGTCAATTCAGTGGTGGTTGCTTCTGCCAACATGTTTAATGCAAGTTCCAATGTACTCATATTGTCACGGAGATTCTCTTTTTTTAATCCTTTGAGATTTTTATATTGTCTGGTATTCATTCCAGACCATGCCTTTGTCACTTCATCAGTGAGAATTACAATAAGTATCTAATGCCCGATCAATCGTTAATTCAGGATCAATAATCTCTTCTATTCGCTCCCGACCAACCTGCGCCAACCATAACTTGAACGGCTCTGCTTTTTTTGACGGAATAGATTGAATGATGCGCAGAAGTTGTTCGGTATTTGCAACATCGGTCATTCTTCTTTTTCCATCTGCTGCTTTCATTTTCAAACCGTGACAATTTGTCACGTTTTCATTTCCTTCTAAGATCAATCGCTGTTTCAATTTTCTCCAATATGCATTTGCATCTTTACTTTCTGTTAAAACGGAGACAACATCCACAATAGAAAAGTACCATTCCTCGTTCGCTTCATCCCATGCAGTCCGGATCGGTTGATCCTCATATAACTCAATTCTATCTTCTCCCAATAATGACTAACCCCCTCTTCCCAAAAAACTTGCTTGTTGAATGTAAGTCAAAATCTATAAGCGAGTAATTGCAACCAATATAACTCCAACAAATCCTAAAATAACGTATCTATCTGAATGTCATTCCAGATATCTATAATCTTATTACCATCAATTTCCGCAGATTCAAGCAATTCCTCCATGGAACAAAAAGCCTGTTCCTGTTTATCAATCCATATTGATACGCGTCTCGTCGAATTATGAGAAGAAATAAAAAATGTCCTTTTCTGATAGGAAGCCTCTAATTCACGCCCTTGCGAAATTAACCATATCAGTGCTGATATTGATTTTTTGTCACATAATTCATCAACTATCATATCATGTAATCCAGCGTCCATAATTATTATTCCTTTCACGATAACTAAGGTGATCCTCTGTCAAAGATCCTATCCCGATCGAAAGATATTCGTACAAAACAGTATAACACAGATTCTTATAATTTTGCACAATCTATGATGATTTTCTGACACATATCATACCCTAACGCAGAGCTGTCCAACGACAATGTATAATTTCCTGCCATTCCCCACTTCTGTTCAGTATAAAAATTATAATTTGTTCTGCGTCTTTTACCTGTATCGTTTATCATTTTCACGGCATCAGCCTCTGTGACATGATATAATTTACAGATGCGCTGTACTTTTTCCGGCATGTTTCCATGTATAAACACATTCAGCACACCATCCCTGTCTTTTAAGATAAAATCCGCATTTCTTCCTATGATTACACAGCGTTCTTTTTCGGCGATTTCCATAATTACTTTTCATTGTGCTTCATACACGATATCTTCCACCGATTTTCCTGTAATATCACGACCTGAAAAAGCATAGGCAAACAATCCCTTCTTTGGAGACAACTCAGCTTTTTCCTGAATGTATTCCGGCGATAATCCAGACCGCTCTGCAATCTGCCCGATGATATCTTTATCATAATAAGCAGCTCCAAGTTTCTTTGCCACTTCTTCGCCTATAAAGCGACCACCGCTTCCAAACTCTCTGCTTATCGTAATGATTTTCTTTGCCATAACTAATTCCCCCTTAACTGAAACTTTCCACTTTGTTCTTTCGGATTCTCTTTAAAAATACATATCCCACCAGACATGCAACAATCTCTGTGATCGGAAATGCCCACCAGATCAACGAAACTCCCATCTGTCCATTTCTGACAAAAACGGAGAAGATGCCTGCCAATGGTAATATAATTACAAGCTGTCTAAGCAGTGAGATCACAAGCGACTCCATACCACCGTCCAGTGCCTGATAAATTCCCTGATACGCTACATTGATTCCGGCAAAAATAAAGCTGACAGATATAATTCTCATAGCTCCGATAAAATATTCTTTTGATTGTCCGGCATTAAATAAAGTTGCAAAAACACCCGGAAAAATCTCTGTAATCGCCACACCAACAATCATAAGCGCAACCGTGTAGACCAGTCCATATTTGATTCCATCCTGAATCCTCTTTTTGCTATGCATTCCATATGCAAAAGCAATAATCGGCGTGATCGCATCTCTCAGTCCAAAGGCAAGGAACAATACAAACTGCTGCACTTTATAGAATAATCCATAGGCGGTCTGTGCCGAAGGACTGAACTTCAAAATCAGATTCATCACATAAACCATGATAGACATCAGTGCCTGTGCAATAATTGCCGGAAGTCCGATGGCATAGATTTCCTTGATAACTCCGCCATCCGGTTTCATATATGTTACACCATGCTCAAATTCCTTATTTAATTTTATATGGAATATAAACAACAGTGCTGCAGACGCGATCTGCCCGATAACTGTTGCATATGCCGCACCTGCTACTCCCATTTCAGGAACAGGTCCGATACCATAGATCATGATAGGATCAAGAATGATATTTACCACTGCTCCTACAACCTGACCGATTGTAGAATAAAGGGAACGTCCGGTTGCCTGTAACAGCTTTTCAAATAGAGAAAAGAAAATAATTCCAAATGAAATCACGCAGCATATTCTAAGATAGCTTGTTCCCATTGAAATAACTTCCGGATCAACTGTCTGTGATGAAATATATGCTTTTACACCAAAAATTCCAAACAGCAGACATACCACATAAATAACTACTCCAAGAAATAAGCTGTTTCCTGCAACCTTTGCTGCCTTTTTCGTATTACCCTGTCCAAGTGTTCTTGCCAGAAGTGCATTGGTTCCTACTCCGGTTCCGATTCCAACTGCTACCATAAGCATCTGGACAGGAAACACCAGTGTAAGTGCATTCAGGGCTGCTTCACTTCCCACTCTCATGTTTCCAACAAAGGCACTGTCCACTATGTTGTAGACTGCCTGCAATGCCATCGATAAAATCATCGGTATTCCCATCTGCACCATGAGCTTATTTACCGGCATCTCCCTCATCTTGTTACTTTCTGCCATCTTAATTTCATCCTCCTTTTTCTGCACAAAAAAAGTATGTACTTATCCCATAAGCTGGACTTACGCTGATAAGCTACACACTTTTTTACGGCATAATATATTTAATGATGTGCAAAAAAACGAGCAGCAAAACTGGATTTACGCTAGTCTGCTACTCGTTCGAAAATTATTATATTTCTCTTTTTTGAAAAAGTCAAACAAAATTTGTGCTTCCATACCATTTGGATATTTAGCATTCAGCTCGCCATTTGCTTTCAACGCCCATGTCTCCACTTTTGCGCCAAGTACAGGGAACAAACAGGTTTGCAAATACCAGCAGGAACATGCTACTCTCTTACACTTGTCGCTTCCTTTAATAAAATTTTTTTGCCAGTTTCGTCATCCATAGTGATGGAAAAATCTTACTGACCACCCGATAGGATTTGTAAAACATCCCCGGTGTATAAACACCTCTTCCTTTTTCTGCCTTTTCCAATGCTTTAGCTGTAATCTCTGACATATCAAGAAATGGAAGCTTACCTATTTTCTGGCTTTGTCGTCCCTGCCCTTTCGGATTCATTTCTGTGTCCATATTTCCCGGACAAAGAAGAAGTACCTTGATATCTTTATCCAGTAATTCCTCGCGAAGTGCTTTACCAAAATAATAAACATATTTCTTTGTTGCACTATATACTGTCTGATTTGGAACCGGTGCAAATGAAGATACTGAACATGTAATAATTGTGTAACTGCCTTTTTGCATATAAGGAAGCATGATTCTCTGAATCAGCGTCATTCCCTTAATATTAACAGAAATCATATTTAAAATGTCTTCCTGTCTCATATCAGCAAACTTACCAGATTTTTCATATCCGGCATTATTGATCAGCACTTTTACCTTTGGTTTTTCATTTTCCAATCTTTTGATCAGTTCATCATAAGAAGACTCGTTGCTTAAATCCACCTCTATTGCAATCACCTTTTTATTCTCATATTTCCCGGCAAGTTTATCTAAGCGATCTTTTCTTCTTGCTAAAATCCAGTATTCATCCATCTGCGGATACCTGTTTACAACTGCCTCTAAAAACTTTACTCCAAGACCTGATGACGCTCCTGTAATTACTGCTATATTTGCCATGTTTCCTCCTAAATTCTGGTGTACGGATTTTTATACTGTCCATGTTTTGCAGTCTCTCCATTACCATAACTGATTGCGAATCTCGGACATCTGTGAAGACATCCAAGACACATTTCACATTCTTCTGATTTCCAGATAGGACATCCTTTTTCCATCTGTATGGCTCCGACAGGACATTTTTTCGCACAGACACCACAGCCGACACATACATCTTTGTTCACCGACAGATTTTTTGTTTTTCTCTCTGTCGCATACATATAAGTTGCCGGAATTGAAGCTACCCACTTTGGTAATTTTCTGTCGATAAAATTACCTTTTCTTTTTGAAATTATATTGTCGATAACAAGTTCAAGCTGCTTTTTGCCATCACTCAGCCACTTATCAACTCTATTCTTGTCCGTAAGGTCAAATACCGGTGTCCATGTATCCGGCATAATCACACTATAGTAAGCATCAAACTTCTGTCCATGATGAGCCATAATGTCTTTCGCCATACTGCCAGCCATTCCTGTCGTTGTCCCATAGCTGGCAAGGAAAAATGTATATCTACAATTTGCTATTCTGAGTTTATCCAGATAGTCTGCAACAATCCGTGGAAGACGCCAGAAATAAGTTGGCACCACAATTCCGAGTATTTCTTCATCAGAGAAACTATATTTATTTTCGCGGATGCAGTCTACGATCGACATGCATGTTTCATCTGTTTTATCTGCAATCTGTTCTGCAATATATTTTCCATTTCCTGTAGCACTGAAATACAAAATCATTTTTTATGAGCCTCCTTTTCGACACTCCCAAGTAAAAAGCGAACCGCCTGTAATGCATCCTCTTTGCTTAGCTGCTCCTTTGCAAAAAAACATTTTTCCAGCAGTATTTCAATCGTAGCAGCATAATAGTCGACCATAATATCTTCCTTCACCGGAAAATCCTTTGTTCCGGGACATTTGCTTATTATCTGCCCTATCTGCTTTTTCATAAAAACACGCAGAGAAGCCATGCATCTTCCTTCCAGACTGTTTTTTAATAAAATCCGGTAAATCTGCGGTCTATACTGGTCAAGATATTCATACAGAAGTGAAAATATCTGTTCCGTGTTCTGTTCTCCCTGAACATTCAGATATTTTTCTACAGCCATATCTTTCATAATTGCAATCCAGCAATAATCCATAAGATCATAAATGTCCTCAAAATAGTTATAAAATGTTGACCTTGGATAACTGCATACATCACATATTTTCTGGACAGAAATCTGCTCTAACGGCATATCTGCCAGCATTACTATCATTTTTTCTGAAAAATCTGCTAATGTCCGTTTTGCAAATCTGCTTGTTTTATCTGATAAATGAATCTTCACTTTAATCACTCCAACTGAATATTTATGTACAGATGTCCATCTGTTTATAATTTACCAACCACGTGATTTAAAATCAATATTCAATTATTTGCCCTTGTCTACACATGGACACTATCGTAAAATTGTCCATTAAAACACCAGTGCACATCTACTGTACACTGGCACTATATTTTGCAAAATTCAGTTTTTGCTATTTTCTCCAGTCTCCGATTTCATACTTCGAATCATATCTGTTTTTCCTGTTCATCATAATATCTGTCAGCAATATATTCCACGGATTCTGCCCATACACCATTTTCTATTTCTGCTGCCATGCCATTACATATTCTTTTTCCCCGGTGGCTTCATCCAAGCCACTATCCAGGATCTCAAATTCTTCTTTTTGATAA
Source organism: uncultured Eubacterium sp. (assembly GCA_934320655.1). GTDB lineage: Bacteria > Bacillota > Clostridia > Lachnospirales > Lachnospiraceae > W0P33-017. The sequence goes on from CAKRFN010000019.1 coordinate 39,628, forward strand.
AAGGATATTGCCCGTGTGTTTTTGTGGTATACATTCAAAAGCAACTTATTCCTTTTATCCTTTGCATAATTCAGCAGAATTTTACCTATACCCTGCGATTGCATTTCGTTAGAAACAAAAATACCCTCAATATACTCGTCGTTCAGCCCTATAAAGCCTTGTATTCCTTGATTATCCTCATAGACATAGACAGTTGCCTGCAATAGCAATTCTTTTACTAATTCAAAATTACTTTTCCAATATTGAGCAGGAATAAAATCATGTGCCTGTATATTTGTATCCAACCATATATCTGCAACTTTATTTATATCTGCTTTTCGTAATTCTCTAATCATAGCGGGACTCTCCTGCAACTTACAATTTACCAGCTACTTTTTCTTTTTAAAGAAATCTTATATTATTCAATGGTTCCAAAAGATATTTTTAAATTATAATAACAGCTTTGACACTGCTTCTACCACTGCTTCTGCATCCAGCCCCTGCACTGCCTGTGTAAGCTCATCAAAGACTGCTTTTTTGTCATCAGGATACCGGTAATGTGATAATTTTTCGATGATTCCATCTGCGACATCCACATCATATTCCGCCATTGCCTGCGTCAGCAGGATCAATTCCTGTTCCAGCAATTCTTTGTCTAATTCTTTCAGCTCCTGTTCATCCTCTTCCACGCTGCAGATTGTCTGTAGCTGCTCATTCAGGCTTTTCCATTGCTCCATGAAAACCGGATGCATCGTTTTTATGACATCCGTCTTCTCATCGCGTGCCGCATATTCGAGCAGCTTGGCAACACTGGAAACGGTAAGTGCTCCGATCATTGCTGCTGATGTTTTCATTGCATGCACCTTTACGCGGTACTGGCGCAGATTGTCCCCATCATAAATATTTTTTTCAAATGCGTCCAACGCAGCTGCATCTGTACCTGACATCTGTACAAACGCTTCGATTACAGCAAGCAGATCCTCCGGATCTTTATTATGCAAATAGGCATACTCCAGATTAAGCTCTGAAACTTTCTCCAAACGCTGCTGAATCTGTATGGTTTCTTCTGTTTCCTTGCGTATCTGCTCCTCGGACTGCATGGCAGCACCTTCTATGATCTTATTCTGCGGAAGATATTTCCGGAGCAGTTTTTCCAATTTCTCGTACACGATTGGTTTGGCAAAAAAGTCATCAAATCCATTTTGCAGAAACATTTCCTTTGCCCCATTGACCGCATTTGCCGTCAAAGCAATCACCGGTGTTTCCAAATTTACATTTCCTTCCTGTTCTGGAAATGCGTGAAGTGTCTCTATCCCATCCATGCCCGGCATCATATGGTCAAGAAAGATCAGATCGTATTTCTTGTTGACAACTTTTTTCAGACATTCTTCTCCGCTGTCCACTTCGTCAATCCTCATACGGGTATCCTTCAGAAGACTTCGGAACACCTTACGGTTTACAGCGTTATCATCAACCACCAGTATATCTGCATCCGGTGCTATAAACGCCGTCTCATATACATATTGCTGTTCCTGCTGTTTGATACGCTCGGAAAGCTTTCCAATCGGCGTCTCATCGATAATATCCTGCTCAAGGTCAAAGAAAAAGTCAGAGCCCTCGCCATAGGTACTTGTCACTTCCAGATGACTTCCCATCAGCTTCAAAAGCTGCAGCGTAATACTCATTCCTAAACCGGTTCCCTCAATATTGCGGTGACGGCTCTCCTCGATTCTTTGAAATTCCTCAAACAGTTTCGGTTTATCCTCTTCTTTGATACCAACGCCGGTATCCTTTACTTCAAAATGCAAAAGTACCTTCTGCTCTTTCTTCTCTCCGGTAACGGAAAGCGTGACACTTCCATGTTCCGTATACTTAACTGCATTATTTAAAAGATTCAGAAGAACCTGCCGAATCCTGACATCATCCCCCATAAGTCTCGAAGGCAGCTTTTCCTCAACAATAACCTCAACATCCAGTTCTTTTGAAACGGCCTTCTGATAGATCATATTGACGGTATCATGTATCAGGCTGCTGACATCATATTCTACCGGAACAATCTCAAGCTTTCCCGAATCAATTTTTGAAATATCAAGGATATCATTGATCAATGCCAGCAGACTTTTTCCCGCATTCTGAATGTCTAACGCATATTCACGCACCTGTAGTTCCCTGCTCTCCCTTAAAATCATTTCATCCATGCCGAGAACCGCATTGATCGGTGTCCGGATTTCATGTGACATACGTGCAAGAAACCTGCCCTTTGCCTCATTCGCCATCTCTGCTGCCTGTTTGTCTTTTTCAATGTGAAAAGCAGACTGTACCGTATAGACAGAAGAACATATCAAAAGAATCAACATTCCGATTGCAAAATAGCGCTCATGAAAAATCCCACTTCGGTTAAAATACATCACCATCTGGATAACAGAACATACAAATGCTCCAAAAAGACCAAATGCCACAAAACGATATTCCTGAATTTTTCGGCTATACAGATCCCTCAAAAAGGTATACACGACAGCCGCGATTGCCAAAAAGCAGCCCATTACCACAAAAATAAATGTGGATTCAAGATCTTTTATCCCCGTAATATGCAAAATACAGCTAATCACATCAACCGTACCCATGAGTATTCCCACAAAACAGTACAGCTTTTCAAACCGGTGTTTCTGGATTTCATTCATATAAATAATGACAGAAAACGGAATCAGCATGACCATATAAAACGGAATTTCACTCGCAACCGAGATATTTTGAAACATAACCTGACGGAAAATAGAATTCATATCCAACCATACCGCCGAAAGCATACCTGCATATCCCAGATAAATGATATCCATCGAACGTTTATTCAAAATTCCATTGTCAGATACCAGTTCCAGCCGCAGAACTTTCCCTGCATCCGCCGCCCTGACCGGTATCATAAGATAACATTCCGGACTTGTCTGCCCAAACCATCTTTTTCCCTCGGTCGAATACTGATAGATCTGTTTTCCATCCAAATAGGCGCAAAGATCCTGTCCCCGAAAACAGAGATGGCTGATTCGCCCATCCAGATTTTCAGGAATCGTTGTCTCTAAAATTGCTGTTCCTTTTTCGTATTTACCGGGCATTTCAATCAAAGAGCAAGAATTAACAGTATAAAAAATATGTATTTAATTCCCTTCATGCTTCCCAATATCTCCTCATTGGTTCTATACAATCCGTTCGTTCACGTTCAGCACCTTTGCGATCTCGTCCAGTAGCCGTTCCTCGTTTGCCGGTTTTAAAATATAACCTGCCGGTGCAAATTTCAACACTCCATATACCTGCTCCCGTTGTGAAATACTTGTAAGGAAAATGACCGGAATTGTTTTCATGCCATCATCCTGAAGCATCGCTTCAAATACGGCTTTTCCATCCATGCCCGGCATCTCATAATCTAACAATACCAGATCCGGACGCTGCTCCGGAATCAGCTCCAATGCCTTTTCTCCGGACGGAGCCAGAGAAATATCATATTTTTCCTCTAACATGGACTTCATCTTACGAAGCACTAGCGGACTGTCATCCACAATCATAATTTTTGCGCGGTCTCTGTGCTTTTTATCTGTAACTACAGGAGCACTATCCTCACCTTCTGTGAGTTTTCCCTTCTCCTGTGGCAGATACCCGCCACACGCTAATATCTTCTTGCAGGTTTCCATAATTACCGATCCTGTTACCGGGCGAAACAGTTTTTCAAACTGCGGGGTTGTACAATAACCGGAAATACGTTCCCAGCTTTTTTGCGTTGAGAGAACAAGCACAGGTGTCTTTGGCATCTGCTCCTTTACCCATGTAAACATTCCTTTACACTGCTGATAATTTCGTCTAACTTTCCAATCAATAAAATCTTTTGCATCCCTCACTCCTCCATCTCACAATTTCCTGTAACATCAATTTCTATTATATTAGTTTCAGGGCTGTTTTACAAGAAATTTAGATTTTCTGCAATGAAGGATGCTGCGCTGTGCTACAACAACAGTAAGCTTACGGAATAAATGAAATAAATTAAAGCAGCATCACTGGTAAAGATGGAAGCAACCGCAGCTGGCAATGTCATACATATAAGCCAGATGAAAAATGAACCACTGACACAGCATATCAGCAATAGCCGACCTCATTCCCGCAGATTACCATAATTACAAATTTGAAGAGCCGCTCCATTCTCCATGCTCGAAAAGCCATGTTTCGTGTAAAATGATACATTATTTTTATCTTCCGGCATCACCTCAATATACATAAAATCTTTGTATTTTTCCTTTACATATTCAAGCATTTTGCCTGCAATCCCTTTTCCCTGATACTCTGGGTGAACAAGTACATAATGTATCTGTGCTAACATTTCCGTATCATCCAGCACTCTTACCAGACCAACAAGTTTTTCTCCATCCCAGACAGTGAGTACCGTCGAAGAATTCATAAGGGCCTTATATAAACGCTCCGGATAATTTCCTGAAATCCAGTGAATGGATAAAAATAACTGTTGTACCTGTTCTTTTGTAAACTTTTTTTCTTCTGTATATTGAAACATAATCTGTATCTTTCCCCCTATCCGCGATGATCACACTTCTGACATTGCAGCATTTCATTTTCGCCATCCTCTTTATAAAAAATACCGGACCACTGGCAAATATTTTGCAAAATAGGCACAACAGATTTTCCTTTTTGTGTCAGCACATACTCTACCCTTGGTGGAATTTCATCATAAGATTTTCTGTCGACAATTCCATCGTCTATCAGGTCTTTCAACGTTGCAGACAGTACTGCATCCGTAATATTGCACAGTTCTCTGCGAAGTTCGCTGTATCGCAATTTTTCGGTGGCAGATAACACACATATGATACGCGACTTCCATTTTCCACCAAATATTGCCAGCCCATATTCAAGGGGACAACGTATATCATCATCTAATTTTTTCTTATATTTTGCCATACAAAATCACCTTCAAGCCATCATTTTGTCTCATTATAGCTTAAAGGTGATTCTTTTTAAAGTTACTATGAAATTTATTATCTTCTCTACCATAGCCTTAAAGGTATCTACAACCTATCATTACCGATTTTTTGAATTGATCATTTGCTTCTTCGTAATAACCTCATCTCCTTAATAATTCTCTTCATGCACTTCAAAATAGCCCTGCGGATGGTTACATACCGGACATACCTCCGGAGCCTTTGTTCCTACCACAATATGTCCGCAATTACGGCATTCCCATACCTTAACTTCACTCTTTTCAAACACCTGCGCAGTTTCAATATTCTTAAGAAGTGCACGGTATCTCTCCTCGTGATGCTTCTCAATCTCTCCTACAGCCCTGAATTTTGCTGCAAGCTCAGGAAATCCTTCTTCCTCAGCAGTTTTGGCAAATTCTTCATACATATCTGTCCACTCATAGTTTTCGCCGCCAGCCGCTGACTCAAGATTCGTCTTGGTATCACCGATCCCTGCCAGCTCCTTAAACCACATCTTTGCATGTTCTTTCTCATTATCTGCGGTCTTTAAAAATAATGCTGACATCTGCTCATAGCCTTCCTTCTTTGCTACAGAAGCAAAATAGGTATACTTATTTCTTGCCTGTGATTCCCCTGCAAATGCCTCCTGTAAATTTTTCTCTGTCTGTGTTCCTGCATA
>CAKRFN010000020.1 GCA_934320655.1 uncultured Eubacterium sp.
GAGGATCTGGATATGATCTTAACAAAAAATCCTGGAATCAACATGGCAATCACAGAAGTAAAGAGGATGAGCATGAGTGACCGCATACGGGCAAGATATGAGGCGCACTTGAAAGAAGTGCGCGACCGAAATGCACGGGAGGCTTATGTCAGAAATGAAGGCTGGGAGCGTGGAAGAACAGAAGGTCGTTTGCAGGAAATTTTTATGTCTGTGCAGGAGGGAGATTACTCCATTGAACGCGGCGCACAAAAGGCAGGCATGTCCATGGACGCATTCAAAAAAGTAATGGCAGAGGCGGAGCAATCATTGTTGTTGAAATGATGATTGTTAGCTGAAATTCATATGAAACAAATCAGGGGCTGTCCATGATCTTCTCATGCACAGCCCCTGCAAATAACAAATCCGAGTGCTTATTTTTTATTCTTATTTACCTCTAACATACGCAGAGCACGTACCTTTAACGGCAGACCGAACAGTGTGATGAATCCCTGTGCATCGTGGTGGTCGTAGTCGTTTCCGGTTGTGAAGCTGGCGAGTGACTCGCTGTAGAGAGAGTACGGAGAAGTTGTACCTGCTTTGGTGATCGTACCCTTGTACAGCTTGAATTTTACTTCGCCGGTTACATACTTTTGTGTAGACTCGATAAATGCCTGCTGTGCCTCACGCAGCGGAGTAAACCATTTTCCCTCGTATACAACCTGTGCCAGACGTCTTCCCATCTCCAGCTTTGCAGCCATTGTATCGCGGTCGAGGATCAGTTCCTCAAGCTGGTCATGTGCCTCCATGAGAATGGTTCCACCGGGTGTCTCGTATACGCCACGGCTCTTCATGCCGACAACACGGTTTTCTACGATATCCACAATGCCGATGCCGTGCTTGCCGCCGAGACGGTTCAGCTCGCGGATGATGTCAGCGACTTTCATTTCTTTTCCGTTGACAGACTTCGGCACACCTGCCTCAAAAGTCATTGTCACATATTCCGGCTCATCCGGTGCCTTTTCCGGTGTCACGCCGAGTACGAGCAGGTGCTCATAGTTGGGCTCGCAGGAAGGATCTTCCAGCTCCAGACCCTCATGGCTGATGTGCCACAGGTTACGGTCACGGCTGTAGCTGCTGTCGGTAGAGAACGGAAGGTCAATACCGTGTGCCTTGCAGTAGTCGATCTCTGCCTGACGGGAATCCATCTGCCATTTGTCGTCACGCCAAGGAGCAATGATCTTGATGTCGGGAGCCAGCGCCTTGATACCCAGCTCAAAACGGATCTGATCGTTTCCTTTTCCGGTAGCACCGTGACAGATCGCTACGGCACCTTCTTTTCTGGCGATCTCTACGAGACGCTTTGCGATGCCCGGACGCGCCATAGAAGTTCCGAGCAGATATTTATGCTCGTAGACAGCGCTGCCCATCACGCAGGGCATGATGTAGTCTTCTGCGAACTCGTCTGTGATGTCCTCAATATATAACTTGGAAGCGCCGGAGAGCTTGGCACGCTCGTCCAGTCCGTCCAGCTCCTCCTCCTGTCCGCAGTCGATACAGCAGCAGATAACTTCGTAGTCATAGGTCTCTTTCAACCAGGGAATGATCGCTGTCGTATCCAGTCCACCTGAATAGGCGAGAACTACTTTTTCTTTCATTTGTTTTTCCTCCTAAAATATGTAGTCAGTGATACATAGTATTTTCATACGAATGTTTTGTAACAATTCAAGGCGGTCCAGAGCGCCCAAACGGCATCAGCCACTGAACAGTTACTCACATTTTCCAGTCCTTTAACATCATACATCAATTTTAGATGTAGTGCAACTGAAAAAATATGCAAAATAAATGCATAAAACAGGTTATATATGTATAATTATGCATAAAATATGTGAAAAGTTGCAAAAAACACTTTACGAATAGAAAAAATAGTATTAGTATAGGAAAAGATGAGTCATTAGAATCAAAAAGGAAGGTAAAATCCAATGATAAAAGCAGGTATTATCGGTGCGACCGGCTATGCAGGAGCCGAGCTGGTGCGCATCTTACTCAGACATAAAGATGTAACCATCAAATGGTACGGTTCACGCAGCTATGTAGACGAAAAATATGCAAGCGTGTATCGCAATATGTTTGAACTGGTGGAGGACAAATGTCTCGATGATAACATTGAGGAGCTGGCGGATCAGGTAGATGTGATCTTTACAGCGACTCCGCAGGGATATCTGGGCGGCATTCTGACCGAGGAACTGTTGAAAAAGGCAAAGTTCATCGATCTGAGCGCGGACTACCGGATCAAGGATGTGGCTACCTATGAAAAATGGTACAAGATCACACACCAGTCACCGCAGCTTATCGAGCAGGCAGTTTACGGTCTGTGCGAGATCAATCGTGGACTGGTCAATGAAAATACGCGGTTGATCGCCAATCCGGGCTGTTATACGACCTGTTCGATCCTGACTGCTTATCCGTTCGTAAAGGAAGGGCTGATCGATCCGAATACACTGATTGTGGATGCCAAGAGCGGTACTTCCGGCGCAGGCCGCGGAGCCAAGTTGCCGAACCTGTTCTGTGAGGTCAATGAAAATATGAAAGCCTACGGTGTAGCGACGCACCGGCATACACCGGAGATCGAGGAGCAGTTGGGCTATGCAGCGGGCGAGCCGGTTGTGATCAATTTTACGCCGCACCTCGTGCCGATGAACCGCGGCATTCTGGCGACGGAATATGCGTCGTTAGTAAAAAAAGCAGACGGAACCTATCCGACCGAGGCAGAGATACGCGCGGCTTATGACAAATATTATGCAAATGAATATTTTGTGCGTGTACTGCCGAAGGGTGAGTGTCCGGAGACAAAATGGGTTGAGGGCAGCAATTTTGTAGATGTCAACTTTGTAGTCGATGAGCGCACCGGACGCGTCATCATGATGGGTGCTTTGGATAATCTGGTCAAAGGTGCAGCCGGTCAGGCGGTGCAGAATATGAATCTGATGTTTGGGCTGGATGAGAAAGAGGGCTTGGAACTCGTGCCCTGCTTCCCGTAGCATGCCAGAACGGATCGGGTTCAGACTAAAAAAGGATAATAGGAACGGAATGAAAGACGATATGAATATCAAAGATACCATACAGATCCGCACAATGTCGGAGGACGATTATGCAGGTGTATATGAGCTGTGGATGTCAATCAGGGGATTTGGCATTCGCAGTATTGACGACTCGGCGGAGGGTGTTGCGCGGTTTTTGAAACGGAATCCGACGACCAGCATGGTTGCCGTGGACGGGACACGTATCGTGGGAGCGATCCTGTGCGGACACGACGGCAGGCGCGGATGCTTTTACCATGTGTGCGTGCATGCGGATTACCGCAATCACGGAATCGGCAAGGAGATGGCTGTCGCATGTATGCGTGCGCTGCAGGCGGAGCAGATCAACAAGGTGAGCCTGATCGCATTCAAGAGCAACGAGGTCGGAAACCGGTTCTGGAAGAGTGTCGGCTGGACGTTCCGTGAGGATCTGAACTATTATGATTTCACATTAAATGATGCGAACATCACGAGGTTCAACGAGTAAACAGCAGCCATACCGGACGATTGCGGTATGAGTGATACAAATAAAAATTTTGCAATCGCATAATCAATACATAAAAAAGAGGAAAACGTATGGAAAAGACATCAGGCGGCGTGACCGCAGCAAAGGGTTATCAGGCAGCAGCGACGGCTGCGGGCATCAAGTATCAGGGCAGAACCGATATGGCGATGGTATACAGTGAAGTACCGGCTGCCGTGGCGGGTACATTTACGACAAACATATTCAAGGCATCTCCCGTGATCTGGGACCGTGACATTGTAAAGGGTAGCGGCAGCGCACAGGCGATCGTTGTCAATTCAGGTATTGCCAATGCATGTACCGGAGAGGAGGGCGACCGGTATTGCCGGATGACTGCGGATGCGGCGGCAGAGGCACTTGGCATCAAAGCAGATGCGGTACTGCTTGGTTCGACCGGAGTCATCGGTATGCAGCTTCCGATCGATAAAATGCAGGCGGGCGCAAAGAAGCTCGCGACGCTGCTCGCATCAGACATCGATGCGGGAACACAGGCAGCGCAGGCGATCATGACGACGGATACACATAAAAAGGAGATCGCATATACTTTCACAGTCGGAGGAAAGACCGCTACGATCGGCGGCATGGCAAAGGGCTCCGGCATGATCCATCCGAATATGTGCACGATGCTCGCCTATGTGACGACCGATGCGGCGATTGCACAGCCAATGTTACAGAAGGCAGTGAGCGAGATCGTCGTCGATTCGTTTAACATGATCTCTGTCGATGGCGATACGAGTACGAACGATACGCTGCTCGTACTGGCAAACGGTATGGCAGGCAATGAGAAAATCACGGCAGAGGGCGCAGACTACGAGGCATTTTATGTGGCATTGAAAGAGGTCTGCACATATCTGGCAAAAGAGATGGCGGCAGACGGTGAGGGTGCAACGAAGCTGGTCGAGTCGATTGTTGAGGGTGCAGATACGAAAGAGCATGCAAGAATTCTTGCAAAATCAGTCGTATGCTCCAGCCTGACCAAAGCGGCGATGTACGGCTGTGATGCGAACTGGGGCAGAGAGCTGTGTGCGCTCGGCTATTCCGGCGTGCAGTTTGATCCGATGAAGGTCGAGATGTATTTTAAGAGCGGTGACACAACGATGCTCATTTTCAAAGACGGCGCGGGTGTGGACTACAGTGAGGAGGAGGCTTCCAGGCTGCTGTCGAACGATCATGTGCAGATCATCTCAAAGATGAACATGGGTACGGAGACTGCAACCGCATGGGGCTGCGACCTCACCTACGATTACGTGAAGATCAATGCGGATTACCGCTCATAAGCAGATATAAAAGGAGATTAGACCAATGGAAAACATGGACGACATTTTACAGAAAGCACAGGTGCTCGTAGAGGCATTACCGTATATTCAGCGTTTTAACCGCAAGATTATTGTCGTAAAATACGGCGGCAGCGCGATGGTGGACGAGGAACTGAAAAAAAGTGTCATTCAGGATGTGGTACTTTTAAAACTCGTTGGCTTTAAGCCGATCATTGTACACGGTGGCGGTAAGGAGATCAGCCGTTGGGTAGAAAAAGTAGGTATGGAGCCACATTTCATCAACGGTCTGCGCGTCACGGATGATGCGACGATGGAGATCGCAGAGATGGTATTGAATAAAGTCAATAAATCGCTCGTACAGATGGTACAGCAGCTCGGTGTGAGCGGTGTCGGTATCACCGGAAAAGACGGCGGACTGCTCAAGGTAAAGAAAAAATATTCAAACGGCGAGGACATCGGCTATGTCGGTGAGATCACAGAGGTCAACCCGAAGATTTTATATGATCTGTTAGAGAAGGATTTCCTGCCGATCGTCGGACCGATCGGAATGGATGATAACTATGAGTCGTACAACATCAATGCGGATGATGCGGCATGTGCAATCGCAAAGGCGGTCAGCGCGGAAAAACTCGCATTTTTGACCGACATCGAGGGCGTGTACAAGGATCCGAGCGATAAGAGCACGCTGATCTCTGAGCTGCATCTGTCAGAGGCGAGAAAGCTCATCGAGGATGGCTTTATCGGCGGAGGCATGCTGCCTAAGCTCAACAACTGCATCGACGCGATGGAGCAGGGCGTGTCGCGCGTACATATTTTAGACGGACGGATCGCACACTGCCTGTTGCTGGAGATTTTCACCAATAAGGGTGTCGGAACCGCATTTTTAGGAGATAAGGAGCAGAAGTTTTATCATGAAAACGACTAAAGAGGAACAGATCAATCTCGCAGAGGAGTCTCTGCTTCACGTATATAACCGTTTTTCGCTCGTGCTCGATCACGGCGACGGCATGTATCTGTACGATACGGACGGAAAAAAATATCTGGATTTTGCAGCCGGAATCGCTGTCATGGCATTCGGCTACCACAACGAGGAGTACAACGATGCGCTCAAGGCGCAGATCGACAAGCTGTTACATACCTCAAACCTGTACTACAGCATGCCGACCGCGACTGCGGCACAGGAGCTGAGCCGGGTGAGCGGCATGGACCGCGTCTTTTTCACCAACAGTGGTGCGGAGGCGATCGAGGGAGCGCTCAAGGCAGCGAAAAAATATGCTTATACGCGCGATGGACATGGCGGACATGAGATCATTGCGATGAATCATTCGTTTCACGGACGCACGATCGGTGCACTGTCCGTGACCGGAAATGCGCATTACAGAGAGCCGTTTGAGCCGCTGATGCCGGGTGTGCGCTACGCTGATTTTAATGATCTTGAGAGCGTCAAAGCACAGATCACGGACAAGACCTGTGCGATCATTTTTGAGACGATTCAGGGCGAGGGCGGTATCTATCCTGCGACGAAAGAGTTTATGGAAGGGGTACGTGCGCTGTGTGACGAGCACGATATTTTACTCATTCTCGATGAGATCCAGTGTGGTATGGGGCGCAGCGGTCATATGTTTGCATGGCAGGGCTACGGTGTGAAGCCGGACATTATGACGAGTGCAAAGGCACTTGGCTGCGGCGTGCCGGTCGGCGCATTTCTTATGACAGAAAAGGTCGCAAAGCAGTCGCTCATGCCCGGAGATCACGGAACGACCTACGGCGGCAATCCGTTTGTGGGCGCAGCGGTCACGAAAGTCATCGAGATGATGGAGCGCGATCAGATCCCCGCACACGTGCAGGAGATCGGTGCTTATTTATCAGAAAAACTCGACGAGCTGGTCGCAAAATACGATTGCCTGACCGCACACCGCGGTGTCGGACTCATACAGGGCGTGGTCTGCACGAAAAAAGTCGGTGAGGTGTCCGCAAAGGCATTGGAGCACGGGCTGATCGTTATTACTGCGGGCAGCGATGTCCTGCGCTTTGTACCGCCGCTTGTGATCGAGAAATGCCATGTGGATGAAATGATCGAAAAACTGTCTGCGTGTCTGGATGAATTGTCGTAAAAAATGGGTCAAACAAGGGTTGTAATATTTAAAAATCTCGGATAAAATAAATATATCGCTTTGTATGTTCTTTCCGGCAGCCGGTGTCGGAAAGGAGTCAACAAATGAAATTTCAAAAAAAGACAGCAAAGGCAGCGGTTGGTTGCCTTCTGCTGTTACTTTTATATGGGTGCGCATCTGACCGGATCACGGTGCCGGGACAGGATGTGTCCGCAAATGCCTCCGGAGCGACGGAGAGTGATGGCTGGGAGTTGGCTGACACAGCCGCCAATGTCGATGGATCGGATGCGGCACAGGACGGTTCACAGAAAAGTGCACAAAATGATGTTTCGGATATTGTGGAAACTGACAATGCGCAGACCGTGTCCGCCGGTGAAAAACGGCTGACGGTGTATGTGTGCGGCGCGGTACAGCATCCGGGTGTCTACGAGCTCGCAGAGGGCAGCCGTGTCTATGAGGCACTTGCACTTGCCGGAGGTGTGACCGATGATGCATCGCCGACAGCGGTGAATCAGGCACAGCCGCTCACGGACGGAGAGATGATCGAGATTCTGACTGTCGATCAGGCAATGGAACGTGAAACTGCGCAGGAGACTGAATCGGACGGCAGGGTGAACATCAATACGGCAGATGCAGAGGAACTAAAGACGCTGCCGGGCATCGGTGAGGCGAAGGCGGACAGTATCATTGCGTACCGTGAGAAGAACGGTGCATTTGCGGCGATTGAGGATATTAAAAATATCGAGGGAATCAAGGATGGGGTTTTTGCAAAGCTTGAGGACTATATTAAGGTAGAATAATGTGCTGCTGTGAACGGAGCAGACAGCAGCGAATAGAAAGACAGCACGGGGCAGTGCGGGAGAGGTGTAGAATGGCGAAAAAGGTGCTTGTGGTGGATGACGAAAAGCTGATCGTAAAAGGGATTCGCTTTTCTTTGGAACAGGACGGTATGGAAGTGGAATGTGCGTATGACGGTGAGGAGGCACTTCGTCTGGCGACGGAGCATGCCTATGATATGATTCTGCTGGATCTGATGCTGCCCAAGATGGATGGCTTTGAAGTCTGCCAGCGCATTCGCGAGTTCTCCAATGTGCCGATCGTGATGCTGACCGCCAAGGGCGATGATATGGATAAGATCCTCGGACTGGAATACGGTGCGGACGATTATATCACCAAGCCGTTCAATATTCTGGAGGTCAAGGCGCGGATCAAGGCGATCATGCGCAGAACCGGTGTCAAGGAAGCAGCACCCGCAAAGGAGCAGGTCATCGAAAGCGGCGATCTGAAGCTGGATCTGGACAGCCGCAGACTGTTTATTCTCGGCAGGGAGGTCAATCTGACCGCGCGTGAGTTTGAACTGCTCGAGCTGTTCGTCACGAACCAGAACAAGGTATTCAGCCGCGAAAAGCTGCTGCAGCTCGTGTGGGGAGCGGACTATCCCGGCGATGTGCGCACGGTGGATGTACATGTGCGCCGTCTGCGTGAGAAGATCGAGGCAAATCCCAGCGAGCCGAAATATGTTCACACCAAGTGGGGTGTGGGCTATTATTACCGGGGATGAGAAATAGGTATTATAAGGAATAAATAACATGAAGTCGAAAAAGAAACTGCGCAGCTTTTTGAAGAGTCTGCGTTTCCGTTTGATCGTTGTACTCGTCATTTTTGGAATCGTGCCGGGTTTTGCGCTGCGGATCGGTCTGCTGCGCGCGTATGAGAGTCGTGCGGTAGCGAACCGGACGATTGATATTCTTAGTCAGGCAAAGATTTTATCGGATCAGATCGCCAATAACGGCTATCTCGAGGATGTCTCTCAGGAATCCATCAACTCAAAAGTGGAGCTGATCTGTAATATCTACGATGGCAGAATTCTCGTCGTGGATAATACATTTCACATTATCAAGGACACCTATGATCTCGACACCTCCAAGATCATTATCTCGGAGGAGGTAGCTACGAGCTTTCAGGGAAAGGAGTCCAGCAAATATGATTCGCTCAACCGCTATATCCAGCTCACGCTGCCGATCCGCAATGTGGAGACACAGCAGATCTTAGGCGTGCTGCTGGTGAGTGTATCTACAGATAACGTGCGTGATGCACTCGCGTATCTGAAGAATGTAGCATTGATCATCCAGCTGAGCGTGTCGATTCTGTTAGTCATATGTGCGATCCTTGCGGCAAACCATATCTCACGGCCGTTTGGCAAAATGAAGCGTTCGATCGAGGATATCCAGATCGGTTACGGTGAGGATATGCTGATGATCGATAATTATTCGGAGACAGAGGAGATATCTGCAAATATCAATGCGATGATCAAAAACATGAAGGTTCTGGATGAATCAAGACAGGAATTTGTCTCAAACGTGTCGCATGAGCTGAAAACACCGTTGACATCGATGAAGGTGCTGGCGGATTCACTGACGGCACAGGAGGGCGCGCCGGTTGAGCTGTATCAGGAGTTTATGGTGGATATCGCGTCTGAGATCGAGCGTGAGAATAAGATCATCACCGACCTGCTCTCACTTGTGAAGATGGATAAGGCGGCAGACAGCATCAATATCAGCTCCGTGAATGTCAATGAGCTGCTCGAGCTGATTATGAAGCGGCTGATGCCGATCGCGGAGAAACAGAAGATCGAGCTGGTGCTGGAGAGCTTCCGTCCGGTGACTGCGGAGATCGATGAGACAAAGATGTCGCTGGCACTTACGAATCTGATCGAAAATGCGGTGAAATATAATGACAAGCCGGACGGCTGGGTACATGTATCACTGAATGCGGATCACCAGTATTTTTATGTGAAGGTAGAGGATAATGGCATCGGTATTCCGGAGGAGTCGCTGGATCATATCTACGAGCGTTTTTACCGTGTGGATAAATCGCATTCGCGTGAGATCGGCGGTACGGGACTCGGACTTGCGATCACCAGAAATGTCATTCTGATGCACCGCGGAGCGATCAAGGCATTTTCGACTGAGGGGGAGGGCACGATCTTTACTGTGCGTATTCCACTCAAGTATATTGCGGGATAGGAGGCATGACATGAGAAAAAAATATGTGATCCTGACCGTGGCATTGTTATTGGTCTGCATGTTGTGCTGTGGCTGTAACGGATCAAACAGACAGGAGGGCGAGCTGCAGATCAGCTATCTCGATAAGGAGCAGACAAAGATTGTGCGCAACGGCTATGATCCGAATGCGGATCAGGCAGATACGCAGCTTTTGGTGAAAGAGCTGATCGATGTACTTTCGACGGACTCCGGAGATGTGGATCTCGTCCGCCCGATTCCGGAGGAAGTCCATGTGACGAAAACGGAGCTGGCGGGGGATGGTGATCTGAAGGTCTATTTTGATGATGCGTATCACACGATGGATGCCGTCCGGGAGATTTTATGCAGACTGGCGCTCGTACAGACGCTGACACAGGTGGATGGTGTGGATTGTCTGGAGTTTTTCGTGGATGATGAGCCGTTGGAGGATACACGCGGAAACGAAGTCGGTAAAATGACACCGGATGATTTTGTTGTGAATCCGGGAGAACAGATCAATTCGATCCAGCATGCGACGCTGGAGCTGTATTTTTCAAATGCGGCGGGCGACGGACTGGTGCTGGAGACCCAGCGTGTGTACTACAACAGCAATGTGTCGCTGGAAAAGCTCGTGATCGAGCATTTGCTGGCTGGACCAAAGAGCGAGGGCGCGGTGGCATCGATTCCGCCGGAGACGACACTGGTCAATGTATCAGTTGCAGACCGGATCTGCTATGTCAGTCTGGATGACGGGTTCCGCACACAAAATTATAATATTCAGGAGCCGATTGTGATCTATTCGCTCGTAGATTCGCTTGTGGCACTGCCGCATATTGACAAAGTACAGATATCGGTCAACGGCGATACATCGGGCGTTTATCGCGAGAGCATGTCGCTGAGCACGATTTACGAGGAGGATCTCTCTTACGTGCGTCTGGCGGACAGCAGCCGAGAGGTCATCGTCAATGACATCAAGGAGGAAAATAAACATCCATTGGACTAAACGTTTGAGCTGTCAGATAGCTTTGGCGTTTTTGTGCGGGATTCTGCTGTATCAGACAGGCAGCCGCTGGTGGCTGTTGGCGGCTGGCTGCGTGGCGGTTGTATTGTTTGTGCCGCTGATTGGGCAGAAAAAGTACAGGGAATGTGTGCTGAGAGGCGGACTGCTGCTGGCAGTCTGGCTGCTCGGTGCGGGCTGTCAGATTCGGGAGGAGCGCATCTGGCAGACAGAAACGCAGAGGCTATTTCGGGAGCCGCGGATCTCGGTATGTGGGACGCTGATCCGCAAGGAAAAACAGGCAAAAGGCTGGCAGCTGACACTCGCGCTGCCGGATTATGAAAATCGGGTGATTGTGTCTACGCAGGACGGCGGATACCCGCTGGACTGTGTTCTATCGGTCGAAGGATCGGTCAGGGAGTTCGATATCCCTCGCAACGAGGGGCAATTCAATCAAAGACAATATTATAAATGCAGGCGTATTCTGGGGCGGATTTCCGATCCAACCATCCGCTGTATACAGGTGCAGGGCGGTATTTATGCATGGCGGAAACAGCTTTTTTCGCTGCGCACACAAATGTGTGGTGTGTATGAGTCCTGTCTGCCGCCGCAGGCGGCAGGGATGCTGGCTGCGATGGTTACGGGCGAAAAGTCGGGGATGGACGCAGAGGTCAGACGGCTGTTTCAGGTGGCGGGCTTCAGCCATATTCTGGCGATTTCCGGAATGCATATCAGTCTGATCGGCATGGGGATCTACCGGCTGCTGCGAAAGAGCAGGAGATCCTATGGGTGCTGCGGTGCAGTGACGGCGGGATGTTTACTGCTATACGGGGAACTGATCGGCTGGGGCGTGTCGTCGCGGCGGGCAATCGGTATGTTCGGGATCTATCTGCTGGCACAGTATCTCGGCAGAAACTATGATCTGTGGTCATCACTGTCGTTATCTGCGGTGCTGTTGCTGGCTGACCAGCCGTTTTTGTTCGGCGATGCGGGTTTCCGGCTCTCCTTTGCCGCAGTCATGGCAGTAGCGGTCGCAAAGGATGTGCTGCCAGACAGTTCTGATGTGTATACAGATGTGCGGGAGGATGTGCATTTGGATGATGATGCGGATGGCAGGCACGGAGGGCGGCACAGACCAACCCCGCTGCGACCACTCGGCATGGCGCTTCTGATCCAGTTATTTACACTGCCGCTTGTGGCATACAGCTATTATGAGCTGCCGGTGTATGCGCTGTTTCTGAATCTGCTGTTGCTGCCGTATGCGGGTCTGATTGTCGGCTGTGGTCTGGTGGGCGGTCTGGCGGGGATCAGATGGCTGGAGGCAGCCCGCATTTTGCTGCTGCCCTGCCGGATCGTCGCGTCGGTCTATGTGTGGATGTGTGGCAGAATCGATCTCCTGCCGCATGCTTCGATGATCTGTGGACAGCCCACAATGGAAAAGCTCGTACTGTATTATCTGCTGCTCATCACAGCACTGTGGCTGGGGCAGAAACTATGTAAAAAACGATATAAAAAACAGTATCGGACAGCAGCGTGGCTGCCGGTCATGGCAATCGGACTGATCGCACTTTTATTCGCACCCGAACGCGGTCAAAGCGGATTTGAGATTGATTATCTGGATGTCGGACAGGGAGATGGTGCGATGATAAAAACCGCATCCGGTACGGTCTGCTTTGTCGATGGCGGCAGCACGGATGTGACCGGAGTCGGTACTTACCGCATCCTGCCGTTTTTAAAATCCAAGGGGATCAAGGCAGTTGATTACTGGATCATTTCACATGCGGATGAGGATCATGTGAATGGTTTTTATGAGGTGCTCGGATCGGGTTATGAGGTGCGCACCGTTGTCATAGCTGCCTGTATGCCGGAGAGTCCGGCAAAGGGAAAGCTGTTGCAGGCAGCGGCAGATTCTGGAGTGCCGGTGTTGCAGGTACAGGCAGGGCAGACGCTGTATCCGGATCGGGTATCCCGCAGCGCCAAACAGGGTGATACGGCTGATGCGCGGCTGCATATTCTGGCACCGGCGCAGATGAACTCCGACTCCAATGCGGCGAGCCTTGTATGTCTGTATGAGGATGCATCCGTGCGTGCGCTGTTTACCGGAGATATCGGAGCGGAGCAGGAGCGGGAACTGTTGGAGCGCGGGCTGGCAGTGCCCGTTGATCTGTACAAGGCGGCACATCATGGATCGCGTTATTCGAACAGTGGGGCATTTTTGTCCGCACTCGCGCCGAAGCTGTCCGTTGTTTCCTGCGCGCGGCGCAACCGCTACGGACATCCCGCACAGCAGGCGATAGAGAACATGCGTGCCAGCGGCAGCCGCATCCGCTATACGATGTACAGCGGACAAATAAAAGTCCGCCTCTCACAAGGCGGACTGACGGTGTATGAATATGTATCCGGTGACGGATCAGAGCACGTTTCGGACGAAACTTAACGGTCGTAGATCTGTTTCAGATGCTCCAGCTTTGCACTCATATTTGTGAGCAGCAGATCCAGTGTCGTGATCGCAGCCATACATTCGACGACAACGATCGCGCGCGGAACGATGATCGGATCATGGCGTCCCTTGATGGAGAGCTCCATCGCCTCACCGGAGCAGTTGACCGTCTGCTGCGGCTGGCTGATCGAGGGGGTCGGCTTGACGGCAACACGGAATACAACGGGCGAGCCGTCACTGATGCCGCCGAGCGTACCGCCGGCGTGATTGGTCGCTTTTGTGATGCTGCCGTCCGTCAGGACAAACGCATCGTTGTTGGTGCTACCAGTCGAGGTGGCAGCGGCAAAGCCGTCGCCGATCTCAAAGCCTTTGATGCTGCCGATCGAGAGCATCGACTTGGCGAGATTTGCGTCCAGCTTATCAAATACGGGATCACCGATGCCTGCGGGCATACCGTTGATCGTACACTCGATGATACCGCCGCACGAATCCTGATTTTTCAGGCACAGCTCGAGATATTCCTGCGCGGCTGTGGCAGCGGCAGCATCCGGCATGCCGAGCGGATTGTTCAGCGATTCGGCGAGGTCAAACGCATTGCGGTCGATCGTCACGGGGCCGATGGCAGTCGCATAGGCATGGATGTCGATGCCGAGTGTGGTGAGCAGCTTTGCCGCGATCGCACCGGCAGCGACGCGCCCGATCGTTTCCCGTCCTGAGGAGCGTCCGCCTCCGCGGTAATCGCGGAAACCGTATTTTGCATCAAACGTATAATCTGCATGTCCGGGACGGTAACAGGTAGCGAGCTCCCCGTAATCACGGGAGCGTTGGTCGGTGTTAAATACGACGAGCGAGATCGGTGTACCGGTCGTTTTTCCCTCAAATACGCCAGAGAGGATCTGCACGGCATCTGCCTCGCTGCGCTGTGTCGTATATCTGGACTGACCGGGTTTGCGGCGGTCCAGATAGCGCTGGATATCTTCCTCGTTTAATTCCAGACCTGCGGGGCAGCCGTCGACGACAACGCCGATGCCTTTTCCGTGGGACTCGCCCCAGGTGGTGACTGTAAATAATTTTCCATATGTTGAACCTGACATGTGATACCTCCGGTTATAAGCGTTTGTTGTTTTTAACTGTTATCAGCCGCGTTTTAAGTAAAATATACGCCCATGCCTCAAACAGCTCTTATTATATAGAAAAATCTACACAATTTCAATTCTTCTTCGATAATCGTCCGCATAACAGCGTCCGCATTTGTGCAGGAGTGCGCTGCGGTATACATCCGCGGCAAACAGATCCTGTGCAAAAAAGGTCTGCGTTGCGCCGGAAGCTGCATCTGTCTGTGACAGCTCCCGCAGCTGTGCCGGGCGCGTGACGAGCGGTGCGGAAGCATGTTGTTTGATCTCATGCAGCAGTCCGTCAGCGGATGAGCGGAATCCGAGCACGCGCAGATAGGGCACGGATCCGTCTGTACCGATGAGTGGTGCGGGGGATTCGGCGGGAAGCTGTAACAAAATATGTGTCAGCGCGCGTGCGATGCGCGCGCGGGTCAGGCTTTTGTTTTTCAGCAGATCGCAAAAACCGGAAAAATTCTTGTATGCGCCGAGTGATTTCCGGATGCGCGCCGAGAGATCACTGCCACAGTCGAGATACGCGGAGTATCCGCTGTCTCTCTGCGCCAACAGTGCATAGTGCAGTTGGGCGGACAGATCCTGCTCGGATAAAAACGCATAGGTGTCGAGATATTGACGCAATAGGTCAAGGCTGCTCTCCGGCAGCTGTTTCTGTTCACGCAGTATGTGCAGCGACGCATTTGGATCGCCTGAGAGCAGACTGCGGCAGGTGCTGGCTGACAGAAATTCCTGCATCTGTTTTGCTGTGTTGGGATCGTGATTGTCTGAGCTGACCGCAACATCGCCGTCCAGACCGTCTGTGGGATTACCGCCGTCATCGCCGCCCGAAACGTTTGTTATATCACTGCCGTGATAACTGCCGAGCCGCCGGATCGGACATAGCTCCAGATCTGCATGCGTGTATGCGATCGCGCGCATGTATTCAAATGCCAGCAGGTTGTTCGGGTGGTCGAGTAATACCGGATCGCAGCCATCCGCACAGCTATGGATCGCGGCGGTTCGTGCCTGCGCATAGGGCAGTCCTGATGACAGCCCGCGTTGGAGCGCCGCCTGAAAGTCCGGCGATTCATCGGATAAGCTGCGCGCCAGTTCACGGTATGGATTCTCACAGATTGCGGGATCTTCGCACCCAAAGCTGAGCGTATCGACGACACCAGTTGTGTGCAGCACAGAGACACCGGCGCGGGCAAAGCCCTCGGCGCTGGCGGTGCTCGCAGCGACCGGCAGCATCAGCACCAGATCGGCACCGGATAAGAGTGCCATGCGTGCACGAATATATTTGTCCATGAGTGCCGGAGCACCGCGCTGCACAAAATCTCCGCTCATTGCGACGATGAGATAGTCGCAGCCGGAGCGCGCACGCGCCTCGGCGATCTGGTAGGCATGTCCGCTGTGAAATGGATTGTATTCTGCGATAATTCCGCAAACTCGCATGGTGCGTTCCTCGTTTCTAAGTGATAGTTTCTGCCTTTTCATGGCTTTCCAATGCTAAGGATATGCGCATCAGGGCTTTTGCATGTATTCACGCGGGGAACAGCCCTCGATCTTTTTGAATACCTTGCTGAAATAAAATGCGCTCTCAAAGCCGAGCTTTGCCGCGATCTCGTATACCTTATCATTGCTCTCGCGTAGCATTTCCTTGGCGGCGTTGATTTTTGCGTAGTTGACATAGTTCACAAATCCAAGCTCCGAATACTTTCCGAACAGCTTGCTCAGATAGGCAGGACTGATGTCAAAGGCAGCAGCCACCTCGTTGAGCGACAGCTTCTGGTCGAGATTGCGGTTGATATATGCCTTCACATTCGTAACGACATGATTTTTGTAGTTGTCCTTTTCTGAACTGAAAAAGTCACATAAGCCCTCGCACAGCGTCTGCATCCAGCCGATGATCTGCTCGGTGGAGTTCATCTGATAGAGACAGCGGTAACCGACAGGATCGGATGCAAAAATGTCGCTGACGGTCCGCTCGCCGTCCGACAGCAGGGAGAGCGTCAGGTAGAGGATACTTCCGGCGGCATCCATTGCCTGTAGGTGGTGGCTTGGATGCTGGGAAAACAGCTCAGTGATGGACGCAAAAATGCTGTGCAGCTTTTCGGCATCCATTTCCTCATAGGCGGAACGGATATCTGCTTTCCAGATGGACATATTAAACGCGTTTCCGTGAATCGCTGTGTGCTGCTGCTCATCGGAAAACAAAAACGGTGTCTCGTCGGTGGCTTCTGATGAAACCTGCTTTGCCGCAAAAAAGGAGCCGGAGAGGTCGAACGGGTTCGACACCGGATGGCCGATGCCGGCACGGATCGATGCGTTATAGTAGTTTTTCAGCATCGTACAGGTGCCGTTTAAGGCGCGCAAAATCTCTCGGTGCCAGTCTGTGTCGTGTGTATCTGTGGTCTGCAACGGAAATACAATCAGAAAATGGCGCACATCCAGCGGTGTCACATAGCAGGGAATGTATTTTGCGATGAGCTGGATGAACATGTGCAGCGTCGCCTGATACAGACTCAGCAGCTGTGAGTTGTTCATACCCGCCGCTGCGGGCGTGTCGATCAGAAAATAACCGGCAGTATAACTGTTTCCGGTAAACGCAAGCGACAGTTCCTCCTTCTGCATCAGATATTCTGCTTCGTTTTCAAACAGATTGTTGACCAGACGGATGAAAAAACGCTCCTGAATCAGTCCGGCAGGCGAAATGGCATGCTCCGGCGGAGCAGTCTTTTTTTCCTTATCCACGAGCGGAAGTGTACGCATGATCGTCTCGCGCAGCGTATCGGCATCCAGCTCCAGCTTGACGAGATAATCAGTGACCTGATAGGCGATCGCCTGTTTTGCCATCTCAAAATCCTGATAGCTGGTCAGAATCAGAAAGACAGGAAGCGCGCCGAAGCGCTCGCGGCAGATGCGTATCAGCTCCAGCCCGCTCAGAATCGGCATCTGGATGTCCGTAATGACAATATCCGGCATCGTATCTTCGATGATTTTGAGCGCTGCCTCGCCGTTGGATGCGGTTCCGACCACTTCAATGTCGAGCGCATTCCAGTCCAGCATGGATTTGATACCGACCTGAACGAGCGGCTCATCATCCACGATCAATAGCTTATACATGATATGTTCCTCCAATCACTGATGTTGGTTCCTCGCATGTCAGACGCGGCAGGGTGACAGTCGCAGTCGTGTAGCTGCCGAGCTGGCTCGTAAAGGACAGACCGTAGGAAGTGCCGTATTCGTATTGCAGCCGTTTATGTACATTTGAGATACCAATATCTTTGAAAAAGTTTGATTTATTTTTCTGCTCATCCGTCAGAAGTCCGGCAATCGTTGTTTCATCCATGCCGACGCCGTTGTCCGTGACATCGACACACACATCGCTGGAGCTGTTTTCATATACATGGATTGTGATTTCACCGGCAGAGCCCTTCGGCTCGATCCCGTGAAAAATCGCATTTTCCACGATCGGCTGCAACGTAAAGCGCAGAATCTCGTTTTTGAGCAGCTCCTCGGAATCGACAACGACCTGCATCGTGATGCTGCCGCCGTAGCGGTATTTCTGGATCGTGTAATAATCGTCCAGAAAGGAGAGCTCGGATGAGAGCGGCACGCGGGTGCGCTCATCCTTGGCGATGCTTTTTAACAGGCGTGATAGTGCGGTTGTCATTTCGGGAATGCCGGTTGCATTCTGGATGCTCGCCATCCATTTGATGGAGTTTAGCGTATTGTAGATAAAATGCGGGTTGATCTGGCTTTGCAGCATCTGATATTCGTAGGTTCGTTTCTCATTTTCGATCCGGATCTGTGTGTCGATGAGCTGTTTTACACTGCCGGAAAGCTCGTTGATGCCTCTGCCGATGTCGCCGAACTCATTTTCCCATTCAATGCCGGGATCGGAACTGAAGTCTCCGGCGGAGATTTTTTTTGTGCGCTCTAAAATGCGCTCGATCGGGTAGTTGACGAGACGGTTTAAGTAAAGGGTGTAGCCAAGTCCCGCCAATACGATGAGCGCGACGATGATCCCGATCAGATAGATAAAGGAACTGAACTGCATGAATGAGCTGCCGGACGGAATGCTCTGCGTGATATAGCAGTCCGGCAGATCCAGCGGGCGTGTGACATAGCGCGTATGCCCGTCCACCGTCGAGGTGGAGATCGTCGTGTCCGAGAAAAGCAACTGTTGTGCGACCTTTTGCGTATTCCACGGCGGCGCATCCAGCAGGTGCAGCGAGCCGTTTTCATAAATGTATACGGAGTCTCCCACCGTCAGATAAAAGCTGCTGGCGGATTCGATGGCGTAGGTTTTGATCGCATCGGTAAAAAAGTTCGTTGAGAGTCCGATGAATGCCCAGCCGAGAATCGTATTGTTGTACGGATGGTAGATCGGACGGATGATCGGCAGCACCTGTTTCGAGCTGCGCACCAGCGGATCATCCACAAATCCCATCGAGAGATCCAGATCATTGGATACGAGTGCGGCATGAAAGTAGTCCTGACTCATGATCACCGCC
The DNA here is from genome assembly GCA_934320655.1 of uncultured Eubacterium sp. Taxonomy (GTDB): domain Bacteria; phylum Bacillota; class Clostridia; order Lachnospirales; family Lachnospiraceae; genus W0P33-017. Next base: position 19,060 of record CAKRFN010000020.1, read on the forward strand.
GGCACATCGGCGGTCGTCGAATAGCTGGCGGAAACGATCTGGATATAGTAGTCACTGAAATTGCTCACGACCAGACGCTGGATATGATTGTTGGAATTTGAATGGGTTACCATATTGTACTGGTCATTCAGCCGCTCGTGGAGCAGCGTTCTTGAATCGCCGGAGTTGTCCTTGTAGAGCTGGTAGGGCAGCAGCCTTGCGTTGATCTGGCACCAGCGCACAAGTGATGCGACCGGGGCGAAGTCCTCGTTGATCGTATCCGTGATGTGTGAGACATTCAGCTCCGTGTCGTGTGTCAGGTTGTTCTTATTATAATGATAGAAAATGCTGTAGCTGGTCAGTGCGACCACCAATCCCATAATGAGTGAAAAGGAAATGGAAATCAGCAGGATCTTTTTTTTGATGGATATGTGCATAGGAGGCTCCTTTGTGAGAACAAAATATGACATCAATAATAAAATATTACATCTAAAATTAGAAAAATGCATCCTTTTTATGAGAGAAATAAAAAATTTGCAGTAAATAACAAAATCTGCCATTTGATTTGGAACCGGAAAATTCTATACTCTATTTATGAAAAACGCTCGGCGAAGCCGATAACGAAAAGGGAGGATATGTAAATGAAAAGAAAAGCATTGAGTGTACTGTTAGCAGGCACAATGGCAGCAGCATTACTGGTTGGATGTGGCAGCAAGGATGCCCCCGCAGAGGACGCGGCAGCAGATGCACCGGCAGAGGATGCAGCGGATGAGGCACCGGAGGAGACACCCGCGGATGATGCGGCGGCAGACACGACGGACACCGCAGATGGGGAAAAGACCACATTGAAATGGGCAGTATGGGATGAGAGCACAACACCGTACTGGTCAGCATTAAAGGATGAGTATGAGAAGAAGAATCCGAATGTGACCATCGAGATGGTTGACCTCGGATCTACAGATTACATGACGGTACTGGCTACCGAGCTTTCAGGAAGCGGATCTGATTTCGATCTTGTTACCATCAAGGACGTTCCCGGATATGCGACCTTAGTACAGAAAAATACGTTGGAGCCGTTAAGCAGCTACATTGAGAGCGCAGGCATCGATCTGGGCGAGTACGGCGGAACAACCGATCAGATCACAGTAGACGGCGAGTTGTATGAGATGCCTTTCAGAAGTGACTTCTGGGTACTGTTCTATAACAAGGATCTGTTTGATGCAGCAGGTGTTGATTATCCGACAAACGACATGACATTTGATGAGTATGATGCACTTGCCCGCAAGGTTGCATCTGATGAATTTGGTTCACAGGTATACGGATCTCATTATCACACATGGAGATCAGCCGTTCAGTTATTCGGTATCCTTGACGGAAAGCACACCATTTTAGATGGAGATTATGATTTCTTTAAACCTTACTATGAGATGGTTCTGGCTCAGGAGGATGATGGTATCTGCCGTGATTATGTGACACTGAGCACCGAGAGCCTGCACTATTCAGCTGCATTCTCCAGCGGAGATACCGCTATGATGAACATGGGTTCATGGTATATGTCTACATTGATGAGCAGCCTTGCGAGCGGCGAGTATGATTCCAGCCTTTGTGGAAACTGGGGCATTGTAAAATACCCGCATGCAGACGGCGTAGAGGCAGGTTCCACACTTGGTACGATCACAGGTATTTCCGTGACGAGCGCATCTGACCAGAAGGATGCAGCATGGGATTTCGTGAACTTCGTATCCGGTGCTGAGGGCGCGCTGGTAATGGCTCAGACCGGTAACTTCCCGGCACTGATGACAGACGATGCAAAGAGCGTGATCACAAGTCTGGAAGGATTCCCGACAGACGATGCAAGCAAGGAGGCACTGACTGTTTCTAATCTCTATCTTGAGGTTCCCTATGCAGAGAACGTATCAGAGATCAACAGCATTCTGGATACCTACCATCTGTCTATCATGAACCGTGAGATGAGCATTGATGAAGGTATTGCGAGCATGAATGAAGAAGTAGGAAAGCTTTTAAACAAATAAGAAAGCCGATAGTAGTTGTTAGTTGATGTGCTGAATTATTTGAGATGGGGTGGGGCTGGCTGTGGTCAGCCCCATTTCTATGAAGTTTCTATCAAAAAGAAGGAACAAAAAAGAGGGAAAAGAGCTAAGACAAAGAGAGGAGTAAGAAGGATGCAGACGACTGAGAGCGCAGCAGCACAGACCGCAAGGGATGAGCTGATGGCAAAAAATAAAAAACGCCGCGAGCGCAAACGCAATGCGATTGCGTACTCGTTTATCGCACCGAACTTTATCGGTTTTGCGGTATTTACATTGATTCCGATTATATTTGCGTTTATTCTGGCATTTATGGAGTGGGACGGTAACAATCCGATGAAATTTGTGGGTCTGTCCAATTTCACCGCATTAAAGGATGATGCATTTTTTGGTGCGGCATTAAAAAATACGATTATTTATTGTATCGGCACGGTTCCGCTGACGATGGTCGCATCGCTGGCGCTGGCGATCGTGCTGAACCAGAAGGTTCGTTTCCGCGGATTTTTCCGGACGGTCAGCTTTTTCCCGTATGTGGCATCGCTTGTAGCGATCACAGCGGTGTGGTCGATGCTGTTCCATCCGAAAAAAGGACCTGTCAATGCAATTTTATATTATGTATTCCATGTGACAAACGAGAACCTGCCAAACTGGTTTGGCGGCAGCCTTGTGATGTTTACGCTGATCCTGTTCAGTGTGTGGAAGTACATGGGCTATTACATGGTGATTTATCTTGCCGGATTGCAGGGCATTTCCAACGAGCTGTATGAGGCAGCCAGTCTCGACGGCGCGAACACCTGGCAGAAATTCCTCTATGTGACATGGCCGCAGCTTCGCCCGACGACGTTCTTTGTCATTGTCATGCTGACGATCAACTGCTTTAAGGTATACGATATCGTCGTGATGCTGGCAGGCGGCGGAGACGGCAAGCTGTCCAACTCGGCAACGGTACTCGTTTATTACATTTATCAGAATGCATTTAACTATTGGAAGCTCGGCTACTCCAGTGCGATCGCGATGGTGCTGTTTGCACTCGTGCTGATCGTTACGCTGATTCAGTTCAAGGGCGAATCCAAGTTTTCAAATTCATAAGAAAGGAGCGGAACAACGATGGCATCAGCTAGTAAAAACAGAAAAGTTTCTAAATTTTTCATTTATCTCATACTGATCATTATAGCGGCAGCTATGATCGTTCCGTTTCTGTGGATGCTCTCCGCATCTATTAAGACGGATCGCGAAGTTTTCCAGATGAATCCTTTCGTGTGGATTCCGGAAAATCCGAGATGGTCAAATTATGTTGACATCTGGACGAAAATTCCGTTTGCAACATTTGTAAAAAACACGGTATTCCTGACAATCGTCGTGACGATTTTGCAGCTGCTGACGAGCAGCTTTGCGGCGTATTCGTTTGCAAAACTCAATTTTAAGCACAAAAATCTGCTGTTCATGGCGTATATCGCGACGATCGCGATGCCGTGGCAGGTATACATGGTGCCGCAGTTCATCATGATGCGCAGCTTTGGCTTAAATGACAAGCTGTTAGCGATGATCTGCCTGCAGGCATTCTCGGCATTCGGTGTATTTCTGATGCGCCAGTTTTATATGGGTATTCCCGACTCACTGTGTGAGGCGGCGCGGATCGACGGCATGAGCGAGTATGGCATTTACGCGAAAATCATGCTGCCGCTGTCCAAACCGGCGATCTCGACACTGACGATCTTCACCTTTGTCAATACATGGAATGATTATTTAGGACCCTTGATCTACTTAAAGACCGAGTCGCACAAGACGATCCAGCTCGGATTGAAAATGTTTATCGGACAGTATTCCTCCGAGTATGGTCTGATTATGGCAGGATCGGTGCTGTCACTGATTCCGGTACTGATCGTATTCCTCAGTTTACAGAAGTATTTTGTGGAAGGTGTGGCGAGCACCGGTGTCAAGGGCTAGGAGGACACAGCTATGGGATGTTCATTTGATACTTATGAACCGATCACGGGCGCACAGGTTGAGGCGGCACTGGATTTCAGTGAAAAACAGGTGCTGCGCAATCTGGCGCAGTTTACCGATCATTTTCAAAAAGCGTACAGCGAGCATGGCTTTTACGAGCCGATCGACAACGACTACTGGACGACCGGATTCTGGACGGGTGAGGTATGGCTTGCCTACGAATATGCACTTGCAAAACAAAGGAACGAGGATGCTGCCAACCTGCGGCATACCGGAGAGGTGCATGTGGATTCGTTTTATGAGCGGATCACAAAAAAGATCGAGGTCGACCATCACGACATGGGATTTTTGTATTCGCCCTCCTGCGTGGCGGCATACAAGCTGACAGGGAACAAAAAGGCGCGGGAGGCGGCGATTCTGGCAGCCGACCAGCTTCTGACCAGATATCATCCCGTCGGAGAATTTTTGCAGGCGTGGGGGCCGATGGACGGCGCGGACAATTACCGTCTGATCATCGACTGCCTGCTGAACCTGCCGTTATTATACTGGGCGAGTGAGGAGACCGGAGAGGAGCGCTACCGCGTGATCGCCGAAAAGCATATCCATACGGCGGTCGCAAACGTGATCCGCGAGGATGCATCTACGTGGCATACGTTTTTCTTTAACCCCGAGACAGGCGCACCGGATCACGGCGCAACCTGTCAGGGCTACCGCGACGGCTCCGCGTGGGCGAGAGGTCAGGCATGGGGCATCTATGGTATGGCACTCGCGTACCGCTATACCCGCCGTGCGGAATACATTGACAATTTTAAGCGTGTGACCGCTTACTTTTTAGAGCATCTTCCGAAGGATCTCGTGCCGTTCTGGGATCTGGAATTTACGGACGGGGACGACCAGCCGAGAGATTCTTCCTCAGCGTCGATTGCAGCCTGCGGCATGCTGGAGATGAGCCGGTATCTGGATGCGTCTGCGGCAGAGGAATACATTTCCCTTGCGAAAAAGTTGATGCGCTCGGTATATGAAAATTATGCAGTTGCAGACATGGAGACGTCCAACGGACTTGTGCTGCACAGCACGTATTCCAACCATTCCCCCTACAACACATGCAACCATTACGGTGTGGACGAGTGTAACTCATGGGGCGATTATTTCTATATGGAAGCGCTCATGCGCCTGTATACTGACTGGAAAGAATATTGGTAGGAGAACTCACATAGGAGATCATAAGCAATGAAGAAGGAAGTATTTTTTGATCGTCCGGATACCTGCTATTTTATGGACGATGCGCCTGCGATCGCACAGTATTGCAGGGAGCGCTGGCAGGAGGATGTCGACGCGCTGATTGCGAGTGCCGACAATATCTGTGAGAAAACATTTTTATTTAACTTAAAGTGGGATCTGGAACGGACATTTGTGCCGGTTCATTTTGACGGTCCCGTAGACTGGCACATCAATCCTGCCGGCGATCAGGAGTTTGTCTGGGCGTTTAACCGGCACCGCTTTTTTATCACGCTCGGTCAGGCGTACCAGTTTACACAGAATGAAAAATATGCGCGCTGCTTTGTGGAGCTGGCGGATGACTGGATGGCGCGCGTGCCTTTGAACGAGGAAAACAAACAGGGACCGTGGCGCTCGCTGGAGGCGGGCTTCCGCGGGGAATACTGGAACAAGGCGTTGCGGTATTTCAAGGACAGTCCGGCGGTGACGGAGGAATTTCTCGACCGTTTTTATGAGAATATGCGTGTGCATGCGGAGTATATCATGGCGTGCGATTCGCCGTACCGCTATATGTCCAACTGGGGCGTGATTGAAAACCACGGTCTGTTCGATCTGGCACTCATGCTGCCGCAAAATGAGCAGACCCGCCATTATGCGCAGGTGGCGCTCGAGCATCTGACAGCGCAGGCGCGGATGCAGATCATGGAGGACGGTATGCACTGGGAGCAGTCGCCGATGTATCACAATGAGGTGTTCCATTGCTTTTCGGATGTCGTGCTGCTGTGCCGGAGAAACGGCATGGAAGTGCCGGAGACGCTGCTTACGCGGCTGAAACGTATGGCGCACGCAAACCGGAAGCTGGTGCGTCCGAACGGACATGAGCTGTTGATGGGTGACAGCGATGATGTGGACGTATCCGACCGTTTGGCGGAGGCTGCGTACCTGTTTATGGATGCAGCTTTAAAGCCGGCATCGGTTCGCGAGCTGGACTACGGCAGCATCTGGGATCTCGGGATGGCAGCAAATGCGCAGTATCAGGCACTCGAACAGAAAGCTCCGGAATATACCTCTGTCCAGATGGCGGACAGTGGGCATGTCGTGCTGAGAAATCACTGGGAGCAGGATGCGGATATGTTCCATCTGATGTGCGGAACGCTCGGTGCGGGGCACAGCCACGGCGACAAGCTGCATATAGATCTCGTGATGGACGGTGAGGATGTGCTTATGGATGCGGGGCGGTTCACCTATGTGGACGGCGCAGACCGCAGGCAGTTTAAAGACCCGTCGAGCCACAATACGGTCACGGTGGACGGCAGGCCGTTTTATGAGTACAAGGATTCGTGGGAGTGCACAAAGCTCGCGGCAGCGGTCAAGCCGCATTATAAAAAATGTGGTAACATGGAATATATCGAGGCGGGAAATCTCGGTTACATGGATCAGACGGGCGGTGTATTTATCCGGCGCAAAGTGATCTCGCTGGCGCAGGAAATCTATGTGCTGGTGGATGAAATGTATACCGGCGATGCGCACAGCTATGAGCAGTATTTCCATTTTAATCCCGACGGTCGCGTGAAACAGGTGTCAGAGCGCCGGTATGTGTATACAGGCAAGCGGACAGCGGCGCGTGTGCAGTTTCTGGGTGAAGATGTACGGGTAGAGCAGGGAAAATCGCGGCTGGCGCGCTATTATAATTTTGCGGAGGAAAACGACCAGCTCGTTGCGCATGCGCACGGGGATGGATTTGTGTCCATGATTACCGTGATCAGCAAGGAGCGGCTGGATGTACAGGCAGAAAAGCTGCCGGTGATCTCGGCACTCAAGCGCATTACTTATACAAACCGGCAGGCGGAGGCGCTGCGGATCACAGTCGGTGCGACCGGCGCGCAGTATCTCGTCAGCGTGTGCCATGAGGAGGTCAATTCACCGACGGATCTGATCGAGGTGGACGGCTGTCTGGGCTATGGCAATGTGATTGTGTTTGACAAGGCGAAAGAGACGATTGTCGGAACAGTTTTGGATGCGTGAGAAAAAAGGAGTGGAATGCGATGAATTCTATTTTCAGCTTTGACAATCCGGTGTGGAATTTTATTGGAAAACTGACAGATCTGGTGCTGCTCACGCTGTTGTGGGCGGTGACGAGTCTGCCAGTAGTCACGGTCGGGGCGAGCAGTACGGCGTTGTATTATGTGACGATGAAGCTCGCGGAGGACAAGGAAGGCAGCATCATCCGCTCCTATTTTCGTGCATTTAAGGAGAATTTCAAACAGTCAACGGTGTGCTGGCTCATTATGCTTGCAATCGGGCTTGTGCTCGGCGGGGATTTTTACATCTGTGTGCGGATGATGGAATATCAGCCCGCAAAGATACTGCTGATCGTATTTTTTGTGCTGGCAGTCATTTACCTTATGGTTTTGACGTATCTGTTTCCGTTGCTGGCGCGGTGTGATGCGGGTAATAAAAAAATATTCCTGCTCGCATTCCTGATGCCGTTCCGCCAGTTCGGATGGACGGTGCTGATGCTTGTGATCACAGCGAGCGTGTTTGCGGTCGGAATTTTTGTGCAATGGCTGTTTTTGTGTATTGCGGTCGGGTTGATCGCGTATTTGCACGCACTGATCCTAAAGCCGATGCTCCGGTTCTACGGGCTGGGGCTTCCGGATACGGAGGACGGGGCGTATGAGATACCTTACTAAATAGTAATATAAAGGAGGCAACAAATGTTATATCCGAGAGAAAACGATGCCCGCGCAATCATTGATTTGTCCGGCATCTGGAACTTTAAACTGGGCGATACGGCGGAGCCGGGCGCACATCTGGAGATACCGACAGACATGGAGCCAATCGCTGTGCCCGCATCCTATAACGACCAGAAGGATGTGCCGCAATACCGCAATCATTACGGTTTTGCATATTATGAAAAAACCTTTACAGTGCCGCGCTTTTTTGACGGACAGCGGCTCGTACTGCGCATGGATGCGGTCACGCACAGCGCAAAGGTATATCTGAACGGGAAGTTGGTAAAAACACATCAGGGCGGTTTCCTGCCGTTTGAGGTCGAACTGGACGGTCTGGTGACAGCCGGTGAGCAGGCGCAGCTTGTGATCGCCGTGGACAACCGCATCGACAATCACACACTGCCGATTGGCAATGAGGACATGGCATTTTTCGGCTCAGACAATGCGGGTGTGCCGAGTGTCGAGGCGGCAAAGCGCTGGCGCAAAAAACAGAATCTGCCTGCCTTTGACTTTTTTAACTATGCGGGACTCACCCGTCCGGTGCGCATCTACACAACCCCGCAGTCCTACATTGAGGATGTGACCATTGTCACGGACATCGATGGGACGGATGGCGTTGTGCGCTATGAGATCGCGACCGGCGGAGCGGCGACAGAAGAAACGGTGACGGTGGAGATCGTCGATGCACAGGGGCAGATATGCGTATCTGCGGAGGGCAGCAAGGGCGTGCTGCGTGTGCCGGAGGCGAGACTCTGGAACCCGTACCCTGGCGAGCCGTATCTGTATACCATGCGTGTGCATTTCGGCGGCGATCTGTATGAGCAGACCTTTGGCATCCGCACGGTAGAGGTGCGCGGTACACAGTTTTTGATCAACGGTGAGCCGTTTTATTTCAAAGGCTTTGGCAAGCACGAGGACAGCGCATTTCATGGACGTGGACTGGATCAGTGCCTGAATGTCAAGGATGTAAACCTCATCCACTGGCTGCACGCAAATTCCTTCCGCACGAGCCACTATCCGTATGCGGAGGAGATGTATGAATTGTGCGACCGCGAGGGCATCGTGATCATCGACGAGACACCGGCGGTCGGCATCAATGCGGGCGGCGCGAAAAATCCGTATGAGTATCCGATCCTGGAACATCACAGACAGGTATTAAAGGATCTGGTCGCACGCGATAAAAATCATCCGTGCGTTGTGATGTGGTCGCTCGGCAATGAGCCGGACACCGAGCATTTTTCGCAGGCGGCTTATGATTACTGGCATGGACTGTACACGTATACACATGAGCTGGATCCGTCAGACCGACCGGTAACGATGGTGTGCTGCCAGAACAATTACGAGGATGATATCGTGACTCGCACGATGGATGTCGTATGTATCAACCGCTACTATGGCTGGTACAATCTGTCCGGCGATCTGGATGCGGCATGCTATGGACTCAATATCGAACTGGATTTCTGGGAGCAGCAGGGCAAGCCTGTGATGATCACAGAGTATGGTGCAGATGCGGTCGCAGGCATTCATGCATGTGTACCGGAGATGTTTTCCGAGGAGTATCAGGTTGAATTTTACCGCCGCCAGAACGCGGAGTTTGACAAGCGTTCATTTTTCATCGGTGAGCAGGTGTGGAATTTCGCGGATTTCGCGACAATACAGGGCGTGATGCGTGTGGACGGCAACCGGAAGGGACTGCTGACGAGGGATCGCAGACCGAAGCTGGCGGCGCACTATTTCAGACAGCGTTGGGCGTCAATCGAAAATTTTGGCTATAAATAACAGGTGAGAGGTTGGTTATGTACAAAGATAATAAGATTCAGATTTTAGATAAAAACGGCAATGTCCGTGCACAGTGTGCCGGGGAGCTGCATCTTCTGACACTCAAAAAATGTCCGGATTATCTGACAAAGAATTACCGCAATCTGGCGTTAAATGTGTGGGATCAACATGGACTGACCACCTGCTACCCGCATGCAACGGCAAATGTCGAGACGCGCGGAGAGGCTGTATTTGCGGCGCAGAATGCGATCGACGGAGTGACGACGAACAAGAGCCACGGCGAGTGGCCGTATGCATCGTGGGGCATCAATATGCAGGACGACGCACAGATTACGATCGATTTCGGACGCACGGTTGTCATCGACCGGCTCGTCATGTATACGCGTGCGGATTTTCCGCATGACAACTGGTGGACGCAGGTCAGCTTTACCTTTTCGGACGGCAGCAGCTTTGACTGGGAGCTGGAAAAGCAGATCCTGCCGCATGAACGCACCTTTGCGCCGAAACAGATCACTTCACTGACGATGCATGATATGAAAAAAGCGGATGATCCGTCACCGTTTCCGGCACTGACACAACTGGAGGTTTACGGGCACGAAGCCTGAGAAAAGCAGCAAAAAACATGGAAAACGCCGATTGAGAACGTTTTTCATGTTTTTTGTGAATGATCCATGATATGACTTGTCCAGTGGGAAAAAATAGCGTATAATAAAATGCAGTACGTAGTTATTTGAGAATAACTATTCAAAGTTTAAGCGATGAAAAAAGGAGAGAGTAAGAAAATGAACGTTTTAGTTATCAACTGCGGCAGCTCATCATTGAAATATCAGGTGATCAACTCCGATACCGAGCAGGTACTGGCAAAGGGTCTTTGCGAGCGAATCGGCATCGACGGCAGACTGGTGTACACACCGGCAGGCGGCGAGAAGGAGATCAGCAATCTGGACATGCCCACACATAAGCAGGCGATCCAGTACGTGATCGATGCTCTGACCAATGAAAAGACCGGAGTGATCAAGAGTCTGGATGAGATCGGCGCAGTCGGACACCGTCTGGTACATGGCGGAGAGAAGTTCGCATGTTCTACACTGATTACCGAGGATGTGATCAAGGCAGTCGAGGAGTGCAGTGACCTTGCACCGCTCCACAACCCTGCAAACCTGATTGGTGTACGTGCATGTCAGGAGCTGATGCCGAACACACCGATGGCAGGTGTATTCGATACCGCTTTCCATCAGACCATGCCGTTAGAGGCATATATGTACGGTATTCCGTATGAGTATTATGAGAAATATAAGATCCGTAAATACGGCTTCCACGGAACCAGCCACAGCTTTGTATCAAAGCGTACGGCAGAGCTGCTTGGCAAGCCCATCGAGGATCTGAAGATTATCGTATGCCATCTCGGAAATGGTTCTTCTGTATGTGCGGTAAACGGTGGCAAATCCGTAGACACTTCCATGGGACTGTCTCCGTTAGAGGGACTGATCATGGGAACACGTTCCGGTGATATCGATCCTTCTGTGATGGAGTTCATCTGCAAGAAAGAGAACATGGACATCAACGGCATCATGGACGTATTAAATAAGAAGTCCGGTGTACAGGGTCTCTCTGGTGTATCTTCCGATTTCCGTGATCTGCAGGCAGGTGCCGCAGACGGAAACAAGCGCTGCGAGATGGCAGTTGACGTATTCTGCTACCGTGTACTGAAATACATCGGTGCATATGTGGCAGCTATGAACGGTGTGGATGCAATCGCATTTACCGCAGGACTCGGAGAGAATGATGAGATCGTCCGCCGCAAGATCGTGAGCCGTCTCGGATATCTGGGTATCACACTTGATGAGGAAGCTAACGAGAACGGACGCGGCAAGGAGATCACAATCTCTACACCCGATTCAAAGGTTCCGGTATGGATTGTACCTACAAACGAGGAGCTGGCAATCGCACGTGAGACCGTAGCGTTATTGAAGTAAAAGGGAAAAATAAGTAAAAAATACTGTTGACAAACTTTTTCGCGATAGATATAATAGGGAAAGTGTGGATAGGAGACGGACCATGAAAATAGATATTTCCGATGTATATTCCTTAGATAATAAGGAAATAACAAGAAAAGTCCATATTGATATGGTCACATTTGAGTCCCGTCAGGGTGCATTTCCTATTCAGGCAGGTGAACCATTCGACTTGACGATCGCCAATGAGGAAGGCAAGCGGCTGCGACTTTCGGGCGAGGGAGATGCGACGGTTCAGATTCCATGTGACCGCTGTCTGCAGGAGGTAGCATATCCTTTTCATATCGAGATCGAAAAGGTGGTGCCGTTTGCGGATGCTTCCGGTGAAACGGAAGACGACAGCGACGAAGCAGCGTCCTATATTGATGAGGATCGCGTGCTGGATGTGGATCGGTTGATCTACAACGAGATATTGGTGAACTGGCCGGCAAAGGTTTTGTGCAGACCCGATTGCAAAGGGATCTGTCCGAAATGCGGCACGAATTTGAATTTAGCTGCCTGCGACTGTGAGCAGGGCGAGTTAGATCCACGCATGGCACAGTTTCAGGATGTATTTAATAAGTTTAAGGAGGTGTAACCGAATGTCAATCTGTCCTAAGAATAAGTCTTCAAAAGGTAGAAGAGATAGAAGACGCGCAAACTGGAAGATGTCTGCTCCTACATTAGTAAAGTGCAGCAAGTGTGGCGAGCTGATGATGCCTCACAGAGTTTGCAAGAACTGTGGAACATACAATAAGAAAGAGATCATTCCTCAGGACTAATCAGAATCAGAGTTAAAAAAGAGTCGCTTGCGACTCTTTTTTTTACATCTTTTATACCGGTATACCGGAAATGTCGAAGAAACGGAACAGTTACAGAACATCTTGATTTTTACACAGAGTTATAGTATAGTCCTTTTAGAGTTGCTGTTCATGAAGTGGACAGCACGTATACGAGGAGGAAAATATGTCAGAAACAGTTCATGTGGCACTGGATGCCATGGGCGGTGACAATGCACCGGGAGAGATCATCAAGGGTGCGGTTGATGCCGTAAAAGAACGCTCCGATATAAAGGTCACGCTGGTCGGACAGGAGGCAGTTATCGAAGAAGAGCTGCGCAAATACGACTATCCGAAGGAGCAGATCGGGATCAGAAATGCGACAGAAATGATTGAGATGGCAGAACCGCCAGTTGTGGCGATTCGCAAGAAGAAGGATTCATCCATTGTGGTCGGCATGAATATGGTAAAGCATGAGGAGGCAGATGCGTTTGTATCCGCCGGCAGTTCGGGTGCGATTCTCGCAGGCGGACAGCTCATCGTCGGCAGAATCCGGGGAATCGAACGTCCCCCGCTGGCACCGCTCATCCCGACAGAAAAGGGTGTATCACTCCTGGTTGACTGCGGTGCGAATGTGGATGCGAGGGCGTCCCATCTGGTGCAGTTTGCGCAGATGGGTTCGATCTATATGGAGCATGTGGTCGGAGTCAAAAATCCCCGCGTGGCGATCGTAAATATCGGCGCGGAGGAGGAAAAGGGAAATGCACTCGTCAAAGAGACGTTTCCGCTGCTCAAGCAGTGTACCGGAATCAATTTTATCGGCAGTATTGAGGCGCGTGAGATTCCGCACGGTGCGGCAGATGTGATCGTGTGTGAAGCATTTGTGGGAAATGTAATCTTAAAGTTATATGAGGGACTGGCAGGAACGTTGGTCGGTGTGATCAAAAAGGGACTGCTCAGTACATTGAGAAGTAAGATCGGTGCGGCACTGGCGCTGCCTGCATTAAAAAAGACACTGAAAGCCTTTGATGCGACGGCTTACGGCGGAGCTCCCCTGCTCGGTTGCAAGGGGCTGGTCGTAAAGACGCACGGAAGCGCAAAGGCGATCGAGGTGAAAAATTCGATTATCCAGTGCGTGACGTTCAAGCAGCAGGCGATCAATGATAAGATTAAGGAAAATATCCTTGCGGAGAAAAGCGGGGAATAAATATAATTTTTTATGAGCATATAATAAAAAGAAAGGAAAAACGATATGGAATTCGAAAGGCTGAAAAGAATCATTGGGGAAGTATTGAATGTGAATAAAGATGAGATCACTGAGGACACCACTTTTATTGACGATCTGGGAGCAGATTCACTCGATATTTTCCAGATTATTATGGGTATTGAGGAGGAATTTGACATTGAAATCCCTACCGAAGAGGCAGAAAAGATCAGCACAGTCGGTGATGCGGTTGAACAGATCAAGAACGCATTAAGCTAATTTCGTAGAGTAGGAACGGAGGCGCTGACGATAGGCACCTCCGTTTTTCCATCTGTTAAAAAACAAGTCTGAGGGCTCATGAAAAGGAGGAGAGAAGTGAAAAGACCGATAGAATTTCAGTCGGTGATCGGCTATCAGTTCAAGCAGGAAGGATTGCTGACGCAGGCGTTGACACACAGCTCGTATGCCAATGAAAAGCATATGAAAAAAGGGTCTGATAACGAGCGTCTGGAGTTTCTGGGAGATGCGGTGCTGGAGATCGTTTCCAGCGAATTTTTATACCATAAATACCCGCAGCTGCCGGAGGGTGAACTGACAAAGCTGCGCGCCAGTCTGGTGTGTGAGCCGACACTGGCATTTTGTACCGAACCGCTGCATCTGGGCGATTATTTGCAGCTCGGAAAAGGCGAGGATATGACCGGCGGCAGAATGCGCAAGTCTATTTTATCCGATGCACTCGAGGCGGTGATCGGAGCAATTTATCTGGATGGTGGTTTTGCTAGTGCAAAGGAGTTTATCTCCAAGTATATACTGACAGATACAGAGCATAAGCAGCTCTTTTATGATAGCAAGACGATCCTTCAGGAAGAAGTGCAGGGCAGCGGTCACGGCACGCTGCATTATGAGCTGGTTCGTGAGGAAGGACCGGATCACAACAAGCATTTTGTTGTGGCGGCATATGTGGATACCGAGATGTTGGGCACCGGAGAGGGTTCTACCAAGAAAGCAGCCGAGCAGCAGGCGGCATATCAGGCACTGCTCAGACTGCGGGGGCTGAACGGAGGTGACGCATGTATTTAAAAAGCATCGAATTGCAGGGCTTCAAATCATTTGCAAACAAGCTGGTGTTCGACTTTCATAACGGCATCACAGGTATCGTCGGGCCGAACGGCTCTGGAAAGAGTAATGTAGCGGATGCGGTGCGCTGGGTGCTCGGAGAGCAGAGTGCAAAGCAGCTGCGCGGCGCGAGCATGCAGGATGTTATTTTTGCGGGAACAGAGAACCGCAAACCGCTCAGCTACGCATATGTGGCGATCACGCTGGACAACTCGGATCAGCAGTTACCGGTCGATTATAATGAAGTGACGATCGCCCGTCGGGTGTACCGTTCGGGAGAGAGTGAATATCTGTTAAACGGCAGTCCGTGCCGTTTGAAGGATGTCAATGAGCTGTTTTACGATACGGGTATCGGTAAAGAGGGCTATTCGATCATCGGACAGGGTCAGATCGACAAGATCTTAAGCGGTCGCCCCGAGGAGCGGCGTGAGCTGTTCGACGAGGCGGCAGGCATCGTGAAATACAAGCGCAGAAAGGCGACGACGCAAAAGAAACTGGACAGTGAGCGCGAGAATCTGGTGCGTATCAATGATATTCTCGCAGAGCTGGAGCGTCAGGTCGGACCGTTGGAGCGTCAGGCGGAAAAAGCCCGCATTTATCTGAAAAAGAAAGAAGAGCGGAAAAACTACGACATCCATGCCTTTTTGCTCGAAATGGACCAGATGGAGCAGCAGGAGCAGTCGCTCGGGGAGAAATACCGGATTGCGGCGGATCAGCTCGAGGAGACAAAGCAGAAGAAGGCGCAGAACGAGACGGCGTATCAGGATTTGCAGGATGCGATCCGGACGATGGACGAGCAGATCGCATCGATCCGTGATGAGATCGCCGGGACGAGTGTTACAAAGGGCAAGCTGGAGGGACAGATCAATGTCTTAAAGGAACAGATCCATGCGGCACAGATGTCGGACGAGCATTATAAAAATCGTATGTCTGCGATCGAGGGTGAGCGCACTGAGCGTGAGACGCAGCGTGCCTCCTACGAGGAGGAAAAACAGCAGTTGGACGAGCGGCTTTCAGCGGTGACGGAAAAGCGGGTCACATTGGAGCAGCGTCTGGCAGAAGTCCAGAAAAAGATCGCAGAATGCAATGCAGGCATAGAAAAAGGGAAAAATGAGATTATCGAGCTGCTCAACCATCGTGGAAATATCAAGTCACGCGGACAGAAATACGATACGATGCTCGAACAGATCAATATCCAGAAAGCGCAGTTGACAAAACGGCGTTTGCAGCGAAAGAGTGAGGAATCCGGCTTTGAGCAGGAGGTTGTCCGCTGTGAGGAAGAACTGCGTGTGGCAACTGAGCAGAATGCGGCGTTGCAGCAGGAGATCTCCGGCTTTGAGGAAAAGGACAGGGAGTGGGCGCGAAGGCTCACAGATACCAGAAAGCTGTTAGAGGAGTCTACGGTATCTTTCCATAAAAAACAGTCCAGACTCGAGTCGCTGCAAAACATCGCGGAGCGCTATGAGGGCTACGGCGGCAGTGTCCGGCGCGTCATGGAGAAAAAGGATGAGATTTCCGGGATTCACGGTGTTGTGGCGGATCTCATGAAGGTGGATAAAAAATACGAGACAGCCGTGGAGACCGCGCTCGGCGGTAATATCCAGAATGTCGTCACAGAGGATGAGGCGACGGCAAAGCAGCTCATTTCTTATCTGAAACAGAACCGGCTCGGACGCGCGACATTTTTACCTTTGACGAGCGTCAAAGGCGGGGACAACAGCAAATATGAGCGCGCGCTCGGCAGGACGGGTGTGCTCGGCATGGCAAATGAGCTGGTCAGGGTAGATCCGGTCTATGACGGTATCATGGCATATCTGCTCGGCAGAGTCGTTGTTGCGGACACGATCGACCATGCGCTGGCGCTGGCAAAAGAGTTTCACTATTCATTACATATCGTTACGTTAGAGGGCGAATACCTAAGTCCCGGCGGATCGCTGGCAGGTGGTGCGTTTAAAAACAGCAGCAATCTGCTCGGCAGAAACCGTGAGATTCAGGAGCTCGAAAAGAGTATCCGGACCTTGCAGGAGGAGATCGGGGCAAAGAAAAACCGCATTGAGGACATCAAAACGGCGCGTGAACTGCTCACGGAAGATCTCGAGGCGGCGCGTGAAAAGCTGCAGCAGGGTTATCTGGCTGCGAATACGGCGAAGCTGAACTACAACCGTGCGAAGGAACAGAAGGAGCAGAGTGAAAAGGTATTTACCGGACTTCAGTTAGAGACAAAACAGTTAGAAGAACAACAGTCCCAGATCGAGCTCGACAAGGAGCATATCGCAGGCGAATTGTCTGATGCGGACAAGCGTCAGCGGGAGATCGAGGAGGAGAGCGAACGTTTGCAGGGCATTCTGGATGAACAGATCTATCTGGAGGAGAGTGCGACGAAGGAGTTTTCTGCGATCCAGATCGATGAGTCCAATTTCCGCCAACGGAGCGAGTTTATACAGGAAAATCTCGACCGTGTGCACGGGGAACTTGAAAAGCTGGCAGATGAGACGAAGCAGCTTCAGGAAGGACTGACGCAGTCGCAGGAGGATGTCGTACAAAAGACAGAGCAGATCGAACAGATCCGCCAGACGATCATCGCCGGTGATGACAGCCATTCGCGCCTCGAACAGCAGTTAAAAGAGGCGACGGAGCGCAAGGAGCAGCTCTCGGAGGATAACAAGAGCTTTTACCAGAAAAACGATGAGCTGGCATCACAGATCACGGAGCTGGAAAAAGAGATTTTCCGTCTGAACAACGGTCAGGAAAAGCTGAGCGAGGCGAAGGAATACCAGACTTCTTATATGTGGAACGAGTACGAGCTGACTTATCACAATGCGCTTGCACTGCGCACCGACGAGGTCTATACACTTGCGGAACTGAAAAAACGCATTGCGGAAGTCAAGGAGGAGATCCGCAGGCTCGGGGATGTCAATGTCAATGCGATCGAGGATTATCGGGAGCTGAACGAGCGTTATACGTTTTTAAAGACCCAGCATGATGATCTGATCGAGGCAGAGCAGACGCTCATGCAGATCATCGAGGAACTGGATACCGGTATGCGCAAGCAGTTTACAGAGAAGTTTGCGGACATCCAGAGAGAGTTTGACAAGGCATTCAAGGATCTGTTTGGCGGCGGCAAGGGCACGCTGGAGCTGCTTGAGGATGAAGAACATGACTTGCTCGAATGCGGCATCCGCATCATTGCACAGCCGCCCGGAAAGAAGCTGCAAAATATGATGCAGCTCTCCGGAGGAGAAAAATCGTTGACGGCGATCGCACTGCTGTTTGCGATCCAGAACTTAAAGCCGTCACCATTCTGTCTGCTGGATGAGATCGAGGCGGCACTGGATGATTCCAACGTAGACCGTTTTGCAAAGTATCTGCATAAGCTGACGAAAAACACGCAGTTTATCATTATCACACACAGGAGGGGCACGATGAATGCGGCGGATCGTCTGTACGGTATCACGATGCAGGAAAAGGGCGTATCCACACTCGTATCGGTCAATCTGATCGAGGCGGATCTTGACGAATAGGAGACAGATCATGGAACAGACAACAGAGAAGAAAAAAGGATTTTTCGGCAGACTCGTAGAGGGTCTGACCAAGACGAGAGACAATATCGTCAAAGGAATCGATAACGTATTCAGCGGATTTTCAAATATCGACGATGATTTTTACGAGGAGATCGAGGAGATTCTTGTCATGGGAGATCTCGGTGTCCATGCGACGGAGGAGATCATTGAAAATCTCAAGCGGCAGGTGAAGGAACAGCATATCAAGGAGCCTGCGGACTGTAAGGAGCTGCTGATCGAGAGCATCAAGCGACAGATGGATGTCGGAGAGACCGCCTACCGTTTTGAACAGGAGACATCGGTCGTCATGGTGATCGGAGTCAACGGTGTCGGCAAGACGACATCGATCGGAAAACTCGCCGGAAAGCTCAAGGCACAGGGAAAAAAAGTCATCGTGGCGGCAGCGGATACGTTCCGCGCGGCGGCAGGCAGCCAGCTCGAGGAGTGGGCAAACCGTGCCGGAGTAGAGATGATCGGCGGACAGGAGGGCGCAGATCCGGCGGCGATCGTCTACGATGCGATCGCGGCGGCGAAGGCGCGTCATGCGGATGTGTTATTGTGTGACACGGCAGGACGTCTGCACAATAAGAAAAACCTAATGGAAGAACTGCGCAAAATGAACCACATTATTGACAGGGAATATCCCGACGCATTCCGTGAGACACTGGTCGTTCTGGACGGCACGACCGGGCAGAATGCACTTGCACAGGCAAAACAGTTCTCGGAAGTAGCGGACATCACAGGTATTATTTTGACGAAGATGGACGGAACGGCAAAAGGCGGTATCGCGGTTGCGATCCAGTCAGAGCTGGGAATACCGGTGAAATATATCGGTGTGGGTGAGTCGATTGATGACCTGCAGAAATTTGATTCAAATGATTTTGTAAATGCACTCTTTGACAGAGCGCCGGAAAGGGATGAAGAACATGCTGACATTGGATAAATTTGAAGAAGCAAGTGAGAAAGTAAAAGAGGTCACACTCGAGACCAAACTGGTCTACAGTGATTATCTGAGTGAGCAGACCGGAAACAAGGTCTATTTAAAGCCGGAAAATATGCAGTTTACAGGTGCCTACAAGGTACGTGGCGCGTATTATAAGATCAGCACGCTCTCCGATGAGGAGCGCGCCAGAGGTCTGATCACCGCATCTGCCGGAAACCATGCACAGGGAGTCGCATATGCGGCAAAATGTTACGGCTGTAAGGCGACGATCGTCATGCCGACGACGACACCGCTCATCAAGGTCAACCGCACGAAAGGCTACGGCGCAGAGGTCGTGCTGTATGGTGATGTCTATGATGAGGCGTGCGCACACGCATTGGAGCTGGCAAAGGAGCACGGATATACGTTTATCCATCCGTTCGACGATCTGGCGGTAGCGACCGGACAGGGCACGATCGCGATGGAGATCTTCAAGGAACTGCCGCTCGTGGAATATATCCTCGTACCGATCGGCGGAGGCGGACTGGCGACCGGTGTATCGACACTGGCAAAGCTGCTCAACCCGAAGATCAAGGTCATCGGCGTGGAGCCGGCAGGTGCAAACTGTATGCAGGTATCTTTCCGTGAGGGTAAAGTGACGACGCTGCCGAGTGTCAATACGATCGCAGATGGTACTGCGGTAAAGACACCGGGCGAGCATATTTTCCCTTATATCAAAAAGAATCTGGATGACATCATCACGGTGGAGGATGACGAGCTCGTTGTCGCATTCCTCGATATGGTGGAAAACCATAAGATGATCGTAGAAAATTCGGGACTTCTGACCGTCGCAGCACTCAAGAAGCTAAAGGCGAAAAATAAGCGTGTTGTATCGATTTTAAGTGGTGGAAACATGGATGTGATCACGATGTCCTCTGTCGTACAGCAGGGACTGATCTTCAGAGACCGTATCTTTACCGTATCGGTATTGCTGCCTGATAAGCCGGGTGAGCTGTGCAAGGTATCCGGACTGATCGCAGGCGTGCAGGGTAATGTCATCAAGCTCGAACACAACCAGTTTGTCAGCACGAACCGCAGCGCGGCAGTGGAGCTGCGCATCACGTTAGAGTGCTTTGGAACGGATCACAAGAAGCAGATCATGCAGGCACTGGAAAAGGAAGGCTACCGCCCGAAACTTGTGCGGACGACACTTTAACTGCCATTATAATAGGCGTTTGCGAAACTATTTTTGTCAGGTTTTTGGTCATGCAAGCACATTGTTAAGAGGTCGCAGCTCCCGCAAGCATGTCTGTTTTGCTTTCGTTGCACGAACCATTCCGAT
>CAKRFN010000021.1 GCA_934320655.1 uncultured Eubacterium sp.
CCGGTGAGGAGTTATTTTAATTTGGTAACAAAAAAATGCCGTATTTATGCGGCTTGTGGCGTTTCGCAAACGCCTATACTATTACAAAAAATAAAGAGGTGAAAATATGAGTGCAGGGATGAAGTATAAAAAAATAGATTATGTTGAGAAACCTTTGTCAAAGATTGTTTATGGCACAGACCGTCCTGAGATGATGAAAAATCATGATGAGTTTGAATTGTTAGATATGGTTTATGCCCATGGAATCAATACATTTGATACGGCAGCCGCTTATGGTGAAGCAGAGGCTTCTCTTGGAAGGTGGATAAAGTCCCGGGGACTGAGAGATAAACTGGTGATTATTACCAAAGGAGTAAATCCCAGTGAATATAGAAACAGATTAACGGAGTATGATCTTAAATACGATATAGAAAATTCGTTTGCAAGATTACAGACAGACTATATTGATGTTTATATTTTACATAGGGATGATCCCTCGCAGGAAGTTGGTCCGATTGTTGAAGTTTTGAATGAGTATCATAACGCCGGAAAAATAGGTGCGTTTGGAGGGTCTAATTGGACTTGGGAACGTACAAAAGAAGCAAATGAATATGCGAAACAGCATGGTTTGATTCCGTTTACAGTTTGCAGCCCGAGTTTTGGACTTGCGGAATGTATTGGTGATCCTTGGGGTGGCAGTGTAACACTTTCCGGAACAAAAAATGTAGAATGGCGAAACGAATTGAGAAAATCACAGATGCCGGTATTTTCGTATTCGAGCCTGGGAAGAGGATTTTTTTCGGGCAAGTTAAAAAGTACACAGGCAGCTATTGCGCATGAGATTATTGACTTTGCGGCTGATGAATATGGTTTCCCGATTAACTATGAGAAACTGCGTCGTGCAGAAATCATGGCAAAGGAAAAAGGTGTGCTCGTTTCCCAGTTAGCTTATGCATGGCTGATGCAGCAGGGTTTAAATGTATTTGGAATTACGAAGCCGGGATCAAAAGAGCATCTGGAGTCAACGATTGAAGCGTTGAATTTAGAGCTTTCACATGAGGAACTGATATATTTAAATGCTGATCAGGAGTTATAATGATGAGAGTATGAGGCTTTATATTTATATATATGGCAATACCTCTAAAATATAGTAGTTGTTAGTTGTATAAAGAGGGGGTTTCGGCCTCCTCTTTATAGTTTAACATATATGAATGATGGTTGGTGCAGGCAGCAGTTATTATTTGTATAGTAGACAGGAGGAATGGATAGATATGTTAAGAAGTGCACAGGTAAGAAAGGCAGCACCTGAGATGGATCCGCTGCGAATAGGAATGGGATGGAAGATGGCAGATCTTTCAAAACCCCAGATTATGGTGGAGAGCTCTTATGGTGACAGCCATCCGGGCTCTGCACATTTGAATCGGTTTGTAGAGGAAGCGGTAAAAGCGGTCGATGCAAATGGTGGAAAGGCTGCCAGATATTATGCTACTGATATGTGTGATGGCATTGCACAGGGGCATGATGGAATCAATTATTCTCTGGCTCACAGAGATGCCATTGTAAATCTTGTAGAAGCACAGGCAAATGCCACTGTTTTTGACGGGGGAGTATTTATTGCAAGCTGTGATAAATCTATGCCTGCAATGCTTATGAGTATCGGACGCTTGAAAGATATGAGTGCAATCGTTATTTCAGGTGGTGTCATGGAAGCATACGAGCTTCCGAAAGAATATGTGGTGAATGATCCTGCATGCAGTATCAATGAGCTTCTGACATTAGAGCAGATTGGAAAATTTGACGCATGGGAAAAAACAGGTGTCATTTCAAATGAGCAACTGGACTATTACAAGCAGCATGCCTGTCCCAGCTGCGGTGCCTGTTCATTTATGGGAACCGCATCCACGATGCAGATCATGGCAGAAGCGTTGGGATTGATGCTCCCCGGAACTGCATTGATGCCTTCTACAGCACCGGAATTAAAGGAGGCTGCCTATCGTGCAGGTGCACAGTTAATGACATTGGTTGAAGCTGGGATTCGGGCGTCTGATGTCGTGACGAAAGAGAGTTTTGAAAATGCGATCATGGTTCACGCTGCTATCTCCGGTTCTACGAATGCGACGATGCATATTCCCGCCATTGCGCATGAATTTGGTTTTGAGATAGATGCAGATACATTTGACCGTATGCATAGGGGTGCGCATTATCTCTTAAATATCCGTCCGTCCGGAGATTGGCCGGCACAGTATTTCTATTATGCCGGAGGTGTACCGCGTGTGATGGAAGAAATCAAGAGCATGCTTCATCTGGATGTGATGACTGTGACTGGAAAAACACTGGGTGAAAATCTGGAAGATTTGAAAAAAAATGGATTTTATGAACATTGTGATGAAATTCTTCGTGAAAAAGCGGCGCTGTTTGGAAGAGAAATTACAAGGGCAGAGATCATCCGCCCGTTTGATCATGCGAAGGGAACAGATGGTAGTATTGCGATTCTGAGAGGAAATCTGGCACCGGAAGGTTGTGTCATCAAACATACTGCCTGTCCGAAAAATATGTTTCAGGCGGTTTTAAATGCAAAGCCGTATGACAGTGAGGAGGAGTGTATAACGGCTGTATTGAGTGGCGAAGTAAAACCGGGTGATGCGATTTTTATACGTTATGAAGGGCCTCGTGGTAGCGGAATGCCAGAGATGTTCTATACCGGTGAGGCGATTTGCGCTGATTCTGCTCTGGCATCCAGTGTGGCATTGATCACGGATGGACGTTTTTCGGGAGCATCGAGAGGACCTGTCATTGGACATGTGTCCCCGGAAGCGGCGGTATGTGGACCGATCGCACTTGTAGAGGAGGGTGATCTCATTGCATTGGATGTAGAAAACCGAAGCATTTCCATTGTAGGTGTGAAAGGAGTGGAAAAGACCCCGGAAGAAATGGATGATATTCTTGAAGAAAGAAAGAAGCACTGGAAAGGTTTTCATGCTAAATATAAGACCGGTCTGTTAAAATTATATGCGCAACATGCAGTCAGTTCGATGAAGGGAGCATATATGGATTGATTATAGGGCTATAATATGTGTTGTTCATTGACTTGCCTTCTGGAATTGGGTATCATATAGAAAGATATGTGTGAGGTAGGTGAAGTTCACATGAAACTGACAGACAGGGAACAGACAGAATTAGATCATTTTTTGCGTGCGTACCGCACCCACGAAAAAATACAGGAGATGCGCCGCTATATCCAGCATGGGGCGATCACGACCTACGACCATGCGGAGCGGGTGACAACGATGTGCTTTTGGCTGAACCGCAGGCTGCATTTAGGAGCGGATGAGCGGGCGCTGGTGCTGGGCGCATATTTGCATGACTTTTATCTGTATGACTGGCATGTAAATGACAAGTCGCACAGACTGCATGGTTATCATCATCCGGATACATCCTGTGAGAATGCGGTGCATTATTTTCACGTGGATCAACGGATTCAGCAGATGATCCGGTCGCATATGTGGCCGCTCACGATCACGCGGGTGCCAGTCAGTCGTGAGGCGTGGATTCTGTGTCTCGCAGATAAATATATCTCCATTTCGGAGACGTTGCTGTATAGACGGGCGAAAAAGCACAGTTATTCATAAATACAAAGGGGAAAATTATGTGGATTAGCAAGTATTTCGTGTATTTTGTAATATTTAGTTGTATGGGATGGATCTACGAATCCACATTCTGTACGATCAAGACCGGAAAGTGGCAGAACAGAGGCTTCTTATACGGTCCGCTGTGCCCGATCTATGGTGTGGGAGCCGCATCGATCACGTTTATCGTGGATCAGGTGGAGGCGCATGGTGTGCCTGAGTTTGTGTGGTGGCAGATTTTTCTGATCGCTTTTTTTGGAAGCATCGTGCTGGAATATGTGACATCGTATGTGCTGGAAAAATTATTCCACGCATACTGGTGGGATTACAGTGATGTACCGTTAAATATCCACGGGCGCGTGTGTTTTCCGGCATCGTGCGGATTCGGTGTCGCAGGTTTGATCGTTGTCTATGGGATCGCACCGCTCACAAAAAATATGACCGGTTGGATCTCGCCGTCATGGATGGAGCTGTTGTCGCTGTTGTTCATGGCAGTGGTATCTGCGGATGCGACCTTGACGGTATCTGCACTGACGCACTTCGAGCACAATGTCGTGGCACTTGAAACTGCGCTGAACCAGCACATGGATCTGTTTGTAAATTCCGTGCAGGAAAAGACACAGGCAGCGGGCGTGGCACTTGCCGACGAGCGGGCGCGTTTCTCGAAAGAAAATCTGGAGCGTTCCATCCGCGAGATGGACTGGACGCATCGCGTCGCATTAAAACGTGTACAAGGCTTCCGCACACCGAAAAAGGATTCTGTAAAGCGGGTATACTCGCGTGAGATGGTATTCGATTCCATGAAAAAATATCTTGCAAATGCAAGAAAGCAGAAGGATGAACAGTAAATAAAATTGAAAGAAGATGGTCAAAAAAGATCCTGTAAACCATTCAGTTTGCAGGATCTTTTTAAATGTAAACTTGTTTAAGTAATATGATATAGACAAGTTGAATGTAAGTCTTTGATTTTACTTCGCAGCCTCAAACTCCTTGAGCTGTTCTTCATCAGGCGCTGCAGTGAGCAGGCTGACAACGATAATGAACAGCAGTGATACGAAGAATGCAGGCAGCAGCTCGTAGATATTCCATACACCACCGATCGGGCGGACGAGGTATTTCCAGAGGAATACGGTTGCACCACCGGAGAGCATACCGGCGAGCGCGCCCCACTTATTGGAACGTTTCCAGAACAGTGCGCACAGTGTGACTGCACCGAAAGCACCGCCAAATCCTGCCCATGCAAATGATACGATACCAAATACAGAGGAATTCGGGTCTCTGGCGAGGAAAATACCGAGCACAGCGATTGCCGCGATCGTGATACGTGCAACGATGACACTCTGTTTGTCGGTCAATTTAATATGTAAGAAGTCCTGCATGATATTCTGGGACACACTCGATGCTGCGGCAAGCATCTGGCTGTCTGCGGTAGACATCGTAGCGGCGAGAATACCGGCGATGATCACACCTGCAAGAAGCGCCGTCAGAGCACCGTGTTCGCTGATCAGTCCTGCAATCCGGACGATGATGGTCTCGCTGGAGCTGCCCTCCAGAAATTCGAGTGCACCGGCTTTTGTCATGCCGAGACCGACGATACCGATCGTGATAGCGACTGCCATTGCGATGAATACCCAGATTGTAGCGATCCGGCGGGATAACACGAGTTTTTTCTCATCCTCGATCGCCATGAAACGAAGCAGGATGTGAGGCATGCCGAAATAGCCAAATCCCCATGCCAGACAGGAGGCGATGGAAAGAGCACTGTAGGATACGGAGCCTCCGGTCGATACATCATGTGAAGCTGTCAGCGACAGATAACCGGGCAGGGAACGTGCGTTGTCTACGACAGCATCCCAGCCGCCTGCGTGGGTGATACCGTAGCTCAAAACGGCTATCAGAGCGATTGTCATAACGATACTCTGGATCAGGTCTGTGGTGGAAACAGCGCCAAAACCACCCATGATCGTGTAGCCGACGATAACCAGCGCAGCCACGATCATAGCAGTTGTATAATCGACACCGAACAGGCTGTTGAACAGCTTGCCACAGGCAGCAAATCCGGATGCGGTATACGGAATAAAGAAAATGATGATAACGAGAGCTGCCAGCGCATTCAGCGTATTGCTCTTGTCATGGTAGCGCCTGGAGAAAAAGTCCGGGACAGTGATCGCGCCGATATTTTGTGAATAGCGACGCAGTCTGCGTGAAACAAAATACCAGTTCAGCCATGTGCCGACACCCAGACCGATTGCCGTCCATGCAGCATCCGCCACACCGGACAGATAGGCGACACCGGGCAGACCCATCAGAAGCCAGCTACTCATATCACTTGCTTCTGCACTCATGGCAGTAACGATGGGACCCATCTTTCGTCCGCCGAGATAGAAATCTTCTGTGCTGGAAGTCTGTTTGCTAAAATAAAAACCGACTGCAAGCATCGCGAGCAGATAGACGACGATCGCTGCGATAATCAGAAAGTTTGTTGTGTTCATATTCCTAACCTCCTCAAATAATAAATGGACGCTTTATCGTTGTAAAGCAAAACACTACCCTATTTTAACATGATTTTCAATGGGCGTAAATACTAAATTCCAGAAAACAGGCGGAATATGGGCATCTCACAAAGAAATTGTTTGAAGGAACATACCGTTTTTTGGAAGATTTATTTTGACAGCTACGGTTATTTGATATATATATTTTATCATTGTATGACCAATTAGATAGCAGACGATTCAGGAGGAAGTTTGAAACGTATGAAGATGCCTATAATATTACCGGAGAACATGGAGAACGGAGCGGATACGGATATGAATACCAGCAGTCGGTAGCTGCATATACCGGGTGGACCTACGAATATGTAAGCAGCGGTTGGGCGGAGCTGTTGGAGTTGATGAAAAATGGGGAGATTGATCTGATGGGAGGTGTCTCCTACACGGACGAACGTGCCGAAACCATGTTGTATTCCGAGCTGCCGATGGGTGAGGAAAAAATTAAAAATTTTTGTATTTTCGTATTGACAATCGAAAAAGCTGATGCTAGTATGAACATATGAACAGTTGCTCATACATGAACATGTTCCGGTGAAGATTTCATAACAGAAAGGAGTACACCAATGGCAATCGATGATGTTGAAACCTGCGAGGACACTTGCGTACACACAGACCTTCTGGATAAGGTACGTGCGGGGCTTCCCGATGAGGATGAGCTGTATGATCTGGCAGAGCTGTTTAAGGTATTCGGTGATTCGACGCGCATCCGTATTTTATATGTGCTGTTTCAGTCGGAGTTATGCGTGTGTGATCTGGCGGAGGCATTACAGATGACGCAGTCGGCGATCTCGCATCAGTTGAAGATCTTAAAGCAGGCAAAGCTGGTGAGTGGCAGACGCGAAGGCAAATCGGTGTTCTATTCGCTGGCAGATGATCATGTGCGTCTGATCATTGATCAGGGGCGCGAACATATTGAGGAGTAACGAAAAATAAAAAACAGGAGGACATTTATTATGAAGAAGAAATTTAAACTTGAGGATCTGGATTGTGCAAACTGTGCAGCAAAAATGGAGGACGCAATCAAAAAAATCGACGGTGTCAATGATGCGACAATGAGTTTTATGACACAAAAGCTGACAGTTGATGCTGATGATGACCGTTTTGATGCGATCATGGATGAGATTGTAGCTGTGTGTGCAAAGGTAGAGCCGGATATGAAGATCCTGAGATAGGGAGGGCTGGTCCGTAGTTGACATGCCCTCACAGCGGTGCCGTTTATGTGGGCAATCAGCAATAAAAATGGATTTCGAGGTATAGATTATGACGAAGAAACAAAAACAGATGGTCGTGCGTATCGTGATCGCATTCATTATGCTGGCAGCGATCATGGTCGGAGAGCACACCGGTCTGACAGACCGGATTCAGCCGCATATCCTGCTGGCAGTGATTTGTCTGGTTCCGTATCTGATCATCGGCTATGATATATTGTTCAAGGCAGCGCGGAATATCCGCAACGGACAGGTGTTTGATGAAAACTTTCTGATGATGGTCGCTACCTTTGGCGCATTCGGTGTAGGTGATTATTCGGAAGCCGTTGCCGTTATGCTGTTTTATCAGGTGGGCGAGCTGTTTCAGGGCTATGCGGTTGGAAAGTCCAGACAGTCGATTTCTGATATGATGGACATTTGTCCGGAATATGCCAATATTGAAGAAGATGGCGTACTCACCCAGGTCGATCCGGATGATGTAGAGGTCGGAACGATCATTGTGATCAAGCCCGGAGAGCGTGTGCCGTTAGACGGTGTCGTTGTAGAGGGAGAGTCCATGATCGATACCGCAGCGCTGACCGGAGAATCTGTACCGCGCCGGGCGGCTGTCGGTGATGATATTATCAGCGGCTGCGTGAATGGCAGCGGTACGCTCAAGGTGCGCACGACAAAGGAATTTGACGATTCTACCGTAGCGCGCATTCTGGAGCTGGTCGAGAATGCATCCAGCAAAAAGGCGCGGGTGGAGAACTTTATTACCCGTTTTGCAAAATATTATACACCGGTCGTTACGATCGGAGCCGTCATTCTGGCGATCATACCGCCGATCGTGCTCTCACTGACCGGAGCCGGAAGTCTCGGAGCATTGTTTGGAACATGGGTTTATCGTGCATGTACATTCCTCGTTATTTCCTGTCCGTGTGCACTCGTTATCTCCGTGCCGCTCGGATTTTTCGGTGGTATCGGTGCAGCCTCCAAGAAAGGTGTGCTTGTCAAGGGCAGTAACTACTTAGAGGCAGTGGCAGAGCTGGATACGATTGTATTCGACAAGACAGGAACGCTCACAAAGGGTGAGTTTAAAGTAAATGAAGTGACATCCGTCCAGATGGAGGAGCAGGAGCTGCTCGAACTGGCGGCACTGGCAGAGGGCTACTCGACACACCCGATCGCAGCTTCGATTAGGGAGGCCTATGGCAAGCCGCTGGCGATGGAGCGCGTGGAGCACACCGAGGAGATATCCGGACACGGTATCCATACATTTATCGATGGCAGTGAGGTCTATGTCGGAAATGCTAAGCTCATGAACTCGTTAAAGCTGGATTTTACAGAGTCAAAGAGTGCGGGTACGGTAGTATACGTGGCACGTGAGGGCAGCTTTGCCGGAACGATCGTGATTTCGGATACGGTCAAAGAGGGAGCACGGGAAGCGTTGTCAGCGATGAAGCGCGTCGGTGTGAAAAAGACCGTGATGCTCACCGGTGACCGCAAAGAGGCTGCGGAGGCAGTCGCAAAGGAGCTGGGTATCGATGAGGTTCACTATGAACTGCTTCCGGCGGATAAGGTATCGCAGGTGGAGCGTCTGATCGGTGAACTGCCGGAAAAAGGCAAGCTGGGATTTGTCGGCGACGGTATCAATGATGCACCGGTACTCACACGTGCCGATGTCGGTATCGCGATGGGCAGCATGGGCAGTGACGCGGCAATAGAGGCGGCAGATGTCGTATTGATGGATGATGATGTGCGGAAGATCGCATCGATCGTGGCGATTGCCCGGAAGACATTGCGCATTGTCCGACAGAACATCGTATTTGCACTGGCGGTCAAGGCAGTTGTGCTCGTGTTAGGTGCGACCGGTCATGCTAATATGTGGGCAGCCGTATTCGCGGATGTCGGTGTATCTGTGCTGGCGATCCTCAATTCCATGCGGGCGCTGAACACAGCAGAATAACGGATAGACAGATTCAGGGGTTCAGATGTGATGATTCATTTTATGTTTCATTGCATTTGAACCCTTGTTTTTTTCTGATTTTCCATATATGATGTATCTATTCGGAATGAAAGGGGTTAGATCATGAAGTTACGGGAGAAATATATCGGCGATTGCCGGTTTTATGCGATGGTACTCGCGGTAGCTGTCCCGATTATGCTGCAGAATGGGCTTACAAACGTCGTGGGACTGCTCGACAATCTGATGGTTGGCAGCGTCGGAACGAATGAGATGTCGGGTGTATCGATTGTGAACCAGTTGATTTTTATCGTGAACCTGAGCCTGTTCGGGGGAATGGCGGGAGCCGGTATTTTTACTGCGCAGTATTATGGGAAAAAAGACGAAAAAGGTGTACAGGACATTTTTCGCATTAAATTTATGATAGGGCTTGTGCTCGCTGCGGTCGGCATTTTGGTATTATGGTTCTGGAGTGAGCCGCTGATCGGGATGTTTCTGCACGAGGGTGATGCGTCACTGAGTATCGCGGATACGCTCGTATATGCAAAGGATTATCTGCATATTATGTTGATTGGGCTGGTGCCGTTTGCAGTGTCACAGTGTGTGGCGAGTACGCTGCGCGAGTGTTCGCAGACTGTATCGCCGATGATCGCCAGTCTCGCGGCGGTGTTCGTGGATCTGGTATTTAACTATATATTGATTTTCGGTAAATTCGGAGCACCGGTGCTCGGCGTGGAGGGTGCGGCGATTGCCACGGTCATGTCGAGATTTGTCGAATGTGCATTTTTGCTCGTCTGGACATGGAGGAGGCGCGCGCAGTACGGATTTATCACGGGACTGTTTGCGCGGGGAGCGATCTCTCCGGTGCTCTGGCAGCAGTCGATCACGAAGGGCCTGCCGCTCCTGATTAACGAATTTTTATGGTCGCTTGGTGTGACGATGCAGACGCAGAGCTATTCGTTGCGCGGGCTGGAAGTCATCGCGGGCATGAATATTGCTAACACACTGAATAATGTATTTAATATCGCGTTTCTGGCGATGGGAAATGCAGTTGCGATCATTGTCGGGCAGATGCTCGGGGCGGGAAAAATGGAGGAGGCAAAGGATACAGATACAAAGCTGATCTTTTTCTCAACTGTCATGTGTGTCGGTATCGGCACGGTGCTTGCACTGGTTGCACCGTATTTTCCGCGGATGTATAACACGACAGCGGGTGTACAGCGGCTGGCAACGAGGTTTTTGTGGGTCATGGCATTTATGATGCCGTTTTGTGCATTTACAAATTCCTGCTATTTTACGCTGCGTTCGGGTGGACGAACCGGTATCACGTTTATTTTTGACAGTGTATACATGTGGTGTCTTGTCGTGCCGCTGGCGTTTGTGCTGTCGCGGTTTACGGATATTTCGGTCGTGCCGATGTATATGATGGTGCAGGGCATGGAGCTGATCAAGGCGTTTATCGGGTACATACTGGTCAAAAAAGGCGTGTGGATGCGCAATCTCGTTGCGGAGCAATGATAGATATAGGATATAGAAAGAAGAGGATAAGAATATGCATTTATTAGTGGAGCTGGTGTTACTTGTGATCGGCTTTGCCATGCTGGTCAAGGGTGCGGACATCTTTGTTGAGGGAGCAGCCGGAATCGCAGCCAAATTCGGCATTCCGCAGCTCGTCATCGGACTGACGATCGTAGCGATGGGAACGAGCGCGCCGGAGGCAGCAGTGAGCATTACGGCGGCGATGAAAGGAACGGCAGATATTACGGTCGGAAACGTTGTCGGCAGCAATATTTTAAATATTTTATTGATTCTCGGTGTGACAGCGGTTATCGTGGCAGTTGGGGTACAGAAAACGACGATCCGCTATGAGATTCCGTTTGTGGCAGTTGTGACCATTGCGCTGCTTGTGATGGGTATGACGGACGGAGTCATCGGACACCTCGACGGAGTGATCCTTTGGGTACTGTTTATCGTTTATCTCGCATATCTGTTTGTGATAGCGAAAAAGGATAAGCCGGAGGAAGAGGAAATACAGGATGACCCGGTCTGGAAGCTGTTGGTATTTATCGTCCTTGGTGCGGTACTCATTATCTGGGGTGCGGATATAAGTGTCGATGCGGCGACTGAGATCGCAAGGGAGATCGGATTGAGTGAGCGGTTTATCGGACTGACGATCGTAGCGCTCGGAACGAGCCTGCCGGAGCTGTGTACTTCCGTGGTGGCAGCCAGAAAGGGGAAAGCAGACCTCGCGATCGGCAATATCGTCGGCAGCAACATTTTTAATATCCTGTTTGTAATCGGAACAACGGCGCTCATTATTCCGGTGCCGTTCCAGCCGGCATTTATCATAGATACACTCGTAGCACTTGCGGCGGCTGTGATGCTCTGGGTCTGTGCGTTCCCGAAAAAGAAGCTTACCAGATCCGGTGGTGTTGTGATGCTCGTCTCATACGCAGGGTATCTGGCATATTTGATGATTAAATAAAGCCGTCCGGCAGGTAAGTCAGGAAATGTTTGGAAGTCTCAGGGAGTATAGATATGAAAAAAGGTTACAGGCAGTGGATTCATCTGCTTACGTTTATTGTCGCAGCGGCGGCAATGGTGATCGCGCTCATACACAGGGGCGTGATTCCGCGGTTTTGGGAGTCAGCTGAGGTTGCGATGGCACCTGCGGATGTGGAGGATTCTGCCGATGAAGCGGTCGAAATTCCGCCGCAGACGGAGGCACCTGCGGACAGTGATACGGCAGAACTGCCGCAGCAGCCACCGGAAGAGGAGGAAACACCAGCGGATGAGCCGCAGGAGGAGCTGGTACCGGAGCCGGATCCGGCGGACGAACTGGAGGCGTATCTGGCGCAGGATCCACGGGAACCGAGGGAAGTGAAGGGTATTTTTATCACGGGAGCGGTCGCAGGGACACAGAATACGATGCCGGCGCTCACGCAGATGGTCGAGGATACACCGCTCAATGCGATGGTGATCGACATCAAAAACGATTCCGGTGAAGTCACCTATGAGATGGGACTGCCGCTCGCTGAGAAGATCGGTGCACAGGTGCGCTATGTGTCGGATATGCCGGAGCTGATCCGCCAGCTAAAAGAAAAGAATATTTATCTGATTGCGCGCATTGTGGCGTTCAAAGATCCGATTCTCGCAGAAAAGAGACCCAAATATGCGGTGAAGAATCCGGATGGAAGTGTTTTTCATGACAATAACGGTCTTGCGTGGGTCAATCCGTATCGGGAAGAAGTATGGGACTATCTGATCGATCTGAGCAAGGAGGCGGCAGCACTCGGATTTGACGAGATCCAGTACGATTACATCCGTTTTTCGACAGCGCAGGGCATCGCAGAGGCGGATTTTGGAAAAGCAGCCAAGGGCAGGACGAGACAGGATGCGATTACGGGCTTTCTGACAAAGGCATATGAGACGCTGGCTCCGATGGGTGTCTATGTGTCCGTGGATGTGTTTGGCACGATCATCTGCAATGAGACAGACGGAAAGCTGATCGGGCAGGATTATGTCGAGATGGCAAAGCACTGTGATTACATTTGTCCGATGGTCTATCCATCACATTATGTAAACAATGCGTATGGAATCGCAGTGCCGGATGCGGCACCGTATGATCTGATCTATGCGTCGGTGGCAGACGGCGAAAAACGGCTTCAGGATGCCAAAGATGCAGATCCGGAGATACATATTGCGAAGCAGCGGCCGTGGCTGCAGGCGTTTACGGCAACATGGGTAGACGGACATATTCCCTACACCGGACGGCAGCTCAGCGACCAGATCCGCGGTGCAGCTGATGCAGGGGTGAATGAGTGGCTGCTATGGAATGCGGCGAATAATTATGATAAGGTGAAAAGCGGTTTATAAACATCAAAAAAGCTCTGTGCCGGAAGGACACAGAGCTTTTTAGCGTATGTGCATTCAATTATTTATTCGAACGTCTCCAGATATGCATTTTCTCGGCCTCTGCAATCAGCTCATCGCGGAAATCGGGATGTGCGATAGAGATCAGGGCTTCGGCTTTCTGCCAGGTGGACATACCCTTGACATTGACCATACCGTACTCGGTCACAACGTAGTGTGTGTTGGCACGTGTGTCGGTGACGATCGAGCCGTTGGACAATGTCGGGCGGATACGCGAATGCATCTCGCCTGCCTTGTCGGTGAACGTAGAAGAACAGCAGATAAAGCTCTTTCCACCGTTTGACAGGTATGCACCTAATACGAAATCGAGCTGTCCGCCTGCACCGCTGATCTGCTTGGTGCCGGATGACTCGGAACTGATCTGTCCGAACAGGTCAATGTCAACACAGTTGTTGATAGAGATAAAGTTGTCCAGTGCGGCGATCGAACGGATGTCGTTCGTGTAGCTGACCGGAGCGCTCATCATTTCAGGGTTTTCATCGAGATAATCATACATCTTCTTGGTACCGCAGCCGAAACCGTAGGTCTGGCGATAGCGGTCGATACTCTTTTTCGATCCGTTGATCTTGCCTGCCTTGGCAATGTCTACGAATGCGTCGACATACATTTCCGTGTGGACACCGAGGTCTTTTAAGTCGGACTCTGCGATCATAGATCCGACTGCATTCGGCATACCGCCGATACCGAGCTGGAGACATGCGCCGTTGGGGATCTGGTCTACGATCAGCTTGGCAACTGCCTTGTCTACGTCGGTGGCAGGACCGCCTGCGCCGAGCTCGCCAATCGGAGGATTCTCACCCTCTACGATATAATCTACGTCGTTGATATGTACGCTGTTCTCAAAACCGCCGAGACAGCGGGGCATATTTTCATTTACTTCCACGATAACTGTCTTTGCCATCTCGCATGCGGCTGCCAGATGTGAAGCGTTCGGTCCGAAGTTAAAATAACCGTGCTTATCCATCGGTGCGCAGACGATCATCACAACATCCGAACAGTTGCCATCGCGGTAATAGCGGGGCAGCTCGGAATAGCGGATCGGTGAGTAGTAGGAACAGCCGCGTGCGATCAGCTTGCGCTCGATTCCTGACATATGCCAGGAGTTCCAGCAGAAGTGCTCGCCGGCATCTTCACGTTCAAATACAGCCAGCGGCTTTAATAAAATACCACCGCGCAGTTTTACGTCCGTCAGCTCGTCTGTACGTCTTGCGAGTGCCTTGTCCAGTGCATCGGGTGTACCGTTGCACCATCCGTAATCTACCCAATCGCCGGATTTGACGACCTTGACTGCCTCGTCGGCAGTCACCAGCTTCTGCTTGTATTCATCCTGAAAACTCATGAGACATCCTCCTTATGGTGTAATTATATTGTTATTTTTATATCAATCTCTGTAAACTATCCTATCATTTTTTTGCGGGAAGCGCAACGCTAAATGAAAAAAGCGCCTGCCTTAAATTGTGCAGAACGCTTTTAACATTAGGAAATATATGTGGGAAATAGCTTAGCTAAGCATATTGCCTTCATGGAATGGGTCGATGATCCATGT
This sequence comes from uncultured Eubacterium sp., assembly GCA_934320655.1. Taxonomy (GTDB): domain Bacteria; phylum Bacillota; class Clostridia; order Lachnospirales; family Lachnospiraceae; genus W0P33-017. Next base: position 14,787 of record CAKRFN010000021.1, read on the forward strand.
AGAGGGGTCATCATCGATATCCGTATCCGGGATAGATTCCGGTGGAGCAGTATTTGTCTGTGAACTGTCGTCCTCGGTGATCTCATCCTTTTTGTTATCTTTCTTATCGTCCTTCTTTTCGGAAGAAGCAGCATCATCCTTCTTGGAAGAAGATGAGGTATCATCCTTTTTCTCGGAAGATACGGTCTCACCCTTTGAAGAAGATGCATCGGCAGAATTGTCTTTCTTGCTGTTATCCGTAGTATCGTCCTTCTTGACAGATGAACCATTTCCGTTTGTATCGGTACTGTTCGTTGTGTTTGTCGCAGAAGATGTGTTGTCTGACGTAGATCCGCTTGCAGGCGTCGTACTATCGCTGTTAGACGAAGTAACCTGTGTGGTCTGTGTCGGCGAACTGTTGTCGGTAGTCTGGTCAGCGGAGACATCCTTTGTCTCGGATACGGCATCCTTCTTCGCAGAGCTGCTGTCAACGGCTTCCTCCGGCTTGCTGTCAGATACGACAGCGTTCGGATCGTTCTCTACACTCGCAGGTGCGGCATCCGCGGATTTATCAGATTCCTTAGATTCATCAGGCGAATCCGGTACTGCGGATGCGACGGCGCTCGATACGGAAGCTCCGGTCGCGGCAGCGGCTTTCGTTTTCTCAAGCTGTGCAACGCTCAGATCTGCCAGTGCAGCGGGGTCGACCTCCTGCGGATCGGCTGCCACATTGGTGATCTCATTGATCAGTTCCATTTTACCGGCTGTGATGCCATAGGCATCAGCGGTCTCTTTTGTTTCCTTAGATACATTGACTGTAGTGATCGAACAGGTATCAACGGCAGATGCAGAAAAGGCATCTACGGTAGACATCAGATCGGATGCTTTTTTCTCTTTGTCCGAATACACACCGATAATCATATAATTGGTGTTCTCCGCATCGATATAAGCATCGTTTGACAACTGCTCCACAGTGATCGTGAGTGCGGTCGTAATGTCTGCGTTCTTTAGGGAATCGCCAATCGCATCAACGATGGCGGAGCCTTCCTCGTTCATACCGTTCACGGCAATGACTCTGTTAAATTCATTGAGTGAATATGCAATCGAAGGATTGATATCAAGGCTGACATAAGAGATCGGATTACTCCAGGTGTAAGTGCCAAGACCACCGCAGGCGGTGATAGCCAGAGCGGCAGAGGCGGCGACAACAGCCTGTTTCGGGAAATGAAGCATCTGCGATTGAAGCGTGATTTCCTGCCCGATGGAATAATTTTTATTTTTAATTTTCTCAAACCGACCATCATCACGAAGTATAACAGCATTGCTGTCTTTTAGATCAACAATCACGGCTTTCATCGTTCCGTCTCCTTTCTAATATAGTTTTGTTTTGATCCGGCAGATGCCGGAATTATTTGATATATTCTTGCAACAGAGGAAAATCATTACATATGATTTCCACGGCTGCTATTATATATTTACGATGTCTTTCAAGTATTTTTCGGGGTACTTTGGTATTTTCCGCAATATTTTTTATTGGAAACAAACGTGTGCTGCGCATTTTTTCCACGAGTTCCGCCGTTTTAGACAGATAATTCACCGCTTCGTAGCAGGCTGATTTTGTCTTGGCAGCCTTCGGGGAACAGCTCGTCAGATCCATAAATGAGATGTCATAATCTGCTAAAATTTCGTTCAATGCAACGATTTCATCGCGGATCGGATTCTCGTCGGTAGTGCTCGTCGCGCGGACAATATGAAGCTGGTAGGCTGAGTTTTCACCGTCCTCATCGACATTTCCCTCGAATACATAGGGCTCGGTCGTCTGTTCGCCGGAAAAACGTGCCTGACTGCGGATGTAATCAGTTAGCCGGCGCTCAATCAGCAGTCTCGCATAAGACTGGAAATTGCCTTTATCTGCCTCATATGTATCCATCGCATTCGAAAACGCAATGAGCGCGATAGACCATTCATCATCACTTTTAGTGATGTAGCGTCTGGTAAACCGGCTGGCACAGCTTATGATAAATTTTTCGTTCTGTGTGATAAAAGCACTGCGGCCTTCTTCTGTCAAGGCTGCCTCCAGTGCTTTTTCTCCCATGTTGGAAAACATTGCTGACTCCTTATATCTTAAATAGGTAAAGAAATTCCATGTTTGACTATACCATGTTTGCGAAAAAAGTCAATGAGAAAGAGTCTGGAAGAAAAATTACGGTTGTCGGAATTTGGGGGGATGTGGTATGCTAGAAAATAGAGTTTAGACAGGATTCGTCCGGCTGGCTCGGGCACAGCCCGGTTTTATGCAGCCGGATACAGAGGTAAAAGGATGAATACAGAAAAAAAGGAGCAGATCTGTCCGGTTGCAAAAAAATGCGGCGGCTGTCAGCTGCAGGGGGTATCTTACCGTGCGCAGCTGGAGAAAAAACGTGCGCTCGTGGCAGATTGTGTCCACGGTGTCAAGGTGCAGCCGGTTTTGGGGATGACAGATCCTACACATTACCGGAATAAAGTACACGCGGCGTTTGGGCGCGATAAAAAGGGCAGAGTGATCAGTGGTGTCTATGCGGGCGGAACGCACCGGATCGTTCCGGTGGAGCATTGTATGATCGAAGATCCGCGCGCGGATGAGATTATGGCGACAATCCGTGGTCTGGTCAAAGATTTTAAGATCAAGATGTATGACGAGGACACCGGATACGGGCTGCTGCGTCATGTCATGGTGCGGACGGCATCCGTGACCGGAGAGATCATGGTCGTACTTGTGCTCTCCTCACCGATTCTTCCTGCCAAAAATCATTTTTTAAAAGCGTTGCGCGCGGCACATCCACACATTACGACAGTTGTGCTCAATGTGAATGACCGGCATACGAGTATGGTGCTCGGTGACCGCAATATCGTACTGTACGGAAAAGGCTATATTGAGGATGAGCTGTGCGGCAACCGTTACCGGATTTCGCCGAACTCGTTTTATCAGGTCAATTCGGTGCAGACAAAGCGCTTATATGAGACGGCGGTCGCTTTTGCGGGGCTGACAGGCAAGGAGACAGTACTGGATGCATATTGTGGTATAGGAACGATCGGTATGACCGCTGCGGCACAGGCGGAGCAGGTCATTGGTGTGGAGCTGAATCCGTCGGCAGTCAAGGATGCGATCGTGAATGCCAGACGCAATCAGTGTAAAAATATTACATTTTATAATGAAGATGCAGGCGATTTTATGCGGCTGATGGCGGCAGCACCGCCATCGGAGCGCGTGAAGGTGGATGTTGTGTTTATGGATCCGCCGCGCAGCGGCAGCAAGGAGACATTCATGGATGCGGTCGCAGCGCTTGCACCGCGCCGGGTGGTCTATGTATCCTGTGATCCGCACACGCTTGGCAGGGATGTGGAATATATGAAAAAAATCGGCTATCAGCCGGTAAAATGTCAGCCGGTAGATATGTTCCCTTATACCGACGATATAGAGACAGTAGTTTTATTAGAGAGGACGGGACGAAACAATGAAACAAAAAGAAAATCAGGAATTGTTCAATCAGGCGATTCTAGGTATCAAAAAAAATTACGCGACACACGAACTGCTCCGGGCAGTCGAAGGACGAAGACTTCCCAACAGAGACAAGGTAAAAGAGCTCATTAAGGAGCTGCGGTGTGTGATGTTTGCCGGATTCATGGAGCAGGAGGACGGGCTGGGTGACAGTCTCGATGACTATGTTGCCTACAAATTCAGCAGTGCGATCCATAAGATGCGCAAGCTGATCGTGACTGCACTCGAATGTGCCGATCATGAGCAGCACACGCAGGAGGAACTGCTCATGCAGGCAGAGACGATCAGTTGCCGATTTGCGGCGCGTCTGCCGGAATTACAGGAGCTGCTGCTCAAGGATGTGCAGGCAGGCTTTGACGGCGATCCGGCAGCCAAGAGCAAAGAGGAGATCATTTTCTGTTATCCCGGATTTTTCGCGATCTTTGTCTATCGGATCGCGCATGAGCTGTATGTGAGTGAAGTGCCGTATATTCCCCGCATGATGACGGAATATGCGCATTCCGGCACGGGTATCGACATCAACCCCGGCGCGACGATTGGCGAATATTTCTTTATCGATCACGGAACCGGTGTTGTTGTAGGAGAGACGACAGAGATCGGCAACAATGTCAAGCTGTATCAGGGCGTGACGCTCGGTGCGCTCTCTACGCGCAAAGGACAGCTGCTCGCGGATGTCAAGCGTCATCCGACGATCGGCAACAATGTTACGGTATACTCCAACGCCAGCATTCTCGGCGGTGAGACGGTTGTGGGCGACAACTCGACGATCGGCGGTGGTGCGTTCATCACCTCCAGTGTTCCGGCGAACACTCGTGTGCAGGTAGGGGCGGTATAAAGTATCGCTATAAGAATATGATGGCAGGCAGATCCCCTGTGTATCAGGTTATGAGGGATTTGTGGCAGATGCCGCAGGTGTTTCCTGTGGCTTCACAGTGACTTTACAGGTGCGGCTGACACCGTCAACTTTGACGGTGATGGTCGCAGTTCCTTTTTTATGGGCATAGATGCGCCCGGTCTCGTCCACACTCGCGGTAGCGGAGGAGGATGAGCGGTAGCTGAGCGGACGATCGGAAGAACAGCGGGCTGTCAGTACAAATGTATCGTCCGGATAGAGTGTGATTCTCGTGTGGCTCAGTGAGAGCGTCGGTCTGCGTACCGTCACCCGGCATGTGGCACTGACACCGTCAGCGGTAGCACGAATGATCGCGCTGCCGCATTTTTTTGCCGTAATCACACCATTTTCATCGACGCTGGCGACCGAGGAGGCGGAAGACCGCCACACGACGTCGTGACCGGTCGATACGGTGGCTTTGAGCGTCGCGTTTGCCCCGTTTTCCATGGAAATGCTGCTTTGGCTGAGCGTGATGGTCGATTTCTGGACAGTCACCTTGCACGAGGCCTCCGCACCGCGGATCTTCGCCGTGATCGTACACGTGCCCGACTTTTTACCGGTCACGACACCGTAGGTGTTCACACTGGCGATCGAGGATTTACTGCTCGAAAAGCGCGGAAACGTACCGTTCGAGCATACGGCAATCAGCGTAAACTGACCGTCAATCGGAATGGACGCACAGTAGTCAGAGAGCAGGATAAACGGCGGCAGCCCGTCTGTTGCAGCGTGGGCTGTGACTGTCGGCTGAAGCGTCAGCATAAGGGCGCATAAAATGATGATACAGGGATAAATCACCGGATGGCGGTGTCCGCTCCGGCGTGTGAAATAAACGATCATTTTAGATAACGTTTTAGATAACATAGAGATCCTCCTTTTCTTATGAACAGGTACATGAACAGGTACAAAATCAAAAGGGGATCTGCCTGACCTGATATAACCATAACAGCCGCAGGACAAAAAGTAAATTGTGAAACTCGACGAAGTCTTATTGAGAAATATTGTGCAGGTTTCACAATGCGGTGCGGCACGCGAATCAAAAAATAGCATGGACTTTTTGGCATTTTTGTTGTATGCTAAAGGGCAAGAGGTGGAGAAGATCATGCGTGAAATGGAGTTCAAAATGGAGCGCACCGGTCTGGTCAAAGAGGGAGAGGTGTTACCCGTCACAGAGGGTAAATTGCCGAATTCCTATTATTACACACTGGGCAATGCCTACGCGATGTCTGCCAATTATACGTTTCGGGAGCGCCTGAAATGTACGGAGGGAACGGTCAGGGAGATCAAGGAAACGCCGAAGGGCTTTTTTGTCACAGTGGAGTTTGATGAGTAGTCATGACAGGAGTTCAGTGAAATGGGAGCACTCTATACGCTATACATACAGACCGAAGGGCATATACAGATGCAGGACATCACCGCAGAGGTGCAGCGTCTCGCGGGTGAATGCGGAATCGCATCCGGTATCTGCACGCTGTTTTTGTCACATACGACAGCAGGACTGCTCATATCCGAGAACCGTGACCCGTATCTGGCAGTGGATCTGACGCGGGCGGTACATATGCTGACCGGCGATGAGAGCGGATACCACAATCTGGAGGGGAATTTTGCGGCACATCTGGCATCGATGCTGACGGGTGTATCGCTGACGGTGCCTGTGGAGGATGGCAGACTGGCGTTAGGCAGTTGGCAGAGCATCTATCTGATGGAGTTTGATGGCAGCAGAAAACGCAAGGTGCGCGTGAAATTTATGGAAGATTTATAGTTATGGTGAATCAGAATAAGAACACGACGAATCAGATTCTTGCAGACAGCATCAAAGCACTGGTGCTGACGAAACCGGTAGAAAAGATCACAATTAAGGAGATCACGGACAGGGCAGGAGTCATTCGACCGACATTTTATAATCATTTTCAGGATAAATATGAATTACTGGAGTGGATCATAAGCACGGAGATTCTGGAACCGGCGCATCCGCTGATCAGGAATGGACTGACGAATCAGGCAGTCCTGCTCATCTTTACGAGTCTCCTGCGGGAAAAAGAATTTTACAGCAGGCTGAGCCGGATGGATGGACCGGTCAGCTTTGAGGATATGGTCGTCAGGTGCATCCAGAATGTGCTCGTGGAGATTTTTTTAGAATATCCGCGCCAGAAAAACGGGAAATTTCCGTGGATGAGTGTAGATATGCTGGCAGAGCATTATGCCAGATCCATGTGTTATGCGGTGAAGGTATGGATCAGACAGGGTATGACGATTCCGGCACAGGAGATGGCAGACACATATGAGTATCTGATGAGCCATTCGATGGAGCAGGCGATCCGGGAATTTTAGACAAACCATTACATATATACAAACGAAGTCATTTGTATAGCAGATTTTACAGATATAAAAAATTGTATAATAGACTGTGACAGCAAAATGCGATTGAATATGGAAGTATTCAGTCGTTTTTTTTATACTCCTTTTAGATGAAAGCTACTGTGAGTAAGCAGTAGCAGAAAAAAGAAAGGGTGAATAAAAAGGATGAAGAAGTTTGGTAAGGGAGTTGTGAAATGCCGCGTGCTGATTTTGATTTTATCAATCGTACTGCTGATCCCGTCAGCGATCGGCTATTTCAACACGAGGGTAAACTATGATATTCTCTCCTATCTGCCGGATGAGATCGAGACAATGAAAGGTCAGGAGATCTTAAAAGATGATTTCGGCATCGGCGCATTTTCACTATGTGTGGTAGAGGGAATGGAAAACAAGGATGTAGTGGCACTGGAGCGAAAGATCGAAGAGGTGCCGCACGTAAAACAGGTCGTATGGTACGATACCATCGCGGATCTGTCACTTCCGATGGAGGTGCTGCCCAAGGAAATCTATGAAGTATTCAATAATGATGATACAGATTCGACATTGATGGCAGTCCTCTATGACACGGGAATGTCAGAGGATGAAACGATGGATGCCGTCAAGGAGATCCGTAAGCTGGCAGATGGACAGTGCTTTGTGAGTGGTATGTCAGCCGTTATTACGGATATCAAGGATCTGTCTGATAAAGAGGTTCCGATTTATGTACTGATCGCGGTGATTCTCGCTATCGTAGTCTTGTCACTCACGATGGATTCTGCGGTTGTTCCGATCTTTTTCCTGCTCAGTATCGGAATGGCAATTATCTATAATCTGGGAACAAATATCATGCAGGGAGAGATCTCCTATGTGACGCAGGCGCTGGCGGCGGTATTGCAGCTCGGTGTCACGATGGACTACTCCATCTTCCTGTGGCACAGTTATGAAGAAGAATGTGCAAATACGGATGACCATAAGGAAGCAATGGCGAATGCCATTACCAATACGATCACGTCTGTAGTCGGCAGCTCCATTACGACAGTCGCCGGATTCGTAGCGCTTTGCTTTATGAGCTTCACGTTAGGTCTGGATCTGGGTATTGTCATGGCGAAGGGTGTTGTATTCGGTGTGATTGGATGCGTGACGATCCTGCCTTCTATGATTCTGATCTTTGATAAAGCGGTGCAAAAGACCAGACATCGTGCGGTCATCCCGGATCTTGGACGTATCGCCGGATGGGTTGTCCGTCATTATAAATGGTTTATCGCAGCATTTGTGATTATTTTATTCCCTGCGCTTTATGGATATACACACACGGATGTATATTATGACCTGGCAGGAACATTGCCGAAGGATCTGCCGAGTATCGTTGCAAACCAGAAGCTGGAAGACAGCTTCGATATGAATGCAACGCATCTGTATCTGATCGACAGCTCGTTGCCGACAAAGGATGTTGTCGAGATGATTGATGAGGTTGATGCGGTCGATGGTGTCAAGGCAACGATTGGTCTTGAGGCAATCTTAGGAGCCGGTTTCCCGAAGGAGATGCTTCCTTCTGAGCTGCTTGAGGTTGTACAGAATGATGAATACGAGCTGCTCATGGTCAGCTCCGAATATGCGGTTGCATCGGATGAAGTCAATGCACAGTGCGACAAGCTTGATGAGATTTTAGATAAATATGATACAAAGGGTATGCTGATCGGTGAGGCACCTTGTACCAAGGATCTGATCAACATTACAAATGAGGACTTTGCACGTGTCAGTGCGGTATCCATCGTAGCGATCTTCGTCATTATCTTCTTTGTATTTAAGTCCATCAGCCTTCCGATCATTCTGGTGGCTGTGATTGAATTTGCGATCTTTATTAATATGGGTATTCCGGCATATACCGGTACGGTACTTCCGTTTATCGCATCGATCGTCATCGGTACGATTCAGTTGGGAGCGACCGTCGATTATGCGATCCTGATGACGAATAAGTACAAGAATGCACGTTATGATGGATTAGAGAAAAAAGAGGCAATTACACAGGCACTGCAGGGATCGATCCAGTCCATTATCGTCAGTGCACTCAGCTTCTTCTCAGCAACCTTCGGTGTTGGTGTGTACTCCAATATCGATATGATCAGTTCTCTGTGTATTTTGATGTCACGAGGCGCGATCATCAGTATGTTTGTAGTTATTTTCATTCTGCCGTCTATGTTCATGATCTTTGATAAGGTGATCATCAAGACGAGTAAGGGATTCAGACAGTAAATGTAAGGTTCAGGTATAGATTAGGAGGATTCATATCATGAAGATCAAAGAGTTACAGAAAACATTTCAGAATAAATTTACCATTCGTATGCTGGCAGGTGTGCTCGTCGTAGCTATGGCGGGCGGCAGCTTTGCAGCAGGTTATATGCGCGGCACGACCGAGCAGGCAATCACCGCCGCAGCCGCAGAGAAATCAGAGATCGAGGAAAAAATCAGTGATCTCGTAAACACCAAAAAGAACGTCGCAGACGATACGACCAAGGACGAGACCGTCTATGTGATCTCCGATGCAAAGGGAAATGCAGGAAAGGTCATCGTTGAGGAGTGGTTAAAGAATAAAGACGGTGCGGATACGATCGAGGATGTATCCGATCTGGATGGTATCACCAATGTCAAGGGCGACGAGACATTTACACAGGACGGCGACAAGCTGACATGGCAGGCAAACGGCAATGACATTTACTATGAAGGAACGACCGAGAAAGAGGTTCCGATCAGCGAGTCAGTCACTTATTATCTCGATGGCAAGGAGATCGAGCCGGAGGAGCTGGCAGGCAAGAGCGGAAAGGTGACGATCCGTTTTGACTATGAGAACCATGAAAAGACAACAATCGACAAAGACGGCAAGCAGATCGAGGTATATGTTCCGTTTACCGTTATGACAGGAATGGTTGTCAGCGACGACTTCACAAATATTGAGGTTACAAACGGAAAAGTGATTTCCGACGGCAAGAACAACATCATCGTCGGAATGGCAATGCCCGGACTGAAGGAGAGCCTCCAGAAAGAGGAAGGCGAGTTCGGTGATGAGATCGAGTTTCCGGAGTATGTGGAAGTCAGCGCAGATGTAGAGAATTTCTCTTTACAGATGACCGCAACGATCGCCATGACAGGTCTGCTTAATGACCTCAACCTCGGCGATCTGGATCTGAGTGGTCTGGAGGATTCGATCGATGAGCTCTCCGACGGCAGCCAGCAGTTACAGGACGGCAGCAAGGAACTTAAGGATGGTATCGGAACATTAAACGACAGCATGGATGAGTTCAAGGACGGCGCAGCCAGCTTAAAGGATGGTATCGCAAGCTATACAGACGGCGCACAGAAGTTAAACGATGGTCTGAACACACTCAACAAGAGTGTGGGAACACTCTCTAAGGGTGCTACGACACTGGATTCCAGTGCAAAGACGATTTCAAACGGTGTACAGACTCTTGACAAGGCATTGAATACCGAAATGAGCGACAGCGAGAAGGCAGCAGCGAAAAAGCTCGTATCCGCACAGTTTGCAGAAGGCTCAGCAGCTTATAAGCTCATTTATCAGTCTGCAGCGAACAACTTCAACAGTACCATGACGAGTGATGCAACCGTAAAACAGATCCAGAGTGGTATTTCAAGCATGGGTCTGACCAGTGATGGCGTGGTAGCTGCCCTGGCCCAGTATTATGCAGAAAATGGTTTTGTAGATGCGACATCCGGAAAGAAATATACGGCTGAACAGTGTCAGGCAACTGTTCCGGGCAGCTCAACTACCTATGCAGCATTCTTTGCAAGCGGCGTCTTAAAAGGTGGCCTGGCACAGGGTATCGCAGGTGGTATCGCACAGAATGGTTCTGATGCAGTCGGTAAATCAGTTGTAGGAGCATGTCAGTCAGCAGCAGAGACAGCAGCACTTCAGGGTGCGGAGAATGCCAAAAAGACAATCGCAGCACAGATCGAGGCAGTTGACAAGAACAGCGGTTACAGTCTGGTGACAGGAACAAAGGCACTCAGCGATGGTATCTCCACACTGGCAGCAGGAGTTCCGGATCTCGTAAGCGGTGTGAACCAGTTGGCAACCGGTGCCAATACACTGGTTTCTAATAACAATAAACTGAAAAACGGAGCATCTGATCTGTCCGACGGAGCAGAAAAAATTGCAGATGGTGTTGGAAAGCTGGACGACGGAGCAGACGAGTTGTATAATGGAATGGTGAAGTTCAATGAAGAGGGCATTTCCAAGCTGGTAGATGCATTCAGTGGCGATACCAAGGATCTGTTCGACCGTATCGATGCAGTCGTACAGGCAGGTGAGAACTACAAGACATTCACAGGTCTGGCACAGGATCAGGTCGGAAGCGTGAAGTTCATCATCAAGACAGATAGTGTAAAAGTAGACGACTAGTAACTACGAGGTACGGTATATGAACTGGTTAGAGACAATTTTAGTGACACTGGGCATATCATTGGATATATTCGCAGCAATGGCATGCAAAGGTGCACAGCTTTCAAAAATAGAGAAGAAGCCGTTGATGATTCTCTGCGTGCTGTTTGCCGTCTGGCAGACAGCCGCACTCTATATTGGCAGTGCGTGCGGTATGTTTTTACGATTGCGCGACGTGAATCCGAATGGCAGTGTGACAGGGATTATCGCGGTAGTCATTTTCGGAGTTCTGGGAATCATGATGATTCATAAAGCGTGGAAAAATGAAGCGATTTTAGAGCACCGGAATGACAAGTATGCGTGGAAGGGGCTGATCGCGCGGCTGGCGCTCATCAGCATCGGCACGCTGGCGCTCGGAGCAGCACTCGGATTTTTAGGTACAGCAAGAGCAATACTTCTCATTGCAATCTCTGCCGCAACAGTGATCGTCGTGATCGCAGGTCTGTATGTGGGCTATCATTTTGGATACGAACAAAAGACCAAAGCCTATGCGATCGGCGGTGTGATGCTGCTTGCGGGTGCCGTAGATACCGTGGTACGATATGTAATGATTTGATTCATGAGCGATTTTATGGATGCAGCAGCCGTTCAATCAGGCGTGATGCCTCACTGCGGGTGAGCCGGTCGATCTCGACCGGTTCACCCGGAGCATCTGAGGATTCAGACAGCAGTCTCGTCAGCTGTTCCCGTTGGGGAATTGTGATGGGCTGCTGTTTTTTGATGTTCAGGTGCAGCGGAACGGGTAAAAAGGCCTCCGGTGCGCCAGCACCATAGTCGCTGCACAGCCGTTCATATACAAGTGCGGCGGCGAGCGCATCCGATACTGCGCGATGTACCTCGCCTGTATCGAGCCGGTACAGCTCACGCAGGGCGGTCAGCTTTTTCTCCTGCGTGGCGGGGAGAAATCGTCTGGCGAGCTTGAGCGTGTCGATGCCTGCCCGTTCAAATGAGATTCTGGCGTTGACACACGCCTGCTTTAAAAAGCTGTAGTCAAAGAGCAGATTATGTCCGAGCAGTGGCAGCGATCCGGCGAATGTTAAAAAACGCGGCAAAACGTCAGACAATTCTTCGCCCGCATCTGCCATCTGCTGCGTGATGCCGGTCAGACCAATGATCTGGTCGGAGAGCGTACAGTGCGGGTTGATCAGAGCAGAAAATGTCCCACGCGGCTCACCGTCCTCCATATGGATCGCACCGATTTCAAGGATGCGGTCTTTTTTTACGTTTAATCCGGTCATTTCAAGGTCGATCGCCAGATAGTTCATGAGGATGCCTCCGGTTCGTGATTCAGATAAGTCTCCAACTTGTGCAGAATCGCGTCGCGGCGGATCGAAGATATTTTTTCGGCAGATTCATAAAGTACATGGATTTTTTCGGGAGTTTTTTCGTATTCATATATAGTGGCGAGCAATTCATACGTTTTCGCAACGTCCGTGCCGAGCGAAATCGCATATTCAAGCACCTCTTTTGCCTCCGGTACATGAGAAAGTTCATAAAGTTTCTCCGCATAGTTTGCCAAAAGTGATACGAGCGTGCTATAATTGGTGTCGCACTGGCTGAGTGCATTCAGGTTGGCGGCGCCGTAGCGGAGCTTCAGATCCGTGTTCGAGATGCCGTTGAGATTGCAGATCGGCTGTGTAGACAGGTCGCGCAGGGCGGTCTCATAGCTTGTGAGCGTCTCATCGTCGTATCTGCCGAGTGGCAGACGGTCGATTGGCAGCTTGATATAGGCGAGATTGGAAATATCCTGCTTGCGTGTCCAGTTGGCGTCCTGTTCGCGCGCGCGGAACTGATCCCAGACTTCGTGTTCGGCATTGGTAGCGTGGCGCTGGCGGATCGCGATGTATGCAGTTACGATGACAAATATTCCTAAAAGCGGTAATAACATATGATTTTGCTGCATGCGGCTGTCGGCTGGCAGCCGGGTTCCTTTCTAAAAAGTAATTGCTGTAGATTCAAAAGGTATCGTAAGTATCAATTTAGTATCAATTAGATAGAGGTGAAACGTATGAATCAGTCAAAAAAACAAAAAAATAATAAGAGACAGCTCATCGCAGGGCTCATAGCGATTATTCTCGTGATCGCGATGGTACTTCCGATGGTGATGAGTGCATTCGCCTAGCTGCCGCGAGGCGGTGGAAAAGCCGTGCGGACAGGCAAATTCAAATCGTTAATAATATACTAAAATACGCAATTCCTGTCAATTATTCTAGCGGATTTTGCGTATTGAAAAGAAGTATAATATTAGTATATAATTAAAAGTCAATAGGTGTAGAAGAAGTTGGTTTGAAGTAAATAAGAGGTAATATAATGAAAAGAAGGAAGAAAAACATAGGATGGAAGATCGGCGGCGCGCTGGCAGCGGCATTGGTGTGTGCAGCGGGAGTGTATGTCGGAACGACCGTGTATGCACAGGATGCCCAGAATCCATCAGAGCGCACGATCGCAGATAATATTTATATCGGTGATATCGCAGTCGGCGGTATGACAGAGGCACAGGCGGTAGAGGCAGTGGATGACTATGTCAAATCACTGGGCGATACCGAGTTTACATTGACCGTAGACGACAAAAGCGTGGTCGCAAAGGCATCCGATTTCGGGCTCGAGTGGTCAAACCGCGTATTGGTCAAGGATGCGATGGATGTCGGACGCACGGGCAATCTGATCGAGCGCTACAAGTCCAAAAAGGATCTGGAGCATGAGAATCTCGTGTACGACATTACTTACACGGCAGACAAGGATAAGGTTACACAGTTTTTAGAGACAAATACGGCAGACATGAATCAGGATGCCATCAATTATGGACTGAAACGTGAAAACGGCGCATTTACCATCACGGACGGACAGAACGGTGTAGCAGTGGATGTCGATACGTCTGCACAGGAGATCGTTTCTTATATCGAGGATACATGGAATCAGAATGATGCCACGATCGAGCTGGCAGCCAGCGTCGTAGAGCCGGAGGGCACAAAGGAGCAGCTTGAGCGCGTCAAGGATGTGCTCGGCACCTATACGACGGATTTCGGTACTTCCTCCGCAGGGCGTGCGCAGAACGTCCGGAACGGCGCGAGCAAGATCAACGGACATGTGCTCTATCCGGGTGAGCAGTTCTCGGTTTATGAGGCAGTGAATCCGTTTACAGCAGAGAACGGCTATGAGCTGGCAGGCTCTTATGAGAACGGTACGACCGTCCAGACGTATGGCGGCGGTATCTGTCAGGTGTCCACGACACTGTACAATGCGGTGATCCGCGCGGAACTGGCGATCGATGAGCGTTTCTGCCATTCGATGATCGTCAGCTACGTGAAGCCCTCGATGGATGCGGCGATTGCCGGTACTTATAAAGACCTGAAGTTTACGAACAACTACGATTTCCCGATCTATATCGAGGGATATACGACAGGTATGCAGATCACTTTCACGGTCTATGGCGAGGAGACGCGCCCGGCTGGACGTGAAGTCATCTTTGAGAGCGAGACGACGAGTACAACAGAGCCCGAGACAAAGTTTGTGTCATCGGATTCACAGCCGATCGGCTATGTCAATACCGATCAGAACTCACACACCGGCTACACGGCAAGACTGTGGAAGATCGTCAAAGAGAACGGTGTGGAAGTCAGCAGAGAGCCGTACAACAACAGCACCTACAATGCTTCACCTAAGATCATTACCGTAGGTACAAAATCCGATAATGAGGATGCGGTAGCAGCGATCAAGGCAGCGATCGCCACAAAGGATGAGGCGACAGTACGCGCGGCTGCGGCAGCAAATTCTGCGGAGGCGCTCAAGAAGCAGGAAGAGGAAGAAAAGAAAAAACAGGAAGAAGACAAAAAGAAAGAGGAAAACGAGTCAAAGCCGCAGAAACCGGAGAAGAATGATTCCAAAAATGATACCAAAGAGGAATCTTCACAGCAGCCGGAAGAAGAGGCAGACGAGTAGACTGGAAATAAAAAGGATACGGATTAATATGAAAGTAGGCAAAGTACCGGAGGCAGTATTAAAGAGATCAGTGTTAAAGCAAATACGAACCGACCGTCCGGAAGTGCTGTTAGGCGCTTCTGTAGGAGAGGACTGCGCGGCTGTGGCGCTGCAGGAGGATGAAATGTTTGTTTTATCGACTGATCCGATTACCGGCACTGCAAAGGATATCGGGCATCTGGCGATCCAGATCACGCTCAATGACCTTGCGAGTGCGGGAGCGGAACCAATCGGTGTGATGCTTACTTTTCTTTTGCCCGAAAAGCTCTCAGAGGCAAAGCTGCGGGCGATGATGGGGCAGGCGGAGGAAGCCGCACACGCGGCAAATGTGCAGATCATGGGCGGACATACAGAGGTGACGCGCGTGGTCAATCAGCCGGTGATTTCCGTCGTCGGTGTCGGAAAGGCGAAAAAAGGCAGGCTGATCTCCACGGCGGGTGCCAGACCCGGCATGGATGTGATCGTCACAAAATGGATCGGACTGGAAGGAACATCCATCATCGCGAAAGAGAAAGAAGCCGAGCTGCTGACACGCTATCCGAAAGCACTGGTCGATGAGGCAAAGGCATTTGACCGTTATTTATCCGTGCTGCCGGAGGCCGCGACGGCGGTGAAGTCTGGCGTGAGCGCAATGCATGATGTGACCGAGGGAGGGATCTTCGGGGCACTTTGGGAGATGGCAGAGAGCGCTGGCGTCGGACTGGAAATAGACTTGAAAAAGATCCCGATCAGACAGGAGACCGTGGAGGTCTGTGAGTTTTTTGACGTAAATCCGTATGAACTCATCAGCAGCGGCAGTATGCTCATGGCAGCGGCGGACGGCAACGGGCTTGTGCGCGCGCTGGAGGCAGAGGGCATCCATGCGGTGTGCATCGGAAAGGTGACGCAGGGGAATGACCGCGTGATCGTATCCGGTGAGGAACGGCGCTTTTTAGAGCCGCCAAAGACGGATGAACTGTATCGGGTCGTATAATTGAGAAATGTAAAGGAGAACATAGATAAAATGAGAGAAAAGATTTTGACATTTATCGAGAAAAACAGCCGTGTGGATCTGCACGATCTCGCGGTGCTTTTAGGTGTGGATGAGCAGATGGTCGTCAATGAGCTTGAGGCGATGGAAGCAGAGCATGTGATCTGTGGTTATCACACACTGATCGATTGGGATAAAACAGATGTAGAGAAAGTGACAGCGATGATCGAGGTGCGTGTGACTCCGCAGAGAGATATGGGCTTTGACAAGGTAGCGGAGCGCATTTACAACTATCCGGAAGTAAACTCCGTGTATCTGATCTCCGGTGGCTTCGACCTCATGGTCACACTCGAGGGAAAGACGCTGCGCGATATTTCCACATTTGTAACCGATAAGCTGTCTACGCTCGATTCTGTGCTCAGCACAAAGACGAACTTTATTCTGAAAAAATATAAGGATCATGGCACAGTCATGGCAGAGACATCAAAGGATGAAAGGATATTTATGACACCATGAGAAATCCGCTGAATGAAAAAATAACGACGATAAAGCCCTCCGGCATCCGGAAATTTTTCGATATTGTGAGTGAGATGCAGGATGCAATCTCGCTCGGTGTGGGCGAGCCGGACTTTGATACCCCGTGGCATATCCGCGACGAGGGTATTTTTACACTCGAAAAGGGCAGAACCTTCTATACATCCAACGCAGGACTCAAAGAGCTGCGTATTGAGATCGCAAAATACTTAGACCGCAGATTTCATCTGCAATATGATCCGTTAAAGGAGATACTGATTACGGTCGGCGGCAGCGAGGGCATTGACAATGCATTCCGCGCGATGCTTGATCCGGGCGACGAGGTACTGATCCCGCAGCCCAGCTATGTATCATATGAGCCGTGCTGTATTCTGGCGGGCGGCGTGCCGGTCATTATTGAGCTCAAAGAGGAAGACCAGTTCCGGCTGACGGCTGAGGAGCTGGAGGCAGCGATCACGCCCAGGACAAAGATGCTCGTACTGCCGTTCCCGAACAATCCGACCGGAGCAGTTATGGAAAAATCAGATCTGGAGGCGATCGCGAAAGTCGTGATCGAGCATGATCTGTTTGTGCTCAGTGACGAGATCTATGCGGAGCTGTGTTATCTGGAAAAACATACGTCGATTGCGTCGATTCCCGGCATGCGGGAGCGTACGATTGTGATCAACGGTTTTTCAAAGTCACATGCGATGACCGGATGGCGGCTCGGCTATGCCTGCGGTCCGCAGGTCATCATGGATCAGATGTTGAAGATCCATCAGTTTGCGATCATGTGTGCGCCGACCAACAGTCAGTATGCGGCTGTCGAGGCGATGCGAAACGGTGATGAGGATGTGGCAATGATGCGTGAGCAGTATAACCAGCGCCGCAGATTCCTCGTGCATGAATTTGAGCGTATGGGGCTCAAGTGTTTTGAGCCGTTCGGCGCATTTTATATCTTTCCGTCGATCAAGGAATTCGGTATGTCTTCCGATGAGTTTGCGACGAGACTGTTGCGCGAGGAAAAGGTCGCAGTCGTTCCGGGAACAGCATTCGGAGACTGCGGAGAAGGTTTCCTGCGCATTTCGTATGCATATTCACTGGACAATCTGAAGATTGCACTGGGCAGGCTGGAGAAATTCATTACAAAGCTGCGTGCGGAGGCAGAGCAGATATGATCAATATCGTATTATTAGAGCCGGAGATACCGGCAAATACCGGAAATATCGGCCGTACCTGCGTGGCGACCGGAACGAGGCTGCACCTGATCGAGCCGCTCGGCTTTTCACTCAGCGAGAAGGCATTAAAACGGGCAGGCATGGATTACTGGCCGGATCTGGATGTGACGACGTATGTCGATTATGAAGATTTTCTTGTGCGCAATCCGGGCGCACAGATCTTTTATGCGACAACCAAAGGCAGACATATCTATTCGGATGCATCTTATCCGGATGGATGCTATATTATGTTTGGCAAGGAGAGTGCGGGGATTCCTGAGGAGATCTTAAAGGCACACCCGGATACGTGTGTGCGCATTCCGATGATCGGGGAGACACGTTCGTTAAATTTGTCGAATTCGGTGGCGGTCGTTTTATATGAGGCGCTGCGGCAGCAGGGCTTTGCGCATATGAAGACGGAGGGCGAGCTGCACAGACTCCACTGGTAGACTGATATTTGGAGAGGAATACAGATCAGATGGCATCATTGATGGTAAAAGCAAGACAACTGGTACATGAATATATCCGCCGTGACGAGGAGGGCAATCCGGTCGCGACGCAGACGGCGCTCGATCATGTGGATATTGATATCCAGCCGGGCAGCTTTGTCGCGATCTTAGGGCATAACGGTTCCGGTAAATCGACACTGGCAAAGCATCTGAATGTACTTCTCTGCCCGACAGAGGGCACGTTGTGGGTCGATGGCAAGGATACGTCCGATCCGGATAATCTCTGGGACATCAGACAGAGCGCAGGCATGGTTTTTCAGAATCCGGACAACCAGATCATCGGCAGCATCGTCGAGGAGGATGTCGGTTTCGGACCGGAGAACCTCGGTGTGCCGACCGATGAGATCTGGCAGCGCGTAGAGGATAGTCTGCAGGCAGTCGGGATGATGAAATTCCGTTCGGCTTCGCCGAACAAGCTGTCCGGAGGGCAGAAACAGCGCGTAGCGATCGCGGGTGTCGTAGCAATGCAGCCGGCGTGTATCGTGCTTGACGAGCCAACGGCGATGCTCGACCCGAACGGACGGAAAGAGGTGCTGCGTGCGGTACATGAGTTAAATCAGAAAAAGGGTGTGACGATCATCCTCATCACCCATTATATGGAGGAAGTCACGGATGCTGACTATGTATACGTGATGGATTCGGGATCTGTGGTGATGCAGGGCACACCGCGGGAGATCTTTTCGCGGGTGGAATCCTTGCAGGCACATCGCATGGATGTTCCGCAGATCACGCTGCTGGCACATGAACTGAAAAAATCGGGTCTGGATCTGCCGGACGGCATCCTGACGAGAGAGGAGCTCGTTTCAGAACTGGAGCGGCTGCGGGAAGGATAGCTATGTCGATAATATTAGATAAAGTAAACTGCGTATACGAGCAGGGAACACCCCGCGAAATGTATGCGTTAAAGGATATCAATCTGGAGATTGGGGACGGACAGTTTATCGGTGTGATCGGTCATACCGGTTCCGGAAAATCGACCCTGATCCAGCATATGAACGGATTGCTGCGCGCGACAAGCGGCAGCATTTATTATAACGGCGAGGACATCTACGCCGACGGTTACAGCATGCGCGGGCTGCGCAGCAAGGTCGGTCTGGTCTTTCAGTATCCGGAGCACCAGTTGTTTGAGACGACGATCCTTGCGGATGTCTGCTTCGGACCGATGAATCAGGGCTTGGACAAAAATGAGGCAGAGCTGCGCGCGTTTGAGGCGCTGCACAGTGTCGGTATACCGGAGGAACTGTTTGACCAGTCTCCGTTTGACCTGTCCGGCGGGCAGAAACGCCGTGTGGCGATCGCCGGTGTGCTCGCGATGCGTCCGGAGGTGTTGATCTTAGACGAGCCGACGGCGGGACTCGATCCGAAAGGGCGGGATGAGATCTTAGACCAGATCGCAAAGCTGCACGCAGAAAACCATATTACCGTCATACTCGTGTCTCACAGCATGGAGGATGTGGCAAAATATGTGGAGCGCATTATCGTCATGAATCAGGGCAGTGTGATGTTTGACGGTGCGCCCAAGGAGGTTTTCCGTCATTACAGGGAATTAGAGCAGATCGGGCTGGCAGCGCCGCAGGTGACATATCTGATGCATGAGCTGAGTGAGAAGGGCTTTCCAGTGGATCGGGATGCGACGACCGTTGCGGAGGCAAAGCGGGAGATTCTGCGGGCATTTGGGCGCAGTGTGGAATAGGTGACAGATTATGGTGAGAGATATTACGATAGGACAATATTATCCGACCGGATCGGTGATCCATCGGATGGATCCGCGCGTGAAGCTGTTCGGAACGCTGGTGTTTCTGATCTCGGTATTTGCATATAAAGGACTTCCGGGACTGGCGGTAGTCACGGCATTTTTAGTGCTTGTGATCCGTATTTCCGGTGTGCCGTTTAAATACATGATCAAGGGCTTGCGGGCGATTATCGTGCTGATGGTGATTACGGCGATGTTTAACCTCTTTTTGACACCGGGAGAGGCATTGATCCATGTGTGGAAGATCACTGTTACGAAAGAGGGTGTCACGGCGGCAGTTCGCATGATGATCCGTCTGACGTATCTGGTGCTCGGAACCTCGCTCATGACGCTCACAACGACACCGAACCAGCTCACGGACGGGCTGGAGCGGGCATTAAAGCCGCTCGGACGGCTGCATGTGCCGGTGCATGAGATCGCGATGATGATGTCGATCGCGCTGCGTTTTATACCGATTCTCGTAGAGGAGACGGATAAGATCATGAAAGCGCAGATGGCACGCGGGGCGAATTTTGAAGAAGGAAATGTGATCCAGCGGGCAAAGGCGATGATCCCGCTGTTAGTTCCTCTGTTTGTGTCTGCATTCCGGCGTGCGAATGACCTCGCGCTGGCGATGGAGGCGCGCTGCTACCGCGGCGGTGAGGGACGTACAAAAATGAAACCGCTATGTTATCAGGGCATCGACCGCATTGCCTATCTGATACTGTTTGCGTATCTGGTGCTGCTGATTGCGATGAGGGTACTGTTATGAAGCGCGTGATGCTGCGTGTCGCGTATGACGGAACGGACTACTGCGGATGGCAGCTGCAGCCCGGTGTGGCGACGATCGAGGGCGTGTTAAATCAGGCACTCAGCGCATTGCTTGGTGAACAAATTACTGTCACGGGCGCGAGCCGCACGGATTCCGGCGTGCATTCGCTCGGCAATGTTGCGGTATTTGATACCGATACACGCATTCCGGCGGATAAGATCTGTTATGCACTGAATCAGCGCCTGCCGGATGATATCGTTGTGCAGTCATCGGCAGAGGTGGCACCGGACTTTCATCCGCGCCACTGTGACAGCACAAAAACTTATGAATACCGGATTTTAAACCGGGAGTTTCCGTTGCCCACCGAGCGCAGGGATTCTTATTTTTATTACCGCAGGCTGGATCTCGCGCGGATGCGTGAGGCTGCGGCATATCTGGTTGGCACACATGATTTTGCGAGCTTTTGTGCCGCTCACTCGCAGGCAGAGACAACGGTTCGCACGGTCTATGACTGTCAGGTGGAAAAACAGGGAGATCTGATCTGCATTCGGGTGACCGGTGCGGGTTTTCTATACAATATGGTGCGCATCATCGCCGGAACGCTCATCGAGATCGGCAGCGGACTCAAAGAACCGCAGCAGATGCCGGCGATTCTGGATGCCTGTGCGCGCAGCGCAGCAGGACCGACTGCACCGGCACACGGACTGACGATGATCGGGATCGAATTTGCCGAGAATCCTTGTATTTTAGGGGAAAAATCCAAAAAAGCAGTTGACAGTGGCAAAAGCGCGTAGTAGAATGTAAAGGCTGATGTAGTTTAGAAATATTATGCCAAAGCCCCGGCAGAATATTTTTGCTATACAATAACAGAAGTATGTTGAATGGTTTCGGACATTTCCATTCCGACTTCTACCGTTAAAATTATTCAGGAGGAAAAACCATGAACACATTTATGGCAAGCCCGGCTACCATTGATCGTAAATGGTATGTTGTTGACGCTACAGGAATGACATTAGGTCGTTTATCATCAGAGATTGCAAAAGTTTTAAGAGGAAAGAATAAGCCGATTTTCACACCTCACATGGACTGCGGTGATTATGTAATCGTTGTCAATGCAGAGAAGATCGCTGTTACCGGTAAGAAGCTGGATCAGAAGATTTACTACAGACATTCAGAGTATGTAGGTGGAATGAAAGAGACTACCTTAAAGGAGATGTTAGCAAAGCATCCCGAGAGAGTCATCGAGCACGCAGTAAAGGGTATGTTACCCAAGGGACCGTTAGGACGCGAGATGTATAAGAAGTTATTCGTATACGCAGGTCCTGATCACAAGCATGCAGCTCAGAAGCCTGAGACTTTGACATTTTAATCGAGGGAGGTAAAAACAAGTGGCTAACGCAAAATTTTATGGAACAGGTAGAAGAAAAAGTTCAGTAGCCAGAGTTTATTTAGCACCTGGTACTGGTAAGATCACCATCAACAAGAGAGACATTGATGATTATTTTGGATTAGAGACATTAAAGGTTATCGTTCGTCAGCCTTTCGCTGCGACCGAGACTAACGAGAAGTTCGACGTGACCGTTACTGTAAAGGGTGGCGGATACACAGGACAGGCAGGAGCTATCCGTCATGGTATCGCCCGTGCACTGCTTCAGGTAGACAGCGAGTATCGTCCCGCGCTCAAGAAGGCAGGATTCTTAACACGTGATCCTCGTATGAAAGAGCGTAAGAAGTACGGTCTCAAAGCAGCTCGTCGCGCACCTCAGTTCAGCAAGCGCTAATCTACAGCTTAATAATGCTAAAAAAGCCCGGAAATACGCCATTTTCCGGGCTTTTTCTATGCCTAAAATCACCTGATTCAGATGGTGAAATTTGAGGAAATTTGACTTCAGATTAGCCCATTTTGATGGGTTTACCATGGGTTTACGGCCTATTTTCGAGCCTAATGGGTGGGAAAATGGGTTTACAGAAGGCCATTTTGGAGGGGAAATTAGCCCCATATCCTTGACAGATTTTTGGTAAAAATCCGGCTGAAATGGAATGTAAAACAGTGTCAGGATCGTTTGGCGAGTTCTGACGAATTCTGCAAAAAAATAATATCAGGTATCCTGTTACATAGAGCCTTGGCTCATTCTTTGAAAACGAGAATGGGTCGAGGCTCTATTTTTTTCGCCCGAAATCCGGCGAGACAAATTTGAGTAGGAGGTAACAGGTATGACGGATTTCAATCAGAAGACCCATGACACCGATGTGGGCAGTCATGGTGGACAGTCGAGGCAGATGACGGAGGTGTTCGAGAACCAGGAGTTTGGTTCGATCCGCGTGTTGCAGGAGGCAGGCAAGACCTTCTTCTGTGCAAGCGATGTGGCGAAAGCGTTGGGGTATGTGAATCCCTACGCCGCAGTGAAACGCCATTGCAGAGGCCCCCTAACGAAACGCGA
>CAKRFN010000022.1 GCA_934320655.1 uncultured Eubacterium sp.
TTCAGGCTCTGTCCCCGATAACTAATGACATATCTTATATCAGTTTTTTCTGTTTACACAAAACTTGAAACGGTCTCAAATTATAAGATTTGTTTTGATATATGGGGACTTGTGCTTTTCCTAGTAATTATGCTTCCCAATTTCATATGGTTTGCGATTCCTACACCAAATGATATTCTGCGAACAGATTCCGTTACACCCACAGTTGATGCTATCGGGAGTTTTTGCCAGATATTTTTTATAATAGCTCTTTGCATTTTACAGAGGAAAAGCACACCTAAAATACAAGTAAATTCACTTATCATCATGGTTACAGCATCAGTTCTTTTGTATTTTACAGGTTGGATATTCTATTATGTCGGAATAACTAATCCGTTAATTATTTTACTATTGACAGTACACCACCTTGTGTCGCATTCATTTTCTTTGCAATAGATAGAAAAAATATTATCGCTTTGATACCTGCTATTTTTCACTATTTGTCATATAACATATTCTATTATTAATTATATCATTTAAACAATTCCAAATGGTGTTAAAACACATAATTTCAAAAAAACTGGAAGCCTTAATTTTATAAGACTTCCTTCATTGCTTTTAGTATTCAACTAAAGAACCTTGCATCTTTCAATCACCATCCATAATTTAATCCTCCTAATCTTTTTAGTATAATATTAAAAAAACAAATTCAAGACTTGACATTAATAAAATCCCATTCAAGACTATAGGTATAAAACAAATTGGGATTATCAATTTCAAGCTGATATATCACTCTATTATCATCTGTAGTCTCTTCTTCGATATGGTGGAATTGATCCAAAAAGTCATATTCCATTTTCATATCTGCATATCTAACATAACGTATATTATCTAGTAGAGGTGCCTCCTTAGGAATAATTACTTTTAAAATTAATTTTTTTGTCGGATACTTTATCATCTGTGCAAAGTAGGCGTGCATAAGATGAGACTCATCCTTAACGTACGATTTCACACCATATGAAATATGATTTCCTACAGAAACTGTATTATTTAATACAATTTGGTAATGATAAGGAGAAACTTGGTCTTTAGTATCTATAAAAGAATATCCATTTTCATTCTCAATCAATTCTGATTTATCATAAGAACTTCCTGTCCATGTAAGTGTTCTGTCAAGACTATTGTATTCACCACCAAGTACCTCTATGTCAACTTTTCTTAAACTTTCTATGTTTTCTCGATTTAAAAATTCTAGAGAGACCTCCATCCTATGATATAATAAGTCCTTTGTTAATGGTTGCTTTGAACTTGAAGAAATAACTTCCCTCGCCTCATCCTTACAATTTATCCCACTTACTAATTCTAATTCATCTTTTTGAGCAAGCATAGATCTGTATAATCTAACATAGGCTTCACCTATTGCACCACTAAATAAATGAATTCTAGGATTACCAATTCCATCACCAAAACTCAAAATGTGTTTTTGAGCAATCCCTGGATAAGGATCAATGTAATATATATCTTTTATGCCAAGTTGAAATGCCTTCTTAGAACATAGTTCGCACGGGCTCGCGGTACAAAACAAAAATCCCCCTTTAACCCCCTGCCCTCCGTATTTAGATATTTGCAAAAATGCATTTTCTTCTGCATGTAAAGCTCTTGTAAAAACTTGATTCTTATCATTTTTCAAACCATTATAAATATCTTTAAAACAGTAGGAAAATTTTCTTCCATGCAAATTAGTACTTTCTAATTGACGCCCTATATGTATTAAGCTTTTCTTAAATGTTTCATTTTCATATTCAAATTCACTAAAACAATCTTTTTGATTTCCTTTGCAATAACCATGAACATCTCTATAAATACACTCTAATTGCTTATTAGGAACATCATTCCAACCTACAGATTTTATTGCAAAATCTGATCCTGTAACAACTGCTCCCACTTGTCTTGATAAGCAACCAGAATTATATTTTGCATTGTATGCAAGTTGCATACATCTTTCAATATCACTCGGAACAACTAAACCAGGATGAATCATTAGCGTAATATATTTAACCAATTGCCTTGTCAAAGATAATCTTCTTCCATTTTTCTCATCCATATTCACAAGATGAATATCCGCCATTTCAAAACAATTAGCAATATTTTGATGATAAAAAATCTTACCATTATCAAATTTAGATTCATATTCTACATAATCCAAACTTTTTTGCTCTTCTTCATCTAATGCTCCCAATCTGCCTTGTCTCATTTTTTCGTCCACACTTATCGACATCAAAAAATAGGACCGATATACATCTTTTAAATAATTAGACTCATTAGCATTTCTAATTGCATCAATACAAATTCTCGCCTTTTCCCCTCCCTTATGCTTTTTTATTAACTCTATTATTATCCGTATTCGTTTTGCAAAATCCAATATTTTATCTTGATGTAGTTCGCTAACATAAGGATTTCCACTTGCTCTTATATTGTTAGCAATTTTTTGTAATAAATATGTGTAGAAGTGGTATTTTATTGGTGGATCATCCTGTAGTTTTCTCTTTTTCTCTTCATAGCATGAATATTTTAGGAAGATTTTCTTTACTCTATTTTTATACTCAGCAAGTTTGTTGATATACAGTTCATAATAAATATCTATATCTTCTTTTGAAACAGTCTCCCAATCCTTTATTGGGGAAAGAGGATGCTTTGCTATTTCTTCAAATATATAATTTAATCCATGAATCTCATTTTCCAACTCTCTAAAATTATCAATTTTAAAAGAATCTTTATTTTTGTCACTCTGAAGAAATTTTAGGTATTCAATAAAAACCTCTTCACCTTTTTTGTTATCTTTTTGATATTCAAAAATATAGGATAAAATTACACAACTTCCTTCAATAACCTCAAACGGTTCCCAACGTTTGTCTGTTTCAATATAACTCTTAATTATTTCAAACTCCTTCTTTTCTTTTAAGGATGTCTCTCGCTCATCATTATATTCATATTCTAAATCACAAAATTCTTTTTTTAAAATGCTAGCAACAGTGCTACAACCAGCCCCAGTTCTCCCTGTTAATCCCAATATAATTAAATTTTCTTTTTCACTGTATAATTGACATACTGCTTCATTATAATTTTTCATCAGTACCTCCTAACTATTTCTGCAAGCATTTTGCAAGCACACAAAACAGGAAACCTTGATTTATAAGGCTTCCCGCTGTTTTTACCTTATTCAAACTCAATCGTTCCCGGTGGCTTGCTCGTCAGGTCATAGAATACCCGATTGACCCCGCGCACCTCATTGATGATTCTGCTCATTACCGTCTGGAGTACCGCAAAGGGGATCTCGGCGGATTCGGCTGTCATGAAGTCGATGGTGTTGACGGCGCGGAGCGCGACTGCGTAGTCGTAGGTCCTCTCGTCGCCCATGACTCCAACGGAGCGCATGTTGGTGAGTGCGGCAAAGTACTGGTTCGGCATCCATGCCGGAGCTTGTCCGTGCTCTTTTTTGTAGGCTGCTGCGGCTGCATCTACTTCTTCGCGGTAGATGTAATCCGCATCCTGTACGATGCGTACCTTGTCTGCATTGACTTCCCCGATGATACGGATTCCGAGTCCGGGACCGGGGAACGGCTGACGGAATACGAGATGCTCGGGAATGCCGAGCTCTAAGCCTGCCTTGCGCACTTCATCCTTAAACAGATCGCGTAGCGGCTCGATGATCTCTTTAAAATCTACATACTCAGGCAGTCCGCCGACATTGTGATGAGACTTGATCACAGCGGATTCGCCGCCCAGTCCGGATTCTACGACATCCGGGTAGATCGTGCCCTGTGCCAAAAAGTCCACAGCACCGATCTTCTTTGCTTCTTCCTCAAAAACGCGGATGAATTCTTCTCCAATAATCTTTCGTTTCTGCTCCGGCTCTGTCACGCCTGCCAGCTTGTTATAATAACGCTCCTGCGCATTGACACGGATAAAGTTCAGATCAAAGATTCCGCCTGCGCCGAAGACTGCTTCTACCTCATCGCCTTCGTTTTTGCGCAGCAGACCGTGATCTACAAATACACATGTGAGCTGTTTTCCGATCGCTCTGGACAAAAGACCTGCGGCTACGGATGAATCCACACCCCCGGACAGTGCCAGCAATACCTTTCCGTCGCCGACCTTCTCGCGGATCGCGCGGATGGACTGCTCTACAAAGGAATCCATGCGCCAGTCACCGACACATCCACAGATACCGGTCACAAAGTTACCTAACATCTCTTTTCCCTGAACGGTATGCAATACTTCCGGATGGAACTGGATCGCATACAGCTTCCGTTCTGCATCCTGCGCTGCTGCCACGGGGCAGTCCGCCGTGTGTGCCACGATCTCAAATCCGGGAGCTGCCTTTGAGATATAGTCAAAATGACTCATCCAGCAGATTGTTTTTTCGTTTACTCCGGCAAACAGCGGTGTGGTCGTATCGACAAAGACTTCTGTCTTGCCATACTCGCGCACAGGTGCTTTTTCTACGGTTCCGCCTAAAATATGCATCATGAGCTGCGCGCCGTAGCACAATCCCAGAACGGGAATCCCCAGCTCAAACAATTCCTTTGTATAAGTCGGTGCACCCGCCTCATAACAACTGTTCGGTCCACCGGTCAGGATGATTCCTTTCGGATTCATCGCTTTAATTTTCTGTATATCGGTCTTATAGGAATATATCTCGCAATATACATTGCACTCTCTGACGCGGCGGGCAACCAACTGGTTATACTGTCCACCAAAGTCAATAACGATGACTGTCTCTCTTGTCATGTTGTTCCTCCTGCTTTTTCCTTATAAAGATGTAAAGACCGGATAATATATTTATATATATATTATCCAGCCTTTTCTATCATAGCAAAGCCCATTCACAACGACAAGCCTTTTTTCCTATTTTCTTGATTTTTACATAACAGTTCCGCCATCACCGAGAAAAAGTCGACAGATGTCTTTGCGAACGGCACAGACTGAGCTGTTACATTTTTACTCCGCTCCACCACTTTTCGTGACAACTGCTTTCGTAACCCATTTGCCCTGTAGCACCCGAAATACATTGACCAGTCCGGTGAGTCCCCATGTCAGACCGTTCGTATACCATACGCCCCACATACCGATTCCCGGTATCATCATAAACAGAAAGGCAAAGCCGATACGTCCGATCACTTCAGTCACTCCGTTGATCATTGCAAACAGTGCGTCTCCAACGCCGTTCAACATTCCGCGCAGTACATAGATCAGTCCGAGTCCGAAATACATCGTACTCGTGATCCTCAGACCCTTTGCACCGATCCGGATCACCTCCGGCTCATCAATAAACACACCGACAATCGGCTCCCCGAACAGCCACATAACCACGATCATAAGTACACTGAAAATCGCCACCAGCCAGACACTCTTTTTCATGCCGGTACGCACGCGGTCATATTGTCCGGCGCCTGCATTCTGACCTGCAAAGGTAGATACCGCCAGCGCCAGTGAATTATACGGCTGCTGTACGAGGCTCTCTACCCTGCCGGTTGCCGTATATGCTGCCATTACGGTAGGTCCGTAGCGGTTGACGACACTCTGTAATGCCACACAGGAAAATGCGATCAGCGCATTCTGCGCTGCGACCGGAATGCCGATCTGGAAACTTTTCCTTGTAATGTCGGCATCGTATCTCATATGGCGTTTTTCCAACCGCAGATACTCATTCTTTTTATAGCCGTAGAGAATCGATCCAAGCATGGCAAAAAACTGTGCGATCACTGTCGCCCATGCAGCTCCGGCTACACCCATCTGCATCGGTACGACAAACAGCAGATCCAGCCCGACATTGAGCACACTCGCTACACCTAAAAAGATCAGCGGTGTCTTGGCATCACCGAGCGCACGCAGCTCTGCCGATATCGTATTATAGCCTGCAACGACGAACGTGAATCCGCAGACGATACGCATGTATATGAGCGCATCTGCAAAATTCTCCGCCGGTGTCTGCATCAGCCGCAGGATCGGACCCGCCAGTGCTGCGCCGCTCAGACTCATGACCAGTCCTGTCCCCAGTGTAATATAAATCGAGTTCGCAATGATCTTTTTCACATATTCATGCTCTCCCGCACCAAAATACTGTGAGATCAGAATACCAATACCGGAACCCAAGCCCATACACAGGGAGAAAAACAGGAACGTGATGCTTCCGACTGAGCCCACTGCACCTAATGCATTGGTACCCACAAAGCGCCCAACGATCACAGAATCCACCATATTATAAAACTGCTGAAAGATATTGCCCACCAGCATCGGCAACGTGAATTTCAACAACAGTTTTGTCTCATTTCCTTTGGTCATATCCAATACATATCGGCTAGCCATCGTCATATCTCCTCGCTTATTCTGCGTATCTCTTTTTTTCGTAACAGATATGACTATAGCAGAATTTTCCGGAAAATCAAGCCCTATTTTAGACTTTTTTCACGTAAATATTTATCCTTTGTCGCAAGCCCTCCACGGATGTGCCTTTCCGACTTATTCATGTCCAACACCTTGCGCGCCTCTGCCGCCAGTGAAGGATTGATGAGTGTCAGACGTTCCGCTACATCCTTATGTACCGTCGATTTTGAGATCCCGAACTGCTTTGCAGTCTGACGCACTGTCGTGTTGTGTTCGATGATATAATTGGCTATATCGATTGCCCGTTTTTCTATATACTCTTTCAAAAAGGAAACCCCTCAAGAATACTTTGATTCAATATATGAGTATTCCTGGGGGGTTATTCCTTTATTTTAGAACCTCACGATATTCCGTGTCTTGCTCCATAAAATCTTATAATTCTCTGTGATCGATCACCCGTTTTGTCTTTTTCTCCGAGCGCGGCAGCGTTCCGACCGGAACGACCGTGATCTTGGGTGTTACACCAATCTTTGATTTGAACAGTTCCTTCAGTTTTACTGCAGCCTGATCAAATTCTACTCTGCCCTCAGCCTCGCAGGTCACGAGCATCACATCGCGGTTCTTGGACTCATCGTGTGCGATATTGATGTTATACTCGCTGGAAACACCATCTACGAGAGACAACAGCTCCTCCACCTGACTCGGGAACATGTTGACACCATGTACTTTAAACATGTCATCACTTCTGCCCTTGATGATGTCGATGCGGGGATATTTTTTGCATCTGTCACAGTTGCAGGTGCCCGGCACGATACGGGAAATATCATGTGTCCGGAAACGGATCAGCGGTGCGCCCTCCTTGACAAGTGTCGTGATGACAATCTCGCCTTCCTCACCGTCCGGTACCGACTTGCCTGTCTTCGGATCAATGATCTCTATGTAAATATAATCATCCCAATAGTGGATCGCAGTCTCTCCCGGACAGTTGATACCGATTCCGGGACCATAGATCTCTGTCAGACCATAAATGTCAAACAACTCGATGCCAAGTCCGTCACGGATGCTCTTTCGCATCTTCTCGCTCCAGCGCTCAGAACCGATCACGCCCTTTTTCAGACAGATCTGATCCTTGATGCCGCGCTTTTCGATCTCCTCGGACAACAGCAGTGCATAGGAGGATGTCGCCGTGATGACCGTCGATCTCAGGTCGACCATCATCTGAAGCTGCTTGTCGGTATTGCCCGGTCCCATCGGGATCGCCATCGCGCCGAGTTTTTCACATCCAAGCTGAAAACCGATACCGGCTGTCCACAATCCGTAGCCCGGTGTGATCTGGATCCGGTCGGTATTTGTGATCCCGGCTGTCTCATAACATCTGGCAAACATCGTCGCCCAATCATCCACATCCTTTGCGGTATATGGAATGATGACGGGCTTTCCTGTCGTGCCAGAGGACGAATGGATACGGACGATCTCCTCATCCGGTACTGCCTGTATGCCCAACGGATATGCATTTCTCAGATCATCCTTGCTGGAAAACGGCAATGCCTCAAATTCTTCCTGACTGGACACGCCTGTGATGTTTAACTCCCGGTATTTGTTGCCGTAATAATTGTCGCCGCTGATCAGCCGTTTGATCTGCGCATCGACCTGTGCCAACTGTGTTTGTTTTAACTGCATGTAGACTCCCTCTTTTCTTTGTATCCAATTTTTATCTGATTATATCGTATAATTCATGCCTGCTGATTTGCATACGCATATCCGCGCTCAAATGCGAGCCGGTTATTCTCCACGAACTTCTCCGGTACGCGCGCCTCGATCTCCGTTTGGATCGCTTCCGTGGAGATTCCGAGCTCTCCGGAGCCTGCTGCGACTCCCAGCAGGAGCACGTTGAGATATTTATTGCTGCCGAACTGCGCACATAACTGTTCGGAATCCACGACGATCACGTTACACTTCTCTTTCAGATACGCGATCATTTCCTTTCCGTCATATCCGGTCTCATGCAACGATTCGGTCGTCGGCTTGACCGGAGATGCATTCACGATCACCAGCCCGTCCTTTTTCAAATAAGAAAGATTTCTGACCGCCTCTGCCGGCTCAAAGGATATGATCATGTCACATTTTCCCTTTGGAATCAAAGGCGAATACGCTTCTCCGATGCGCACATGGCTCGTCACCGAGCCGCCTCTCTGTGCCATTCCGATTGTCTCTGCGGAGTGGACGACATTTCCCTCCTCCATCGCTGCCGCAGCAATGAGCTTGGACGCTAACACCGTTCCCTGACCGCCGACTCCACATATTAAAATATCTTTTTTCATATATGTATGAACCGCTCACCCATACACCGTCTGTATAGAATGAGCCTCTCCTTCCTACGCATTTTCTGCCTTATTCGTTGACTGTGATCGCTCCGACCGGACAGATCTGTCCGCACAGACCGCATCCGGTACACAGATTCTGGTCGATCGTGACCTTACCGTCTATCTTCACGATCGCCGGACATCCGATCTCCCGAATACATTTCTGACACTGGATACAAGCACCGGAGATCTCCGCCTTTTTCGCACTCTTTGCGATTGCAATACACGGTGATTTGAAAATAATTGCCTTTACACCCTTTTTCGCAGCGGCTTCCTGCACGGTCGCAACCGCCGCCTGTAAATCAAGGGGATCTACCGTCTTGACGAAATCCAACCCGATTCCCTTCAAAATCGCCTCGATGCTCACCTTCTCTACGATGTCACCCATCATATTGCGCCCCGTACCCGGATGCGGCTGATGACCGGTCATCGCTGTCGTCGAATTGTCGAGCACACAGACGACGATATCTGCCTCATTGTACACGGCGTTTACGACTCCGGTGATACCTGATGCGAAAAACGTGGAATCACCGATAAACGCAAATGCCGCGCCCTCCATCTGCGGGTCTGTCCAGTGAAAGCCCTGTGCCATCGTGACACCGGCACCCATACACAGACAGGTATCACACATATCGAGCGGCATCGCATTTCCCAGTGTATAACATCCGATGTCTCCGCAGAAATAGCTCTGTTTTCCCTTCATCGCCTGCTTGACCGCATAGAAAGACGCACGGTGCGGGCATCCGGCGCACAATACCGGAGGACGTACGGGCAGCTGCGGCGCATCCGCTGTATCGATCACAGCATCCGCTAACGGCAGCCCTAAAAACGCACCGAGTATCTGTTGTGCCGACTCATAAGAATTTTCACCGCTCGCCGGTACATGCCCCGTCAGCTTGCCATTGATTTTGACCGGTAACTGATGTCTGCCGCACAGCATCAGCAGTTTTTCTTCGATATAAGGGCTCAGTTCCTCTAAAACAATGACTTCCTCCACGCCCTGCAGCGCCTCCAACACAAACTGGTCCGGAAACGGATACGGTGTTCCGATCCGGCAGAGCTTGACTTCCGGATGCTCCATCAGTGCCTCTTTTGCATACGCATAGCTGACACCGCCGGTAAAGACCGCCTGCTTGCAGTCAGCAGATGCGACTGACACCTCATTATACGCACTCTTTGAAAAATCATCCCCGATCTCCACATTACGCGTTTCGATCATCGCATGGTTGGCAAAGGACAATCTGGGGAAAATGACCCATTTTTTTGAATCCTTGATAAAGCCCTCAAATTCATGTCCGGTAAACGTTTCCGGCACATCGATATTGGCATACGCATGACAGATCCGCGTCGTCGGGCGGAATAATACCGGCGTGTGGTATTTCTCCGAATATGCAAATGCCTCCTGAATCATCACAAACGCCTCTTCCGGAGATACCGGATCAAACACCGGAATCCGTGCAAATTCAGCAAATCTTCTCGTATCCTGCTCGGTCTGGGAGGAAATCGGCCCCGGATCGTCCGCCGATACAATGACCATGCCGCCCTTCACTCCGACATACGCCAGTGACATCAACGGATCAGATGCAACATTCAAACCTACCTGCTTCATCGTCACCAGACTTCTCGCGCCGGAATAGGCTGCGCTGGCAGCGACCTCCATCGCCGCTTTCTCATTGACCGACCACTCAATGTGCAGTCCCTCGCGCGGATATTTTGCAACTGTCTCTATAATTTCCGAGGATGGCGTACCCGGATAGCCTGCTACGAGATTGACTCCCGCTGCCAATGCCCCCAGCGCAATGGCTCCGTTTCCCATCATGTACTCTTTTTTCATTTCACTGTAGCTCCCTTTTACCATTTTTCTTAGCCCTTGATGACCGCGATGCCTAATACCAGCAGAACTTGCCTTTTCCGTCCCGTTTTACCCGGTACAATGCCGCATCTGCACATTTGCACAGCTCGGCATAGGTCTTTGCATCCTGCGGATAGCATGCACCTCCGGCACTGAAGCTGAGCGGGACACGCCCGTAATTGTCCAGTTCAATCTCCGACAGACACTGCTCTAAACGCTCCATCGCCATCTCTACCATGCCGATGTTATTCAAGTGCCGCACAAATATCGTGAACTCATCCCCACCATAGCGGGCAACGACATGCTCCTCACCAAACTCCGCCTTGAGCTCGGCTGCAAACTTTTTGAGCACCGCATCACCATTCATATGACCATAATTGTCATTATAAGCCTTAAAATTGTCTACGTCTACAAATATCAGCGCACCACCGGCGCGTTCGTTGACAATATAATCCTCTACCTTCGCGATAAACGTCTTTTGATTGTACAATCCGGTCATCGTATCGGTCTCGGATAAGGTCTCAAAATTCTTACGCCGCATAACCTCAACCACAAGCGTAACAGCACCGACCGCGAGCGTAATCAGTATCAGAATCACCGCATACATAAGCAAACGATCACGGAACACATAGAACGAGCCGGACATCGCCTCATTTGTCAGCTCAACTGCCAGATACCAGTCCTGCATCTTATCGATCCGCTCATAACCCATCGTGTAACTGACACCGTCCAGCTCATAGCTGAACGCATCACCCTTCTCTCCGCGTTTCATCGCCTGCACATGTTTCTGATATTCCTTCGGTTGCTCAAAGGTCATCTGTGTCCGCCGCAGCGCCAGATTATCCCACGTTCCGGCAGCCGCCCGCACACCGTCCGTACACGAAATACAGTTGAGTGAATGACCGTTGATCAGATAGATATCCGCCTGATCCTTCAGACTGTCCATACTCACATATTTTTGCATAATATTGAGCGGAATATTGGCATAGACAGTTCCGAAACGCGCGCCGCCTTTATAGACCGGCACGAGAACTGTCATGATCATTTCCGCCGTGATCCGTGACCGGTACGGATCGGTCAGTGTCGTTTCCTCAATCTCATTGATCATGGTCAGATATCCATATTTTGCCAGATCCAGCCGGTCTCCCTCGATACCGTAGATCATATGCTTGCTGTTGATAAAACCGATGCTGGAAATATCCGCCCGCTCCGCATAGAGCTGCAGGGACTCATAAATATAATTTGAATTATTCTCCCTGCCCCCTACGATCGCATGACTGATCTCCTCGATCTGACTGATCTCCGTGTCCAGTGCGATATTGATATTTTCCGTAAACAGTCCGCTCATCAGCTTTGCCTGACTCGCATTATAATCATCGACCATTCCCCGGACATCCAGAAAACCGGTAATAAATACCACCGCACAGGTCAGGGCATAAATGACTCCCATCAGTCCATACAAATGTCCGGATCTCTTTTTCCTGTTACTCATCATCGACATCCGCCGATCCTCCTCTATTATGCCGTAAAACCTCCGTCTCACTGTCCGAGCGCATCCTGCACATACAGACTGTCGACATTATCACCGTTGACCTGAAAGATTCCCATATCTACATACCTATATGGCAGTTCTTCACCTGCCAGGAGCTGTCCAACAGCTTTTACACTCTCATATCCCATATCATACTGGCGCTGTACGATGCTGGACGCATAATAGGTATGGTCGTTGATCATCGCCCGCATCTCGTCCGAGTAATCAAAGCCGACCACAGCCACATCCTCCCGTCCGCTATTTTTGACGGCAAGCGCTGTTCCAATTGAAGATCCGTTGTTCAGGGCGACCAGTCCTGCCAGATTCTTATATTGCTCCATAAACTCATAGCTCTGCGACTGCGCAAGATCTGCATCACCCTGATTGCATTTAATATCCTCCAGTACGACCCACGCTTCCGGGGCATTCGCGCTCCAATACTCCTGAAAACCCGCCAGACGCTCTAAGATCGTCTGAGATTCCATCATGCCGATCCCGATGCCAACCGCCAGCTTTTCCGTCTCGCTTCTGCCCTGCTTGCGCAGCAGCGACATCATCTCACGTGCCGCCAGTCTCCCCGCCTGCACGTTATCGGTCTCATAACAGACATCAAACACCTGCTCATTTAAAATCGTATCCACAAAAACGAGCGGGACACCCGCCTCCTGCACCTGTTTTGCCGCCTCGACGACAGACGATACATTGGTCGGTGAGACAACGATCGCATCCGCGCCCCGCTTGAGCGCCTCCGTCATCAGATACGCCAACAGCTCCGGATGTTCCTCGCTCGGCGTGCCACCCATATAGACATTGCAGTCCAGCTCCTGTGCCGCCTCCATCGCACCCATCCGCAGATCGGTCCAGTAATTATTCGCATAGCCTTTTGTGATCAGATAAATATCCGGCTTTCCATTATCCAACTGGGAAGTAAATGTCTGGTAAGTGCTCAGTTTTCTCCGCTCCGGGTCTACCGTGCCCGTTCGAATCCCTGCCAGCAGACAAACGAACAGCAATACGATGATCAGCGATGATCTTAGTTTTTTCATAAAATTTATCCTCTATTTCGCGCAAAATGCCGCATGCATAGCATGCGGCATTTCACTTATCTAACCGAAACGTCTTTCCTTTAGGAATGCACGAAATGCTTTTTTTGTATCCTTTAATATCCGGTTCGTTAGAATGTATCCATGAGTTTTATCCGTATAGATCACGACAAGGGTCGGTTTAAACACGATGCCCTGTATCTGCGCCCAATTTTTAAATTCCTTTTTCCCATCAACTGCAACCTCGATCCCCTGCTCGGTAAAACAGAGCTCCAAGTGATCGTGATTATCCTTTAATGATTTTTTGGAACGGAAATACACACCCAAAGGCTGTATCACAGTAAACAGCGACAAAAACAGCAGCAGCATGATCCGCAGCCACCACGGGGATGTCGCCCACAGTGAATAGAGCAAGGCAATCGATGACACAATACAGATGATATTGATGATCGACAGATACGATGAATAGGTGTAGTACATCTGTAATTGCCATAAATCACCGGGGTGTACCTCATACGCATATTTATATTCCATGAAACACATTCCTTTCGTAACTGTTCAATTTCTTTCAGTTACATCCTCTCTACAAATTATAGCACTTATACCGTTTCAAGGTCAAATCCAAAATATTCAACAGCATTATTAAATGAAATACCCTTTACGATCTCGCCGAGCAGCTTCTCGTCATCCGGATACTCACCGTTTTCTACCCAGCCACCGATCAACTGGCAGAGAATTCTGCGGAAGTAATCGTGTCTGGTATAAGATAAGAATGAACGGGAATCAGTCAGCATACCTACAAAATTACCCAGTGCGGACAGATTCGCCAGTGACTTCATCTGGTTGGTCATTCCGGTGTAGTGATCGTTGAACCACCATGCAGAGCCCTGCTGGATCTTATTCTTGATGCCGCCACCCTGGAAACAGCCGATGATCGTTCCGATCGCCTGATCATCATTCGGATTCAGGGAATAAATGATCGTCTTAGGCACCTGATCGGTCGCTGATAACGCATTGAGGAAATCAGCGAGCTGTGCGGACGGCGCATAATTGTTGATGCAGTCGTATCCGGTATCCGGACCGATCTTCTCATACATGAGCGCATTGTTGTCACGCTTACAGCCATAGTGTAACTGCATCACCCATCCACGGGCAGCATACTGTCTTGCCATTGCAAGCATAAATGCGGTCTTGTACTGTAAATGTTCTACGGCGCTTGTCTGCTCTCCTGCAAGTGCTTTCTTTAAGATCGCATCGATCGCAGCATCGTCTGCCGGCTCATACATGACATATTCTAATGCATGATCGCTCACGCAGCAGCCGTTTTCAGCAAAATAATCCAGACGGTTGTTCAACGCATCCTTTAAAGATGCAAAATCTGTAACTGCGATACCGGAAACATCAGACAGCTTTTTGATATAAGCAGCAAAATCGGGCTTTTCGATGTTCATCGCCTTGTCCGGTCTCCATGCAGGAAGTACCTGCACCTCAAATGTATCGTCTGCCTTGATCTTCTGATGATACTCTAACGTATCTACCGGATCATCGGTTGTACAGATCAGCTTCACATTGGACTTGCGGATCAGGTTACGCACGGTGAAATCCTTGCTTTGCAGCTTTTCATTACACAGATTCCATACTTCCTCTGCGGTATCTCCGTTGAGATTGCCCTGATATCCGAAATAGTATCTCAGCTCCAGATGTGACCAGTGATACAGCGGGTTGCCGATGAGCTTCGGCATGGTCTCTGCCCATTTCTGGAATTTCTCGCGGTCTGTGGCATCGCCGGTGATGTACTTCTCATCGACTCCGTTCGTGCGCATCTGACGCCACTTATAGTGATCGCCGCCCAGCCAAACCTGTGCGATATTGTCAAACTGGCGATCCTCCCAGATCTCCTGCGGATTGATATGACAGTGATAGTCCAGTACCGGAATCTTAGTCATATCTGCAAAATTGGTATACAGCTTTTTCGCGGTATCTGTATCCAGTAAAAAGTCCTTATCCATAAATGCTTTCATTGCTCGTTACCTCCTTATTTTTGTCCGTTCCTTCTATATATAGTGTTATAATGTCACGCCCTGCTTAAAGATCGCCAGATCTCTGTATCCGGCATCCTCACTCTTGACCTTCTGACCATTGGCGACTGCCAGCACATATTCATAGAATTCCAGCCCGAGCTCCTCCAAGGTCATGCCGTCCTCTAATAATTTTCCGGCATTAAAATCGATCCAGCCCTTTTTCTTTTCGGAGAGCTGTGTATTCGATGACACCTTGACAGTCGGTACTGCACTTGCAAACGGCGTGCCCCGTCCGGTCGTAAACAATACGATCTGTGCGCCGCTGACCGCAAGCGCGGTACTAGCTACGAGGTCGTTGCCCGGTGCGCTGAGCAGGTTGAGTCCCGCTTTTTCGACCGGCTGTGCATATGCCAGCACATCCACGACCTTTGAAGATCCGGACTTCTGCGTACAGCCGAGTGCCTTATCCTCAAGCGTTGAGATTCCGCCCTTTTTGTTTCCGGGCGACGGATTCTCATAGATCGTCTGATTGTGCCGTCTGAAATAATCCTTAAAATCGTTGATCAGATGGACTGTTTTTTCAAATACTTCCTCATTTACGCATCGATCCATGAGAATCGTCTCCGCGCCGAACATCTCCGGTACTTCTGTCAGTATCGTGCTGCCGCCTGCTCCCGTCACGAGATCGGACAACTCACCGACCATCGGATTTGCCGTGATGCCGCTCAGTCCGTCAGAGCCGCCGCACTTCATACCAATCACGAGCTTGCTGACCGGAACTTGTGTACGCACACACTTTGCGGCATTTTCTGCCAGCTCACGCATGATCTTCACAGCCTCTTCGACCTCGTCCTCTACCTCCTGACATACCAGAAAACGTACCCTGCTCTCATCATAATCTCCTAAATACGGCTTTAACACATCGATATTCGAATTCTCACAGCCGAGTCCGAGCACGAGCACACCGCCCGCATTCGGATGGTTGATCAGACCTGCCAGTGCTTTTCTCGTATTTTCCTGATCCTCACCCATCTGCGAACATCCGTAAGGGTGGGAATAGGAAACAACTGCCTCGATATTGTCACATTTGAGATCCTGACACCGCGCTGCGATCGCTCCGGCAATGGAATTGACACAGCCGACCGTCGGCACGATCCACAGCTCATTGCGGACACCTGCTTTTCCGTCCGCGCGCTCATATCCCATGAAATAGCGGTCTTTTTCCGGCAGGTCACAGACACGATCCACCACCGCTGCCGGATGATACGCATAACTAAGATCATCGCCCAGACCGGTTTTCAGATTGTGTACATGGATGTGGCAGCCTTTTCCTACCGCTTCTTTTGTATAGCCGATCGGGAAACCGTATTTGATGACGGCTGCTCCTTCTGCAAGGTCTGCCAGTGTAAACTTATGTCCTCTGGCAATATCCTCCGCTAAAGTCACCTCTGTGCCGTCCACACACAGTGTTTCCCCCTTTGCATAGTCGCGCAATGCGACGGCTACGTTGTCCGCAGCGTTAATCTTGATAAATTCCTGCATATTTAATAAGCCTCTTTCTCGGAAAGTACCTGCTCATAGGCAGCCTTCATTCCCTTGTCCTGAATCAGGTTGTAGTATCCTTCTACCATCGGGGTCATCTCTGTAATATCGCCGCCCCAGTAATCTTCGCGTGCCATAATATCTGCCACGGATGCATCTTTCATGAATTTCATGATCTCCTCACCGTCGTTCGCATTGTCGGTACGGTAGAATGCGATCAGTGCTGCCATAGAGAAGGTCAGCGCCGGCGGATATGCACCGTATTTCTCCTTGTACTCAAGGATCGTCGGTAACACACGTACCTGGAATTTGCTGACAGAGTTCAATGCAATCGATAACAGCATGTGCTTGATAAACGGATTCGAAAAACGCTCTAACACTGCCTTTCCAAAGTTGATGTCTGTCTCGGTATTTCCAAGTGTCGGTACGATCTCGTCAAAAATACACTTCTTTAAGAATGCGGATACTGTCTCGTCCTTTAAGCACTCGCCAACTGTTGTCAGTCCGTACAGATATGCGCCGAGTACCATCGATGTATGACCACCGTTCAAGATGCGGACTTTACGCTTTTTGTACGGTTTTACATCGTCTGTCCATACGATATTGTAGCCTGCCTTGTTAAACGGCAGTTCGTCCTCGTGATGTCCCTCGATGACCCACAGATGGAAGACCTCTGCGGTATCTAAGCAGTTATCCTGATAACCGATCTCCTTCCAGAGCTCCTCTGCCTCGTCACGCGGATAACCGGTCACGATACGGTCTACGAGTGAATTACAGAAATCACATTCCTCATTGATCCACTTTGTAAAGCCTTCCGGCAGCTCCCACAGCTGTGCATATTTTAAAATATACTCTTTCAAAAAGCCTGCGTTGTTGTCGATCAGCTCACACGGGATCAGGATAAATCCGGGCAGTCCCAGCTCATATCTCTTATATAAAAGCTGTGTCAGCTTTGCGGGATAAGACTTTGCGGGACGGTCCTCAAGCTTCTCTGTTCCGAGATACTCGATACCTGCCTCTGTCGTGTTGGAAATGATAAAACGCATATCCGGATTCGCTGCCAGCTCCATATAAGCATCAAACTCCTTGTACGGGTTGACACAACGGCTGATCACATCGATATGTGTGCGCTCGTTGACAGTCTCTCCATTCTCAATACCTCTCAGGTACAGATTATATTCACAATTCTGGGAACTTAAAAGCTCGCACATACCTTTTTCGATCGGCTGAACGATCACGACTTTTCCTTCCCAAACCTCTTTTTCATTCAGTTTATACAAAAAATAGTCTACAAATCCACGAAGAAATCCACCTTCACCAAACTGTATTACTCTTTCCTTTGCCATAATTTCCTCCTAGTCCAAAAAAAACGATATTGTCTCACAATTCTGTATAATATAGTAGCCCTTAACTTTCGGTCGCTAAGGGCTACTTTCTTTATTTTTCAATGAATCCCAATTACAGGGTATTTCCTAGCCGAACATCTGCGGCAGTAACAAGCTGATCTCAGGAATGTATGTGATCAGTAACAGTGTAATAATCATGCACAGATAGAACGGCAGGGTTGCCTTTACAACACGCTCCATCTTAACCTTACCAACCGCAGATCCGATAAAGAGCACGGCTCCTACCGGAGGTGTCAGCAGACCGATACCACAGTTCAATACCATGATAATACCAAACTGTACCGGATCGATACCGATAGAAGTAGCGATCGGGAGCAGGATCGGTGTCGCGATCAGAATGATCGGTGCCATATCCATAATACATCCGAGCACTAACAGGATCAGGTTCAGCAGTAATGCAACGACATACGGGTTAGAGCTGATACCGGTAATCGCAGCGGCTGCCATATCAGGCACATGTAATCTGGTCAGACAGTTTCCGAATACTGCCGAGGTAGCGATCAGGATCAATACGATAGACAGTGTGTTCACGCAGTCTTCTAACACCGTCCATACACCCTTCCAGTCGAGTCCCTTATAGATAAATACAGAAACGATCAGGGAGTAGATAACTGCGATCGCTGCTGACTCGGTAGCGGTAAACGCACCACCGACAACACCGACTACTACGATGATAACGGCTGCCAGCGCCCAGAAGGATACGCTGAGCTGCTTGCCGAGATTCTTGATCGAGAACTTTGCTCCCTTCGGATAATTGCGCTTTTTAGAGATGATGTAAGATCCAACCATCAGTGAGATTGCCAGCAACGCACCCGGAAGGTATCCTGCGAGGAACAGTGCTCCTACAGAGATTCCACCAGCGGATGTCGCATAGATAACCATGTTGTGTGAAGGCGGTACTAACAGACCCTCACAGGAAGATGTAATTGTAACTGCGGTAGAGAAATCATCATCATATCCCTGCTCTACCATCATCGGGATCAGAATCGTTCCCAGTGAAGCGGTATCTGCGGATGCAGATCCTGAAATTCCACCGAAGAAATAAGATGCTACGATGTTTACCATCGCCATACCACCGGTCATCCAGCCTACGCATGCATCAGCCAGTGCGATCAGTTTCTCGGAGATTCCGCCGGAACCCATCAATACACCCATCGTGATGAAGAACGGTACCGCCATCAGTGAGAAAGAGCTGATACCCTTTACCATGAACTGGCACAGTGTGGACAGCGGAAGTCCCTGACTCATCAGACAGAATACAGAGGAAAGACCTACTGCAAACGCAATCGGGAAACGGAGTAAGATCATAACTAAAAAGCTGATCAACAGGACCGCGATCGCTGTTGAATTAGATACTGCTGCTAATATCATGCTTCTTCTCCTCCTTTCACAAAGAATGACCGGATATGTGTATATAATGCTTCGATCTCAAATACGATCATCGCAATACCGGCTAAGCATACCGGGAAATACATCCAGAATCTTGATAACCATGTCATGCTGACATATGTACCTTTACCTCCGATCGTTCTTGCGTATGTCCAGCCCTGTGTCATCATGATCACAGCCAGTGCAAGTACGGCTGCATCTGACAAAATATCCAGTGCCTTAATTAACGACTTCGGTAAGTAACGATCCAGTGCAGTCATACGGATATGTGCACCGCGGCGGATCGCAAGTGCTGCTGAGAGCACTGCCATATAAGACATCAGTGTCAGAATCGTTTCCTCCGTCCAAGCCGGATCGGGAATAAATGAAACATAACGTCCTACTACCTGGTAGCTTGTGATAATGATATCTGCGATCAGTAACAGCTTACAGATCACGAGCACTGCCTTGTCTACCATATCATAAAAGGGACGGATTTTATCGAGTTTTTCAAAAATAGCAGGCATTTTTGAATCTCCTTTCCTTTTAAACGTTTGATTTTGGGTTAAAGACAGCGGGCGCGTAGCCAGATATGGCTCTGCGCCCGCTTCACACACTCACATATTCTTTTTAAGAGAAATTCTATTATTTAGCAAAGTCAAGTAACTGCTGATACAGATCTTCCTGTCCCTTTGTGTTATCCTCGATAACCTTCTGGCAAGCCTCTTTCCAAGGTGTCAGATCAGCTACTTCTGTTACGTTACATCCCTCATCCTTTAATGCCTGAAGCACTTCTGCCTCAGCAGATCCGGAGATCTCTTTACAGAATGCAGATGCGAGCTTTCCAGCCTCCGTCATAGCTTCCTGCTGTGCCTCTGTTAAGCTGTCCCATGCCTCATCAGTGATGATAACCTGTACAGCACCTAAGGTATGTCCGTCAAGGATCAGATTGT
Organism: uncultured Eubacterium sp.; assembly: GCA_934320655.1. Taxonomy (GTDB): domain Bacteria; phylum Bacillota; class Clostridia; order Lachnospirales; family Lachnospiraceae; genus W0P33-017. The sequence continues at coordinate 20,446 of CAKRFN010000022.1, forward strand.
TAGCAACCTCAGGGAATGCATTGGACTTGTAGTTTGCGATCGGCTGCTCAGCAGCGTCAACTACACCGGTCTGTAATGCGGAATATAACTCACCGAAGGATACGACTGTCGGATTTCCACCTAAACCTTCAACCAGACCGTTCATGATCGGGTCGTTAGATACACGGATCTTCATGCCGTTCAGGCTGTTGATGTCCTTCAACTCCTGATTTGAGAAGAAGTGACGGAAACCTTCCTCGCCGTAGAACAGTCCGCGGATACCGGAACCATTCTCTGAGGGCTCCTGTAAGAACTCCTGAGCCAGATCAGACTCTGCGAAATTCCACCAGTGCTCTCTGCTCTCCCATGTGTAAGGAAGTGAAAGTAAAGAAGACTTTGTTCCGCCGTAGCTTGTTAATGCGAATGCGGAAATACGTGACATCTGGATCGTTCCTGCTCCACCGAGCATTGCGTCTAAGACATCGTTCTCAGATCCGAGTACACCGGATGCCTGAAGGTCGATGGTGATAGATCCACCGGAAAGTCTCTCAACTTCCTCTTTGAACTTGCTGTCCATCTGTCCTACGATGGTGTCTAACGGGTTAACCTCTGCCATTACTAATGTAACTGCAGGATCGCCGGCTGCTGCTGCATCGGAAGCTGTATCTGCTGCTGCATCATCTGCGGCTGCGTCATCCGTTGCTGCATCGTCTGTTGCTGCCGCATCATCCGCTGCGGGCTCCTCTGTCTTGCTGCTGTCTGCTGCAGGCTCCTCTGCCTTCAGTCCACATGCTGTCATGGAAAATGCCATAACACCCACGAGCATCAACGAAACTAATCTCTTTTTCATTGTTTGTCCTCCCTAAATATAGTAGTTAGTTTTTTCGTCCAGAGCAGCCGCCTTCTATGGGGCCGTGCCGCTCTGACATGTTAGTTGATGTCATTATAATAACATTCTGACATGTTAGTGTAAAGTGGTAAATTCACCTAAATCTCCACCTTAACTTTATGCAATTTGCACAATCAAGGGGAAATTCTAGACGTATTTCTTTAAAGTGGCACGGATCGCACCGACTCCTGCGAGTTCTTCCTTTACCAGCTCCTCGATACGTGAGCCGATACCTGCTGCATACAGGTCACTTCCGAAGATGTTCGCGTTAGATAAAATAGGCTTTAACTTGTCGCCGACAGAGTCGGGATCACCAAGCTTCACACCCTCAAGCATTCCCTGAAGCTCTGCGAGCATCGGATCGGGAGACAGCTCGAACGCTGCACCGTTATCATCGACACCGATCAGATAGCGCAGCCATCCTGCGATCGCGATCGGCACATAATGCAGATCTTTTGCACTGCCGTATTTTTCTACATAGGATTTGATCGTCTCACCGTAGCGGATACCGACCTTCTGCGAGGTATCACACGCAATACGCTGGGGCGTATCCGGAATAAACTTATTGGGCAGACGCTGCTCAATGACTTCCTTGACGAACGCATCAGGGCTTAAGATACCCGGATCACAGACAACCTTCATGCCCTCCTTCGGTCCGATACCGTCCACGAGCTTTGTGAGCTGCTCATCCTGCATCTCGGCAGCGATTGATGTATAGCCGAGCAGACAGCCGTATACAGCCAGTGCCGTATGCAGCGGATTCAGGCAGGTTGTTACCTTCATGCGCTCTACCTCATTGACTGTATCGCGCGTCGTCAGATATACGCCAGCCTTCTCAAGCGCAGGTCTGCCGTTCGGGAATTTATCCTCAATAACCAGATACTGCGGTCCCTCTGCGTTGACAAACGGCGCAATATAGGTCTTTTTCTCTGTGATGACAGGCTGCATGGCCTCGATGCCGTCAGCCTCTAACGCATCTGCGATCTCTGTGCTCGGGCGCGGTGTGATCTTGTCGATCATCGACCACGGGAAGCTGATCTTTGCCTCATCCTTCAGATAGTCAAGGAATGCCTCTGACACGAAGCCGCGTGAAAGCCATTCCTGTGCCATCGTAAGCACGGAATTCTGCAGTTTTTCACCATTGTGTGAACAGTTGTCCATGCTGACAACCGCAAGCGGTGCGCCGCAGGTCTCAAAACGATGGTAAAGCATCGCTGTCACGACTGCCATTGCGCCTGCCGATGCCTCCGGTCCATTCTCAATATCCGGCACTACAAACGGCAGATAGTTTCCGTCAGAGCCTTTTAAGGCATAGCCTTTCTCCGTGACGGTAAATGAGATCATCTGCAAACCGGGATCTGCGAAGATCTCCTTCAAACGGTTCCAACTGTCTGCGGACTTGGCATTCGCAGGGATTGCCTCTGCGAGCGAGCCGAGCACCTTTTTCTCGGTAGATCCGTCTGCCTTTAATGTAACTGCCAGAACGAGATTGTCATACGGATCATAGATTTTGTTTACAATATCATAGTCAAACGTCTCGGCGCAGATAATACCCTTGTCCGATTCGCCGTTCTCAATCAGCTTATCAGCGATACCGCCGATAAAAATACGGAAAATGTTTCCGACACCGAAATGTACCCATACAGGTGCTTTTTTTGTATTTTCGGCAATCTGTGCCACATCATAGCCCGGCACATCGATTCCGATCTGTTTCCATGCTGCGGCATTCTGTAATGCCTCTTTGCATAATTTCATGATTTTACCCCCTGTGTTCTACTGACCCATATCAAACAGGTGCGGTGCCTGCTTGTTCATCAGCTCAATGTCACCGATGACACGACCTAAGTGCTTACCCAAAGCCGCACGGTATCCTTCCTTGTCCCCCGCTTCGACAAAACGGATCAGATCCTCATGGTCTGCCACGGTTCGGTCTTTGTTTTCGTTGTCCAAATCAACCAACAGACGCACACGACTGTAATGCGCCATCGTAGAGCTGATGATCTCCGCTGCCAGCGACTCACCCGCCACATAGTACGTCACCGCATGAAATTTGTTATCGTTGATCAGATATTCATAGGATGTCTCGTGGTTTCGGGGCTGTTCACCGATACGTTCACAGACTCTGGCATATTTTTTCATTTCTTCGATATCTTTTTGCGTCACGTTCTCAAAGAATGCATCCGTCATCGCGATTTCGAGCGTTTTCCGGATAAACCACTCCTGTCTTGCCCGCGTGATATCGATCTTTGAAATCATCGATTTGGACTGCGGGAAAATATCCACCATTCCCTCTGATTGCAGCCGCACCAATGCCTCACGCGCCGGTGTACGGCTCACATTGTAACGCTCTGCCAGCTTTGCAGCTGAAACCGGCTCTCCCGGCTTCAGTGCAAATGTCATAATATCTTTTCTACATCTGTCGTAGGTCTGTTGATTTAATGATTTGTCCATTTCTATTCCTTCCGGTCCTTAAATAAAATCCTCTCTCATGGGCGTGAAGATGTCCAGCAGCTTTACTTTTGTCAGACAGTCGATGCCGTGCGGCACATTCGGTCCGACAATATAGGTATCACCTGTGTGCAGCGTCACATCCTCTTTGCCCTCTTCGTGAAATACAAGGCTGCCCTCTATGATATAACCGATCTGCTCGTGGGGATGCGCATGCATCTCCCCCTTTGCTCCGGGCTCGAACAAAAGCTCCACGTTCATGATGTTGTCGCTGTAAGCCAATACCTTGCGGACAACACCGCCGCCCAGATCCTGATATTCCTTATCACTGTTTTTTACATACATAAACTCGTCCTCTATACGCTATGATTATCTCTGTACACGGCCCGAACCGTCACCGCCTGCGAGATTGTCTACTTCTGCTCTCGTCACGAGGTTAAAATCTCCGGGGATCGTGTGCTTGAGTGCGGATGCAGCCACACCAAACTCCAATGCCTGCTTCATATCCTTGCCGTCCAGCAAGCCGCAGATCACGCCTGCCGCAAAGGAATCTCCGCCGCCGACACGGTCTACGATCGGTGTCACGGAATAGGTTCTGGAATGATAGAATTCACGTGTCTTTCCATCCATGATACATGCACTCCAGCCGTTGTTTGAGGCAGAGTAGGACTGGCGCAGGGAGCTGATGATATACTTGAAGCCGAACTTGTCTGCCATCTGGTTAAATACATCCTCATAGCCTGCCAGATTCAGCTCACCCTTTGTGACATCGGTCTCTTTTGCCTTGAAGCCGAGCACTTTTTCTGCATCTTCCTCGTTTCCGATGCACACATCCACATACTGCATGAGGTTTGTCATGACCTTCTGTGCTTTCTCGGAGCTCCACAGCTTTTTGCGGAAATTCAAGTCCACGGATACGGTCACACCGGCTTTCTTGGCTGCCTTCAATGCTGCCTCGGTCAGCTCGATCGCTGCGTCTGAGACTGCGGGTGTGATTCCGGTGAAATGGAACCAGTCTGCATCTTTGAAAATCGCATCGAAATCAAACTCATCGACAGATGCAGTAGAAATCGAGCTGTGCGCGCGGTCGTAAACAACGTTGCTCGCACGCATGGCTGATCCGGTCTCCAGGAAATAGATGCCAAGACGCTCGCCGCTCTTTGCGATAAAATCGGTTCCAACGTTGTGTTTTCTGAGTGCTGCGACTGCACATGCACCGATCGGGTTGTCCGGTACTGCGGTCACAAACTGTGTGTCATATCCGTAATTTGCGAGAGAAACAGCTACGTTTGCCTCTCCACCGCCATAGCATACATCAAATTCGTCCGCCTGAATAAAGCGCTCATTACCGGGTGTGGATAAACGTAACATGATCTCACCCATCGTCACTACTTTCTTACTCATGGTAATATCTTCTCCTTTTTGCCGCCGTTTAACCGCGGATCTTCTTTACGAGTTCCACTGCCTCTTTTGTCATTGCCTCGATCTTGTCATACTGCTTGTTGTCAACGAGATCTGCCTTTACCATCCAGCTTCCGCCGCATGCTGCGATCTTGCCAAATGACAGATAGTCCTCAAGATTCTTTGCATTGATACCACCGGTCGGCATAAACTTCACGTTCGTATAAGGTGCAGCCATTGCCTTGATCATAGCGAGCCCACCTGCCTGCTCTGCCGGGAAGAACTTTAATACCTTCAGTCCTCTCTTGACACCCTGTGCGACCTCGGAAGGAGTCACGCATCCGGGCAGTACCAGAATATCCTTTGACAGACAGTAATCTACGATCTCAGGGTCAAATCCGGGGCTGACGATAAACTTTGCGCCTGCTGCCACTGCTCGGTCTACCTGATCGATCGTGAGCACGGTTCCTGCTCCGACAAGCATATCCGGAAAATTCTCGGTCATGATCTTAATGGATTCCTCTGCTGCATCGGTACGGAAAGTAACCTCCGCACACTTTAATCCACCTTTGCAAAGCGCCTCTGCTAACGGCTTTGCATCCTCTGCACGGTTTAATACGACAACAGGTACGACACCGTAACCTGCTAACTGCTCTAAAATATTGCTCATAATAATCTCTCCTTTTATTTATCAAATACTTATAAAATATGTATCAAATATGCTTTATTTTTACTGCGGCTGCTTTCCGATATAAGCTAAAATACCGCCATCTACATACAGAATGTGTCCGTTGACTGCGTCGGAAGCATCTGATGCAAGGAACACTGCGGGGCCCTGAAGCTCCTCGGGCTTTAACCAGCGGTTTGCCGGAGTCTTTGCACAGATAAACTGGTCAAACGGATGTCTGGATCCATCGGGCTGAACCTCACGCAGCGGTGCGGTCTGCGGTGTCTCGATGTATCCGGGTCCGATACCGTTACACTGGATGTTGTACTGTCCGTACTCTGAGCAGATGTTTCTGGTCAGCATCTTCAGTCCGCCCTTTGCTGCTGCGTATGCGGATACGGTCTCGCGTCCGAGCTCGGACATCATCGAACAGATGTTGATGATCTTTCCGTGTCCTTTTTTGATCATGGACGGAATGACTGCCTTAGATACGATAAACGGAGCATTCAGGTCTACATCGATCACCTGACGGAACTGCTCTGCGGTCATCTCTGTCATCGGAATACGCTTGATAATGCCGGCATTGTTTACGAGAATGTCGATCACACCGACCTCTTTCTCGATCTGTGCGACCATCGCGTCAACGGCTGCCTCATCGGTCACATCACACACATAGCCGTGTGCATCAATGCCGATCTCCTTGTAGGCAGCGATGCCCTTGTCTACCAGCTCCTGCTTGATATCGTTAAATACGATCGTAGCGCCTGCCTTTGCATATGCAGATGCGATCGCAAATCCGATGCCGTAGGATGCTCCTGTCACGAGTGCTACCTTACCCTCTAATGAAAATACGTTTGAAAATGAATCCATTGTTGTTCTCCCTTTTTGGTATGTTATGTATAAATGCTAACTACTACGTTAGCGAAGATCCGGAGTCTTGATATGATCCATGTCGTCAAACTCCTGATTTTCTCCTCCCATTGCCCAGATAAATGTATAATTACATGTACCTGCCCCTGCATGGATCGACCATGACGGTGAAATCACAGCGTCCTCATTGTGCATGACGATGTGGCGTGTCTCATCGCCCTCACCCATAAAATGAAATACAACCTGATCTTCCGGTACTTCAAAATAAGTATAGATCTCCATCCGGCGCTCATGTGTGTGCGCAGGCATCGTGTTCCATACACTTCCCGGCTCTAACACGGTCATTCCCATGCAAAGCTGACAGGTTTTTAATACATCGGGGTGAATAAACTGATTGATCACGCGCTTATTGCTGAGCGCAGTGTCTCCGAGCGGGCGCTTTGCTGCGTCTGCGAGCGTCAACAGCTTGGTCTCATACGCTCTGTGTGCAGGTGCGCTCACCATGTAGAACTTTGCGGGTGCAGCGGCATCTGCCGAAGAAAACAGCACTTCCTTTGCGCCCATTGTGATGTAGAGGCAATCCTTGTAGTCCAGCTCATAAACGGTGCCGTCCACCTTGATGCTGCCCTTGCCTCCAATGTTAAAGATACCGATCTCTCTGCGCTGTAAGATATAGTCGGTTCCGAAGTTTGCATATACTTCGATACCATCATCGAGAGAGACTTCTTTGGTCACCGGCATACAGCCGAATGTAACCATACGGTCAACGTGTGAATATACCGCAACGACGCGGTCAGGCTGATACAGCCCTGTGATAAGAAATTCGTCGCGCAGCTCCTGTGTAGTGTAGCGCTTGACATCTTTCTGGTTTGCAGAGTAACGAATGTCCATTTTTCTCCTCCTAGTCTCAAATATTTTCATCAACTAACATGTTACTCATTGTATTTTCACTATAGCACCAAAGTCGGCTGATTGCAAGTAAAAAAAGAGCCGCACGCGACTCTTTTTCGCCCAAGCGGTATGTGAAGCATATACTTCATTTCCGCACGGTGCACACCTGTTATTTTTTATTAAATGTACGCACAACCTCATCCAGAATGCGGTGCGATACCTCCAGTTTTGACATTTTCGGCAGTTCGGTCTGACCGTCCGCACGGATCAGTGTCACGACATTTGTCTCTGTCCCGAATCCGGCTCCCTCCGTGCGCAGATTGTTCGCTACGATCATGTCCAGATTCTTTTTTTCAAGCTTTGCTCTGGAATTCTCCAGCATATGCTCGGTCTCCATCGAAAAACCGCACAAAAACTGTCCCGGGTGTTTCCGCCCGCTGAGCGTGCCGATAATATCCGTTGTGCGCGCCAGCTCAAGCACATTGCCGCCTGCCTTCTTTTTGATCTTCTGATCGACATATTCCTTCGGGCGGTAATCAGCGACTGCTGCTGCCATAATGAGCAGATCCGTGTCGTCAAAACGGCTCTCCACCGCCTCGTACATATCCTGTGCGCTGACGATTGGCACGAAATCCACAGACAGCGGCGGCTCTAAACTCGTCTGTCCGCTGACCAGCGTCACCTGTGCGCCGCGCAGCATCGCTGCCTTTGCCAGCGCATAGCCCATCTTTCCGGTCGAATGGTTCGTGAGATAGCGCACCGGATCGAGCGCCTCCTGCGTCGCACCGGCTGTCACGAGCACCCGTTTTCCGGCAAGATCCTTCTCATGTGCCAGCTCTGCCTCAATATAGGCAAACAAGGTCTCCGGCTCCGGCATCTTTCCGGCTCCCGTATCCCCACACGCGAGATAACCGCTCGCAGGGTCAATCACCTTCATGCCGTATTTTTCCAGAATACGCAGATTATCCTGCACGATCGGGTTCTCATACATATTTGTATTCATCGCCGGCGATACATAGATCGGTGCTTTGCACGCCAGAACGGTCGTCGTGAGCATATCATCCGCAATGCCGTGTGCCATTTTCCCGATCACATTCGCACTCGCGGGCGCGATCAGCATGAGATCCGCCTGTTTCGCCAGCGACACATGCTCAACCTGAAACTCAAAATTGCGGTCAAACGTATCCACGAGGCATTTATGTCCGGTCAATGTCTCAAAAGTGATCGGATTGATGAAGTTCGTCGCATTCTGCGTCATGATCACATGCACATCTGCGTGCTGCTTAACGAGCATACTCGCCAGTGACGCAATTTTATACGCTGCGATGCTTCCGGTCACGCCTAAAACGATCGTCTGATTCGTGAACATCTATGCTTCCTCCTGCATATCTTCCAGTCTGCCGTGTTTTTCATAGCTGGTGATGCGTTCCACGTGATTGTTCTCATCCACAAATACAACCGTCGGATGATGCGTCTTTGCCTCCTCCGGTGTCAGTGTCGCATATGCCATGATGATAATTTTATCCCCGGTTGACACACAGCGCGCCGCTGCACCGTTCAGGCAGATCATTCCGCTGCCGCGCTCACCCGCGATCGTATAAGTCTCAAACCGGCTGCCGTTATTGACATCGACGATCTGTACTTTTTCATATTCCAGAATGCCGGATGCCTCCAGCAATGCCTCATCCACCGTGATGCTGCCGACATAATCAAGCTCTGCCTGAACGACAGTCGCACGGTGAATCTTTCCTTTTAATAATTCGATATTCATATAGATCCTCTCCGATTGTTAATCAACAATAAAGTTGTCGATCAGACGCGTCTTTCCGATATAGACTGCCAGTGCCACGAGCATCGGCTTTTTCACGGTATCGATCTGCTGCATCGTCAGACCGTCCACAGCCTTCACATAATCGATCCGCGCCATCGGCTCTTTCTCAATCAATGCTTTCATCTGTGCAACAATCTTTTTTGCATCTGTCTCGCCTGCTGCGACCAGCTCCTGTCCACACTTTACTGCACGGGACAATACAAGTGCTGCCTGACGCTCTTCGGCAGACAGATATGTATTTCTGGAGCTCTTTGCCAGTCCGTCCTCCTCGCGGATGATCGGGCATCCGACGATCTGTAAATCCATGTTCAGATCCTCTACCATGCGCTTGATAACGGCGAGCTGCTGCGCATCCTTCTGACCAAAATACGCGCGGTCCGGTGCAACGATGTTGAACAGCTTATTTACGACCGTACATACACCACGGAAATGTACCGGGCGTGACAATCCACATAATTCCTCTGTCAGCACGGACATATCCACATAGGAGCAAAAGCCCTCCGTATACATCTCGGACGGTTCGGGATGGAAGATCAGGTCTGCGCCCAGTGACTCGCAGTAGGCGCTGTCTTTTTCCAGATCTCTCGGATAGCTCTCAAGATCCTCTCCCGGTCCGAACTGCATCGGATTGACAAAAATGCTGACAACTACTTTATCATTCTCCTCACGCGCACGGCTGATCAGGCTGCCGTGTCCCTCGTGCAGATAGCCCATCGTCGGCACAAGTCCGACGGTACAGCCTTCTTTTTTCCATGATTTTACCAGTGTTCTGACTTCTTCTATTGTTGTAGCGATCTGCATGATCCTTTACTCCTTTTAATATAATTTATCCAGTACGTCATCCGCGATGCCATACGTCTGCGCCTGTGTCGGGAATGTGCCCGCCTTGACCTCAGCCGTATAATCCGCAAATGCCTGTTTCATTGTCTCTCCTACCTCTGCGAAATGCTTTACAAATTTCGGCACATAATCCGAAAACATGCCAAGCATATCCTGATATACTAAAACCTGTCCGTCACAGCCTGCGCCTGCTCCGATACCGATCGTCGGGATCGATATGGTCTGTGTGATCTTCTCTGCAATCGGTGCGGGTACACACTCGAGCACGAGCATCGATGCACCGGCTTCCTCGACACGCCGCGCGTCATCAATCAGCTTCTGTGCTGCCTCTGCGGTCTTGCCCTGCACCTTAAAGCCGCCAAACGCATTGACCGACTGCGGTGTCAGCCCTAAATGTGCGCACACGGGAATGGAAGCATCTACGATCGCGCGAATCTGCTCGCACACGGTAGCTCCTCCCTCTAATTTCACGCCGTTGGCACGGCCTTCCTTCATCAATCTTCCGGCGTTGGTAACTGCATCATAGATCGATGCCTGATACGACATAAACGGCATGTCTGCAAGAATAAATGCGTTTTTCGCGCCCCTTGCCACTGCCGCGGTGTGATGGATCATATCATCCATAGTGACAGACAGCGTATCCTCAAGTCCGAGCATAACCTGTCCTAAAGAGTCCCCGATCAACAATACGTTGATCCCTGCTTCGTCCATAAGCTTTGCCATCGAATAGTCGTAACATGTCAGCATCGTGATTTTGTCTTGACTTTCTTTCTGCTTACGAAGCGTCAATACTGTGTTTTTCATGATTTAATTTCCTCCAAAAAAGGGTACAGTCCCGCGTTTGCGAGTACCATCCTCGGAAACTATACCACCTTTTGGGGAAATTGTAAACATGGATTCCGGCATCAGACGCGTAAAATATCCAGCGTATGCGAGCTCGCGCCGAGCAGCTCCCGCCGCTCACAGTTTTTTAGCTGATACTGTAAAAACAACTCAAATGTCTCCTCATCCATCGCATTGAGCATGGGACGAATATAGTCTGCCGCCCCGTCGGGCGCGATCATAAGCTCCCTCGAAAGCCCTGCTGCCGCATTCCATGCGTCGATCTGTTCGAGTCTCGCATAATCGTACAGCTCATTTTCATTGTGGAGAATCTGGAAATCGTCGGTCAGCTCGCCGCGTTTCATGCGCTCCGCGATGTGATTTTCCATAAATCCGTATTTGATCACGCTGTAATCGTTCATCACGTATGCGACCATGATATATCCTCCCGAACGAACGACACGCTTTGCCTCCGCCAGCGCCTGCACATGCTCCTCATCGCTGTGCAGATGGTACATCGGCCCGAACAATAATGCCAGATCAAAGCTGTTGTCCGCAAACCGCTTGAGCTTTAACGCATTTCCCTGATATGCCTTCACGTTTGCCCCTTTTTGCTTTAAAATACCGAGATTGTATTTCACCAGCTCAACCGCCGTCACATCATAACCTTCCTCTGCCAGCGCCACGCTGTAGCGCCCCGTGCCTGCGCCGATATCGATGATGCGAAGTGGGGTGTGCTCCACATGCCGGTCTGATTCCACACGTTGACGCGTTTCTTTATGCAGAATTGCCGCTCCACTTGGAATTGCCGCTCCGCCTTCCTGTTTCATCCAGTTTTTTTGTTCCTCCTGCAAGCGGTCGAGATAACGATGAATGTAGTGCATCGTCGTGTGATACTCAACCTGCCCGTGACGGCTCTGCAAACGTTTTTCCTCATTAAATTTATTGTAATACTGTTCTAATTCCGTCAAGCAGCTACTCCTTTTCTATGCAAAACAGGTGTCAAACATGCGTTTCACAAACTCCTGGTACAAGCGGTCATACTCCTGATGAAACGTCGCGGCAATCGTCCCTTTCCCATTTTGCTGCAACTGTGCCTCTTCAAATATCGCAAATGCGGTCTCATATAAATCCGGATTCTTATCATAAAAAATCTCCGTCAATGCATCCTGAAACGCAAACTGTGCCTGCTCTGACAGATTTTCCATAAAGTCATCCCTGCTGATCGCACCGGCTGCCTCATAATCACTGATAAAAATATGCTTCTGTACTTCCTCCACATAATTCTCATATGCATCGCGGACATCTTCATAAGTCAGCGGCTCATATGTCTCACTCCAATACCGGTCAAACGCTTCTTTGTCGGGAAACGTAACAAAAATATCCTCCATCCTGCTCTCCTTTAAAAATTTCTTCTATTATAATAAACGTGTCGTCCACTGTGAACAGTCCCACACATCCGTCGCCAGCCCTTCATAAAACTCCGGCTCATGGCAGACCATGAGAATGCTACCCTTGTACTCAGACAGCGCGCGCTTTAATTCATCCTTTGCCTCGACATCCAGATGGTTTGTCGGCTCGTCCAGCAACAGGATATTTGTCGCACGGTTCATCAGCTTGCACAGGCGCACCTTCGCCTGCTCACCACCGGATAACACACGCACCTGACTCTCGATGTGCTTCGTCGTCAAGCCGCATTTTGCCAGCGCGCTGCGGATCTCATATTGCGAATACGCCGGAAATTCCTTCCATATTTCTTCAATACAGGTCGTCGTGACCGACTGATCCATCTCCTGCTCAAAATATCCGATCTCCAGATAATCACCCAGCTCCACTTGTCCCTGCAACGGCTTGATCAGACCTAAAATGCTTTTTAAAAGCGTTGTCTTTCCGATACCGTTCGCTCCGGTCAGCACGATCTTCTGCCCACGTTCCATCTGTAGATTCAGCGCTGTGGACAGCGGCTCATCATATCCGATCACCAGATCCTTTGTCTCAAAAATATATCTGCCCGGCGTGCGTGCCATCTGAAAATCGAACTCCGGCTTGGGCTTTTCTGCCGCCAGCTCGATCACATCCATTTTGTCGAGCTTTTTCTGTCTCGACATCGCCATATTCCGCGTCGCCACGCGCGCCTTGTTGCGCGCCACAAAATCCTTCAAGTCTGCGATTTCTTTTTGCTGCTTATTATACGCCGCCTCGAGCTGCGCTTTCTTCATCTCGTAGACTTCCATGAATTTGTCATAATCGCCCACATAGCGGTTAAGCTGCTTATTATCCATGTGATAGATCAGATTGACCACACTGTTTAAAAACGATACATCATGCGAGATCAGTATAAATGCGTTCTCATAATCGTTCAGGTAGCGTTTCAGCCACTCGATATGCTCCACATCCAGATAGTTTGTTGGCTCGTCCAAAAGGAGAATGTCCGGCTTTTCCAACAGCAGCTTTGCCATCAGCACCTTCGTCCGCTGTCCGCCGCTCAGATCGGTCACATCCTTGTCCAGTCCCAGATCCAGAATTCCGAGTGCCCTTGCGACCTCCTCCACCTTCGCATCGATCATATAAAAATCATGCATGGTCAGCAGATCCTGTATCGTACCTGCCTCCGCCATCAGCTCGTCCATCTCCTCCGGCGATGCCTCGCCAAGTTTCTCGTAGATGCCATTCATCGTCGTTTCCATCTCGAATAAATAGTCAAACGCTGATTTCAGCACCGATTCGATCGTCATTCCCTTTTCTAACGCCGTATGCTGATCCAGATAGCCGACCCGAACATTTTTCGCCCATTCGACCTTTCCCTCATCCGGCATCAGTTTTCCGGTAATAATATTCATAAACGTGGATTTGCCCTCTCCGTTGGCACCCACCAGCCCGATATGTTCGCCTTTCAGCAAGCGAAATGATACATCCTCAAAAATCGCACGATCACCGAAACCGTGCGATAAGTGTTCGACATTTAAAATACTCATGTTAGTTCTCCTGATTTTATTGTGATAATGCAAGTGCTTTCGCAATCACTAATTATCTAATAAATAAGCAAGCAAACCCTCGCAGCCCGCTACAATATCCTGATACGTCGCCTCAAAATCCCCCGTATACCACGGATCAGCGACATCACGCGCCTCTTTTAATTTCCGATTCTTCTCATAATCCGCAAACGAAAGCATCTTATAGATCTTCCCTGCCGCATCCGATCCACCGGCAATCCGCGTCATATTACGGATATTCGCACTGTCCATCCCGATCAGATAATCATAATACAGATAATCCTCTCTCGTCATCTGTCTCGCCCGATGCGGCACAACCGGAATCCCCGCCTGCCCGAGCCTGCGCACCGTCCCATAATGCGGTCCGTTACCGATCTCCTCCCTGCTCGTCGCCGCCGAATCGATCTCAAACAGAGATTCCAGATTATCACGGTTTACCATATATGTAAATACACTTTCTGCCATTGTGGAACGGCAGATGTTGCCGTGGCAAATGAAAAGTATTTTAATCATCTATCTTAAACTCCTTGATTTTGCTTGATTTCCTTGATATATCAAGGTTTTTAGGTGATTGGCATTTCTTTGTTGCCGTGGCATATCGTAGCATAAGTTGGTATATCTTTGCCCCCAAAAGTAGTACAAAAAGTAGTAATTTGATCTCGATTTCACGGTTTTACTACTCGCCATTTACGACCCGTTTCAGCTCGTTTTCGGCGTCCTCAAAGGCCAGATGGGTGTAGGTGTTCAAGGTAACTCCGATATCCGAATGTCCCATGAGGTATTGTAGGGTTTTAGGGTTCATGCCACTCTTAGCCATGTTAGAACAATAAGTGTGCCTGCACACATGAGGCGTGACCTTTGGCATTTGCACTCTGTAAAGGTTATTGTACTTCTGGCAAATATGCTGGAAGTATTTTTCCCAGTGCATGGCTACCATTGGACGGTCGTTCTTATCCAGATACAGAAAACCCATTCTTCCACCAATCATCGGCTCCACCTTTGGCTTCGGTCTGTTTTCCAAAATGCTCTTGAAGCACTCGTAAACATCATCCGTCATAGGAAGAACCCTCGTACCGGCATTGGTCTTTGTATCCTCAATCACATACTCCATCGTCCGGGTCCGCTGCAACTGATGGTTCACATCAATCGTTCGCTTTTTCAGATCAATGTCCTGGGTCGTCAGCCCAACGAACTCAGAAATACGAAGTCCAGTTTTGAACAGGATATAGATACCCTCATAGTATTTTGAAAAATGCTTATCGTTCTTTACAAACTCTAAAAATACTCGTTCTTGTTTTCGTGTAATTGCTTGTCTTGTTACGCTGTCATTGACAATAACCGTAGCAAGCTGAAACTCAAATGGATTTTTGCGTAACAAATCATCATCGACCGCCATCTGAAATGCAGGCCTCACAACACCACGGATGGAATGAATGGAACTATAACTCCTGCCATCCTTCTGCAGCTTGATAAGCCAGGCTCTCGCATCGGATATCTTTACTCTGTCAATCCGCTGCTTACCAAAGCTATCCTTCTTGATAATGTTGATTACCGTTTTATATCCTGCTTCGGTATTATGGCGAACCCCTGTCTTTTGCAGCACATATTTCTCTACGAGCTGGAGGACCGTCATTTCACCGCCGTTTGGAACAATCCCGTCATACAAATCTCTCTGGATCATCTTCTCCTTTTCACGCAGAGAAATATCATCACGTTTTCCCGTTGGCGTTTTATCAGTCTTTTCAAGTTTCCAGCTATAAACAAATTGCACCTGCCCATTGGCATCGACATATTTGAAAGCATATCGTCCATCTTTGCGTTGGCTCTCTCCATTACGAAGAATGCGGTTCTTGTTATCTCGTCTTTTACCGCTCATGACCGTGCTCCTTTCCATAAAAAAGAGCCTCGCACACGATATACAAACATTATATCATGCTCAAGGCTCATTTTCTATATTTAGTTAAAGAGGTACACACAATCTCCGCTTTGCACGATGTTCAAATATGCTTGATTTTTCCTTTTTGTGCGCCAGTCACAGGTTGAAGTTATAATGCCGTTATATCTTCCAAGAAATCCTCAAAGCGTTTCCGCTTAATCAGCACCTTCACTCCGTTCTGGATCACAAATCCGGAGTCTATATAATCAGCAACAATTTTTCTCAGCTTTTTCTCGCCAATATTGAAATATTCTGCTGCCTCGTCAATCGTAAGGCAAAACTTATCTTTTATCTGAACCTGTTTTTCACAAGTCATGATGCACCTCCCTTTCGCAGAAATGCGACACATAGAAAAACTAACTAAATTTTATCGCATAATAAAGAGGCAATACGGACGGCTGCTGGCACAGCTCCACGGGAGTCTAACCCCGGCCCATGCTGATGGGTGCGGCGCACAATGCTTTGT
>CAKRFN010000023.1 GCA_934320655.1 uncultured Eubacterium sp.
CCGGTGAGGAGTTATTTTAATTTGGTAACAAAAAAATGCCGTATTTATGCGGCTTGTGGCGTTTCGCAAACGCCTATTGGAGTCTATTAAAAGTGAGGGGGTAGTGTTATATGAAAAAATTTGAAAATTTCAAAGCAGCACTGGTTAATTTGAAAGATATTTTTTCTTATAAAGAACCATATGGAAATGTAGAAATTGCTGGCATGGTAGGATTGTATGAGATATGTTTATGCAGTTAGAGCGGACGATAGAACAGAATTGGCTGTAATAGAGTGAAACTAATCATAATTAGGATCTTGCATTCGCCATGCTTTTATGATAACATAGTTTTGATTTAAGGGAGTAGTTCGCATCGGACAGCCGATGTTGTACTGGACGTCATCACGTTATCTCTACTACACATATTAGTAGGACGATAACCGGGCAGTACACTTTGAGATGAAAAGGAACGAGACTTTTATCGTACATTTGTTGTGCGGTAGAGGTCTCTTTTTTCGTGCATACGAAAGAAAACTTACGACACAACAAATAATAAGTTGAACAAGGAGGGCGTATGCATGAAAGAACAGAAGTATTGGACACAGTCCGGAGATGACCTGCGGCAGATGTTCCATGTAACAGAGGCTGGTTTGTCCGTCGCGGAGGTAGAACAAATCAGGAGTCAAAAGGGTGAAAATATATTGCAGGAGGGAAAGAAAAAGACTACCCTGCAGGTATTTTTCAGCCAGTTTGCAGATTTGCTGGTCATCATTCTTGTGATTGCCGCGGTTATTTCTATGTTTTCCGGAAATGTTGAGAGTACCATTGTTATTTTCGCAGTTCTTATCATGAATGCGGTGCTTGGTACGGTGCAGCATGTCAAGGCGCAAAAATCATTGGAGAGTTTAAAACAACTCTCATCCCCAAATGCAAAAGTGATGCGAGATGGCATCAGGCAGGAGATTCCGTCCAGAGAGGTAGTGCCGGGAGATATCGTTATGTTAGAAGCGGGCGATATGATTGTGGCAGACGGCAGAATCCTGAACAATTATTCCCTGCAGGTAAACGAAAGCTCTCTGACAGGAGAATCGACAAACGTCGAAAAGCAGGATGGCATCTTGGAAGCGGATGTGCCGCTGGCAGATCGGAAAAATATGGTGTATTCAGGAAGTCTGGTAACGTATGGCCGTGCGGAGGTGCTTGTCACAGCGACAGGAATGGAGACGGAGCTTGGAAAAATCGCAGGACTGATGAATGCATCCAAGGAGCGCAAGACACCGTTGCAGGAAAGTCTGGATAAATTCAGTGGCAGACTGGCAGTATTTATTATGATTGTCTGTGCGGTGGTGTTTGGACTGTGTCTGTACAGGAAAATGCCAATGCTTGATTCACTGATGTTTGCGGTGGCACTCGCGGTTGCTGCAATTCCGGAGGCGCTCAGCTCCATTGTCACGATCGTGCAGGCGTTTGGTACACAGAAGATGGCGAGACAAAATGCGATTATCAAGGATTTAAAGGCAGTGGAGAGTCTGGGCTGTGTATCTGTCATATGTTCAGATAAGACAGGAACACTTACCCAGAACAAAATGACCGTGCAGGATGTTTATATAAATGGCGTGGAGTTAAAACCGGAGCAGCTGGATGTCTGTGAAACAACTCACCGGTATCTGCTGTATGATGCGGTTCTCACCAATGATTCATCCATTGTGGACGGAAAAGGTATTGGAGATCCAACAGAATACGCATTGCTGGAGATGTTTCACCGGATATCTGTGCCGGAAGACTCCTTTTTTGCAAAAGCCGGATTGAAAGAAGAAGTTGTGCGGCAAATGATGACACGAATCGAAGAAGTGCCTTTTGATTCAGACCGCAAGCTGATGAGTACAAAATATAGTCTGCACGGAGTACCGACCATACTTACAAAAGGTGCGGTTGATGTGTTGCTCGACCGGTGTGAGAGTGTTCGCTGTGGGGAAGAAATCCGTCCGATGTCTGCAGCAGAAAAAGATAAAATCAAAAGGCAGAATCAGTTATTTTCAGAAAAGGGTCTGCGTGTTCTGGCATTTGCGTACAAGGAAAGCGATGAAGTCTTAAGTGTGGATACAGAATATGGTTTTACGTTTCTTGGACTGATCTCCATGGTTGATCCGCCGCGTCCGGAGTCAGTACAGGCGGTTGCAGACGCAAAACGTGCCGGAATCAAAACAGTCATGATTACAGGAGATCACAAGGTGACAGCAGTCGCCATTGCCAAAAAGATTGGAATATACGCGGAGGGGGATCTCGCACTGACAGGTGCAGAACTGGATGCGTTGACAGATGAGGAGCTTGACAAAGAGATCACAAATATCTCGGTGTATGCACGTGTCTCACCGGAAAACAAAATCCGCATCGTGGAGGCATGGCAGCGAAAAGGCAATATTGTATCAATGACCGGAGATGGTGTAAATGACGCTCCGGCATTAAAGAAAGCGGACATCGGTGTAGCGATGGGAATTACCGGAACAGAGGTATCGAAGGATGCCGCAGCAATGATTCTGTCTGATGATAATTTTGCGACAATCATCAAGGCAGTGGCGAATGGAAGAAACGTATACCGCAATATAAAAAATGCAATTTTGTTTTTGCTCTCCGGAAATACGGCAGGAATTTTGGCGGTTCTTTATGCAAGCATTGCCGGGCTTGCGATGCCGTTTGCTCCGGTTCATCTGCTCTTTATTAACCTGCTTACAGACTCGCTTCCCGCCCTCGCGATCGGTATGGAACCGGCAGACAGCAGCCTTCTTTCGCAGAAACCGCGAGACCCGAAACTTGGTATTATGACGAAAGATTTTGTGTGGAAAATGCTGCTGCAGGGTGCTTTGATTGCCATTGCATCTATGACAGCCTACCATATAGGGCTGAAAGAAAGTGCAGCGCTTGCTTCTACAATGGCATTTGCAACATTGACACTGGCAAGGCTTTTTCATGGATTTAACTGCCGTGGAGAACAGTCTATATTCAAATTGGGATTACAGTCTAACAAGTATAGCATCTATGCGTTTGCCGCCGGTGCGCTTTTGCTTGCACTTGTTCTGCTGATACCGGGACTGCATACGCTGTTTACGGTAGCCAACATACCGGCTGCAAATTATGGCTGGATTGTGATACTGGCATTTATACCGACCTTGCTGATTCAGTTGACAAAATGTATCAGGTGTGCATAAAAAGGAAAGTCCGTGCCATTATTTGAAAAGCCACAGAAAAAGGATAGTAAAAGCGCTGCAAATGTGGTACACTTATGTGAAAATCATGAATTTCAGTGAGTGACAGGTAGGAGCGTAAAAAATGTATTCATTTCAGACACGTGTTCGCTACAGCGAGTGCAACAATCATCATGAGGCGACACTGACTGCCCTGCTGGACTATTTGCAGGACTGTTGTACCTTTCAATCCGAGGATCTCGGTATCGGGCTGGATTTTCTGACCGAAAACCACACGGCATGGATTCTGAGCAGCTGGCAGGTGGATATCCTGCGTTATCCGAAGCTGGGTGAGCAGCTTTTGATCAGCACATGGCCGTATGAGATGCGGGATTTCTTCGGACTGCGTAATTTTAAGATCGAGGACGCGCAGGGCGAACTGATTTTAGGTGCTGATTCGGTGTGGGTATGTGTGGATACAGACAGCGGAAAACCGATGCGCCCGCTGCCGCAAATGGTTGAGAAATATCCGCCGGAGCCGAAGCTGGATATGGAGTATCTCGGGAGAAAGCTGCCGCGTCTGCCGCAGGGGGAGGAGCGGACCCCGATTCACGTACCGCACTATTTCATAGATACGAATCAGCATGTCAACAATGCAAAATATATTTTGATCGGTGAGGAATGCCTGCCGGAGAATTTTAAGGTGCACCGGATCTGGGCGGAATACCGCAGACCCGCGGTGCTGGGGGATGTGATCTGCCCGCATGTATCGGTAGAGCCGTCCTGCACAGCGGTAGGACTGTGCAATGAGGATGGAGCAGCGTATGCCAATCTGCTGTTTTATGAGAAGGCAGGTGCGCGCGTTTCGATGCAGTGCACAACGGAGTGAGACAGATAGAAAATCGTTTGGGAGTTAGGAGAAAAAATGAGATTAGGAGAATATCAGACACTGACCATTGTAAAACAGGTAGCCTTTGGCGTATATCTGGCGGAGAGCCGTGATGCGCAGGAGAAAGTATTGCTGCCGAAATCACAGGTACCGGCAAATGCGGTGCTCGGAGATTCAATGGAGGTGTTTTTGTACCGTGATTCACAGGACCGCATAATTGCGACCTGTGCAAAACCGAAACTGACGCTGGGCGGACTGGCAGTACTGACCGTGTCGCAGATCGGGAAGATCGGTGCATTTTTGGACTGGGGACTGGAAAAGGATCTGTTTCTTCCATATAAAGAAATGAACGGAAAGGTGCGCGAGGGCGACGAGGTACTTGTGACGCTGTATCTGGACAAGAGCTCCAGACTGTGCGCGAGTATGAAGCATCTGTATGACAAGCTGGAAACAGACGCTCCTTACGAAAAAGGGGAGACCGTGACCGGCAGAGTCTATGAGTTTGGACATGATTTCGGTACGTTCGTAGCGGTGGATGACCGCTATTCAGCGATGATTCCGCGCAGCGAGGACACTTCGGATCTGAAGATCGGGGATATCATCGAGGCGCGTGTGACCGATGTGAAGGCTGATGGCAAGCTGGATCTTTCACGGCGTGCCAATAAGGAGACACAGATGGATACGGATGCGCAGAAGGTGCTGCGTGTCATCGAAGAATACGCCGGTGTGTTGCCGTTTAATGACAAGGCATCGCCGGAGATCATCATGCGGGAGATGCAGATGAGCAAAGCCGCCTTCAAGCGCGCGGTCGGACGTCTGTATAAGGAGCGCAGGATCGAGATCACGGAGAAAAGCATTCGCTTGTTATAGTGTCAGGATATAAAAAAGAGCCGCGAACGGCTCTTTTTTAATACCCTATAGACTTATACGTAAAGATCTACATTGCTTCCGATTGCGGGGTTTACGGACAGCTCCATCGCGCGGACGAGCGCCTCGCCACTGGTCTGGCTGACTT
Source organism: uncultured Eubacterium sp. (assembly GCA_934320655.1). Classification (GTDB taxonomy): domain Bacteria; phylum Bacillota; class Clostridia; order Lachnospirales; family Lachnospiraceae; genus W0P33-017. Next base: position 5,066 of record CAKRFN010000023.1, read on the forward strand.
CCAACTGCTTGCTGAGCATTGCGACACCGAGATCCGAAGGGGTGTCAAAGCCGCCGATTGATGAGGAGGTCTGATTCATTTGATATAATGCGGTCGAAGCAAGAGCACCGATTTCCATAGCCATTCCACCTTTCTGTATAGCATTCTAAGTCACAGGATTGCTCCTTTTGTTACTGCCAGTATAACACCAATACACAAAAAGTGCAACGCTGGAAATAATTGACAAAATCTAGTGGTTGACATAGTTACATAACCTTGCTATAATGGCAATGTAACAAATGTAACAAATTCGTAACAAATAAACATAAAGTTGAAAGAATTATACGTTTGGAGGGTAAAATGAACTATAGAGCATTACGAAGAACAACCTGCTGTGTAGCGAGTGCACTGACACTGGCAACGAGCACGGTGAGCGTAGGAGCAGCACCGATTGCAGGCGCAACAGGTTTTACTAACGTAAATGTGACATCTGAGTTGACTGCATCATCACCGACATCGGGTATCTCACTTCTGTTATCACAGTATCTGGCAGAGAACACGATTTCCTCAGATATGGTAGCAAAGGAGACGACCGCTGTACAGACCGTTACCGCAGCAGAGAGCCGCGCCGTAGCGGATGAGACAGAGGGTGTGGTAGAGGAAGAGACCAAAAAGTCAAAAAAGAAAGTGATGATCGTTGCAGATGTTGAGGGATATGTAAATGTCCGCGCACGTGCAGACGAGAACAGCAAGGTTTTAGGAAAGCTCTATGACGAGTCTGTAGGAACCGTATTGAAAGAAAAAGACGGTTGGTACAAGATCAAATCCGGCAATGTGACTGGCTATGTAAAGGCTGACTATGTCAAGACTGGAACCAAGAAGCTTTTGAAAAAGGTCGGCAGCAGAGTCGCTACCGTAGATACACAGACACTTCGCGTCAGAGAAAAAGCAGACGGTGATTCCAAAGTCATCGAGCTCGTACCCGAAGGTGAAGAACTGATCGTTGTCAGCGAGTCAAAGAAAAATCAGGGTTGGGTAAAGGTCACAGTAGAAGGTGGCGACGGATATGTATCCGCTGATTATGTAACCTTAGCGACCCAGTACACATATGCAGAGTCCAAGGAAGAGGAAGCACAGCGTTTAGCAGAGGAAGAAGCTGATCGTCTGGCAGCAGCCGCAGCAGCAGAACAGAGTGCCGCAGCAAGCCAGAGCAGCAGTAGCAGCAGTTCTTCATCAAGCAGCTCCAGCAGCAGTAGTTCCTCATCAAGTTCATCAAGCAGCAGCTCATCATCAAGCAGCTCCAGCAGCTCGAGTGAACGCTCATACAGCGCTCCGTCCGGATCAAACGGACAGGCTGTTGCAAACTACGCATGTCAGTTTGTCGGCAATCCGTATCGCTACGGTGGCAGCAGCTTGACAAACGGCGCCGACTGTTCAGGATTTGTTATGGCAGTATATGCAGCTTTTGGTGTATCACTTCCGCACTCATCCAGCGCGCTTCGCAGCGTCGGATACGGTGTGAGCATTGATGAGATCCAGCCGGGCGATATCGTATGCTACAGCGGACACGTAGGTATCTATGCTGGAAACAATACATTGGTTCATGCAAGCTCTCCGGAGACCGGAATCAAGTATACATCACCGATTACTTACAGAACCGTACTTGCAGTTCGTAGAATTTTCTAATATCTTCCAATAATATATGTATACGTCAGAGACCTCATAAAAAATGGGGTCTCTTTTTTTGATATAAAATTCCACCGAATTTATTGAAAATTGCTTTGTGGTTAATTGTTGCTACCAGCTACGAAAAGGCAAATTGCACAAAACGATAAAAAATAGAGAAAAGCCGACGCAAAAAGATCACACCAAAGAAAAAAGTTATTCACATTAAAAAAACGATTTTATCGACAAAAGCGAGTTATACACGAAGTTATTCACATTATCCACAGAAAAAGTGACAAATTTTGTGGTTTACATAGTAAAACAAGCGAACAAAAGTTTTGTGCACATACGATAAATATGCAAAATATGGGATATTTTGTCGAAAAATGCTTGACAATCGAGATGTAAAAAAACTATGGATCATGTCGGAATACGGTGGAAAACTGTCTGGAATTATCAGACAGTTTCTGCCGGTTGAAAAAAGTATATCATTCTGGTATACTATCCACGGATTCTAAAAAAGATATAGGTGGCTTATGATTAAACAGATACAGCTTTTGGGAATGACCTTCCCGAACTATTCACTGAGGGACGAGCTGCAGCTGGCGCAGGAGGCGTTGCACAGTGAACGGCTATGCATGTTTTTGACAGTATCCATGCAGTCGTTGATGAAGGTGAGCAGCGGTTCCGGGGAGGAAAAATCGTTTGTAGAACAGGCAGACCTGATTGTAGTCGAAGATCCGGAGATACTTAGCGTGGCGGGCATTACGTCCAACCAGCGCATCAGAGAGGCTTCGGATCATTTGTTCTTTACGGAACTGATGAAACGGTTACAGCGCGGGCAGCAGCAGGTCTATCTCGTTGCAGCAAAAAATGTGGCACTCGATAAAATAAAAGAAATTTTGGCGCGGCGGTATGAAAAACTGAAGATTGTCGGACAATATAGTATTGAAGAGTATCCGGACGATCTGGATCGCATGATCAATGAGATCAACAGTGCGGCGCCGGATATCATATTATCTGTTATGCCGACCCCGCAGCAGGAGGAGTTTCTCATGAAAAACCGCAGTAAGTTGTTGGCAAAGCTGTGGTACGGACTTGGCGAGAACTACGGACTGCTTATGGAGAAAAAAGGATTCGGCTGGCGGATGAAGCGGCTGATTCACTTTGGCAGATTTAAGATGCATGTGAACCAGTATGATGATCATGGGGAAGGAAAGTAATTGTGAAAAGCAGTTACGCAGGAATATCTACAGGTTATGGCACGTATTCATAAAAAGAAAAAAGAGGTGGTCAGGGATTATATTCTGCTGGCTGCGGGAAGCGGTCTCATTGCGCTGGCAGTACAGGCAGTATTTGACCCGATGGGCATGGTCAACGGTGGATTTACCGGACTCGGTATTATTATCCGCCGGATGACAACGGGACTGGTTCCCGGAGGTATTCCGTTGTGGTTTACAAATATCGCTTTGAATTTGCCGGCGTTTATTATCGCATGGTTTGTCATGGGCGGACAGTTTGTGCGCAGGACGGCGGTCGCCGCGCTGCTGCTGTCGGTGTGGCTGGCGGTCATCCCGCCGATGGATCTGGCGAAGGGTGATTATCTGCTCGCAGCGTTGTATGGCGGACTGATCAGTGGAGTCGGGATCGCACTTGTATTCCGCACTGGCAATGCGACGGGTGGTACGGATCTGGTCGCGTCCCTGCTGCACCGCAAATTCCGTAATTATTCGATTGCGCAGATTCTGCTCGTGCTGGATGGTGCGATCATTGCCGCCGGATATTATCTGGTGGGCGCGCGGCCGGCATTGTATGCGATCATATCGGTGGCGATCGTGACGAAGGTATCGGATACGATTCTCGACGGACTGAACTATTCAAAGATGATATTTGTCGTTTCGGACCGCTCGACAGAGATCGCGGAGCATATTTTATACGAGATGGACCGCGGCTGCACAGCGATACCGGCACAGGGCATGTATTCCGATGAAATGCGAAAAATGCTGTTTTGCGTTGTCGGGAAAAAGGAAGTTTTGGACTTTAAAGATTGTGTCAAAGAACTCGATCCACGTGCATTTGTCATTGTGACGGATGCAAATGAGGTGTTGGGGGAAGGTTTTTTAGAATATTAGCATAAAAAATATAGCATTTCCTCTTCCCTTTTTTGTTGATTTGCATTAAAATGAGATACACAAAGTCTTTCTTGCGCAGGATTCCACATTTTTTTATTGTGAAAATTGTCTAACGCGCATATAACATGAAGGACGGGAGGAGCCGATATGATATCAAATCAGATCTTGCAAAATACAATAGACGGATTAAAGGGTATTACGAGGAACGATCTGTGTGTCATTGACACAGAGGGGACCGTTCTCGCTTCGACATTTCCTGAGGCGGATAATTATATTGAGCCGGCGCGTGCATTTATGGAATCCCCGGCGGATTCGCAGGTGGTGCAGGGATGCCAGTTTTTCAAGGTGTTTGACGAACATCAGTTAGAGTATGTGCTCTTGGCATGCGGGGATACCGAGGATGCGTATATGTTCGGAAAGATCGCGACGTTCCAGATCCAGAATCTGCTTGTCGCGTACAAGGAGCGTTTTGATAAGGATAACTTTATCAAAAATCTGTTGTTGGACAATTTGCTGCTGGTTGATATCTACAACCGTGCGAAGAAGCTCCACATTGAGATCGATGTGCCCCGTGCGGTATTTATCATCGAGACGAACCGTGAGAAGGACGGCAACGAGTTGGAGCGTGTGCGCAGCGTTTTCCACGGCAAGAACCATGATTTTGTCACCGCAGTCGATGAGAAGAATATTATTGTCGTGCGGGAGCTGCTCGAGGGCGAGGGCTATCCCGAACTGAATAAGTCTGCCGAGGCGATCCGCTCGGTGTTTGTCGGTAGCGGCAATACGGACGTACATATTGCGTATGGTTCGATTGTGAAAGAGATCAAGGAGGTATCGCGCTCTTACAAGGAGGCGCGCATGGCGCTTGATGTCGGAAAGATCTTTTTTGAGGATAAGGATATTATTGCGTATGCGGCACTCGGTATCGGCCGTCTGATCTATCAGTTACCGATTCCGCTGTGTAAAATGTTTATCAGGGAGATCTTCGGAGGCAGATCGCCGGATGATTTCGATGAAGAAACGCTGATGACGATCAACAAGTTTTTTGAAAATAATCTGAATGTATCTGAAACATCCCGTCAGCTTTACATTCACCGTAATACATTGGTTTATCGTCTGGATAAACTACAGAAAAGTACCGGTCTGGATCTGCGTATATTTGAGGACGCTATCACGTTTAAGATTGCGCTGATGGTCGTTCAGTATATGAAATATATGGAGTCTATGGATTATTGACCGGAGAGTTAAGGAGGTTCTATGATTCGTCTGGAACATGTGAGTAAGTCCTTTTCACAGGGCATACCCGCATTAAATGATGTCTCGCTCCATATTTCAGAGGGCGAGTTCGTGTTTATCGTAGGAGACAGTGGTTCCGGAAAGTCCACGCTCATCAAGCTGCTTTTAAAGGAGCTGGAGCCGACTTCCGGAGACATCACGATCAACAGTACCAATATTCGTAAGCTGCCGCACCGCAAAGTGCCGTATTTCCGCAGAAATATCGGATGCGTCTTTCAGGATTTCCGGTTGCTCAAGGACCGGAATGTATATGACAATGTGGCATTTGCGCAGCGTGTGGTCGGAGCGTCGAACCGCAGCATCCGCCAGAAGGTGCCGATGATGCTGTCTATGGTAGGTCTTGCAGCAAAGTACCGCTCGTTCCCCCGACAGTTGTCCGGTGGAGAACAGCAGCGTGTAGCGATTGCGCGGGCGCTTGTCAACAATCCCCGTATCCTGCTGGCGGATGAGCCGACAGGAAACCTCGACAATAATAATGCGTGGGAGATCATGAATCTTCTCGAAGTGATCAATTCCCGCGGCACGACCGTTGTTGTCGTGACACATAACATGGAGATCGTGCGTGCGATGGGGAAGCGTGTCATTACGATTCAGAAAGGAACTGTCGTTTCAGATTCTCTGACAGACGGTATGGGTGGTGATGACGATGAGAATTAGTACATTTTTCTATTCGCTCAAGCAGGGCATTAAAAACATATGGAGAAATAAAATGTTTTCACTGGCTTCTATCGCGACGATGGCAGCCTGTATTTTCTTGTTTGGACTGTTTTTTGCGATCGTGACCAATTTTCAGGCGATGGTAAAAAATGCAGAGGAAGGTGTGGCAGTCACGGTGCTGTTCAAGGATGATGTCACGCCCCAGCAGATCGCGGAGATCGGAGACAAGATTAAGGAACGACCGGAAGTGTCCGCGTATAATTTCAAGTCCGCGGATGATGCGTGGAAAGAGTTTTCACAGGTCTATTTTGAAGGACACGAAGATCTGGCAGAGGGCTTCGGAGACGACAACCCGCTGCAAAAGTCCGAGAGCTATGAGATCTATCTGAATGATGTGTCGATGCAGGATTCGCTCGTCACCTATCTGGAAAATTTACAGGGTGTGCGTGAGGTGCGCAGATCCGAGATCGTAGCGAATACGTTATCGGACTTTAACCGGTTGATCGGTTATGTATCGGCGGGTATCATTCTGATCCTGCTGTGTGTAGCGGTCTTTTTGATCAGCAATACGGTCATGGTCGGTATTGCTGTCCGCAAAGAGGAGATCGGCATTATGAAGCTGATCGGCGCGACCGACTTTTTCGTGCGTGCGCCGTTCGTCGTAGAGGGTATTCTGATCGGACTGATCGGATCGATCCTGCCGCTTGTGGTGCTGTATTTCCTGTATAGCAGACTGATCGTGTATATTATGGACAAATTTAATTTCCTGAGCAGCATGTTGAGCTTTCTGCCGGTTGGCACCGTGTTCCGCACGCTTGCGCCGGTCGGACTGATCTTAGGCGTGGGAATCGGTTTTATGGGAAGCTTCACGACGATTCGAAAGCATTTGAAGGTGTAGGTTTTTGTATATGGATGAAAAGGAAGAACTGCAACTGTCAGAGGAGCAGATCGCGGATGCGGATGCGTTGCGCGAGGAGATGCGCAGGGTAGAGGCTGAGAAAAGGGGGGCTTTTTACAAAGGACTCTCGATCGGCGGGCTGACGGTGCTTGCGCTGTGTCTGGTCGTATTTTTAGTCATTCCGATGGCGAGTATCAGCAAGGCGAAAAATAACATGGCACAGATGTCGCAGACGACGACAGACAGCACGGAGGTGCTGAGCGCTTCGGTTCAGAGCAAGATCGAGCGGCTGGTGACTGCGATCCGTACTTATTATTATGAGGATGTCGATACGGAGGATCTCGTAGACGGACTCTACAAGGGTCTGTTTGAAGGCATCGGTGACCGTTATTCGGCATATTATACGCCGGAGGAATATGAGAGCATGATGATCTCCGCAACCGCTTCGCTCAGCGGGATCGGCGCTGTGTTACAGCAGGACCCCGGTACGATGCAGGTGACGGTCAACCATGTGTATGAGGGCAGTCCGGCACAAAAGGCGGATATCCGCAACGGAGACATTATCGTACAGGTGGATGACATCACGGCAACATCGATGGAATTGACAGAGCTTGTCACACATATCCGCGGTGAAAAGGGCACAAAGGTACATTTAAAGCTCTACCGGAAAGGTCATGCCGGATATCTTGAGCTGGATGTGACACGCGATATTGTGGATGTGCCGACCCTGAGCGGTCAGATGCTGGACGGCGGGATCGGTTATATTATGATCGCGGAGTTTGGCGACAAGACGGCGACGGAGTTTGCGGATGTCATGAAGGATCTCGAATCGCAGGGAATGAAATCGATGATCGTCGATCTGCGTGACAATCCGGGCGGTATGATCAATTCCGTAACGGATATTCTGGATCAGATTCTGCCGGAGGGTGTGACTGTCTGGACAGAGGATAAAAACGGCAATCGAAAAGAATATAAATCGGACGCCGCATGCATGGATTATCCGATGGTCGTGCTGATCAATGAAAACAGCGCGAGCAGCTCCGAGATTTTTGCGGGAGCGATCCGTGATTTCAAATACGGCACGCTGATCGGTACGACGACGTTTGGAAAAGGCATTGTCCAGAGCATCCGTCAGATGGCGGACGGCAGTGCGTTCAAGCTGACAACGGCGAAATATTATACCCCGAACGGTGAAAATATTCAGGGCGAGGGCATTGATCCGGATATTGAGCTTGAATATGAATATCTCGATCCGGATGCGGAAACGTATGATATGATGCAGGATAATCAGATTCTGAAGGCGATCGAGGTATTGCAGGGTCAGAAGTGACAGCCTGCCTGTAGGCGAGAAAGAATCTCAAAAAATATATGAATAAAAATATCAATAAGAATACCAAAAAAGAAAGTAGGTGACATTTGTGGTAGAATTAGACCAGTACCGGTTTTTATTAAATACGTGGAAAGAACCACTGATGGAAGTGAGGGATGCACTTTGACTTAGCGAATAAGTCAAAGCGTATTGAAGAATTGGAGCGGGAGATGGAGGCGCCTGATTTCTGGAATCAGACAGAGATTTCCCAGCAGAAAATGAAAACGTTAAAGAGCCTCAAGGATGACATCGAGACATACCATAATCTGGAGACGCACTATGAGGATATCGAGACCTTGATCATGATGGCGGAGGAGGAAAATGATGCTTCGCTCATTCCGGAGATCGAGGAAGCGGTAGCCACCTATCAAAAGACGTATGACGCGATTCGTATCAAGACGCTGTTATCCGGCGAGTTTGACGGGGATGCGGCGATCGTCTCGCTCAATGCGGGCGCAGGCGGTACGGAGTCGTGTGACTGGGCATCCATGCTGTATCGCATGTACACGCGCTGGGCAAACGACAAGGGATTTTCAGTGGAAGTGCTCGATTTCCATGAAGGTGATGAGGCTGGTATCAAATCCGTGACCTTTCAGGTCAACGGCGAGAATGCCTATGGCTATCTGAAATCGGAAAAGGGTGTACACCGTCTGGTGCGTATCTCTCCGTTCAATGCTGCGGGCAAGCGTCAGACTTCTTTTGTGTCATGTGATGTGATGCCCGATATTGAGGAAGATATCGATATCGAGGTAAAGGACGAGGATATCCGTATCGATACCTATCGTTCGAGCGGGGCAGGTGGACAGCATATCAATAAAACGTCCTCTGCGATCCGTATCACGCATTTCCCGACCGGTATCGTTGTGACCTGCCAGAATGAACGGTCACAGCATATGAACAAGGATAAGGCGATGCAGATGCTCAAGGCGAAGCTGCTCATGCTGCGCCGGCAGGAAAATGAGGAAAAAGAGGCGGAGATCCGCGGTGAGGTGACGGAGATCGGCTGGGGCAACCAGATCCGTTCCTATGTCATGCAGCCGTACACGATGGTCAAGGACCGTCGGACGGGCTACGAGACGGGAAATGTGGATGCGGTGCTGGACGGCGATCTGGATCCGTTTATCAATGCATATTTAAAATGGCTCTCACAAGGGGCTGTCATGGCGCAGGACGAATAAGGTCTTGCGTCATTTGCGTTCTTGTGGTATTATCTTTCAGGTGAGTACAAGTGTATTTGCAGGGCAAACACAGGAGCGTATGATGACAGAAAAGACAAATTACTATGTGCTAAAAGAAAAAGCGGTGCCCGAAGTGCTGCTGCGCGTTGTGGAGGCAAAACGACTGCTGGAATCCGGCAGGGTAGCCTCGGTGCAGGAGGCGACAGAGCGGGTAGACATCAGCCGCAGTTCTTATTACAAGTACAAAGAAGATATTTTTCCTTTTCACGACAACGCGAAAGGGCGGACGATCACGATGGTTATCCAGCTGGATGACGAGCCGGGGTTATTATCTGCGATTTTGAAAACGATTGCGGAGAGCAACGCCAATATTCTGACGATCCATCAGAGTATTCCGGTCAATGGGATCGCATCGCTGACGCTGAGTGTGGACATTCTGCCGGAGGCAACGGATGCGAACCGGATGATGGAGCGCATCGAGCAGCAGGATGGCGTGCACTACTTAAAAATACTTGCGAGGGAGTAAAAAACAAATGGTAAAAGTAGCAGTTATGGGATACGGAACGATCGGTTCCGGTGTGGTAGAGATTTTAGAGAAAAACAGGGCACGGATCAAAAAGACTTCCGGGGAGGATCTGGAAGTAAAATATGTGCTGGATCTGAGAGAGTTTGAGGGAGATCCGATCCAGAGCAAGATCGTGCATGATTATCAGGTGATCGCAAACGATCCGGAGGTCAGTGTAGTTGTTGAGACGATGGGCGGTGTAGAGCCTGCATATACATTTGTAAAGGCGATGCTCGAGGCAGGAAAGCATGTGACGACCTCGAACAAGGCTTTGGTGGCAGACAAGGGAGCGGAGCTGATTGCGCTTGCGGCAGAGAAAAATGTAAACTTCCTGTTTGAAGCGAGTGTCGGCGGCGGTATTCCGATCATCCGTCCTTTGATGAGTTCGATTACCGGTGACGAGATCGTTGAGATCAGCGGCATTGTCAATGGTACGACAAACTATATGCTGACCAAAATGACGAATGAAGGTCTGGCATTTGATGACGTATTAAAAGAGGCGCAGGCAAAGGGCTATGCGGAGAAAGACCCGACGGCGGATGTCGAGGGCTACGATGCGTGCCGCAAGATCGCGATCCTCACATCACTCGTGTGCGGACAGCAGGTGAACTACGAGGATATTCATACCGAGGGTATTACAAAGATCACACCGACCGATATTATGTATGCAAAAGAGATGGGACGCGCGATCAAGCTGCTCGCGATGAGCAGACAGACCGCAAACGGTTATGTGGCGATGGTAGCACCGTTCCTCATTCCGGCAGACCATCCGCTCTATAATGTCAATGACGTATTCAATGCGATTTTTGTCAAGGGAAATATGCTTGGAGACGCGATGTTCTACGGCAGCGGCGCGGGCAAACTGCCGACAGCGAGTGCGGTAGTCGGAGACATTGTGGATATGGTCAAGCATATGCATACACATATTATCCTGAACTGGGATGCCGAGCCGGTCAAGCTGGCTGACTACAAGACGAATGAGACACGGTTCTTTGTGCGTACCAAGGCGTCCAAGGAAGAGATTTCCCGTACATTCGGCAGTGTGGAGTTTGTAGATATTGAGGAGCTGGCAGACGAGATCGGATTTGTCACAGAGACGATGTCCGAGGCTGCCTATGAGGAAAAAGCTGCGCAGCTTTCGAGTGTGCTGCAAATGATCCGGTTTAACTAAATAGGTCTTACGTTCAGTAAAGGGGTGTGATTTTCGGATCACACCCCTTAATGATTGAGTAGTTTTTAGAAATTTTCATTATACCAGAACAAATCATATCCTACAATCCGCTTTGCCGGAATAGCGTTGCTACTGTAGGACGTTACAATCCGTGCAACGGTTCTGGCAATCGTCAAAAGGGCTTCTTTCGTAGAGCTGTCGCTGCCCGTATCAGGATTGACTTTGTTCTCGTCATAGACAATTACAAAGTCGGAAAAATGCCCCACATCCCAATGCAGTTTTCCGGCCTCATACCTTGTGGCAAGCTGCTCTACATCACCTGTATCACTCACATACAAAGCATGGAAAGCAGATACATGATGACCGGCAGGCACAGGAAACGGGATGGACAGGGCAGCTACACCGCCCTCAAAGTCGGAAATGCGCTTGTTTCCGGTCACGCACAGCAAATAGACTTCCATAGCGCCGTGAACATTCAGATCGGCGATCGCCGTTTTCTGGGTGTTATTCAGCTGCGCTGTTCCCGCGTCATCCAAAACGAGCCGGACAAGGCTGCCCTTCGTCTGGTTTATAATTGCCCGCATGGTCTTATCGTCGAGCGTTACCGTTCCATGACGGAACACAACGGCAAGCGCTACTGCATCGTTGTGGGCGTGTTCTGCGGCATTTACAATGGCTTTGATGCTGTTTGTGGGCAGGTTTACCCGGTCAATGTCCATGTTCAGCCCACTCAGGTCGATCTTTACAACGCCCGTCGTGCCGATCACCTTTTCCAATTCTGCCGGATCAATCTCGGAAACGGTGGCAGTTGTCCCGTTGATGGTCACGGCAATGTGTATCGTACCTGCCTTGCCGGATACGGGAATAGTAGTCGGAGTGGTCGGGGTTGTGCTGCCGCCGCCTCCGCCGCTTGGTGTCCCGCCGCCTGACTTCTTTTCAAAGATGGCTTTGACAGTTACGTTGTCCGCCGGCATGGTAAACTTGTTGTTGCTGATCGTCACGCCGCCGGAAACGATCTGCCATTCCTTAAAGAGATAGCCGTTGTCCGGCGTAGCGGTCAGGGTGATTTCCTCGCCCTTCGCCGCGGAAGCAGGAGCAGCAGATGCGGAACCGTTCCCATCGTTTTCTACGGTCACGGTGTAAACAGTCCGGTCATAGTAAAGCTTCAAAGTCACTTTATCCGCCTCACTGCTGATTTTCTTTAGGATTCCGCTGGATGTGGAGATCAATGAATTATAGGTAAAGCCGGTGTAGGTTTTCGGCGCTGCCGTGGCAGTATCGCCGATTTTACCTGCGGAATGCTCGCTTTCCTCCAGCGTGTAGCCGTTGCCATTTGCCTTATAATGCTCCACGATATACGGGATAGATTCCGCCCACTGCGCCGTGAGGGTCATGGAGGATTTGACGGTATCCTTGTCAAAGTCCCATTTCGTCTGTGTGCCATTGTTATCATAATACCAGCCGTCGAAGAGATAGCCCTCCTTGGTGGGTGCGGTGAGCTTACTGCCCTTATCGATAGTCTTCGTTGTTTTCGCGCCATCGTTATCGAAGGTCACGGTGAATTGCAGGGGAGCAGCTGAAACGCCTTCGGCGGTTGTGCCGCTCGCGCCATTGGTGACCGTGCCGTCGAACACGCCGCCGGTGATGGCTCCGTTGTTGTTGACTGTGCCGTGGAACCAGCCGCCGGTGATGGCTCCGTTGTTGTTGACTGTGCCGTAGAACCAGCCGCTTTTAATGGTGCTGCCGGGATGGACGTTCACTGTGCCATGGAACACAGTCCTGCCAGGACCTGTACTTGTAATGGTGCAGGGAGAGTCCTTGGCATCTCCGAGTATCACAACGCCGTTGACATAACCGCCGTTGGCGTAAAGATTCCCATATCCAGGCCAAGCGCTGCCGGTGATGTATAGCCCGATTTGGTTCGGCGCACTGCCTTGATCAATGCACGCATTTCCATCTAAGATGATCTCCTTTACAGTGTCGGTGCTCACACCGCCGCCATAGCTCGAGGGCGAGCCGTCGGAGCGTTCCGCGCTGCAATTCAGGATCTTGGCGTCGTCGGACATGGTGAGTGATGTCGCATTGGACATATAGATGCCCCCGCCTTCGGCGTTAACCCAGAAGCCTGCTTTGCAGTCCTCAATCACGGCGCTGTCGGACATAACAAGGGTGCTGGAGGAATCTGCCTGCACGCCGCCTCCCAGCGTCTCAGCAATGCAGCCGCGGATGGCGGCTTTATCCATCATGTGGAGCTCGCCATAGATCTTGATGCCACCACCGTAGTTTCTGGCGCGGCAGTCGCGGATGAGCGCCGTTCCGGACATCTTGATTGTATTACCGCTGTCGAAGCAGGAAATACCCCCTCCGCTCTTTGCGGTGCAGCCGGCAATGCTGCCGCCGGACATGGTGTAGCGGGCGTTCTTTACCAGTGCCACACCGCCGCCGAAGTACTCCGCCGAGCAGCCGACGATATTGCCGCCGGTCATGGTAAGCTTGCCACCTTCCGCGATGTATACGCCACCGCCGCAATAAATAGCGAAAGACTTATCCATAACGCTCTCGGATGCCACGCCGCCGGTGATGACGCCGCCGGAGACAGTTTTTGTACCGTTGGTTTCGTCCAGCTCCCACAGACCGTCGCTGTTGGGCGTAAACCGGTGAGATGCAGATGCGTTGCTGTCTTTGATGGTCAGGTCACCGTTGCTCTCGACTTTGATAACGCTTTTTTGCCCTGTCATTCGCAGCACAAAACCGTTCAAATCCAGTGTTACAATGCGGTTGACCGTCACCGTTAGTGTATTGTTGATGTCAATATCACTCTTCAGTTTAATCTCGGAAATACTGCTATCCGCCAGCGCAGAAGTCAAATCCGCTTCCGTGGAAACTTTTGTTTCCGCCGCCGATGCAGGCACAGTAATCAAAAAAAGTGCCATACAAATACTAAGCAGCGCCGCGTAAATCCATTTTCTGTGTTTTCTCATTGCCGTTTCGCCTCCCATTGTTGTATATGTTCTTTTTCTGTATCCGGTTCCTGTTGTCCTCTTTTTCTGAATTTGATACATAATACGGTAGTCACAACTGCCGCGGTAAAGGAAATGACCGCCACCAGCACATAGCCGCCCACGCCCGCATGCAGCAGGATCGCACCGTACATTCCGACAGCGTCCATAGGCTGTCCCTGTACCATCCCCACAGTTCCCACAAGGGACAGGAACAGCAGGACGCACAGTGCGGACAGACGCTGAACGCTCTGCCGTGCCTGTCGTCGGCGGTGTTCCGCCATTCGCTGTTTCACCAGTGCGACGCGCTTTTTCGTATCGTACATACACGCAACCTCCTCTCTGAACACTCAGTTTAAAAGCCTTTCACTTATATAGATACAAAAATGCGGAAAAACTCTCACTCCAAACTCAAATAATGATGGATCAAATTCGGTTTTTTGATCAAGTCACTGTAGGACACAGCAATCCGTGCAACGGTTCTGGCAATCGTCAAAAGGGCTTCTTTCGTAGAGCTGTCGCTGCCCGTATCAGGATTGACCTTGTTCTCGTCATAGACAATTACAAAGTCGGAAAAATGCCCCACATCCCAATGCAGTTTTCCGTCCTCATACCTTGTGGCAAGCTGCTCTATGTCACCCGCATCACTCACATACAAAGCATGGAAAGCAGATGGCTGACGACCGGCAGGCACAGGAAATGGGATGGACAGGGCAGCCACGCCGCCCTCAAAGTCGGAAATGCGCTTGTTTCCGGTCACGCACAGCAAATAGACTTCCATACCGCCGTGGACATTCAGATCGGCGATCGCTGTTTTCTGTGTGTTATTCAGCTGGGCTGTTCCTGCGTCATCCAAAACGAGCCGGACCAGGCTGCCCTTCGTCTGGTTTATAACTGCCTGCATGGTTTTATCGTCCAACGTTACCGTTCCATGACGGAACACAATGGCAAGCGCTACCGCATTGTTGTGGGCGTGTTCTGCCGCCTTTACAATGGCTTTGATGCTGTTTGTGGGCAGGTTTACCCGGTCAATGTCCATGTTCAGCCCACTCAGGTCGATCTTTACAACGCCCGTCGTGCCGATCACCTTTTCCAATTCTGCCGGATCAATCTCGGAAACGGTGGCAGTTGTCCCGTTGATGGTCACGGCAATGTGTATCGTACCTGCCTTGCCGGATACGGGAATAGTAGTCGGAGTGGTCGGGGTTGTGCTGCCGCCGCCTCCGCCGCTTGGTGTCCCGCCGCCTGACTTCTTTTCAAAGATGGCTTTGACAGTTACGTTGTCCGCCGGCATGGTAAACTTGTTGTTGCTGATCGTCACGCCGCCGGAAACGATCTGCCATTCCTTAAAGAGATAGCCGTTGTCCGGCGTAGCGGTCAGGGTGATTTCCTCGCCCATCGTCGCGGAAGCAGGAGCAGCAGATGCGGAACCGTTCCCATCGTTTTCTACGGTCACGGTGTAGGCCTTTTTCCACTGCGCCGTGAGGGTCATGGAGGATTTGACGGTATCCTTGTCAAAGTCCCATGTCGTCTGTGTGCCATTGTTATCATAATACCAGCCGTCGAAGAGATAGCCCTCCTTAGTGGGTGCGATGGGTGCGGTGAGCTTACTGCCCTTATCGACAGTCTCCATTGTTGTCCCGCACCCGTTATCGAAGGTCACAATGAATTTCAGATGGGAAACTGAAACGCTTTCAGCGGTTGTGCCGCTCGCGCCGTTGGTGACTGTGCCGTCGAACACGCCGCCGGTGATGGCTCCGTTGTTGTTGACTGTGCCGTGGAACCAGCCGCCGGTGATGGCTCCGTTGTTGTTGACTGTGCCGTAGAACCAGCCGCTTTTAATGGTGCTGCCGGGATGGACGTTCACTGTGCCATGGAACACAGTCCTGCCAGGACCTGTACTTGTAATGGTGCAGGGAGAGTCCTTGGCATCTCCGAGTATCACAACGCCGTTGACATAACCGCCGTTGGCGTAAAGATTCCCATATCCAGGCCAAGCGCTGCCGGTGATGTATAGCCCGATTTGGTTCGGCGCACTGCCTTGATCAATGCACGCATTTCCATCTAAGATGATCTCCTTTACAGTGTCGGTGCTCACACCGCCGCCATAGCTCGAGGGCGAGCCGTCGGAGCGTTCCGCGCTGCAATTCATAACGCTGGCATTGCCGGACATGGTGAGCGATGCATTGTTGCTCATACAGATGCCTCCGCCCTGGGCTGCACGGTAACCCTCCCCATCTCCGACTGCTTTGCATCCCTCAATCACGGCGTTGTCGGACATGAAAAGTTTGCTGCTGGAATTTACATTCACGCCGCCACCATGTCTTGCGGTACAGCCGCGGATGGCGGCATTATTCTCCATGCTGAGCTCGCCATAGATCCAGATGCCGCCACCATCTTCTTTGGCGCGGCAGTCGCGGACGAGCGCCGTGCCGCTCATCTCGATCTTCGCGATCATATTACCATTCCGGTTGCAAAAAATACCCCCTCCGGACATTGCGGTGCAGCCGACAATATTGCCGCCGGTCATGGTCAGGGGCAGCGTGCCGTTTGTGACGTAAACGCCGCCACCGTAGTCTGCTGCGGTGCAGCCGACAATATTGCCGCCGGTCATGGTTAGCTTGCCACCCTCCGCGATGTATACGCCACCGCCGCAATAACAAGGGAAGCGCGCATCTCCGATGTTCTCGGACGCCACACCGCCGGTGATGACGCCGCCGGAGACAGTTTTTGTACCGTTGGTTTCGTCCAGTTTCCACAGACCGTCGTTATTTGGTGTAAATCGGTGAGGTACAGATGCGTTGCTGTCTTTGATGGTCAGGTCACCGTTGCTCTCGACCTTGATAACGCTTTTATTACCTGTCATGTGCAGCACAAAACCGTTCAAATCCAGCGTTACCTTGCGGTTGACCGTCAGTGTATTGCTGATTTCAATTTTTCCCTTCAGTTTAATTTCGGAAATACTGCTAGTCGTCAGCGCGTTTTTCAAATCCGTTTCCGTGGAAACTTCTGTTTCTGCCGCCGATGCAGGCACAGTAATCAAAAAAAGTGCCATACAGATACTAAGCAGCGCCGCGTAAATCCATTTTGTGTGTTTTCTCATTGCCTTTTCGCCTCCCATTGTCGTTGTATATGTTCCTTTTCCGTGTCCGGTTCCTGTTGGACTCTTAGTTTAAAAGCCTTTCACTTATATAGGTACAAAAATACGGAAAAACTCTCACCCCAAAATCAAATTTTTTCAAAAAAATTGGGAGCCGCCCAAAGGCAGCTCCCAAAGAAAAAATGATATTACGTTGTCGGACGGCGGGCAATCAGTTTTCCCACTGTCAAAATCAGCACAGGCAGAAGATAGGCGATATACTGCACCGCGCCGCCGTAGGCAATCAGCAGATTGTAAATTGCGTGAAAGGTGATTGCCGCTCCCAGCAGACCACAGGTTCCGGCGATCTTCAGCCACGTCCGCCGCCACACATACGCAAGCCCTCCGCCGACGATGGCTCCGCAGATCACGTGCATCGCGCCCGTTCCGATGCCGCGGAAGAAAATAAAGGAAAAATGACCGGCGCCGTTTTGAATCAGATAGCAGATGTTTTCAAAGGTGGCAAAGGAAAGGGTAGTAATCACGGCGGCGTTCCTGATCTGTTCCGCTTTTGGCTCAAATACCAGAAGATAAAAGAGCAGCGGCAGGAGCTTCATCACTTCCTCCACCACAGGGGCAATCTCCGCAGTTGCGGCAAAGGTGTCCGCCCCATAAAGCGCGGTGAGAAAGGTATTGATGTAAGCGGAGAGCAGACACGAACCCATTCCCGCAAGACAGAACAGAAAGACTTTCGTCTGGCGCTTTCCCATGCACAGGGCGGCGATCAGCAGGGGCGATGCCATACAGATAAAAACATTTTCAATATATGTCATGCCTGCACCGCCTTTCCTGTGGCGGGCAGCAGGGCGAACAGGCAGAATGTCAGCAGAACATCCATCCAGAAGCTGGGGCTGAAAAAGCTATCGCCCGGCCAGAGGCATCCGGTCGTCCAAAGGGCGTATTCCGCCGCCACATAGCACAGCACCCCGATGTGGAAATATCTCATAGTACGCGCTGCTCCCGTCTGCGTGCGGGCGTAAACAAGCCCCCGGATCGCATGATAGGATACAACGATCATCATGCCGCACCAGAGCAGATTGGAGAGAATGTCCCCGAAGGTGCAGTAAAATACGCACAGCGGAACGCCGATCAGGAGGGCAAGCAGGGATTTCCGACAGAGCAAGCCCCTTTCCTCAGCAGAGGAAAGGACGTATTGCAGGATATGAAGAAAAATAACGCTTGACACCCAGCCAAATTCCGACACATAAAAGACCTGCGGCGTTTCGGAGAATAAAAGCAGATACAACGTCCAGTACAGGGAACCGAGGGTGAAACAGCCATAAAAGCAGGTCAGCAGGAAATACGCCTGTTTTCGGCCTTGCAGATACCGAATACCGCTCAGGCAGAAGCCCAGCAGGGTAACAATGAATTGCAATAGATTACTGACGAGTTCCATCCGCATGGTCCTCCTTTTGCTCCTCCGGCTGTTCCTCTTTGTTCAGCAGACGGATACGGAAGCATAAAATCGTCACGCACACGCCGAGAACAAAGGCCAGCAGCCCGATCACGATATACCCGAGTGCGGTGCTGCCGCCTAGAATCGTTGCCGCTGTGTCAAAACCGGAGGACGTTCCCAAGGCAATCTGGTTGACAATATCAGGCATGGAGAGAGAAACGCCCACGATCACCGCAAGGCATGCTGCTACGCCGGAAACTGCGGCGATCCGTCCGCGCCGCAGTCTTTTTTGACGCTCTTTTTCCGCCATGCGCCGTTTTACTTCTGCAATTCGTTCCTCATGGCTTCGCATTGGTAATTCCCTCCCGTTCCAATAATCCGCGCAGACGCTCTTTTCCCCGGTACACCATATTGGTGATCTGCTTCTCGCTTTTCCGCATGACCTCGGCTGCCTGTAAGTAGCTCATGCCCTCAAAATAAGTCAGATAAAGCGCCTCCCGATAATCCGGCTTTAACTCAGCCATGCAGAAATGCAGGATCTGATCCCGTTCCTTTGTGTGGACGACTTCCTCCACCAGCGTTTGTCCGTCCGGCTCGTCGGTCAGACCATCCAGACTGAACAAAAGCCGCCGTCTGCTTTTGTGGCGTAAAGCCATGTGCCGCGCCGCTTTATACAGGTAAGCCTTAAATCCACCGTCCCGGATGTGGGGCTTTTTCGTGAACAGATAGGAAAAGACTTCGATCATCAAGTCCTCTGCTTCGTGAACGTCATGCAGATAGCCGCTGATGTATAAGGTCAGTGGGTCACCGTATTTTTTCATCAGAGCTTCAAGCCCTGTTTCATCACCGCGTAAGTATTGCCTATAAAGTTCTTCGTCGGTGGACATGCCGTTCACTTCCTTTCCGCCATGTCATTCCTGATGGAAAAACATTTATCGGCAATTTGTATCTTTTGATACTTATATTTTACGCCACATAATCCACATTTGACCCGATGAGGTTCATCGCCTCGATCGCCCGCTTATTCTGCTGATAAGGGTTCTCTTTGGAGTAGGCGATCGCTGTGCGTGTCTCGCCGCCGGATACATAGGTCGTGCCGCATTCCGGGCAGACGGCGGTTTTTAAGGAAACGCTCACAGAGCGGACTTCGCCGTTTCCGTTTGCAGCTTTTTCATAGGCGTTGCTCACATGCTGCAGCTCGTGGGCGCGCACGGTGCCGGCAGAAGCCTGCGGTGAGATGTGGCCGGGCGCCTTGAAAGAGACATCGCCCTCGTCCGAACCGTCCTGATATTTGCGGGACTTGCATGTCTGGCATTCGGCGGGAGAGGATTTGCGCCCTCTTTTTACCGTGTCATCTTCGGGATTTCCGGTTTTTCTGTGCGGTTTTCCAGTCTGGTCGCCGTTTATAGCCGCTGGATTGTTTCTGTTATTTTGCATGCCGTAGGACTGGTAAGGGCTGGAATAGCCATAGCCGTAACCGGTTCCGTAGCTGCCGATTGAGAGATAATCTGACATGAATGTACCTCCTTTTTTGTAAAAATTTCTATAAAAATATGATACACTATAAAACAACCACTTAAAACATCTTTGAAACGGTATCATAATATGAATCATCAGTCCCAATATACAACACAACCAAAGACGATCGAGGATGAACTGTACGTGGCAGGCATATACATGCTGTTTTTGAGCCTTGCCTGCATCCTGCTGTACCACTGGCTGCGGGTGCGGCTGCCGATCTTCCGGCTGCCCTGTCTGCTGCATGCCCTGACAGGCTATTATTGTCCCGGCTGTGGCGGTACACGCGCGGTCTATGCCCTGCTGCACCTGCATCCGATCCGGTCATTTTTGTATCATCCACTCGTGCCGTATGCGGCAGCGGTGTATGGATGGTTTATGCTCAGCCAGACGGTTGAACGTCTGACTCGTCACAGATTACACATCGGAATGCATGCGCATACCGGGTGGCTGTGGGGTGCGTTGGTTATCGTGATCGCCAATGTGCTGGTGCGCAACGGCGCGCTGTTCTTTTTTCATGTCGATCTGTTTGATCTGATACTGCTGATGACATAATGATACATAATTATCTTACCACGTAGCGCGCGATAGTTCAACACGGCTTGCCATGAAGTTTGCATTTGAGGTATAATAAACAGGTCATGGGCTGTGAGGGAGTTTTCACCGAATGGCAGAATGAGAGAAAGGAAACAAATGTAATGGATATTATAGCTACGATCGCAGCGGAGCTCGGCGTGCGAAAAGGTCAGGTAGACGCCGCTGTGAAACTGATCGATGAGGGAAATACGATTCCGTTTATTGCCCGATACCGCAAGGAAGCGACAGGGGCATTGAACGATGAACAGTTGAGAAATCTGTTTGAGCGGTTGAATTATCTGCGCAATCTGGAGGAGAAAAAGCAGCAGGTGCTCGCGACGATCGAGGAGCAGGGCAAGCTGACGGAGGAGCTGCGGCAGCAGATTCTGGACGCGCAGACACTCGTTGTCGTGGAGGATCTGTACCGCCCGTACCGCCCGAAACGCCGCACCCGCGCGACGGTGGCGAAGGAAAAAGGGCTGGAGCCGCTCGCGAATATTCTGTTATTGCAGATGACGAAAAAACCGATGTTGGAGGAAGCGGCAGCTTTTATCAATGAGGAAAAAGAAGTGGCGACCGCAGAGGATGCGCTGGCAGGTGCCAAAGATATTGTGGCGGAGCTGATCGCCGAGGAGGCGGATTACCGCATCCGTATCCGTGAACTGACGACGAAAAAAGGCATTCTGCATTCGTCCGCGAAAGATGCGGCGGCGAAAAGCGTCTATGAGATGTATTACGATTTCACGGAGCCGGTGGCAAAGCTCGCCGGACACCGCGTGCTGGCATTGAACCGCGGCGAGGCAGAAAAGATACTCAGTGTCAAGATCGAGGCGCCGGAGGAGGATATTTTGCGTTTCCTCGAAAAACAGGTCATTACGCGGGACAATCCGAACACGAGACCTGTGCTGCAGGAAACGGTTGCCGACAGCTACGACCGGCTGATCGCGCCTGCGATCGAGCGTGAGATCCGCGCCGATCTGACGGAAAATGCGGAGGACGGAGCGATCAGCGTATTTGGCAAGAATCTCGGACAGCTTCTCATGCAGCCGCCGATCGCCGGAAAAGTTGTGCTCGGCTGGGATCCGGCATTTCGTACCGGCTGCAAGCTCGCGATCGTAGACGCGACCGGAAAGGTGCTCGATACGAAGGTGATCTATCCGACCGCACCGCAGAACAAGGTCGAGGAATCCAAAAAGATCTTAAAGCAGCTCATCGATAAATACGATGTATCACTGATTTCTGTCGGAAATGGCACGGCATCGCGCGAGTCCGAGCAGATCATTGTCGAGCTTTTGAAGGAACTGAAAAAACCGGTACAGTATGTGATTGTCAACGAGGCGGGGGCTTCCGTCTACTCTGCAAGCAAGCTGGCGACCGAGGAATTTCCGAATTTTGATGTGGGACAGCGAAGCGCGGCGTCGATCGCAAGACGTTTGCAGGACCCGTTGGCGGAGCTGGTCAAGATCGATCCGAAAGCGATCGGAGTCGGGCAGTATCAGCATGACATGAATCAGAAAAAGCTCGGCGAGGCGCTCGGCGGAGTGGTGGAGGACTGCGTCAACCGCGTGGGCGTGGATCTGAATACGGCGAGTGCGTCGCTGCTGGAGTACATATCGGGCATCAGCAAGGCAGTCGCGAAAAATATTGTCACCTACCGGGAGGAAAACGGCAGATTTATGAGCCGCAACGAGTTGAAAAAGGTGCCGAAGCTCGGGCCGAAAGCGTTTGAGCAGTGTGCAGGCTTCCTGCGCATCAGAAACGGCAAAAATCCGCTGGATGCGACGAGCGTCCATCCGGAGAGCTACGGCGCGACGACGCTGCTGTTAGAGAAACTCGGCTATGGCAAAAATGACTGGCAGCCCGGGCAGCTCGCCGGATTGTCCCAAAAAGTGAAGGACAAGAAAAAGCTGGCACAGGAGCTGGAGATCGGCGAATTGACATTAAATGATATTTTATCCGAGCTGGAAAAACCGGGCAGAGATCCGAGAGAGGATATGCCGCGCCCGATTTTGCGCAGCGATGTACTGGAAATGAAGGATCTGACACCGGGTATGGTGCTCAAGGGCACGGTGCGCAACGTCATTGATTTCGGTGCATTTGTGGATATCGGTGTGCATCAGGACGGACTCGTCCACATTTCGCAGATCTGTGACCGTTTTATCAAGCATCCGCTCGAGGCTGTTTCGGTCGGTGATGTCGTGGACGTAAAAGTGCTCGATGTCGATCTGGAAAAGAAACGGATTGCGCTGACGATGAAGGGAATTTAGCATACAGACAGTATTTTCGGGGAAACGGGAAAGAGGGTGAGCATCCCTCTTTCCTTTTTTTTGCAGAAATGTTATACTTAATTATGTATGTTCTTAGAAAGTGAAGGAGTAGCTGCATGAATAAAATAGAACTGGATGTAACAATGACCTTTGAAGATATGTACCGATTTAATCTTTACCATGTGTATCACAACTCGCAGGGCGTGTTGTCGGTCGTCATCGCGGTGCTGCTGGCGCTCGTGAGTATCCTAAGCTGGGGCGATGTCAGCGTGACGTATAATGTGCTGTATCTGCTGGCGAGTGTGCTGATCGTGCTCTATGTGCCGTTCAGTCTCCGCGGCAAGGTGAAAAAGCAGATGAAAAACAGTGAGGTTTACCAGCAGCCGCTTCATTATACATTTGATGAGCAGGGCATCACGACACGTTTCGGAGACCAGAGCGTCACAATGCCGTGGAAACAGTTGTACAAGATCGTGAGCACAAAGCATATGGTACTCTTGTACGGCGGACGCATCCGCGCGAATGTGATCCCGCGTGACCAGCTGGCGGATCAGTACGGCGCACTTTATGATCTGGCAAAATCGCAGATGGACAGTTATCGGTTTAAAATGAAGAAAGCATAGAGGTTGAACAGACATTATGATATATGAAACAAATTCGCCGGAGGAGACGTTTGCGCTGGCAAAGCAGCTCGGCGGGGCGGCGCAGGCGGGCACAGTGTTTACACTGACCGGGGATCTCGGCGTTGGCAAGACCGTGTTTGCGCAGGGACTGGCTGACGGGCTGGGTATTACAGAGCCGATCAACAGCCCGACATTTACGATTGTTCAGGTGTACGAGGAGGGCAGACTGCCGTTCTATCATTTTGATGTGTACCGGATCGGGGATGTGGAAGAAATGGAGGAGATCGGCTACGAGGACTATTTTTACGGGGACGGCGTGTGCCTCGTGGAATGGGCGGAGTTGATCGGTGAGATTCTGCCGCAGCGCAGGACGCAGATCCTGATCGAGAAGGATCTCGAAAAAGGCTTTGATTACCGGCGGATCACGTTAGAGGAAGTCGGAAATTAGCAGGTAGTAGATAAAGGAAGGACAGTAGAATGAAGTTATTAGCACTTGACAGTTCCGGACTCGTTGCGAGTGTAGCTGTTGTGGAGGATGACAATCTGATCGGTGAGTACACCGTAAATTATAAAAAAACGCATTCGCAGACGCTGCTTCCGATGCTTGATACCGTCGCATCCATGATCAATCTCGATCTGCAGTCGGTCGATGCGATTGCGATCGCAAAGGGACCCGGTTCCTTTACCGGACTGCGTATCGGATCTGCCACGGCAAAAGGGCTGGGGCTGGCATTGGACAAGCCGCTCGTGGAAGTGCCTACGGTCGATGGACTCGCCTATAATCTGTGGGGAGCGGCAGATGTGGTCTGCCCGCTCATGGATGCGCGCAGAAACCAGACCTATACGGGGCTCTACGAATTTATCGATGGACAGATGCATGTGATCGAGGCACAGTGTGCGGTGGATATCGCACAGATCGTTGAGCGGATCAACGCGCTTGGGCGTGCGGTGATCTTTTTAGGGGATGGCGTGCCGGTATTCCGTCCGTATCTGGAAGAACAGGTACAGGTGCCGTATACGTTCGCACCGGCGCATCTGAATAAACAGCGTGCGGGAGCGGTGGCAGCGCTGGCGCTCACCTATGTGCGCGAGGGAAAAACAGTATCGGCACAGGCGCACCAGCCGGATTATCTGCGGCTGTCACAGGCGGAACGCGAGCGGCAGGAAAAAGAAAAACGCCTGCCGGGGGATCAGGGCGTATGATGATCCGAAAGATGCAGGAGGCAGACATCGCAGCCGTAGCAGCGCTGGAAGCACAGATTTTTTCCATGCCGTGGTCGGCAGAAGGGTTTGCGGATACGCTGCCGCGGGAGGATGTGTTGTTTCTGGTCGCGTGTGAGGAGGATGCGCTGCTCGGATACGTGGGAGTCTATTGCACTTCGGACGAGGGCGAGA
This sequence comes from uncultured Eubacterium sp., assembly GCA_934320655.1. GTDB lineage: Bacteria > Bacillota > Clostridia > Lachnospirales > Lachnospiraceae > W0P33-017. The sequence goes on from CAKRFN010000023.1 coordinate 29,889, forward strand.
TCACCAATGTCGCGGTCGCTCCGACTGCCAGAAGAAAGGGCATCGCGCGTGCGCTGTTGATTGAATTGAAAGAGCGGCTGGCGGCGCTTGGGATCGGGCGCATCGTGCTGGAGGTGCGCGTGTCGAATGAGGCGGCGATCCGGCTGTATGAGCAGATGGGATTTTGCACGCTCGGGACGCGGAAGAATTTTTACGAAAAACCGGCAGAGGATGCCTATGTAATGGTATGCCAGTCTGAACAGTAACCAGTAGTTCCCTATAGAGAACAATACCGGTTATCCTTATAATGATTCTGAAATGATGCAATCATGGGATACGATAGGAGGACTGGCAATGAAGGAACATGAAAAACTGAAATGTAACTGTTGTGGGAAATATCTCAGACGCAGCGGGGAGCAATACGAGGACTATCTGCATATTGTGAAACGTTGGGGATATTTATCGGATCGGGACGGAACGACGGAGGAAATGAACATTTGTCCGGAGTGCCTGCGGGCTTGGACAAAGGATTTTTCGATCGCTCCGAGTTGTTATCCGACAACGGAATTATTATAGAGAGGGATCTTAATAGAAATGTTAGATGTATGCTTGCTTGGAACCGGCGGAATGATGCCTTTGCCTTATCGCTGGCTGACTGCGCTTATGACGAGATATAACGGCAGCAGTCTGCTCATCGATTGCGGCGAGGGCACGCAGATAGCGATGAAAAAGGCGGGGCTCAGTGCGAAACCGATTGATATTATGTGTTTTACACATTATCATGCGGATCATATCAGCGGATTGCCCGGTATGCTGCTCACGATGGGCAATGCCGAGCGGACAGAACCGCTCACGATGATCGGACCGAAGGGGCTAGAGCGTGTCGTGAATGCGCTGCGCATGATTGCGCCGGAACTGCCGTTTGAGATCCGCTATCTGGAAATCGACGGTGCCACGCAGCATTTTTCGATCAACGGATATGAGATCGATGCATTTCGCGTGAATCATAACGTGCTGTGCTACGGCTATACGATCGAGATCAGACGGGCAGGCAAATTCCGTGTGGAGGAGGCGATGAAACTGCCGATTCCGCGCCAGTATTGGGGGCGATTGCAGCACGGTGAGACAGTCGAATATGAGGGGGTGGAATATACACCGGATCTGGTTATGGGAGCTGCGCGAAAAGGGATCAAGCTGACCTATTGCACGGACACGCGCCCGACAAAGTCTCTGGTAGAAGCAGCCGACCACGCGGATCTTCTGATCTGTGAGGGCATGTACGCGGAGGCAGATAAGCTGGAAAAGGCGAAACAGTACAAGCATATGACCTTTTACGAGGCGGCGCGAGTCGCAAAGGATGCGCAGGTACAGCAGATGTGGCTGACACATTTCAGCCCTTCACTTGTGCATGCGGAGGATTATATGGATAAGGTGCGCAGTATCTTTCCGGGGGCGTCGCTTGGAAAAGATGGCAGAACAATCGAACTTGTTTTTGAGGAGGATGAAGCATGACAAAGAAACGTGTGAGCATCGTAGTGCTCGTGATGGCGGTGGTATTGATCGTAGGCATGTTTGCATTTGTGGCTTACCGGACACCGAAGTCGGCAGAGGATGCGACCCAGATTACAGAAAAAGACGAACTGATGCACAAAAATATTGCAGCGGACTATCCAAAGACGCCGCGTGAGGTACTCAAGCTGTATAACCGGTATATTCTGCTGCTGTACGGATCACAGGGCGAGGAGCTGACTGATCAGGAGATCCAGACGCTCGGGCAGCAGATGCGGGAACTTTATGATGAGGAACTCAAATCGATGAATCCGGAGGATACCCAGCAGCTTAGTCTGGTACAGGAGCTTTCTGCGTTCAGAAAGGCGCAAAAGGTCATGATCCAGACGAACGTGTGCAGCTCTAACGAAGTAGAATATATCGATATCAACGGCGATTCCGGTGCGAGCGTACAGGTGTCATATTTTGTAAAAGAGGGAAACAAGGAATTTACGCGCACCTACCAGAAGTTTTTACTGCGCAAGGACGAGCAGGGTGAGTGGAAGATCTTAGGCTTTGCAAAGGTAGATGGAGGAGAAGACTAATCCATGACAGACAAGAAAACAGGTGTAAAAATACTGGCGATTGAGAGTTCCTGTGATGAGACGGCGGCGGCAGTTGTCGTTGACGGGAGAGATGTGCGCTCAAACGTCATTTCGTCACAGATTGCATTACATACGCTGTACGGCGGTGTCGTGCCGGAGATCGCGTCGCGAAAACATATAGAGAAAATCAATCAGGTGATCGCGCAGGCCCTGGACGATGCGCATATGACGCTGGATGATATGGATGCGATTGCGGTCACATACGGACCGGGGCTCGTCGGCGCGCTGCTCGTCGGGGTGGCGGAGGCGAAGGCGATCGCCTATGCAAAGAAACTGCCGCTCATCGGTGTGCATCATATCGAGGGTCATATCAGCGCCAATTATATAGAAAATAAACAGCTGGAGCCGCCGTTTTTGTGTCTGGTCGTATCCGGCGGACACACGCATCTGGTCAAGGTCGTGGACTACGGTCAGTATGAGATTCTCGGCAGAACGCGCGATGACGCAGCCGGAGAAGCGTTTGATAAGGTGGCGCGTGCGATCGGGCTCGGCTATCCGGGTGGACCGAAGATTGAGAAGGTATCGCATGAGGGCAATCCGCAGGCGATCCATTTTCCGCAGCCCAAAGTGGCGGATGGACCGTATGATTTTTCGTTCAGCGGTTTAAAGTCAGCCGTATTGAACTACCTGAACGGCGCGCAGATGAAGGGAGAAACGGTTGTGCAGGCGGATGTGGCGGCATCGTTCCAGCAGGCGGTGATCGATGTGCTCGTACAGCATGCGATGCAGGCGATCGATGACTGCGGAATGGATAAATTTGCGATTGCGGGAGGTGTTGCGTCGAATCAGACACTGCGCAGCGCGATGGAGGCAGCCTGCAAACGGAAGGGCGTGGCATTTTACCATCCGTCGCCGATCTTTTGCACAGACAATGCGGCGATGATCGGTGCTGCTGCTTATTATGAATATTTGGCTGGGAAGCGGGATGGGCTCGATCTCAACGCGATCCCGAATCTAAAGCTGGGGGAACGATAAATGGAACAATATGTGTATGGAGCGGTCGTGCTGGCAGCGGGCAGTGGCAGCCGCATGCATATGGACACACCCAAGCAGTATCTCATGATCGAAGACCGCCCGCTCATATACTATGCGCTCAAGCAGTTTCAGGACAGTGCGGTCACAAAGATCGTTCTTGTAGTGACTGAGGGTGAGGAGGAATGGTGCAGGCAGCAGATTGTGGAGCGCTATGGGCTGTCGAAGGTCTGTGCGGTCGTGTCGGGCGGCAGCGAGCGTTACCTGTCGGTGCAGGCAGGACTTCATGCGTTAGAGGGAGTGGATTATGTGCTGATCCATGACGGCGCGCGCCCTTGTATCGATCAGGAACTCTTGCAGCGCGTGATGGATGCTGTGCCGCGTGATGGGGCGTGTGTTGTCGGGATGCCGGTCAAGGATACGATCAAGGTGGCATCTGAACAGCTTTGGACGCAGGAGACACCGGATCGCAGGAGACTCTGGCAGGTGCAGACGCCGCAGGCATTTTCCTATGATCTGATCCGCAGCGCCTATGACCGGGTTGTGGCATCCGGCGAGCAGGCGGTGACGGATGACACACAGGTATTGGAGCTCGCATATGGCAGACAGAGTCGGCTGATCGAGGGTTCGTACCGGAATATGAAGGTCACAACACCGGAAGATTTGGAGATTGTAAAATTATTCTTAAAAAATATGCAATAATATATTGACAGATTGCGAATAGGATGATATTATAATACTCGCTGATCGCGAGAACAGCAACACGGAGAGGTATCGAAGTGGTCATAACGAGGCGGTCTTGAAAACCGTTTGTCCGCAAGGGCGCGTGGGTTCGAATCCCACCCTCTCCGCTTCATGAAAAATCAGTTTGCTATGCAGACTGGTTTTTTATTGTCAATCTATAGCAATAAGTATAGATCGTTCGTATCTGGATCAGATTCGGGCAGAGCATGGAGAAGTACCCAAGCTGGCCGAAGGGACACCCCTGGAAAGGGTGCAGGTCGTTAACAGCGGCGCGGGGGTTCAAATCCCCCCTTCTCCGTTTTGGTTTTGCAAAAAACGACAACATGAAAAATTTTCAAAAAATTAAAAAAACATGTTGACAAACGTAAAACCACGTGATAATATAAACAAGCTGTCGCGAACGACTGAGAAAAAAGTCGAAAGAGCACAGCGAAAATAAATTAAAAAAGTTCTTGACAAGCGATGAAAGCTTTGATATAATACAAAAGCTGTTTGACGAGAACAGACGAAAAGAACCTTGATAACTGAACAGTGAAATAACCTTGAAAGATTTGAAAAAAACGAGAAAAGCAATAGCTTTTCGAGTGATTGTGAACACTTTTTAAACGCAGTAAAAAACGGTTATAAAAAAGCCAAGCTTTTGAATGACCAAGAACAAACTTAAACATGAGAGTTTGATCCTGGCTCAGGA
>CAKRFN010000024.1 GCA_934320655.1 uncultured Eubacterium sp.
GTGACGAAGGTAATGCAACTGGATTACACATTTGAACGACAACTGGAACTGGAACGTGAGGCAGCAAGCAGCCAGGCATGGCAACAGGGGTTGGAGCAGGGAATCGAACAAGGGATTACAAAGGGATTGGAGCGTGGGCGTTTGCAGGAGATCATATCATTTGTGCAGGATGGCGATATTTCCATTGAGCGTGGCGCACAAAAAGCAGGCATGTCAATGAATGCGTTCAGGAAAGCAATGGCGGAGGCGGAACAATCATCGTTGTTAAAAATTATAAAAAATGACTGAAGGATCTAAAGAATTTGTTAAAACAGCCGAAATATAATGAAAGCACATATAGGATAGGTCTGCAAATTTTTAAAATTATCAGACAATAGTCTTTTAGAAATAAAAGATTCGGGCAAAGGCGTGCCCGGATGCGAACAAACCAATCGAAAGGATGGCGAGGGTTATGTACAAGGATGTCAAGAAAAAATTATTATCGGTGGTACTGTGTGTCTGCATGGTGATCGGAGCGGTGCAGGTCGTGCCAAGGGCAAAAGCGGCTGCGCAGCCCGTAGGAGGTTATTATCCAATAACGGTAGGAATCGTGGGTACTGCTCAGACGCAAACAGTATATGTGCAGTTGGCGCAGGATACAACCTATACATATAATCGAAGTGCACATACGCCGGAGATTTTGAATGTGGTGACAAATACTGCAAACCCGCAGGGAACATCTATTATGAGCAGTTTTCAGACCGCATTGAATATAGTAGAGGGCAGTTCAACGGATGCCGGTACATTTTATGGATTGTTAGCAAGCAAGGATAATACTTATTCTGTTTCGGATACGCCTGATAATAGAATCGAATTTACGATTAAGCCTGCCACTGTGACGGATATGGACGTAGTGGTTGATAGCAATACATTAAAATATACAGATGGTGGCGTGCAACCTTCGGTGTCGTCTGTTACATTAACAATTGATGATACTTATGAACAAATTACATATACCGGTGATGATATTGAGAATAATTTTTCTGTTGGAAAGATAGACTCTGTCGGTAGGAATCAAACCAGTGAAATTACATTAAAGAGCAACTCTAATTTTAAAAACACGCTTTCACAAACAGTTAATTGTACAGTTGCCTATGATTTAGGTACTTATGCCACTTTAGATAGTGCGTCTATACAGTATACAGGAGCAGATTTAAGTTCGCAGATAGCAATTAACGTATTCGACAAGGATGGAACTAAGGTTAAGGGAGCTGTTAATAAGAATACATTATCTAGCCTGAGGTTTGTATTTAAAAAGGAAGGCAGTGTTGTTACAGAGGTGTCACAGGCGGGGACCTATACGGTAGAAGTAACTCCTTCGGCTGGCGCAACTAAAACAGTCTCGATTGGAACTGCCGATTCATTATATACAGGTACTTTTATCGGAACCTTTACAGTTGGTTTGAAATCGGGAACATTTAAGGTTCAGGCATATGATAATGATGCATATGAAATGAGAACATTGTCTGGAACAGGTTCTTATTTATACCGCATTTCAGTGAATGAAAAAAATAGCGATGGGGAAATATTGCCGAGAGATCTGACGGTAGATATTGATGATGTGCGAATCTATGATTATGATCTCACTTTTACTGATATGACAGGAAAATCTGTCAGACCGACAAAAGCGGGACAGTATAATATGACGATTACGCCGAAAGCATCCACAAACTATGGCGGATCAATAACGGTTCAGTATTATGTTTATAGTGAGTTAAATGTTTCGACGATTCAATTTAGAAATGTACCTGGAGATAATCCTGTAGAGTTATCTTATAACGGAACAGGATATGAAATTCAGAATATCGTTGTAAAAGACACGGCAGACAATACGTTAGTTCAAAATACACATTTTACAATCGAATATCAGTATAAGAGCGGAGATACATGGATATCTGTACAGACATATTCCGATCCGAATATGTGTTCTGTAGGCGCAAAAAGAATTTTGGTAGTTGGAAAGAATGCATATAGAGGAGAACCGGCAGAGTGGCAATATAATATAGCAAAGGTATCGATGACAGACTCGGCAGAGGCAAAGAATTTTGAGTTGAAGTGGGTAAACGGAGCATCTTACAGCTATAAAGGATCGGCAGTTACGCCTGACTATACATTCAAATATCGTAATGTAGAGATTGATCCCAGTTATTACTCTGTTACATGGAAGAACAACACCAATGCCGGAGCTGCGACGTTGACCGTGTCAGCGACATCGAATAGTCCGTTTATAGGAAGTCTGTCCTTAGGATTTACGATCAATGCACTGTCGCTTAGTGATGCAGAATGTATCGGAGATGGAGTTAACAGTGATCCCAGTAAGTATAGCTATACCGGGAAACCGATCAGTCCACAGTTAAAGATCAATGAGTATGAATTAAAGAGCAGTGATTACACTGTTACCAAATATCAGACACAGGCTGGTAAGGATTTGGGTACGATTGCGCCGACTGAGCCGGGAGATTATCAGATGACGATCGTATCAAGGCATAATAATATTACCGGTTCGAAAACGATCGAGTATAGCATTATTCCAAGAGACATTAGTCAAGATATCGGAGCAAGTTTCTATCTGCGCGGTGGTTCTCCGGTCGAGTGGCAAGGTGGTGTTACAGAGCCGGAAGTGGTCTGTGGATCAATGGAAATGGTTGAGGGAACAGATTATGATGTGATTTATGACAATAATAAGGTTCCGACAACAACCGTATCCGCAAGTGCGATCGTTACCGGAAAAGGATATTTTACTGGTACGAAGACACTGTATTTTGATATTTCTAAACGAAAGATCAGTAACGCGAATGTAGCGATTACACCTAATGTAACAGGAACAGCGCCTAACTATGCAGTGACCTTTAGTGGAAGAGACGAGGGAACAAAGGTTGAAAAACATGCGCTGGTGGAGAATACTGATTATAAGGTGACAGGCATTGTATATGAGACAGCGAGTGATTATGTGCCGACAATCAGTGACCTTAATCATCTCCAACGTGCAGGTGTGTACATTGTCACGGTTGAAGGTTTAGGAAACTATGAAGGTACTACCGAGGTACCAGTGACCTGTGGTACTGATATTTCGGGTGCTACGATTTCCAGCGCAGGTGGAAGGTTGACCTATGACGGTACCGAAAAGGTGCCTACTACCATCAGGATAAGAGTAGGCGATCAGCCAGCGATTCCGTATACGCCTGGTGCTAATGCGCCGTTTGCACTTGAATTTTCACGAAATGATAGTGACGATGTACCGATTGGCTATGAGAATATCTATGCAGGTACAGTCTATGTTCGTGCGGTAGGTAATACGAAAAATGGTTATTATGGTACGACAAAGGCAAGTACAACCTATGAAATCCAGCCAATGGATATTTCAAAAGGAGGGACACGTTATAAGATAGACCTTTCAGGTGATCCGGATAAAAGTTACATAGATGGAAATGAATATGTTCATTACAAATTTACAAACAAGCAGATTGTGCCACAAGAAAAGGTGGTAAAGGATACTACATCAAATACAGCCGTAAGTGCAGCCGCTATTTTAGAGCAGGATATTGATTATAGGATATCTCATGAGGAAGCGGATGACTGGACCGGAAAGGGACCGCATTTCATTACAGTTACAGGTAAGGGCAATTTTACCGGTAGCATTCAAACTCGATTTTATATTGACGTAATGGGAATTGATAGTGATGAAATTTTAGTAAACATTGATACGGAGGATCTTACTTATGCTGATCCTGATCCGAAAGTGACGGTGACGTTAAATTCAGTGCCATTAACTATGGGTGTAGATTATACGTATGTTCTGACTAAAGAGGAAAGGAATAATGCCGGTTGGCCGAATACTTATGTGTGCAAAATAACAGGAATGAAGAATTTTGCAGAAACAAGCCGCACCGAAGAAGTTCCTGTTACGAAGACAACTTTAAGTCGTCCGTCTGATGATGCAAATCCGCAGGTAGGAGATACCTATGTATCTGATTGGAATTATGATGAGTTAATCATTAGCCCTGGCGCAACCGTACAGAAACCAAGCAAGTTTACATTGACATATAAGCGTACCGATGGCACGACTTACAATTTGAAATCGGCTGATTACAAAATAACATCCTTTACACCGACCACGAAATCAGGTAAAGGAAGTACGATGGTAATCGAAGGAATTGGTGGTTTTAATGGACCAGCCATTTATGATGTGCCCTTATTTACAGATATCACGACAGCAGAGTATCTGAAGGATTCCGATGGAAATTGGGCGAGCGTACTCAGACCGGGTGGAACTATTTCTGTTGAGACATTAAAAGAGGCGATTGATGCCGGAACATTATCTCAACTGGTAACGTTTGAGAATATCTGGCCGGATGACGGTGCAAGTATACCGACAGATTGTTATACGGTAACTGTACCGAACGGATATACACCGAAGATCGGCAAACTGACGTTAACCGTTTCCGGTAATCATGATAACTATTACACCGGAACAAAAACCATTGATGTCAATGTCACAGGCGAGCTGACAGAAGAACTTACAACGGTAGAGATCGGTGATAACAATGCTGTTCCGTGGAAGGGTGTGACAGTAACACCCGGAGCGGTGAAGGTACAGGTAAAAGCAGGCACCAAGATATTGACTGGCGGATATGTCGGTGTAGGAGAGACGATTCCTTCAAACTGGGATTATACCGTGACATTTTCAGATAATACCGGTGTCGGTCTGGCGACAGCTACGATCACAGGTGTCAATACTTATAGCGGAACGATTACGCGCAACTTTAAGATTACGTGTGCGCTTAGCGAACTGGTAGTTTCCTTGCAGAAGCAGGACGGCAGTTGGGAAGATTATGACGGCGGTAGTCCGGAATATGTATACCAGATTGATACAGAACGGAATAAACCGGCTGTAAAACTGTTCTATAAGCATGCAGATAATTCACTCAGTGAATTGGCGACTGAATTATACAGTCTCACTTACAGCGGCTATCAGGCTGCCGGAAATGCCAAACTCGTGATCGGTGAACCGGATAATACGACGTTCAAGGGCATTTTATTAGGCACCAGCCGTGCGGTGAACTACACATTGGCACAGATTTCGCTGGATGATGTGGTGATCCAGCTTACAAATCCGCAGCCTGTCTATACCGGCAATGAAATGAATGCTACGGATATCGGGCTGAAGCTGACCTACGGCAGTTATACTTTGACAGATGCAGATTATACGTTGATCTTTAGGGATGCGATCAATGCTGATATTGTGGATGGCAGAGCTGCGCGTGTTATTATCAATGCAAAGGGCAACTTTAGCGGAATGGCTGAAAGAGAGTTCAATATCCAGCCGATGCCGATCAGCTCTCAGACAGATATCAATGCAAGTGCTGAGACATTGATCTATACCGGAGATGCGATTGCGCCGAAGTTGACTGTCAATCAGGTGACAGGACGCATCCGGGCATTGACGGAAGGTACAGATTACCGCATTGTACAGTATCTTGACCAGACAAAGACAGCATTACAGGATACGCCGTTTGTTGCGATCGGAACATACTATGTACGAATTGAGGGACTTGGAAACTATGCGAGCACCATCAATCCGTATCGTGATATCCAGTATGAGATCGTTACCAGGGAGGTAACGGACGGTCTGACAGTCACATTTGTGGATTCGACTGCCTGCCCGGTAGTCAATGGCGTTCCGACCTGTATTTATAATGGAAATGCACATGAGCCGAGTATTCGTGTCTCTTATAATGACAAGATCTTAAATGGACCGAACGACACAGATCCTGCATACCAGTTGACGTATGCCAATAACGTAAATGCAGGAAAGGCAACGGTTACAATTACCGGTGTCGGTAGCTTTGATGGAACGAGAACCGTTGATTTCATGATCCAGCCGAAGGATATTACCGGGGATGATATTGATTATCTGGATAAGGATGGTAATGCGTTCCAGAATGATGTGTCTTATGACTGGACAAAAGCTACGATTCATCCGGAGCTCAGCATCTACGACAGAAGCAGAAATACAGATCTGGTAGCAGGTGATGATGCGACATCCGATTACAGCATCGGATATGATGATGACAACGACGATAGAAATACACAGACCAATGCGGGTCTTGTTACGATGACGATTACCGGACAGAACAACTACACCGGTACACGGCAGTTTACCTATTATATCGGTGAGGACATCAGTAAGGCATACACGTTGGTGAATGGCAGAAGTTCTGTATCCACGACCTACAATGGCCTGGAGCAGGCACCGGAGGAGAGCTCCATTACGGTAGAAAAAGGATCTTCTGCGATAGATCTTACTGATGAGAATGGCGAAAAACGTTACGACATCGCTTACTATAAGAACGGATTCGAGAAATCCAATCTGGTGACGAGAGATCAGATCATCGATGCAGCGACCTATTATGTTGCAATCGTCGGCGTACCTTCCAAGGGAACTTATGCAAAGACGAGTGTACAGAACAGTTGTGCATATACGATCAACCCGAGAAGCATTGCGCCTTCGTACATTCTCGTATCCGGATATGACGGAACCTACTACTACACCGGACAGCCGATCGAGCCGAAGGGTATTACCGTAGAGGATACGGATCTTCCGGTAAAGAATGATCCGACGGATCCGCAGAGAAGATCTGTCAAGCTGGTAAACGGCACAGATTTTGATATTTCCTATACGAATAACATTTCCGCAGGAAAAGCATCGATCGTCGTAGCTGGAAAAGGCAACTATACCGGCAGTCGCGCGGCATATTTCAACATTGTCAGCAGCGATACAAGCGGAAACAACACATGGGATGGTACGAGTGAAGGAACCGGAAGTATCACGGACGGAACGACGACGATCGCAGCGAGTGATATTATCTTAGGTTATGACAACAGTACCTATAACTGCATGATGTACAACGGCTATGAGCGGATTCCGACGGTCAGCATCAACGGTGCGAGCACGAGTGAGTTCATTATCACAGCCAGCAACAATGTCCGTCCGGGTGTAGCGACATTGATGATCACCGGCAGAGGCAATAACTATACGGGAACAATCATCAAAAACTACACGATCAAGGCAAATCTGTCCAGCTATGGTACAGTGGGTGCGATCGCGGATCAGAACTACACCGGATATCAGGTGACTCCGTATGTGACTGTCACATGTGGTGGAAACCTGTTGACACAGGGTCACGATTACACGCTGACTTATGCAAACAACACAAATGTAGGCAGGGCGACAGTCATTGCGACAGCGACCGCAGACTCTTACTATCTTGGTACGGCGACCGGTTACTTTAACATCAGCAATACCGCGACCGGTATGGAGATTACAGGTTATGCATCTTCTTATACCTACACAGGTAATGCGATTACACCGGATGTCATCGTTACGATGAATGGCAGAGTGCTGAACCGCGGAACAGATTATACCGTGACCTACAGCAACAATACAAATGTAGGTACAGCGACCATGACCGTGACTGGTATTGGCAGCTTCTCCGGAACCAAGACGATCAATTATGTGATCGAGGCGAAGAATATCGAGAACTGTATTACCACAGCGGTGAACAATTATCAGTACACCGGTAATACCTACACGCCTGCAGTCACATTGACGGATGCGTCTACCGGAAAGGCATTGACAGCTGGTACAGATTATACGATTACCTACAGCAATAACACGAATCCGGGTACTGCTTCTATCACAGTGACAGCACTTGGCAGAAACTACACCGGCAGCAAGGTGATCTCCTTCAAGATCACATCGGCGGCAGTCAGCGGTCTGCGCGTGAGCAAGATCAAGAACAACAGCATGCGCCTGTCATGGAGTGATCAGGATTATGCAGACGGTTACCAGATCTGTAACGCAAACAACCGCGTGATCGGTACGACCACTAATAACAGCTACACGGTTAAGAAACTGACCTCATGTACGACTTACAGATATAAAGTACGCTCTTATGTAGAGAATGAGGATGGATCTGTTTCATACGGCAGCTTCTCAACGGCAGTATCTGCGCAGACGATGCTCAATACACCGACGTTGAAGGCGCGCTCTGTATCCCGTGGAAAGGTAACACTGACATGGACGAAGGTGGCAAAGGCGAGTGGTTATGAGATTTACTACAGCACGGAGAAGAACGGTATTTATACGAAGTTAAAGACTGTTTCCAAGTCATCTGCCCGCAAATATGTGGATGCTGGTCTGGCAAGCGGTGAGAAGTATTTCTACACGATCCGCGCGTACCGTACTGTAAACGGAGTAAAGACTTACAGCAGCTACAACACCATCAAGAGTGCAACAGTGAAATAATGAGCAATCACGAAATAACTGCCGGATTCGGTGATATGGTATGATGCAGAAAAAGAAATACAGACTGGGCGACTATGAATTTGATACATATGAGGAATATTTAGAGGCACAGGAAGATCTCAAGAAGATCGACCTGATCACAGAGGAGGTGGACATCAACGATGTTGATGTCGCCGCCCGCCTCTATACGAGAATCAGAAATAAAGAGATCATTTTTCACAGTAAGGTCGGCATCAATTTTTTCATGTATCTGTCGGATATTGTAGCCAATCAGTCGATGGCGCTGGCAGAGGAGAAAAAGGCGCAGGAGAATCTAAAGAAGAAAAATACCAAACGGGCGCGCAAATACCGTATAGCAGGCGTGATATGTGTCTGTGCGGCGGTTGCGTGCTTTGGCTATTTTGCCTATGAGGATTATCTGGATGAGCAGTCTGCGCAGGAAATGAAACGTTTGCAGGATATGCAGAATATGACCGGACATTATATTGAGGAAGAAGATTTTTCCGAGGAGACGCAGGAAGATGCGCCTGCACAGGAGGAGACTCCGGCTGAGGAACAGACTGAGACAGAGGATCAGGTGGAGACAAAGCAGTTGAAGATCCTTCCGGAATACGAACAGATCTATGCGGAGAATTCTGATCTGGTTGGCTGGCTGGAGATCGACGGCACGGTGATCAACTATCCGGTGCTCCAGTCTGATACAGAGCAGGACAGCCAGTTTTATCTGACGCATAGCTTTGCAAAGAAAAAGGATAAAAACGGCTCGCTGTTCATGGACTACCGCAATGATTTTGTAAATCGGGATACAAACATCATTATCTACGGACACAATATGAAAAACGGGGCGATGTTCGGTTCGCTCAAAAAATATCTGGAAAAAGGATATTTGGAGCAGCATAATAAGGTTCGGTTTGATACGATCTATGAGCATGGCGTCTATGAGGTGATTGATGCGTTTTTATCGGAGGCGAGTTATCAGGATGAATACACCTTCCGGTATTATAATTTTCTGAATGCAAAGAACGAAGCGGAGTTTGATGCGTTCAGTGTGAATGTGATGCAGTTGGACGCACTGAAAAAAGGAACATTAGATGCCAAATATGGCGATCAACTGTTGACTTTATCTACATGTAGTAGCTATACTGAAGAGGGACGAATGTTTATTATAGCAAAAAAGGTCGATTGATTTTCAATGCTGCCCATGTGGTTGCTATAGAGATAGATAGGAGAGATGAGACATGAGGAAATGGTTAAAAGGAGTACAGGGTGCGGTTCTGACAGCGGTAGTTGTCTGCGCGATGTTGTTTCAGGGAGTGGAAGTACATGCATCGTCGACAAATACGAGCACGGCAGGATTTGTTATGAGTGGTACGACCGTGACGGGGTATAACGGCACGGGAGGAAGTGTGACGATACCTGATACGGCGACAGGGATCGCAGCGAGTGCATTTTCTGGAAAAACAAATATTTCTGCAATATCTATCCCGTCATCGGTTACAAGTATCGGGAATAACGCATTTTCGAATTGTACCGGACTGGTCAGCGTGACCATTCCCGGCAGTGTGGCATCACTTGGAACGGGTGTGTTCTCTGGCTGCACCAGATTATCTTCTGTGAGTATGCAGGCGGCGGTCAATTCGATTCCGAGCAGTACATTTTCCGGCTGTAGCGCACTCACGAGCGTGGCGATCTCTTCATCGATCAACAGCATCGGAAGTGAGGCATTTGCAAATTGCAAGAGTCTCAGTTCCATGGCAGTACCCGCAGGAGTGACGACGATTGGCAGCGGTGCGTTCCGTGGATGCAGCGGATTGTCAGGTGTGTCTATTCCGGCGAGCACAAACAGTATATCTACAGACGCCTTTTCCGGCTGCAGTGCCTTGACGACGATCAATGTAGCAGGCGGCAACGGTACATATGCCTCAGACGGAGGCTGTCTGTATAATGCTTCTTATACGAAACTGCTGGTATGTCCGGCAGCAAAGAGTTCGATTGCATTGAATTCGGCGCTCAAGGTTATCGGCAGCAATGCTTTTTCCGGTTGTACACGTATTACCAGTCTGACGATACCGACCGGTGCAACGAGTATCGAGGGCGGTGCATTTTCCGGTAGCGGAATCACTTCCATCACGATCCCGAAGAGTGTTACCAGTATCGGCAGCCAGTCATGGTCGCCGGAGGTGATCTACGGATATAGCAATTCTACGGCAGAGGATTATGCATCCGATTACGGATATGTATTTTATCCGCTTGATGGCGATGGTTCGGGAGATCCGGATGATGATACGACGGAGATCCAGACGGGCAACGCGAACCGCGGGGACAGCAGTGACAACAGCAATCAAAATCTGGTTGTCGATGATGGCAGCTCTGGCCGCAATAACGGTTCGAATAATAACAATAATAGAAATAATAATGGTTCGAATGGTTCCGGCAGCAATCAGAACACTTCCGGTAACAATTCCGGCAGTAATTCCAATTCTTCCGGTACATCATCAAACAGCAGCAACCAGTCCAGCATCAATTCTGGTGCGTATGCGTCTACGACGTCCAACACACATCAGGTAGACAATACACCGAAAACCGGAGACGGATTTGATCCGAAGTTCATGGTCTGTGCGGCACTTGTTTTGATTGGTTGTGCATTCTTCTTTCTGGCAAAGAGAAAATCTGCTTAAGAAAGATTCGTAAAAGAGAAAAAATGAATTTTTTATAAACAAAACTTGCAAGGGCGTATTTCTTTCAAAGAAATACGCCTAATTTTATTAGTTTTTTTGCATAATATAAAGATTATTGTTGCGAAAACTTTTTCTATGTAATATGATAAAGCAAAAGGTGAGTTTCGATGATACAGAAGACTCATCGGTAATTATATTATAAAAAGGAGATTGGATAATCATGAGTTACGTTGATGAGGTACTTGAGAAAGTAAAAGCAAAAAATGCAGACCAGCCCGAGTTCTTACAGGCAGTCACAGAGGTTCTGGATTCTTTACGTCCTGTGATTGATGCAAATGAGGAACTTTACAAGAAGAACGCGATCTTAGAGCGCATCACTGAGCCGGATCGTCAGATTATGTTCCGTGTACCGTGGGTAGACGACAACGGACAGGTTCAGGTAAACAGAGGTTTCCGTGTACAGTTCAATAACGCAATCGGACCCTACAAGGGAGGCTTAAGACTTCATCCTTCCGTAAATCTTGGTATTATTAAATTCTTAGGATTTGAGCAGATCTTTAAAAACTCTCTGACAACACTTCCGATCGGCGGTGGCAAGGGTGGTTCTGATTTCGATCCTAAGGGCAAATCAGATAGAGAGATCATGGCATTCTGCCAGAGCTTTATGACAGAGCTGTGCAAATACATCGGAGCAGACACAGATGTTCCTGCCGGTGATATCGGAACAGGTGCACGTGAGATCGGATTTATGTTCGGACAGTACAAGAGAATCCGCGGAATGTTCGAGGGTGTATTGACCGGTAAGGGACTGACCTACGGTGGATCACTTGCCCGTACACAGGCTACAGGATATGGTCTGTTATACTTAACAAACGCATTATTAAAGGATCATGACATTGACATCGCAGGAAAGACTTGTGCAGTATCAGGTTCTGGTAACGTAGCAATCTACGCAATCGAGAAGGCACAGCAGCTTGGTGCAAAGCCTGTAACATGTTCTGATTCTACCGGATGGATCTATGATCCCGAAGGAATTGATGTTGAGTTACTGAAAGAGGTGAAAGAGGTTAAGAGAGCCCGCCTGACAGAGTACGCAGCAGCAAGACCTTCTGCAGAGTATCATGAGAAGAAGAACGGTGAGCATGGCGTATGGCAGTATAAGGTAGATCTTGCACTTCCTTGCGCTACCCAGAATGAGCTGGATCTCGAGGATGCTAAGATGCTCGTAGCAAACGGTGTTATCTCCGTTACAGAGGGTGCGAATATGCCTACGACTCTGGATGCTACCAAGTATTTACAGGAGAACGGTGTTCTCTTTGTAGGTGGTAAGGCTGCCAATGCAGGTGGTGTAGCTACCTCAGCACTGGAGATGTCCCAGAACTCAGAGCGTTTAAGCTGGAGCTTCGAGGAAGTAGACGGCAAGCTCAAGGGCATCATGGAGACCATCTACGCAAACATCAGCGATGCTGCTAAGCGTTACGGTGTAGAGGGCGACTATGTGGCAGGTGCAAATATTGCCGGATTTGAGAAGGTAGTAGATGCTATGCTGGCTCAGGGTGTTTGCTAATTTCTAACACAAAATAAAATAATGATCATATGGAAAAGTCCCATAAACTTCAAGTTTATGGGGCTTTTTTAGCAAACATATGAAATATTATGACGCTGATTTGGAGGTTGTCTTTCTTTGACATGGTGTGCTATACTGTTGGCAATCAGGAGAAGATATTATGAAAACTACAATGGAGAGAGTCATGGAAATCATATGCATCATAGCCGCGATCATATGCGTCATTTATGGAGTGATTGTCTGGGTGAACGGATCAGGAACAGGCTTTTATATTGTATGGCTGTTTTTGGCGGGGGCTTTTCTGGTGCTGGCATGGTTGATCCATAGCGGAACGTGGATGCGTCTGCCGCAGGCGCTCCGGTGTGTCGTGCTCGTGCTGGTTGGCATCGGACTGGCAGCTTTTGTGTTTGTAGAAGGATTGATCGTTAGTCACATGGCAGAGACAACCGATGCGGATCTCGACTATGTGATCGTTCTGGGTGCACAGGTGCGTGAGGACGGGCCGAGCGTCGTACTGCGGTATCGGCTTGACCGGACGTTTGAGTATCTGGAGACACATCCCGACACGATCTGTATTTTGTCGGGCGGACAGGGTAGCAATGAGCCGTTTTCAGAGGCAGAAGGTATGGTACGGTATCTTGAGCAGAAAGGGATCGCAAAAGAGCGACTGATTCCGGAGGCAGAGTCACTCACGACAGCACAGAACATACAAAACAGTAAAAAACTGTTGCCGCAGGACGCGTCAGTGGGGATCATCACGAATGATTTTCATATGTTTCGGGCGTTACAGATTGCGAAAAAACAGGGTTTGCCGGATGCGGTCGGTATTACAGCCGGTTCTGAGCGGTCATTTTTACCTCATAATATGTTGCGGGAGTTTTTTGCAGAGATCAAATTTTTATTACTGTCAGTTATCCATTCATAAAAATAGACAGCGGAGAAATAAAGGAGGAAGAACTATGTACGAATTTACAGAAGATTGCATGATCCATGTGGAGGAGATCGATAATGAGCATCGCAGACTGTTCCAGATGATCAATGAGGCGTTGGAGCTGGTAGCGAATACGGAAGATGTGCAGTCGGTTGCGAACAGCCTGATAAAGAATCTGAAGGACTATGCGGCGACACATTTTGCCCATGAGGAGGCATATATGGAGCGTCTGAACGATCCGGAGCTCCCGGAGCAGAAGCGGGAACATGCCGCATTTGCAGCGAAGATCAATGCATTTGAGCTGGATCATTCATCGCCGGAGGCACTTCGGGCATCTGTGCAGAAACTGTTGGAGTTTCTGGTACGCTGGCTGTATCATCACATTCTCAGCAGTGATATGATGATCGGGAAAATACCTGCGGCATCCGAGCAGACGGATGACCAGTTCGCGTTTACTGATAAATACAAGACTGGCATTGAGCTGGTGGATGACGAGCATCGCCGGTTGTTTGAGATCATCAAGGACACAAACGATGTGATCCATGCGGAGCTGCTGCATGACAAATATGATGAGATCATGCGCCTGCTGGCAGATCTGCGGGAATATACCGAGGTACATTTCCATGATGAGGAAGAGCTCATGAAACGTATCAACTATCCGAAACTGGATGCGCAAAAACGTGCGCACAGCGCATTTGTAGAGCGTCTGGTAGAGATTGACCTGTCCGATCTGGATGCGATGGACGATAACCAGCAGGAATATCTGACGGATCTGATCCAGTTTCTGTTGAGCTGGCTAAGTAACCACATTCTCGGCATGGACAAACAGATCGGTGTATATATGAAAGAGCACGGGATCGAGGAATAATCCCATGACAGGAACGGGGTATGGGTGAACAGTGATGCAATTTTTGTTTTCAACTACGCCGACAATGACAAAACATACCTTGCTATGATAAGATACATATATGAAAAGAGTCACTGGCTGCTGTGCACACGTTCGTGAACGGCAGCCACTATTGTCCTTGAATGGGGGGATCTCGGATGAGACACAGGTGCGAATATAATAAGGATATGATCGGTGCGAATCTAAGGCGGGCGCGTGAAAAGAAGGGTCTGTCAGTGGCAGAGGTTCGTGAATACCTGCAACTGGGCTCCGTACAGGCGATCTATAAATATGAATCCGGTCTGAGTTATCCACCGGCTGATACGCTGCTTGCACTTATGGAGTTGTATGATATTGACCGGATAGACCTGATTTGCGGACGGATAGACCAGTGTGCAGGACTGCACAACTGTGCGGATTGGAATATGATCGTGAATCGCAGAGAGCAGATGAGAATACAGATGCATGTCGGCAGGACAGAACGCGCGGCTGAGAAGCGTGCGCAGACGTTTAGCCGGTATGATGCGGGTCTTTGTATGTGAGCAGTTCGTCGAGCGGACATTGAAAGAAATGGAGCAGCTTACAGATAAAGTTTGCGTCCAGGCGTTCAAATTCGTTTCGGCAATAGCGGTTCAGATTGGATCTGGGAATATCCATTGTTTTGCACAAAGTATTTTTGCTGATACCGTTTTTCTTTAAAAGCTCCTCGATGTGCAGCTCCAGTTTACCATACTCAGAATTATTCATGAATTTACCTCTCATATCGTTTCGTAACCGCAAAAGTTACAGAATTTGTTACTGTTCATATATTGCGTGACCAGTAATCGGAAACCCTCATATTTAAGTTTAAGTATAGATTTTTTGAAAACATATTGTAATTGACTCTATTGTGAGGTACGATATAGTTATCCCCAAAACCATGAATTATATGGTAGTTGTAACAAAGGAAAAGCCTCTTGACAAAAATTTCAGTCAAGAGGCTTTTCTGTTTCCATACATCCGTAAAAAACGGCCGGTTGTTTGTTATTTCATAATATTTTATTGTCTGACAGCCGTTACGACCTGTGACGCGCCGAACAGTACGAGACAAATGCCGATGAAGATACCGAGCATCGCGGTGACGATACCGGGGCGGATAAAGATCAGTACAGCGACCAGAATAAGCAGAACACCAAGGATCATCTGCATGTTATAGTTATTGATGCGGACGGAGGTGTCGACTTCCAGTCTGCGCAGGTTCGAGGCTATGAGCAGCCGGAAAATACCGAGCATCGCGATCCATGAAGCCAGAATGTAGATAATGATTGTGCTGACCATTGCCTGAAAAAAGTTGCTGACGATCAGGGCGGCGCCGAAGATCAGGGAAAGGATCGCACTGATCAATTCATAATTTTCGGCAAAGCCGAGTGCGCGGCGTTCCTGCCAGACCCCGATGCGGCTGATTGCGTGAATGATCATGAACAATCCGATGATCCATGCAAGTACGGCGACCGTCACGGCGGGGGAAATGATACAGTAGATACCGGCGCATGCGAGCGTGATACCGATGATTAGTTGAATAATTTTATGTGCACTCATAAAAAGACCTCCATTTCTGTAGTTTTATGTTATAATGAATGGCAAATATTGATTATGCATTGATTTTACACATGAAATGATTATAACGCAACACAAATGAAATGAAAAGGACGTAGAGAATGAATAATGATTTTTTACCGATCAATGAGGATCAGGATCATACCGGAGCCGACAATAACCAGATGTTTATGGTGCCGCTGGTAGATCACGGTATCTTTGAACAGGCGAAGAAGATGGCGGGAACGGTTGTGGAGTACCGCGAGCTGCGCATGATGTACAGTTGTGCGATCAAGGAGATCCGGACCAAATTCGATGTACTGAATTCGGAGTTTAACGTGCGCTATCAGCGCAATCCGATCGCCTCGATTACTTCCCGGTTAAAGAGCAGTTCAAGTATCATGGAGAAGCTGACCCGGCTGGATGTTCCTTTTTCCGTAGAAAATGTCAATGAACATCTGCATGATGTTGCCGGAATCCGTGTGATTTGTTATTATGTGGATGACATTTATCGTCTGGCGCAGGCGTTAGCGAAACAGGATGATATAACCGTGCTGAATTTCAAGGATTATATCAAAAATCCGAAGCCGAACGGATACCGCAGTTATCACCTCATTGTGAGTGTGCCGGTATTTTTCTCGGATCAGACAAGGGATATGAAGGTCGAAGTACAGATCCGCACGATCGCGATGGATTTCTGGGCGAGTCTGGAGCATCAGTTAAAGTATAAAAAGGAAGTGCCCGATCAGCAGGAGATCGTCGATCAGTTGACAGACTGTGCCACACAGATCGCACAGATCGATACACAGATGTACGAGATCCGTAACCGGATCGAGCAGGCGGAGGACGAGCCGACCGAGGAGGATCTGCTCTTGGAGAAGCTGCGGAAAATCGATCTCGCGGATGAGTAAGGGGGACGTATGAACGACAGACAACAGGCGGTCCGTCAGGTGCAGAGAGATCTGCTGGCGATGCGGGATGACGGGTATCAGGCATTTCACAGTAAGCTGGTGCCGAATCTGTCACCGGAGCTGGTCATAGGTGTGCGTACACCTCAGCTGCGCGCATACGCAAAGAAACTGGCAGGAACGGAAACCGCGGAGCTTTTTTTAGAGCAGTTACCGCATACTTATTATGAGGAAAATAATCTCCATGGGATGCTGCTCGCACAGATCAGGGATTTTGACACCTGTCTCGCACAGTGGGATCGTTTTTTGCCGTATATCGACAACTGGGCAACGTGTGACCTGCCGCTCCCGAAGGTATTTGCCGGACATCCGGAGGAGATGCGGGTACAGGTACGACGGTGGATCAACAGCGGTGAGACGTATACCGTGCGCTACGGGATCGGTGTGCTCATGCGGCTGTATCTGGATGCATCTGCTTTTCAGCCGGAATATTTAGAATGGGTCGCACAGGTGCGGTCTGAAGAGTATTATGTAAACATGATGATCGCATGGTATTTTGCGACAGCACTCGCCAAACAGTGGGAGGCAGCCATCGGTTATATTGAACAGCACAGGCTGGATGTCTGGTGTCACAACAAGGCGATCCAGAAGGCGATCGAGAGCCGGCGGCTGACCACAGAACAAAAAGATTATCTGCGCACACAAAAGCAGAGGAAATAAAAGGAGGAAAAAGACAATGAAAGACACAACTATCTCAGAAAATATCATTTATATCGGAGTGGATGACAAGACGATCGATCTGTTTGAGAGCCAGTACATCGTTCCGAATGGTGTATCATATAACTCTTATCTCATCAAGGACGATAAGATTGCGATCATGGACACCGTAGATGCGCGTGCCACTGATGAGTGGTTTGACAATCTGGACAAGGCGCTGGACGGACGCACGCCCGACTATCTGGTCGTATTGCATATGGAGCCGGATCATGCGGCAAACATCGCAAAGGCAGCAGAGAAGTATCCGCAGATGCAGATCGTAGCAAATGCCAAGACATTCCCGATGATGAAGCAGTTTTTTGGCACAGATTTTGCAGGACGTAATGTGACAGTCGCAGAGGGTGATACGCTGTCCCTCGGCAGCCACACATTGACATTTGTCATGGCTCCGATGGTACACTGGCCGGAGGTTATGGTCGCATACGAATCCACCGAAAAGATCCTGTTTTCCGCAGACGGGTTCGGCAAGTTCGGTGCGCTCGATACCGAGGAGGACTGGACCTGTGAGGCGCGCCGCTATTATTTCAATATCGTAGGAAAATACGGCGTACAGGTACAGGCATTATTAAAGAAGGCAGCCGCACTTGATATTCAGATGATCTGCCCGCTGCACGGACCGATCTTAAAGGAAAACTTAGGATTTTACATCGATAAATACAATACATGGAGTAGCTATGAGCCGGAAGATAAGGGCATTTTTGTCGCTTGTGCATCGATTCATGGCAATACAAAGGCTGCGGCTGAAAAGCTCGTGGAGAAGCTGAAAGCAAAGACTGATCTGAAGGTCGCATTTACCGATCTGACGAGAGAGGATATGGCAGAGGCAGTCGAGGATGCATTCCGTTATGACCGTCTGGTTGTGTGCTGCCCGACTTATGATGCAGGTCTGTTTCCGGTGATGGAGGACTTTTTACACCACCTGAAGGCGAAGTCTTATCAGAAGCGTACCGTGGGCTTTGTGGAGAACGGCACATGGGCACCGACCGCAGGAAAGCAGATGCGTGCGATCTTTGAGGGCATGAAGAATATTCAGATGCTTGAGCCGACAGTAACGATCCGCTCGACACTGAATGCGGATTCTGAGGCACAGATGGATGCGTTGGTTGATGCGCTGCTCGCAGAGTAAAAAATAAATCATCAGAAAACCCGACATGAAATTGTGTCGGGTTTTTCTAATGTGACAGGAAATTTTTATTACATTTCTATGACATGAAATGATCTGTAAGAATATTTTCAAAATATTTCGAAAACTATAAAGTATTTTAAAAATATTCCGATAATACAAGTGAAAGAAGAAAATACCACACTCATTTAAAGGAGGTGGACATCGCAAAATACGAAAGTGGATATCAAAGCATCATGCCGGTGGGTGCGATTTCACAGATCCGGTACATGCCGCAGCGTGAAAAACGTCAGCAGCAGGAACAAAAGAAGGAGCATCCGTTCCAGATGGTTTTTCAGGCAAAGCTGAATGATCTTCCGGTAGGAGAAACAACGGGGTTCCAGATCTATTGTTGAAAGGAGGAACATATTGACAAGCTCGAAAACAGAACATGAAGAAAGGCGCCGTGTTGATACAGATATGTACGATGCGGCGCTTTTCGTTGCTCGTTACTTGCAGCCCGGTAGAAAAAAGTAACAGTTCACCGCATCGTTTCATCAGCGATGGCGGAACTGTTATGAGAAAAAGCTTTGCGAATGAAGATAGTCTTGTGTATTTGCGCTACTGGATGTATAATGAGCGAAAGTGGGTCATTATGCGTTACTGGAAACAGAACGAATCAAACCGCATGGCGTCCACACTGAACACACCCGAAATGAAAAGGAGAGACATCATGAGCAAAGTAAGAACGAGATTTGCCCCCAGCCCGACCGGAAGGATGCATGTAGGCAATCTGCGTACCGCATTGTATACCTATCTGATCGCAAAGCACGAGGGCGGCGATTTTATATTGAGAATAGAGGATACTGATCAGGAACGTTTCTTTGAGGAAGCGCTGGATATCATTTACCGTACATTGGAAAAGACTGGACTCAAGCATGACGAGGGACCGGATAAGGACGGGGGTGTCGGCCCGTATGTGCAGAGCGAGCGTTGTAAGAGCGGTCTGTATATGGAATACGCGAAAAAACTGATCGAAAAAGGAGCGGCTTACTACTGCTTCTGCGACAAGGAGCGTATCGATTCCCTGCGTCGTGAAGTGGCAGGCAAGGAGATCATGATGTACGACAAGCACTGTCTGCATCTGTCCAAGGAGGAAGTGGAGGCGAATCTGGCAGCCGGAAAGCCGTTTGTCATCCGCGCGAACATGCCGACCGAGGGCACAACGACGTTCCATGATGAGATCTACGGTGATATTTCCGCACCGAATGAGGAGCTGGATGATATGATCCTGATCAAATCTGACGGATATCCGACCTATAATTTTGCAAATGTTGTGGACGACCATCTCATGGGTATTACACACGTGATCCGTGGATGCGAGTATCTGTCATCCGCACCGAAATATACGATTCTGTACAAGGCATTCGGATGGGAGGAACCGAAATATATCCACTGTCCGCTGATCGTCAATGAGGAGCACCAGAAGCTGTCCAAGCGCAGCGGCCACAGCTCTTATGAGGATCTGATCGAGCAGGGCTTTTTATCCGAGGCAGTCGTGAACTTTGTGGCACTGCTTGGCTGGAGTCCGAGTGACAACCGTGAGATCTTTACGCTGGATGAATTGGTAGAGGCATTTGATTATAAGCATATCAGCAAATCTCCGGCAGTGTTTGACATGGTCAAGCTGAAATGGATGAACGGTGAATATTTTAAGGCGATGGACGAGGATCGTTTTTATGAGATGGCAGAGCCTGTGATCCGCGAGGTGGTCACAAAGGACTATGATCTGAAGAAGATCGCCCACATGGTAAAGACTCGTATCGAGATCCTGCCGGACATCAAGGAGCATATCGATTTCTTTGAGGCTGTGCCGGACTATGATGTAGCGATGTATACGCACAAGAAAATGAAGACGAACGCACAGACTTCACTGGAAGTGCTGAACGATATCCTGCCCCGCCTGAAGGAGCAGACAGACTACAGCAATGACGCATTGTATGCGATGCTCAGCGCTTATGTCGCAGAAAAAGGCGTGAAAAACGGTTATGTAATGTGGCCGATCCGTACAGCGGTATCAGGCAAGCAGATGACTCCGGGTGGAGCAACAGAGCTGATGGAGGTACTCGGCAAGGACGAGACGATCGCCCGCATCGAGGCTGCGATCGCCAAGCTGGAGCAGGCACAGGGATAAAAATAAGTTAAAAAGGCATCAGAAGGGAAGTTATTGAAAATGCCGATTGGAGTAATTACAAATGTACTGGCAGTCGTGGTCGGAGGCATCATCGGTACTGTGATCGGGCCGAGGCTGAGTCCCCACATCAAAGAGGGCTTGAACACGATCTTTGGTGTGTGCGCAATGGCAATGGGGATCAGTTCGATCGTTTTGATGGAAAATATGCCAGCACTCGTGTTATCCGTGATCGCAGGCACCTGTATCGGGCTGGCGATTCATTTAGGCGACCGGATCACGGCAGGGGCGATGCACATGCAGCGTCTGATCAGCCGCGTGATGGGCGATAAAATGATGAGCGGCTCCACGATGGATCGGGAGGAATACGAGCTGACACTGGTCACGGTGATTGTGCTGTTTTGTGCCAGCGGAACCGGTATTTACGGCAGTATCGTATCCGGTATGACCGGGGATCACAGTATCTTGTTTGCAAAATCGATTCTGGATCTGCCGACCGCATTGATCTTTTCGTGTGCGCTGGGCGGTGTGGTCGCATTTATCGCGATCCCGCAGCTAATCATATTTTTACTGTTGTTTTTGCTGGCGGGAACGATCTATCCGTACTGTACACCGTATATGATCAATGATTTTAAGGCTTGCGGCGGCGTATTGCTGCTCGCAACCGGATTTCGCATGATCCGTGTCAAGGAATTTCCGATCGCGGACATGATACCGGCGATGATACTCGTCATGCCGGTATCCTATGCATGGGTGACTTATATATTGCCGCTGGTAGCGGGCTAGTGCGGCTGTGAATGACAGATATTGTGCACAGTCAGAAAATGAGGGGGAATCACAATATGAGAAAAACAAACCGAAGAAAACATGTCTGGTGGAACTGTCTGTTGGCGCTTGTGCTGGTGGTGAGCATGCTGCCGGTCATGCCGGTAGAGCAGGCGAAGGCTGCAACGGCAACGGAGAATGTTACGATCAGTGTAACGTATGGGCAGACAGAGGCGCGGAATCTGTGTGCTGCGATCAACGGTGTCCGCCAGAGCGTGAATCAGCAAAATGAGGCGGCGATCGCATCCGGTACGGCGATCAGGCTACAGGATCTGACATATGATTATAAGCTGGAAGAAACAGCGATGCAGCGTGCGGCAGAGGTGGCGCTGAACTACAATGCAAAGACAGATGAGGCATTGAGTGGTCTGGTATCGAATGCGGCGGGCGTATGTAGCGGCTGGAGCAGCACGCCGACATCCGACGAATACAAGAAAATGATAAGCAGTGGTTATCAGTCGGTAGGTGTTGGACATGTCGTATACAACGGACATGATTACTGGGTAGCACTGTATTCAGCCGCTCCGGCAAGCTCATCTTATGTAGGAGCGTATGACGGGGCAACTACCAGAACAGTATCTTCCGTATCTGTGAAAAGCTATGGCTTGTCGGTCGCATTGCCGTCGACACTGTCTCTGGATGTAGGCGGCACGTATGATCTCAGCAGTTGCAAAGCCACGATACAGACGGATGGTCATTATCCGTCGGGAGAAAGCTGTCCGATCGAGGGCGATGTGAGCGTGGCATCGAGCAATACGTCAGTTGTCACCTATAATGGCAGATCTCTGGTAGCACAGGGAGCCGGTACATCGAATATCACGATTACCTGTGCCGGAAAAACATATGGTTCCATGAAGGTCACCGTGACCAAACCGACTCTCGCAAATGCGACGATTGCTGCGATCCCCGATCAGAATTATACCGGACGCGCGATCACCCCGACTGTGACCGTGACGCTCAGCGGCACGACACTCGTGCTGAACCGCGATTATACGGTAGCTTATAGAAATAACACGAATATCGGCACGGCAGTTGTGACTGTGAACGGCAAGGGAAACTATGCGGGATCTTCAAAGACGGCTTCTTTCCGGATCGTGACACCGACTGTGGCAAATGCAACGATCGCAACGATCGCGAATCAGACGTATACCGGCTATGCGATCTGTCCGGCACTCACGGTATATGTAAACAGTACCGTTTTGCGTGAAGGTACGGATTATACGGTAGCTTATACGAATAATGTAAATATAGGTACGGCAACTGTTACGATCACCGGTATTGGCAGCTACACCGGTACGAAAACCGCGAATTTCCGCATCACGGGACCGAATCTGAATGCGGCAACGATCGCAGCGATTCCGGATCAGCTCTATACCGGAAACGAGATCCGGCCTTCGCTCACTGTGACGGTCAACAATATGACGTTGACGCAGAATGTCGATTATACGGTCAGCTATCGGAATAACCGCAATGAGGGTACGGCGACTGTTACTATAACCGGAAAGGGCAACTACAACGGAACCAAGACGACAACATTCCGTATTTTGTCGAAAAATATCAGCAATGCGACGGTCAGCAGTATCGATACACAGCGTTACACCGGAAAGGACATCTGTCCGTCCGTGACTGTACAGATCGCTTCGGTGGTTCTCGTGAGAAATGTAGATTATACATTGACCTATCGGGATAACCGCAGCCCCGGAACGGCAAGTATCACGATCACAGGTGCGGGTTCATATACTGGCACTAAGACTATCACCTTCAAGATCGCACAGCCGAGCCTGTCCTCCGCGACCGTAAGAGTATCAGGCACGCCGGTCTATAACGGCGACGAGAAGATGCCGCGCGTGACGGTAAGACTGGGCAGCAGGACACTTCAGGAGGATGAGGATTATGAGGTAGATTACCGGAATAACGTAAAACCCGGTAAAGCAACTGTTGTGATCTATGGTCTGGGTGATTACAGCGGATCGAAAAAGGCATATTTTGTGATCCGCCCTGGCAAGCCTTCATGGGTATCCGCAAAGGCAAATGGCAGCGCCGCTGTGCTGACATGGAAGCGGGACCGCAATGTGAACGGCTACGAGGTATATCGTTCCAGAAGTGCCTCCTCCGGCTACAGCCGTCTTGGATCGCTGAATAAAAATACAAGCACCAAGTGTCAGAATGTGCAGTTGTCCAAAGGCACTTACTATTATAAGATCCGCAGTTATGTTCAGGTAAACGGCAGGAAGTATTACAGTGCGTACAGCAAGGTGCGCAAAGTTACGATCAGATAATTGTGATTAAAGAATTACAAATAAACCATTGACAACCCCGAATAACGATGATATAATAATCAACGTTCGTGAGACGAATGATAATTATAAATATCGTTATTTGCGGGTGTAGTTCAATGGTAGAACACCAGCCTTCCAAGCTGGATACGTGGGTTCGATTCCCATCACCCGCTTTTTTCATACCCAAAATTCAGAAAAAGCGAGAAGGAGACGATGGATGAAGACAGCGATTGTAACAGATTCAAATTGTGGAATCTCTCAGGAAAAAGCAAAAAAATATGGCATCTTTGTGTTACCGATGCCGTTTTATGTAGACGATGAGCTGTATTTTGAAGGCTGTACGATGTCGCATGAGGAGTTCTATCTCCGTCAGCAGGCAGGCTCAAAGATCTACAGCTCGCAGCCCTCTCCAGCTGATGTGATGGAGCTGTGGGACCGGGTACTTGAGGAGCACGACGAGCTGCTCTATATTCCGATGTCCAGCGGGTTGAGCGGATCATGTGCGACCGCACAGGCGATGGCGCAGGATTATGACGGCAAAGTGCTGGTAGCGGATATCGGCCGTGTGACTGTGACGCAGAAGGCGGCGGTACTGGAGGCCAGAAAACGTGTGCTGGCAGGAGAGACTGCAGCGCAGATCTTAAAGGAACTGACCTATGCAAAGGATGATTGTCAGATTTTCCTTACAGTAGAGGATCTGAAGTATCTCAGACAGGGTGGGCGGATCTCCGCATCGTCTGCGGTGCTGGGCAATCTGTTAAATATCAAGCCGATTTTATCATTGGCAGGTGAAAAGGTAGAGGCAGTCGGAAAGGTTCGTGGCGATAAGCTGGCACGCAAAAAGATCATACAATGTCTGGATGAATGTCTTGTCAACAAATTCCACAGTGATGATCTGAGTGAGTTTTATCTGGCGGCAGCGGCGAGTATGTCCAAAGAGGATGCGCTTGCATGGAAAATGCAGTTGGAGGATCATTTTGATGTGCGGTGCAGTTTGTCACCGATTCCGCTGAGCCTCGGCTGTCATTTGGGACACGGTACTTATGGTGCGGCGTTGATTAAGCGAATGAAATAAATATAATAAATAGAAATAGGGGGAACAAGTTATGCAGTGGACGAGAAGTCAGTTGAAGGAACGGGCGAAGTTCAGTCTGAAGTCATTTTACTGGAAATCCGTGCTGGTGGCATTTATCTTATCATTGGTATCGGGCGGATTCAGTACAAATAACAGAGGCTCCGATTCCGGGGAGTCAGTCAATATTACCGGAAACGAATTTGTAGATGGAATCGGCGGTAGATTCACGGCGCAGGCGATGGCGATCATCGGACTGGGACTGGCGATTATTGTAGTTGCAGCGTTGCTGGGATTGCTGATCAGTGTATTTGTGATCAACCCGTTAGAGGTCGGATGTAAAAAATATTTCCTTGATGCCAGCGAGGGCAATGCGGATCTGTCTAATATGGGATTCTGCTTTAAGAACGGTTACATGAATGTTGTCGGTGTGCAGTTTCTGACAAACTTATATATCTTTTTGTGGTCATTGCTGCTCATCATTCCGGGAATCATCAAGTCCTATTCTTATCGGATGGTTCCATACATTATGGCAGAAGATCCGTATATGAGCTTTGCAGAGGCGAAGCGGCTGTCGCAGGACATGATGGACGGTGAGAAGTGGGATACCTTTGTGCTGGATCTGTCGTTTATCCTGTGGGCATTGCTCAGTGTGATTACATTTAATATCGCAGGCATTTTCTGGGTAGAGCCGTATATGCAGTTCACGGATGCCGAGCTGTATAAGGTCCTGCGTACAAAGATGCAGGGAAGCTACACCGCAGACGACTATTATACCGACAACAGTTATAGCAATACGAACAATTATGACAATTATAATTAAAAAATGCCTGCGCGGGCAGGTGGTGACCCCGAAGCCGGAAATCGGTCTCGGGGTTCTTTGCATTTTATTTTGGAAAGGAAAAAGAACATGAAAGAAGTATCAAATTGCGATTCATGCATCAACTTTGTCTATGACGATGAGGACGAGTGCTACGTGTGCGACATGAATCTGGATGAGGACGATATGGTGCGGTTTTTGACCGGAACGTTTGATAATTGTCCGTATTACCAGTTGGATAACGAGTATCTGATCGTGCGCCATCAGATGTAGGGGAGTAAGTGCGTTGCGTTGACTTTCACGGTCTTTTCAGATACACTATATGTGGCTGAGTATGCCATTTACAAGCTGAGAACTATAAAACTACACATAGTTGGGAGGAAGAATGAGTAACAAAAGAAGATTTTTTGTAGCCGGAGCATGTCTGGCTGCGGTTTTGGCATGTATTCCGATAGAGACTGCGTATGCGGCGCCACAGGAGACAGCAGTGGATGTGCAGGAGATTACAGCAGATACACAGGCGGTCATGGCGGCTGTTCAGGCAGTTACAACAGACGCGCAGGCAGTTACGGCAGATGTACCGGTGCTGGAGACTGTGTCAGCGGCATATGATTCCGTGACGCTGGGCTGGACACCGGTAGAGGGCGCGACCAGCTACAAGCTGCAGCGCAGCACGAACCAAAAGACGGCAAAGACACTCGCGCGCATCAAAGCCGGAAATACACTCCAATATACGGCGGGAGAGTTGTACAGTGCAAAAAAATATTATTTCCGCGTGATTGCGACCTGCCAGAACGGTGAGACAAAGACATCCGAGTGGTACATGGTAAAACCGATGATGGATGTGCCCGCAACGGTCAGTCTGGAGCATCTGGGTTTTGGACAGATACAGATGTCATGGGCGACGGTGGCAGGCGCGGGCGAATACCGGATCTATCGCAGCGCGACGGAAACCGGCGGATATAAAAGACTTGCGGATGTGACCACGGCAGCGTATACGGATACCGTAGAGACAGGTGCGACCTATTATTATAAGGTCGTAGGCATACGGGTCAATCCGAGCGGAAAACGTGTGCGTGGGACGGTATCGCCTGCGTATAAGATCGAGGTGGCATCGGATATTCCGCAGATTTTGTCTGCGACAGGTACGACCTACAGCATGACCATACAGTGGGGCAGTGTCGACCATGCGGATGAATATGTTGTTTATCGCAGTACGAAAAAGGGAAGCGGCTATAAACAGGTCACTTCGACCACGAACACAACATGGACCGATTCCGGCGTGACGGCGGGCACAAGATATTATTACAAAGTGGCTGTCGGTCACAAGATCGATGGAACGATGAAATACGGAACCCGTTCGGCTACGATGACGGCTTGGACAGCGCCTCCGGCACCGGAAGGACTGACAGCGACACAATCCGCAGGCGGTATTGATCTGAAGTGGACAGCGTCCCAAGGGGCGAAAACGTATAAGGTCTACCGTGCAGTCGCAAAGAGCAGTTCATATACACTGCTGGCGGATAATGTGAAGAAAGCGGCGTATACGGATACCGTTATTACTGCTGGCGAGGATTATTCGTATTATGTAGTAGCCGTGCGGGATACACTGACCGGCGGCAGGAGCGCATCGGCGGCTGTCCATATCGATGAGATCAAGGTCAACACTCGCACGCTGTTTTTGGGACCGGGTGTGACGGCAGTCTTAGAGGAGCAGAGTGCGTTGCCGGGAACCGTCGGGTTTCAGAGTGAAGATCCGTCGATTGCGACTGTTGACGCAAATGGAACGGTAACAGGCGTAGCGCCGGGAAAAACGCAGATTCAGGTGACTGTCGGTGTCGTCAGCACGAGTGTGGCGGTCACAGTCACGGATTGCCCGATCAACGGCATTGATGTGTCCAAGTGGCAGCAGGCGATCGACTGGAAAACCGTAAAGGCATCCGGCATCAAGTTCGCGATGCTGCGTCTCGCGCACGGAACATCAAAGGATATTCAGTTTGAGAACTATTATGCGGGGGCGACCGAGCAGGGTATTCCGGTCGGCATCTATTGCTATACGACGGCAAAATCCGTTGCAGAGGGCAAAAAAGAGGCACAGAACCTCTTAGAAATGCTGGACGGGAAGGAACTGACCTATCCGATCGCACTCGATCTGGAGGACAATTTACAGATAAAAAATATGAACAAGGAGCAGCGTACAAAGCTGGTTCTGGAATATAAAAAAATCATAGAAGATGCCGGGTATCAGTTCATCGTGTATGCGAACCTGAACTGGCTGAATAATTACATTGATCAGACACAGCTTGAGGATAATGATGTAGACATCTGGATCGCGCGGTATTGTAGCCAGAGTCTCGGTCATCGTTATACCGGCGGTGGAAACGTGCAGATCTGGCAGTATTCGAGCACGGGTCAGATCGATGGTATTTTAGATGCCTATGGCAGATATATTAACGTAGATTTGGATGTGTGTTATGGAGAATACTGATCAACTGACAGAGAGAAAAGCCAGACAGCCGATCGGCGTGTTTGACTCCGGTGTGGGCGGCATCAGTGTCCTGCGGGAGCTGATCAATGTCATGCCGAACGAAGATTATATTTATCTGGGAGATTCTAAAAATGCACCCTACGGGACGAAATCACTCGAACAGGTGCGGGAGCTGTCCTTTCACAATGCGCAGATGCTGTTAGAGCAGGGGGCAAAAGGGCTCGTGGTGGCGTGTAATACGGCGACAAGTGCAGCCGTGAGAATTATGCGCGGCATGTACCCAGAGCTGCCGATCGTCGGCATTGAACCGGCATTAAAGCCGGCGGCGCTGCAGAAGGAGCATCCTCAGGTGCTCGTGATGGCGACGCCGATGACTGTGCAGCAGGAAAAGTTCCGGCAGCTTATGGCGCGTTACGAGGATCAGGCGCAGATCTATCCGCTGCCTTGTCCGGGGCTTATGGAATTTGTCGAGGCGGGCGATCTGGAGAGCGGGCGGCTGTATGATTTTTTGCGGGAGCTTCTGGCTCCGTATCTGACAAAGCAGCTTGATTCGGTTGTGCTGGGCTGTACACATTATCCGTTTGCCAGAAAGATGATCCAGCAGATCGTCGGCGAAAACGTGACGATTTTTGACGGCGGAGCGGGTACAGCGCGTGAGATGCGCCGCAGACTGGCGGCTGCGGGACTGCTCAATCCGTCCGAAACACCCGGAACAGTAACTTTTGAGAACAGTCTGGCGACAGAGGAAGAGCTGGAATTATGCCAGAGACTGCTGCATATGGATATCTGATGGCAGCAAGATGAGAGAGCGGTGGTGGAAGTTTGAAACAAACAAGTAGAAGACAGCCAAAAAATAAAGGGCATAGCGAATAAACCACCTATTCAGCTGGTTTTTGAAAACTCAATATAAACGCAACACCTAATCAGGAAGTGGCTGGAAGATCATCTTTGATGATATATCCTCGTTGTCTCATGAGATTAAGTGCCTGCGAAGTAGTCAAAACTTTTTCTTTCGTCACAGGACGTAATTCAAGAAAACCGTCTGGAGTATAGGGCTTTAAATCTGTGAGTATGTGCCAGATAGCGGTCAGGATCATACGGCAGATGGCAATGATGGCTTTCTTGTGACCACGGCGTGCTTTGATACGCTGATAGCGAGTGGTAAATTCAGGGTGTTTCTTCGATCTGATTAAAGCATTTGCAATCTGTACCAGAACTGGTTTAAAATAAGAACCAGCACGGGAAATCCTAGTGGATTTGATTTTGCGGTCGCTCTTATCATTACGAGGACAACATCCAGCCCAGGAGACGAGGTGTTTCGCTGTGGGGAAGACAGACATATCACCACCAATCTCTGAAAGCACTTGGATAGCAGTCAAAGGATTCTTATCGAATCCGGGAACAGTCCTTATTAGATTTAAAGTAGCCTCATATTTATCACTGAGACGAAGGATTTCCTGTTCTACTTCTGAAATGTGCTGATTCAGTTCATCAATGTGATCAAGGCACTGTCTGAGTTTCACAGCTTGTTCTTTTGAGATAGCGCCATCAACGGCAGCCTGTATTTCTTCGACAGGAGTTTTACAGCGGCCATCAACAAAAGGTGCTACATCAAAATTTTTCCCAGGGTGTTGCAAAATCTGTTCTGTAATGGAACGGGATGATTTACCAAATACATCCGAAAATACATCATCGAGTTTCAAATTGGATACAGTAAGACAATTTTGAGCACGATTCTTCTCACCGGTAATCATACAGGTGAGTTTGAAACGGTATCTTACAAGATCACGAAGTTCCCGGATGTCAGCAGGTGGAATAAAGGAAGGCTTAACCATACCACACATGTAAAGATCACAGATCCATTTGGCATCTTTACGGTCGGTTTTATTTCCTTTCATCGGCTTTGTGTATTTAGGATGAGACAGAGTAACCCAGAGACTGCGTTGCTCTAAGATATTGAAAACAGGGATCCAGTATTTGCCGGTTGATTCCATGCAGACATCTTTACAGTTGTACTTGGCAAGCCAGTCACACAGCTCATTCAATCCTCTTGTAAAGGAAGAAAAGCGAGCCTGTTTGTACTCAGTACGATTGTTGGAATCAGTGATACCGATACAGGCATAGATCCATGTTTTGTGGACATCGAGTCCACAGCAGTTAAATTTTAAGATTTTAAAAGACAAAAAAGTACCTCCTGATAATATAGTTATAAAACTGACAGTGACTGGTCATCCGGCGAGATCGAGTCGACTTCGGAAGAGATAAGTTTACGGGCTACTGTTATGCGCCACTCATTGATGCCTTAACGGATGACCGACAACATATAACAATACGAGGTCGCCGCTATACAGCCCCGCCACTCACCTCCACGTGTTCTGTAGTGTGTCAGTCTTATAGGTAAATAATATCAGAAGGAAGATAAATTAGAAAAGTGAAAGGCAGCCGAAATGTTTCATGACGCATTGGTGCCTTTCGCAGAAAGGTGGATTATAACAATGA
>CAKRFN010000025.1 GCA_934320655.1 uncultured Eubacterium sp.
GATAGCTCAATGGTAGAGCACTCGGCTGTTAACCGAGTTGTTGTAGGTTCGAGCCCTACTCGGGGAGTTTTTTTATATATGAGTTCGGCCCCATGGTCAAGCGGTTAAGACATCGCCCTTTCACGGCGGTAACACGGGTTCGATTCCCGTTGGGGTCATTATAAAATAAGTATATATGGTGACTTAGCCAAGTGGTAAGGCGTGGGACTGCAACTCCCTGATCATCGGTTCAAATCCGTTAGTCACCTTTTAGAAATAAAAGTATAATATAAAGTAATACAATATGGCGACTTAGCCAAGTGGTAAGGCGTGGGACTGCAACTCCCTGATCATCGGTTCAAATCCGTTAGTCGCCTTAAAAGGATTGAATTCTAAGACAGGAAATGTTTTGGATTCAATCCTTTTTTCTTTATTTGATAGGAATTTCCTGTCAAATAGAATGCTCCGCAAGGATGCGTAACGAATAGCATATCAAAGGAGGAAAGCTATGAAAAAAATTTATGGAAAACTGTTGTCATTGGCGTTAATCATTACGATGGCATTTAGCGTGCCTGTGACAGCAGAAGCGGAGACTACATCGTCCGTAGGCAAAAATGACATTGTTATTTTATATGATAATGATGTGCATTGTAATGTAGACAGCTATGAGGACATGGCAGCGTTAAAGAAGGAGATGCAGTCACAGAGCCAGTATGTATCGCTGGTTTCATGCGGAGATTATCTTCAGGGCGATGTCATCGGAGCGATCTCAAAGGGAAAAGCGATCGTACAGATCATGAATAAGGTTGGTTATGATGTCGTAGCGGTTGGGAACCATGAGTTTGATTATGGAATGCCGCGATTAAAATCGTTGGTTAAATCGATGAATGCAAAAGTCGTAGCCAGCAATTTTGTAAAGAAGTCGACCGGAAAGCCCGTTTTCCGGTCTTATACGATCAAGACCTACGGTAAGAAAAAGGTAGCTTTCGTGGGAGTGACCACACCGGAGAGCTTCACGAAATCCACACCGGCTTATTTCCAGAATAAAAAAGGTGATTTTATCTACGATTTTTACGGGGATTCTACCGGAGAGCTTCTTGCGGAGCGCGTGCAGAAAGCAGTAAATGCAGCACGTAAAAATGGCGCAGATTATGTGGTCGCCCTCACACATATGGGAACAGAGGGAGTCACTTCGCAGTGGGATATCCAGCATCTGATCAAAAATACATATGGCATTGATGTTGTTTTGGACGGTCATTCACACAGTACCGTGCCTTCCATGAAGGTGAAAAACAAAAATGGCAAAAAGATTACCGTTTCTTCCACCGGAACAAAATTTGCGAACATTGGACAGCTTGTTATCAGCAAAAACGGATCCATCAGCACCAAATTGTTACCGATTGATGAAGAGCATCACTACGAGGACGCAGAGACAAAGGCTTATATTGACCAGATAAAAGCAACCTATGAGAAGCGTTTGCAGCAGGTCATCGGCAAGACAGAAGTCGATCTGACGACACTCGATGCGAACGGTGAGCGTGCGATCCGAAATGCGGAGACAAACATGGGAGATTTTTGTGCGGATGCATTCCGCTCTGTTATGGAGGCAGATGTTGCGATTGTCAATGGCGGCGGTATTCGTGCGGATATTGCAGCGGGCGACATCACTTATCAGGATCTGATTTCTGTATTCCCGTGGAATAATGAATTATGTGTGATCGAAGTCACAGGTCAGCAGATCAAGGATGCACTAGAGCTGGGTGCAAAGAATTATCCGGAAGAAAACGGTGGATTTATGCATGTATCGGGCTTGAAATATACGATTGATGCATCTGTTCCTTCCGCAGTAGTCATCAACGACCAGACAGCGATGTTTGAAAAAGTAGACGGAGCATATCGTGTGAAAGACATTCAGGTATGGAATGCGAAAAAGGCAGCATATGAGCCGATCAATCTGAAAAAGACCTATCAGTTAGCCGGAATCAACTATACACTCCGGCAGAACGGTGATGGATTCACGATGTTTGACGGCTGCAAGGTCATCAAAGATAATACGATGATCGATACGCAGGTACTCAGTAATTACCTGACCGACGTCTTAAACGGTGTTGTGGGAGAAGATTATAAAGATCCCAACGGACAGGGAAGAATCACGATTATCAACAAATAAGGCAATATAAAACGTGCATGTCGCAAGGCATGCACGTTTTATAGCTTCTATCAGATATTTTTATTCAGATATTTTTTATTCTGCAACAACCTTTGCAAACTTCTTTTTACCACGCTTTACTACTTTGCCGTCACCGGAGAAGTCATCCAGTTTGTAGGCGGTAGCAATGTCGGCTACCTTTTCACCGTCTACGGTCACACCACCCTGCTGAACGGCACGGCGGGCATCTGAACGGCTGTCACACAGACCTGCCTTGACCAGAACAGCCATGATATCCATATCACGCTCTGCAAAATCATCGGCAGTTACAGTCACGGTCGGCATATTTGCGGTATCTCCGGCACCGGAAAACAGTGCGCGTGCGCCCTCCTGAGCCTTGAGCGCTTCCTCCTCGCCGTGTACGAGCTTGGTCAGCTCAAATGCAAGGATTTCCTTTGCCTGGTTAAGCTGTGCGCCCTCCCAGTGATCCATCTCGTCGATCTGCTCCAACGGCAGGAAGGTCAGCATGCGGATACATTTTAATACGTCAGAATCAGCGACATTTCTCCAGTACTGGTAGAAGTCGAATGGAGAGGTCTTGTCCGGGTCAAGCCATACAGCGCCGGACTGCGTCTTGCCCATCTTTTTGCCCTCTGAATTCAACAGGAGGTTAATCGTCATCGCATAAGCATCCTTGCCGAGCTTGCGTCGGATCAGCTCTGTACCGCCGAGCATGTTTGACCACTGGTCATCGCCGCCAAACTCCATATTACAGCCGTATTTCTGGTATAATACATAGAAATCATAGCTCTGCATGATCATGTAGTTAAACTCTAAGAAACTCAATCCCTTTTCCATACGCTGCTTGTAGCACTCAGCAGTCAGCATACGGTTGACAGAAAAATGAGCACCTACTTCACGCAGGATCTCGATGTAGTTCAGGTCGAGCAGCCAGTCAGCATTGTTTACGAGCAATGCCTTGTCATCAGAAAAGTCGATGAAACGGCTCATCTGCTTTTTGAAGCAGTCTACATTGTGCTGGATCGTCTCCTTCGTCATCATCTGGCGCATATCGGTACGACCGGAAGGATCACCGATCATGGCTGTACCTCCACCGATCAGGGCGATTGGTTTGTTTCCTGCCATCTGCAGACGCTTCATCAGGCACAGAGCCATGAAATGTCCGACATGAAGGCTGTCGGCAGTCGGATCAAATCCGATGTAGAATGTTGCTTTTCCGTTGTTGATGAGATCACGGATCTCAGCTTCGTCCGTTACCTGCGCGATCAGTCCGCGGGCAACCAGTTCATCATAAAGTGTCATAGTATTTTCCTCGCTTTTTAAAAATATTTGATGGAAGAATAAAAAAACCCTTTTCCGTGTCATACACGAAAAAGGGCGATTGTTCGTCGCGTTACCACCTTTTTTTACCGACCACTCACATGATCAGCCTCAGCCAGACGTCCATCAACATCTGTCCACGATAACGGGAGGAGCCCGTCGCAGCCTACTACATGAGCTTGCTTCTAATCACAACGCATCACGATTCGGTGCGCAGCTTGGAGATGTATTCGTAAAAAATTCTGCCTGCGCCTCTCACCAGCCGGCGGCTCTCTGTCGGTGAATCTTCTCTACTACTTGTTCTCGTCATTGCCTTTGCGCCTTTATTATAAAAACTGATTTAGACTTTGTCAAGAAAAATCTCTCCGTTTTGTGGATAAAAGTTGCAAAACCGCGGTAAAGTGGGTATAATCAAAAGATAATCATGTAATCAATACAGAAAAGGAGATGTGTAGAATGGCTTTATTTGATAAACTTGGTGAAACATTGGTAAATGCAAGCAGAGATGTGAGTCAGAAGGCAAAGGATCTGTCCGGTACTGCAAAGCTTACACTGGATATCCGTTCAAAGGAAGATCAGGTACAGAAGCTCTATGCAGAGATCGGCAGACAGTATGTTGAAGAACATAAAGAGGATGATCCCGCCGCATACGAGGAGATGGCGCAGATCAAAGAGCTGCTCACAGCGATTGAAGATATGAAGAAGGAACTGTTGGATCTCAAGGGTGCAAAGGTATGCCCGCGCTGCGGCGAGGAAGTACAGGCTACGGATGCATACTGCAAGTGCTGCGGAGCAAAGATCGAGGATGACGATATTGTTGTGGACGCAGTAGTCAAAGAGGCACCGGAGGCAGCAGAGACAACAGAAGCTGAGGACACCGCAGAAGATGCAGAGGCTGCACAGGATACAGATATTACAGAGGAAGCGTTTGAGGATTAAAAATGGGAAACAAAGGCAAATTTTACATGACGACTGCGATCGCTTATGCATCCGGCAAGCCTCATATCGGTAACACGTATGAGATCGTGCTGGCAGACAGCATCGCACGTTTCAAAAGACAGGAAGGCTATGACGTATTTTTCCAGACCGGAACTGACGAGCATGGTCAGAAAATCGAGCTGAAGGCACAGGAAGCCGGTATCAGCCCGAAGCAGTATGTCGATAACGTAGCAGGAACGATCAAGGACATCTGGGATCTGATGAATACATCCTATGATAAGTTCATCCGCACGACGGACGATTATCATGAAAAACAGGTACAGAAGATCTTTAAAAAGCTGTACGACAAGGGCGATATCTACAAGAGTTCCTACGAGGGATTGTACTGTACGCCCTGTGAGTCATTCTGGACAGAGTCCCAGCTTGTAGATGGCAAATGTCCGGACTGCGGACGCGAGGTAAAGCCCGCAAAGGAAGAAGCATATTTCTTCAAAATGAGCAAATATGCGGATCGGCTTATCGATCATATCAATACACATCCGGAGTTTATTCAGCCGGTTTCACGTAAAAACGAAATGATGAACAATTTCCTGCTGCCGGGTCTGCAGGATCTGTGTGTATCACGTACATCGTTTGACTGGGGTATTCCGGTAGACTTTGACGATAAGCATGTCATTTATGTATGGCTCGATGCGCTCACAAACTATATCACCGGTATCGGTTATGACTGCGACGGCGATTCCACCGAGCAGTTCAAGAAGGACTGGCCGGCAGACCTGCATCTGATCGGAAAAGATATTATCCGTTTCCATACGATTTACTGGCCGATTTTCTTAATGGCACTTGATCTGCCGCTGCCGAAGCAGGTATTCGGACACCCGTGGCTGTTACAGGGCGATGGAAAAATGAGTAAAT
This sequence comes from uncultured Eubacterium sp., assembly GCA_934320655.1. GTDB lineage: Bacteria > Bacillota > Clostridia > Lachnospirales > Lachnospiraceae > W0P33-017. The sequence goes on from CAKRFN010000025.1 coordinate 5,324, forward strand.
CAAAGGGAAATGTGCTCTATGCGGATGAGCTGGTAGATTTCTTTGGTGTAGATGCGGTGCGTTATTTCGTGCTACATGAGATGCCGTTTGAGAACGATGGCGTGATCTCGTGGGATCTGCTCGTAGAGCGTATCAACTCAGACCTCGCAAATACGATGGGGAATCTGGTCAACCGTACCATTTCCATGAGCAACAAGTATTTTGGCGGCGTTGTGACTTCTACAGGCGTGACCGAGGAAGTAGATGCCGATCTGAAAAAGGTGGCTACAGAGACCAGACAGAAAGTCGCAGACAAAATGAAGGATCTGCGTGTCGCAGATGCGATGACAGAGATTTTCAACCTGTTCAAGCGATGCAACAAATATATCGACGAAACTACACCGTGGATTCTGGCAAAGGATGAGGCGACCAAGCCCCGTCTGGCAGAGGTATTATACAATCTCGTAGAGGGAATCAGCATCGGTGCGACGTTATTAAAGAGCTTTATGCCGGAGACCTCTGAAAAGATCTTAGCACAGTTGAACGCAAAGGAGATCCCGTTTGATGAACTCGATCAGTTCGGCGCATATGTGAGCGGAACAAAGGTGACAGAGACACCGGAGATCCTGTTTGCACGACTGGACATTAACGAGGTGATGGAGCGCGTAAATGAGCTGCATCCGCCGGTAGCGGAAGAAGCACCCGCTGAGCCTGTGATTGACATTGAGCCGAAGGCAGAGATTACCTTTGAGGAATTTGGCAAGATGCAGTTTCAGGTAGGAGAGATCATCGCGTGCGAGGCTGTACCCAAGTCGAAAAAGCTGCTCTGTTCACAGGTGCGTATCGGCAGTCAGGTCAAGCAGATCGTATCCGGTATCCAGAAAGCATACAAGCCGGAGGAGATGGTCGGCAAAAAAGTCATGGTATTAGTGAACTTAAAGCCTGCGAAGCTCGCCGGAGTATTATCAGAGGGTATGCTGCTGTGCGCAGAGGATGAGAACGGTGAACTGTCACTGATGGTTCCCGAAAAGAAAATGCCTGCCGGAGCAGAAATCTGCTAGAAATAGAAGTTGTTTCAGATCGAAGCACTTGCTGCTGAGATCGTAAGAAAGGGAAAAAATGATTTTCGAGACACATGCTCATTATGATGATGAGCAATTTGCCGGGGATCGGGGGGAGCTGCTCGCACAGCTCCCTTCTCTTGGTATAAGAAAAGTAATTGATGTAGCATCCACGATCGACTCGATCGATCAGTGTGTCGCGTTGGCACGCACTTATGACCATGTCTACGCCGCAGTCGGTGTACATCCGAGTGAGCTGACAGGCATGGATGAGTCTGTCATTGACCATATGCGTGAGCTGGCGGCATGGGAAAAAACTGTCGCGATCGGAGAGATCGGACTGGACTATTACTGGGAAAAACATGCGGACGAGCAGCAAAATCAAAGAGACTGGTTTGTCCGGCAGATGGAGCTGGCGCACGAGGTATCACTTCCGGTCATTATCCACTCCAGAGATGCCGCAGAGGACACTTATTCACTGATGCGGGATATCCGTGCACAGGAGATTCCCGGCGTGATCCATTGCTATTCGTATTCACCGGAAATGGCGCGTGAATATGTGAAAATGGGGTATTATATCGGTGTGGGCGGTGTCGTCACATTCAAAAATGCGAAAAAGCTCGTCCGAACCGTGGCGGAGACACCGATCGAGCGCATTTTACTTGAAACAGACAGCCCGTATCTCGCGCCGGAGCCGCACAGGGGCAGGCGGAACGATTCGCGGGAGCTGGTCTATGTGGTAGACAAAATCGCGCAGATCAAAGATCTGACACCCGAAGAAGTAGAAGCGGTGACATGGGAGAATGCCCAGAGATTATTTTCTAAGGTAGCGAAAGAAAAATAACTGTCATTGGAATATGGATCGGCAGTCACGTGGATAACAGGGAAAATCGGAGGAACTATGGCATATTTAGGCGAACCACAGCACACGATCGCGGTGCTGCAGAAATATAATTTTCATTTCCAGAAGAAATTCGGGCAGAATTTCCTGATCGATACACACGTACTCGAGCGTATCATCGACGAGGCGGGGATCACAAAGGATGATTTTGTTGTGGAGATCGGACCCGGTATCGGTACGATGACGCAGTATCTGTGTGAGGCAGCAGGATCTGTGGCGGCGGTGGAGATCGACAAAAACCTGATTCCGATACTGGCGGATACGCTCAGCGAATACGATAACGTAGAAGTGATCAACAAAGACATTTTAAAGGTCGATATTGCTGCGCTGGCAAATGAGAAAAACGGTGGCAGACCGATCAAGGTCGTGGCGAATCTGCCTTATTATATCACGACACCGATCATTATGGGCTTATTTGAGAGCCATGTGCCGATCGAGAGCATCACGGTCATGGTACAAAAGGAGGTCGCCGACCGTATGCAGTGCGGCCCCGGCAGCAAAGACTACGGCGCGTTGTCGCTCGCAGTACAGTATTATGCCAAGCCGGAGATTGTGGCGATCGTACCGCCGAACTGCTTTATGCCGCGCCCGAATGTCGGCAGCGCAGTAATCCGGCTGACGAGACACGAAAATGCACCGGTTGATGTCGCAGACGAACGCCTGATGTTCCGTCTGATCCGCGCATCGTTTAACCAGCGCAGAAAAACACTCGTTAATGGACTGAAAAATGCATCAGATCTGCCCTTCACAAAAGAACAGATCGAGGCAGCGATCACAGCAATCGGACAACCGCTTACCATCCGTGGCGAGGCGCTGACACTCGCACAATTCGCAAAACTTTCCAACGAACTTGGAGCACTTTCATAAAAGTGCTCCTTTTTTCATATACTTGTACCATTCTTTGAATAATAGGTGATTGCGAAACTGACGTATTGATGTGGGTTGTTTGGTAGCGAACATGGTAGTATCCAGATCAGACTGCTCCGATTGTCCGGCAGTGTCTCGCTGCTTCTTCAGCCTTGGCTCGATGTGTCCTTTGCACACATAGCCTGCGGCTTTCAGTCATGATATGAGAAACATCATTGGCTCGCTCGCACTTCGCCGGACAAAAGTCGCAGCTGACTGGAACTATCATGCCCGCTACCACCAACCCCGTGTTACATATCGTTTGCGAAACTTGTTCATAGAGTTAATTGGACATGTGAAGACCATGACTATATGTATAAAACCAGCAGCGCGAGCAAAGTCATGTCTGATTTTGCTGCCTTTGCACGATGGAGAGGAGACTCCAAATTGTGGAAGCCTTTGCTGACACAATTTTGTTTTGAGGAGGCTCATCGGAATGGTTCGTGCAACGAAAGCAAAACAGACATGCTTGCGGGAGCTGCGACTTTTTGCAAAACTATCCACATGTTTAAAAACATATGTAAATAGTTTCACAATCACCTACCGATAGCAACCAAAAGGGGGTACTGGTATGTCTGAAAAGATCAAGACGGGAATTGCCGTTTTTTTAATTATCATCATTCTTCCATATATTATTACATATGCCTTGCAGGGCAGGCAGTTATTCGACATCACAGCCACGGAAAAACCTGATGAAACCGACCAATCAGCGCAGACACAGGAGCCGACAGAGGTGCTGACGGGCATTTTAGCGGGTCAGATACGGATGGATCTGCCGGAGGATGCGGCAGATGCGATCCGGGCGCAGGCGGTGCTCGTGCGCACCGAATATGTGCGCAGGGAACAGGCAGGTGAACAGCAGGAGCAGAGCCGCTCGCTCGACGAGCTCACGGCGCTCTGGGGCAGCGGGCATGTAAGGGAATATTATGAGATCGCAAAAGCTGCTGTCACAGATACGACAGGCGAGATCCTCACTTATGACGGAAAACCGATACAGACCGCTTATCATCAGGTCAGCGCGGGCGCAACGCGCGCCGTAGAGGAATTAAATGGCGAAGCCACACCTTATTTACAGTCGGCCGCGTGCGGCATGGACATCACCTCTCCGGATTATCTCACCGTGCGTTTTTTTCCATATGAGGACATGATGCGGGCGCTCGACATCACGCAGGAGGACGATCTGAAATCAATCACGCAGACAGCGGATGATACCGGCTATGTCACATCGGTGCAGATCGGTGAAAAAGAGTATTCCGGTGATGTGTTCCGGCGGCTGCTTGATCTGCCGTCGCCCTGTTTTTATATCAAAGAAGTCGAAGGGCAGATACGCATTGTCGTCAAAGGAAAGGGACACGGCATCGGCATGAGCCAGTATGCAGCCGAAAAACAGGCAGAGGAGGGCGCATCGTATCAGGATATTTTAAGTTATTTTTTTCCGGATACAACACTTGAAAAAATCAATTAAAAAACAGAACTCCACATTTTCAAAACCACTGAATAATCTCTGAAAATCCGGCAATACTAGGACTATCGTAACAATGAAGATACGAACAGATCATAAAGAGAGAAAGATGGTGGTAAGGGATGAAGGAGAGAAAAACAAGTGGAATGACCAGTCAGAAGCAGATCATTATCGCGGGCTGCCTGATGCTCATTTTTGTCACATGTCTCACAGGGCTGTACATCGCCAGAAGAATGCAGCAGCCGAACCGGGAAACCCAGATAGCAGAAAACAATGACAAAATCAGCGAGGATGCAGATATAGAGCCGATCGAGAGCGTAGATTCGGTCATTCTGCCCGAAGTATGGGATGAAAATGAGGTAGAGGAAGCGCCGCAGGTCGAGCCGAAGCAGGACGTGACAGAGAACAACGATATGGATGTCGATGTCGCCGCAGAGGAGCCGGCAGAATCGCAGCCCGTCACACCGGTAGGAGGTTCAGCCGTCAAAGTCGAACCGGCAGCGCCCACATTACAGTTCAGCGGAGAACTGCAATGGCCCGTAGAGGGAAGCGTGCTGATGAACTACAGTATGGATCAGTCGATCTATTTCGCGACACTCGATCAGTACAAGTACAATCCGGCAATGATTATCGATGCGCAGAGCGGAGATGCAGTCATGGCAGCGGCAGCAGGTACGATTACACAGATCAAAGAGGATGCGCAGACAGGACTCACAGTCACGATGGATATCGGCGATGGATATGAGGTGTCCTACGGACAGATGCAGGATCTCAATTTTAAGGAGGGCGCACATCTGGATGCAGGAGATGTGATCGGAACGATCGCGCCCGCGACAAAATATTATTCGGTCGAGGGAGACAACCTGTATTTTGCCCTGACCAAAGACGGCGCACCGGCAGATCCGACCGAATATCTCCCGCAGTAACACAGGCGCAATCTTGATTTTTGCGGTGATTCTCGGTATACTAAAACAAGTAAGATCCGAAGAAAACTGTTTTAGGAGATCATTGTTGTGAACCAGACGGAAAACGACCGGATGATCGCGCTCATGGAACATGCAGTGGAGCATCTGGCAGGATATGCAGAGATCACGTTACAGGACTGTGAACAGATCCTAAGCGATGGAAAACAGAACAAAAATGATATGTATTTAGGCTTTGCACACTACTACAGTGGCGAGGCCTATTACACGTTAAACAACGTCGAAAAAGTGCTCTATCATATCTCGCACGCGATCGGCTATCTCGAGCGCGCAAATGCGTGGGAGTTCGTAGCGCGGCAACATTTCCCTGACAGTATGTTCCGAAGCAGGCTGACAGGCACAGATTGGCGGATCGTGCGTATATTGAACTATAAACTTATCGACAATCCGCAATCGCGCGGTTGCTTTATATAGATAGCAACATAGAAAAACGGGTATTCTCCGAATCGGAGGGTATCCGTTTACATACGTTACAGGAGTCTTTATGAACTATGCATATCTCGTCCGGTGCAGCGATGGCAGTCTGTATGCCGGATGGACGAATGACATTGAAAAACGTCTGAAATCCCACAATGCCGGAACCGGAGCAAAATATACCCGTGCGCGCCTGCCGGTCACGCTCGCTTATCTGGAGACCTTCGATACAAAATCGGAGGCGATGAAGCGCGAGGCGGCACTGAAAAAGCTGACGCACCGGCAGAAGGAGCAGCTTGCGCTTGAATGGAACCGATTACAATTTGCGGATTTGGCTTGACTCGAACCCGAAGGTACGATGTATGATAATGCCAATATTATAATTGGTTCTTCATACAGGAGGATCCGAGTGAAAGGAGCATGACAATGAAAAAAATACTGACATTATCTCTGGCTGCACTGATGGCATTTTCTGCACCGGCAAGTATTACATTCGCAGCACCGGCTGCAGAGGTAGAATTCGTATCAGTCAAGGCAGCAAAGGCAACCGCAATCTCAACCGCAGAGGATCTAAAGGCGATGGAGAGCAATCCGTCAGGGAATTATTATCTTGCGAAGGATATCGCATTGCCCGCAGATTTTCAGCTGTTTGGGGACAGTGATCATCCTTTTAAGGGACAGCTCGATGGTAAAGGGCACAAGCTGACCGGTTATACTTACAAGACCTCAAGCTGGGCTGAGAATGCAGGTATTTTCGGATATGCGAGCGGTGCCGTATTTAAAAATATCTCTGTTACGGGTGTAGATATTAATCTTCAGGATGGTGGAACGATAGGAACATTGGTATGCAGCGCTACAAGCTGTACCTTTGATCAGATCAAAACTGCCGGAAGCATTTCAGTCAAAGGGGAAGGTGCTTATGTTGGCGGAATTGTAGGAAGTAACTCCGACACATCAGTGATAAAAAATTGTGAAAATGGCATCAATATCACAGTTGACGCCAGAGGAACAGAAGGTGGAGCACCTCCCTGCGAAGTCGGAGGAATTACAGGGCTTGCAGGCAATTCATCGAAAGCGCTTCTCCAGAACTGTACCAACAAAGGAACAATAAAAGTAAATTATAAGCCGAGTGATGACTGGGGCGGTGATGAATTCTCAGTAGCCGGCGTAGCAATTTCACATTTTGGCAACCAAGTTGTTAAAAACTGTAAGAATACCGGAGCGATCACCTGTACGATCGAAAAAGCAGCAGAAGGATTCGCGACAGAAGCGAATATCGCCGGTGTAATAGGAGAGACTCATGGTGGAATAGATTCTTGTTCTAATACAGGTAAGATCACGGTGAACGGTAATGTATCAAATATGACCGGAATCAGTGTTGCAGGCGTGGTCGGCGAAACAACCTATAAAAAAACAAAAATGGTAAAATCCTTCAACACAGGAGACATTACAGTGACAGCAAATGCACCGCGCAGCGCCGTTGTAGGAGGTGTGGCAGTAATCGTCAATGATATCACACAGTCCTATAATAAGGGAAAAGTCACTGTGAATGTGAAGTCCGGCGGCGATGCGGCTGTAGGCGGTCTGGCGGGACAGGCCACCAGAAATGTGCAGAATTGCTACAATACCGGTGCGGTATCTCTGTCAGCGAAAAAATTGTCATATGTTGGAGGACTTGTTGGAAGTGCATCCGTATTTGATGAGTTTATCAAATACAACTATTCAACCGGAAAGGTGACAGGTTCTTCTAAGAAGGTATTCAAGGGAGAAGTGCTCGGATATTATACAGGTTCTTACGATGCACGCAAACGAAATGTTTTTGACAATTACTATACAGGATCAGGAAAAGCCTACGGAGGACAGGACTTTACCTGGGAACCTTATATGGGTACTGCGAAAAAGGTTTCTTCTATCACTGCCGGTAATTGTCCCAAATTAGATTCAAAGATTTGGACATATGGAGCGAAACAGAAACGGATGATCCTGAAGAATAACAAAGAAAAGTAAAATTTTTTAAAAACGCTGGGAACTGCATTGCAGCTCCCAGCGCTTTTTATATTCAATCAGAACTACTGAACCAAAACAGGATCCCAGCCGTAGTCCTTGTAGTATTTAATATCCAGATCATTGTCCTGTACATACATCCGGATCAGTTCGGTGCGGATATCATCTGTATCAGATTTTTCTGAATGGAAGTACCGGTCAGCCATACCGGGAAAGCCTTCACAGAATTTTTCAATACCGGCTGCATATTCCGATCCGTCACCGGTGCGCAGATCTTCGGTCACTTCATAGCCACTCGCGGCATCACTGTCCGGATGCAGCAGCAGTCTCGCAGGTGCTGAGCCACCGCTCTCACATTCGAGTGTATTTCCATTCCGGTAATACCAGTAGCTCCACAGATCACAGAATACATAGATATCGTCGCCCGACTTCTCTGTGCCGTAAATGACCGGAGTAGGGATGTAGACACTATTCGCTTCATGCGCATACATGTTCCGGGCATCGAGCTGGTTGAGATACTCACACAGCGTCGCCATGATCGCATCATCACCGCTGTACGAAAAAGCGGGGAGCCGGTTCGGATCGGCAGCTTGTGCCGTATCATCCGATGCGCCCGTATCGGAGTCCGCAGCGGCAGGTGTGTCGATCACAGTCATGTTCAGCTTGTCGGATATGATCGTCCCATCCGGTTGTTTGCTATACAGTTCATAGTTTGATTCACCGTCTACAACAAGACAACTAAGTATATTTTTGCCGCTTGAATCAGACCAATACAGTGAATTTACGCTATATGAGGTACCATACTGTTTTTCGTAGTCCCCATTGAGGAAATCCGCGTCCTGAAACTCTTGGAATGTATCGATAAACTGACCCTTTGCATCATGTTCCCAACGGTCAAAGATCTGTCTGATCTCATCCGGATCTGTCGTATAGGTCAAAAACGGGTCGTTTTCCACATCATTTCCAGAAATAGATTCAACATTTAATTTTTGTACTTGATCCTGTATCTCTGCGGATGTCAGAGCAGTTTCCTGCGCGGACAGACCAGAAATATCATAGATATAGGCAAATTCTGGCAGCGGCGCGGCTGCGCCCTCGGGCAGCTCCTGATTGATGCCTGTCTCGTTAAACAGATAGAGTTTGCCGTCATCCATGAAGATCCGTGTAGCGATGCTATCTGCATTGAGATAGTTGCAATCCATCTGCTGGAGGTCTAACACAGCGACGACGGCATCCTGATTCCGGTCGTAAACCAGCAGCGCGCGTTCATTGGCCAGCGCCAGATAATCACTGTCGATACCGACGAGATCGGATGCGTATACCGCGATCGGCAGGGAGATCATTTCATCCGCCACTTTTACATCCTTTTCTGATAAGAAATGCGAGATCACGGTCTGTACACGCTCGCTGACTTCGTGGATGGCAGCCTTTACCGTGCCGCCGGAGGCGGAATTCACCGCCATTCCGCCAAATGTCAAGCAGACAATGAGTGCCAGAGAGAAGACGGCAGCCTTAGAAGCTGATATGTGCTTTTTCAATTTATTACGAGCGGCAGATAACTGTGATTGTATCGTGCTTTCGTTACGGTTTAGGATCTGGGAGATCTCTTTGATCGAATAGTCCTCAAAGTAGTACAGATAGACGACTTCGCGCTGTTTGGACGGCAATGTCTGGATGATTTCAAAGAGCAGACCGCCCTGTTTGTCAAATGGCTCGATGCTCGGCTCCGGCAGCTGCTCCGGATCGGCGCGCCGCTTGTGCCAGAAGCTGCGCTGGATGTCACGGCAATAATTGCGCGTCACTGTGAGCAGCCATGCCTTCTCGTGATTGGCATCTGTGAAGGAAGGTTTCTTTTCAATGACTTTTAAGAAGATCGTCTGCGTTGCATCTTCTGCATCCTGCGGATTTTTCAGAATCAGCAGGCTCAGGCGGTAGACCATCGTATAATAGGTTTCGTATAATGTCTGATATTCCATATATGCGTCCTCCTTTGTGATCTTTTTATATATAACACGATCGGGGAACGGAAAATATCCAATAAAGTCAAATGTTGTTAATCAATCAGGCCATCTTTTTTCTTTTGGCGCATTTCTTTAAAAAAACCGCTGAGAAGTGCCGCACATTCTTCCTGTAAGATGCCGGATTCGATATCTACCTGATGATTAAAGGCCGGAAACTGCAGGAGATTGAGCAGAGAGCCGGCGCAGCCCGCTTTCGGGTTCATCGTACCGATATACACTTTGGGGATGCGTGCCTGCACGATCGCACCCGCGCACATCTGGCACGGTTCGAGTGTGACATACATCGTACACTGCTCTAACCGCCAGTCTCCGGTTTTTTTGCTGGCTTTGCGGATTGCGTTCAGTTCCGCGTGCGAGAGCGTGTTGAGGTCGGTCTTGCGACGGTTGTAGCCGCGTGCGATGATTTTATCATCTGCCACCAGAACACAGCCGATCGGGACTTCGCCGAGGGCATAAGCCTTTTTCGCCTCGCGCAGCGCAGCGCGCATATATTTTTCATCCGGGGTCAATTTTCTCATTTTGCTGTTGCAATCCTTTCAAATGTGGTATGATTAGGTGGTTGTGAAATTCTCATATAAGACTCTCACAAATACCTATCGTGTAATAATTATAGCATAGGAAAACAGAAAAGAGAAAAAAATGAATTTTATCTATGAAACAGACCGCATGCGCATACAGATCCTGAATGGAACCTATGCGGCAGAGTCGTTGCGGTTTTATGAAGAAGACCGCGAATTATTCGAGCGCTACGAACCGCTGCGCCCGACCAATTTTTATACAGAAAACTATCACCGCTATCTGATGAACTACGAATACAACCGGATTCTAAAGGGAGATCTGATGCGCTACTGGTTTTTCCCGAAGAACGATCCGATGCGGATCATCGGGACAGTAAGCCTGCGGAACATCGTCCACGGCTCCTATGAGAAATGTGAGATCGGATACAAGCTGTCGAGCGCCTATCACAGACAGGGCTACGCAAAAGAAGGCATCGCGCGGGTCATACAGATCGCATTTACCGAACTCGATCTGCACCGGATCGAGGCGTACTGTATGCCCGGCAACGAGCCATCGATCAATCTGTTGGAGTCTCTGAACTTCCATCTGGAAGGAAAGCTGGAAAAATATGTGAAAATTCAGGGACGCTACGAGGATCATCTGCTCTTTAGTCTGCTTCGTTCATAGTCGTGTACCAGTAACCGAACGGAGCATCGGCATCGGCGGATGCCTTTTCCGGCAGAAAATCAGAAAATCCGAAGATTGCCGCGAGCACATGCTCCTGCCGGTAGCGGATGCCGGGAACGCCGACAAACCATTTTGTACCTTTCGCAGACGGAAATCTGCCAAAGATCAGATGGCGGTACATAAAAAAGGAATGCAGCAAAAAGCTGTTGTTGCACAAATGCCAGTTTGACGGCGGCAGCAGGCGCAGATCTTTCAGCTCTGTGCGCATACACTGGATCTGCGAATCGGCAAACGGCTGGATGATCGGATGCGTCAGCAGCAGCATATTCCAGTTTTGTTCCCATGAACTGAGCCGCATTTGCGGCTGTGTCAGAGGCAGCTCGGCGGATTGGATCACATTTTCACCGGAGCTCTGCGGCTGTGAGTGTTCGAAATCGACATTTTTCGACCTATCGGACATTTCTACTCCGTTGGGACTGTCCGCCTGTGCTGTTTGTTTCGCCTGTTCCATCCTATTTGTCTGCTCCACGCCGTTGATTTCCTCTTTATTTACATCTTTCTCTGTATCAGCCGCATCCATCTCATCAGCGGGCGGCTCATAGAGCGTGAACCGCGACCAGTCGATCGGGGCTTCATCCCACTGACTCACAAAACAGATCTGATCCTGTGACAACAGAAAAATCCCCGCGACATCGCTGATCTGGTAGCTACTCTCGCCGAGAGCGGTCTGTGCCAGCACAAAGCGGCGGTCGGTAGCCCCACCCGCAAACGGCACTTCACCGATCGGAAATCCGAGCAGCACATCCTCATTTCTCACAAACAGGCAGAGGCTCGCAGTCGGTGTCTGCAATTTACAATCGTGCATATGCAGTTCTATGGAAGTCTGTGTACCTTTCATCTCTATCTTGGCGAAACCGACATTGACCGTCTTCGCCCCTTCCTCGTAAGCATACATATAGGAAAAGAATCTCCTGTATTCGGACATAAAGACTCCTTGATGATACATTTATACAATTTATGCCGGTTTAGGGAAAATATGTCAGTAAAAATGACGGATTTTCGATTGACAACTACTATATACGGGACTATGATAAATAGTATAAAACAGGAATGATTATTATTATGAGGGTGAAACAATGTTAAAACACAGTAAGCAGAGAGACTCGATCAACAACTTTTTAAAGACACGTACCGATCATCCGACTGCGGAGACAATTTATGAAAATATTCAGAAAGAGTTCCCACATATCAGTCTGGGGACAGTCTATCGGAATCTGGCATTGCTGACGGATATCGGCGAGATCCAGACGATTTCCACGGGGGTCGGACCCGACCGTTTTGACGGCAATGCAGCGCCACATTACCACTTTATCTGCAAAAAGTGCGGCTGCGTACAGGATCTTCAGGTACAGGGGCTTGACCATATCAACCTGTTAGCCCAGCACGGCTTTGATGGTACGATCGAGGAACACACAGTATTCTTTTACGGCAGATGTGCCGCTTGCATGAACCAACAAAAGTTAGACATGGGTAACAAAGATTAGTTATTAAAGCTAGTTGACACCGTAAAAAATCTATGATATAAAATCAGTAACGATTCCTAATATGAATCGAAACAAGCAAATAAACAAAGAAAATAAAACAATACAAAACGAAAGGATGGAAAAAATTATGGCAAAGTATGTATGTTCAGTATGTGGATATGTTTATGAGGGAGAAGAGCCTCCGAAGGAGTGCCCGGTATGTCACGTAGGCGCTGACAAGTTCAAAAAGGTAGAGGGAGAACTGACACTCGCAGCAGAGCACGAGTATGGCGTATACGCATCTACCGTAAAGAACAATCCTGAGATCAGCGATGAAGATAAGAAGTTTATCTTCGACCAGTTAAAGGCAAACTTTGATGGTGAGTGTGCAGAGGTTGGTATGTATCTGTGCATGGCTAGAATCGCTCATCGTGAGGGATATCCGGAGATCGGTCTCTACTGGGAGAAGGCAGCTTATGAAGAAGCTGAGCACGCATCTAAGTTTGCTGAGCTGTTAGGTGAGGATCTCGAGCCGAACATGAAGGCTACAACCAAGGACAACCTCGCATGGAGAGTAGATTGTGAGTTCGGTGCAACCGCAGGTAAGTTTGATCTGGCAAAATGTGCAAAGAAGAACAACCTGGATGCAATTCACGATACCGTTCATGAGATGGCTAGAGACGAGGCAAGACACGGCAGAGCGCTCAAGGGTCTGTTGGATCGTTACTTCGGATAATTCCGCAGGTACTATCCTTATTATAGGTAGAAACAAAATCATACGAGAGGGATGAGTAAAATGCTCATTCCTCTTTTTATTGCAGGAATTTTCCCCATCTCATACTTTGGGATGATTTACATTTGTCTTGACTACGCGTATAATAAAGCCAATAACGAAAATTTACAGAAAACAGGAGGATGACACGTGCAGGAGACAGTCTTGATAAAACCTAGCGTGCAACAACAATTTGACACATTTATGCGGCGGGGGAGAGTGCTGTTTTTCAGCGCGCCCTGCGGATTCGGAAAGACGACTCTGGCACATGCATTACTCGAGGAATACGATGTGCACTGTACGAGTGCGGGAGACGATGACTTTTCATTCGATGCGCTGGACGGCGATTGGAACATACTGCTGATCGATGATCTGCAGTATGTACAGGAGGAAGACGATTGGCAGGCATTGTGTAAGCTGATCCGTTCAAGACCGGAGAGCCGTTTCGTACTCTGTTCGCGGGGTACCTTGCCCGGCTGCCTGATGGCATTTTTGTATACCGGACTACTGACTGTTCTGGAGGCGGATGATCTGATGTTTGACCGCGAAGATATCCGCAGTCTGTATGAAGCCTGTGAAGTCGGGATCACAGAGAGCGATCTGAGCGCGGTTTACAAGGAATCGATCGGTTATCCGCTCGGAGTCATGATCATGGCGCGGTATATGTCCGGCGGCAAGCTCTTTGATACGGACATGGTCACACGAGCGTACCGGGAGATCTTCTTATATTTTGAGGCAGTGATTTACCAGCGGTTTGAGCTGGCGATCCGGCGGTTTTTGCTGCAAATGTCACTGTTTGAGAGCTTTGACCTCAAGCTGGCGCGGATGGTCAGCGGCGATGCGCATGCGGGCGACATGCTGGACTGGCTGCAGCGCAACACAACGATGCTCCGCTGCGACAACGCCGGACAGTTTCATTTCTGGCGGCAGTTCCGGGCATTTCTGCTGTGGGAGGCGGAGCGCGAATACACGGATGAAAAGCGGGCGATGCTGCTCAACCGCGGCGGACTCTACTACGAGCTGCACGAGGACTATGCCCGCGCGTTGGAGTGCTACACGAAGGGCGGCGATCATTCCAAAGTCTCCGAGCTGCTCATCCGGAATGCACAGCTGCATCCGGGCATGGGACATTACAGTGAGATGGAAAAATACTACCGCAGCCTGCCGGAATCCGAGATTCTGACCTCGCCTTCGCTCATGCAGGGAATGAGTATGCTGTGTGCGCTTGCCATAGACGACAGCGGTTCGGAATACTGGTATCACAAATTGCAGGAGTTCGCGCAGCACCGCTCCAGACAGGATTCAGCAGGAAAAGAGGCGCGCAGCCGTCTGGCATGGCTGGACATTTCGCTGCCTCAGCGGGGTGTGGATAGTCTGACTGAGACGATTCCGGCGGTTTTCCGGCTCATGAAGAATAAAGAAGTAGCGCTGCCGCCGTTTTCGGTCACAAGTGCGCTGCCGAGTATCATGAATGGCGGCAAAGATTTCTCCGCATGGAGCAAAAAGGATGATTTCTTATATCAGACGCTACGGATTCCGGTGGAGGCGATTCTTGGAAAAGACGGAATTGGTCTGGCGGATTGTGCGATCGCAGAGAGCAAATTTGAAAAAGGAGAAAATATCTCCAGCCGGATGCTGTCGTTAATTCCGTTAATGAACGAGATCCGGCAAAACGGCACACCGGATATCGAGTTTGCGATCAACGGACTGCTGGCGCGCAGTCAGGTCATGAACGGTCAGCCCGAAGATGCACGCCACACGATTGTCACGCTGCGTGAGAGATTCGTAGAACAGGGTCAGACGCGGTTTTTGCCGAATATCGATGCGATGCTCTGCCGGATCGATCTGCATGTCGATGATCTCGACCATGCGGATGAGTGGTATCGGAAAAAAGCACCGCGCGATCCGATGCATATCAATGTGATGAAACGTTACCAATATCTGACACAGGCGATGGTAGAGCTGGCGGACGAGCGGCCGGATGCGGCACTCATGACGCTCTCTCCGCTCGAGCTGTTTTTTGAGAGAAGCGGGCGATATATCGATCAGATCCGGTTGTGTGTGCTGACGGCGATCGCTCTGTATCGGAAAAAGAACGAAAACTGGCGGCAATATCTTTCTAAGGGACTGGAACTGGCGGCGGAATACCGTTTTGTCCGCCCGATCAGCGTCTATGGCGTGGTCGTTCTGCCGCTGCTTGAGGAACTGGAGTGGGAGAGCGAGGACGATTGCGACAAATGGTACAGACTGCTTCTCACAGATGTGCGGACACAGGCGGCACTCTATCCCGACTTTTTGCGGCCGCGGCTGGCACCGAATGAAGCACTCACGCCGATGGAATTGCAGATTTTGCGGCTGATCTGTGCCGACAAGAGCAATGCCGAGATCGCACAGACGATGGATATCAAGCTGACGACAGTCAAAACGCATGTGAGCCATGTCCTGAGCAAGCTCGATGTCAGACGGCGCAGCGAGGCAAAGACAGCGGCGAAAAAGCTGCGGCTCGTGCCGGAGGATCACTAGATCTGTTCAAAATATCGATTATAGACCAATACGGTATATATAATATAAATAGTAACAAGGAGGAATGACTATGGAAGGTAACTGGAAAAAGAAGCTGATGAGCATATTTCTTGTGCTCACGCTCTGTCTGTCGATGATACCGACATCGGCGCTGGCAGAGGAGGCAGCAGGTGAAAATCAGGAGAATGGCATTGCGCTGTTCAGTACCGGAGATCCGGTGGAATATGTCTCAGGTGTGGAAAGTTATGATGAAAATGGTATACCGAAAGAGTATGAAAAGAAAACGGTGACTAACTACACAGAGCTGAAAGGTGACGAATCTGAACTACCTCTGACCAGCGGGTGGTATGTGGTTAAGAAACCAGTACAGTATAGGAATTTAAAGATATCAGGTGCGGTCAATCTGATTCTGTGCGATGGAGGTCTGGATATTATTGATTCCATCAATCTAGCTGACGAGAGTGTGTTGAATGTTTATGGACCGGAAGATCTTAATATAGGCATAAGGATAAATAGTTTGTCAAATTGTCTGTTTACATGTACTGATGCAGATGGAACAGCTAAGGTCTGTATATATGGAGTGGAGCTTCATGTAGAGTGCGAAAATTCCAAGGGAGAGATTTTGCAGCCGGGGGTTTCCTTGTCCGGTGCACCGCAGATGGAAAGAAGATTCCGGGATGCGGATGGAGAGGTGATCTCTGATTGGGAAAATCTTTCTACGCGGCGCGTTCATGCAGAGAAATGTAATCATAGGTCAGAGAAAACATATGTGCCTTCCACTGTTTCAGGACATGATGCGACCGATCATCAACAGAAGTGTCCAGATTGCGGTTTGATTCTGTTTGGAGAGAACCCTGAAGGAGAGAAAACTCATGAGTGGGCGGACGGTAAATGTAGTGTTTGCAACTATGAGTGCAAACATACAGATGTAGATGCAAGCGGATTGTGTACGGCATGTAAGACTCAGTTTGAGGCCAAGGTGGTTGCCAGCGATGGAACGACGACCTATTATGCCAAGGGAGACAATGAACACGGAAATTTGCAGAACGGGCTCTACTTTGCAATAAATGCTGCACCGGATGGCAGCACCATTTATCCACTGAGAAGTCAGAGTGTTCAGGCTTGGCTGGAAGGAACAGGCAGAACTCTGACACTGAACATGAACGGAATCACCCTGAATGGTAGTATCTATGTGGCGAGAGGTTCACAAGAAAACCAAACGTTGATTCTGACCGGTGAGGGATGTATAGACGATACCATTTTTGTGCATGAGCATGGTACGTTACAAACGAAGCTTTGGCAGGGCACAACAAGCAGATTATATATGTATTCCGGTTGTGATGTACAGTTAAACGGAGGAACCTATGGACAGATACTGAGACATAATGATTCTTGTACTGCCGGCTCTATATTGGAAGCAGGCTATGCATTCCAAAAAGAGGACGGTTCATTTGTAAGATATAATACGGAAATTACGAATAGTAATACACTGAACAATGTCACTGTCGTAAAATGTAGTGCACATCAGGATAAAGATAACGACAACTTGTGTGACTACTGTAACACGAACATCTCTTCGGCTGCCGCCAAAGTGACAACCGCTCAGGGTGAGACGTATTACTTCATGGCAGAACAGGATGCGAGTGGTGTTCAAACGGTTGATGCATCCGTAGCATCTGCGACTGATACAGTCACACTGCTGACAGATCATCTTACGATTAACAATGCAAACTGTACGATTGATCTGAATGGTCAGACAGGAATAACGATTACTGCTAGTGGTTCGGATCTGGTCGTGACCGACAGAGGAACAAATGGAACAGTTGCGCTTCTGGACACTACCTCCGGCAGTGCAAAGCTCAAAGGTGGCACTTATAATGAGATTTCTACCGGCAGCAACACGCTTGGCAGTCTGTTACCGGATGGCTATGGATTCCAGAAAGCAGACGGTTCATGGCTCACCGAGGCAGAATTGGCAATATCCGGCAGTCAGATATTGACAGCTAATAACATCGGTACAGTCACAGTCGCACAGGCACCGATCACGAAGCTGACTGTCACTGCACCGGAGAGCATCACCTATACGGATGACCTTACAATTACGGCAGAAGTAGATAAGATCGCAGGTGCACAGGATGCCACTTACGAGTGGTATATGGATAATAGTAGTACAAAGCTGGAAGGTAAAACAGGAGATACTCTGACGCTGAAAGATACGCCACGCAGTGATTCTACGAAAAATCCCGATCCTGCCGAATACGGAAACGCGGGAGACCACACCTTCAAGTGTGTGGCATCCAGTGATGGCTATGTCGTCAGCAAAGAGGTCACTGTGACCGTGAAACCGGCAGATCTGTCGAACGCGAGACTTACGATCAGCGGTGAGGATGGTCTGGCTTATGATCCGGTATCATCGCAGAAAGATAGCGGTATAGTGCGTCGTATCGCATTTGATCTGTGGTATAACAACAAATACCTGACCGTGCAGCCTAGTGACGAGTTCTCGGAACCGATCGATGCAGATGATTATACAGTTACCGGAAATAAAGGGGTAACAGATGCCGGTACCTATACACTGACTGTCACCGGACAGGGCAACTACACCGGCACAAAATCCATCCAGTTTGTGGTAAAGCCGTGTGAATTATCAGAAAAGGCAGGTATCGGTAATTTAACAAAGGAATATGACGGTACGACAGATCTGCCGTTCGAGCAGCTGGATTCCGTTAGTTTTCTATACGGAGGAAGAAACAATAACATAAACTTTTACAGAGACGTGGACTATACGGTAGAGGGAGCGCAGTTTGAGAATGCAGATGCCGGAAATCAAAAAACGGTCATTATAAAGTTCCGGATGCTGAATCCGAACTATAGCTTTGCGGGCGGCCAGAGGGAAATAGAAATTGTCAGAAGTCAGCAGGATGCCGGCAGTGCATATCAGGAGATAGTCAAAGCGGCGGCAGCTGACCAGTCTGTGGATCTGGAAGTAATGAATGGTCATGCAAAGACGTATACCGTCGATCTCTCGGAGCTGATCCCCGAATTGACTGCTCCGAAGCGGTATGGTGACATCACTTACGGTCAGCCGAGTGTGCAATTGGATACAGGCTACTATGCTGCAGGTGGTGCAAAGGTCGAGAACGGCGTGCTCAGCCTGCCGATCAAACAGGTAGATACAAAGGATGAGCGCGAGATCGGTACAGTTAAAGTAGTAGTCAGCACGACAAACTACAAAGATATGACGCTGACGGTCAACGTCAAGGCAACGAATAAACTTATACCGACCGGAGCGCCGACACTGAGTAAAGCAGCGCTCACCTACGGCGAGAAGCTGGGCGATATCACACTTTCCGGTTCGATGAACTATGAGAATGCGACCGTTGAGGGAAGATTTGCATGGGTAACTCCCGATGCGAAGCCCGATGCAACATCTGCTTATGCGGCAGAATGGATCTTTACACCGACCGATGGCGCGACCTACGCAGAGGTCAGCGGCAAGACAGAGATCGCTGTGAACAAGGCAACACCCTCGGGTGCACCCGTTTATACACAGATTACGACAGCAGGTAAGACGGTCACTGCTGCGGCACTCGCAGTCAACCCGAACTGGCCCGCAGGTACGGTCAAATGGGTCGATGCAGACGGCAACCAGTTGGACGACAGCACGGAAGTCAAGGCAAATGTGGCGTACCAGTGGTTATTTACGCCGACAGATACGAATAACTATAACACAATAACCGGCACGATCGTGCTCTATACCGTTTCTTCATCCGGTGGCGGATCAACCGGTGGTGGAGCATCCGGTGGCGGCGGTGCGATCGGCGGTGGCGGTACAACTGGTGGCGGAGCATCTGCTATCACGGTGCCTGTATCTTCCGGACACGGAGATACCACCATCAGTGCCACAGTCGAAGGTACGACAGCTACAGTAGCCGCAGACAGCACGAACATCGATCAGGTCATTGCAGACGGTGCAAAAACAGTCGTGATCGATGTATCCGGTCTGGGTGATGTGGACAGTGTTAAGCTGCCCGCAGACATTATATCCAAAGCGGATGAGGCAAAAGGCACTACATTGACGATCAATCTGGCGGAAGGTACGGTAGAGCTCAGCCAGAAAGCACTGAAAGCGATCGCATCCGGTGGGGATGTGACCATCTCTATCCAGCAGGCGGCACTTACCGACGCGCAGCGTCAGGCAGTCGGCTCACTGGCAAAGGTGGCAGTCGTTGTAGATGTTGACCTGTATGTAGGAGCGGCGCAGCAGTCCCGCTTTGGCGGTGGCGAGCTGACAATCTCTATCCCCTACACACCGAAGGCAGGCGAAGATACCTCCAAGCTGGCGGTATGGTTTATCCGCGATGACGGAACGATAGAGAACAAAAACGGCACTTATGATGCCGAGAGCGGATGCTTTGTATTCAAGACCAGGCACCTCTCACGCTATCTGCTGGTAGATACCACGCAGGCACGCATCGCAACTGACACCTCTGCAAAAATCGGTGTCTGGACGCAGGTAGTGATGTTTTTCCGGGAATTTTTAGGAAAATAAAAGAATAAAAAGTGGCGACCGCCACAACAAATGGAAAAGGTAATCAAAACCCGATGTTTTCCTTGGTGAGAGGAGAGCATCGGGTTTTAGGTTTGCTTTAGTTCCGCTCCGACTGCACCTGCGATGATGCATAACGCCCCCACGAGCTGGATCAGCACGTAGACGGATGCGGACAGCGCCAGAAACGCAAATGATTTTTTGTGCTTATAAAATGTAAATCTATGATTCGTCGCCAGATAGAGGATGATGAGTAGCAGACTGCCGATCAGCGTGCGAAACATCACGATTTCGTAGCTGTTCATGGAGATCCGGCTGGCGACAATGCCGTTGCTGCCGAACAGCAGCAGCGCGTATCGTACCGGATCGTCACGAAACCGCTTGATGTGGAGGCATACCGCACAATCGGCATTGCGATGAAAAACAGGCAGGAATTGTCGTTGGCGGCAAAACGGTTTTTGGAGTATATGGATGATCGTTATCAATCAGAATGAGGAGGAAACTATGCAGTACATAAAATTGCAGCTTGGATGTCTGCTCGTCATTTTATATATCATGGCGGCGTATGTGAAGGCGACAAAGCATGAGAAGATGTCCTGCAACCGGATATATGATGCTCTGATGGCAGTCACACCGCTGGCGGTCATTTTTGACGGAATTACGGCATGGACGATCAATCACATGGATATTGTGCCCGGAATCGTCAATCGCGCGGCGCATTTAATATTTTACATTCTGATGGATCTGGAAATCCTCATCACAGCGCTGTATATGTACGATCAGACCGTCGGACTGAGCAAACAGAACCGGAAAAAGAACCTGCTGCTGCTCGTGCCGGGCGTGATTTCGCTCGTGCTGACTGTGGCGGGAATCGGGCAGATCTATTATGTGCAGGGCAAGATGACGAATTATTCGATGGGAATGTCGGCGTATGTATGTTTTGCGACGTTATTTTTCTATTATGGAATCATTCTGTATCTGCTGGTTGCGCGGCATCGGTTTCTGCCGAAGGAAAAGAAGCTCGGGACGGCTTCGATGATCGTGATCGTGGGTACGATTCTGATTGTCCAGATCATTTATCCGGAGGTGCTGCTGACTTCGGTCGCGGCGCCCTTGCATGATCTCGGCAAGATCGCGACGCCGGACCGCATCCTGCAAAAGCCCGGCAAGCTCACGGACGAGGAATTTGCCATTATGAAAGAGCACGCTGCGCGAGGTGGAGAGATTATTTTAAATACGTTTAAAAACATTGACAATCCGGAATTTCAGCAGATCGCTTACGAGGTGGCGCGGTTCCACCATGAAAAATACAATGGAAAAGGCTATCCAGATGGGTTGGCGGGCGAGCAGATCCCACTTCATGCGCGGGTCATGGCGATCGCGGATGTGTTCGACGCGGTATCACAAAAGCGCTGTTACCGTGATGCCATGCCGGTAGACCAGTGTTTTGAAATCATAGAAAAAGGCTCCGGAACAGACTTTGATCCACATCTGACAAAGCTCTTTTTAGAGTCCAGGAACGAGATCGAACAACTGATGGAGAGGGATTGAATAGTAGGTGTAAAATGAAAAAAGCATTGATTTGTGCTTTCCCACACACGATTCCGATTTTTGCGATGTCTTGTCGATCGCCGGTGGAACCGTGTGCTATATGCTGCTCGTGCAGGTGGTGTTTGTGTGAAAGGCGGGGCGCATTAGAAATTGCGCCCGTTCCATCCCCAGTCATTTACGCCATGATAGGTTACATACACGTGATCAGCCGGTATGCCAAGCTCATCCTGAAGGATGTCGCAGATTGCACTGGTCATTTTTTCATAATCATCGGATGAAGCATTTCCGAACAGGCTGACGGACACGTAAGCCCCTTTCTCGAGCCGGTTTCCGCTCATGTAGAGATCGTATTCGTCCTCAAAGCCGACCATTAGGTAGGTTTCTGACTTGTGTAAAATGCTGATCGCCTGTCCGAGCCGCGTCTTTACACTGTTTTTCTTTTCCTCTGTTAATTTAACGGTTACTTTTGAATCAATAAACGGCATGGTTTATTCCTCCTCTTCTTTATCATATAAATGGTGAACTTTTTTCACCAGATGATACGTTGTTCGGTCATCCCACTGATAGTAATAATCATCCCATTCTGCGGCAGAATTGTGGCTGGATGCCATCACCGAGCCATCTGTATCGATTGACTGGATCACATAGGCGTTATCTCCACCGAGAAAATCACTTTCGCTCAGATCATGGTCATCCGGGTTCCAGAGATAAAATTGATAGGCACGATTCACATTTCCGATTGCCGTAATCAACGGAACGTCCATATATCCGTCGCTATTGATATCCATAAATTCGAAGGCAGGATTGTCGATCGGAGCGTTATCGAGAGTGTTTACTTCGATCGTCTGCACCTCTTTGGCATCGGAATCATACAATGTGACAATATACTGATCTTCGAAATCCTCTGTTGTTCCGGTTTTCTCTTCGGACAGGAAGAAAACTTCGCCTTCCGTTGGCTCATAGCAAACCCAGTCCTGTGGGATCTCCGTCGATTCCGGTGTTTTCTCCGATACGTCTATAGGCTCTTTTTCTGATTGATCTTCCGGTGTTTCCTCCGGTTCTTCATCGTTGGTGTTCAGGGAATTGTCGTTTGTAGTAATTGTCTCTGTTTCGGAAGTGCTGTCCGGCTGTGTATCTGGTTGTGATGTTTCTCCCCCAGAACAGGCAGTCTGTGATAAAATCATCGCACCGGCGAGCAGAAAACATATTCCTTTTTTCATCCTATCCCTCCGTCGCATCTATTTTTACTACCTGATACCCGTGATGTACATGTTCCAGAAATTTTCCGAATACGTCTGCGGATTTCAGGCGCAGGCTGGACGTATTGATACAAGGATGGCAGCCGACATATTCAGAGTGGAGCACATCTTCGTCAACCAGCAGTTGGATGTGGTTTTCAGTATCGTTCATGAGTCCGAGCACGCTCACCGAGCCGGGTGTAATGTCGAGATATTCCTCCATATATTCTTCCGGTGCAAACGACAGGCGCGGGCTGTCAATCTGTTTAGAGACATCCTTTGTCTTGAACTGTTTGTCGCCGCGGATCATCAGCAGGTAAAACTGCGTTTTTTGCCGGTTGCACAAAAAGAGATTTTTACAGATCGTGGCGGGTGCGAGTATGGCGTCGATATCGGCACAAGCCGCGATCGTTTCCGCCGCTTCGTGGTCGATGCGCTCATAAGGGATGCCAAGTTCATCCAGCAGATCATAGGTGCGGCTCTCTTTTTCTAAGCGTCCCTCTGTCGAAACAGGTCTTCCCTGTACTAAATTCAGTTTCATGTTCTATCAGTCTGCCACTCAAAATGTGTTGAAATATACTCAAACGCATTGAGAAATTGAAGTCCTTGCGGATACTTCTTACTGCTTCAATGTGTATGCTTTGGCGATTGTAAACAATACGCTACTCACAAGTTCTTGTACACTCCACAGTCGTAAATTCCTGCGA
>CAKRFN010000026.1 GCA_934320655.1 uncultured Eubacterium sp.
ACGAATAAATAGAAAAATGATTTTCCTCTACTTTTTTATCAATGCGCAACTTAACATTAATAGTTTCATCATCAAGTTTGCCTCTCGGCTTACAGAGTACAACTTCGCCAGATTCTCGATATATTCCTCTGTCAGAGGTTGCTTTGCAAGTTCTGCAACGAAGTCATCATGCGGAATCAGGAATGTATTCGCAAATATATCGCAGGCTCGTTCTGATTGCTCCTGAGCTGGTTCGAGGGCTACATAGAAATCATCTCGGATGATCTCAGCACCGCTCGTATCAGAAATCAGGTGGTACAACTCATGGAACAGCGTGAATATCTGTCTTGCGAAAGACATAGAGTTGTTAATCAAAATGACCGGATGTGTCGCATCGTTAATGCAAAGGCCCGAAACGCTATTGTCTCTAAAGGAATCCTTGAATACATAAATTCCCAGATCATAGAAACGTTCACGGTAGATTTCAAAGACTACCTTTGTGCTTTTTCTCGCCTTTTGTGCGTTTAATGGGAAGCTCAGCAATCGTCGGATGTGATTACACAGAGCAGTCATATCCGAAGGGAAAGTATCCCGTTGTGTGAGAATGCTCACTCTTTCCGGGTACAGTTCCTTCACACTCATTTGATATACCTTGGCATGTTCAAACTGTACAATAATATTTTTGCTGAAACGATTGATTACATCATCAGATAGTGTCCGTAAGTCGCCTTTAATCGGCGGCAGTAATGGCGGCTCTGGGAAGAAAAAGACGGCACTCGGCTTTCTGAAAACCTCACTGATCTTTTTTAGCTTTGCATAAGTAGGAAACTCCTGTCCGGATTCCCAATTTGTGTAACGCTGTAAATCAACGCCGATAGCTGTGGCGGCTTCGTCGGGCTGCATATTGTAGTATTCTCTGGCCCAACGGATGATTTCACCATTGATGCCAAGCATTGCTTCAGCCATTGAAGGGCACCTCCTCTTATTTCCCCCAAAATATCCACATCAGTTCTTATGTGATTCGCGACTTATTGTATGTAGACTTATAGTCATCATAATTGTACCATATAAAATGGAGGGTTACAAGTATGGACATAATTAAAGTTTTTGGCACAAATGTTAAACACTATCGCCAGCAAACTGGCTTGTCTCAGGAAGCATTTGCCGAAAAATGCGGTATGCACAGAACCTATATCAGTGCAATAGAGTGCTTCCGCCGTAGTATATCTCTCGAAAATATCCAGCGCATTGCTGATGCACTTGGCGTTGAAGCATACAGACTTCTTCTCGAAAATCAGGAGGATACAGAAAATGACAAATGAAATCAAGGAATTCCGTGATGGTATTTTTGCACTCAGAACTCGCAGATTTGGCACCGTTGCAGAACTTATGATCGAAGCTCTTTACAGCTTTACCAAATCCCACAATCAGTTCCATGACCGCTATGATGAGGTCGGTCACCAGAGAATTGAAATCAAATTTTCTACCGTTATGAAGGCAAACGAAGCGGTTATTAGCCGCTTCAATTCCATCGACCAGTGCAAAAAAGCCAATCTTGGAAATCGTGCACTTAACAGCACTGATATGTATGAGTACGATTTTGACTGCAATATTCAGCAGGTGAAGCGATTAGAGTTTGATGTTCTTTACTATGGACTGTTCTTTGCTGATCGTATTGCTATCTTTAAGATGAACTCCGATGAGATCACGTCCTGTTTCGGGTACTCAGACAAACAGCACAAGGGCAACGAGGGTGAAGGTCAGTTCCATCTTAATCGTGGTAGTATTGATTATCATATGAGAAACCACTTTGTTCAGTGGCTTACATACGAAGAACTGTACGATCTTTTGAGCGCATTGTAAGGAGATATTCGTATGGCCAAAAAGAAAGACAAAAATATTGATCAATTTAAGCAAGGGATTTTTTCTTTGAGAACAAACTTCGGAGAACTTGCTCAACTCATGCTTCAAAAAGACATGGGGCTGCACCCGTCCGATGATAACTCATACGACCTTAAAGATGATGACGGTCGTAGAATAGAAGTCAAGTTCTCAAGAGCTTATAAAAAAGATATACCTATAACCGCAAGCAACGCTATTGAATTGTGCTCGAATAGCAGTACGATGGTATATGACTCAACTGAATCAGAGAAAAGATCGTCCGATTATGACTGTAATATTCAACAGCTAAAACCGGATTGTTTTGATTCCCTATATTATGGTGTTTTCTTCTCCGATAAGATTGAAATATTCCATGCCCCTCGTTCTGAGTTTCCTGACAGTGTGGACAGCTTTATTGAAGATAAAGCTGCCGCACGTAGAAAGTTGCCGGGATATGCTCTCCAGCACAAAGGTGGCGAAGAATGTCAGTTTCACATAAAGAAAACTACACACAAACACCATCGTGAGCACTATCATGTAAAAGATCTAACATACGAAGAACTCTACGATTTGTTAGACTCTGAGAAATAAGTTCTTCTTACGCAGAAACTTCTTTATAATATCCCTATGCGCTCCAGAAAGGCCAAACAGCTGCATAATATCACTATCTAAATCTTCATATAGACCGCTGATGTTTTCGGAAGAATTCATTATGCGGTCTACTTTTTTTATGATGGTAGCTTGAACATCCATCGGAACAACTGGAATAGGCATTTGCTCAATGTGTGAACGGAGCAATTTTACAGAATTAAACTTTTTTGAGATAAAATAAGCTGCAACACTTGAGTTAAGTATCGCAAGAATGTATTTCATCTCAAGCCCCTTAATGTTAGGAATAACAATGTTGCAACTATTCAAAGAGAGCGTTTGCTGGTCATCGTAAGTAAACACAGGAACTTCGCTAATAAAGCGATATAACAACTTTTCTTTTGCTCGGTACATTTCCACAGGAGCTACTTGCTGAAAAGACTCCGGCACAAAGCGAATGTAGTTTCCCGATGTTGTCATTCTATATCTTTGAATATCGCTGCCCTTTAGAATAACCTCGTTATCATCACGCTTCTCCGTAGATATGTATTTCTTGTTATTGCCGGTAACGATGCCGAGTGCAAATTTAGCGTTTCCTTTCAAATAAGCAACATTTTCAATGTTACTTATCGCATTCAAACATTGATTTTCTTCATCAGATACATTGAGCGAAAGCGTACCATCGGAAAAAGTTCGAGGTTCTGAAATAATAAATGCATCACACTCGGTTGAAACTTTACAACCAACAACAGTCTTTTCATCGTCTGGCGCAACGCCAAGAATAATAGAAGGACACTGAACGCCAGGAAAAACATTACCCAAGTAAGAAATGAATTTGAACGAGCAAGAATCAATCATCAATCTTCTAACGGCATCATGTGCAGCAACGCTCAAAATTGCTTCAGGGAGAACAAATGCCATCATACCTTTATGGTCAAGCATAGACAATGCTTTTTCGACAAATAAGTCATAGGATTCTATGTTTTTACCAAGCGCAGTTTTAAAAAGTTTGTGGCATTGGAGTGCATCTTCCTCTGGGAAATCACTACCCCAAGGCGGATTGCCGAGAATTACATCAAATTTTTGCGCAAAAGTTTCAAAGTATGTGTTACCTATAATAAATCTGGACCGAATATCTGAAGCAGACATTTCGGGAGCCATAAGTGCAATGTTAATTCGAGACAGGAAGACACTTATTGGATCAATATCTTGCCCATAAAGATTGGAATAATCTATTTCCTTTACGCCAAGTCTCAATAAGAAGTTACCTGTACCACAGCAAGGATCACAAATTGTTTTTGCTTTCAAACTATCATCATTTTCATACAACCTATCAATCAATTCATTTACAACTTTTTCAGGCGTATAGTATGCACCTGAACTTTTACGCCGGCCAATGTCTTGCAAGGAAATGTAGACAAAACCTAACGAGTCCTCTCCCTTTACAAAAAGGATTTCCTTTGATAATACAGGCTGTAGCTTATTGATTAAATCGGAATCAATAGTATTGTTTCCGATTAAGTCTTTGATTAATAGATAAAACTCACTTGTATGTTCTTGAGATAGAAAGTGCAGCAAAACATTGTTGTCAGAAAATTGAACACTACGACTTTGGTAATAAAGCTGAACAGCAAAATTTGCAAGGACTACTAATAAATCTCGTTCATCCTTAATTATGCCAAGCTGCAACAAGTCAGCAACCAACTTCTGATTACTTGCTGTATGAACATAATCTTTATAGAGGACTTTGCCTGTAGCACTTTTTTTGTTTCTGCGGCTTTTGAGTTTCGCGTTATCGTCTGACTTGAGTTCCGCAACAAATCTTTCAATATATTCAGGGCTGAATAAGTGATCCCCGATGTCAGGAACAATCTTTCCCAATCGAATCCAGTTTTTTGCTGTGGTCTTTGATATAGATAATACTTTGCATACATCATCAATAGTAAGCGCTTTTTGTGATACATCAAAGAAACATATTTGATTATTGTCAATTCGCTTTTTTCGTCCATCAGCAGGTTTGGGGGCAGTTTCCGGTATCAGCCATACACCGCTAACCATATTTGCCCCGTTAATACGACCTTGTTCACACAAAAGCTGAACTCGCCGCTTGGATATATTAAACTTTGTAGCTGCATCATTGACCGAAATATACATAGCTACCTCCGCAGTCATTTAATGATTGTATTATAATCTGTATTGCGAACAATGTCAACATTAATGAAAATTGCTGCCGTGAGATTTCTCACACGGGCAGCAGGTTGATTAACGGTTTTATTCTAATGATTTACTGTTCCATAGCTTCTAACATCATCCTTGCCCCCAGTTTAAAACTGTTCTGAGACAGTAAGCGCCCAGCCATGGTCTGATATTCACGAACTACGTCCGTATAACGAGTGAATAGTTCTTTTTGTTCATCCGTCATGGTAGCTTTGAGTTTTTCTTCGTTTCTACAGATCGGTTCCTGCAGTTTCTTATACTCTCTATTGGAAGAGGTGTCGTACTCGGTCGGCTCGATGTTGCCGTACCAAAATTCTTCCAACAGTCTCATGCCACATCCTCCCCGTAGATCATCTCACGGAGGATGATTTCCTCTGCCCGGCTGCGGATGCTGTTCATAGCGCCAACCCACGCCATCTGGTTGGCAGCTTTCAGTTCCTCGGTCACGCCCTCAGATGCCTTCATCTGCTCGATAATAAGGGACAAACGCTCCTGGGCCTGATTGTTCAGATCAGCCAGATATGTCCAGAGTTGACCGCTCAGGATCAGGTCATTAAACAAGATCGGACGATGCTCTTTGAGATAGTCCCGGTGCATCCGTCCCCATTTACTAATGGGGCGCTGTTCCTCGGAGGACAGGGTAAGAACAGGAATATAATAATCGCCAATGAGTTCATACCAAAGGCCATTGTTCTCATCATAAATTTGTTTCTTCATCTCAGTCATAGTATTGATCTCCTTATTCTGGTATTAGAATCCGCAAGCCTGACTCTTCAGAAATATTGGTAAATCTTTGGTAAATTTGAGATTGAAACACAAAAAACGCTTAAAAACGGGGTCTATGAGACGATATGAGACTTTTTATCATGGAATTTGTGCAACAACCTGTTGCACAAATTCTCTGTCTGAATAAGTCTCAGCGAATTTTGCCATATACTTCAAATTACGAACAGAATAACCTTTGCTTTCTGGAAAAGCGATCCGAATATCTGCTGCAAGGTTATCAATAAACTTGTTTCCCCATGATTTATGTTCATTGATTACGCAACCAATATCATAATAAAGAAGCAGCATATCTGCATTCACATGAACTGCCGCACGGTATTGTGCCGCAGTAATTTCGCTCTTAATATTTTCAATAATGGAAAGATACTCAGCCGTATTCATTAACACACTCATCGCCTCGCTTTCGTATAATTCTTATCATTATTTTTTTCTCTTAGTATGCAATTCTAAAATAATCCAGGTATGCTTTATATCTATCTTGCGCTGTAAGGCAGGTGTCTGTCAGATACCCATTTTCATTATTCCATTCCTTCAATCCACGATAATAAAACATTTTCAAATTATCCTCGATAATGAATGGAACAATATTATATTTCAGGCATTCCTTGAACATAATCAAGCGTCCCACACGACCATTGCCATCCTGAAATGGATGGATACGTTCAAACTTTACATGAAAATCCAGAATATCATCAAAGGTCTTTTCTTCCTTGTTATTGTATTCCGACAGCAATTTTTTCATCCTGTCTGCAACTTCTTCCGGAAGTGCAGTTTCCATACCGCCGACTTCATTTGGCAATTTCTTGTAATCACCGACAGCAAACCAATCCTTTCTTGAATCACTGGTTCCATTTTTCAGAATCAGATGCAGCTCTTTGATAAATTTTTCCGTCAATGCCGATTTTGCATGATCAATAATCCTATCAATACACCGAAAATGGTTTGCTGTTTCAATCACATCATCTACATTGAGCACTTCTTTTTCTATACCAATGGTGTTCGTCTCAAAAATATATCGGGTCTGATCGTGGGTCAGCCGACTGCCTTCCATATGGTTTGAATTATATGTTAAATCAATCTGCGTCTTATGATAAATGCCACCGGCGTATTTATTTGCCTTCTCATCCTGCAAAATATCCAGTAAAGTCATTGGCTTTTCTTTCTTCTTGTTAGAACGCTCCGGCTTCCCTGCATTTTCTGGAATATTCCATGTCTTTCCGGTAAGAAACGCTCCCTGCACACGCCCATGGGCACAATAATTTCTTACACTACGTTCAGATACATCCCATTTTTTCGCCGTTTCAGCAACTGAAAGGTATCGCATCTGCCGCCCTCCCTTCACACGATAAAAAGCACATTCTGCGAGCCTTTTATTATCATGATTTTAAAAATAATGCTTACTATGGTTAGTATACCATATCATCGGCAACAAATCCATGTATTTGTACTTATTCTCTATTGTTTTTGCCGACATGGAGAAATTCTAATTTCAAAAAACTGGATGCCACTTCCTTACAAAGCAACATCCAGTCTCACTTATTTTATTCTTTATTGCAGAACCAACTCATGAATTACAATCTCTTCTGCCCGATTGTAAATGTTGCTCATTGCTCTTACCCATGCCATCTGATCATGATCTTTCAGCTCATCCGTAACATTCTCCGTTTCCTGCATCTGTCTGATAATAAGCTGCAATCTGCTCTGTGCCTGCTCATTCAAATCCGCAAGATACGTCCAAAGATGACCTGTCAGAACCAGATCATTGAACATCATCGGATTATATTCTTTCAGATACTCCCAGTGCATCCTGCCATATTTTCCAATAGAACGCTCTTCACCTGGAAGTTCCATCACCGGAATATAGTAATCTCCCACCAGCTCATACGCAATACCATTTTCTTCAATTCTGTCTTTCATCTTCTTAACCTCGATTCATGATTTTTATGTCACATCGAGACTCATTGGTGTAGTAGTGGTGTAGTGTCTCATACCCCTTCTCCTTCTCCATCTGAGTTTTTCTGATATCCTGCAACCGGCGTGCGCGCAAATTCGTCAGTTGTATCATTTGGTATAGTCTAAAAATAGCACAATTTTTTTTGCCATTTCTTCTGTTTTTTGTCTGATTTTTTCGATTTTCTCTCATTTTTTGGAAAAATGCATGGAAATACACATAAAAATACCGCTACACAAACAGCTATATTTGTGCAACGGTATCACTTCACGCTCGCCAACCAGTTTTTTGAAATTTCTGGTGAATGCACCCGTCGTCTGAAAACCGGTCCGCATCGCGATATCCTCTATCTTATCGTCTGTCTGCGTCAGGAGCTCGCAGGCATGATCGATACGTACCAGATTGATATACTCTGCCGGTGAAGTATTAAAATACTCCTTGAACTTCCGGCGGTAATGGCTCTCACTCATATTTCCGATACGCAGCAGATCCTCAATCCCGATATCCTCCATATAATGTTCGCTGATGTAATCAACGGTCGCCGTCAGAAGTGACAGGCTCTCACCCGCTACGGACGTATCCTGAATGACCTCATCCTGCGCAACAGCTCCTCTGCGTCTATAAACAGATATTCCCATTTCTGAATATCCTTTTGACCGCCATCCGTACGGTGCGGATAATTTTTCGGAATCACAGTCAGTGTCCCTTTGTCATAGGCTGTGCGCATTTCCCCATAACACATCACGCCCTCGCCGTAGTAGCAATACCCGATCTCCAAATGATTGTGGAAATGTACCAGATCCGTACCATAAGGCAGCTCCCATTCTTCACCTAACAGCGCCAGTATCGGCAAGTCCTTCGGCAGTTCATAATATCGAAATTCAATTTTTTCTTTTTCCTGCTTCACAAGCTGTACGCCTCCATCATTTGTCAATTTTTGCGATCATTTATCTTTATCCATTATACCATCCAGACTGCTATTTTACCAGAAGGAAAAGCGCCTCTTCGAAGCAAGATCATTTTCCCACATAATTACTCTTGAAAAAATAAATCATTTTGTAGTATAATATTATCGTTATATGACTGACGGAATAATGTGGGGTTTACCACGTGAAGTATAACGATTATATGCCGACCGTCTGGGCGCAGAGTCCAGTCGTGCCGGTTTTTTTGCACTATATAGGAAAATTCCTCAATATGCCTTTTTCGGCATAAAAATCCAGCACGTGGCTCTTGACAAATTGCATCGGTTAGTTTAATCTAACCGTGCGTTATTTATCACACTACAAAACAGGGTCACACGCATGTGACGAAAGGAGAAGAAATGCAGACAGCATGGAGAGGCTTCCAGCGCGGAGCATGGGAAACAGAAGTAAATGTCAGAGATTTTATCCAGAACAACTATCACCCCTACGACGGGGATGATTCCTTTCTGGAAGGTCCTACCCAGGACACCACAGACCTGTGGAATCAGGTATTAGAGCTTTCAAATCAGGAACGTGAGGCAGGCGGAGTCCTCGATATGGACACGAAGATCATCTCAACGATCACCTCTCACGGTCCCGGATATCTTGATAAAAACAAAGAAAAAATTGTCGGTTTTCAGACAGACAAGCCGTTCAAGCGCGCCCTGCAGCCCTACGGCGGCATCCGTATGGCGATCAAGGCATGCGAGGATAACGGCTACACGGTAGATCCCGAGGTCGTAGAGTATTTTACCACACACCGCAAAACACACAATGCCGGTGTCTTTGATGCATATACACCCGAAATGCGTGCCTGCAGAAGTGCGCATATCATCACCGGACTGCCAGATGCCTACGGACGCGGACGTATCATCGGCGATTACCGCCGTCCCGCACTCTACGGCGTAGACCGTCTGATTGAGGATAAAAAAGAGCAGTTAAATACAACCAGAACGATCATGTATTCTGATGTTATCCGCGAGCGCGAGGAGTTATCCGAGCAGATCCGCGCACTGGAAATGCTCAAAAAGCTCGCAGAGATCTACGGCTGCGATATTTCCAAGCCCGCCAACAACGTGCTTGAGGCAACACAGGCAGTGTACTTCGCATATCTAGCTGCCGTCAAGGAGCAGAACGGCGCTGCGATGTCCCTCGGACGTACTTCGACCTTCCTCGACATCTACGCAGAGCGCGATCTTGCCGAGGGCACTTTTACAGAAAAAGAGATTCAGGAGATCATCGACCAGTTTGTCATGAAGCTGCGTATGATCAAATTCGCCCGTACACCGGAGTATAATTCTATCTTTGCGGGAGATCCTACCTGGGTAACAGAATCGATCGCCGGTATCGGCGTGGATGGACGGCATATGGTCACAAAGATGTCCTACCGCTATCTGAATACCCTGAACAATATCGGTGCTGCACCCGAGCCGAACATGACCGTTTTATGGTCTGTCAAGCTGCCTGAGAATTTCAAGAAATTCTGTGCAGAGACATCGATCAAGCACTCTGCGATCCAGTATGAGAACGATGACCTGATGCGCGTCTTCCACGGCGACGACTACGGTATCGCCTGCTGTGTATCTTCAATGCGTATCGGAAAAGAGATGCAGTTCTTCGGCGCACGTGCAAACCTCGCAAAATGTCTGCTCTACGCGATCAACGGCGGTGTGGATGAGATCAGTGGCAAGCAGGTCGGTCCGAAATACCGTCCGATCACATCCGAGTATCTGGATTACGATGAAGTATGGGACAAATATAAAGACATGATGAAGTGGCTGGCGAGCGTCTATGTCAATGCGCTGAACATCATTCACTATATGCATGACAAATACTGCTACGAGAAACTGGAGATGGCTCTGCATGACAAAAATGTGCGCAGATGGTTCGCTACCGGTATTGCAGGATTTTCCGTAGTAGCCGATTCACTCTCTGCGATCAAATATGCGAAAGTAAAGCCGATCCGTGATGAGAACGGTGTGACGGTAGATTTTGAGGTGGAGGGCGACTTCCCGAAATACGGAAACGATGATGACCGTGTAGACGATATTGCCAAAGAGGTACTGCATACCTTTATCGGCTATGTAAAGGGTAATCACACCTACCGCGGCGGCATCCAGACGACTTCGATCCTTACGATCACATCCAACGTATCTTACGGAAAGAATACCGGTGCAACACCTGACGGACGTAAAAAAGGTGTCGCATTCGCTCCCGGTGCAAACCCGATGCACGGACGCGATACACACGGTGCAGTCGCATCGCTCGCATCCGTTGCCAAGCTGCCGTTCAGAGACTCTCAGGATGGTATCTCAAATACCTTTACGATTGTGCCCGATGCACTCGGCAAGGATGCAGAGAGCCAGAAAACCAATCTGGTCGCTATGCTTGACGGCTATGCGGATCAGGGCGGACATCACCTGAATGTCAACGTATTAAACCGCGATACACTGCTCGATGCACAGAAACACCCCGAACTGTATCCTCAGCTCACGATCCGTGTATCCGGCTACGCCGTAAACTTTATCAAGCTGACCAAGGAGCAGCAGGATGAAGTCATCGCACGTACTTTCCACGAGCGTATGTAACCACCGCAGCCGTTTCGATCTGCAAAATAAGTAAAATGGAGACTTTCATGGGAAATCAAATGGGAAATATTCATTCTCTGGAGACCTTCGGCACGGTTGACGGTCCCGGTGTCAGATTTGTTGTATTTTTTCAGGGATGCCCGATGCGGTGTCTGTATTGCCACAACCCTGACACATGGAATCCCGATGACGGACAGCAGCTGTCCGCCGAGGAGATTATCACGCGCTTTGAGCGCAACCGTTCTTTTTACCGTACCGGTGGCATGACTGCAACCGGCGGAGAACCGATGCTGCAGATCGAATTTTTAACAGAGCTGTTTACACTGGCAAAAGAGCATCAGATTCACACCTGTCTGGACACTTCCGGAATCATGTTTCCGGAAGCTGCTCCGGACGCGATTTCGGATGCTACTGCCGCGCAGTTCATCCAGCGTCCGACCATGGCACAGATCGACCGGCTGATGGCAGTGACGGATCTCATTATGCTCGACATCAAGCACATTTCTGATCCGGAGCACCGCTCACTCACTGGTCACAGTAACCAGAATATTCTGGCATTTGCCCGCTATCTGGATCAGATTCATAAACCGGTGTGGATCCGGCATGTTGTAGTTCCGGGAATCACCTTTGATCAAGAAGAATTGACCGCACTCGGTCAGTTTTTACGCACGCTGCACAATGTTGAGAAGCTCGAAGTGCTACCCTATCATTCGATGGGAAAAGTAAAATATGATAATCTTGGCATGGATTACCGCCTAAAAAATACGCCCCAGCTCACGAAAGCCGAGGCGCAGGAAGCGGAATCGATCATCCGCCATGCAATGTCCATAGATGCGGTAGACTGATATGGACGAATATTAACGAATTTTTTCAAATTCTTCCAGCGGCAGTGGACGGGAATAATAAAATCCCTGAATACTGTCGCAATTTAATTTCTGCAAAAATGATACCTGTTCGCTGGTCTCTACACCCTCTGCTGTCACATGCATACCGAGATCCTTTGCCAATGCGATCGTATGCTCCAACAGCCGGTCACCGCCGTAATTGCCGATATAATCGATCAGGCTCTTATCGATCTTTAACGTATCAAAATGCATCGTATTCAATGCTGCGAAAGAGGAATATCCCGCACCGAAATCATCAATATGTAACGGAAATCCTGCCGTACAGAAACGGTCTGCCAACTGGTCGATCGCTTTGTTGTCAACGGCTGCTGTTTCCGTGATCTCAATCGGAACAAACTTCGGATCAATGCCGATCTCCCCCGTGATCTTCTTATAGCGCTCTACCACGCTCTGGAAATACAGGCTTGCACGTGACAGATTGACGGAAATCGGGAACATGGCACGACCCTCGTCCATCCACTTTTTCTGCTGCTCACATACATTACGGAACACATACTCATCCAGATAACGGATCATGCCGTTGCGCTCAAACAGCGGAATGAACAGTCCCGGTGATACCAGCTCACCCTTTCTGTCCCGCCAGCGCACAAGCGCCTCCGCACCAACCAGCTCATTGTTGCCCGGATTGTATTTCGGCTGATACCAGATCTCAAACCGGTGATCGCGGATCGATGATTCAAACGCATCTTCCATCTGCTTCTCACGCAGAATCCGCGTCGCATCCTCCTGACTGAAAAAGGCATGGTTGATATCCTTGCGATGCTTGACTTCATGGCGGGCAATATTTGCCTCATTATAAGTCTGCTCGATCTTTTTATCCGGTGTCCACTCCGAGATACCGAAATACGGTACCTGCTGCGGCACACCGAGCGCACTTGAACGCTTACTCAGCTGAATCGTAATCATTTCCAGCCTCTCCGCAACCGCATCGCGCGACTGCTGCTCATAATAGATCACAAAATGGTCTGCATTGACATGGGCTGCCAGATCGTTTTCACCGAGATTTTGCTTGATACATTTCCAGATCTCACGCAGGATCTCATCGCCCTTTGTCGTTCCGCAAATCGAATTGACCACCTTAAACGAATGAATATCCATGGATAAAATATAGCCGGGCTTTGTCTTATCTGCCAGAGATTTTTTGAAACGGACATAATTATCCCCACCGGTCACCGGATCGATATACGCATAACGCTCCAGCTCCTTTGTCTTTTCCCTGTTGATATCCGAAAATCCATAGATCGCACGGTGTGCCTTGCCTCTCGGTGAGAGGTTCACGATCTTCATCCGGCAATACTGCACCTTTCCGTCTCGGACCGCCCGGAAATCATGGACCAATACGTTATTTTCCTTGAAAAACTCGAAAAGATTTTCTTTCTTGCAGAGCGCGGTCATCTCATCCTGATCTTCCGGCATCACCGTCTGTCTGATATAGGCGGTGATCGCAGCGTCATAGGCAGGTCCCGACCTGAAAAATGTGCCGTATTCCCGCTCAATCGCATCACTCAGACGATAGGGTGTGACTACATCCTGCTGATAATCAATAAAATAAATCGAATGATAATCGTCGCTCAACGCGCGCACTAATTCCGCCGATGCGACCTCGTCGCTCAGCTTTTCCAAAATTCCGATTGCACTGAGGGGCTTTCCGTCCTCATCGGACTCTGCCAGCGTCAAAGACACTCGGATCGGCTCCCCGTCCAGCCTGCCTCTGAGATTTGCAACCGACCGCTTTTCTCCACGGTCAATCTTCTCGAACAATGCGATGCACGCCGCCGCATCCTCCGGGATGATCAGCTCATCCAGCGCATTCTGCGGTATCGGCGCATAAACCTTTTTGCAGCCGAGCACCTCTACCGATATATCCGTACAGACCATGACTTTGTCCTGCGGATAATACCGGATCGTGAATATTCCGGCTGATGCCAATGCCTCCTGCGCACCTCTGTGTGGTTCCGGATACTCTTTCCCCTGATATGTAACAGTTTTCATAAATTGCCACCTTCCTTGATGACGTACTCTTAGATTTTGTCTTATCCATTCTCACTTATTTAGTTTACCATCAATTTCCTGTATAGTCAATAATTGTCAGAAAATAAAAGTGTATAAAAACAGGATCAACGCGATCCACGTTGATCCTGTTTGTTCGATGGCATTAGCCCTCGATCGCTATATACTTTTTCTGCTCTACCTTCGGTTTTGCTTCTTTCTTAGGGATCTCCAGTTTCAAGATACCGTGCTTGAACTCGCCTTTGATGTCCTCCTCAGTGATATGATCACCTACATAGAAGGATCTTGCACAAGAACCTGCGTAACGCTCCTTCCGGATGTACTTGCCGGTTTCTTTCTCCTGCTCGTCCTTGTCCAGTCCCTTTGCAGCCTGAATCGTCAGATAACCGTCGTTCAGTGAAACCTGCAACTCGTCTTTCTTGAAGCCGGGCAGATCAATGATCAGCTCGTATCCGTCCTCATTCTCTTTAATATCTGTTTTCATCAAATTCTTTGCGTGCTTTCCGTATAATACCTTTTCGGTATCCGGAAATGCCGGAAGCATCGAAGATGTTGTAAATGCCGGAAACGTAGGAAATGCGAAATCGTTCATAAAATCATCAAATAAGTTTTCTCCAAAAATATCATGCATCATCATAAGTCATATCTCCTTTCGAATAAAAACTTTATTTCCTTTGATGACTATGTTATACTACCATTGTTAGCACTCGTCAATAGAGAGCGCTAACAATTCACATTTTTTTCACAATTTTCTATTACATAAAAAAAGGAGCCGGCACTTTACCGGCTCCTTCACATGATTCTATGCTTATTCTTCTGTCAGCTGCATCATACTCTCTGAAATATTGTAGATCTCCTGCAACAGCTCCGTCATTTCGCCCAGTGACTGCATACTGCTGTCGCTTAGGTTCAAAGAGCTCTCGGTAGATGCTGCCACTTCCTCGCTCGTCGCGGACAGATTCGAGATGCTGTCTGAGATCGCACTGTTTGCCTCCACTACGCGCTCAACCGCTCCGCTGACCTCTTGCACATTATTATTCAACTCATCGGTATTCTTCTGAATGTCTAACAGCTTATTGCCGGTGACAGTGATCATTTCATTCTGCTTTTCCGAGTACTCTGCGGATCTCGACATGCTCTCGGATGCGCGCTGTGCATCACCGGTCAGCCGGTTGATGATCTCTGAGATCTGTTCCGTTGCCTGCTTGGTGCCCTCGGACAGATTGCGGATCTCATCCGCTACAACCGCAAAGCCCTTTCCTGCCTCGCCTGCGCGTGCCGCCTCGATCGACGCATTTAACGCCAACAGGTTCGTCTGGCTGGAAATGCCCAAGATCGTCTCCGTGATCGCCTCTACTTCCTTGATGCTGTCATTCAGGTTCTTTGTCGTCTGCTCGGTCTCATGGCTGATCTTTGCGACCTCGGTCGCCTGTTCCTTTAACTGTTTGATCAGCTCTACGCCCTGTTCAACCGCTTCCTTGTTCTGTATCGACAGCTCTGCAATATGTCTGGTACTCTCGTCCACCGCCTGTACATGCTGCTGGATATCCAGTGTCTGTGCGGTCTGCTGTTCGATCGCCTCCGCTGTCAGGCGCGTGCTGTCTGCGATCTCGCGCACCGATGTATGGCTCGAAGTCATGCTCTCATTCAATGTTTCCGATACGCTCATCGCCTGCCGGAACTGCTCCGCCAGATCTTTGGAATGGCGCACAACCTCTGTCGTCACAGCCGCCTCCGCTGCCGCACGCTCCTCGATCTGCTCCATACGCTCCACGCCATGACGTTCACCCAGCGAAATGTTCACGCAGGACGTAACGACAGATACCAGAATGATAATCATTAAAAGCGTGATCTGATCCGACTGCAATTTGCCCGGAAATCTGATCGTAAAGACCACAAAATAAATGATAACCGCTACGACTGAGATCGACGCACTGAGCTTGATGAGCTTTCCATCCTGAAAGATCATGATCATCATCGCAATCGGGAAAATATAAGAATATGCAAACGCATCGTAATAGGTAAACACATATGCCACATAAGCAACAAATGTCGTGGTACAGATCAGATGCCGGAATAATTCCGATGCCTTTAACACACGGTATCCGATCACATTGACGAGTATCGCCGCAACCAGCACAACCATCCGCACGATAACATCCACACGTACCTCACGGATAAAGGAAAGTGCCGTTATAACTGCCATACTTCCTACAATCACAAGACTGATCAGACTCGCGGTTCGATTCTGGTCGATCATTTGCTGTTCTTTCAAATCCATAGCTATAACCTCCATTATTCTTTGGCGTGGTGTCCCACACTTTTATTATACCTTTCTTTTCAGTTGATCGCAATAAATAAATCCCGCATTTTGTCTAATTTAGCGGGATTTATTGAGATTTTTTATTCGTTTCTGCCACATTTCCACACACTATGCTATACTGATTTTATGATATTTGAAGGAGCACACGTTATGAAGCTATCTGTATTTCTGTCACTCGCCGCCTATGCCTGCGCCACCACCTTTAGCCCCGGTCCAAACAATGTACTGCTGTTGTCCTCCACGGGACAATACGGTTTTAAAAAATGTCTGCCGCTCATGCGGGGAATCTGGACGGGACTGATCACCGTCATGCTGATCTGCGGCTTTGGATGCGCACTGCTGAGCAATCTGATCCCCTCGGTCGAAACCTACGCCCGTTTTGTCGGTGCCGCCTACATTGTGTGGCTCGGATACAAGACACTGACCAGAAGTGCCGCAAAACAGCCGTCCGGTTCTGCCGATCAGACCTCCACAACGGACACAAAACCGCTCACCTTTGTAAATGGCTTCCTGCTGCAATTTCTAAACGTCAAGATCCTGATGCTCGGTCTGGCTGCCTATTGCAGCTTTGTCCTGCCCTACGGGAGCAGCGTCACAGCCACACTCATTTTTGCGGTCACGATGGCAGCCTGCGCCGCGACCGGCAATCTGATCTGGGCGACAGCCGGCAGCCTACTATTTCCTATTTACAACAGGCATTACCGCGTATTCAATGTACTCATGGCTCTGCTGCTGTTCTGGTGTGTTTATAAAATGCTGTTCTAAATCACTCCTGCGAAGCTGTCCCGATGACCTCTGTCATCCATGTGTATGCCAGTTCCATCCAAGTTTCACAGGACGGTTCTTTTCCGTATCCTTCTGTGGTCAGCGTCAGCTCATTTGCCAGCGCGAGCCCATGCCCGCCTTTCATGTACAAATGCAATTCGACCGGAACTCCCGCCTTTCTGCATGCAACCGTAAGCAACAGGGAATTTTCCGGCGGAACGTCCACATCTTCTCCTCCGTGCCACACAAACACCGGCGGCATATCTTTATTTACCTGTTTTTCAATGGAAAGCGCCTCTCTGCGCTGCGCATCATCCGCAAATTCGCCCATCAGATTCCGGAAAGAGCCCTCATGTGCGAACTCGCCGGCACTGATGACCGGATAGTTTAAGATCAATCCTGCGACACGTAAATCTTCCGTCTCCTGCTCACTGATCCCAAGCATCCCGCGCAAATCCTTTTTCTTCCAAAATGCACCGTAGCATGCCGCCAGATGACCGCCCGCCGATGAACCCTCGAGAAAAATCTGCTCCGGATTCACGCCCCACTCTTTACTTTTTTCACGCACAAGCATCACCGTCTTTGCCAACTGCAGCAATGCGGCAGGATACCTCGCCGGTGCAATCGAATAGCGCAGCACCGCTGCATGGATGCCTCTGGCATTCCACTGTAATGCAAACTGTTCGGCTTCGCGGTTTGACAGAAATTCATACCCGCCACCCGGACAGATAATCACAAGCGGAGCCGGTTTCATCAACACATCCTCATACTGTGATAACAGATAGGTAGTCAGCGTCGCTGCTGCCTCCATCCCTTCTACCTCGATCGTCAGTTCCTTGTAAATCATTGTCGCATCCTCCTTCAACTGCTGCAAAACAAATTATTGGACAGCGTTTTTCATCCGCCTCATAAATGCCAGATCCTGCGCCGCTGTAGACGGGTTCATCTCCTCACGGAGCACCGGCATCTCCGGTCGTGTTTTCAGCCACTCCATCAGCGCCGTGTAGTCCATGATGCCCTCACCGAGTAGCTTTGCCACATATCCGCCGTCTGCATCCACTGTGAAATCCTTCAGATGGATCGCTTCTATATAATCTCCGAGCAACTCAAAGCAACGCTTCCAGTATACAGGCTGGACGATCTCTGCCGGACGCTCCAGCACATTTGCCGGATCAAAAATGATCTTGACATGGTCGCTGTCCAATTCGTCTAAAATGTCGCGCGCAGTCTCTGCGTCCTCCAGCGGATGCCAGCCGACAGGCTCAACCGCCATCCGGACATTCAGCCGTTCCGCCTCGTCGCGCAGTTCTTTTAAGCTGTCCATCATATGAGGAAACCAGCGGTGTTTCTCCAATTTCGATAGATGCGGATACGCGGTTTCACTTCCCACGACACGCGCGCCGATAATCTGATTGTAGTGCAGACAGTTTTTAAAGGTCTGCACCGCCTCGTAGTCCTCTTTTTTCAAAAGGGCGGCATAATCAGCTACCCCATGCCGCCCGTAATCATGTGCCCTCACTCCGATTTTCATATATGCTTTGCAATGATCCGGATCACTGCCATCCTCCTTTTTCGATTCTGCTCACCGATGATCTGTGATT
Organism: uncultured Eubacterium sp.; assembly: GCA_934320655.1. Lineage (GTDB taxonomy): Bacteria > Bacillota > Clostridia > Lachnospirales > Lachnospiraceae > W0P33-017. The sequence goes on from CAKRFN010000026.1 coordinate 18,560, forward strand.
GTTAGACATCTGCCATCTGTGTTTCAAACGGCTGTAAGGTAAACTGCTTTTTCCCACGCTCCGTCATCACAGCCGTTGTCTGCACACGGTCACTATTGTTGATGACAACCAGTTTTTTACTGCTCGGATAATATGCGCATTCAGTATCCGCACAATCAGTCAGATAATTCTGCTCCACGGACAGCCCCTTTGCATACAGTAGCATCTGCAACAGCATCCGTGTATTGGCATTATGATAACGATAGCCTGACAGATAAATTCCCTTTCCCGCACCGAACGCATGCACCGTCGCAACAGGTGTTCCATCCTCTGCGCCAAGCACCTTCGCATTTCCGTCCGTCAGGAAAATGCCTTCTTTTTTCGGGAGCACTGTGCCTGCCGGAAATAGTCTGCAAAGCCCTCGGTCGCAGAAGGTTCTCCAACGCCGATCAGACAGCCGCCTTGATAAACCCATTCCTGTATGGCTGCAACCAACGCACTGTTTTTCCATGCTGACGGCCGAAGGCTCGTATTCTGTTTAATGTAATACAAGGCATCCTGATAGGCATTCCAGCGTCCGACTGCGTAAAACAGTGCAATCGTTGCGATGATCGGCTTTGACAGCGGAACAACGATTTTTGATAAAATCGTAAAATGGCTCGCCCCGTCAATGACTGCTGCCTCTATCAGACTGTCTGAAATATTCGTCTGAAAATTATTTTTCATAATGAGCAGGTTGTAAGGTGCAAAACAAAGCGGCAGGATCAGGCACCACCAGGTATCCAGCATATGTAAGTTGCTCATCAGCAAATAATCAGGGATCGTACCTGCCACAAAATACATCGTCAGCATAATGAGAAATGTCATCACTTTTCGTCCCTTTAACGTTTTACGGCTCAGCACATAAGCCGCACAGATCGTCAGAAACATACCGATCGCCGTAAACGTGACCGTGACAACCACCGTTACAAACATCGACCGCATGATCGAAGTATCCGCAAAAATCTTCTGATATGCATTCAGGCTAAAGCCCTTCGGCAGCAGCACGACTTTATTTGCCACAACATAGGCTTCCTCACTGATGGACTTTGACAGTACATGAATGAACGGAAGCAGACACATCAGCGACACTGCCGTCAGAACGAGCCAGATAATGATATCGATGACCATATTTCTGACTCTCGCGGGGGTCCAGGATTTTTTATTCATTGGAATTGTATTCGAAGCTGTATTCGTACTCATTTTCCTGTCCTCCTTAAATCAATCCGTCTTCGCCAAGACGTTTCGCAATAAAATCAGATAATAATACAAGAATCAGACCGATAATCGACTGGAACAGACCAAGCGCGGTTGCCTCGCTCAGTTTTCCGCTCTCGATACCCCATCGATAAACCAAAACCGGAATCATTGTGCTGTACTCACTCGCTTTTGCATTGTACAGTGCATAGATCCGTTCGAAAGAACCCTGCATCAGTTTACCGAGGTTCATAATAAGCAATGTCACGATCGTACTGCGGATACAAGGTAATGTGACATGCCAGCACTGCATCCAACGGCCTGCACCATCCACACGCGCCGCTTCATACAGATCCGGACTCACACTCGTAATCGCCGCCAGATAAATGATGGTTCCCCATCCCATCGACTGCCATACACCGATCAGCAGGTAAGTGACCAGCCACCATGCATCCTCCTGCAGAAACGGAATCGGGCTCCTGCCCGCATTTGCGATCAATGCGTTTACCACACCGTTGCTCAGGGAGAACAACTGGTAAGCCAGCGCTCCGATGATGACCCATGATAAGAAGTGCGGCAGATACAACAACGTCTGTGTCACCTTCTTAAACCACTTCACGCGGACTTCATTCAAAAGCAATGCCAGAATAATCGGTGCCGGAAAACTAAAGAACAGATCCAGCAGATTGATAAGCAATGTGTTTTTCACTGCCCTGCCGAAGTCTCTGTGACTAAAGATCTTCTGGAAGATCTCAAAGCCTACCCACTCGCTTCCCGAAAAGCCTCTTGCTGCTTTATAATTTTTAAATGCAATCGACAAGCCGCCGTATGCACCGTACTTAAATACAAAAATAAACAGTAACGGCAAAATAATAAGCACATAAAGCTGCCAGTTTTTTTTCAGATAAAGCATGCCATTCGTTCTACGCTTTGGCGCTGCCGCTGCCTGAGTTCCCTTTTTTTCTTTCATCCTCTTACTCCTTTGCAACCCAACTGTTAATTGATGTACTAAATTATACACACGGATATTTCGCCTTTCCATTTCGGTATTTGTTAAAACTGCGCATTTTCAACCATTTATTTTTCTGCTTAGCCGTCAGTTTGTGTATATTTCATATTTTTATTGAACTATTTTTGTGAATATTGTATAATGAAAAAGAATTTTAGATAAAAACATAATCGAAAGGAGTGGTTATTATGTCTAAGCCGAAACAGCCCTCCATCGAATACCGGAATTACCTGCTCCCGGCAAGTTTTCCACTCATCACGTTGGATGGAGAACAATGGCGCATATCCGACATTCCGGCGAAAACCCTTCATTTCCACAACTGTCTGGAAATCGGCTGCTGCCGTTCGGACAGCGGCACGATGCGTTTCAGGAACATGGAGCAGCGCTTTCACGAGGGAGATGTGACGATCCTTGCGAGCAATGTCCCCCATACGACCTATTCCGACCCCGGAACTGCCAGCCAGTGGAATTATATATTTGTCAATGTCGAAGAATTGTTTTTCCCCTATTTTCCGGTGGAGGTCATCGGCAATCACAATGTCCTCTCCCGCATGATTCGGGAATTTTATGCGATTCTCCCACGAGAGCAATATCCTGATATTTTCTGGCTCGTCTCGTCGATCATCGATGAAATGCAGCGACAGGAATTAAATTATCAGTTTTCGGTGCGGGGACTGATGCTTTCTCTCATCATGCGGCTTTTAAATATCTATATCCGGCAGGAGGGTAATGCCGAAGTCGCATATAGTGAAAACTCGCTTGCCATCGCACCGGCACTCCACTACATCCGGACAAACTATATGCTCGATTTTCCCATCGAAAAGCTTGCAGAGATTTGTGAGCTGAGTCCGACACATTTTCGACGGCTCTTTAGTGCGATTATGGGATTTGGTGCGTTGGAATACTTAAACCGTATCCGGATTATGCATGCTACCACGCTGCTGCGGACGACGGAGCACTCCATCCTTGAGATTTCCGAGGAAGTCGGCTATCATTCCATTTCCAGCTTCAACCGGAATTTTGCGAATATCGTCGGCATGACTCCGTCCAACTACCGACGGCAGCTCTCACTTGCCGGAGACCGGTCAATCCTCAAATGTACGGGCTGGCTGACACCTCCGCCCGATGAATAATGGTACTAAAAAAGGATCTTTCGCACATGAAAGATCCTTTTTCGTATGTTTTATCATTCTATTTTATTATTTGGTAAATGCCTCTACGAGCGACTTCGCCTCAGCCTCATCAAATCCATCGGTGTTGACCAACTGATCGACAAACCAGTCTGCCACGCCTGCGGTCGCCTGCTTAAAGCTGTCGGTATCAATGTCCTCGGTATGCAGTACCTCGATCGTACCGTTTGCCTCCCAGTCTGCGACGAGCTGATCACACTCATAGCGGTTGATCATACGCTGGTATTCGACAGTCTTTTTCGCATTTTCCTCCACGATCGCCTGCTGCTCCTGTGAGAGACTGTTATAGATCTCACCGTTCATACAGAAGAACAGACAGTCATAATAGGCGTTCCACAGCGAGAGATAATCCTGCACCTCCTGTACGGATGCAGACGCAATCGCCGGCAACGGATTTTCCTGTCCCTCTACCGTGTTCTGCTGCAATGCGGTATAGGTCTCTGACCAGTTCATATTGGTTGCATTTGCCTGCCAGTCCTCATAGGACTTCATCAGCAGGTTTGATCCTGCCACACGAATCTTTAAGCCGTTCAGATCATCGACAGATGCCACCGGACGCTTGGAGTTCGTCAACTGGCGGAATCCGTTCTCAGCCAGTCCGAAACATTTCAGACCCATGCCCTCTAGGATTTCTTCCATCTTCTGACCTGCCTCGCCGTCAAATTTGGCATCGACATCGTCATAATCATCAAAAATATACGGCAGTGAAACAACATTAAATCTGTCATCAAAACCGGAGTAGATCAGGTTGCTGTGCATAGAGATCTGCACCGGATCGCCCTCCATCAGCGCACCGATACCATCCTTCTGTGAGCCGTTCGTGAGCTGATCGGAGAAACCGTCTACGACGACTTTTACCTTGCCGCCGGTAGACTCATTCATCAATGCGCCGAAATAACGGCCTGCCTTTGCCCATGTCGATGTCTCGCCGGTCGAACATGCATAATGCCATGTCATTTCATCCCAGTCTGTCGTCGCGGGCGCTGCGTCCTTCGCCGCATCATATTCCTCGTTATCATACGCCTCTACATCTACCGTTTCCGCGGTAAAGGCATTGACGAGTGATTCCGCATCCTCCTGTGAAAATCCATCTGTGTTTACCAACTGATCGATAAACCAGTCTGCCACATCTGCGGTTGCCTCCTTGAAGCTGTCGGTATCGATATCCTCTGTACGTGCGACCTCGATCGTATCATTTGCCTCCCAATCCTGTACGAGCAGCTCGCACTCATACCGGTTGATCTCGCGCTGATAATCTACTGTCTTTTTCGCATTTGCATCGACAACCTCGCGCTGTGCATCGGTCAGGCTGTCATAAATATCACCATTCATACAGAAGAACAGACAGTCATAATAGGCATTCCACAGTGAAATATAGTCCTGTACTTCCTGTACAGATGCAGATGCGATCGCTGGAAGCGGATTCTCCTGTCCCTCTACCGTGTTCTGCTGCAGTGCCGTATAGGTCTCGGACCAGTTCATATTGGTTGCGTTTGCCTGCCAGTCCTCATAGGACTTCATCAGCAGGTTTGATCCTGCCACACGGATCTTTAAGCCGTTCAGGTCATCCACAGATGTCACCGGACGCTTGGAGTTCGTCAACTGGCGGAATCCATTCTCTGCCATACCAAAGCACTTCAGACCCATGCCTGCGAGAATCTCATCGAGCTTCTGTCCTGCCTCACCGTCGAGCTTGGCATCGACATCATCATAATCATCAAAAATGTACGGCAGTGAGACAACATTAAATCTGTCATCAAAGCCTGAATAGATCAGGTTGCTGTGCATTGAGATCTGTACCGGATCACCTTCCATCAGCGCACCGATACCATCCTTCTGTGAGCCGTTCGTGAGCTGATCGGAGAAACCGTCTACAACGACTTTGACTTTACCGCCTGTAGATTCCTCCATCAAAGCGCCAAAGTAACGGCCTGCCTTTGCCCATGTCGATGTCTCGCCGGTCGAACATGCAAAATGCCATGTCATTTTCTCCCACTCGGCATCGTTATAGTAAGCATCCTCCGCGGGATCATATGTCTCGTTATCATATGCCTGTATCTTTGAATCATCCGCAGCCACATCCGTAGGCAGGCTCGTGCCATCCGTGTAAGCAGCACGCGGGAAATAAGTAAATACAATCAATACGACCAACGCTGCTGCGATCATCGGCATAACTGCCTTTGAAATCTGCTGTAAAGTAACCTTTGCCACATTTTTTACTTTCAGACTGATTGCGACAAACAGATTGACGCCTACCGGCGGTGTCACCTGACCGATTGCAAGGTTTAACGTAGCCATGATACCGAACGCGATCGGACTGAATCCGAGCGCCTTGCAGATCGGGAACATGATCGGAATAAAAATGTACATGGCTGAGTTTGCATCGATAAAGCAGCCTGCGATCAGGAAGATCACGTTACAGATCAGCAGGAATACAAACTTGTTGGATGATACACTTCCAAGCAGTGATGTCGCAGCCTCTGAAATACCAAATAACGTACATACATACGAGAATAACGTCGCAGATGCTACGATCAACATGATACCACCGGTCGTCTTGGCAGACTCTACCGTGATCTCAAACAGCTCTGTCCACTTGATCTCTCGATAAATAAATACGCCTACAACCAGTCCATATACGGCGGACACTGCGGCTGCCTCTGTCGGGGTAAATACACCGCCGTAAATACCGCCCAGAATAATCACGGGCATCAAAAATCCCCAGAAAGCGTCTTTGAAAGTAACCCAACGCTCTTTCCAGCTTGCTTTTTCACGGGATGACTGAATCCCTTTCTTGCGCACTTCGATCATAACAACGACGATCAATGCCAGACCCATCAAAATACCGGGGATAATACCGGCGATAAACAGATCACCTACATTTTCGCCTGTGATCGATGCATATACGACATATGCGATACTCGGCGGAATGACGATCGCGATCGAGCTGGCTGCCGCCATAAGCGCCATTGCAAACGGAGCACTAAATCCTGCCTCTACCATCGCCGGAATCAGGATCGCACCGAGCGCCGCCACGGTAGCGGGACCGGAACCGGAGATCGCTCCAAAGAAACATGCCACGATGACACAAACGATCGCGATACCGCCCCGTCTATGTCCGACACAACTGTCAATAAACTTGATCAGACGCTTGGAAATACCTGCTTTCGCCATAATATTTCCTGCGAGGATGAAAAACGGAATTGCTAACAATAACGTTTTACTGATACCTGTGTATGTATTGGTCGCTACGACGGTCAGACTCTGTCCTGCCGTCAGGATCGCAGCCACGGATGATGCACCCAGACAGATTGCGATCGGCACATCCAGAATCAGAAGTACAAAGAATACTAAGAAAAGAACTGCTGTAATCATTACTGCTTGCCCTCCTTTCTAGCATTTAAGAAATCCATTGTATTTTCGATAAAATGAAGTACCAGAAATACGCCGCAGACCGGCACAAATGACCAGAAAATCCAGCCGGGCCAGTGCAATACATAGGTATGTGCATTCTGCTCGTACTCGGCAACGGTACGGATCACGCCCTGCCATGTCAGAACGATGCAGTAGATCAGGCTGAAAGCATTTGCCAGCAGCTTCTGTACCAATCTGGCAGTACCACTCAGCCGGTCGGAAACCAGACTTAAGCCTACCAGTCCACCGTCCTCCCTACAAGCAAGCGCAGCTCCCATCAGAGAAATCAGCACAAACAAAGCGACAACCAGCTCGTCCACCCATGTGAGCGAGTGATTCACCGCTTTTCGACCCATGACGTTTGCGAACGTGAGAAATAATGACACAAGCAAGGTAACAGCCATCACTACGTTTTCGACTTTTACCACGCCGTGCATGATTTTTTTGTACGTGTTCATATCTAATCCTCCTCGTTAATTACCGGAACCACCCGTGTATCGGACAGTTCCGGTTCATTCTATAAAGCAGCTTTAATTGCTGCTAACAGATCCTCATATGTTTCAAAAGCCGGCAGTTCCGGATAATCCTTCTTGATCTGCTCGGTACTCTTGAATAAAAAGCCAGCCTTGCTCGCCTGAATCATCGCCAGATCGTTGAAGCTGTCTCCGCTGGCGATCGTCTCATATCCGATCGACTGTAATGCCTTAACCGTTGTGAGCTTTGACTTCTCGCAGCGCATCTTAAATCCGGTAATCTCTCCGTTATCTGCCACCTCCAGTGTGTTGCACATAATCGTCGGCCAGCCAAGTTTTTTCATGAGCGGAGTCGCAAACTGCTCAAACGTATCACTGATGATGATGACCTGCGTCAGGGAGCGCAGCTCGTCCAAAAACTCTTTTGCTCCGGGAATCGGATCGATCTTTGCGATCGTTTCCTGAATCTCCTTTAGTCCCAAGCCATGCTCCTTTAAAATATTCAGCCGGAAATTCATCAGCTTGCCATAATCGGGTTCGTCTCTGGTCGTTCTTTTCAGCTCCGGAATTCCACTCGCCTCAGCAAACGCAATCCAGATCTCCGGTACCAATACACCTTCCAAATCTAAACATACAATATTCATGGTTCTACTCCTTTTTATCTTAACATCAACCACGTGTGTCATATTTGTACGCCCCCACTTTAACCGAGTAACGTCCGATAGTATACTACTATAATTTCGGTATAAGTTCAAGTGTTTGTCGGATGAATCTAAAAATGTAGGATTACAATAGACACCATGGAACAAATCAGAAACCTCTTGATATTTAAAATCAGATATGCTATATTGTATTCAAGAGAAGGGAAACCGCAGAAGCGGCTTACCCGAAATATTTGGTTTTAACCTTTTTCAAGGTCAGCCGTCAACTATTCCAGGTAGTTGGCGGCTATTTTCGTTTTCCCCTGAAGATCGTGTAACACAACCCTACAAGGGCGCAAATGAATGTACAAAACTGAATCATATCAGAATATGTAACCATTGGCAACGCCCTCCTTTCTTTCGTCTGGAGGGTGTTCGTTCTCCGCTTCGCTCCGGTCGTTGCTAAACAAGCCCCACCGTGGCTTAGCACCCCTCCGATAAAGAGGGTAAGCCGCCCTGCTCTGTGGTTTCCCATACTGGTAGTATAGCATACCTTCTTAGCGCATACAATTATATTTCATGAGATAGAGTAAACTTACTGTCAGTTTGAGAGTCACAGAAGTCTCTCCATTGACGTGCGCGAGAGGGCGCTAGAAGCCCTGTGGGCTTCTGTTCAGCGCCGACCGGAGCGAAATGGAGACTCGAACAAAAAGAAAAGATAGGGCAAATACCCTATCTTTTCTTTTTAATTGACGTGCGTGAGAGGATTCGAACCCCCGACACCTTGGTCCGTAGCCAAGTGCTCTATCCAGCTGAGCTACACACACA
>CAKRFN010000027.1 GCA_934320655.1 uncultured Eubacterium sp.
TATTCATCTTTCGACATTCTTATATTCCTCCATGGTATCTTGTATCGTAGTATTCGATTCACTTGCCTTCACAAATTTCGATTTGTTCCATTCATTTCATGCCCATCTTCTTGCCCTTCGGACAAGAAGCATCCCTCGCCTTCAGCTCGGTCAATTTCAATTTGTTCTTTTCCTAAATAAATACCTGCTTTCATGGTTCCTCCACGCCAGAAGCCACCTGCAACGCACATTTAGCATTTCAAATGCAAAACACACTATATAATGGCACTGACTTTATCCCATTTACCATTCCAAAATTTCTTGCTGAAATCCGGATTGCATAAACCGGAGCATATTTTTCCATATAAACCATCATACTTTTAGCTTTCACATGATTTCCGGCTTTACATTCCACCGGAATTACATGACTATCTTTTTGTATCAGAAAATCTACTTCTGCAGTATTATCTGATTCCCAATAATGAAGATCATAGCCCTTCGTTTTCAATGCAACTGCAACATAGTTCTCTGTCAGTATCCCTCGAAAATGCTCTGTTTCCTTACTCTGTAGCGCCTCCAGAGTCATTCCCAGTCTAGCGGACATAATACCCATATCACTATAATATAATTTGAATGCACTCACATCCTGATATGCTGCAACCGGATAAAATCCCTGACTACATTTCATACACTTATTCACAATTCCGGCCCGAATCAACCAGTCGATTGCATCTCCATATTGAGATGCCCGTGCACCTGATTTTATCAACTTATACTGAAATTTTTTGGCATCCTTTGCCAGCTGTGCCGGAAGGGAATCATATGCTTCAAAAATACGTATCGTATCTGACTGATTCGCATATTTGGTCATATCCGCAATATAAGAATTTAATAACATCTGCCGGATTTCTGTCTGCTCTATAGGACTATCTTTTGCAAGATCAGCCTTCACCGCTGCAGGCATACCACCCACAATACAATAATGATAAAATTCCTGCATAGCCTCCTCATGAAGTATTTCATCCAACGGCTGATTGTTTTCATAATGTTCCCGAATGGTATCTGCAAGCATTTGTTTTCCCTTCGCCCACAATACCTCTTCCAGATCCATCGGATACATTGTCAGCATCTGAACTTTTCCTACCGGAAATGAATATTTTTCGCGGTTTACTGCCACACCAAGCAGGCTGCCTGCTGCCATTACATGATATTCCGGAGCCTCTTCTGAAAAATATTTTAACGAAGTTAAAGCTCTTTCACACATCTGAATTTCATCAAAAATAATGAGTGTACTTTCAGGTACAATCTTTGCCTGATAGTATTTTTCTAAAACAGATATCACATGATCTGCATGAATATCTGTCTCAAAATATGTTCCAATTTTCTCGTCTGTTTCAAAATTTACATAAACCGTATTCTTATAATTCAATGCTCCAAACTCACGCATCTCGAATGTTTTTCCAACCTGACGGGCACCATAAATAAGCAATGGCATTCTTCCGTTTAACATATTTTTCCACTCATATAACTTAGATGTTATTTTACGTTTCATATCTATGCCTTCTTCCTCCGAAATGTTCCGATGCGTTTTAATGTATTATATTACATTTTTTCATACGAATCAATGTGTTCTTTTACATTTCTAGTTTTCTCATCCATCTGTACCAACCCGTGAAAGTATATCCTGCCCGCAGGATTCTCCGCCTGCGGCGGGACGCTTCTACGACATACTTCTTATCCGCCGCAATGCGATCCTCGCAGAGCGTTTTGTGTGATAGAAAATTCCTATCACATAAAAAGACCCTGATTTCCAGTCGTTAAACCGGAAATCAAAGTCCTCAAACGAAATATTTTCGTATCTTTTTTATTCTAAAAAATTGTTCTATCCTTCCTATAAACCGGAAATTGGCTATTTCGTTGCAACAATACTTATCCAATGATTTTTTGTATTTGAATACGTTTTTATCTCTGTAAAACCTGCTTCTTTCAAAGCAGCAATGAGTTGATCAGAGGTGTAAATCTTCATACCATCAATCAACTTTGTCCATTTTTCATCTGCGGCATTCGTTCCGTCAGATTCGTTACAAATCAGGAATGTCCCTCCGTTTTTCAGAACTCGATTTACCTCAAAAAAACATTTTTCCAATCCCGGCCAGAAGTAAACTGTCTCAAAAGCAGAAACATAATCAAAAACCGCATCAGGAAAAGGGATAGCAGATACATCACCTTGAACCACGCAACATTTCCCTTGTTTAATGGCGGCGGCGTTCAGCTTTTGAGATTCTGCCACACTGACCTCCGAATAATCCATTCCTGTCACATGACCATTTCCGCATTTGCCCAACCAGGCTACAATATTTGCACCGCCTCCGCAACCAACATCCAGTACCGCAGCGTCCGGATTCACTGAGATATTTGAGAATCCCCATTGTGATAACTTGGCGTGACCGATGTTCATCATCTTCGTCATCAATTTTCCGCCGAAGCCTTGTGGCTGACGAGTATTTTCAAAGAAGTTCATCGCATATTCCTCCTCTTTAAATTCCGATTTTTAATTATGAGCCGTTTTACACTTTCCCTTGCATCAACTCATAAGATATGTTATATTATGCATAGAAAGAAGGAAAGCCAGAGAAGCGGCTTACCCGAATGAATTAAATAACTGTTTTATCAACAGCCGTCATTATTCGCAGTAATGGCGGCTATTTTCGTTTTCCCTTGAAAATCGTGTAGCACAATCCAACAAGGGCACAAATGAATATTCCAATCTGAATTGAGTCAGAGTATGTAACATACATTGGCAACGCCCCACCAGGGCTTAGCAACCCTCCGAAAAAGAGGGTAAGCCGCCCGACTCTCTGGTTTCCCATGTGCGAAGTATATCATAACTTATCAAATCAAACAACGGAAAATCGACAAAATCCCCTTAGATTACTCTAAGAGGATTTGCTGATTTTGAAGTATTTTTCTATAAAAGTGTGTCAGTGTTTTGTTTCATATCTATAGAAATATTAGGGAATCCCTATAAATCTATTTCACTCTCTTAAATGTCACGGTTTTAGCAACACCGGATCTTTTTATTAGACTCACAATTCTTTTATAATTTTCAGCAGATGCTTTGATCTTAAACACAGCCTTTTTATTGATTCCCTTAAATGCATTTTTACCTATAGAAGTGATATTTCCCTGAATGGAAATTGTCTTCAAATTCTTTGCACCCTTAAATGCGCTTTTACCTATTTTCTTTACAGTCGAAGGTAATGTTACAGAACAGATCGCTGTTGATCCGGCACTATTATCAAGCGCGTTGTCACCAACCGCTGTCACCGTATAATTTTTTCCACCTATCTCTACATTTTTCAAAACATAGGCATCAAATTTTCCATCTTTTGCATCGCGATTCCAGATTGTAAATACAGACACCGTCTTCTTATCGTCATTTAACGAGAATGTCTGATAATCAGTATCCCCCCAATCTGTTACACGATAATTTGATCGCACTAATTTTAATGCAAACTCACCGGTTGGATTTCCAGCATCATCCAAAGGTCCTATTCCAACCCATGAATAAACATACTTTCCAAAAGCATCTACAGGTATAGTTCCATCAAAAACCTTTGCCTTTCTATCTTCTATCGCTTTTTCTGCATCACTGCACTCAGAATAAAATATTATTGGATATCCCGCCTCTGACAAATTATCGTCCGAAATAAATGCCCATTCTGTTCCAAAATCCAACATCTTATCACTAGCATCCACCGCATCCGTATATCGGTAAACACCATCCCCCGTACTTAATTCATAAAAGCCATCCGGATCCGCCAGTGACGGATCTTTAAATGCGATTGCATCAGATGTGATCTCAGTTTCTGCTGCATAAACAGCATTCGTGTCACACCCTCCAAACGGCACATTTGTTACTACCATCATCAATGCAAGCAACCCTGTTAATAATCTTTTTTTCATTCTTAAAATACCTCCTCCATATTGTGAATATTATTACTTCGATATGTTTATTATATTAAACATATTTATTATATACAATCTGTTCAAATAATGCAATACCCTCTATTATTTTTTCAAGGAGACTCTGCTTATGATTGACTACAAACCCTTTTGGGACACACTTGAAAAATCTGATGATAACTGGTATACACTTACACATAAGCACAATATAAATTCCGCAACATTACATCGCTTAAAACATAACTTACCAATTTCCACTGTTACCATTGATTTATTTTGTAAAATTCTGCATTGTGAAGCATCTGACATTATCCGTTATATTCCAGACGAAGAACAATAATAAAAGGACTATCCGTTATACAGATAGTCCCTTTTCGTTACACATATAATCCATAATATTCACATCTGGATTCCCTTTTGTCTACTACACCATTTTCTCAACACATCTTGTAGTACACCATTTACTACACCATCTTCTTAAAAAATTACACCATTTTGCGATAAATTATGATACTTGTCATATTTTCGCAAATCACTAGATATCACACACGATCAGGCTTTTCAGCTTTTTACACTCTTACCTGTCACTGACAACCTGAAAAATGTAGAATTTGAGATAATAACTCTCATCTGCTGCCCACAGAATCGGATGATCCGGTGCCTGTGTGCGGAATTCCACCTGACGCAGACGCTTGTGCACGGAATTGGCTGCCTCGCGGATTGTCTTGGTAAACAGTTCCTGCGTCATAAAATGCGAGCACGAGCAGGTCGCCAGATATCCGCCGTCCCGCACGAGCTTGAGTCCCTTGCGGTTGATCTCGCGGTATCCCTTGATCGCATTTCTGGTCGCCTCTCTGGACTTGGTAAACGCCGGAGGATCGAGAATGACCACATCATAAGTCTCTCCCGCCTCTGCCAGCCGCGGCAATTCATCGAGCACATTGGCACAGCGAAAATGCACGGTCGCATCAAGCTGATTCAGCTTCGCATTGGCATTCGCCTGACTGAGCGCATATTCCGAGATGTCCAGTCCGAGCACATCGGACGCGCCCGCGATCCCCGCGTTGAGTGCAAATGTGCCCATGTGCGTAAAGCAGTCCAATACCTTTTTCCCTTTGCAGATCCGCTGCATCGCCAGACGGTTGTACTTCTGGTCGAGGAAAAATCCGGTTTTCTGACCATTGACCACATCTACGAGATAATGCACACCATTTTCAACGATCTCTATATTTGTATCGAACGGCTCGCCGATAAAATCCTTGACTTTGGGCAAGCCCTCTTTTTTGCGTTCGTTGGCATCGCTGCGCTCATAGACGCCGCGCACATGGATGCCGTCCGCCTCAAGTGCCTCACACAGCAACCGTACAATCGTCAGCTTAAACGGCTCCATGCCGAACGCAAGACACTGAACGACCAGTACATCCTCATATTTATCTACGACAAAACCCGGCAAAAAGTCTGCCTCGCCAAAGATCACACGACAGGAGGAAATGTCCACCGTCGTCTTGCGGTATTCCCATGCCCGCTGCACACGCATCCGCAAAAATTCCTCGTCGATCTCCTGATCCACATGGCGCGTCATCAGCCGGATGCGGATCTTGGAATTTGTGTTGATAAATCCCCGTCCGAGCGGATAGCCGTCAAAATCATGCACAATCACAATCCCGCCGTTTTCAAACGAGCCCATGATCGTATCGATCTCATTATCAAAGATCCATAAGCCTCCAGCTTTGATCGTTCTGCCTTCGCCTTTTTTTAATGTTACAATCGCTCCCATTTGCTGTTCCTTATATTATATATATTGCAGATACAAGCCGTATTAGCTGGCTGTATCCGCTACATCAGATGCATCTGCCGACTCATCCGCCAGTTTTTCAAACTCTTTGCGGACATGCTTAAAGCACTCAAGCAGCTTCGGTGAAAACACGCCGCACTCGCCGGATATGATCATCTGGAATGCTTTTTCCTTTGAAAAGGCACTCTTATACACACGCGCATTGACGAGCGCGTCATATACATCTGCGACTGACACGATCTGTGCCGACACCGGAATCTCCTCTCCCTTCAGCCCATCTGGATAGCCTTTGCCATCGTAGCGCTCATGATGGTGGCGGCAGATCTCGTAGCTCGCCTTTCCGTATTCTTCGTCCCAGACGTTTTTAATATTCATAAGAATATCGCCGCCCTTGGTCGTATGCGTCTTCATACATTCAAATTCTTCTTTTGTCAGTCGCCCCGGTTTCAACAGAATCGAATCAGGCACAGCGATCTTACCGATATCATGCAGTGCGCTTGCAGCTACAATTACATCAATCTTTTCCTGCGTCAGCCCATACTCGGGATACCTCTTCATCAATTCCTCTGCCAGAATGCGGGTATAACCCTTGACACGCTTGACATGCTCTCCGCTCTCCAGATTCCGGTACTCAACGACTGTACCGAGAATATCGATGACGTTCGCACGGCTCTGCCGCAGTTGTTTTGCCTGCGTCTGTAGCAACTGATACTGCTTGGTCAACGTTCTCGTCTGTTCCTCGACCTTCTGCTCCAACTGGTTCTGATACTGATACAAAGAAATCACGTTTTTCACACGACGCTTGACCAGTCTCGCATCAAACGGGCGGTGAATAAAATCCGACACACCCAGCTCAAAGCAACGGCTCTCTGTCTGGCTCGTGTTGTCACTGCTGATGATCATAATCGCCAGATGCTTGCCCCACGACTGTCTGCTCACGACCTCTAATACTTCAAAACCGTCCATCTCCGGCATAAACAGATCCAGTAGCATAAGCGCAATCTCGTTTCTCTGCTGTGCCAAAATCTCCAGCGCCTGCTTGCCGTTTTCCGCCATCACGATCTCATACTCATCCTTTAGTATCTCTGCCAGTATCTCACGATTAAGCTCTACATCATCCACGATAAGTATCTTTGTCCGCATAGTTTTCTCCTCTAGTTCAATCTGTCACCGTCGGCGGTGCGCACTATAACTGCTTAATCGCAGACGTGACAGCCTCGTAATCAGCGGCTACCTGTTGAAACAATTCCCCGCAGCGCGCTTTATCTACGGGTGCGCTCTCCCAGTGTCTGAGTTCTTCTGTCAGGGCACTAGCAGAGACTCCGAGCTTGTAAAAACTCAGGTTCTGGCTGACTCCCTTTAGCGAATGTGCCGCGCGGAAAGCCTGATCCATATCGTCATTTTCAAGCCCCGCCTGAAGATTCTCATAACTCTTATCATCCAAAAATTTTAACGCAAATCTCTGGATCAGTTCGTCCTTCGGGATTCTCTGCCGCACATCGTCGAAGTCACCGCCAAAGCTCGCATAACACTCTTGTATCGTCATCGCTTTTCTCCTTTTTATATCGTGATTTCATCACTCAATAATATCGCCGTTCGCCCAATACAAATAAATTTGCATTTTTCTCACTTGCGCTCATTATATCATGCGCAAAACCAGCACATGATCAACATTCGTCACTCGTCAATCATGCCAGCATGTTGACTCGTTTGCACTCATTATATCATGTGCAAAACCGGCATAACCTCTGCCAAGATATACTCATTATACAGATATTCCCCATGCATTTCAACTTCTTATTTCCAATCTTGCCCATGGGGATTTTCCTATCACATCACAAAGCTCCCTCTGCGCAATGGCACGCAGAGGGAGCTCTTCATGTAGTTATCGTTTCTTTATTTTCTATTTTTCATTTTATTTTTCAATTTTTAATTAGTCATACAAAGGAATATGATATTTTACTGTCCGACAAATCTTGAATGCCAGAACAGCAAACAAAGAGACAATGATATAGAGTGTTGTTCCTACTCCTGCTACACTTCCTATGATAACTAATAACCACATAAACGGGTTCATACTTTATTTCCTCCACATTCTGAATTTATTATTTTATTTTTCTTTTTTCTCATCCGCACCTGACAGATTTTCGATGCGCCAGCACCAGACCGCCGCACCTACCATCAATACTGCCATTATCGCTACAACTACCATTTCCATATGGTTTTCCCCCTTTTGGCATCTAAAAATAAGCCTATGCGATTTTTGGCATACGCAAACAAACCTATGCTGCAAATGCATCACACAGGCAACGAAATATTTTACTTTCTAATGATTCCTTTTTGTCTTATTATGCGGATTTTTTCCCATCCAGATCATGGATATATTGAATCGTCGCCACGAGTCCCCGTGCCAGCTCCGGCAGCCGGTACTCTCCACGACGCATAAAGATACCGGGTTCTGCTGCAAAAAATGTCTCTCCTACAGCCAACTCGGTCAAAAGCGCACGAAATGTACGCCTGTTTTGACGAATCGAACGGATCTCGGGCAGACGCGACCGTACACCGATCAGCTTCTCGGTGCATGCTTCGTCAGAAAATAAATAATCCGGAATCGCACGATAGACAGCATCCGTTTCCGTGGCTGCTGCCTGAAAATGAGCAGACAATACCCGTGATTCGCCGGAGCATACTCCGACAACCAGCATCCATACTGCGAGCAGATAGATAAGCGCCCGCTTTTTTTGTGATATTGTCTGTCTCATATCATTCATCGTCCATTACCTCTTGCATATCATATCACTTCACGTGACAAAGCGCAAGCCATCACGAATGATTCTCTGTGCCTAAATCCAACGTTTCATTCATGCTGCCAGTGCGATAGCCCTGCAGATCCAGCGCCACATAAGAAAATCCGTAGGAACGGAATGCCTGATTGACCTGCTCTCTGGTCGCTTCCTCCATGAGCTTTGGAAATTCCTGCGGAAGCAGTTCAATACGGGCAATCGTTCCATGAATGCGCACGCGCACCTGTGAAAATCCCAGATCGAGCAATAGCTGCTCTGCCTGATCGACCATGTGCAGTTTTTCCTCTGAAATAGTCTCCCCATACGGGAAACGGCTGCTCAGGCACGCAAACGACTGTTTTTCCCATGTCGGCAGCCCGAACTGCCGCGAAAGTGCGCGAATCTCCTGCTTGCTGAGCTGCACCTCGCGCAGCGGACTTTTGACACCCAGCTCTGCGACTGCCTGCAGTCCGGGGCGGTAATCACCGTTGTCATCGAGATTTGATCCCTCCGCAACTGCGGCGATACCCTCTTTTTTTGCGATCGCAAGTATTTTTTCAAATAATTCGTGTTTGCACAGATAGCATCTGTTCGGCGGGTTCTGCGCGAATCCCTCGATATTTAATTCCTCTGACTCCACGACAAAATGCCGGATGCCGTTGTCCCCACAGTAGGCGCTCGCTTCCTTTAATTCACGCTGTGGAAACGAACAGGATTTTGCCGTAATTGCGATCACGCGGTCTCCGAGCGCCTCTTTTGCGGCATACAGCAAAAATGTCGAATCCACGCCACTCGAAAAGGCGACTGCCACGCTGCCGAGTGAGCGCAGATACTCCAGCAAATGCTCATATTTTTTCTCTAATTCCATAAAACTACGCCTCCCCTCCGCGCGGTGCACTCAGATCTTTCACGACCTCACCCGCGAGTATCAGCCCCGCTACCGCAGGTACAAATGCGGTGCTGCCCGGAATATCACGCCGTTCGGTACATTTGTGTTCCGCTCCCGGCGGACAGATACAGTTAGTTCTACAACTGATCGCCATATCTTCGACCGGACGGGTCGGCTGTTCGTCTGAGTAGACGACCTTTAGCTTTTTGACTCCCCGCTTTTTCAATTCCCGACGCATGACCTTCGCAAGCGGGTCCATGTGGGTCTTGTAAATATCGGCAACCATAAAACGGCTCGCATCGAGCTTGTTTCCGGCCCCCATCGCACTGATCACCGGAACGCCCATCTGCTGGGCGCGCATGATGATCTCGATCTTTGCCGTGACCGTATCGACTGCATCTACAATATAATCATATTCATCAAACGGAAATTGATCTGCATTTTCCGGAAGAAAAAAACACTGATGCGTGCGCACATCCACATCCGGATTGATGCTGAGCATCCGCTCCTTCATGACATCAACCTTGTATTTACCGACTGTCGGGCGTGTCGCGATGATCTGCCGGTTGAGATTGGTCAGACAGACCTTGTCATCATCGATCAGGTCAAATGCCCCGACACCGCTGCGCACGAGTGCTTCACACACATATCCGCCGACACCTCCGATGCCGAATACTGCGACTCTGGACTGCGCGAGCTGCTGCATCGCCTGCGCCCCGAGCAGCAACTGTGTTCTCGAAAACTGATTTAACATGCTGTTCCCCTTTTCCTTTTTTGTGGCATCCCACAAGACCTGCCACCGGCAGTTTCTTACGGATGCATGACAACACAAAGGCAGACACCCACCTGAGTATCCGCCTTTTTATCCTACCTGTTCGGTTGGTTTTATAAATTTTACAATCTCCGGTCGATTCTGTCAATAGCAAATCCCCATAGAAGCCAACACTCATAACTCTCTGAACAACTCATCGACCGATATATGAAAGATCCTTGCAATCGCATAGATCTCCTTATCCGTTGCGATCCGTACCTGTCCCTCGAGCTTGGAAAGCGATGACAGATTGATGTCAATACCCATCAGCTGCATATTGATGGCGAGCTCCTTCTGGGAGATATGCTTTAATTTGCGCAATTTTGTGACAGATGCACCCACCATATTCTTATCTCCCAACGGCTTTTGACGCGGTTTCAACGGATCATCCTCCCTTTGACGTACAGAATTCGTATCTTTTACGACCCATTCTACCACAGTTTTCAAACCACTTCTACCCATGGTGAGCAAAATCCGTTACTGGAACGAGGTACGAGTGAACAGTAACCATTGGAAATCCCGTGTGCTTGTGCTAAAATGAACCTACAATATGTATAGAAAGCAGGTTCAACATGAATAGTCTTGTAACGGTTGTTTTGGAAAACAGCAGGCGCTATCCCGAGAAAGATGCGCTGATCTTCGGCGGGACACATATCACTTATCGACAGTTTGCGGAAAAGATCCTCACTTTTTCCGATTATTTAAAGCAAAAAAAGGTCAAAAAGGGAAGTAAAATCGCAGTCGAGGCGGATGATCCGATTTTATTTTATACGGTTTTTCTGGCGGTTCAGCTCCATGCCTGCATCGTGCTCCCGCTGGAAAAAAATATTTCTCTGTACCATTTGCAGGAAATCCTGAAATCCCAGAAGCCTGCGATGGTATTCTCCAGACATACGGGCGAGATCTCGGACGATTTTTTCTCCACATCGGGCGGACACGAGCTGCCAGAAGATGAGCCTCTGGCGGAGACACCCGCCGCGATCATATCCACGACCGGTACAACCGGAAAACCTGTTACGATCGTACATACAAACAAAAGTATGTTATCCACTGCTGTCACCTATCTGAGCCGCGTTCCGATGACAGAGTCCTGCATCGTATATACTGCCGTTCCATTTCATCTGGCGGGCGGATTCCGCCGGGTGTTGGCGGCATTATACGTCGGTGCAACCAGCGTCATATCAGACTGCCCGCTTTCGATCGAAACGATTTCGGATGCGATACACACCTACCATATCAACTTTTTATGTACGGTAAACTCGGACATCAGCACTTTATTTAAGGGTGAGAAAGAACAGACAACCGCCATCTCCGAACAGATCAGGATCGTTGAAACGTATGCCGGCAGGCTGACTGCCGCTACGGTCATGCGTTTTTATCAGAGTTATCCACATTCTGTCCTGTACAATGTATACGGTACAACCGAATCCGGCTGTCTGCTCGTAAATAACACTGCGGAAAACCCTTCGGACTCCTGCATCGGAAAACCGACCGAATTAGCGGACATCCGTCTGGTTGACGAAAACGGTCAGCCGGTCACACAGCCCGGAAAATATGGCTATTTTACGGTTCAGGGTCCGATGAATATGCGCGAATACTACAAGCGCAAAGCGCTGACCAAGCAGGTTCTGACGGACGGAGTTTTGAAAATCAATGATATCGGCTATTTTGACGAAAACGGCTACTATTATTATGTAAGCCGTGTCGGAGATATTATGAACGTAAACGGTTACACCATCGTTCCCGATGATATTGAGACTGTCGCTGCTGACTATCCTTATATTGAAGACTGTGCCTGCACCTGTGTGGAAGTCTCCGACATCGGTCAGCTTCCGGTTCTGTATGTTGTAACGAAAGACGGTTATAATAAAAAAGATTTTCTTGACTTTCTGATGAGTCACATGGAGGCATATAAAATACCTGCTGCCATACGTGAAGTTACGAATATTCCACGCACAACAACAGGTAAAATCATCCGGAATGTATTGCCGATGCTCACCACCATTTGATCATCTTTGTGATCGATTTTCTTAATTGTATAAACTCCGGGTCGGATACATTTCTCGGATACGGGAGCGGATTTTCTATGATCTCTTTGACTGTCGTCGGTTTCTGCGACATGATCATACATTTCTGTGAGAGATATACCGCTTCCTCGATATTATGAGTGATAAATAAGACGGTGCTGCCTGTTTTCTTCCATAGCTTCAGCACCTCATCCTCCAGATAGTATCTGACCTTGATATCCATCTGCGCATACGGTTCGTCCATCAGCAGCAGATCGGGATAAACCGCAAAACTCCTGCCGATCACCACCCGCTGTTCCGCAGACACCGATAGATCTCTCGGATACAAATGCCTTTGTTCCTCCAGACCGATCATGCGCAGAATCTCATCCGTCCGCTCGTTCATCGTCCGTTTATCCATTTTTTTCAGTTTCATGTTAAACTTGATGTTATCCTCCACCGTAAGCCATGGAAACGTGGACGGCTCCTGAAACACAAAGCTGATATTATGCTTTTTCGGGTCTGCCGGCACATTGTCGATCAGTATCTCCCCGCTGGTCGGTTCAATCAGTTTGACAAGCAAATTTAAAAATGTTGTTTTTCCGCAGCCGGTCGGTCCGACAATACATACAAAATCACCTTTATTGATCTCAAAGGACACGTGATCCAATACGGTCAGATCATCAAATACCTTCGTTAAATCTTTTACTGCTATCTTCGGTTGTTCTGCCATATGTTACTCCTATAACGCCAAATCCATCTGCCCGGTAATCATCGTCCGGAATGCCATAAAATCATCTGACGCATTGTTTCTCGGACGTTTCAGTTTCGGCACAAATTCTTCTACTACCCGCGACGGCTTATCGGAAAACAGTAAAATCCGATCTCCCAGATAAATTGCTTCTTCTATATTATTTGTCACAAACACCACCGTCGCCTTTTCGGTATTGCGCATGCGCAGCAATTCATCCTCCATCTGGTATCTTGTCTGCGCATCCAATGCCCCGAACGGCTCATCCATTAAAATCATGGAGTGTCCCATCGCATATGCACGCGCGATACCGACCCGCTGCTTCATTCCACCGGACAACTGTACCGGATAACTGTGTGCAAAGCCATCCAGCCCGACCAGATCAATGTATTTCTTCGCAGTACGGCTGCGCTCCTTTTTGCTCACACCGCGAAACTTTAACGGCAATTCTACATTTTTTTCCACTGTTTTCCAGTTGTACAGCGCATACTTCTGAAATACAAATCCCATGTCGGAATCATCGTCTTTAAATGTGACATCGCCTGTATCTGCCGTTTCCATTCCTGCCATAATATTTAAAAGTACGGTTTTTCCGCACTGCCCGGGTCCTAAAATAACCAGAAATTCATTTTCATAGACGTCAAATGACACATCATCCAGAATTTTTTGATCCCCGAATGATTTTGAAATATGACGCACCGCTATTTTGCACGCATCTTTGACCATAAACAAACCTTCCTCTCTATCGCATTCAAAAGCAGCGTAAATACCGCGCTGCACAGTGCTACTAAAATAATTCCTATAAAATCAAGTGCTGTATCCGACGAATTTTTCATACTCTGGTTGATGAGAAATCCGATTCCTTCCTTTGCCGCGATCATTTCCGCCGCCACCAAAGACATCCATCCGGTCGACAAGCCGGTTTTCATCCCCGCAAAAATCGCCGGTATGCTGCTCGGCAGAGTGATCTCTGTGAGAATCTGCCACTTGTTTGCACCCAGCAGTTTTCCTGCCTTTAACAGCAGGTCATCGGTCTGGCGGATACCTTCCTGTGTATTGATCACGATCGCCATAACGATTCCGATAAAAATAATAATATCTTTGGAAGTATCTCCCATAATGCCTACCCACAAAACTACAATCGGAATCCATGCCAGCGGCGGGATGGGACGGATCACGGAAAACACAGGCCACATGATCCGTTTAAATGTCGGGAAGATACCAAAGGCAATGCCAAGCGAAACTCCGACCACACATGCCGCCACAAATGAGAGAAATATACGACGCACGCTTGCCCACACATGCATCCAAAGTGGTACGCCCATGATCGGATGTCCGACCAGCCTGCCAAATCGTTCGATCGTATCTACCGGTCCTGCCAGACTCGCATTCCATATCGAAGCCGCCCACCACAGCCCCAGCACGCAGACAACCGATAACGCTGATAATAAACTGTATCTGTATGTTTCATTCATTTTTCTACCTAATGTCTTTAATGCTTTTTCCACGGTATCACCTTCTTTTCCAGCAGTCCCAGCAGTCCGGTCAGAACACCGCCGATAATTCCGATAACCAGCATGCCCAGCAATACAATATCCGGTCTCGATGCCTGCCGTCCCTGCTGGATCATATAGCCAAGTCCTACCGATGAAGCAATCATCTCCGCTGCCACCAGTGTCGCCCATGCGCTGCCAAAAGACACCTTGATGCCGACGAACACCATAGGCAGTGCAGACGGTACACCCACCTTAAAAAACATCTGCATCCGGCTCGCTCCCGCTGTTTTTGCCACATTCAGCAACGCAGGGTCGGTCGACTGGATACCAGTATAAGAATTGATGACGCACGGGACAAATGCTGCCACAAAAATGATAAACAGCTCTGATTTCATACCGATACCGAATACCACAATGACAATCGGAATCCATGCCAGCGGCGGGATCGGCTTTACGATCTCAAAAATCGGTGAGAACAGTGCCTGAAAGGTTTTGAAAAATCCCATGAGCAACCCTAGCGGTACACCGATCAGGCAGGATAACAAAAATCCTGCCAATACCAGCTTCAAACTGGTTGCTATATGTACTAAAATCGTATTTCCGTCCGGAACTACATTGCTGAGCTTATCGATAAATGTCATATATAGTGTATAGGGCGCTACTAGTTTGTCAGTTGATACGAGCCCAAATGATACAACGAATTGCCAGATTGCCAGAAACACGATAATACCGCTACAGCTCAGTAACATATTCTGCCACAGCGGACGTTCTTTTTCCTGATACATGATTTTAATCCTTCTATTGTAATTCTTTTATCGCCTGCTTTAAAAATGAATCGTCTATAAGCTTATTGTCAATCAAAGTATCTGCTTCGCTTTGCTCTATAATCTTATTTTCAACCATGAAATCTGCGATCTCCAATAACGTCTGCTGCACCGGAGACTGCCCGTTTTTGTCCTCAAAACGGTTCAACTGCTCGTCAATAGATAAAATCGGCTTAATCTGCGCACTGTAAGCCGCTACATTCTCACTGCACTCCCCGTATTCATTTTGCCACTGATACATGACCTGATCGTAACCATCCTGATCATTCTCATATGTTTTCTCAACCTGCAACACCCCGCGCAGCAAATCGGTCAATTCCTCTGCATGATTCTCACAAAAATCGTCTGTCGCAATCACCACATCAATCAGTTTCTTCCCTGTATCCGCACAGGTAGCTATACAGGTATATTCATCCGGATTCTCATAAAATACCGACCATTGCGGATCAAATCCCACAAAAATATCTCCGGTACCTGATGCAAACGCCGATGCGCCGGAGGCACCCTCCATATTGATCAGCTCGATATCGCTTTCTGTCAGATTCATCGTCGCAAGCGCTGCCAGCAAAGTATAATGACTGGATGTCCCCTTTGCACAGACTACTTTCTTGCCTCTCCATTCATCCGCGGAACCATAGATATTTCCATGTCCATTGATATGACCCTTTCCGGCTTTTACAATATCACTGTCATTTCGCGCATAAATCTGAACGGATTCCTCATCATCCGTCAGCACGGCTACGACTCTCGTCCCATTTGCTATATTTCCGGTAATCGAGGGCATTGCACCGATCGTTGCTACATCGATATCCCCTGCCGCAATCGCTTCATTGATTGTCGGTCCGTTATCAAAAAACTGTTCATCCACATGCAATCCCAGATCACTGTATACTCCGGAAGTGTTCGCCTCATGCATCAGCGCCGTGAATCCAGTCGTCATAGTTGCCAGCCGCACCGTCTGTTCCTGCTGTCCGGTATTTTTTCCGCAGCCTGTGGCTGTAAGTAAAGCTGCTGCCAATACCAATATACCTGCCCATTTCATCTTCATTGTCTCATATCTCCTTTTTCTATTAGTGTTTTCTAAACTCTTGTTTTGTTTTTTCTTATGATTCGCACATAAAATAGCACAATATAGCATCTGTTTTATTCTGTTTTGGAATTATATGGTACTTTTTATTTATATTATTCTGTTATAGAATTAAAACTGCATTTTTGCCGCTATAATATTAACCGTAATTTACACCAGATTTTGACAACAAACAAAGGAGTATTCATATGAACATGATCATTAACGGACAAGACTTGCCCGCATCAGATGGCGAAACCATCAATGTCATCAATCCTTATAATAACGAATGGATTGATTCGGTTCCCTCCGCAACAAAGGAAGATATCGATACTGCTGTCAAAGCAGCGAGATCCGCATGGAGAAGCTGGAAAAAGACACCTGTCTACAAGCGTGTAGATCTTGTAAACAATTTTTTAACCTTAGTGGATCAAAACCGCACCGGTCTCGGCAGACTGCTCAGTCTGGAATCCGGCAAGACCATTACCGAGACTGCGGTCGAGATGAACAATATCTTTACCGCGTGGCATGCATTTTCCGAGAAAGCCAAACACCTATATGACACAGTCATTCCTGCCGGACTGGAATACAACCATGACAACAATATTGTTTTAACGAAACGTGAGCCGTTGGGAGTCGTCGCCTGTATTATTCCGTTCAACTTTCCCTGCAATCTGTTTAACCAGAAAGTCGCGCCCGCCATTCTGGCAGGAAACTGTGTCATCGTGAAACCCGCTACAGATAATCCGCTCACGATCTGCCGGTTAGTCTCTCTTATGAGAGAAGCCGGTTTTCCGGATGGTGTCGTACAGGTAGTTACCGGCCGTGGTTCCACGATCGGCGAATATCTGTCAACCCACAAA
The DNA here is from genome assembly GCA_934320655.1 of uncultured Eubacterium sp. Lineage (GTDB taxonomy): Bacteria > Bacillota > Clostridia > Lachnospirales > Lachnospiraceae > W0P33-017. The sequence goes on from CAKRFN010000027.1 coordinate 17,230, forward strand.
GGCATTGATGCCATCACGCTCACCGGCTCTACTACCGTCGGTATGGAAGTCGCCGAAAAAGCAGCACCCTCGCTCAAGCGTATTGCATTAGAGCTAGGCGGAAATGATGCATTTATTGTATTAGAGGATGCCGATCTGGATCTGGCGATCAACGAAGCGGTAAATGCCAGATTTTTTAATGCCGGTCAGATTTGCTGTGCGCCGAAGCGTTTTCTCATTCATCGTTCGTACTATGAAACATTCGTCACAGCAGTCACCGAACGCATTGCAGCGTTTTCCTTTGGTGATCCATTGAGTCCGGATACAAAGGTCGGAACTGTCATCAGCGAGCGTGCTGCAAAAATCGTAGAAGACCAAATACAATTAACTGTACAGCAGGGCGGTCGAATCGTTCTGGGCGGCAGCCGTGACGGAGCATTCGTTGCACCTACCGTGATCCGCGATGTACCGTTTTCCGCAGATGTCATGCATGATATGGAGATCTTTGGACCAGTAATGCCGATCGCCGCTTTTGATAGCGAGGATGAAGCACTGGCGCTGGCAAATGCTACGATATACGGATTAGGCGGCAGTGTATTTACAAGAGATATGAAAAAAGCGATGAAATTTACAGACAATCTGGAGTGCGGCAGCGTCGTCATCAACGGCTCAAGCTATTTCCGCAGCTTTGAAATGCCGTTTGGCGGCTTTAAGTATTCGGGAATTGGCAGCGAAGGTGTATTCTCCACCTTTGACGAACTGACACAGTTAAAATGTATTACGCTAAAAGGAATCGGAAATTATTAGAAGGCAGGAGGATCTGACCATGAAGTTATTAAGTTTACAGTCTGGGCTCAACCAGTTTGAGTCCTGCAATGCTTTTTTGAATGAATTTGAAATTAACAAAAACGATTTGATTATCACATGCAGCTATATCTATGATGATTTTTTCAAAAGCTATGATCTGCCGGCACAGGTCATTTTTCAGGATCACTATGGAGCCGGTGAACCAAGTGATGAGATGATTGAAAAAATGATCGCCGCCATTGATTCGGATCGCCCGTATAGGCGGATCTTCGGCATCGGCGGCGGCACGGTGATGGACATCTCCAAATTATTTGCATTAAAGCAGATGACGCCCCTCGTGGATCTGTTCACCGGAAAAATAACGCCTGAAAAGAAATGTCCTTTAATTCTGGTGCCTACCACATGCGGCACCGGAAGTGAAGTGACAAATGTATCGATCGTCGGATTTCCGTCCTTAAATACCAAGCTGCGGCTCGCCGCAGATGCATTATATGCGGATGAGGCTGTTCTGATACCCGAATTGACCAGGCATCTGCCGCGTTCTGTCTTTGCCACCAGTTCGATTGATGCACTGATCCACGCAATCGAATCCAGCCTGTCCCCGCTCGCCACGCCGTACTCCAAGGCATTCGGGCACGAGGCGATCCGCATGATCATCGGTGCATACAGGCAGATCCGTCTACAGGGCTTTGACTGTCTGGATGCCTTGATGGACACCTTTTTAGTTGCCAGCAATTTCGCAGGTATTGCCTTCGGCAAAGCGGGCTGCGGCGCAGTACATGCTCTCAGCTATCCGCTCAGCGGCAAATACCATGTCGCACACGGCGAGGCAAACTACGTGCTGCTCACCAGTGTGCTGAAAAAATATGCCACAAAGGAATGTTCGCCTAAATATTCGGAAGTGATTCAGATTCTGGCAGGCGCACTCGAATGTGAGCCGGGCGAGGTAACTACCAGATTAGATGAGTTATTGTCCGTTGTCCTTGAGAAGAAACCAATGCATACATACGGTGCGACACCCGATGATGTCCCTGCCTTTGCAGAAAGTGTCCTGACTTATCAACAGGTTATTATGTCACACAACCCTACAGAGCTCTCCATGGAAGACATTATGGATATTTACAACGACTGTCTGTAGGATACTCCCCGCACGATGCTTTTTATATAATACTATGACCGCCGCGGTTATCCCATCGGCGGTCATATAATTGTAATATATTAGCAAATCACGTTTCCTTGCGAATGCCGCAAAACAGATATTTTCTGACTGCGAAAAGTCCTGCGATCGCTCCTACACCGAGAATCGTTTCTGTTGCCGACAATACCAGTTCCATATAGGAAGCCATTTTCTGCATGATTTTTTGCAATGTCATTCTCACGGTCTGCCCTCGCTGTTTTTGATTTTTACTATTTGATAAATCCGACCTGTTTGCTGATCAGTTCTACCTGCTCGTCCTTTTTCTTGTTGTACTCGACCTTTTTCTCCTCAAAGTAGTTTCTGCCGTAGGAATCGATCGATACGATCAGCGGCCCGAACTCCTTCACATGGCTGTGCCACAGAGTTTCCGGCATGCCGAGATCCTTCCACTGTGCCTCGACGATCTCCTCGACCTCGGCTGCTGCCACAACTGCATTTCCTGCGGGAAATACGCAGTGGATCGCGCCGAAATCCTTGCAGGCGCGCTCTGTATTTTCCTTCATGCCGCCTTTTCCGACGATCACACGCACACCGGTTGTCTGTACAAACTCATACTCGAATTTTTCCATTCTCATAGAGGTGGTCGGTCCGACAGATACCATCTCATATTTTTCATCGCCCAACGGACGGATAATCGGTCCGGCATGTAAAATCGCTGCATCACGCACATCTACGAGAATCTCCCTGCCTTCCTCCACGACACGGCGGTGTGCCACATCACGACAGGTCGTGATATCGCCTGTCAGGTATACGATATCGCCGATATGGATATCCTTCAGATCCTCTGCTGAAATCGGTGTAAACAGAATTTTCTTTCCATTTCTTATCTCTACTGCCATCGTTGTTCGCTCCCTTCCTGATTAGTTTTCTGCCTTGTATTCAAAGCCTGTATGTGTGTCTACGGTAAAATTAAGATCCTTGTCAAATACGATATGTCCTCTGCGGTGGCTCCAGCAGCCGACATTCACAGCGACACCGATTGCGGACGGATGACGGGCGGTGTACATCCGCCGCCTGCCATATAGGTGTAGATCTCACACTGATCGGAATTCGGCACGATATCCCACCATACAGTCGGAGTTCCTTTTCCGACGTTTTTGCCGGTATTGTACTCATCAAATGTCTCAACGGAGTTGTGGCGCAGCGGTGTCGCAAACGTCGCTTTTACGACTGCTTCCTTTAACAGCACCTCCAGATCATCGATCAACGGGAATTTCGTTCCGCATTTTACCCAGAACTGTAACACACCGGTATCCTGACACGACGGGCGGTCCAGCTCGATTGCCAGCTCCTGATTGCGGAACATCGTATCGTAAATGACCTTTGCCATCGGGCTGTCCTCTTTCGCGCGCAGCTCCTCTAACTTTGCGATCACATCATCCGGCAGCTTTTTTGCCGTAAATCCTACAAACTGAGCCATGATATCGGTCAGCTTCTGTACCTGTACTTCATTAGACATAATTTTTTCCTCCTGAATGTTATAATCTATGTATCTTTCCTCTTTACGGATAAAACGGGAATGCGATCGGCAGAACGATCATACTGATAACAGTCGCTATCGCAATGAGCGGCAGTCCCACGATCGCATATTCAAAAAAGCCAAAGGATAAGCCGAGCGGCTCTAATGCCGACTGCGCGATCATATTTCCGGGTGCTCCGATCAGTGACAGGTTTCCGCCCATCGCTGCCGCAAAAACGAGCGGCATCAGCAGGCGTGATCTCTTGTATCCGGACTTTGCAGCGATACCGATCACAACGGGAATCAGCACGGCTGCCGTTCCTGTGTTTGACAAAAAGCCGCTCATGACTCCCACGATCACCATGATCGCTACGATCAGCCCACGCTCGGTTTTGGCAAATTTCGTCACCAGACTTCCGATCTCATTTGCCATTCCGGTCTCAAACAGTGCTCCACCGACAATGAACATCGCAACAAACAGGATCACGCTCACCAAGGACGGCGAGGCGTTTTATCAGAAGGCAGAATATATTTTAAAACAGACGCATGAGCTATACGCAGATTTTGCAGGCACGCAGGAAAACAGGCATCCGCTGCGCATCGGTATCCCTCCGATGATCAGCACCGTGTTTTTTCCACGGATCACCGATCTGTTTGAGCAGCAGTACAATATTCCGATCCAGTTGTTTGAATACGGCTCGATCCGTGCCCGCACGCTGCTCGACGCGGAGCAGATCGACGTTGCGGTCGTCAATATGGATTTTTATAATCTGGATAAATATAACAGCTATGTGATGATGGAGGATCGCTATGTCTATTGCGTTTCCAAAACACACCGCTATGCGAAGGAACAGCAGATCACTACAGATATGTTAAAGGACGAATCGATTATCCTGTTTAATACAGATTCGGTACAGACCCAGACCGTCATCACCCGCCTGCGCTCTGCGGGGATCACGCCAAAGGTCCGTATGTATTGCAGCCAGCTGGCTACGGTGCTGAATTATGCCCGCGGCGGTAATTGCGGCGCGTTCCTCTACTCGTCGATCGCCGTCAATCCGCGGGATTTTGTGGAGATCCCGGTCGCGCCGGAGATCACAAGCAAATTCGGTATTATCTGGAAAAAGGGCATCTTTGTGCCCGATCAGCTCACGAAGTTTGTGGCGTTTGTCAAAGGCTATGATGTATCGCCGTATCTGCCCCGGTTTTAGGGGCGGATACTGGCATCCCTTGTCACATCATTTTTTAATAAATCATAGGTAGACCAGCCGGATGTTTCCTACCCATTGGTCTTTTGAACCAGTTCCGCCACTATCTCACGGATCATCTTTCCCTCGCAGTCTACCGTTACATCTGCGTATTTTTCATACAACGGAACCCGCTCCTCATAAAGATCCGTCAGAGTCTGATCCTTTTTCAAAGCCACGCCGCGCTCTTGCAGATCGCCCAGACGCTCTGCAACGGCATCATAAGACAGTTTCAGATAAACCACCTGCCCAATCTGTTTCAGATGCTCCATCGCTTTCGCACCATAGACCACGCTCCCACCGGTGGCAATCACTGTCTGATCGCACTCCAGAGATGCATTGACATCCTCTTCCACCTGCAAAAATCCTTCGAGCCCCTTTTCGGTAATAATATCATGGAGCACTTTACCAGTTCTGTCCTGAATCACCAGATCACTGTCCACAAAACGATAACCCAGCTTTTTTGCCAGCACAACACCAACCGTGCTTTTACCCGCACCGGGCATTCCAATCAAAACAATATTATTCATACCTTTTTCCTCTCTTATGACGTTTGCGACTGAATCCGACCATTTCATCGTCATCCACCGCTTTGCTAATTGTACCATCAATCAGCATATCTGTCATTCGGCTTTTTTGCTTTCTAAAATCATATCGCTCAGAGCATTGCCCGGAGGAACAATCGGCAGCACATTCATTTCCCTGCCTATGATAAATTCAATCAGCGTAGGAGTCTTGGTATTGCGCTTTGCGGCTTCAAAGGCGTTTTCTATCTCCTCCGGTTTTGTAACACGGATGCCTTTCGCCCCGTAGCTTTCCGCAAGCCGAACAAAATCAGGCGTATATTCCGGACAATCGTGCTTCGGCTGATTACAGCCTGTTTCGCAGCTCCTGCGGTAGCGCATACAGGTTCCCGAATAATGTCTGTGATAAAACATTTCCTGCCATTGCCGCACATTTCCCAGATATCCGTTATTGAAAACGCAGATAATGATCGGGAGCTCATAGACGACCGCCGTTGCCATTTCCTGAATATTCATCTGCATGCCGCCATCTCCGGAAATCGCAATGACACTTTTCTGCGGATTCCCCAGTTTTGCACCAATCGCCGCAGGAAAACCATACCCCATCGTTCCCAGTCCGCCGGAGGTCAACAACTGCTTTTTCTCATCGAGTGCCAGAAACTGTGTCGTCCATAACTGGTTTTGCCCCACATCCGTTGTAATTACAGCATTGTCAAACAAGCGATTGATTGCTTCGATGATTTTTTTTGGTGTCAGACCCTCCTCCTGCATGGCGATCGGATACTTCTCTTTCCATTGCCTGATTTCCGCTGCCCATTCCGAAACAGCAAGCGGCTTTGCCTTTTCAAGCAGCACACAGATCGCGTTTTTCGCATCTGCTACAATCGGCACATCAACCACAATATTCCGCGAAATGGAGGCTGCCTCAATATCAATATGGATCACCTTTGCGTGCGCCGCAAATTCCTCTATTTTTCCTGTGATGCGGTCATTAAACCTCGTTCCTATGGAAAACAAAACATCGCACCGGCTGATTGCAGAATTCGCCGCATAACTTCCATGAATACCAAGATTCCCGACATACAGGTCATGATCAGTAGGAATCGCGCCCTTTCCCATAATCGTTGTGACCACCGGAACGCCTGTCAATTCTGCAAGCCGCGTCATTTCCTGACCCGCGCGCGCAATGTTTACTCCACCGCCTACCAGAAAAACAGGTCTGCGGGCATGATTTAAAATATCCAACGCCTTTTTGATCTGTCCCTTATGTACCGAAGTGTTGGGTTTATAGCTTCTGATGGATATTTCTTTCGGATAAAAATCACTGCCGTAAGCTCTTTGAATATCCTTTGGCAGATCCACAACAACTACTCCCGGCTTTCCCGTTTTTGCGATATAAAAAGCCTTTTTAATGGTTTCTGCCAAATCCTCTCTTTTCCGCACGGTTACTGCATATTTGCAGATGCTTCTCGTAATGCTGACAATATCCACTTCCTGAAAAGCATCATTTCCAATCAAATGTGTTGGCACCTGCCCTGTAAAACAAACCAACGGAACACTGTCATAATTTGCCGTGGCAATCCCTGTTACGAGATTTGTTGCCCCCGGTCCGCTCGTCACAAGGCATACGCCTACCTTTCCCGTGGAGCGGGCATATCCGTCTGCCGCATGGACTAATCCCTGCTCGTGGCGCGGCAGAAGCACATTGATCTCCGTTTCTCCGTAAAGGGTTTCAAATAAATCTATCGCCTGCCCGCCCGGATAAGCAAACAGCGTGGTGACCTTTTCTTCTTTTAATGCTTTTACAAATAATTGCGCACCTGTCATTTCCATAAATAATACCTCCTATTGAATGCGTGCACTTGCTTGCATTCAAGTTATTTTTTTCGGCACTGCCTACGACAGTACCGATTTTTGCTATTCTATGCCTTTGATAAAAATTTTTATACTGCTTTGGATATATGCATCCTTCTCAATTTTCGACAGTTCTTTTCCAAAGGAAGCGCTTAAAAACGTATACCCAAAGATGGACGAAAAAAAGTTCATTGCCAGAGCGTCAAAATCTGCTTTTGGTATCTTCCCCATTTCGCACATTTTATTCAGGTAGTCTGTAAAAGACGACAAAAAAGCCTGTGGAACTTTCATAATCAGTGGTGCCGTCTCATCATACAACTGTGGCGCGCGCAGACCAATCGAAAGATTTACGAATTCCGGTGTCATCCGATCCATATATGCCCGCATAAACATTTCAAGATCCGGCTGCAAATCCCATTTCACATCTTCAAAAATCTCCGGCGTGATGTTTGCCCGCCATTCTGCCTGATTGACACCCTGCAAAACGATATCTTTCTTATTTTTGAATTTGCGGAACAATGTACATTCGTTCACGCCCGCTACCCGTGCGATTTCCTTTGTGGTAGTCGCCACATATCCCTTGTCGCGTATCAGCATCATCGCCGCATCCACAATCTTCTGGCTCGTATCGTCCAAGTTTTCACCTCCACACAAGTAAGCACTTGCATCTGTATTATATTCACTTGAACGCAGTCTGTCAAGGGGTGGGAACCATATGCTCATCTGATTTCTCCTTGTCCCAAGAATATGTAGCATGTTGCTTTCTTTTCAATACTTTCACTCCCACTATTGTGGTAAAATCAAAGTCGGATTTTTTAACAGTGTGGCAATCACCGGGGCATATTTAGATATTCCATAATCCAATACGATAAAACGATCATGGAATATACCGCCTGTCTTTTGCATTGACAAATTTACTGTTGGGTACTCCTTGCAGAAATCTGTAAATTCTATGTTGTGAAGTTTATTATTTCCAACAT
>CAKRFN010000028.1 GCA_934320655.1 uncultured Eubacterium sp.
TAGAATTTTTGAGGTACAGAGCCAGTATAGCAGGCTGTCGGAACATATTTGACATCCATCTGCCATTTGATTCCAAGCCGGGTTGGGGTGTCATAGTGCTGGGGCTGGCGTCTGGTCTTGGTTGAAGGTGAAGAACTGGAATAACCAAGTTTGCGGTAAATGCGATAGAGTGAACCGGGATGGCGGGAATAACCTTTGGCAGAGCGGAGTTTTCCATACAATTCACAGACAGATATTTTAGGATTCCGGCGATGATAGTCATGAATCCATTTCAACTCTTGATCCGTGTGAGCATTTGGATGTTTCGAGTGAGGTCTGTGGGATTTATCACGCAGGGACTCTTTTGTACCGTCAAACTTTTTATTCCATCGCATGAGCGAGGACTTTGAAATGTGGTAGCGGCGGCAGACAAAAGAGACGCCAACACCGGAACGATAGAGTTTGACTGCGTAATATTTTGTTGAAAATTCATGTGGCAAATATCGTTGTGAATGTGTTATTGTATTCATAGCGGTTGAGTATCCTTTTCCTGGGAGTTTTGGTTTGGCGATTAAAATTCTATAGGACTCAACCGTTTTTGTATAGTGGTAGGTGTCACATCTATTGTAACCCTACAATAAACGATGGGACAAATTTAAAAATGTTATTGACAAAGCTATGACCGCTTGTGAAAGTGCTGGTAACGCCATATCTGACCATTTTTCCCATGTGGGAAAAATGGTGGAGGCCGGTGTTGCACAAAAAGATATTGGAGATATTCAATTATCCCGCTACGCCTGCTATCTCATCGTTCAAAACGGTGATCCACGCAAAAAAGTAATTGCTCTTGGACAATCTTATTTTGCAGTGAAGACTCGTCAACAGGAATTGATTGATCACTACGATGATCTCGACAATGATCAGAAGCGACTTGCTGTTCGTCAAGAAATGAAAGAACACAACAAGTTACTTGTTGCTGCTGCGAAAGATGCCGGTGTTGAAACTTCTCTTGATTATGCCATATTTCAAAATTGTGGCTACAAGGGACTATATGGCGGAATGGGTGCCAAAGAAATCAAGGCGCATAAAAACTTACATGGCAAGGAGAATATCTTAGATTACATGGGACACGAAGAGTTAGCTGCAAATTTATTCCGCGCTACTCAGACAGAAGCGAAACTTCGCAGAGATCATATCCAAGGGAAGGATAACGCCAACCAAACGCACTATGCAGTGGGCAAAGAAGTTCGTGATACTATAGCACGACTTGGAGGAACCATGCCGGAAGATTTGCCCACACCTGAGAAAAGTATTCAACAGCTAGAAAAAGAGCAACAGCAATTAAAAAATAAATAAAATAATATGAAACCGCCCCAGTGCTACCAACACCGGAGCGGATCATCATAGATTACTCTCAAGCTGCACCGAAGCAGCATGGTCATAATCCACATCGCAAAGTTGATTATACCATTTCTCCGGTGCACCTTGCAAGAGGTGTATTTTTTATACCCATTTTTAAGGAGGCACACACGATGAAGATGGAAAAACTTCCCTCCGGCAGCTATCGCATCCGGAAAACCTACAACAAGAAAACCTATACCGTGATCGTCGATCACAAACCCACACAAAAAGAAGCCATTGAGCTGATGGCAGATGCCATGCAGGGCGTAAACGTGGCAGCACACTCTATGACGCTCAAACAGGCTGCTAACCATTATATCGACCTCAAACGCAGCGTTCTCTCCCCTTCTACGATCCGTGCCTATGTGTCGATCGTAAACGGGCTTCCTGAGGCGTTAGCAGCCCTCAGGCTATCCGATATTACCGCTGTACATATTCAGACCTATATCAGCCAGATATCGACCTCTCAGTCGCCCAAATCGGTACGGAATAAACACGCATTCATCAATGCTGTACTGGCTACCTATTATCCTGAATTACAGCTCCATACGAAGCTGCCACAGCGCATCAAGGTCGAGCCCTATATTCCGTCAGATGAGGATATACGCCGCATCATAGAATACTCACACGGATCTGTCTATGAGATCCCGATCATGCTCGCCTGTCTCGGTCTACGCCGGTCAGAAATCGCCGCACTGACGCTGAATGATCTGGACGGCAATCGGTTGACGATCAATAAAGCACTGGTATATGATGAAAATCAGAAACTTACTTTGAAAACGACCAAAACCACCGCCAGCACACGTACAATCATTATCCCGGATGAGCTGGCAGCACTGATCCGCGAAAAAGGATATATCCTCTGCCGGAACCCAAACAGTATCACAGAGTATCTGAATCACGCTCAGGACGCACTCGGTATCCAGCGCTTCAGCCTACATAAGCTACGGCATTATTTTGCGAGCAAACTCAGTTCCATGAATGTACCGGAAGCTGACATTATGGCTATGGGTGGCTGGGCTACTGCAAATGTCATGAAAACGGTCTACCGTCATTCGCTCAAAGAATCACAGGCTGCTTCCATGAAAAAGATATCCGATCAGATGTCAGATATCTTCTATCCGACCGATTCTGATGATATTCCGTGACAATTTCATGACAAGATCATGACAAGATTTTGTATTTTTCTGTTCCATAAATCATTTTTCACATCAATAACCCGAGAAAGAAAAACAGCCCGAAACGCCTATATTTTAAGGCTTTCGAGCTGTTTTCGTTGATTTTACGTTATCTTTTAATTACTGCCGGCGGCGGGACTTGAACCCGCACGGGCGTACACCCAACAGATTTTGAGTCTGCATCGTCTGCCATTCCGACACGCCGGCAAATACTTTGTCGAGCAACGTGCTCAACAAAGCATATGTTAGCATATTTCTAATTCAAATGCAAGCGTTTTTTCAACGCAATCCATCCATTATTATATTACTGCAATTTTCCCTTGAACTCATCAAAGCAGTCAAACGTAGCAAAATAATCTGCGATCGTCTCTGCGCGGCGGATGAGCTTCGGCGTGCCATCCTCCTGTAACAGAATCTCGGATGACCAGAGTCTGCCGTTATAATTGTAGCCCATCGCAAAGCCGTGTGCGCCGGTATCATGGATAACTAACAGATCGCCCTTGTCGATCTTCGGCAGCATACGGTCAATCGCAAATTTATCGTTATTCTCACAGAGCGCGCCTACGATATCATACATGTGCTCGCACGGCTCGTTCTCCTTGCCCATAACTGTAATATGATGGTAAGCACCGTACATCGCGGGGCGCATCAGGTTGGCTGCACATGCATCCACACCGATGTACTCCTTATAGGTATGCTTTTCGTGGATCGCTTTTGTGACGAGACAGCCGTAAGGTCCGAGCATGAAACGTCCCATCTCGGTATAAATCGCTACATCACCGAGTCCTGCAGGTACGAGGATCTCATCAAATGCCCGATGCACCCCCTCTCCGATCACAGCAATGTCGTTGGGTGTCTGATCCGGCTTATACGGAATACCTACACCGCCGGAGAGATTGATAAAGCTGATCTCGATACCGGTCTGCTCCTTGAGCTCTACGACCAGATTAAACAGCGTGCGCGCCAGTGTCGGATAATAGTCATTCGTCACGGTATTGCTCACAAGGAACGAATGCAGACCGAAACGTTTTGCACCCTTCTCACGCAAAATCTGATAGCCCTCAAACAACTGTGCTTTTGTCATGCCGTATTTTGCATCACCCGGATTGTCCATAATACCGTTACTGATCTCATAGACGCCGCCCGGATTGTAACGCAGGCTGATCGTCTCGGGAATATGTCCGAGTGTCTCCTCCAAAAATGCAATATGTGTAAAATCATCCAGATTGATGATCGCGCCCAGCTCCTCTGCTTTTACAAACTCCTCTGCCGGCGTATCATTGGCAGAAAACATAATGTCCTCGCCGCGGATATCACACGCATCGGAGAGCACCAGCTCTGCCAGTGAGGAGCAGTCACAGCCACAGCCATACTCATGCAGAATCTTGATCAGAAACGGATTCGGCGTCGCCTTTACCGCAAAATATTCTTTATATCCCTTATTCCAGGAAAAAGCGTCCTTGACCGCCTGTGCGTTTGCACGGATGCCCTTCTCATCATACAGATGAAACGGCGTCGGATACTCCTTTACGATTGCATCCAGCTGTTCTTTTGTTACAAATGGTTCTTTTTTCATGTGTTTGTCCTCTTTTCCGGTTAAAATCCTGTGTCTTTCTATTTATCAAACGCCTATTTTGAAAAATAAGCATCGATTCCATCTGCCATTCCCTGTACCATCTTCTTCTGTCCGCCTGCCGATGACAGATAGCGGTCCTCCGTGCTGTTTGTCATAAAGCCAAGCTCGAGCAGCGTCGTCGGTACGGTACTCCAGTTTGTTCCGGTCAGGTCATCGCGGTACGAAATCCCACGATTGCGCAGACCCGTAGCGGCACAATACGATGTGAGCACACTCTCCGAGAGCTGTTTGCTCTTATTATACAGCTTGCTGATATAGCGGTTAGACGCAGACGGGCAAAGCGCCGTCGCTCCCCGCGCAGAAGAAGTTCCTCCGTCCGCATGTATCCGGACACAGATGTCCGCACCGCTCTCATTGATCAACAGCGCCCGCTGTTTATTTGAAATATTGACATCATTTTTTGTCCGTGTCATAACGACCTGATAACCGCGGTTCCACAACTCTTTTTTCAGTTTTTTTGCCACTTCGAGCGTCAGTTCATATTCCGGTCTGCCGGTCGCGGTTCCCCGCGTCCCTCCGGCTACCTTTGCCTTGTAGGTCGTCGATCCCGGCCCGTTTGGCTCGGTACTGCTGTCACCGCGTGACTGATGTCCCGGATCAAGCCCGACAATCTTTTTGCCTGACACCTGCAACAGCACGGATATTTTTTTATCTCCGACTGACGCATAGATGCGGGTTTTTCCGTAACGTTTTGCACGCACCAGTCCGTTCTTATTTACGGATGCGATTTTTTTGTTGCCGGCCGACCATGTCACTGTCCCTGACGCATTCGTCTTAAACTGATAGGTCTTTCCGGCTGTCAGCTTTTTGACAGACCGTGTAAATGCCAGCTTGTCCACCTGTCCGTCTTGTCCGGTTTCCGGCTTCACCTGTGCTGCGGATGAAACGCACGGCACCGCAAAAAGCATCATGAGAAACAGCAGGAGCACACCTGCCTGTTTCACCATCCATTTTTGCAGCACTTTTTGTACCATTTTTTGTATCGGTTTCTGTATCATGGTTCTGCTATCCTCTTTCACATTCTCATACAATGACGATCTTTAATACATTCAGCAATAAAATCCACGCAAGACCGTAATAGGTCACAACCGCCACAAGATCGTTGACCGTAGAGATGAGCGGCCCGGATGCGACTGCGGGATCTACCTTAATCTTATTGAAAAACAATGGAATGACTGTACCTGTCATACTCGAAATCGTCATCGCCACGAGCAGGGCGAGTCCGATACACCCCGAAATCGGGAATGCAGTCAGTGCAGGCTGTCCCTTTGCAAGCATCAGATAACCGCCGATAAATAGAAACGCGATACTGCCCAGCAGCAATCCGTTTGCCATGCCGACACGCACCTCTTTCCAGACCAGATACAGCTTTTGCTTTCCTTCCAGATTTTCATCCATCAGCACGCGCAGCGTGACCGCCAGCGACTGTGTACCTACGTTACCGGACATACCGAGCGTCAACGACTGGAACGTGACGATCAGCGTCAGCTCCGCCATGACATGCTCAAACAAGCCTGTGATCGTCGATACGCCAAGCCCCATGACAAATAAAATGATCAGCCACGGCACACGCTTTTTCATCGACTGCAGAAGTGACTCATTCAGATCTTCCTCCGCAGTCAGACCAGCGAACATCGCATAGTCCTCTCCCATCTCCTCATCGACCATCTCGATGATATCATGGGCAGTCACAACGCCGATGACACGGTTATCATTATCCAGAACAGGGATCGTATCCTCCGAATAATCCTTCAATTCATCGATACAATCACTGATGTCTTCCTTTGCATACACATACGGGAACGAGGTCGCGATCAGATCCTCCAGCTCATCATGCTCGCGGGCAATGATCAGGTCATTCAGGCTCATCGCACCGTAAAATGTACCGTCACGGTTTACGACATACATCGTCGAAATATTATCATGATCCGCCGCCTGCTCCACAAGCGACTTCATCGCCTCCCTGATCGTCAGATCCCGGCTGATCAGAATATAATTGGTAGACATATAGCTACCGATCTGATCCTCATCATAGGACGCGATACGCTCGACATCCTTCTTTGTCTCGATATCAAGCAGCGCCTCTACCTGTAGACGCTCATCCGCATCCAGTTCATCCAGAATATCACTGATCTCATCCGCATCCATGGATGCCATGATCTCAGCCAGCTTTTCGGGACTGATCTCCTGCATATAGCCTTTGATCTCGTCCTCTTCCACATAAGAAAAGACTTCTGAAATACGCTCCGCACTCAAGAGCATAAACAGACGCTTGCGCGCATCCTTGTCCAGATGCTGCAGGAGGGATGCAATATCATTCTCGTGATAATCATCCAGTTGTTCACGCAATTCCGAAGGCTTGGCATCCGAGCTTAAAATCTCTAACAGCTCCGCCTCATAATCCGGGCGCTCGGGTATGAATAATTCTTCTTCCACGATTTTCTCCTTTCTTCCAATAATAGTATCCGAAAAAAGGGCATAAAAAAACCATCGTTTTCCTTCAAATGTTTTCTTTCAAATGAAACGAACGATGGACATCATGCTGTGAAATCAATGATCGCATACGACATCTGATGCCTATCGTTCCTCTGTTTATGCCCATGACTATCAGAACTGTCCATGTGATCACCTCTCTCATCGTGTATTCATTTTGTATCGTATCATTGTCCCAAAAAATTGTCAAGAATCGTATAAAAAAGAATCCTGCAAGCAGGATTCTTTTTTATACATCAATTTTTCACCTCTGCACACTCTTTCGGCGGGTTTTTGATAAAATCAGCCAACTGCTCGATCGGTATCGGTCTTGAATACCGATAGCCCTGCAAATACTGCGCCTGCATGCCGATACAGCGCTCCTGATCGGGTGCAGTCTCAATGCCCTCATACAAAAGCTGGTATCCGATCGAATGGAACATGTTGGACATGCCCTCCACCAGATATTTTGAACGCTCGCTGTAGCCCGAGGAGTCAACCAGTGACTTGTCGAACTTAACCACATCGATCGGCAGATTCGTAATATGCTCCAGATTGGAATAACCGGTGCCGAAATCATCGAGATAGATCTTGATACCGATATCCCTGAATTCCTGTAAAATCACCCGTATATCATCCAGATGCTCTGCATCCAGACTCTCCGTGATCTCAAACGCGACCCTCGATCTGTCAAACTGATAGCCCGACAGAATGTGCATGATATCATCATAAAATCCGGATTTTGTGATCTCATACATCGAAAAATTGACCGAGATCCGATCCGGCTGTTCATGCATAGACAAATAACGGCATACCTTATTCAGTATGATCATGGTCAGCGCATGTATATGACCCGTCTGCTCCGCAACCGGAATGAACATATCCGGATAGATCAGACCAAGCTCCGGCAGCTCCAGACGCATCAGTGATTCGGCAGTCGTAAATGTCTGCCTGCGCACATCATAGATCGGCTGGCAGTACACTAATACCCTCTCATCGTCCAGATTCACCTGCTCCGCAATATCTGTCAACTGCTTTTTGACAATCAGATACTTTTCAAAGTCTGCAATCTCTTGATCGCCGACCCGCAAATAGCTCTCCTCATGCTTTCCGCGCAGGTACTTGCACAACTCGATATAGTCGCGCAGACTGTGACAGGCATCATTGGATGGGATCGCCAGCACGCGGTGTCCCAACTGATAACGCGCATGTAACTCCTCAAACAGCTTCGCCAGCATGTCCATGCATTCATCGGAACGGTAAAGCAAGATAAACGTTTCATCGTTGTAGCGAAACAGGTAATCGGTGTAATCGGTCTTTTCCGCAAAGCTCTTAAAGTCCTCCAAAACACGCTGTTCCGTCTCAATGCTCGTAAAATGATTGATTCTGGCATACACAAAATAAAACGAATTGTGGCGTCTGACCAGTTCCTCCACCCTGCCTCTGAGCGCCTCACGGTCGAGTGCCCCGTAGGTAGAATTGTAGCTGTTACTGTGGAACAAAAACACAATGATCAGTATCGGTATAAAATAGGTGAGCGTTGTATAGGTATCCGTATGGCACAGGTACTGCAGCACAGTGATCCCAATACACAGTCCAAATGCAACAGATACTGCCCGATGGATCCGGTTAATAATGATGCGGTTTTCCCGTATGATCGTCGCTGCCAGAACCGGCATCGCCATGACATACCAGACCAGATATAGGCTGGTAATGCTGCCGTTATGAATCATATCACCTTCTATGTAAAAACCAATCCGCGTCTTGATCGACGTAAGCTCTAACGCATAGAACAGCAGCACTGCCACCCCGAGCATCACATACGCTTTTTTATTTTTATAACCGACAAGGTTAAATACATAAAAAATGAAGAGTAACAATTCTGTGATCAGACTGATCTGCTGCGCATTGTGCACGAGATATACCCAGAACTCATTGACAATACCTACTCTCGGCAACAGGTACTCATAGAAAAAAATGCTGAGCACACATGCATAGACCAGATTGTATAATGCAAGTTTGACATAAAGCAGTCTGCGATTTCTCGGAACATATACTATGTTGATCATAAACAACACCATGGCACTGAGCACAGCGACCGTCAGATCACAAACATAACTATAACTCATTTGTTACTCCTCAAAATAATTCCTATTTACATGCTTTCGGGAACGTAAAGTTCTTCGCATTATTAAACTTCGCATAAGTTGCGGTAGAGGTTGCCTTTGAGTAGTCCACACTCATATCGTCCATACCTAATGACTGATATAAAACTGTCATATAACTGTTTAAGAACTCCGTCATATCGGTAGATACCTTTACCGGCAGATAAGTCTTCTGATCTACCCAGATCGTCACCTTCACAGATGCCAGTTCAGAATAATCGATCGCATCCTCACCGTCTTCCGTGCTGCCAAGACCTGCTGCTGCGAGTATTTCTCCGAGATCAGAGCCTTTGACCTCAGCGGAGATCTGAACCGTTTTGATCTTATTTACTTTCACATTCTTTTTCACGATCTTTGCATTGGAATAGGTCTTGATATCTACACTGTTCATATCATCTACCATACCGGTCATGTTCATCTTCTCGTATTTAGAGCCGTCGGTAGAAGTATACGCATAAATCTTGCCCTTTGCATTCTGCTTGATATAAGTTGTTGTCTTTGTCTTGCTGTTAAGTCCTGCTCCGGAAATCGTCGTTGTCGTCACAGACTTTGACTTGATCGGACTTGTAAATACAGTCTGCTTGGAAACTGCCTTTGTGTCTACTGCCTGACCCTCCATCGTTGCATTCTGTACAACATTGGTTGTCACCTCATAGGATGTTGCCTTGTTCGCCGCCTTTGTCATCTTGTTCAGATACTGCTTTGCGTTGAGTGTTGCTGCGCTTGCCGGTGCGAATGTTGCGATCACCATAACAGCAGTCAGAAATGCTGCCATTACGCGCTTTTTCATGTTCTTCATAAAAATATCCTCCTTATTTGTGCCTGTTGGCTTTGTTATTTATTTATCATATCATTTTAGGAAGATAATTACAATCAAATTAGCGTTTTGTTTGACAAGAATTTCCTATCAAACAAACAAAAAAATAATCAGAGCATACACTCTGATTATCTTTGCTGTTCCTTATAAAAGCTGCCGACGGGAATCGGACCCGTGACCTCCGCACTACCAATGCGACGCTCTACCGCCTGAGCCACGGCAGCCTGTTGAAGCACTCAACGAATAATAATATACTATAACAGTGAATGCTTGTCAACCAAAATTTTGAATATTTTTATACATAATTTTTATGCCTCTTCCGCAGGCTTTAAATAGACTGCCATGCGGTTCGTATTTCCGAAATTGCGGAACGCAATATAGGCATCGCTCGTCTGCTCTGTGGCATTCTCCTGCGTGGTGGTCTGCGCGGACGCATCCTCTTTTTTCTCATCCATGCGCAGCATGAGCCGCTCTAAAAACAGTTGTAAAAATGCCTCGTAGTCCTCTCTCGTAAAGAGTTCACGCAACGCATCGGTCACAGACGCATCCTCCTGCGTGCCATCAGCCGCCACACGC
This sequence comes from uncultured Eubacterium sp., assembly GCA_934320655.1. Taxonomy (GTDB): domain Bacteria; phylum Bacillota; class Clostridia; order Lachnospirales; family Lachnospiraceae; genus W0P33-017. Next base: position 10,225 of record CAKRFN010000028.1, read on the forward strand.
GCCCATTCGTCCGGAATCTCCACGCCGCCGTCCTGCAGATAGCCGAGAATCTTTGTCACATAGTTCTGTGTCTCCTCAAACGGTGGGATTCCGCCATACTTATCCACATTGCCGCTGCCCGCATTGTAGGCAGCCAGCGCATAAGAGACATTACCGCCATATTTATCAAGAAGTGAAGCGATATATTTCGCTCCACCCATGATATTCTGTTCCGGGTCGTATGCATCTGTGACCCCCAGACTTTTCGCAGTCGCGGGCATCAGCTGCATGATACCCATTGCCCCGCTCTTACTCGTCGCATTGGGATCAAAGCCGGATTCCGCCTTTGCCATCGCCTTTAACAGCGATTCATCCACACCGTAGGTCTGTGCTGCCTTTTGAAAAATCTGCTCGAGCGGCTGTGTCTTACCCAACTCGTCGGACAGTGCAGAGGCAAAGCCTGTCCCTGTGACTGTCTCATCGGTATCCGCCGCCGTCGTCACAATGCCGTTTGTATCTGTCACAGACGTTATCTTCATAGATTTCCTCCTAAACGTTGATCTCTGCTGTCATTCCAAGTAAGTCCTGATTCGCGTCCAGAACCGGCCGGATCACATTCTTTAAGAACTGTTCCACCTGATACTCAGCTCGTCCGGTGTACTTTGCAGGATCCATGTTCTCTTTCAGTTCCTCAAGTGTCAGTCCAAATGACGGGTCTGCTGCGATCAGCTCGAGCAGATCGTTGTCTTTGCCCTCTGCCTTGACATGCTTTCCTGCCTCCATAGAGAGCTGGCGGATCTTCTCGTGCAGCTCCTGGCGGTCTCCGCCCTTCTTTACCGCATCCATCATAATATTCTCCGTAGCCATAAACGGCAGCTCGCTCATGAGGCGCTTTGTGATGACCTTGTCATACACAACCAGTCCGTCTACGACATTCAGGCACAGATCTAAAATACCGTCGATCGCTAAAAATCCTTCTGGAATGCTCAGACGCTTGTTTGCAGAATCGTCGAGTGTGCGCTCAAACCACTGTGTTGCAGAGGTGATTGCCGGATTTAATGCATCGATCATCACATAGCGTGACAGGGATGCGATACGCTCACTGCGCATCGGGTTGCGCTTGTATGCCATTGCCGAAGATCCGATCTGATTTTTCTCAAACGGCTCCTCGATCTCCTTTAAATGCTGTAACAGGCGGATATCATTTGAGAATTTGTGTGCGCTGGCTGCGATGCCTGCAAGCACATTTGCAACTCTCGTATCCACCTTGCGGGAATAGGTCTGTCCAGACACCGGATAGCAGCTCTCAAAGCCCATCTTTTTTGCGATCATCGGATCGATCTTGTCGATGATCTCGTCGTTGCCGTCAAACAGCTCCTTGAAGCTCGCCTGTGTTCCGGTCGTTCCCTTAGAGCCGAGCAGCTTTAAGCTGCCGAGTACATAGTCGAGATCCTCAAGATCAAGGAAAAACTCCTGCATCCACAGCGTTGCACGTTTGCCGACTGTCGTAGGCTGTGCAGGCTGAAAATGGGTGAATGCCAGTGTCGGCAGTGCCTTGTACTGATCCGCGAACTTTGCCAGCTCTGCCAGCACATTGATCAGCTTTTTGCGGACGAGCTTTAACGCCTCCGCCATAATGATAATATCGGTATTATCCCCGACATAGCAGGAGGTCGCGCCGAGATGAATGATACCCTTTGCCTTCGGACACTGCTGTCCGTATGCATAGACATGGCTCATGACATCGTGACGGACAAGTTTTTCACGCTCTCTTGCCACATCATAGTTGATGTCATCCTTGTGTGCCTTCAGCTCATCGATCTGCTCCTGTGTGATGTCAAGGCCAAGCTCTTTTTCTGTCTCGGCGAGTGCGATCCACAGTCTGCGCCAGGTACGGAATTTCATATCCTGTGAAAAAATGTACTGCATTTCCTTGCTGGCATAGCGCTCAGACAGGGGGCTTGTATACTTATCTGTACTCATGGTCATTCTCCCTTTTATCTAATATAATCTCCACGTATATCATCGGTCGGCGGCTCCATCGGATACTGTCCGGTGAAACAGCCCTTACATATCGATAATCCGTCTACCATCTGCTCCAAACGGTCAATCTGCAGGTAGCCGAGACTGTCTGCGCCGATCACCTCACGGATCTGCTCGATCGTGCGGTTGTATGCGATCAACTGCTCCCGCACCGGTATATCGGTTCCAAAATAGCACGGCCACAAAAACGGCGGTGAGCTGATGCGCACATGTACTTCGGTCGCACCTGCCTCGCGCAGCATGTTTACAATCCGGTTCGAGGTCGTACCGCGCACAATCGAATCATCGATCATGATGACACGTTTTCCTGCAACTGCCTCCTGCAAGGCATTCAGCTTGATCGTCACACTGCTCTCCCGGCTGCTCTGCGCCGGTTTGATAAACGTCCGCCCGACATAACCGTTTTTCACAAACGCCATGCCATACGGAATGCCGCTCTCCATCGAATAGCCCATCGCGGCTACGTTTCCGGACTCGGGTACTCCGACGACCAGATCCGCATCAACCGGCGAATCCTGCGCCAGAAACCGTCCCGCCTTGATCCGGGCGCCGTATACGCTCTTTCCGTCAATATGGCTGTCAGGACGCGCAAAATAGATATACTCAAAAATACATCTGGCATGTTCTTCTTTCGGCAGACATAGGGTTTTGTCCGACTGGATGCCGTGCTCCGGTGAGATCGTGACGATCTCACCCGGCTCTACATCACGCACATATTCTGCACCCAGTGTCTCGAGCGCACAGGTCTCACTGGCAAGCATATAGGAATTGTCGCGTTTTCCGATCACGAGCGGCTTGAATCCAAACGGATCGCGCGCTCCGACCAGCTTTCTCGGACTCATGACGACAAGCGCATACGCACCCTTGATCCGCTCGGCGGCCCTGCGCACCGCCTCCTGCACCGTCTTTGATCTCAGTCGCTCTCTGGCGATGTAGTACGCAATCACCTCCGAATCGATCGTCGTCTGGAAAATCGCACCCGTATAGGCAAGCTCCCTGCGCAGCTCATTAGCATTGATCAGATTGCCGTTATGCGCCAGTCCGAGTGTTCCTTTCACATAGTTGAGCACGAGCGGCTGTGCATTTTCCCTCGTGGATGCGCCCGCCGTCGAATAACGCACATGCCCGACACCGATATCCCCCTTTAGCTTTTCGAGTGCCTCGGGGGTAAATACCTCGTTGACCAGACCCATATCCTTGTGGGTCAGTACCTTGCCTTTCGGCCCGTTCGTGTCACTGACTGCGATACCGCAGCTCTCCTGTCCGCGGTGCTGCAATGCGAACAATCCATAATAGATCGACGGGGCTACATCTGCGCCGTCAAAATCATACATTCCGAAGACTCCACATTCCTCGTGCAGTTCATCGATCGCCTGTTTCCTAATTTCTGCCTGATTCTTCATGCCTGTTCTCCAAATTATATACGGCTTATCGTGTAAACTTTGTTCCGGTCAGCAGTTCATATGCTTCCTTATATTTTTCGATTGTCTTATTTACGACCTCATCCGGAAGGAGGAAATCGTTGTCCGGATTGCTCTTTAACCAGTCTCTGACAAACTGCTTGTCAAAGGACGGCTGTGACTTTCCGGGCTCGTAGCCCTCTACCGGCCAGAAACGTGAGCTGTCGGGGGTGAGCATCTCATCACCGAGAACGACCTTTCCATCCTCGTCCAGACCAAACTCAAACTTTGTATCCGCGATGATGATGCCGCGCTCTCTCGCGTAAGCCGCACACTTTTTATACAGATTCAGTGTCGCATCCTTGATCGCTGACGCATACTCCTCACCTTTGCCGGGATAGAGCTTTTCCAGGATCTCCACACTCTGCTCAAACGTAATATGCTCATCATGGTCTCCGAGATCAGCCTTTGTCGTAGGGGTGTAGATCGGCTCAGGTAACTGATCGGATTCTTTCAGTCCTTCAGGTAATCTGATACCACAGACTGTGCCGTTTTTCTGATAGCTCTCCCAGCCGCTGCCTGTGATATAACCGCGCACGATACACTCGATCGGCAGCATCTGTAACTTTTTACACAGTGTGCTGTTTCCGCTGTACTGCGGCTGTCTGAAATATTCCGGCATATCGGCAGGATCAACAGATATCAGATGATTCGGAATCACATCCTTTGTGTAGTCAAACCAGAACTTTGACATCTGTGTCAGGATCGCACCCTTGTCTGTGATCCTATTTTTTAAAATGTTATCAAATGCAGAAATGCGGTCTGTCGCAACAAGGATCAGTGTGTCTCCGTTATCATAGACCTCTCTGACCTTTCCCTCTTTCATCGGCTGATACTCTTTCATTGCTTTGTCCTCCATGTGTGCGTTGTTTACGTTTATAAATGCTTTTTATTTCTTGATCAGTAATGACTTTCCGGTCATCTCTGCGGGCTGCTCCAGACCCATGATCTGAAGTAACGTCGGTGCGATGTCTGCCAGACATCCGCCCTCGCGCAGCGTATAAGAATCATCGTAATTCACAAGAATAAACGGAACCGGATTGGTCGTATGTGCGGTGTGCGGCTTTCCTGTTTCGTAATCGATCATTTTCTCTGCATTTCCGTGGTCTGCACAGATAAACAGTGCGCCGTCCACATCCTTGACTGCCTGTACCGCATCGCCTACAAGCTGGTCAACACGCTCTACTGCCTTGACAGCAGCCTCGATCACACCGGTATGACCTACCATATCCGGATTTGCAAAGTTGATGATGATAACATCATACTTATCGGACTTGATCGCCTCTACGAGATCCATGCCAACCTCTGGAGCGCTCATCTCGGGCTTGAGATCATAGGTAGCAACATCCTTCGGTGAATTGACAAGGATACGTGCCTCATCGATATTCGGCTCCTCTACGCCGCCGTTGAAGAAGAATGTCACATGCGCGTACTTCTCTGTCTCTGCCAGACGAAGCTGCTTTTTGCCGCAGGCTGCCAGATACTCGCCGAGTGTATTTTTTACGGATTCCTTCTCGAACGCAATCAGCTTGTTCGGGATCGTCTCGTCATAATCCTTGAAACATACATAGGTCAGATGTAAAAACGGACGCTCGAATCCGGTAAATTTGTCATCACAGAATGCACGTGTGATCTCACGCGCACGGTCGGGACGGAAATTGAAAAATATCACGGAATCGCCGTCTTTGACAAGTGATAAGGGCTTGCCATCCTTTACGATCACAGTCGGAAGTACAAACTCGTCGGTCACATCATTTGCGTAAGAGTCAGCCATCGCCTGCACCGCATCCTCTGCCTGCACGCCCTCACCGGTCGTCAGTGACTTGTATGCCTTCTCTACACGGTCCCAGTTGTTATCACGGTCCATCGCATAGTAACGTCCGGATAAGGATGCGATCTTGCCGACACCGATCTCATCCATCTTCTCCTGCAATGCAGCGACATAATCCTTGCCGGATGCCGGAGGTGTATCTCTTCCGTCTAAGAATGCGTGTACATACACATTCTCCAGACCGTTTTTCTTGCACATCTCAAGCAGACCGTACAGATGTGTGTTGTGGCTGTGCACACCACCGTCTGATAACAGTCCCCACAGATGCAGGTCGGAATTGTTCTTTTTGCAGTTTTCGATCGCCTGCAGCAATACCTTGTTCTCAAAGAAATCGCCGTCCTCGATCGCTTTTGTGATACGTGTCAGATCCTGATAAATGATGCGTCCTGCACCGATATTCATATGTCCGACCTCAGAGTTACCCATCTGTCCGTCAGGCAGACCGACTGCCAGACCGGATGCATTTCCTTTTACAAACGGACATTCCTTCATCAGCTTGTCCATCACCGGCGTATTTGCCATTGCGATCGCATTGCCGACCGGATTGTCATTCAGTCCATAACCGTCCAGTACCATTAAAACTACAGGTTTCTTACTCATGTTTTTTTCCTCTTTTCTTTCTATTTTCTATAATGTTGATTTATGATTCATTATTTTTTGTAACATATCCATCCGCGTCAATGCTGACGCCATCCGATAAATACTGCTCAAATGTGATAATCCGCTGTTTTTCCGACTCCTCCGTCACCAGATATGTCTTGCGGTTCTCCTGAATACACGGAATAAAACGAAAACCAAGACTGCCGTCCGCATTGATGATCACCTGCGCGATCGCCGTATCCTTTTTATTCACACCGTCTGTCGGTGTGCTGCCAAACCAGAAATTGCCAAGGCTGTAAATGACGGGCACATCCCCGACATACGTCAGCCCCTGCAGACAGTGGGTATGGCCTCCGATCACTGCATCCGCGCCTGCCTGTACAAACTTCTCCGCCAGCTCCGCCTGATCTGCCTCGTAGTAATTCGTGCCCTCGGTCCCCCAGTGCACAAATGCGATCACATAATCACTCTGTTTCTTTGCCTGACGGATGACCTCCACATATTTATCCGGATTTAATGTTTTTAACACACCCGGAGTCGTATCGGTCGCCTCTTTTGTATAGTTATAGGTACGCTCGATCTGCGTCGCCGCAACGAATGCGATCTTGCGTCCGTTCGCCACAAAATACCACGGCCGTTTGGCTTCCTCGAGATTATTGCCCGCTCCGACGTTCGGTATACCCGCAGCGTCCAATGTCGCGATCGTATCGGACAATGCCTCCAGACCGTAATCACACACATGGTTATTCGCAATGCCTGCGATGTCCACGCCCAACTCCTGTAAAATAGACACATTGGCAGGATCGGAACGGAACGTATACGCTTTGCCCGCGATCGGTTCCCCTCTCGTGCTGAACGTACATTCATTGTTGACCATTAAAATATCCGACTGCGCCATCAGCTCCCGCAGGTCACTGCTGAACGCCGCAGCGAGCCCGTTTTGCCGAAGATACTGCATCGTGCCGGTGCGGTCGTCAAAATTCAGGTCACCGGTAAAGCTGATCACCGTCTGATCCGGTGAACTGCACACCTGTCTAGTCACACGTGACAACCGGTCGGTATGAATGCCGACCTGCTCACAGTAATCCAGCCACAGCACATGCAGGGTACGGTCCGATACACGGTACCAGACCTCCGGATCATTTGCGACTGCCGCCTGTACGACCTGTGCAAACGCATCCTCACCATACTCTGCCCGAAACCAGAAGATAAATGACTCATCCACCGGATAATAACTCAAAAAATCCGTCGATGCAGACAATATCGTATCAACCGCCTCATTCAAGGCATCCGGCTGATCCGGCTCCACATCCGACACATCCGGCGGCCCATCCATCGTATCATCGGTGCTGTCATCCGCCGGACTCTCTGTCTGTACGACTGTCTGCTCACTCGTCGCCAGACGGGCGCTCAGATCATCGGCACGTTGTCCGCAGCCGCACCACAGCCCTGCAACCGCCAGTATACATATAAAAAGGAGGATTTTTTGATTCCTTTTTCTCATTCGTGACTAGCTCCTAACCATTTTACAGATTGACATACGTGGTTATTATAATCTATTTGCCGGCATTTCGCAACAAATCATTCAAAAAGTCTGCCGCTGTCTCCGGATGTGCCGGATTGTAGGAAATCGCGATCACCGCATCCTGCGTATACGCTGTATCGGGAAAACCACCGATGTCGCTCAGCCGGATCGCACACGCCATCGGCTCCGGCTGCTCATTTTCATAATCATCATAGCGCTGCTCCACGACAACGAGCCGGTCACTCCATTCTGCCGGAACGATCGATGTCAGATCCAGAAAATAACCGCTCTCAGCGAACTCGTTAAATTCCTCCTCCGGCATGATGACCAGATCCTCCGATTTTCCCTGCATCCTTACATAAAATGCCATACCTGCCTGCGACATCGCGCCGCCTCCGGTCTGTGCCGTGCCGACCACCGTATCGGTAACGACCGCCTGATCCTCCGGAATGTCATGCGCTTTTGCATACTCCTGTAACCGCTGCACCATACCGATATCCTGATTGCAGTCTACAACTGCCACGGACAATAACGGCTTTTTCGTATGTGTCATCGAATACACGATCGAGATCGCAAATGCAGCGATCGCAATCACGACAAGCGCCGGAATCTTCCAATAGTCCCATAGATAGCTGCGCTTCTGCGCCGCAGTCATGTCCCGGAAAGGGATCTCATCTTTGGATCGCTCCCGCGGCTGTCTGTCTGTATGTTTCCTCATAAATGCATACCACTTCCTTTTCATTCTATAAAACTTAGAAAAACCTTTTTTACGTTCTCAGTATTTCCTATTTTATGTAAATTGTCAACCGCTTTTCATGCATACGGAAAAAAGAGAATCCCATCAGAGATTCTCTTTTCTCGCATTTTTGTTTCAATATTTATGCAACTTATGCCGTTCTGCTCGGAATAATGATCGCCGCCACAATGTATGCGAGCACTCCCGATCCACCCAGACAGCAGAAGATCACCCACAGCAGCCGGATCACGACCGGATCAACATTAAAATATTCTCCGATACCTCCGCACACACCACACAATACACGATTGTCATCCGATTTCATCAGTCTCTTTGTTTCCATAATAGTTTCCTCCTAACGTGTTGTTTTTGCCTGCTTGATACACATGGCACCGGCACCGCAGTCCAATGTGATCGTATAGTCAGCATCATTATTCTGTTCCTTTGCTTTGTTGAGCGCATGATAGTTCTTTCCAAACACGGTCAACCGTCCCAATCCGCTTGCTAAGTGATAGTTATAATCCTTCTCCTCCGCGTCCAGACCGATCGTCACATCACCGACACCTCCTCTGAACAGGGCATCACCGGTCAGTTCACAGTCCGCGATCTCCATCGCACCGACACCACACTGGATCTTCGTATCACCGAGCTCTGCATGTTCAATATAAAAATCACCAACACCAAGCTCCGCATCGAACGCATCACTGACGGTCAGCGACTGCGCCCGAAATGCTCCTGCGCCGCCCACAAGATTCATTTTCTTTGTCAGCAGTTCTTCCACCTGTATATCTCCGGCACCGATCTCCAGCTTTACCTTATGAAACCGATAGTCCTCCGGTATATCCATGCGCAGTCTGATCTTCGTCTGTTTTGTCACCTGTTTATCGCTTCTCGTATCTATGATCTCGAGCGTATCATTATCCGGTTCAACCTTACAATATTTCTGCCCGAACTGATCCACGGACACGTAGATCTGATCATCCTCAGACGCTCCGATCTCCAGCTCACATTTGCGCAGTACAATGTTCAGATTTTTGATATCGTCTGCCGGAACCGAGTAGACACCATCCGCCGTCACCGTCCAGCCATCAGCCGTATCCGCTTCCTCTTCCTGATAAGACCCGCTTCCGCGAAACGGCCACGGAGACAACAGATTCCAGTTGCCGACCGAAATCGATGCGTCAGAGAGCGACCCGCCGAGTGCAACTCCTGCGATCATGACTCCGCCTCCGATCACAATACAGATCAGACAGGCAATCAGCAGATGTTTGATCATTGCATTTATCTTATTCACAGGCTCCGACCTCCTTTCTCTTTTTTCTGCCTCTATGAAACAGATTTGATACTGCCCGAAGCAGCCACGGCACAAACTTTCCGAAAAGTAACAGCATGAGTACCGCACTCAGACACCCGATGGCGGTCACCACCAGCCCTGCTCCGACGGTTATCATGCCACTTGCAAAGCCTCCGGTTGCAAACCGCACGATGCCGACGATCACCGCTATGATACCGACAATGATGCCGATGACCGCGATCACTGCGATCGCAAGACTCACACCGAGCACCGTGAAAATCGCTGCCAGAATCAGCCCAAACGCAGTACCTGCCACGCCGATCCAGAGCGGAAATGTAAATACAGCAACTAAAATAATCAAGATCCATTTACTTCTCGAATCCCCCTGCCGCTTCGCTGCGCGTTTCCCTTCTGTCGGGACAGCGCCCCGCATCTGCGGCGGCTGTTCGACCGTTCCTCCGCCCGACTGCAAGCCGTCCTTGATACTGGCGGCGACCTTCTGCGGTGTGCCGAGTTCCTCGATCACCGCCGCCTCGTTTTCCGGCCCCGCGTCACTCAGATATTCTCTGTAATACGCCAATGCCTCCTCCCGCTCCTCCTGCGGCAGATCCAGCAAAAGCTGTTCCAGTTGAAATAAAAATTGCTCCCTTGTCATACAAACTCCTCCCCTGCAAACAATGCAGTTATTTTTCCGGAATAATCCATCCATTCACTCCGATATAGCTGCAGCTGCGCCATACCTGTTTCCGTGATCTTATAGTATCTGCGGTTTCTGCCCGCACATTCCCGATCATAGATTTCCAGACAATCATCCTTTTGCAGTCTCCGCAGCACCGGATATAAAGTGGATTCCGACACATCAATCGTCCGACGCACATCCTGCGTGATCCGGTATCCATAGGTTCCTTCTTCTTCCTTGGATACGACCGCCAGAACAATCGCGTCAAGCAGTGCCGCTCCTGTATTAAAAACCATTCCATCACTCCCTGCTTTTTTGTATTTGTATAATACTGTTTTGTGTTTAATACTATATATCATATAATATTGTTTGTCAATATATATTATAAAAAAAATAAGACACAACGATATGTGCCTTATTCCCCTATCTATTTTTTTACTGAACCACTGCAAAAATTAAATGCATATTAGAATGACGTTCTAGTGAATGTCTACCCTGTTCTATGTATTTCCATGTCTCTCTATATGTTCCGTCAACAGCAACTGCCTGATCTGATATAAAATCGATGAATTCCCCTATCTTCCCTTCATATTTTTCGGCAAACTCATCAGAAAGCAGTTCCTTTTCATCATCCGAAAAATCTTTAAGCTCACCATATAAAACATGTTCCAAATTACACGAGTTAAAATACAGCCTATACTGAATATTATGAATCTTTCCTGTTGTATACAACTTGAACATCAGCTCTGATTTATGCTGGTTTCTTTTCTTAACAGCATCTATATCAGAGCATTCTATATGATCCTCATAATATTGAATATTTTCGACTTCTGCTTTCTCAATACAATCTACCGTAAACGCACCATCGGTATCCGCTATATGGATGATTCTCACAAAGTCTCCCCATTGATACCCATATTTACTCCTGATACCTTCGATTAAATCAGTGATTTTTGACACTACCTTTTCTACAGTTGTATCATAATCAGATGTTATATCCCCATGAACAACCGCAAACTGTACCTCTTTTGAAGAAAAGAATTCTTTTAATATCCCACCTATCGCATTTTCATCACTTGGTCCCTCCACAATAACTGCAACCACTTTTTTCTCACTCATTTTGCAGACTCCTTCCTGCTTTTCTGAATGCCCGCGCGATTTTTAAGCTATCTGTTTCTTCATAAATATTTTCTTCCTGCCCACCGAGTGTAATACTTCTAATGTACATACTCCGAAGATTATTCGACCCTTTCACATTTTTCATGTGAATATATCTGTGCTGGGGATTTGCAGTAGAAAACATAATACTGCCCTTGTCCAGCATCTCCAATGCCCGAAGATTGTGGGATGTAAAAATCAGTTGCCCCTTTGCACTTTTATTAAAAATATCTAATAATTCCCCTAGCATATATTCAAAAATTCCGGCATCTAATTCATCAATTACCAAACAAATGGAAGGATTTCCAAACGCCTGAATCAAAACATTTAAAACAGATACAATCTTTATGATACCTTCGGATTCCATACGAATCGGAATCGGTTTTTTGTCCCCTCTGATTGACATCAGTTCAACCTTCCATCCTTCTTCGCCTGAATCGAGCGCTTGTTTTCCATAATCTTTTACTTCAATGCTCATCCCCGGAATAATCGTATATAAAACAGTATTGATCTGGGCTACGATTTCGTTGAGAAGTTCTTTCCTTTTGACATCTAAAATCACCGGCTCCATAAATGGAACTGCAAAATCTCCCTTCATTCCCTTTTTGTCTTTTTCAATACGAAAAGCCATTGGAACTAGCAAATTTGCTGAAATCATCCCTGAATGGGAACTTTTTATAACAAACAGATCTTTCAGCGCAAAATCAAACAACGCCTGTATCACAAGCGCATAATTCTTAAATTGATCGTTTTTCTTAAAGAATATATCCCTGCTGTCTTTTCCAAAAATATAAGAACAATTACTCTTTTCCGCCATTTTTCGTGCAACAAGAAGATCCATCTTAACATTTTTATCTTTTCCTATCAATTCTTCCAGTCTTTTCAACGGTTTAAAAATAACATCCGACTGAACTTTTTGATAATCCATAAAAATATTCTTACTTGTTCTATGTCCATCCTGACTGATTGCACCATTCAGATATTCTCTTTCAATAGTAACCTCATCATCCACTTTTGAAAAAACAATATGATAACCCGCTTCATATAAAACACCTTCCCCAAATATCTTGAATTCTGCATTTACTTCTGCATTCATCGCATCTGTAGTAATATAATCTGAAATTGTTGGATCTAATGTTTCTCCAATCATAATCGATTGCAAAAAATAAAGTGCATCAACAATCGCTGTTTTACCTGAACCGTTCTGCCCATAAATGCCTAATATTTCAGCCTTGACATTCTTGAAATCCTGTTCATTGGCAAGCGGCATCACGATCGTTCCATTCTCCACATTTTTAATATTTTTCAAGGTCAACGATGACAAACGAACAACCAGATTCTTCATGATATGCCTCCTGTAAATCCACAAAATTCTAATAACATATTAGCACATAGCAGCGAAATAATCAATTCAATTTTAAATTTCGGTATTTTTTATTTCTTTTTTTCTATTACATCATGAAAAAACTGACACATCATCAGCACTCATTATATTGTGATTTCATCACTCAATAATATCGCCGCTCGTCAAATGCAAATAAATTTGCATTTTTCTCACTTGCGCTCATTATATCACAATTATATTGTGTCTAAATTTTTCTTATTGATTCTGGACATATATATTCGAAGTACAGGCGGCTCTTTTAGTACCATAAAAGTGTAGTTGTTAGAGAGTAATTAACTCTGACATCTGCACTTATTTTATTATAATAAGGGGAGTAATTGGTCTGACGTGGCTCTTTTTGGATCAAAGCATCCGTCAAAAAAACCGTTAACCAACCCTTTATTATAAGCATTCGATTAAGCAGGTAGGGACCCGCTCCCGCGTAACCAACTAAACTGGATGGTAATAAGTGTGGCTGGAACAATTACTAAAAATAGTTCGAGGAGGTACGTGATGATAAGTGTAGGAATTGATGTATCTAAGGTAAAAAGTACTATCTGTATTCTTAAACCTTATGGAGAGATAGTATGTAGCCCGTTTGAGGTGCGGCATGAAGAAAGGGCGATGGAAGCGCTTGTGGATCTGTTGGCGAAACTGGACGGAGAGGTAAGAGTTGTGATGGAGGCAACAGGTATTTATCACTTACCAGTATTGACATTTCTTCGCGATAAGGGATACTTCGTGTCTGTAATCAATCCGTTTGCAATGAAGAAGTATGCAAGGGACAACAGTACCAGAGGGGCTAAAACGGACAGGCTGGATTCAATTATGATCGCGAATTATGGCATTGAAAAATGGTACAAACTTCAGAAATATGAAGGAGACGAAGAAACATATGCTGAGCTTAAGCTACTAGGACGCAGATATCGGCACTATATGGAGCTTCATATTAAGGCTTTGCAAGAACTTACGCATATACTGGATTACGTTATGCCTGGCGTCAAAAAGATGTTTAATAGCTGGAATGAGGCTAACGGCAAAGATAAGCTTAGTGACTTTGTTGAGAAGTTTTGGCATTTTGATTTGATTACATCAAAGAAGCTTGAAGAATTCACGGAGGAATACTTGGTCTGGGCGAAGGAAAAGAAATACCATTGCAGCAAGTCCAAGGCTGAAGCAGTCTACGAACTGGCATGCAATGGTATTACTACACTGTCTTCCAATACCCCATCGACCAAAATGTTGGTACAGGAAGCTGTTTCTGTGTTGAGGGCTGTAGATAGCTCTCTGGCACTTATTTTAGCACGTATGAAGTCACTTGCGAAGTCCCTTCCTGAATATTCAACAGTACGTGAAATGGGAGGTGTCGGAGATGTTCTTGCTCCTAAACTAATTGCAGAAATTGGTGATGTGCGAAGATTACATAATGCCAAGGCACTCATTGCATGGGCGGGAATTGATCCGCCGCCATATGAATCTGGACAGTTCATTGGATCAAAGAGAAAGATAACAAAACGTGGATCGGCAACGTTAAGAAAAGTGGGTTATGAAGTAATGCGAGTTCTTAAGAGTCATCCAGCACCGAAGGATGATGCCGTTTATAACTATATTTTGAAGAAAGAAGCTGAGGGAAAGAGCAAGAAACATGCAAAGATAGCTGGTCTGAATAAATTTCTAAGGATATATTACTCCAGAGTAATGGAAGTTTATCAGAAATAAAAAAAGCTTGTTGCAGTTGTTTTGGCTGGATAATAGAGACCGTTTCAAGTTTTGTGTAAACAGAAAAAACTGATATAAGATATGTCATTAGTTATCGGGGACAGAGCCTGAA
>CAKRFN010000029.1 GCA_934320655.1 uncultured Eubacterium sp.
AACGACGCATCATTACGGACGGATAAGGAAAATCCCTTGTTCTCCAGTGGTATGATCTCGACCAGTTCCGGATCATCTTATGGCTGCCCCACCAGCCACTCAAAACCACATGTCTTCCGGCTCTATCCCATCTTCCATGTCAGTTCCTGAAATCCTGCCCTTATAAATTGTTTGGAATGTAAAAGCAAGATTTCTGAAATACTTAGAATTGAATATAGAATCCAGATATGTGAATCGATTGCTTTGCTATAAGTATAACATCTACATCTCTTTCATGCAACCAAAAAGCGCCCTCCTTTCCCACGCGGAGAGCGCCTGTTTCCAACATATTTTCCTAATTATACACCAAATCATACACATACTGGATGCCGCCGATCTTCTCGTCATTGACCAGAAATCCGATCTGGGTACCGTTGTAGTACCACTCACCGTCTGTCACCGTTCCGTTCCAGCTCAGGAAGAAATCGCCCTGTGTGGTGACAGAATTGCCGTCGTCGTCCTGTACGAACCCGATTCCAGTGCCGTTTCCGCGCAGAACAAGGTAGCCCTGCTTTTGTCCGTCATGCAGCTCGTAGGCAATGCTCGCTACCGGCGCCAGCGTCTGCTGCGAGCAGTTCAGCGTCACTTCCTGTGCATCCGCCAGCCGGATCTTGATCGTCGGTGTCAGATCGGGCAGATTGTGCTCGACCGGATTACTGCCGAAGCGGATGAGCGATCCGCCCTGAAACAGCCCCGCATCCTGAAATACCGTGTAGTACGCCTGCTTGTCACTGTCGCTCAGCTTCATATCATAGATAACCTGTCCAAACATCTTCTCCATGTCCTCAGCCACATATTCAGTCACCTCAGATTCGGTGAAATCAAATCTGCTGTAGCTGTAATTCAACTGGGCTGCGATGCGCTGCTGATAATCCATCATTTTATTGATGAGGTTCACCTTGACATCTGCTCCCTCAGCAGGCTGATCCGCAGGGTTTTCACTTGCATCACTGCCCGGCGTACCGGAGATGCCCGCCTGTGCGATCGTCTCCTTGAGATCCGTAATCGCCTGCGGCTCGTTGAAGCTGTTGTTGACCAGCTCACCCGCCGTGATGAGTTTCACGTAAATATCTTCAATCTGTTCATCGGTGTAGCCTGCGACATTTTCGTCTGCCAGATTGATACAATATGCCTCAGAGAGCTGCGCGTTCGCAGATGCAAGCGCTGTCTCCGATTCCTCTCCGAGCACATTTTTATAGTAATTATAAAAACTTGTCTGCAATTCTACCTGATTTTTCGCATAGGCGAGTACCAGATTGCGGCGCACATCCTCCGTGTCCTGCTGTGACGTACCGGTCAAAAGCGGCAGAATCCGCGGCACGGCAAACCGTCCTGCCACGATCAGCGCAATAATCACAACACCGATCCAGATGTTTCTGCGCGTGATGATATGAACCTTTTTTTCTGCCTTTTTCTGCCCGCGCCCGCCGGCTGATGTATCCGTCTTATTTTCTGAAAGCTGTCCCTCTGCCACGGTTTTTTCCAGCTTCTCCACGAATTTCAGTCCGTAAGAAGACACAAAAAACGGCTTTCCGGTAACTTCCTGTAACACAATACGCGCCTCCGCAGGCTTCGTAATGTCGTGTTTTTCCATGATCTGCTTGATTTTCTTGAGATCCTTCGTCGCATCCAGATATTCCTGCTCGCTGTCAAACTCCAGATCTCCCAGCTTCCATTTTTTCTCCGCCATGATACTCACTCCTATATGATCAGTTATCTTTTTTCATCATAACCGAAGCGGGCGAATCAGTCAACCGCCGACCAAATCTCTGTCGGCATCTCAAAGCTCACGCAGCCCATATACATTGGAGCGACGTCGCCCTCATTAAAGCAGATCATGAGCGTTCCGCGGTCTGTAATGTAAAAACTCTGGTCTGCCGCGATCCGGTCAAAATTCCATTCTTCCACCTCCGGATCATCCAGCCAGTACTGTACATTCTCATCCTCCGCCATCTCCTCACGCATCTGGCGCTTGATCTCATCGCTGATTGTCTGTACATAGCTATCGTCCGTAAACAGGTCTGCGAGCGATAAGGTCTTTCCGGTCTCGCGGTCGATCGTATAATAATAATCCTGCTCATATCCGCTGCCCTGTACTTCCAGATTCCATACCTTCAGTGAAAAATAGTGGTCGGTGTCCGTCACCACCTCATGTCCGACATGGATGCTGTCCGCACCCTGTCCGTTTGGATCGTCCTTCAGCCCTGCCTCAAATTCAGCAATGATCTGATCGGTCATCTCCTCTACCGTGGCATTGATCTGGTCTGCGGACTGCTGCAGCTGCTCCTTTACGGCATCGTCCGCCTGATCCTGCGGCTCAACCTTGACCTGAGGCACGGAAATGTCCGCCTCCCGGCGGCCTTCCTCCACCTGATAATCACGCCAGACAACGACTTTTACGATTGTCCGCAGCACGGGGACTTTCTCCCACGCATATGCCACGGACGGGCTCAAATTCGGCAGTACGATAATGACTGCTGCGGCTGCCGCCGCTACGCCTGCTGTGATCCGTCCCCAGCGGTGCTTTTTCTGTTTTTGATGCTGTTCCATCGGTATGATCCGGGCCGCGGCAGGCTCTGCTGCCTCTGCAACCCACTGTTCATCGATCTCTCCGACCGCCTCAAATAACTGTTCCGATGTCATGCATATACCTCCTCTCGAATCAGAATCTCCTGTAGCTTTTTGCGCGTGCGGAACATCGTCGTCTTGACCTTGCTCTCGCTGCATCCCAGATGCGCCGCTACTTCCGCTACCGAATCCATATAGAAATATCTTCTTACAAACATCATGCGTTCCTCACGCGGCAGATCACGCACAAAATCATTGATGACCTGTCCGAGAAACGACTGCTCATAGGATTTCTCAGGGGTTGAGTCAGATGCGAGACACTCCTGCAATTCATCAATGCACACAGCTACGCGGTCTGCCTCGCGCTTTTTCTGGTGCGCCCGGCGATAGCGGTTCAGTGACAGATTGCGCGTGATTTTCGCCAGATACGCGCCCAGATGGTGCGGTATCGTCGGCGGTATCGTGCGCCATGCCTGAAACCATGTATCATTGACACATTCTGCTGCCTCTCCCTCATCCCGCAGGATGCGATAGGCAATCGTATGGCAATAAGCTCCGTAAGTCTCCTCCGACTTTCTCACTGCCTCCTCATTTCTCGCCAAATATAAATCCAGTATTTCCTGTTCTGACATATTTTTACTCCTCTGATCATTCCTGTTTTTCTTTCGTATGTCTTTTGTATGTGCACATATTGTCAAAAGCGATGCATAAAGCAAAAAGGATGGAGTACCCTGTCGCCTCCATCCTAAATGACACCGTATATTCCGACCGGTTACACCTGTATGTTCAGTTTTTACTCCCGGTCTATTCTGCGGTCCGCACCTGACGCTTGATCAGTACAAATGCACCCTGAAGTGCCATGATCGTAGCGATCTGTACGACGCAGGTCACCAGCGCCTGAAGCAGTCTTGTCGACAGCAGCGCCATAAAATTGCTGTCTGTGATGATTGTCAGCCACAGGGTATTCAGACCCAGACTGCAAACGATCTGGCTGACGACGACTGCGCCTGTAATGCGGGCGGGTGTGACCTTCTGATGTAAAAACAGACCATAAATGAGCCCGAACATCATAGCGGTCAACGTAAATCCCGGAAAATAGGCACCGGTACTCGGAAATGCGATCGCTCCGATAAAATCGGAAATACCTGCTGCCGCCGCTGCCTGAAGCGGTCCGAGCACGATCGCTGCGATCACGCGGGCGACAAACGCAAAACCGATGCGGGTGATCGGTGTGGAGATCGACAAAAATCTGGTCAGGATCACATCCATTGCGATCAATAGCCCCATAATCACGATCTGGTAGACATAGTAGTGTGCTTTCTTGTTGTTCATGTGCTGTTCCTTTCTTTTGAGAGACGGAACAGGGCTCCTTATTCTGTTTTTGATAACATAACCGTTTTTGTAATACAGATTTCCCATTACAATAAAAAAAATCTGTAACGGAATTGTTACAGATCATCTATGTTATCATGTAGACAGCGGATGCGATGCCACACCGCAAGCTGATTTGCTTTTCGCCCAAAGGCAACTCCCATCCTTTGGTACTTAACGCGTGACACCTACTCTGTTCACATTGTTTAATTGGCAATCGATGCGACAGGATTTGAACCTGCGACCCCTACGTCCCTAACGTAGTGCTCTACCAAGCTGAGCCACGCATCGTTATTTAGCTGTCTCCTACTATCTTCGGAAGTCGATGCGACAGGATTTGAACCTGCGACCTCTGCGTCCCGAACGCAGCGCTCTACCAAGCTGAGCCACGCATCGAAGTGAGGATCTAAAAATCCTGCCATCTTCGCCGCCGTGCGGTTAGCACCACAGCGAAGATTATAATAGCATGGATTTCGTTTTTTGTCTAGTCCTTTTTTTATTTTTTTAGAGGATCATCTGTACACAGCCGTACATACCGGCATCATTTCCCAGCTCTGCCAGCTTAAACTGCGCTTCCCTGCACGCATGGAACGCATTCGGCACATAATATTTTGCGATCACATCCGTAATGATCGTGCCTGCCTTTGACACGCCGCCACCGATGACAAACGTCTCCGGATTGACCACGCAGGCGACCGCTGCCAGACCTTTTCCGAGAATCTCGCCAAACTGCTCCAGTACCTCCAGCGCAAGCTGATCTCCTGCCTTTGCCGCGTCAAATGTATCCTTTGCTGTCACCTCTGACAGATCCCGCAGGCTGCTCGGCTCGTCACTCGCCGCCAATGCGCGCTTTGTCAGTGTCACAACACCCGTTGCAGAAGCATATTGCTCCAGACATCCCTGCTTGCCGCATCCGCAGACCAGTGTCTCGTCATCCCTGACCGGAATATGTCCGATCTCTCCGCCTGCTCCGGTCGCTCCTGCCACGATATGTCCGTCTACGATCACTCCGCCGCCGACTCCGGTGCCGAGTGTCACCATCACGATATTCGTTGCACCTTTACCGGCTCCCTGCCACATCTCTCCGAGCGCCGCTACGTTTGCATCATTTCCTGCCTTTACCGGATAACCGGTCAGTTCGGAAAGTGTATCTTCTACATTAAAAACTCCCCATCCGAGATTGACACATTTGCGGACAACGCCTTCGGGAGTCACAGGTCCCGGCACGCCGACTCCTACGCCCTGTACATCTGACGGATCGATCGCTTTCTCCGCGATCTTGCCCTTGATGGCATCCGCTACATCCGGCAGGATGTGTGCACCGTCATCCTCTTTTCTGGTCGGGATCTCCCATTTATCCAACAGAGTTCCGTCCGTGCGGAACAGTCCAAGCTTTACTGTGGTTCCTCCAATGTCTACTCCAAATCCATAGGTTTTCATCTCGTTCTCCTTTTCCCTTCGTCAATCAATAATGATCACTTCGCCATCCCCGCTGCCATCATCCGGATTCTGTGGCGTATCCGGCTGATCCGGCTCCTCCGGTGTATCGGGCGTGTCCGGTGTATCCGGTTCGTCCACCTCACCCGGTATATCTACCGGCTCGTCAGGCGTATCCGGTGTGACCGGTTCATCCACTTCACCCGGTATATCTATCGGTTTCTCCGGTTCCTGCGGCTCCTCCGGTTCGCCAGGTTCCTCAGGCTCCTCCTGCGGTTCTTCCGGCTCTGCTACATGAATACTGTCATTATAGCCGACATACGGCATAAAATCCAGTGGTTCCTTGCCTTCGTGTATTTTTTTCATAAAATCCTGCCAGATATGACCCGGATAAGTCGATCCGGACAGATCGCTCATTTCCTTCGGCGTATCATAGCCGACCCAGATCGCCGTCGTGTAGTATCTCGTATAACCGCAGAACCAGCCGTCCTTGTGGTCGTTTGTCGTTCCGGTCTTGCCCGCGGACGGCATATCGCCCAGATCAAGTCCCCTCGCCGTACCACGTGTCATGACTCCGGTCAGAATATCGGTCATCATGCGCGACGCATTCTGCTCATAGACTGTTTTTCCTTCTGTTTGCGACTCATACAATATGTCACCGTTTGCATCCTCGATCCGCTCGATACAGGTCGGTTCGCGGTAGACACCGTCGTTTTCGATCGTTGCGAAGCCGCTCGCCATCTCCACCGCAGACATACCGTAAGTAAATCCGCCAAGCGCTACGGCGGGCACTTCATCCCGCGCATCAATCTTGGAGAAATTCATATCTTTCAAATACTGAAGTCCGACCTTCGGGGTCAGCTCCTCCAACAGTTTCCATGCAATCGTATTTTTCGACTGTTCAACTGCGTAGCGCAGCGTGATATTTCCGGAATAGGTTCCGCTCGCGTTCGACGGTCCACCCTCGAATTTCTGATCCTTTACGATCGAATCCGGCGTATAACCGCGCTCTAACTGCGGTGTGTATACAATTAACGGCTTGATCGAGCTGCCCGGCTGACGGAAGCTCTGGTACGCACGGTTTAATGTGTGTCCGGTAAAATCCTGACTTCTGCCGCCGACAATCGCCGTCACGTGACCGGTTTCATTGTCAATACATACGCCTGCGGACTGCAACTGGTAAATGCCGTCCTCCGTCGTATCCGTGAATCCGCTTACACCCTCATCAATGGATGCCTGCAGCTCGCTCTGCGCATTCAGATCGATCGACGTATAGATCCGGTAGCCTCCGGTAAATAACGTTTTCTGGCAATCCGCATACATTTCATCGTATGCCTCGTCATAGGCATCCTTTTCCGCCTGATCCGCAAAATCATTGCGGAATTCGAATCCGTTCATTTCCATCAGCGCCCGTGTTGCGCAATAGTAGGTATAAGTCTCTACATAATCATATTTTTTGCGCTTCGGGCGGTTGAGTTTGAGCTCCTGCTGCGTTTGTTCATCATAAGTATCCTGTAAAATCTTGCCATCCTCATACATCTGCTTGAGGATACGGTTCCGCCTTGCGACCGCGTTGTCCGGATTTTCCACGGGGTCGTAAATAGTCGGATTGTTCGGGATACCGCACAGCATCGCCTGATCCGCCAGTGACAGCTCTGCCACGCCCTTATTGAAATATCCGCGCGCTGCTGCCTCAATGCCATAATATCCGTTGGCAAAATAAATATTGTTCAGATAAAACTCTAAAATCTGTTCCTTGCTGTATTTGCGCTCCAATCCGACCGCGATAAAGATCTCCTCGACCTTTCGCTCCCACGACTTTTCATTCGACAAAAAGACCGTCCGCGCGAGCTGCTGTGTAATCGTACTGCCGCCCTGTGTGATCTTCTGGTTTTTAATCATGGCAACTGCTGCCCGCACGATCGCCTTGAAATCCACACCACGGTGCTTATAAAATTTTTTGTCCTCGATACTGATGATCGCTCCCTTCACACCCTCGGGAATCTGGTCGAACGTCAGATAATAGCTGTCCTTCTCGCCCTTTACGACCGTAATCTCTTTTCCGTTCACATCGTAGACCACACTGGTCTGCGAAGCACGGAATGTATCAATGGTCGAGTTGCTGACCAGCGAATCCGCGTCCGCTTTGAGCTGGTTGATCTTTTTGGCATAACCGCCGAAAAAGTAGAGCGCCAGCGCGCCCAGAATGAGCGTAAGTAAAATAATCTGCGAGATCAATATGACCTTCAGCCTTGTCCTGCTGCGTTTTTTATGTTTTTTCTGATTCTGGTTCTGATTTTTTTCCATAATAATTAAGAAAGCCCCTCTTCCTTCATTTTATCGTTCCTATTATACTTACTTATACGATAAAATGAAAGTCCAAAGAGGGGTTTTGTTAAAAAAGAGTCGCGAGTGACCCTACTGCTCCATCTGCTTTCCCAGAAAGCCCGCCGCGATGAGCACCAGCTGGTTCTCGGTCTCTCCCATGCGGCTTTTGTCGTTTTTGTCATAGAGAATGACCGCACCGATCGCATCTCCCTCACAGATGATCGTGCTGATCGCCTGTGTCACGTAGGAGCCATTGTCATCCAGCGTGATCCGCATAAAATCATTCTCATCGCTGCTTGCAACCAGCGTACCGCGGTCCTCCATGAGCTGATCCAGCTCCCGGCTGATCGGCTTTCCTTCAAATTCGCGCTTTCCGGCACCGGATGCCGCGATCACATGATCCCTGTCCGTGATACATACGAGATGTCCGGTCGTCTGCGCCATCGCCTCCGCATACTGCCCCGCAAATTGTCCGAGTTCCCCGATCGGCGAATATTTTTTAAGGATGATCTCTCCTTCCCGATCTGTAAATATCTCTAAGGGATCGCCTTCTCGAATGCGCAGCGTCCTGCGGATCTCTTTCGGTACAACGACTCTTCCCAGATCATCGATACGGCGTACTATTCCTGTGGCTTTCATATCTTAGCATTCCTCCTGCTTTCCATATTGTGTACTATATGGCTAGTATGTGGAAAAAGCGGTGGATTATTCTTGCTGTGTACAACATCTCGCAATCTCTGCAACGACACGCTCCATCTGCAACGGCTTGGATAAATGTGCATTCATGCCTGCCGCCAGACAGCGTTTGACATCTTCTTCAAATGCATTGGCAGTCATCGCTATAATCGGGATCGCTGCCGTGTCATTGTCAAATGCACGGATACATCCGGTCGCCTCATAGCCGTCCATATACGGCATCTGTATATCCATGAGTACGAGATCATAATAGTGTTCCGGTTTCTCCTGCAGCATCTGGACACACTCTTTTCCGTTCGCCGCCCGCTCTACCGAAAATCCATATTCCTCCAGAACCGTAAGTGTGATCTCCGCATTCAGATCATTGTCCTCAGCGACCAGTATCCGTATGTCCTTTGCCTGCTGTATATCAGCCTGCATCAACTCCGGCTCCGCATCAGGTGTCGCCTTTGTCTCAGCGATCGGAAATGTCAGTTCGACCACAAATGTCGTTCCTTTTCCGACCTCACTCTCTACAGAAATAGTCCCACCCATCAGGTCTACGAGCGCCTTTACGATCGGCAGTCCGAGTCCGGTTCCGATTACTTCTGCCTCGGTACTTGTGCGCTCGCGCGTGAACTCCTCAAACATATGTGGCAGATAGTCCTCGCTCATGCCGACACCGGTATCCGATACCTGCACACGATAGGATGCCTGCCCCGGCGTGTCGCACGCAAGCTCTGTGATATCTATGGACACTTTTCCACCGGGCGGCGTATATTTCACCGCATTACTCACAATATTTAAAAAGATCTGTCGCACCTTTGTGACATCACAGACGACATTTTCATGTTCGATATGCAGCTCATAGCTGCTATGTAACTGCTTTGCCTCCAGCGTAGACACAAATACATCATGGAGCGATTTTATCAGCTCCGGAAGATTCTGGTCTGCCGTCTGCAACGTTTCCTCACCGCTCTCAATCCGCGCCGTCTCAAGCACATGGTTGATGATCGACAATAAAAATTCACTGGAATTTTTGATCTTTCCGATATAATCACTCACTTTTTCCCGATCATCGATATGTCGTTCAAGTAGATTTGAAAATCCGATGATTGCATTCATTGGTGTGCGGATGTCATGACTCATATTGAATAAAAAACGGGTTTTTGCCTCGTTTGCCGCCCGCTCTTTCTTCGCAGACAACTCGATTTCCTCCGCATAGATCGCCTCCTTGTAGCGCCTGAGCGCAAACTGCCAGTATACCACTGCCATCAATGCAGCGACGATCATAGATAGCATACTTTTTCCGAATAGCAGGACTCTCGCATACCAGCCCCCTTTCGGTATAATCTCAACATACCAACGATCGTTCGGCACATCACAAGCGACCTCCAACGCATCTGATGAAGCCGGTTGATCACACTGTGCGAGGATGATCCGTTCACCAGTCGAGAGATCCTTCTTCCAGATCTGATAGTGGTAGGATGTCCGCTCCAGACTTTCCAGCCCCAGTTCCTCGATAAACCGGCTCCAGTCAAGCACCAGAATGGAGAAACCCCAGAACTGCTGGTTGCCATTCTCATCGCTCAGATAGATCGGATCAAAGAGCAGCGCCCCTTTTCCTCCCTGTATGAGTTCAAACGGTCCGGCAATCGTATATTCGCCGCTCTGTCTCGCCAGATAAGCACGCGCCTTGCGCTCCTCATTCTCAAACACATTCAGACCGATCGCCTGTCTGTTGCGCTCCAGCGGATATACCTGTGTGACAATGCCATCCGGTGCCAGTTCAATCGCCTGCAGCACCCGTGTATCATCCTGCATGATAGATGCCAGTTGTGCAAACTGCGCATCATCTAAAAAATAGCCTTTTTCTATCATGCGTTTAAGCAGATCAGATTTTGCCAGATATTTATTGAGTTGGGACTCGATCCGGCGCATCGTTACCTCAGCCGTATAAGCAGCTTTATATTGTTCTTCCTTTTTATGATTCCATATCTGTACGTGTGCAAAGCTATTTATGATGATAAACACAACGACAAACACGATCACAGTCTTGATTTTCATTGATTTCAGGCTTTTTTTACTTTTCATATGCCACTCCCGCTGCCTGCTATCAGGACAAATTCATGAACCGCTCCCATTCCTGAGTATCTGCCGTGCCCTGAATCCGGATCGTATAGGAATGCTCTTCCCCGTCAATTCCGATCTCATAGGTTGTGCCCTCTTTTTTCAGCCCGTAGATCTCGGCGCCCTCCAACGCGCTGCAAAGCGCCGCATACTCCTCCGGCTCCATGATGCGGTCAGCGATCTCCTGCTGCAAAATGCCATCCGCATTATAGATTTTGCAGCCCTCCTCGATCACCGCAAGCACCTGCGGCTCCACGATCCGGAGCATCAGCCCGTTCGTGCGCATCGTGCGTATATCCCGGTTCTTGCTGTTTTTCTCTAAGATCTTCACGTTATCCGCCACCAGATAACAGGAACCGATGCCGAAACGCAGCTCCGACACATAGCTCTCCGTAAAATCAAATGTCTCCAGTTCATTTTCTGTAAAAAATCCCATCTGCTTTTGTCCTTTCATTTATCCTATTACAAAAATAATCCGACGATCGGTATCGTGAAGATCGATGCGAGCGTGCTCAGCACCGCACCCTTCATGCAATACGCGTCATCCGCTCCGCATTCCTTCGCAAACAGCCCGATAATGCTGCCGACCGGCATCGCCAGCTCGATAATAAACACGCCGAACACGACCGGATCAAAGCCCATATCCCGCATGAGCAGCGCGATAATGATCGGCAGTGCAACCATGCGCAGCAAAATAAACAGATACATCCGGACATCCTTCAAATAGCTGCGCAGATCCGCCTTTGCGATCGAGATACCGATCATCATCATCGACAGCGGAATCGTCGCATCTCCCATATAGCTGCACAGGGAAACGACCGGCTGCGGCAGACTTATTTTTGTGGCAAAAATAATCAGCGCCAACAATGCTGCCACAACTCCCGGATTGACCATATTTCTGATCGTATCGGACAGCTTCGCCTTTTCCTGCTTCATCACATCATTTTTCTCACAGGCAGCCCGCCGCGCCAGCGACATGCCATAAGTATAGACGAACAGGTTATAGATCAGGATATAAAGCGAAACATATACCACACCTTCGTTTCCATAAAGACTTCTGGCGACCGGAATCCCCATAAATCCGAGATTGGAAAACGTCGCCATCAATGTGTAAATGCTCTTGAGCTGTTTCGGCGGATGCAGTACCCACGCCAGAATCAGCCCAAACAAGATCGCGATCACATAATAGAGCAGTACAAGCTGCACATTTCCGATGATCTTATTGCTGCTGATCGTATCCGTATCTCCCAGCACACCACTCACAATCAGCAGCGGATTGAAGATATTCACAACGACCTTTGAAATATTCGCCGAACCTTCCTCCCCGATCCATTGCTTTTTGTAAGCAAATGCACCCATGAGCATCATCGCCAGCAGTACCAGCATCTGTCCAAATATAATCCCTACATCCATGTTCCTATACTCCTTTTGTCGCGTTTTCCCTGTATGTGCGACTGTTCTTTAGCAATTCCCTGCGAAATTCGCAATCGTTCAATTATTTAATCTTGTTTCAATTCCTGCAATATTTTCCTTCTACGACCGCCTCCGAGGAGCAACTCATTATATTTCATATACTTCGACTGCGGATTCATCGCCAGAAAGACTGCTGCCTCCTTATACATCGTCAGCCCTGTCACAAACAGCAGCATCTCCTGCGAGCCGTCCGCCCCAAACGCATCCTCCAGAAAATCAAAGGCATGTCCCATCGCAGCTGCCAACGCCTCACTCTGCGGCGTTCCGGTAAATGTCTTTTCCTCAAACATGCGGTCCAACGGCTCTTTCAGCGCATCGAGCAGCAGATTGACCACGGCGACGCGCTCATCGAATCCGGCTTTTAATAACCGCTCATAGACCGCCGGCTGCGCATTTCCGCGCAAAATCTCATGGATGCCGTAATCATCCCTGTACTTCCGGTACAGATCATAGTATGCCGCAAAATCCTCAGCCACATCCGGCAGACGCAGATATTCGCGGACAACCTCCTCTGTGACCGGAATGTCCAGCTCCTCATAGACCTGCATCAGTGCGCTCAGATCCTCCCAGCCGCGCGCCGTCACATAGCGCAGACCGTCCACATCCGTCTCAATTCTGTAAAAATTGTTTTTACGTAGCTGCAAATAGCTGGTAATTACCCCGTGTATATGTTTATCAGCGGCATAATTCAGCCATATATCCAGCTCTGCCTCTACTTCTATCAGACGGACACGATCCAGCGTCACCATATCAAAGCTTCGCACGGAGCGATTGTACTCCGGCGGATTGCCCGCCGCCACGATGATCCATCCCTGCGGCACGGCGCGGTTGCCAAACGTCTTGCACTGTAAAAACTGCAGCATCGCAGGTGTCAATGTCTCCGATACGCAGTTGATCTCATCAATAAACAGGATGCCCTCTTTTTTCCCTTCATCCCTGATACAGCGGTAGACGCTCGCAATAATCTCGCTCATTGTATACTCTGTCACGGAATAGGTCTGTCCCTCGTAGGTTTCCTCGCAGATCAGCGGCAGTCCGACCGCGCTCTGTCTCGTGTGATGCGTGATCGTATACGCGACCAGTCCCACACCGCACTCCTGTGCGACCTGCTCCATGATCTGGGTTTTTCCAATGCCCGGAGGTCCCATCAATAAAACCGGACGCTGCCGGATCGCCGGAATCCGGTAATTGCCCTTGTCATCCTTTTTCAGATACGCCTGCACAGTATGCCTGATTTCTTCCTTTGCCTGTGCGATATTCATAAATTTCTTTCCTCCTCACTCAAACGCTGCCGGATCGCCCACACCGGAACATCTGCCTCACGATAGTCATCCAGATACACAAATGCACACGGATAATCCGGTTTTTCTGCCGGATACGTACCGTTTCCATCCGTAAAATAAATCAGTCCGCCGAGCTCGCGCAGCACTCCCTTGCCGCGAAGCTGCTCAATATAGCGAAAAACCGGTCGGAAATCGGTGCTGCCGCCGCCCTTGATCTCATAATGTGCCAGCAATTCCTTTGCCTGACGCATGTCCGTGACCACAACATCCTCCTGCACCGCATCATCGCACTGGATCAGATGAATGTGTGCCGCATCCGAATACATCTGTTTTTCCAGCAGAATGTGCAGTGTTTCCTGTAAAAAGGCGCGCACCAGCTCCCCCTTCGTCGAATAGCTTGTATCGATCGCTATGACAAATTCCCGAATCCGGTGCTCCTCTCGGGTCTCCACCGGCTCGATCAGCGGCAGATTGCCATAGGTGCGCAGCCCGTAAGTATAATAATTCAGGTCAAATGTGTCTATATCAACCCGTAACTGCTCATGAAAAGCGGCAAATTTAAGCAAAAAATCTCTATAACTTCTCCGTTTTCTCTGTGCAAGTATTTCCTGCTGCAAGGCAGCGGCTGCCGCATCCTGCGTCCGGTCGCTTTTCTGCTTTTGCAGTTGTACCCGTCTGGCGATCTGCTGCCATTTCTGCTGCACAGGGTCCGGCGGTTCGCCCTGCCCCGGCATGGGACTCTGTTTCTGTCTGCTGCCCCAGAGCGCGTGATCGTCCGTGTAAAACTCTTGCGCCAGAATCGCCAGTTTCTCCGGCGGCTCATTCTCCAGCAAACCATAGATCCCCGCCGCCGAATACAGCTTTTGCTCCCGCAGGCGCTCATAAATCTGCTGGCGCGTCCAACTGAGCAGCCGCTTCGTGGACGGCTGATCCAGGCTGTCGATCACGGCTTCTACCGCAATATCGCACGCGAGATTCCACAAGCCTTCTGCCCTGTCTGCGCGCTGCCACAGATGCGCATACAGACAATGCAGCACCGTGTGCAGATAGGCACGCCGCAAAAACAGCTCATTTTCTTCAAACAATTTCAGATAATGCGCGGGCGGATAATACAGATGGATGCCCTCTGTCGCAAACGCACGGACGTTTTCTTTTCCCTCCGGCTCCAGTGCCGCGAGCGCCCGCTCCATATACGGCAGGTCGATACACAGCTCCTCCCGTAAACATTCCATGACTTTGCCAAACATCCGGCATTCCCACTCCGTCTGGGTCTCTATATGGCGAATCTTTTTATGATGATATTCTTTATGCGGATCTCCGGTATAAGCCGCTGTATGAGTCGTTTCATGCATCGGTATTCCTCCATCGGATAATACCGGCAACGCCCCGTGTCCAGCCCTCTGCGACTGCACGGATCACTGCCGCCTGTACCGCATCGTCCGAGATCAACGGCTGTCCGCACAGCAGGCGCAGATTCTCCTCGTCCTGTGCGTGGACAAGCTGCTCCAAAATCGGCACTTCATATGCTTTCAGATAAGACTCATAACGGGACTTTGCCTCCGCAGACAGCTCATATGGATCGGTGAGCCGATAAAGTGCCATCTTCATGAGTGTCACAAACTGCTCCTCATTACATGCCTTCTCAAAGACTGTATCATAGCCCCTGATGTCCAGAACACCGTTCACAAACTGTCTTCTGGCGCGATAGCCCTCGCCCTCCACATGCAGGCTGAAGATATGCGCAGGACCGATCTCCTCATAGCTCTCACTGTATTCCGGATAAAGCAGGCGCACCCGTTCACCCTGTGCAAACTCCACACACAGCTCTGCATTTAGCTGATTCAGCAAAAACGGCAGTCCGGTCGCCTCCGATGCCGCGGCACGCAGCACGAGTGTGTGCAGCGCACGGCAATTCATAAAGGCATCGCTGTTTATCTCCCGCAGTGCTGCGCCGACCGTAAGCCGCTCGAGCTTTCTGCAATTATAAAATGCATACGTTTCCAGACACACAACGCTGTCCGGCAGACTGATCTCCCGTAAATAATTGCCGTTGAGCGGCCGCAGACGCCCTTCTGTGGCTGTCGTTCCATCCCCGAGACCTGCGGCACGGAGCTCGTCGGTCAGAACCTCCGGCAAATGCCCTTTTTCCGCAAAGCAATACGCACCGATCACCGTGATCGGATCACCCGACACTGTTTCGGGCAACGCGAGTGTATCGAGACTTCCGAATACCCGACACAGCTTCAACGAGCCGTCACTTTGCTTTTCGCATAATAATCGTTCCCCATTTTTTCCGTCTAATAACATTACTTTCCCTTTTCTGTTTCCGTCCTATTCCCGAATAGTTACATCTTAGCATAAAATATTTATTTTTTAAATAAAAAAGAATGGCGAAAAAGTGCGCACCAAAACACGCCTCCGGATGACATTTCTGCCATCGGGAGGCGTATCGATTTCACTGCCAGACCGTTTTATAATTTTGCTTTTTCTTCTTCGCTTGCGAAGTTTACATAACCCTGCTTTGTGAAGTGTCCGCAGCCCCACAGCTTGTTTGCCGTAGGTGTCCAGTTGTCTGCGTATTCCTTGCACTTCTCACACAGATGCTCTACCGGCTCCGCCTGCTCAACATCTGTAGAATGTGCACCGGAACGGTGAACCATCTCTACCAGCAGCTCCGGATTCTCCAGCATCGGACAAGGGCGCAGCATATTGTCGTTGAACGGCTGACCCTTTCTGTATTCCATGAACAGCGGCTGCTTCAGACACTCAAGCAGTGACTTCTCACGGATATTTGCCCCTGAATAGTGGATAAATACACAAGGCTCCACATCACCGTTCGGATTGATGTGGCAGTAGTTACGTCCTCCGGCGATACATCCGCCGACATACTCGCCATCGTTCTGGAAATCCATCACAAAGATCTCTTTTCCACCGGTCATGCCACGTACCTCACGAATGCGGTGATAGATATACTCTCTCTGCTCCTTGCTCGGCATAAGCTCCGGAGTCGCCTTCATACCTACCGGCATCAGATGGAAATACCATGCAAAACGGCTGCCGTGCTCAATCAGCAGATCAAAGAACTCATCACTCGTGACAGACATCATATTCTTGGATGTATAACATACGGAATTGCCAAAGATCAGTCCATTCTCATGCAACAGATCCATCGCATCCAGCACTTTCTTATACACACCGTCTCCACGACGGAAATCATTGGCATCCTCAAAACCCTCCAGACTGATGGACAATGACAGGTTTCCGACGCGCTTCATGTCATCACACAGTTTCTGATCTACCAGTGTGCCGTTCGTATAACAGTGGAACGCACACTCGTTATGTTTCTCACAAAGCCTGATAATATCTGCTTTTCTGACTAACGGCTCGCCACCGGTCATCATATAGAAATAGATGCCCAGCTCCTTGCCCTCTGTAACGATCCGATCCATCTCATCAAATGTCAGATTCAGCTTATTGCCGTACTCGGCTGCCCAGCATCCTTTACAATGCAGGTTGCAGGCACTGGTGGGGTCCATCAGAATCAACCACGGAATGTTGCACTGATGCTCCTCACGCATTTTACGGATCGTCTTGGTGCCCATGAAAGCAGCCTGATAACCGAGGTTTAAGGCGGTCATTTTTGCAACATGCGGATCTGTTTCATCCAGCAGACGGTTTACATAACGCATCCACTTACTATCGGGATCAGTAATCATCTTCTTTGCTCCCTCATAGGCAGCTTCTCCAAAATTATCACCCATTAACTTCTGCGTTAAATCCAAAATTTGTAACAGACCTTTTTCACGATCTTTATTGATGTGCTTTAAAACTCCATCAATGGCTAAGCTAAATGCTCCACGTTCAATAGACTGTGTAATACTCATAATAGACCCCTTCTTCCTCTAACTGTGAATTTATTATTATGTTAAAGTATACAAAAGAATGCCCATTTATAGAATATTCAATGCGGAAATGTTGTCCAGCACCCCTATACAAAACCACGTTTTTGTCTATCTTTTTTATAAATTTTGAGCCGCTCAGTCCGAGACCAACCGCTGGATATGCGTCAGATACACCCCCTCCGGCACAGCTTTCAGCTCGCAGCGATAGCCGGCTCCGGCAGGAATCTGCCAGTCAAAATACGACCTGTGTGGCTGCGCATAGGCATCCAGAACCGCCATAACCGTACCGCCATGCACTACAAATACATATGCCTGATCTGCGGCATCCTGCGGCTGATGGGACAACATATGATCCACACACTGTGCAAATGCACGGACGACGCGCTCACGAAAATGCGCCTGCGTCTCCGCCTCCGGAAAATCTGTCTGTCCGCCGCTGTCAATAAATGCCTGATAGCGTGGATCGCCATTCAATTCCTCATAATTTTTATATTCAAATGCCCCGAAATCCATCTCGCGGAAATCCTCGATGACTTCCTGTTCTATGCCGGAAAAAAGCAGCTCCGCTGTCTGTTTACAGCGGAGCATAGGACTGATATATACTTTATTGAACGAACGGCTGTCTCCCTTTGTGGAAAACTGCTGTCCAAGGATCTGCTTTTGTGCATAAATCTGTCGAATCCCGTCCTCGCAGAGCGGTTCGTCCGTGCGTCCGACATAACGGTGCTGCATATTTCCGAGTGTTTTTCCATGACGGATCAGATAGATCTCTATCATATTATTGCTGCTTCATGGAAACTGGCTCAACGATCAGCTTGACACCCTCGATCCGAAGCACCTTCACCAATGTATCAGCTTCGATCACCAGATCATCCGATACGGCACGCGCACTCCACTCCATACCCTTTGCCAGCGCTCTGCCGATTGCCGCACGGTTATCGATACGCTCCGTCACCTTTACGATCTCCCCGATCAATTCATCGCTGTTCGTGCGCGTCTGCCTCGGATTCAGATATTTGAGTGCAAACGGTCGCGTAAAATAAATCAACACAAAAGAAACGATCAAAAATACAATGATCTGTACCCACAGATTCACTCCCATTGCCGCCAAAATAAATGCAACTAACGCGCCTCCTGCCAGCCAGATCGTTGTCAGTCCGACTGTGATCAGTTCAATGACCAGCAATACGACCAGAAACACCAGCCACATGACTGCCAAACCATATCTTGACGCCAGCATCATGATTGTAAATTTCATATTTTCCTCCATTCCATCATCTATTTGAATAGTTTTATTATAGCCGCTCTACCCGTGTTATGCAAGTAGTCTATGTTTTCCATGTAACAAAAAAACAGTACTTTCGTACTGTTTTAGACATAAGCAATGCCCAGTTCCGGAATCGAACCAGAGACACAAGGATTTTCAGTCCTTTGCTCTACCAACTGAGCTAACTGGGCATGAGTTGCGGGAATAGGATTTGAACCTATGACCTTCGGGTTATGAGCCCGACGAGCTTCCAGACTGCTCCATCCCGCGA
>CAKRFN010000030.1 GCA_934320655.1 uncultured Eubacterium sp.
ATCCTCCTTGAACATGTGAAATTGTTTTAGTTAAGTTAAGTTATTTCGTTTTGTTTAACTTAATTTCATTATGCTTATTAAGCTAAATTAGCCATCACTCATTATTGCATTTAATCACATATCATTGACAATAATGTGATTTTTGTTGGAAATACATAATTTTAGCTATCGCTTTTTGTACTTATTGCACATAGTAAAATCTGTCAAAATCACTTAAAATTTCATTGTAACTATTTTTTAGCTTTATTTTACCTTATTTATGCTTATTGAGGATATTCATATGAACTTTTTAGAAATGTATGAGAAATGCATTACCGTAAAAAAATACACCAGCGTCGTCTATGATCCGGATATTCTGATCCCGAATCTCTATTCCTATGACCAGCTGCCGGTCAGCCGGACAGAGCTCGATGCGTTCCTGCATCTTCTGGCAGGCGGCAACCTGTTCTGCGAGGATCTGTTTGCATTTTCCTTTCAGCCGATGGATTGCTGTCTCCTCCTATATACAACAGCGGGCAGCGGCACATTGACGATCAAGGACCGCTCTGTCTCACTGACCGAAAAACAGCTCCTCTTTTTCGACTGTAACCAGCCGTTTTCCCTACAGGGGGCGATCCTGCCATGGTCGTTCAAGCTGTTTTTTATATCCGGTGAGCCGCTGCATCTGTTCCGACGGCTGTTCCGCGCACATACCGCGCCCTGCTTTGCGCTGTCTGATTTTTCTCCACTGCCGGACACACCAGCCACCTCCAAAAACATTCCTTCCTACCTGGTGGAAATGAAGGATTCCTTTGACCATCACTGTTCAGAGCCGTTCTCGCTGGACATTTATCAGGAGCGTTACGGCATCAGCAAATACCGTCTGTGCCGCGAATTTTCTGCAAACTTTGGGCAGCCGCCCCTGCGCTATCTGAATGAGCAGCGCCTGCAGAGGGCAAAAGAAATGCTGCTGACCTCAGACATGAATGTCCAGACGATCAGCAGCCTTGTCGGTTTTGACAATGTCAATCACTTTATCAATCTGTTTAAAAAATATGTGGGAATGACGCCAAACGCGTTCAGACAAACGGTACAGGAGGACCAACCTGTCTTGCACTCTCCCGCTCAATAAACTTGCCGGCGATCATATAGACGCCGGTACTGTAATCCGGATTCTCGATCTTATGGATCGCAATGTGCACCACGCGCTGCGTCATTTCGCGCGTGTTGATCGCATAGGTCGTCATGCCGATCTGGTTCAGGAACCCGGACTGGAAATTATCAAATCCTACCACCGATATATCCTCCGGCACGCGGTATCCGTGCTCCTGCAGCTTCTGGATCAGCATGTACGCCGTGACATCATTGTTGCAGAAAAAGGCGGTCGGCATATCTCCCTGCGGCAGTGCCGGATATAACTCATAGTCATACGAACCGGTCTCACGGTCTCTGTCATCCACGACCCATTCCTCACGAACCTTCATGCCATGCTCCATCGCTGCCTTGAGATAGCCGAAATAGCGGTCATCAATGCTCGAAGTCGCAAGTCTCGTTCCGACAAATCCGATCTTCTCATGCCCCAACTGGAACAGATAGTTTGTCATCTGGTAAGCACCCATCATATTGTTGCTCACAACGGCATCGCAATCGCCGTCGCAGCCGATCATATCGAGGAAAATGAGCGGAATCCGGATATTCTGCTTTAAAAACCGCACATATTCGATCCGGAAGCTGCCCATGATAATCACGGCATCCACCTTGTTTTCCTCTGTCATTTTCGGCAGTTGTCTGTCCTGCTCCGCCTCAAAGCTGATAATCTCGAGCATCGTAAAACAGTTTTTCTGCGAAGCCCTCTGTGAGGTCTGCTGATAGAGCTGCCAGTAAAAAGAATCATTTTCATCCACATAACGGTCTGCCACTATGACTCCGAGTGTATAGCTTCTGCGTCCCGCATCCCTCTCTGTGGTCGTCGCCTTTACATAGCCCATCTCGTCTGCAAGCTGGCGGATCTTTTCGCGCATTTCCTCGCTGACACCCTTCTGTCCTGCCAATGCCTTCGAGACAGTCACTGTACTCACACCGAGTTTTTGTGCAATATCTGCTAATTTTACTGCCTTTGCCATAGTGATTTTAACCCCTTTGTTTTATGTGTCAAGATTAAATTAGTCCAGATGTAACAGGCTAAATTAACTATTTCTAATTTAGCCCTTTTCCTTTCTTTTGTCAACCGCCCGCCGGTCACTCCCGCTTATGGGCGGTTGATGATTGTCACGCTTTCTTGATCTCTATGATCTGTGCCTGAAAATCTCCCCACGGCCTTTGCAGGATCAGTCCGGCAGACATGAGTGTCCCACCGAGATATGTCTTTCCATCGACCTCATAGAGCGTCCCACGGTCAAGCCCCTGCAATCTGAGCTTTCTGCTGCGGTAGTTCGGCTCATGCAGCACCTGAATGAAAAATACGACCGCCTCCGTCCGATCCTTGGACACGATCTCATAGCAATCGTACCGGTGATTGTCCTGATAGGAGGCAATCCGGTAATAATCTCCCTCGCGAATGAGCGGTGCGTACTTTTTATAAGCCGCGATCTGCTCCGGTATCTGTGCACGGTCTTTCTCTGAGATTTTCCGTGTGTCGAGCTCATAGCCGAACGTTCCTGCCAGCGCCACGATGCCTCTCGTCTCAAATGGTGTTACCCTGCCCACCGTATGATTCGGGCAGTCAGACACATGTGCGCCGATCGTTGAGAGCGGGTACAACAGCTGCGTTCCCTCCTGAATCGCCAGCCGTTCGATCGCATCCGTGTCGTCAAAGCACCAGATCTGCGGGCTGTAGTAGAGCATGCCGGGATCAAACCGCGCCCCGCCGCCGGAACAGTTTTCAAGCAGCAGCTCCGGAAATTCCCGCGTCAGCCGTTCCTGCAATTCATACACGGCAAGCGTATGGCGGTGCGATAATTCCCCCTGCCGCTCTGCCGGAAGATAGCTGCTTCCGATATCGGTCAGCTGGCGGTTCATATCCCACTTGACATAATCAATGCGGGCGTGGCGGAGTACGGCTGCCACACATTCATAGACATAGTCCACGACCTCCGGACGGCTCAGATCCAGCACATACTGCGCCCTGCACAGCGATCCGCACCTGTCCTTTAACTGTAACGCCCAATCCGGATGTCTGCGGTAAAGCTCGGAATCCGGCGAAATCATCTCCGGCTCAAACCAGATACCGAATTTCATGCCAAGCGCATGCACCTCATCCGAAAGATATTTCAGACCGCCCTTCAGTTTCTCCTCGTTGACCGTCCAATCCCCCAGACTGCCCTCGTCAGAATTCCGCCGTCCAAACCAGCCGTCATCCATGACGAGCATTTCGATTCCAAGCTCTGCGGACTGCTTTGCCAACGACAGGAGCTGTTCGGTATCAAAGTCAAAATATGCCGCCTCCCAGCTATTGACCAGCACCGGACGAGTCTGATGCAGATAGCTGCTGCGGATCAGATGTGTGCGGTACAGGTCGTGAAACGTGCGTGTCATTTTTCCTAAGCCCTCATCCGAGTAGACGCAGACGACCTCCGGTGCCTGAAACTGTTCGCCCGGCTCCAGCCTCCAGCGGAAATTCGTGGGATGGATTCCCATCACCATGCGCACCGTATCATGCTGACAGCGCTGTGCTTTTGCAAGGAAATTGCCGGAGTAGATAAAATGCATCGCATAAACCTCTCCGACGGTCTGCGTGCAGTTTTTTGAGAGCAGCGCCAGAAACGGATGATCCTGATGTGAGGATTCCCCGCGCACGGATTCCGTGACATAGCTGCCGTAGCCTAACGGCACACGCTCCATATGTCGCTCCCTCGCCCACGAACCATGCAGCGACAGCACCTCAAAGTCCTCATTGTCCATATCCAGACAGGCAGACCGTTCAGCGGCTCTTTTCCCTCATAGATCCGGTGTCCTACATACGTCAGATCGAGTCCCTGCTGCCCATCCTCTGTCGTCACAGTGATACAGCTTTCCCTGAAATCGCCAGTGCCGCCAAAGGAATATTCCATCGGATACGTGTCCAGAAAAGACACTTTTTCCCTCAGATTTTTAGACGGCACAAACGGCGGCTCGTCGATGCGCAGCAAATACGCGAGATCCGTCGTTGCCAGCCGTTTTCCATATTTTAGCCAATATTTACTTTATTTTTAATCTATTTTCGTTGTTTTTACCTAAAATCGCATCTCTAATTTGTAGAAAATTTCAGACCGCAGGCTTCCATCTCTTTACAATCCTTAGATACTTCCACAGATTGATCCACGCGCGCACGAACTCGTCCGCGAGAACAGCCAGAAATACACCTAAAACGCCCAGCTTGCACACAAACACAAGCAGTGCCGCAACACTCACTACCCACACCGTTCCGAATAACTGCGTATACAGCATCCACTTGGTGTCACCGCTGCCGCGGATCGCATTTCCGACAATGATATTGGCGGATTTCGAGATCAGATTGACGCCGACTAAAATCAGATAGATCCCACAGGTGGCAAGCACGTTCGCGTCATTGGTAAACAGGGAGAGGATCTGCTTCGGGAAAAGGATCGCTCCGATTAACAGCAGCGCAGTCACAAACAGACTGACTCCATACGCACACACCGTCGCTCCCTTGTACTGTGAAACGTCCCTTTTTCCGGTCGCCTCCGATGTCAGTGTCATCGCACCGCTTCCGACCGCTCCGACGACGACCACCACGAGCAGCTCCACGCTGAACACGATCGTATAGATTCCGGCAGCATATTCGTCAATCGCATTCAAGATCCTGATCAGAACCAGATTGCCGATATTCCACGCGAAATCCTCCATTGCGATATTGATGCCCAGCTTTGCGGCAGTAAAATAGCTTTTGATCCGCGCATGCTTCACCGCTGCCCAGGTCGGT
The DNA here is from genome assembly GCA_934320655.1 of uncultured Eubacterium sp. Lineage (GTDB taxonomy): Bacteria > Bacillota > Clostridia > Lachnospirales > Lachnospiraceae > W0P33-017. Next base: position 4,901 of record CAKRFN010000030.1, read on the forward strand.
CTGGTTGTCAGCTTTTTACTCTTGAAAAATACCACTGTTATGTAAACCGCTCCCAGATACTCGGCAATCACGGTTCCGAGTGCCGCTCCCTGAATCCCCATCGCAGGGAATCCGAACTTTCCGAAAATCAGCACCCAGTCCAGACAGATATTGATGAGTGACCGGAGCAGTCCGTACAGCACCAGCGGCTTCGTGTAATTCGAGGTCTGCATGATGACCGACAGCGAACCGCCCATACCGATCAGCAGAAACAGCGGCGCATACCATCTCACATAGCCGAGACACAGCGGCATAACGTTATCCGACACGCCCATGAGCCGGAATACAGGCTCTGGGAAAAGCATCCAGAAGAAAAATAGAAATACCGGCAGGACGTTGTTGTACTTGATCATCGCTCCGGCGTATTCTTCCATATGTTCTTTTTTGCCTGCCCCTACGTTCTGACTGATCAGAATCGACGCGCCCATGGCGAGCGAATTGCAAAAGGACATGGTCGTCCACACCGGGGACGAGACATTTCCGAGTGCACTCAGGTACAGATCATTTGCATGCCCTAGAAACATTTTGTCTATAAGCATCTGTACCTGTGCAATAATGTTATTCAAAATAATCGGTACTGCCAGCGAAAGCAGACCGCTCATATATGCGGCAGCACCTTTTGTCTGTTTATTCATTTTTTATAGCCTTTCTCTTTCGATGTTCTTCAATTTTCTGGTTGATCTTGTCCGCTTCTTCCTTTTCCAGATACCATTTTATCAGATAGGACAGCACATCAAAAAATGCGGTAGAAATCAGAATCGCTGCGTAACCTGCCTTCGGCAGTGCCTCCCCCATGACAAGGCGGACGGTGAGACACATCGCGATCTCCAGTACAAGCAGCTCCACGCCTCTCTGGCACCAGATCTGCCGGACCGTCATATCCTCTTTCAGATAGATCGGTATGCACGGCAGCATACACAGAAACGCCAGCCCGAACGGGAGGAAAAAATACAAAAAGCTGATACTCACATTTTGTGCAAAAATACTCCCCACAAACGCGATCGCAAGTGTACACTCTGCCACAACAGTGATGTAATCAAACAGAAACTCTCTTACCGGATCAAATTCTTTCATCACTTTCCTCCTCCATAAAATACTGCGCGATCTCTTTCGCATACTTTCGCGTAATCAGTATTTCCTCCCCGTTTTCCATTTTTGCGTACAGCCGTCCGTTCAATGCCGGACGAACGGATATGATATAGTTGATATTTCCTTGTGCAGGACATATTATTTGCCGATACTGCACTCCGGACATCCGGCTCTACTGACGGGCAGGGTTTCTTAAAATCTCATCACGCGCCGGTAACTAAGCAGGGCGAGCACCAGCGCAAGCCCCGTCACCGCAAGCGACAGAAGATTCGCATTCATATGCAGCCCCAGCACAACGACCAGAACCACCACGCCCATCGTCACAAACATATTCGGGAGCAGATAAAGCGTGACTGCTGCGCCCTGCTTTACCACCTCGATCTCATTTTCCCAGTCCAGACGCATATATTTTACTCCGCAGACACAGCCCCATGCGGTAGAAAAGCAGCAAAGCGCAAGGATCTCCGCAACGTAAATGATGCCATTCACAAGCGGTACGCCCGCCGAAAGCGACAGGCAGATGGTGGAAAACACCCCGGCTGGAACTGTCAGACACAGATTGAACAGCATCTTTCCCTGATAAATCTGCTTTTTTTTGATCGGCAGGCTCTGCAAAATCCAATAATTTTTACCCTCTAAGGACGGTGAACAGGCAGTCGTTGCAACCATGCCAACCAGAAAATACACAATCAGCGGAATCGCCGGAAATAGTATTTCTGCCGAAACCGGTGCACCTTTGAGCATCACCTGCATCAGTTTGTCAAAATTAACAAACAGCGACACCAATATTTCACCCATGCTTCCATTGATCATATAGACCTGTGAGCCGAGCATCCGTTTCCATTCCTTGTACGCGATGGCAGTTACCACGCTGTGCTTCTTCTGTACCGTCATCCGATAGGTCTTTGACGCGGCATGTGATTTCAATGCCGAATTCAGCTCTCGGTAATATCTGCCGACAATGCCAAAAACCAGTTCAAACAATACCACTGATACCAGAAGCAAAAGCAGCATATCCCATACAGCGAACTCCCGGACCGCACCGGAAAACCATGCGATCGGCAGATAGATCCTGCCCGCATGTTCGATGCTGTCAGATGCCTGCTGCAGCACCTACCCCGTGTCCCCACTCCTGATCAGCACATCTATGATGTACTGGCTCGAAAAGCAGAGTATGACAAACGCAAATGTCAGCACCATCTGAATGATATTTTTCAGTCTGAATCCGGCACTCACTTTTACGATCAGGAATCCGATAAAAGCAGCGGCTAACATCGGAATCACCGGCAGCACAAACGTCAGCAGTATCCATACCGGATATACAAGCAGATGCGGCTTCGCAAAAATTCCGTATCCGATCATCATCGCCAACGAAATCGATACATACCACGGCAGACTCGCCACGTACATATATAAAAACTTGTCCGCGGCGATCGTCTTTGTCTCAAACGGAAGTGACATCAGCATATCGTATTCCTTAAAAGCAAACAAATATCCGTTTGACTTGAAAAAGGTGAACAGAAATGCCAGCACGGAAACGGTTGCCGCACAGAGCACCGGAACGCAGTCAATGAGCCCCAGCACGCCATAGCCCACACAGGCAGCAATGCTATAAACCATAAGCATAAGATAAAGTATGCATACACCGGCAAAGCCTGCGATCGCCTTATTTTTTGCCCTTTTATCCGTGGAGTATTTCATTTTATTGATTCTGCTCGTGGACAGCAGCAGTGTCCGGAGCAGCAACACCCTTTTACGACTCATTGACAACCTCCATAAATACGCTCTCCAAAGATTGCCCGTGGGTCAGCTCCTCCATCGTTCCCGAAGCAATCAGCTGTCCCTTTTTGATAATGGCAGCCTTGTTACACAGCTTTTCTGCGACCTCCAGCACATGTGTGGAGAAAAAGACTGCTGCCCCTTTCCGGCACATCTCATGCATAATCTCTTTCAAAATAAAGGCTGCCTTTGGATCAAGCCCTACGAACGGCTCATCCATCACCATCAGCTTCGGTTCATGGATCAAAGCCGAAATAATGGCGACCTTCTGTTTCATACCGTGGGAGTAGGAGGAAATCAGATCTCCGAGCGCCTCCGTGATCTCAAACATATCGCCGTATTTTTTTATGCGCTCCTCCCGCTCTGCCGCGCTGATGTCAAACACATCCGCCACAAAATTAAGGTATTGGATACCGGTCAGATTCTCATACAGATCCGGATTGTCCGGTATGTACGCGGTGATCCTTTTGCATGCCAACGCATCGGTTTTGACGGACTTTCCGTCGATCAGGATCTCGCCATCCGTAAAGTCCAGCACACCGACAATCGCACGGATCGTCGTGGATTTTCCGGCGCCGTTATGACCGATAAAGCCATAAATATCCCCCGGCTCCACTACAAGTGACACATTGTCGGCTGCCTTTTTATTCCCTCCGTAGATCTTTGAATAATTCTTAATTTCCAATACTGCCATAGCTGCTCCTTTCATTCCCTCTTAACCTTATATACCAATTCCGATGGCTTTGTCTACCTGTAACCGACTGACATGCACAGAACAGCAACTAAGATGCATCCTGGATCCTGTTTCTTAAAATCCCTAAATACAAAATGCCGCATATAGCGGAACGATTTTTTTATCATCCTCAAAGCCAAAATTTTTTGCTGACAGTTTCAGGGCATAAGCCGGATGATAAGCATTCATATAGAATTTCAGGCTTTTTGCCCGCGTGTTGTCCGCCGATTTGACCTCTACCGGTATGAGCTGCCCTTCACGCTGGATAATAAAATCAATCTCCGCCCCGCGCTCTGACTCCCAGTAATAGGTGCGGTAACCGTTGATCGATAGCTGTACATTGACATAATTTTCAGCCATGCCGCCCTTGAAATCATCCAGCTCGTCGATCATGTAGAGAATGTCATTCGCCACCAGATCCTTTTTTGCACAGAGCAGCCCCAGATCCGAGACATAGATTTTAAATGCATCAATATTCCTGTAATTCTCCAGTGGTTTCCTGATCTGTTCCACACGGTAAACCTGCGACACAATGCCGGACAACTGCAACCATTCAATCGCATTTTCAAACTCCGCAGCGCGTCCGCCTTTTTTGATCAGCTTATATTGGAACCGCGTATTTTTCTTGGAAAGCTGAACCGTGATATTATCGTATACCAGTCTCGTCTTTTTGATCTCGTTCAAATGATTATATTTGCTCATGTCGTTCAAATAACTGGTCAGAATCGTATCCTGCGTATGCCGCACTAAAATATAATCTTTTGTCTCCGCAAACTGCAGCACGCATTCCGGCATCCCACCAACAACCAGATACTGCCTGTAATACTGCATCGCCGCATCATGCAATGCCGCCGGCAGAGGCTGATTTGTTTCAAAGCTTTGTCTGATCCGGTCAACCAGTTCCTTTTCTCCCAATGCGAGCAAAAATTCCTCCATATCCATTGGATACATGGTCTTCATATCCACTTTACCGACCGGAAATGAGAATTTTGCCCGATTGACCGCCACGCCAAGCAGACTGCCTGCCACAATGATGTGATAGTCCGGCGCCTGCTCACAAAAGTATTTCAGGCTGGTCAATGCCCGCTCGCAAAGCTGCACTTCGTCAAATACAATCAGCGTCTTTTCCCGCACAATCGTCTGTCCCGCTATGTGCGACAAAACAGGTATCAGGTAATCGGGACTGATATTTTCCTCAAACGTTTCACCCAGCTTTGGGTTTGTCTCAAAATTGAAGTACGCCACATGCTCATAGTGGGTACGTCCAAACTCCAAAACGGAATAGGTTTTTCCAACCTGTCTTGCCCCCTGCAAAATCAAGGGTTTGCGGTGCTCTTTTTCTTTCCATTCTTCTAAAAAAGCCATTACTTTCCGATACATCATTCACCCTCCTCGGTTATGATGCTATTATTATAACAAAAATTCGTGTAAAAATACATATATTTTTACACGAATTTTACATTATTCTACATGAATATTTTTTAATTCCTATTTTAACGGAAAACAAATATCGATCTCCATATAGCCGTCTTCCCCCACCTGCCGGTAAATATCAAAAATCGGCCGCTCATCCATCTGATTGCCGGTGCGGGAGAGCCACCTGCAGAAAATCTCCTGATACACCATAAACAGGAACTGCGGGAAACCTTTGAAATGATACACCGCATACTTTCCGCCGTCCAAGGTGTGTGTAAAAATGTCTGTATGCCCGCTCAATGCCGGATGATCCGGCGCGATCGTCTGGCACAGCTCATACATACAGTTGTCCTCGTCCGTGATCGACGGATCATCGATCGTACACTCGATATAGACCGTATCCTTTGCTGCCAGATGCTCATATTTTTCGATAAATCTGCACCACTCTTCCGGCAGATTATGATAATTGCCCCGCTTTCGCTCATAAATCACGGTAAACTCAGGCAGATGCTCGATCGTGATCCGCTTTTCCGCCGCATCCAGTTCATCCAACGTGATCCCATGCGAAAAAGAACTCGCCTCCACCATCTGCTCGCTGGCTTTGCGAAACGCTGCGGGCGAAAGATCCAGATGCTTCTTAAACGCAGTCGCAAAATTTGACGAAGAATACCCGTATTCTCCGCCAATCTCTGTGATGCTTTTCTCTTTTTCTACTTTCAGGCGCCATGCGCTGCGCTCTAAGCGCACGCGCTTGATAAACTGATACAACGCCTCGTCCGTATCCTCTTTAAACATGCGGGTCAGGTGGTATCTGGAATACGAACAGTGGCGCGCCACATCATCCACCGTAAGATCCTCATCGATATGGTCAAAGATGTAGTTAATTGCCTGATTGATAACCGCACTCCGTATAGTAGTGCTGATCTGCTCCCTGTGCTCCATCCTGCATCCCTCTTTTCATGCTGTTTTGCTGCTTTTTGAACAGCCATGTTGACACGATCGCTGTCAAAACCTCCGTACACGGTGCTGCCAGCCACACGCCGGTCATGCCAAGTACCGCCGGAAGAATCAGTGTAAACGCCAGCAACAGTACGATTCCCCTGAGCGCGGAGATCAGTGCCGATGACTTCGCATCCCCGCAGCTCGTAAAGTACATGGAACCGATCACATCATAGCCCATCACAACAAATGTCACCGCGTAGATCCGGAATCCCGATGCCACCATATCTGCTACGTGACTGCTGCAGCCGAACATTCCCGCATATGTTCCGCCTGCGAGGAAAAAGACACCTGCCACCACAATGCCTGCTGCCAGCAGAATCCCATTTGTGATCTTTCGGATCGCCACAGCGGTCTCTGTCTCCCGTGCGCCCCAGCAGATGCTGACCAGCGGACTGATGCCCTGTCCAAAGCCGATACAGATCATGCTGTAGCCATACACAACAAAGCCAAGAATCGTAAACGCCGCCACGCCCTCGGCTCCTACATACTTCATCAGCACATAGTTAAATGCAAACATCGATATGGCGCTCGCCATCTCACCGATAAACTCCGAAGAACCGTTAAAAAACATCTCACGGTTGATCTGACGGTCAAACACAAAGCGGTGAAATCTGATGCCTGCGCTCCGGCTCAGGAAATAGCCAAGCTGAATCAGCGCGGTAACGACCTGTACGATGAGAGATCCGAGCGCGCTGCCCTGTATCCCCATCCCCATGACTGCTACAAACATGTAATCCAGCACTACATTCAGGATGCATCCCGCAATGCTCACAAGCATACACAGCTGCGGCTTGCCATCCACACGGATAAACATGCCAAAGATTGTTCCGAGCACCATGAGCGGATAAGTAAACAGCATGATCCGGTAATACGCGGTAAAATAGCCTGCCAGACTGCCATCTGCCCGCAGAACGTGAAGAATCGGCGTAAACAGCGCACCTACAAGCAGCGAAACCAGCACACAGACAACGAGTGCTGTCGCCATCGTCTGCGAAAACACTTCATTGGCGGTTCGTCTGTCTCCTGCTCCGAGCAGCCTGCCGCAGATCACGGAACCGCCCACGCCTACGCATAATCCCATACCCAGATAAAAATACAGGATCGGCAGCCCCAGATTGATCGCTGCCAATGCCTGCTCGCCTACATAGTTTCCGGTAAAATAGCCATCCGTGATCGTGATGATCGTCTGCAACAGCATCGCTATAATACTCGGAATCGAAAACTGAAGAATCGTTTTCAGTTTGTTTTGTTTGATTCGTTTCATATCCATCGTCGCATCTCCTTTTCCAACTCCTGTTCCGATACCTTTCCGGTATCTGTTACCGAACTCCATTATAGAGATGCAGCGATCATGATACTTCTGAATTTGTGCTATGACGAAGTAGATTTTATTTCTTCTCTTCCTTTAAATCTCAGCCTGAACAATATGTCCAAAATTCATTTCATCCCTGAACAGATCATATACATAGGCAGGACTTTCACGATATAATCCGGTTTCCTGATCCTGTAATTTTTCAAACACCTCGGAATTATAGAACCGGTTCATTGCCTCGTCGCATTCCAAACACTGATCTTCAACAATCAGACCTATGACATCCTGTGTCATATACTCAACTAACTGTTCCTGTATACTCATTTAATTTTCCACCTTTCTCAACAGTCTGATTCCCTTTTCTGTATGAAATGAATATTGCGAAGAAGTTTTTTTATAAATCATGCCCACTCTTCCGATGTCTGTTCTCCAAAATCTTTGAAACTCTTATTGCCATCCGCTCTGCCTGCTCTTTGATATCCGTTAGATAAAAACCTGTCCCAAAGTCTTTATTCGGTCTGCACATTGCAAGATTGATGCTATCTATCCAAACATTGCTCCCATGATACAGATTCATAACCTTCCTCCATTCCGCCTGCACAATAATTCCATATCTTCTATTACATTTTCCAAAGACAAAATATGCTCTGCCTCATAATTTTCTTTTAAAAATTCGATCGCTTTAAACTGAAATAAATATTGGAATGCTTCTTTGGCACTGATATGATACTTCCATGCAAATTCATTCACACATGCAACTATAAAGTTAATCACTTTCTTTTGCTCGCTCATATACATCACGCTCCCCAAATTCACATATTGATCATATTATACCACTATACGCATCATACAATCTATGCTGTTTCTATCCCCTATCATATACCGATTTTAAATATATTTCCACCGGTTCACCGATAAAATGCAGCCGCACTGCGACAGCCTCCGCTCTTTGCAGCAGCCCCTTCATGGCATCCGGCAGCAGCATCACCTTAACATTGCCCTCACCTCTATTCTGAATATCAATGCAAATGCCAAAGTCATAAACAATCATTACACCGGTGAATCCTTTGGATCCGCAATACATCACAAGATTGTTTTTAGCTCTGATTCCGGACAAACAACGCTCCTCATTGGATTTGAACGTTGCTTCATTCTCACTGAAAGAAAGCCATTTTATTGCCAACACACATTTACAGCAGGAGTTTTTACACCTTAATCCAACAACCTCTATTCTCTTTACCTCAAATAGGGGATTATTTTATGTTGCAAGCGACGTTACTTTTCCAGAAAGTACTGGGAATCCATGACCGCTTATAAGGCGCTCACGGGCAGGACAATTCTCGAGCAATAGCGCCGTGTGTCGATCTCCCGCCCCGTATAGGGCGCGACGATGCCCAGCACACGCGGCAGACCGGTGGGTGTCAGCCCGCGCTCCTTCACCTCGCGTCCCAGCGTCAGCCATACCTCGTCTAATCCGTCGTCATAGTCACCGTAGTACAATAAGGACAACGCCCGGCAGGCCGGCAGCACGACCGCATCCACAGGCGCCTGTTCCTGCCGCACAGGTACACAGACCCAGTAGGGATAGGGTTTCTCTCCGATGTAACCCTCCAGATAATCGTTCCGCTCCTGCATCGTAAAAATCGGCTCGTCGGAAAGCACGCAGCCCTTTCTGATACACTCGCTGTAAAACTCATACATGGAGGCATACTTCTCCGCAATCGTGCGTCCTATGCACTTCTTCATGCAGCAGGTCACCGCGTGGAGCTGTATCAGCTGCGCGGAGATAGCGGTGCACTCTCCCGCCCGCAGCCGCAGCTCCTCCACACTTTGCTGAAGAACCTGCAAACGCTCCTCCAACACCTCGAGCAGTCCCGACACCTCACCGCCCCGTACAAAATAGTCCGCGATCTCCTGTGCGCCCAGTCCCATGGATTTGAATTTTTCGATCTGCAAAACGCGCGCGATGTTGTGGTTATCGTAGTACCGCCGCCCGCTCTCCGGCGCGACATAGGCAGGCGTGAGCAGTCCCTTTTCCTCCATGCGCATCAACGTGCTGCGGGAAACGCCACAGGCATGCGCCGCCTCAGTGATCTGAAAGAGCTTTTTTGTATCTGTTTCCATCCTGTACCTCCTAAAAAATACTTGCTTCGTTCATGGGTGAACGGGTTATAGTTATACTAGCATTATAAGAAAACATAGGTTGCTGTCAAGTCTGAAACAGCAAACATAAGTCTAACGATAAGGAGTGAA
>CAKRFN010000031.1 GCA_934320655.1 uncultured Eubacterium sp.
AAAGCACTTTGATGTTTAAAAAATCTTGTAAATGCAGTACATCCATCTTCAATAGACTTTTTTACAGCTTTTGAATACGCTTCTTTAATCCATACTTTATCAGGATTATTAGAAATGTACTCATTATTGAGCCATACGCTGAAACTCTTGCCAGTCATAAACTTTTCACCTTTATCGTGTAAAGTTTTGTTGTAACCGAGATAGAAGTTGTAAACATATCTACAAGTGCCAATAGTCTTGTTAATCTTGATTTTTTGCTCGACTGTCGGATTTATTTCCGTTTTGAAGCTCTTTAGCAATTTCCTCATCCCTTTCTATTTGTTTTTTATACTTACGAAGTCCATACAACCTGCAAGAGAACACATGAAGTATAGAAACAATATCCTGTACGAGTTCTTCCTGTGGTGATAGTTCTTCATTATTCACTACCGCTATGTTTGTATTAAACTTCATACAGAATTTTTCAAACCAATCATAGCCAAATCTGACAAATCTATCTTTATGTGTAACTATAATAGTTTTGATTTTTTGTTCCATTACTTCATCTAATAATTGATTCCACTTTTTACGATTGTAGTTAAGCCCACTTCCATAATCTTCAATACATTGATCTACAATGATACCTTTAGCATTGCAAAACTGACGTAAAAAAGTTACTTGGTTTTGTAAATCATCTTTTTGGTTTTTTGTAGATACTCTGGCATAAATAACAATCTGACGATTATCGTTTTCAGTATTTATACCCTTAAACTGAAGATATTGGTCATAAGTATAATAACGCCTATCAGTCGGAGTCCGATTTGCATTCAGAATCCCCTCTCTATCCCAACGTTGTAACGTTTTGACTGAGACACCCAATAATTCAGCAAAATCTTTTGGTTTGTAATTAGTGATATTAGATGCGTTCATAACAATATCCTCCATGAGCATATTTTAACACATTTAATCACTATTGACAATGATTTTGATTGCTTAAAGTTCCCTCCTTTCGGGATCATATTGCACAGGTGATTGCAAAATTATTTTAAAATATTTGCCGTGGCAGTTGCAGCTAAATTTCTAGCTAAACCTCTAACGCCATGCGAATGTGGCCATTCCATAGATAAAGATAAATGCAATCACAATCGGTACAAAATATTTAAAAATCGGTTTCATCCAATTCTGCACTTTCAATCCTTTACCAGTATTGGCTTCCTTGAGGAAGTTATCCCAGCCCCAGCCAAAACGATAGCAGCAGAACAGTGCCAGAAACAGAGATCCTAACGGCAACACATTGTTCGATACGATAAAGTCCCACAGATCAAGCCATACGGTGCCAGCGGCAAAGGGCTGGAAATGCAATACACTGTAGCCTAATGCTGTTGTCAGGGCAAGTAAAAATGTGACAATACCGCATACTACGCAGCCCTTTGGTCTTGACCAGCCGGTCAGCTCACGCACCATAGCCAGAATATTTTCACATACGGCAAGCATTGTAGAGAGCGCCGCGAAAATCATAAACAGGAAAAACAGCGCGCCCCACCATCTGCCGCCGTTCATGTGATTAAACACATTTGCCATCGTATCAAATAAAAGGCTCGGACCGGCATTGACCTCCAGCCCGTAGGTGTAGCAGGCAGGAAACATAATGACTCCGGCGATCACCGCTACCAGCGTGTCCAACAGGATGATATGAATGGATTCGCCCATGAGTGAACGGTTTTTCTCGATATAGCTGCCGAAGATCGCCATGCCACCCATTCCGGTGGACAGTGTGAAAAATGCCTGATTCATCGCCCCGACTACGACAGAGCCGTTGAGCTTGGAGAAGTCCGGAATCAGGTAAAAAGACAGACCGGCAGCAGCGCCGTCTAACGTCAGGCTGTGAACTGCCAGCACGAGCATAAGAATAATGAGCGCCAGCATCATATATTTGGTGATCCGCTCCAGTCCGTTTTGCAGGTGGAAACTCAGGATCACGAACGTGACAATGATTGTGACCAGCAGATAGGTGACATTGACCGACGGATCGGCAATCATGGACTCAAATCCAAAGCTGGCATTCTGTCCGGTGAGAAATTTTACAAAATAATAGATGATCCATCCGGTCACGACCGAGTAGAACGCGATCAGCGATACATTTCCGATCAGGCAGATCGCACCGGGAATCCGCCAGCGTTTTCCACCGCCGGAGAGCTTTTCATACATGTATAAAGGGCTGGTCTGCGCAGCGCGCCCGACACTCAGCTCCATGATCATCGCAGGCAGTCCGAGCAGCAGCAGGCATAAAATATATACCAGCATAAAGCTGCCGCCTCCGTTTTGTCCGCACATCCACGGGAATTTCCATACGTTTCCACATCCGATCGCACAACCGGCTGAGAGCATGATAAAGCCCAGTCTGCTGCCGAGACGTTCTCTTTTTTCCATTTATCTTAGATTCCTTTCTGTATTCATAGGCAATACTTGTACATTATATTATTATTTGGCAGAATTGTAAAACGAAACCGGATAAAAGGTGTTATACTATATAAAAGGCAAAAGGGGAACGTTATGAATTTACAAAAGATAGCAAAAAAAATATCCATTCTGTTATTGTGTGCGGTAGTTGTGGGAGATTCGGGTACAGCCGTGTCCTATGCGGCTGAGGCGGGCTGCAGCGGAAGCGTCTGCATCGAGGATGAAGACGTTGATGCAGAGTACGGGGACAGTGATGATCCGGAATACGGCGATGATGATACCGGGGAGATCCAGATCACAGAAAGACCGTCAAAACCTGTAAAACCGATAAAACTTGGTCAGACAAACAGTCTTGTGGCGCAGGCAGTCAAAAACGGCATCAGGCTGACCTGGAAAAAGACCGCGAAAGCACAGAAATATGAGGTCTACAGGAAACTAGCGGGCAAAGGCAGTTACCGTAAGATCAAGACTGTAAAGAGCCATACATATACGGATCAGACAGCAAAATACGGTGTGGCTTACCGCTACCGTGTGAGAGCTATTGCCAGTGCCAACGGTAAAACCTACACCGGTAAATACAGCGAATCACAGAAGATGCTTACTTATCGGATTGATCCGAAAAAACCGATGGTGGCATTGACATTTGATGATGGACCGAGTCAGTACACACCGCGGATTCTGGACAGTCTGCAAAAAAACGAAGGGCATGCTACGTTTTTTGAGATGGGAAACCGGGTAGGTTCTTATCCGCAGACCGTACAGAGAATCTATCAGATGGGCTGCGAGATCGGCAGCCATTCGTATGATCACCCGGTATTGGGTAATGCATCGGTGTCGACGATCACCAGCCAGCTCTCCCGCACGGACAGAAATATAAAGAAACTGACCGGGACAGCGCCGGCGCTGTTTCGTCCGCCGTATGGATCGGTCGGAACCAATCTGCGTAATTCTGCGGGAAAGCCGCTGATTTTTTGGTCAGTTGATACATTGGACTGGAAATACCGGGATTCAAACCGCGTGTACAATCATGTCATGAGTAATGTCAGGGACGGAGATATTATACTGATGCATGATCTGTATTCGAGTACGGCGGACGCTGTGGAGCGTATGATACCGGAATTGAAGAAAAAGGGTTATCAACTGGTGACGGTATCCGAACTGGCGCAGTATCGCAAGGTGAATTTGACATCCGGTGAGCGTTATTCTCAGATGCGTCCATAGAGCGATTGACAAAACGTGGAGAAGCCGTTATAATGAAATCTCCGGGCAACTGGGGTGTTAGCGGTACCCTGTACCAGCAATCCGCTATAGCTGGAGCGATGTTCTGCCCCGGGTCTTATCATTGTGAAGCAGCCCTTTGTAAGCGGCGTAGACGTTTGGGTCTTGCGCAATAGGAACCTGCGAACCGTGTCAGGTCAGGAATGGAGCAGCACTAAACAGGAGCTCTTATGTGCCGCGAGGGTGCCTGGGCTGAGCTGGCTGCAGAGGTAACGTTCATGGTGGAGATTCAAAGCAGAGCGCCCGGTAAAAAATATATTCAAAATATACCTGACTTTTATCCGATTTTGGGGAAAGGTCAGGTTTTTTAATATCAAGTGTGGGCATGATATACATATACCTGATCCCGAATATTTTTTATATTGAGCCTGAATCGGAAATCATATATAATGATACATAGGGACAAAACACTCTAAGGAAAGGAACGAATGATATGAAAAGAATTGGTTTATTGACGAGTGGCGGTGATTGTCAGGCACTGAACGCAGCGATGCGCGGTGTGGTAAAGGGTCTGAGCGAAAATGCAGACGAGTTGGAGGTATATGGATTCCTGAATGGCTACAAGGGTCTGATCTACGGAAATTATAAGCTGCTGACCTCGGCAGATTTTTCCGGAATTCTCACAAAGGGAGGAACGATCCTCGGATCTTCGCGTCAGCCGTTCAAGCTCATGCGCGTGCCGGATGAGAACGGATTGGACAAGGTCGAGGCGATGAAACAGAACTACTACAAGCTGAATCTGGACTGCCTTGTGATCCTCGGTGGAAACGGAACACAGAAGACCGCAAATCTGCTGCGCGAGGAAGGTCTGAATGTGATCCATCTGCCTAAGACGATCGATAACGACATTTACGGCACGGATGTGACCTTCGGTTTTCAGAGTGCGATCAATATCGCGTGTGATGCGATCGACTGCATCCATACGACAGCCGCTTCACATAACCGCGTATTTATCGTTGAGGTTATGGGACATAAGGTTGGCTGGCTGACCTTATACGCAGGTATGGCTTCCGGTGCAGACATCATCCTGCTTCCGGAGATCCCTTATGACATCGATAAAGTCATCGAGGCGATCGACAAGCGTACAAAGGCAGGCAAGGGCTTTACGATCCTCGCAGTTGCAGAGGGCGCGATTTCCAAAGAGGATGCCCTGCTTTCCAAGAAAGAATATAAAAAGAAGCTGGAAAACTACAAATATCCGTCTGTTTCCTATGAGATCGCGGATATGATCAAGGAAAAGACCGGCATCGAGGTACGTGTCACTGTTCCCGGACATACACAGCGCGGCGGCAGCCCGTGTGCCTATGACCGTGTGCTCTGTACCAGACTTGGCGCAGAGGGCGCGCGTGCGATCATGGATGGTGACTACGGCGTGATGATCGCGATGGTCAACGGCAAGATCAAGCGCGTACCGTTAGAGGATGTGGCAGGAAAGCTCAAGGTCGTAGATCCTGATTCACAGATTATCAAGCAGGCAAAATATGTAGGAATCAGTTTTGGTGATTAGTTATGGCTTATACGGCGTTATATCGAAAGTTCCGTCCGAATGAATTTGAGGATGTCAAAGGGCAGGAGCACATCGTAACGACACTGAAAAACCAGATAAAAGCAGATCGGATCGGACATGCGTACCTCTTTTGCGGTACGCGTGGAACCGGTAAGACGACAGTGGCAAAGATATTTGCGAAAGCCGTGAATTGTGAACACCCGGTAGACGGCAGCCCTTGCGGGACTTGTGCTTCCTGCAAGGCTATCGCTGCCGGGAGTTCTATGAATGTCATAGAGATCGATGCGGCATCCAACAACGGTGTGGACAACATCCGTGAGATCCGCGAGGAAGTCAATTATTCCCCGACGGAAGGGCGGTTCAAGGTCTACATCATCGATGAGGTGCATATGCTCTCCATAGGAGCGTTCAATGCGCTACTCAAGACGTTGGAGGAGCCGCCGTCCTATGTCATTTTCATTCTGGCGACGACGGAGGCGCACAAAATACCGATTACGATTCTTTCGAGATGCCAGCGCTATGATTTCCGGCGTATTTCGATCGATACGATCGCAGACCGGTTAAACGATCTGATCGCGCGGGAAGGTGTCGAGGCGGAGGAAAAGGCGATCCGCTACGTCGCAAAGGCGGCAGACGGATCAATGCGTGACGCACTCAGTCTGCTCGATCAGTGTATCGCCTTTTATCTTGGTCAGAGGCTGACCTACGATCATGTGCTGGAAGTGCTCGGTGCAGTCGATACGGAGGTTTTTTCCGCGTTGCTGCGAAAATTGTTGAAAAAAGATATTTCCGGCTGTATTGCACAACTGGAGGAGCTGGTCATACAGGGCAGGGAATTGGGACAGTTTGTAATAGATTTTACATGGTATCTGCGCAATCTGCTGCTCATGCAGAGTGCAGACGATATGGAGGAAGTGCTGGACATGTCCAGTGAAAACCTCAAGCTGTTAAAGGAAGAAGCACAGATGGTCAAGCCGGAAGTGCTGGTGCGCTATATACAGGTGTGTTCTGCGCTGTCGAACCAGATCCGTTATTCGACGCAGAAGCGGATTCTGATCGAGATAGCGATCATCAAGCTCTGCCGTCCGGCGATGGAGCAGGATCTGTCCAGCGTGTTACAGCGGTTGGATGATCTGGAAAAGCGGCTGGAACAGGGTGTTTATGTAGAGGCAGCTCCGGCAGCGCATCCGGCGGGAGGTTCATCCGGTGCAGAACCCGCGCAGACAGCGGTCAGAAAGCGACCCGAACTGCCGAAAGCAGTGTCCGAGGACATCCGACAGCTCGTGAAAAACTGGAATCTGGTGCTCGGAGATCTGGGCGGACTTGCCCGTAATTACTTAAAACAGGCGCATTTGTCAGTCGAAGGTGAGAATACATTGCTCATTGTCCACGATGATCCGGTCGCGGTCGCGTGTCTGAATGAGGAAGAACGGCTTGCCGAGATCCGGCAGGCGATCGAAAAAAATACAGGAAAACAAGTCGATATCCATATTACTGCGAACGAGAGTGGACAGCCCTTCGGGGATGTCTATGCGAATCTTGAGGATCTCATACAGATGGATATTGTTGTAGAAGAAGATGATTAGATAGATTTTGACAGAGAATATCGTATAAAAGGAGGATTTTGAAATGGCAAAAAGAGGAGGATTTCCCGGAGGAATGCCCGGAAACATGAATAATCTGATGAAGCAGGCACAGAAGATGCAGCGTCAGATGGAGGAGGCAAGCAAGGAGATCGAGGAAAAGGAAATCACCGCGGCAGCAGGCGGCGGTGTCGTAGAAGTGACCGTTTCCGGTAAAAAAGAAGTGACAAAGATCAAGATCGATCCCGAAGCAGTTGATCCGGATGATGTAGAGATGCTTGAGGATCTGATCATGGCAGCTACGAATGAAGCGCTGCGCCAGATGGATGACTATTCACAGCAGTCCATGTCCAAGATCACCGGAGGTATCGGCGGCATGGGCGGTTTGGGCGGTCTGCCTTTCTAATGTAACAGGGAAGGACGATTCGATACATGGATTATTACAGTAAACAGATCAACCAGCTTGTGGAAGCGCTCTCCATGCTTCCCGGTATCGGTTCCAAAACCGCACAGCGGCTGGCGTTCCACATATTGAACATGCCAAAAGAGGACGCGAACCGTCTGGCGGATGCGATCACACAGGCGCGGGAGAATGTCAGATATTGTAAACAGTGCTTTACGCTGACCGATGAGGAGCTGTGTCCGATCTGTAAGGATGAAAAGCGCAACCATAAGGTGATTATGGTTGTAGAAAACACGAGGGATCTCGCGGCATATGAAAAGACCGGAAAATTTGAGGGTGTGTATCATGTGCTGCACGGTGCGATCTCGCCGATGCTCGGGATCGGGCCGGGTGACATCCGGCTGAAGGAGCTGATGCAGCGGTTGCAGGGCGATGTTGAGGAGGTCATCATCGCGACGAATTCTTCCCTTGAGGGAGAGACAACCGCGATGTATATCAGCAAGCTCATCAAGCCGACCGGAATCAAGGTGACACGGATCGCCAGCGGTGTACCGGTCGGAGGAGATCTCGAATATATTGACGAAGTGACACTTTTGCGTGCACTTGAGGGTCGAACGGAATTGTAAGATAAAAATAGAAGAGGCGTTTGCCGGCAATAGGGTCTTTTCGCTGATATTGCTCTCAAACGGCTCTTTTTTTGTGCGCGTCTACACTGTTCGGCAAATTTTGCATATGTTCCGTGATAAGGTAAGGGCAAAGTAAAAGAAGGGGGCATATGTTTATGGATAACAGTATGACAGATCGCAATGCAAAAGAGGACAAGCACAAACGCCAGTTACCAAAGAATATCAGACAGATCGGCAATGTACAGGGATCGGTGCGTATCTATATGGAAGATTATGTCTACACCTATCTGCACGGAAGCGGCAGGAGCGGCTGGGCACACCGCGGCAGTATTTTTGTCGGCACGCGCTGGCAGGAAAACGGGCAGAAATATCTGTTTGTCAGTGGTCTTGTACATATTCCGGATGAATATTTCAAGGACGGAATGCCGGAATTTTCGGATATGATGTGGGGCGGGGTCTATCAGGACATCAAATGCTACTACGATCAGGTGGAGATTCTCGGCTGGGGCATGGATGTAGCCGGAGACTGCGCAAAGCTGACAGGAAATCTCGAACAGGTTCACAGAAAGGCATTTCAGGGACAGGAAAAATTTGCATTTTTGCTGGATTCGCTCGAAAAAGAGGAAGCATTTTACATTTACGAGAAAAATATGCTCCGCAGGCGCGACGGATATTATGTTTATTATGAAAAAAATCCCCAGATGCGAGACTATATGATGCAGGGCAGGGAGGAGGAGGCACCCCAGCCGGAGGTCGACCCGCAGCGGGCAGTCGTGACGAGTTATCGGGAGATTACCTCGAAAAACAGCCGGAAGGGTGGCAAAGTTTTCCAGACATTTGTGTATGCCTCCTGTCTGGCATTGCTGGTCGCAGTCACGGCAATGGGTGTGAATATGATGAGCAGCGCAGGCAAAATCGAGCGTCTGGAGGAGGCAGTATCATTTTTAGAGGCAGCTCCGGCGGATGTAGAGGAAGATCAGGCAGAATCTCCGGTTGATAATCCGATGGGAACGCCGGACGGCATTCAGGATGCAGCCGAGAGTGGAGATCAGGCGGAGAGCCCGGTCGAAGAACCGGCAGCAGAAGATACGATGCAGCAGACGAATCCGCAGATCCAGATCGAATCAGATCAGACGCAACAGGCATTGATCGGCGAGACGAAGGATCAGCAGGCGGCGGATACACAGGACGCACAGGCTGAACCGGCAACAGAAGAATCCACGCAGCCGGAGCAGACGGATGAGCCGGAAGCCGAGCCGCAGATTGAGGATACGGCAGACGAGGAGGAGACACCGGCGTTTGCCGAGCAGGATTATTATATCGTATCGCGGGGAGAAAGCCTGCTTGGAATCAGCAAGAAGCTGTATGGCAAGGATTACACAAAACAGTTATGTGAACGCAATGGACTCGAGGACGAGAATAAGATATATGCCGGACAGAAACTTTTATTATTGGATAAATAGTGCTATAATGAAAAAACATCTTGATTTTGAATGGGAAAGAGAGAAAACCTTATGGCTAAGATACAAAAGCATAACCTTCATACCGTAGAGGTAGACCATGAAGCGTTAGATAAAAAGATCAGGGTACACCGCCGGAAAGTGGCGGTGGTTGTGCTGGTTGTACTGATCCTGATCGGCATTGCGGCAGTTGTGACCTATATTTATTATCAGAATAAGGTCTACAGCGACTATGAGGTCATTTCATCCGTGGAGCGGAACGATACGAGTGCGTCCGAATATACAGAGTTTCAGGGCAAGCTGCTCCGGTACACCAATGACGGAGCCGTCTACACAGATGCATCCGGCGCGCTGATCTGGAACCAGACCTATGAGATGGATCATCCGATGGTCGAGACCAGAGGCAATTATGTAGCGATCTATGAGCTGGGCGGCACACAGGTCTATATTCTGGATACGGTTAATCTACAGGGCAGCATCCACACAACCATGCCAGTGCAGAAGGTCAGCATCGCTTCGCAGGGAACCGTTGCTATTTTGATGGAAAATGACGGTACAAGCTATTTGCAGTTGTACGATAAGAGCGGAGACCAGCTCGCCGCAGGAGAGCTGCATGTACAGAACAGCGGATATCCGTTAGATCTGGCATTATCCGAAAACGGCGAAAAAATGGCAGTATCCATGCTGGATATCCACGGCGGCACGGTAAAGACTGTCGTTGCATTCTACAATTTTGGTGCAGTCGGACAGAATGCGATCGATAAAATCGTCAGTTCCTATAAATATGAGGACGTCGTGATTCCGCAGATCCGTTATCTCGCGCAGGATACGATGGTAGCTTTCGGTGACAACAAGGTGATTCTCTTTACCGGAGCGCAGAAACCCGTAGAGAGCAAGGTGATTGAGTTAAAAGATCAGGTCAAGAGTATTTTTTACAATGAAAATCAGTTTGGGCTCGTATATGATGGGGAAAAAGGCAGCGCGAACCGGCTGGAGCTCTACCAGCTTTCCGGAGAGAAGCGGCAGGAACTCAATTTTGATATAGACGACAAAAAAGTCGAGATACTGGACAACGGCGAACTGTGCATACAGGGCGAGGATAGCTGCGAAATCTATAACGCAAAGGGCATCTGCAAGTTCAAGTATCAGTTCAAGGAGTATTTATATAAGGTATTATCCGGAAATATGCAGACGGATTATACATTTATATTAGAAGGAGAGACACAGAAGGTAAAATTGAAATGATAGAAATCAGTAAAAACGTCTTAATCATCGGTGTAGCTATCTGGCTGTTCGCATGCGCGCTGCGCGGATACTATATCGGATTTCTCAGAGAATTGTATGCGATCGCACAGATCGCACTGGCGCTTGTCTGTCTGTGGGCGGCGATGAAGCATGTCGCGATCTTTCAGGGAGGCATCCCTACATTCGGCGGATTTTTAGTAATTATGTTTGTGCTGCGCTGGATCGGCAAGCTGCTCGATATCGTCAATCATATTCCAATATTAGGCGGCATGAACCGCACGCTGGGCGTGCTGATCGGATTCTTTAAAGGGCTGGTTATCCTCGGACTGGTGTATAGCTGGCTGGGCAGCAGTATAAAATTTTAAAAAAATGAAAAAAGGGTGTTGACAACAGCCGTTCTGGATGATAAGATAAACAAGCTGTCGCAAACGACATGAGAAAAAAGTCGAAAGCGTACAGCGAAAATAAATTAAAAAAGTTCTTGACAGACGCTGGAAACTTTGATATAATACAAAAGCTGTTTGACGAGAACAGATGAAAAGAACCTTGATAACTGAACAGTGAAATAACCTTGAAAGATTTGAAAAAAACGAGAAAAAGCAGACTGGAAATCAGATGCGGAGAGTCAAATTTATTTGACGAAATGCAGATGATGACAGGCGGGTTTGGCGAATGCCAAACAGCGAGATGAAGTAAAACGGAATCGAGCGGCTTTTTCGAAGTGAAATTGTGAACACTTTATAAAAACAGTAAAACGGTTATAAAAAAGCCAAGCTTTTGAATGACCAAGAACAAACTTAAAC
>CAKRFN010000032.1 GCA_934320655.1 uncultured Eubacterium sp.
CCATAAAATAAACCTCCAAACTGAGTAATTTTATCTTACATCAATTTGAAGGTTTACACAAACTTTTGGACAGTCCCGGATAATAATGCCAGCCTTTTTCGTGTACCCCAAAATATAAGAGCAAAACATTTATAACAACCTGCTCAAAAACACTTGACTTTTGTTAGCAGGTTTTTATATTAAATTTCCAGCACCTCAACCAGCTCATTTGTCTCATGATCGAGCACAATCAGCTTTCCATCCCACCAGTCGAACGTATAGGAATCCGACAGCGGCAGAGTCGCGAGTTTTTCTTTCCTGCCATCCAGTGGCTTTTTGTATATGGCATCTTTTTCATACAGATACATCACACCGTCCTCATAACCGATGATGCGCGTGCGGTTGTTTTCTGGGCGGTATAATATTTCACATACGCCGGTCTGTATATCATAAGAAAACAACACATCCCGACGCAACTGCTTTTGTTCGATCCGATCATGGGCAACCCGCGCAATCACCGGAATCTGCGTAATTCCCACGACCGGATTTTCAGTCTGATCCAAATTCTGCGCAGAAACAATAAAACCTGCACATCCCTCATCATGCAGCGCATCCGTTATGTTTTCCCATAGCTCATCTGATAACGTGGGAAACTGCAGACTTTCCTTCACAGATGCATAATCCGGATCGTTTTCCAAAATTTTCTCACTTGTCCCACGCTCCAAATCATACGAATATAGTTCTCCTCCAAGCGGCGTGTCAGATTCCCACAGGTGCATATATGGTCCGCCTACACAAGCATTCGTTGACGAATTGATCCGCTCGACATAATAAGCGCCCTCCATCTGTGCCCCCAGTGACTGTGAAGTAATGAGTGTAAAAACTAAAAAAACAACGCCCATCACAATGTGTTCCCAAAATAGCCGCACAAAAGCAATGATTCCAACAAGGATTCCCAACCAGACAGCCACTCTCTTTTTGATTGATTTCTTTCCAGAAATATCTTGCATCCAACTAAACCTCCAGCACCTCAATCAGTCTGCCCGTCTCGTAATCGAGCACGATCAGCTTTCCATCCCACCAGTCGAACGTATAGGAATCCGACGGCGGCAGAATTGCGAGTTTTTCTTTCTCATCCTCGAGCGGCTTTTTGTAAATGCGGTTCCTTTGATACAGATACATCACACCGTCCTCGTAGCCGATGATACGCGTGCGGTTATTTTTCGGCTGATACAGGATGTCACATGTTTGTGTTTTCGGGTCATAGGAATACAAAATATCAAATTTCATATCATGTTGTGAGATCCTAAAATCATCACTATAACGATTCACCGGTTCCTGTGTGATTCCGATCCACTGATCGCCTGACCGGTCGATCCGGCAGGCATCTGCATATACATACGAATACCCGCATTCACCCAATGCATCCTCGATGCCCCTACAGATTTCTTCTGATACCGCCGGCTCCAGCTTTTCCTGCACATATGCATATTCCGCAGCTGTCTGTGACAACTGTCGCAGCTCTTTTGTACGCAGATTTAGCTTATAGTCTCCCTCTTCATTTTGAAAATACAGCATCTGCGCTTCTGCAAAAAAATCCTTTGCCTGATCATCCTCTGTCACAAGTTCCTCTGCCGTTCCATTTTCCAGATCATATCGCCAGATAGCCCCTTCATACGGTGTCTCATATTTCCACAAGTGAATGTACGACTCACTCTCACACGGATTTGCAGCCGAATTGATGCGTTCTACAATATATCTGCCCTTGGTCTCTCCGCCCAGCCATATCACATGCGGCACACTCACAAACACACCTAGAAATACCATCAAAATTGCATAGAGAATAAAACAAACCGCCATGATTATTCCAAAAACGATTGCCAGCCGTTCTACAATCTGTTTACAGCGATTCCTCATAGCTTTTTCACCCCTCGATTATGCTTTTGCATGATTCCTGTATCCTCACAGATCGCAATATTCATCCTCTTTACCTTCCAAAGCTGTCTCTTTGGCATTCATAAAATACATCCGCGAGGCAAAATCCTGAAACAGCCTCGTCTGCTCATTGTATCCGCTTCCGCTAAACGCCTGTGTGAGCTTGACACCTGCCATCAGCACCGATCCGCTCGTCCGGTAGCTTTCCGTCTCACCCGGCATCGTGACAAATTTCGCAATCGCGCCGTGCAGCAATGAATCCTGTCTGACATGGATCGGCGCTACCGTATTGACCAAATCACCGAACTGCCGGATATCGTAACGTCTCGCCCTGTTTGAAAATTCATAGCGGCACTGGTCATCGAGCCCCTTCGGGAAATACTGTTCAAACGGCGTATTCGGCTGAACCAGTCCCTGCACGATCATGCCAATCGCATGTCTGCGGTCAGCCGAAACGCATGTCCACTCGCAGATGTTCCCGCTCCTGCCGCGATAAAACGTCCCGAACTGTAGCAGCTTCCGGTAGTTCTTATACAGGGCGATCTGTTCGCGGATCTCGCGCAGCTCCTCCTTTTTGAGATCGCACAGATTGCACTCATAGCCGAGCACACCGAACGCGGCGACATGAAAACGTGTCTCAAGCGGTGTGATCCGCAGCGTCTGGTGATTCGGACACGACGAAACATGTGCGGACACGACAGACATCGGATAGCCGTAGCTGTATCCGGTCATGCTGCGGACACGGCACCACGCATCCGTGTTATCGCTCGCCCAGATCTGCGGAAAATAGCATAAAATGCCGAGATCGAACCGGTTGCCGCCCGCTGCACAGCCCTCGAACAAAATATCCGGGAAACGTGTTGTCAGCTCATCCATCAGCCGATACAGCCCCAGTATATAGCGGTGTCCGACCTCCGACTGCCGCTCCTGCGGCAGATACTTTGAATAATAATCCGAAAAGATCCGGTTCATATCCCATTTGACATAAGAAATATCCGCACTGTCGAACAGCTCGCTGAATACCCCGATCAGATAGTCCACGACCTCGGGATTTGCCAGATCCAGTATGCGCTGGTTTCTGCCCTCGGTATGCTCGATCCCCGGCTGATCCATCGCCCATTCGGGATGCGCGCGGTACAATTCACTGTCGACACTGACCATCTCCGGCTCTATCCAGATACCAAAATCCAGTCCGAGTGCCCGGATCTTTTTACACAGCCCGTCCAGTCCATGCGGCAGCTTTTTCCGGTTGACCTGCCAGTCTCCGAGCGAGGAGGTGTCATCACATCGTGCGCCAAACCATCCGTCATCCACAACAAACAGTTCGATCCCCGCCTGCTTTGCCGCTTTTGCCAGACGCAGCAACTGGTGCTCGCTAATATCAAAATAAGCTGCCTCCCAGCTATTGAGCAGCACCGGACGCTCCTTCTTTTTCCAGCTTCCACGGACGATACACTCCCGCACAAACGCATGCATCTGCCGGCTCATTCCATTGTAGCCCTCGCCGGAATAGGTCATCACCGTCTCCGGTGCCTCAAAGACCTCGTCCCTGCCGATCTGATAGGCAAACGATGCCGGATGGATGCCGGACACAAAGCGCATTTTTTCAAAGGAATTGACTTCACACGCCTCGTAGTGATTTCCGCTGTAGATCAGGTTGAGCCCGATACACGCACCGTGATCCTCGCTTGTCTCTGCCTTTGATAACATGACAAACGGATTTGCCCTGCTCGAAGAACTGCCGGTATACGATGCATTGACACATTTTCCGGCTGTAACCGCTGTATCCGTCCGGTTCATTTCCCGCGCCCATCCACCGGTAAACGTGGAAAACACCCAGTCATTTGTCTCGAAATCGAGCTGTGTACTCATCAGCCGCTCCAGACGGATCGGATCAGAGCCCTCATTTTTCAGCTTTGCGGAGCGGACAATGACATCATACGCCGCAAACACACTGTAATGCAGCTCCAACACGACCGGATAATTGCGATCCCGCAGCGTCACGACCAGCTCTTTTGCACCTTGAGCGTCATACGCGGACGGCAGCGTCCGCAGCGCGGTTTTCTCCTCCAGAATCTCAAAGGAATCATAGACAAAATCGTTTGTCACACCGCCATCGGCGTGACGGATCTCGACAAACGGCTCCCGAATGTCGCCCTTTCCATAAGCAGACACCTCCAGCCGCATGTCCTCCAGCGAATACTGCGGGTGCTCCTTATCATAAATACACGTATTGCCCGGCGCAAATGCATGTTTTTCGACGAGCGCGTCCGCGTCCTGTTCACATGTGATATATATCTTTTTTCCGTAATACAGGTGCTCCATCTGTCCGGTCGCAAGCCTGCGAAAACAGTACGTCGTATGATCGGTGTCGAGCACAAACGTATCTCCCAGTTGTCTGATCATCGGTGTTCTCCTAACTGTTGTTTGATCTGTTCCATTTTTGCATCATCCAGCCGGTAATATTTCCGGAACACAAAAATTCCGATAATGAGCAGGATCACCGCCGGAACCGTCATCCACAGCCGCAGCGCGACCAGCGTATCCTGCGACTGTACCGCCGCCGTCTTGTCCAGATGAATCCAGTCGATCACAAGTCCGGCGAGAAAAACAGCCAGACCGGACGCGAGTTTAACCGTAAAGGTCTGCATCGAAAAGATCACGGATTCCTCTCTGGTGCCGTTTTTTAGTTCCCCGTAATCGACCGAATCAGATAAAAATACGGTCATGATCACATTGAGTACGCCGTAGCCCAAATAGATCATCATACCGGGAACACACAGGATATACCAGTTTTCCGGTGTATACAGACCTCCAAACGCCATGAGCAGAATCATCAGAAAGCCTAAGATCTGCACGATAAAACCGCCGACATACAACTGTGATTTTGTGAATTTCGTGCGCAGTGCCGGCACGATCATCATCACAAATACCTGTGCGGCAAAGGCGACTGCCGCAAAGATCGAATACGCGCCCTCATTTCCGACATCAAACTGGAAAAAGTACAGGACGAGATTGCCGCAGATATTGATCGCCGTATAAACTAAAACGATCGACACGACGACTGTCATCGCCTGGTCGTTGCGGAACAGGGAGCGGAACATATCCGCAACGCCCGTCGCCGGCGCATCGCTCTCCACCGGTTTTTCCGGAACCGCCCACACGCATACGGCCTCCGAGATCACAAATACAACCGCCACGATCAGCGCCCAGTAGCGGAAGCCGATCCGGTAATCTGCGACTTCGGTGCTCGCGCTCAACAGCGGCACAAGCGTCATCGTCAGCACGGTAGGGATCGCGTCACCGATGCCCGCACAGGTACGCGCCAGCGAACTCAGCCCCTCTCTGTCCCTGCCCGGCTCCGTGATCGCCGGAATCATCGACCAGAACGGAATATCCATGAGCGTATACGTGATACCCCACGCAAAATAAAAGATCGTCAGCCACACTCTCTGCGATCCGTCTCCCATCGATTCGGGTACTGCATAGAGCGCATAGATCGTCACCGCATTGAGTACGGTTCCGGTCAGTATCCACGGGCGGAATTTGCCCCATTTTGTACGTGTTTTCGCGACGACAATTCCCATGATCGGATCGTTGAACGCATCAAAAATGCGCGCTGCCATCATCACCGTTCCGATAAATACACTGCTCATGCCAAGCACCACGTTATAGTAGTACAGCAGATACGAAGAAATCAGCATATAAACGACATCCTTACCGAATGCGCCAAATCCGAATGCTGCTTTTTGTCCGGTTTTCAGTTTCATAATTTTCCCCCATGTTAGTTCTTTTTGCTCATTGCCAGCTCCACGACCCTGTATGCCCCGTCATACAAACCGATCGTACGGTTCTTTTTGATGTTCCGGCACATCTGCCCCAGCAGTACATCCTCGTTTAAAAACAGATCCAGCATTTGCAGGACATGCGGAATATCCCTGCATTCAAGCGTGCCGTCACCCACCTCTGCCGAGTGGATCGCGCCCCACATCTCATGCTTGCCCACACGCCGGATAAACAGCTTCGGCACCGGATAAAATGCCAGCTCACTCGGCTTTGTCACAAGTACATCGCAACTGCGCATCAGCAGGTTCGTGCAGTAAACTGCCTCAAAGATGTTTTTGTGGTAAAAACCGTGTATTCCGCAAATATTTGCATCATTTTGCAGTGCACGCGCCGCAAACCGCTCCGTCTCTTTCCAATCGTCAAAATGCTCCCTGCTGACCTTTTTCATCTGCGGAATCTCCCGGATGAGCTCCTCCCACACATTCCGGTAATCGCCGACATTCACATAGAGCGCTGCCCGCTTTTCGCGGATCGCAGGCAGCAGATAGCGTATGATCTGTGCAAAAATCTCTTTTTGCGCACCCGCACCGCCGATCGTGAGCAGAAAACGCATCGGCTGACCGTTCTTTTTTCTGCGGATACGCGCATCGCAATCCGCATCGATATTTGTCACAAGCTCGTGATCCACATAATGACCGGTATCGATCAATGCATCCGCTGGCATCGGTTTGTTGACCTTCCGCCCATTCATGCCGTTTAAAATCCGGTATCCCAGATACGACTGGTGACACTGGATCGTATGAATGCTGCCCTCTGCCAGATGCAGTGCCATCGGCCAGTTATCGGGAATCGCATTGACGACATATTTCATGCCCGCGTGCACGGCTGCCTGTGTCGGCCATACGTGCGTGCCGACAACCGGAATGTCTTTGGGGATCTGTTTAAATACGGTCGCCATGATCTCTGCGTTTTTCTGGTCGCTGCTGTTGTAGCTGAGCGCACGGAATCCTTCATAGTTCATCGGCTCCCACACAAGCTTATTAAATACCGGATTCTTGGAAAGTCTGGAACCGAGCGAATACAGCTCGTTTTGTGCTCCGATCACTTTGGTGCAGCTCGTCTGTCCGTAGGAATTGAGATCCATCCAATAAGGAATATAGCCCATCGATTTTGCCGCGGATGCGATCGCCATCGAGATCCGGTAATGCCCGAAGCCCATACGGATATTCCCGACGATAAGACCCTTTTCCCGATCAAACGTGAGCGGCGTATGATCCGCATCCTGTTCGTAATGTGCATTCTGCGCCAGATCTCCGATCAGCAGGTTATTCACACCGAGCAGATCACCGATATATGGATTCTTTTCGATCCGCACGGGATAGTCCGCCTGACTGTCATCCCCGAATCTTTGATAATATTTTTTCTTTGATTTTACTGCCTTCTGATATGCGCGGTCACTGACCGCATTCCCAAATATCACCCTTGAACGATCCATAGTTTTCTCCTATATCCCTATTGGTAAAAAGGAGATGGAAGAAACCACTTCCATCTCCTTTTAAAATCAAATTTTTAATATAATCAGCGTCCGCTCTTAGTAGTTTACGATAGAGCCGAAGTCTGCCTTTAAGCTGGCTCCGCCTACCAGTCCGCCATCGATGTCAGGCTGTGCAAACAGTTCTGCTGCGTTACCTGCATTGACAGATCCGCCGTACTGGATGCGTACTGCGTCTGCGGTTGCTGCATCATACATCTCTGCGATGCAGTCACGGATGCCCTTGCAAACTTCCTGTGCCTGCTCTGTTGTAGCAGTCTTTCCGGTTCCAATTGCCCAGATCGGCTCGTATGCGATAACCATGCTCTTTACCTGATCAGCAGTGATTCCTGTCAGGTCAGACTTGATCTGTAAACGGATCCAATCCATGGTCACACCCATCTCTCTCTGCTCTAATGTCTCGCCACAGCAAAGAATCGGTGTTAAGCCTGCCTCGAATGCCTTCTTTACTTTCTTGTTCAGTAAAGCGTCATCCTCCTTGAAGTAATCGCGGCGCTCTGAATGTCCAATGATGACATATTTTACACCTGCGTCTACTAACATTGCTGCTGAGATCTCTCCGGTGTATGCACCCTTCTCCTCAAAGTACATATTCTCTGCACCAACTGCTACGTTGGTTCCCTTAACTGCCTCTACAACGGGTACGATGTCGATTGCGGGTACGCAATATACAACATCTACGCTGTCAGATTTTACGAGATCCTTCAGATCTGCACATAATTTTACTGCCTCGCTGGGAGTCATGTTCATCTTCCAGTTTCCGGCTACGATTTTACGTCTTGCCATCTCATGTTCCTCCTCGTGTAACTATTCAGGAATCTTAGAATAAGAAAAACTGATGTGTCATGCTTGCATGTAAGCAGCAGTTTCTCTTATTCGTAAGGTGGCTCGAATAGAGTCACCACCCCTAAATGAGCAAAATTAGCTGCATCGCAGCGGGAAAGCACGATCCATCGTGCGGTTTTGCGAATGTGGGGAGGATTACTGAATAGTTATTCTCTATATTTTATAATTTAGTTGCGGTCGTCAGCTGCTGCTACGCCGGGAAGTGACTTGCCCTCTAAGAACTCCAGAGAAGCTCCACCACCGGTAGAAATGTGGCTCATCTTATCAGCAAAACCTAACTGGTTGACTGCTGCTGCGGAATCTCCACCACCGATAATTGTAGTAGCGTCGGTATCTGCGAGTGCCTGTGCAACTGCGATGGTTCCCTTTGCCAGTGTCGGGTTCTCGAATACACCCATCGGTCCGTTCCATACGACGGTCTTTGCAGACTTCACTGCATCTGCGTACAGTGCTGCGGTCTTCGGTCCGATATCAAGACCTTCCATATCTGCGGGGATCTTGTCAGCATCTACAATCGTAACATCGATCGGTGCATCGATCGGGTTCGGGAATCCTGCTGCGATTGTTGTATCAATCGGCAGTAACAGCTTCTTGCCAGCCTTCTCTGCCTTGTCCATCATATCCTTGCAGTAGCTGATCTTCTCATCGTCTACCAATGACAGTCCGATCTCATAGCCCTTTGCCTTTAAGAAGGTGTATGCCATACCACCACCGATGATCAGTGTATCACACTTCTCAATGAGGTTATTGATTACGTTGAGCTTGTCAGCTACCTTTGCGCCGCCGAGGATCGCTACGAACGGACGTACCGGATTCTCTACCGCATTGCCGAGGAACTCGATCTCCTTCTGCATCAGGTATCCAACTGCACAGTCGCCGCCCTTTGCACGTACAAACTCAGTCACACCTGCAACAGAAGCATGTGCTCTGTGGGCAGAACCGAAAGCGTCACATACATATACATCACACAGATCTGCTAACTCTTTTGCAAATGCTGTTCCTGCCTCTGTCGGCTTTGTCTCCTCTTTTCCACGGAAACGGGTATTCTGAAGAAGAACAACATCTCCGTCCTTCATAGCTGCAACAGCATCTGTAGCAGCCTGTCCTGTTACGTGATCATCATTTACAAATGTAACCTTTTTGCCAAGTCTCTCCTCAAGTGCTGCTGCTACCGGAGCAAGTGACTCACCCTCGTTGGGGCCGTTCTTTACTTTTCCAAGATGTGAGCAGAGGATCACCTTTCCGCCGTCCTTGATCAATTTCTCGATGGTCGGCATAGCTCCCTTGATACGGTTGTCGTCAGTGATCTTTCCATCCTTTAAAGGTACGTTGAAGTCGCATCTTACGAGGACGCGCTTGCCTGCTACGTTGATGTCATCAACGGATTTCTTATTTAATCCCATGATTAAACCTCCAAAATTAAATTTATAAAAAGGGTCCGGTCCAAACCGACCGGACCCTTCGTGAGTCGTTGTAATAGCAAAACCCGTGTGCGGGTCAATGCCGATCTTATGCTAACTCTGAGAAGTACTTAATTGTACGAACCATCTGAGAAGTATAAGAGTTCTCGTTGTCATACCAAGAAACAACCTGTACCTCGTACTGGTCATCAGATACCTGATTTACCATAGTCTGAGTTGCATCGAATAATGAACCATATCTCATTCCAA
Source organism: uncultured Eubacterium sp. (assembly GCA_934320655.1). GTDB lineage: Bacteria > Bacillota > Clostridia > Lachnospirales > Lachnospiraceae > W0P33-017. Next base: position 9,769 of record CAKRFN010000032.1, read on the forward strand.
CGATATCAGAAGATACGATCTCATCCTCGTTGTAACCGAATGACTCGTTAGCTGCTGCCTTCATAGCTGCGTTGATATCCTCTTTGGTAACGCCAGCCTTCTTAACAACTGCTGTAAGGATTGTGGTAGATCCTGTAGGGGTAGGAACACGCTGAGCAGATCCGATCAGCTTTCCGTTTAACTCGGGGATAACTAAGCCGATTGCCTTAGCAGCTCCAGTAGAGTTGGGAACGATATTAACTGCTGCTGCACGTGAACGACGAAGATCGCCCTTTCTCTGAGGTCCGTCAAGAGTCATCTGATCTCCTGTGTAAGCATGGATGGTTACCATGATACCAGACTGGATCGGAGCATACTTGTTCAGAGCGTCAGCCATAGGTGCTAAGCAGTTTGTTGTACAAGAAGCTGCAGAAATGATTGTATCTGAAGCCTTTAATGTCTCATGGTTTGTATTGAATACGATTGTAGGAAGATCGTTTCCTGCCGGTGCAGAGATAACAACCTTACGAGCGCCTGCATTGATGTGAGCCTGAGCCTTCTCTTTGCTGGTGTAGAAACCAGAGCACTCTAATACTACGTCAACCTTTAACTCACCCCAAGGGCAGTTGTTTGCATCCGGGAATGCATAGATCTTGATCTCTTTTCCACATACTGTGATGGAATCATCGCTTGCAGAAACTTCATCAGCATGCTCATACTTACCCTGTGATGAATCGTACTTTAACAGGTGTGCTAACATCTTAGGGCTTGTTAAGTCGTTGATTGCTACTACTTCATAACCCTCTGCTCCGAACATCTGTCTGAAAGCAAGACGACCGATACGGCCAAAACCATTGATTGCTACTCTTACTGCCATGTTGAATTCCTCCTAAGAATTTTAATAATGTGTTTGTTTTCAAATGGGACATGCCCAATCTGTTGTCATTGTACTAAATAACAAACAAAAATTCAAGTCTTTATTATCACTTTATCCTACTTTGTTAAAATATTATCTAAGTATGGATTCTGCACCTTGACATTTTGTGCAAAACTCCACATGATATACTTATATTAAGATAGGCGTTTGCGAAACTATTTTTTATCCGGGCTACCTGGCTGTGAGCACAGTAGTATTCTGATCAAACTGCTCCGGTTGCCCCGCGGTGTCTCGCTGTCTTTTCAGCCTTGGCTCGATGTGTCTTTCGCTTTGCTCACACACATAGCCTGCGGCTTTCAGCTATGACATGAAGTTCGTTTGCGAATCGCTCGCACTTCGCCGGACAAAAGTCGC
>CAKRFN010000033.1 GCA_934320655.1 uncultured Eubacterium sp.
ATTTTTCAAAAACAGTTCCGCTTCACACCCCGTTTTTCTCCTATTAGTGAGAGGACACCACGCACAGAAAGGAGGTCAACCACCTATGAAACGATATAACACGCCCCACCTCAGCCGGGTAATCAAAACCCGGCTGACCGATGAAGAATACGCCGACTTCATAGAACGGCTGGCAGCGTATAGCATGAGCCAGTCCGAGTTTATCCGGCAAGCCATTACGGGGGCAGTCATACGCCCCGTCATAACTGTTTCCCCGGTCAATGATGAACTTGCTTGCCGCCGTTGGGAAGCTGACCGCCGAATACGGCAGGATCGGCGGCAACCTCAATCAGATTGCCCGGTATTTGAACGAATACGGCGTACCGTATAACGCCCTGTCCGGCGAAGTCAGAGCCGCCATTTCTGACCTTGCCGCCTTGAAGTTTGAAGTCTTGCAGAAAGTGGGTGAAGCTGTTGGCAACATTCAAACATATCAGCTCTAAAAATGCCGACTACGGAGCAGCGGAAGCCTACCTCACTTTTGAGCATGACGAGTTTACCATGAAGCCCACCCTTGATGAAAACGGGCGGCTTGTCCCCCGTGAGGACTACCGCCTTGCCACGCTGAACTGCGGCGATGAAGATTTTGCCGTAGCCTGTCTGCGCTCCAATCTCCGCTATGGCAAGAACCAAAAACGGGAAGATGTGAAGTCTCACCAGATGTCATTCCTAATTTGCTTCTTCCATAATATGAATAAAAGGCATTTGCATCCAAAAAAATCATTTTCTCATCCTCTACTTGAATCATTTTTTACCAATAAACTAGTTTGTAATCTTTGTAACTTTTCATACATTATATCGTGATTTCATCACTCAATAATATCGCCGTTCGTCAAATGCAAATAAATTTGCATTTTTCTCACTTTCGCTCATTATATCACATTTATTCTTTTCGCAAAAATTTCACACAGGACATACAAAGGGAAACCTCCAAATCTATTATAGACTTGGAGGCTTGATTCTAACCATTTTATTCACAGAAAACTGTTTTCCTGCTACTATAAAAGAACTATGCAAGCGCAGGTTCCTTCCCTGCAATAATCGCTTTCACTTCTTCTACGTTTTTATCTGTAGCTATAGCAATCTGCTCTACAGTAAAACCATTGTTATGCATATTAAGAATAATTTTTTCTTCTTTTCTTGCCTCTCCAATCGCAATACCATCTTCTTTTATTCCCTGACTCAAGTTACACATAACGCTCACATCCTTCCTGAAGTTCTCCTCAATAGGAATATCGTATTCATTTCCAATTATGTTTAGTTTTTCATCTATTGTAAGTTCCCTAGATAACAATGCTCCCAGCAGACGGTGCAGTTCATACGTCTCATCATGTTCCGGCAGTTCCTTTGCCAATCCAAGCATGATGATATTCAGCAAATCAAGATTTCCCTTCCATTCATAGGAACCTATCAAATCTTACCAGACCTTCTTTGATCTCTTCATTTTCTGTGTTGAAACCGACCAGTCTTTCACCATTTTTTTCGCTGGCTGCATTTGTGAGTCCAGGCTCTACCGGTACCGTACTGATATGTGGTGTTCCCTCGATGCAGTCGACCACATCCTTGGGATTCATGCCCTTAAACTCATCAACTGTTTTTACCAGTATATGTGCCAGTATGCTCTTCTGTCCTAACAGACGCTTTGCACTCGTATCATACTGTGCAGTATTCTTCGTATGTCATACTTATTACCACCTTCTGGCAGTATCATAACATATTCGAAACAAGAACACTGTCGAATCTTGTCTATTTGTCTGTCTTTTTTGTGATCTTCAATTCTTTCTCTGATAACTGTGCTTTTTCCAGCAGATCCGGTCTGCGTTCTGCGGTTCGCAGAACAGACTGCTCCCTACGCCATGCGTCCACCTTGGCATGATCGCCGGATAACAGGATCGGCGGCACTTTTTTGCCATTCCATTCCTCGGGACGCGAATACTGCGGATACTCTAATAAATTGCCCTCTAACGATTCCGTGCTGCCGGACTCGTCGTTTGTGAGCACGCCCGGCACCATGCGGCTGATCGCATCGACCATGACCATTGCGGGCAGCTCGCCACCAGTCAGCACATAGTCTCCGATCGAGACATAGTCCGTGACGATCTCCTCGAGCACACGCTCGTCGATCCCCTCATAGTGTCCACACAGCAGGATCAGATCCTTTTCCAATGCAAGCTCCTTTGCCTGCGGCTGGGAAAAAATGCTCCCCTGCGGTGTCAGATAAACCGTGCGCGGCTTGTAACCGATGCGATCAACGACAGCGCGCCACGCATCATAAACCGGCTGCGCCTGCATAACCATGCCTGCACCGCCGCCATACGGATAATCGTCAACTTTTTTATGTTTGTCCAGTGTGTAGTCCCTGATATTGATACAGTCAATCGTGACGAGCCCCTTGTCGGCGGCGCGTCCGATGATACTCGTATTCAGTCCCTGCGATACCATGTCAGGAAACAGTGTTAATATATGAAAATTCATAATCTAATCCTTTTTATTTAAGGCGCGCAGTCCCGGCAGCAGATGCAGTGTCACATAGCCACCTTCAATATTGACCTCCTGCACGCAATCGTGGATCGCGGGCACAAGCAGTTCGTCGTTTTCCGGTGTTTTGATGACGTATACATCATTCGCTCCGGTCGTGAGCACATCGGTGAGTGTACCGAGTGTCTCGCCCTCGTCGCTTTTCGCGGTCAGTCCGATGAGGTCTGCCACAAAATACTCGTTTTCCTCTAACTCCACCGCGTGCTCGCGCGTGACATAGAGATTACACTTTTTGTACTGCTCGATGTCGTTGATATTGTCGTAATGCTTGAATTTTACGATCACGAGGTTTTTAAAATAGCGGACGCGCTCGACCTCCAGATGTAGAAAGCTGCCGTCCTTTTTCTGTAATTCGACCTCGGTCAGATCGTCGTAACGGGATGCGTCGTCGGTCGTCGGAAATACCTTGACTTCGCCGCGCAGTCCGTGTGTATCTAAAATTGCACCTACCTGCAATAAATCTTCCATAATAATATTCTCCTTGCTGTATCTGTGTCTATTAGGTGTTTGCAAAATTATTTTCGTTAGACCTTGGGTCATGCAAGAGGTCGCAGCCTGATCGGGATACTGCTGAAACCGCCGCCAGACAACACATTTTTATATAGTTTCGCAGTCACCTATCTGTCTATATTGGAACACACCCCCACAAAACAAGAAACGCATGCGTGACTGCGCAAAGCGTATCAACACATGCATCTCAATGGCTACTGCATAATATCCACAATAACCTTCTTTTCACTTTTTGAGGCTGCTGCTTTCACAACAGAACGGATTGCTTTCGCAATTCGACCCTGTTTACCGATTACCTTACCCATATCGGACTGTGCAACGCGAAGCTCCACAACGATGGATTTGTCGGTTTCTGTCTCAGTGACTACGACCTGATCCGGGTAATCGACCAAAGCTTTTGCGATTACTTCCACTAATTCCTTCATTGGTCTACCTCACTTATTTTTCGATACCAGCTAACTTGAAAATCTTTGCAACAGTTTCGGTAGGCTGCGCACCGTTTGCTAACCACTTCTTAGCTGCCTCTGCATCTACGTGATACTCGCTGGGGTCCTTTGTAGGATCGTAAGTACCGATCTCATCGATGCTCTGACCGTTACGTGCAGTTCTTGAATCTGCAACAACGATTCTATAGAAAGGAGCCTTCTTCTGTCCTAATCTCTTTAATCTGATCTTTACTGCCATTTCCTTTCACCTCCTTGGAATTTTTCTTTTATCTATGGTTAAAATGGTAATTTAAACCTTCCCATTTTACCGCCTCTGCCTTTCATCATACCCGGCATCTGCTTCATCATCTTGCGCGCCTGCTCAAACTGCTTGACCAGCCGGTTGACTTCTGAGATGTCCACACCAGCGCCGTTTGCGATTCTGCGCTTTCTGCTCGGGTTGAGTACGTTCGGATTTGCCCGCTCCTGCGGAGTCATGGAGTAGATGATCGCCTCGATGCGCGCCATCTTTTTCTCATCCATCGCATTCTCGATCTCTGCCATCTGTGCACCGCCCATGCCCGGCATCATGCCAAGCACGCTGCTCAGTCCACCCAGTTTTTTCATCTGGTTCATCGACTCGAGATAGTCGTCAAAGGAGAACTCTGCCTTTTTGAGACGCTGTTCCATCTCCTTCGCCTTATCCGCATCCATCTGTGCCTCTGCCTTTTCAATGAGTGTGAGTACATCACCCATGCCGAGGATTCTCGATGCCATACGATCGGGATAAAACTGCTCCAAATCAGAGAGTTTTTCACCCATACCGACATATAAAATCGGCTTTCCGGTCACTGCCCGGATGGATAGCGCCGCACCACCTCTGGTGTCGCCGTCCAGCTTGGTCAGAATCACGCCATCGATACCGATCGTCTCGTCAAATGTCTTAGCAACATTGACCGCGTCCTGACCTGTCATGGCATCGACAACTAAAATTGTCTGTGCCACATCCACCTGCTCTTTAATCGAAACAAGCTCCGCCATCATATCTTCATCCACGTGAAGACGTCCGGCTGTATCTAAAATGACCAGATTGTAGCCATTTTTATTTGCATGCTCGACTGCTGCCTTTGCGATATCTACCGGAGAATTCTTATCTCCCATGGCAAAGACATCTACGCCCTGTTTTTCACCGTTGATCTGCAACTGTTGAATCGCTGCGGGACGGTATACGTCACACGCGACGAGCAGCGGCTTTTTGCCCTTCTGCTTGAACTTACCGGCGAGCTTGGCTGTGGTTGTCGTCTTACCGGCTCCTTGCAGACCTGCCATCATAATGATAGTCGTCTCTTTGCCGGGACGCAAGGCGATCTCTGTCGTCTCCGATCCCATGAGTGCGGTCATTTCCTCGTTTACGATCTTAATAACCATCTGTCCGGGATTGAGTCCATTCATCACATCCGCACCGATCGCACGCTCCTGCACGGTCTTTGTGAACTGCTTGACGACCTTGAAATTGACATCCGCCTCAAGCAGCGCCATCTTGACTTCCTTTAAGGCTGCCTTTACGTCATCCTCTGTCAAGCGTCCTTTGCTGCGCAGATTCTTGAACACATTCTGAAGTTTTTCCGATAAACCGTCAAATGCCATACGCTATAATTCCTCTATGATTTCACCTGAGATCTGTTTGATCTCCTCCAGCAGATGTTCCCCGCGGCTACGTTCGTATTCTTCTGCACACTTCTGTATGCGGACTGCCTTTTCACGCAGATCCATGAAACGTGCCATGAGATGCAGTGTGTTTTCATATTCCTCTAGCTTTTTCGTGGCTCTCTTAACCAGATCATGCACTGCCTGTCTGGATGTATCCTGATCTTCAGCAATCTCACCTAACGAAAGATCATCAAATACAAATGCCTCAAAAATTCTTCTCTGATGTTCGTTTAACAGTTCACCATAAAAGTCATAGAGGTATGCCTGCTTTATCTTAGGTTCCATATCTGATGCCATCGTCACCACACCTTTTCTCTCAAGCCTCAGTTATCATACTACAACAAAAAAGAGGTGTCAAGTATTTTTTCTTGTCACCTCTCATTTTTATAATGGCATAGGCGTTTGCGAAACTATTTAATCATCGGGCTACCTGGCTGTGGGCGCAGTGGCATTCTGATCAAGCTGCTCCGATTGCCCGGCGGTGTCTCGCTGTCTCTTCAGCCTTGGCTCGATGTGTCCTTCGCACACATAGCCTGCGGCTTTCAGCTATGACATGAAGTTCGTTTACGAATCGCTCGCACTTCGCCGGACAAAAGTCGCAGTTGACAGAAACCACTGTGCCCACAGCCGTTAGCCCTGCGTTATATACTGCTTGCGAAATATTTTAGTAGGTGAACGGGGCATGCAAGCACTATCAACTCAGATGAGGAAGTAGCAGCGCGAGCAAAGGCGTGTCTGATTTTGCTGCCTTTGCACGATGGAGAGGAGACTCGTAACTCGTGGAAGCCGTAATTGAATCAGGTTGAAGCATTTGCTGCTGAGACCGTAAGAACATGATTCAGGTGTGCAAAAATTCCATTGCGAAGCAATTTTACATGAATTTTTGCATCTTGGAACTGCAAGTTCCAAGAGCGGCTCATCGGAATGGTTCGTGCAACGAAAGCAAAACAGACATGCTTGCGGGAGCTGCGACCTCTTAACAATGTGCTT